>NZ_CANMDU010000069.1 GCF_947496775.1 uncultured Maribacter sp. | reverse complement strand
GCCAACACGCAATCGCTACGGAATCGTTCTCTAGTCTGACTTATGGCTTGCATATTCCTAGTAGTTATATTGGAGCTCGCCACACATTTCTGTGTTTGCTAAAGTCTGTAGCTGGATGGAAAATGCGGCAAAATCTACGCGGATTGTTCTATCCTCTTTCCTTGAGAGTCAGGTTTGCGCTGTAAGCTACTGCCAACAAAACCTAAAATTAATGCGGGGGTTTGGGGTTTAATCAAATGGTTTGCGTAATTTT
>NZ_CANMDU010000068.1 GCF_947496775.1 uncultured Maribacter sp. | reverse complement strand
AATGCAAGTTCGTTAAGTCCAACGGTGGTACATACGGGAGCTAGTTTAAACCCAACAACCGGAACGGCACAGGATTTCACTAATCCAGTAACATATAGAGTAACAGCCGCCGATGGTTCTACTAAGGATTATATAGTAACGGTAACTGTAGCTACCATACCAGTAACCGGAGTTAGTGTTACTCCAATTTCTAGAACAATTACAGAAGGGAATACCCAAACCTTAACAGCTACAATAACCCCATCGAATGCTTCTAATACTAGTG
>NZ_CANMDU010000067.1 GCF_947496775.1 uncultured Maribacter sp. | reverse complement strand
ACTGATGGTATTAGTGTGTCAGCAGATAATACTGTAGAAACAAAAGCTGGTGTTGGTGCTGATTTATCTGCATTTGACTGGGCTAATCAATCTTTCGTAGTAACTAAATCAGCAGCTAACTCAATTACTAATACTGACCTGTCCGGGGAAATTACCGAAAACAGTCTTTTATTAGCTTCTATTGAGTATAACTTAACAGGATCTTTAACAGTAAAAGAAGGAGCTACCTTAACTATTGAACCTGGAACTGTAATTAAAGCTAAAAGTGGAAGAAC
>NZ_CANMDU010000066.1 GCF_947496775.1 uncultured Maribacter sp. | reverse complement strand
CAACGCCATCTGCACTAGTATTACAAAGAGGATTTGTAATAACTTCAACTACTGTTGGTGGGTTGTTTGCTGTAACAGTAACTTCATTGGTAGTAACCGTACAACTTTCAGTATCTGTAATAATAAATTCATAAGTACCAGCAGTAGTAGTGAAATACGAAAAAGGAATACTAGGTACTGCAGTACTTGCTTGTATAGAAGTACCATCTCTAAGCACTTCGAAATTAAATGTTGGATTTCCGCCGGACATCGTAATGCTAATTTCAGCATCTGGTGTTGCGGAACAATCTAAATC
>NZ_CANMDU010000065.1 GCF_947496775.1 uncultured Maribacter sp. | reverse complement strand
CCTGCTACATCTGCATTAATTGTTGAAGCATTTACAGCATCTGCTGCGATATCTGCACTTGCTATTGTTCCGTCTAATATCTTAGCCGTAGTAATGGCATCATCTGAAACTGCTAATCTATAAGGACTTAATGTATCTCCTGATCCTGAAAGTGTTAATGTTCCATCTGCTGGACCTACCACTTCATTCCCTATAACTCCATCATTTTCTGTAACTGTTACAGAACCTAAATCTACTAATGTCCACGAAGATGTTGTATCATCCCATTGCATTACTTGACCATCTAAAGTACCATTAGCTAATTTATCCAGAGTTACAGCATC
>NZ_CANMDU010000064.1 GCF_947496775.1 uncultured Maribacter sp. | reverse complement strand
CGTTGTAGCAAATTTTGCCTAAATGAGAAATTGGTTTTTAAAACAATTAGACAAACTTGGTCTAGATACTTCAAATTTGAAAACTGATTCGGAATTAAATGGTCGTTTTCTTGAATACGGAGAATCTGAAAATATTATCTTCCCTAAGGAATTGGATAATGGAAATGACTGGATAATTAAAGAATGGTTCTTTAAAAAAGGACAGATGGTTCGACCTGGAGATGTCATTGGGGCTGTGGAGGATAAAACTCAAAGATTCGAGTTTGAATCCTTTGTGGGCGGAAAATTGAATTACTTCAAAAAAATTGGTCAAAAAGTTGAGGGTGGTCAAATCTTAGCT
>NZ_CANMDU010000063.1 GCF_947496775.1 uncultured Maribacter sp. | reverse complement strand
GGTACGGCAACTATATCGGTAACTACACAAGATGGTAACCACATAGCTACATCAATAATAACAGTACAAGCAGCAGCGAATCAAGCACCAAATGCAGTAGCTACTTCTAACGTTACTTCTGGAACAGCCTCATTAGCGGTAGATTTTACAGGAAATACTTCTACAGATCCGGACGTAGGGGATATATTAAGTTATTCATGGAATTTTGGAGACGGAGGCACATCAACCCAGGCGAACCCAAGTCATACCTTCACAACTTCAGGTACGTATAATGTGGTACTTACAGTTACCGATAATGGAAGCCCAAATTTAAATGATACAGCTAATATTACTATAACAGTTAGTGCAGCA
>NZ_CANMDU010000062.1 GCF_947496775.1 uncultured Maribacter sp. | reverse complement strand
AAAATTACGCAAACCATTTGATTAAACCCCAAACCGCCGCATTAATTTTAGGTTTTGTTGGCAGTAGCTTACAGCGCAAACCCTACTCTTATTGAAAAAAAAGGGAACAATCCGCGTAGATTTTGCCGCATTTTCCATCCAGCTACAGACTTTAGTAAACACAGAAATGTGTGGCAAGCTCCAATATAACTGCTAGGAATATGCTAGCCATAAGTCATACTAGAGAACGATTCCGTAGCGATTGCATGTTGGCGGCAAAAGGGAAAGCCGCTTAGTTACTCTTATTTAGAACCCAAAACCTTCTTAAAGGACAAATTTTAGCTTTATAAATCGTAGTTTTTTTGTTGTGCTGATAAACGTTTTGCTTAGGAAAGT
>NZ_CANMDU010000061.1 GCF_947496775.1 uncultured Maribacter sp. | reverse complement strand
AATGTTACAGCTGAATTTAACTTAACACAAGTGGGTAGCTATACTTTTAGAATTACGGACACAAACACTGGATGTTACATTGATACAGCGCCTTATGATATTGCACAGTATGATTTAATAGAGGTTACAGCGGCACTTGTAAGTGATGCTACTTGTAGCGATAGTTCTAATGGAGAGATGAGTATTCAAATAAATAATTATACTGGTAATTACTCTTACCAAATATTTGATAATACTGCAACTGCCGTTGGCGGAATTGTTAACACTGATACTTCTGTTAACCCAAGAACTTTAAATGGTCTTGCTGCAGGAATTTACTATGTAGAAATAACCGCAACAGATTCTCCTTTCTGTGACGATACTTCTAATACTGTTACTATAGATGCACCAGAAGCTTTAGCTCTATCTTTAGTAAGCAATGTAAATGCTAATTGTATCGA
>NZ_CANMDU010000060.1 GCF_947496775.1 uncultured Maribacter sp. | reverse complement strand
CGTCCTAAAATAAGTTGACACAAATTCAACTTATTTATGAAGTATTCAGAGAAACCAAGGAAGAAGCGGAGTCAACGCGATTACAATTTAGGCTTTAAATTAGCGGTAATATCCCAAGTAGAAAAGGGCGATATGACCTATAAGCAAGCCCAAAAAGCATATGGTATTCAAGGAAGAAGTACAGTTTTGGTTTGGTTAAGAAAACATGGTACCTTAGACTGGAGCAAACCACGACCAAAGGTTGCCACTATCCAAATGAAAGAAACACCTGCTCAAAAAATAAAAAGATTGGAGAGAGAACTCTCTGATGAGAAGCTTAAAAACAAGGTGCTTAATACGATGATTGATATTTCGGATCAGCAATATGGTACTTCTATCAGAAAAAAGTATTTACCCAATCAATCCAAGGAATCGGACAACAAGGAGTAAGTCTATCTCGTTGTTGTA
>NZ_CANMDU010000059.1 GCF_947496775.1 uncultured Maribacter sp. | reverse complement strand
TAAATGCTCCGACGCAAGCGTCGAAATCAATGCTAATTTTCCTTCTAATGACTCGTGGACTTGACCCGAGGTTGTTTACTTCAGTAGTAGATTATTGGTTCTTGGTTGAGCTTAATGGTACTTTATTGGCAAGGTGTGTTATATAGGTGTCTGTGTTCTGTTCAGTCAACTACTGGATAGAGACGTTATTTCTCGGGGTTGAGAGCTTAATAATTATAATTTAGAGGACTTAACAATGTTTTTTTGTAATGGGTGGTTACTCCTTTTTTTATTGGTGAAATTATTGGAATGTTTATTTCTATAAGTAGTTTTATTCCTTTTGTATAATGTTCTATATATGTTTTTCTGTTTTCTGTTGGGTTTATGGGGGGGGTGTTTTAGTTTGTATTTGTTTCCATTTAGGTTTTATATGGGTGTGTTCTGGGGTTAGTATTGGTTTTGTTTAGGAGTTAAGTTGTGGT
>NZ_CANMDU010000058.1 GCF_947496775.1 uncultured Maribacter sp. | reverse complement strand
GGATCTTTAACAGTAAAAGAAGGAGCTACCTTAACTATTGAACCTGGAACTGTAATTAAAGCTAAAAGTGGAAGAACTGATGTTTTCCTTGCAGTAGAAAGAGGTGCTAAATTAATTGCTAAAGGTACTGCTGATAAACCTATTAAATTTACATCGGATGCTGCTTCTCCTGCTGCTGGTGACTGGGGTGGTATCGTTTTAGCAGGTAAAGCTGCTTCTAACAAAGGAACAGATGTACAAACTGAAGTTGCTGGTTTACTTTATGGAGGAACAGATAATAATGATAATTCTGGTGAATTAAGTTATGTAATCGCTGAGTATACTGGTGCAAAAATTAATGGAGAGCAAGAATTCAATGGAATTTCTTTCTTTGGTGTTGGTAGCGGTACTGTAGTTAACAATATTGTTGTTAGCAATGGAAATGATGATGGTATCGAATTTTTTGGAGGTAGCGTTAATGTAAC
>NZ_CANMDU010000057.1 GCF_947496775.1 uncultured Maribacter sp. | reverse complement strand
CCTTGGTATCTAAAAGGACAATCTGTTAAAGAACGTCCTTCAAACTTACGTACTTTTCCGTAAATATCATATTCTACTGCCCAAGTTTTTTCGCCTTTAGAGTTATACATTTCTACGGGTGTACCCAAGTAATCTGTAATAATACTGTAGGTTTCGTCTTTTGTAATTTTTGCGGCAGGTTTAAATGTACCTTCATCGAACACCCAAGTAATAAGGTTTTCTATGGGTTCTGGGGTGCTTTCTGTGAGTATGCCAAATTCATCTACAACGAGTTCGGGGCGTTGGTTTAGGTTGTATTTCCATTCGTGTAATGGTACATTACCATCCCAGAGGTACCTATGTATTTTTTTATTATATATTTTAGCAGTGCGTCTTCCTAGAGCATCATACTCAAAAGATATGGTTTTGTGGTTTGGTTGTGTAATGGCTTTTAACATTCCATTACCATACCACGTATAGGTGTA
>NZ_CANMDU010000056.1 GCF_947496775.1 uncultured Maribacter sp. | reverse complement strand
GTTACTGCTGTACCGCTAATCACTCCATTTACACCATTGATACTAAAAGCCGTTATATCCTTTGTACTACTAGCTGCAACTATAACCGTTACTATATAATCCTTAGTAGAACCATCGGCGGCTGTTACTCTATATGTTACTGGATTAGTGAAATCCTGTGCCGTTCCGGTTGTTGGGTTTAAACTAGCTCCCGTATGTACCACCGTTGGACTTAACGAACTTGCATTCGTTCCTGTGGGTAAACTTACTGTTACTGCTGTACCGCTAATCACTCCATTTACACCATTGATACTAAAAGCCGTTATATCTTTTGTACTACTAGCTGCAACTATAACCGTTACTATATAATCCTTAGTAGAACCATCGGCGGCTGTTACTCTATATGTTACTGGATTAGTGAAATCCTGCGCTGTTCCGGTTGTTGGGTTTAAACTAGCTCCCGTATGTACCACCGTTGGACTTAACGAACTTGCATT
>NZ_CANMDU010000055.1 GCF_947496775.1 uncultured Maribacter sp. | reverse complement strand
AACTAAATATTTATATAAGCTATTCATTGTAGTTTTTTATTATCTGAAAAAATAGTAACCATTACTATTGAGGCATTCCTTGATTAGCATCCATAGTAAAAGATATATTAGTAGTCTGTAGACTATTTGATATTTGTACTGTTGAAGTAGAATTAGATATAATATCTAAATGATTTCCAGTAAACGTAACTACCCCTGAAGGTGGCATTACAAAAGTTCCGTCATCAGAATCAAAAAAAGATGTTGTGTCACCAACATTCCAAATAGTATTCAACATTAAAAAAGCCCCTGCTGAAATAGTCGCACGGCCCTTTCCTGCTCCAAATGATTGTAACTCTACAGTAACTATAGATCCCGCAGGTGCTGTATAAACTCCTGTAGAAGGGTCAAAAGTTATTATAGCTGCTGCTTGTACTGTTATTATTGATGTAGCTATGTGGTTACCATCTTGTGTAGTTACCGATATAGTTGCCGTACC
>NZ_CANMDU010000054.1 GCF_947496775.1 uncultured Maribacter sp. | reverse complement strand
CAACGGTTTGGCTATAAATAGTACGGGAGCAAGTTAGTACTTAACATTCCGCCACGTAATTAGCCAAACCTTTTTGTTTTGCTTTTTCTTTTTTATTTAATGCCAAATCCAAAAGATTTGGCGATGTTCGCTGATATTCCGAGTTTATAACTTAAGCAGCCAAGCCCGTATTGTTTATAGGTTGTGTTGTAGCAAGTTTTTTAATTCCAAAGTGACCAAAATCCAATTCCTATCGCTAGCCATAAAACGAAAACAATTCCAAGAGTTTTGTGGTATTTGTTTTTTAACCTTTTGTCAGTTGCTTTTCTTGCCTGAAAATCCGCCATCATTTTAAAGCTAGAATTGAACATTGGATACCTGTAACCAAGTTTTTCCATTTGTAATCGCATCCAGTATATAATTCCACCTCCGAAGAGTGCGGCTGTCCAAATAAGTAAGATTACCAAGTCCGTCATTGGCGTTTAGTGTTTTTAGAACCAATAATTT
>NZ_CANMDU010000053.1 GCF_947496775.1 uncultured Maribacter sp. | reverse complement strand
AACTAAATATTTATATAAGCTATTCATTGTAGTTTTTTATTATCTGAAAAAATAGTAACCATTACTATTGAGGCATTGCTAGATTAGCATCCATAGTAAAAGGTATAATAGTAGTCGTTAGACTATTTGATATTTTTACTGTTGAAGTAGAATTAATACCCAAATGATTTCCAGTAAATGTAACTACCCCTGAAGGTGGCATTACAAAAGTTCCGTCATCAGAATCAAAAACAGGTGTTGTGTTACCAACATCCCAACTAGTATTCAACGTTAAAAAAGCCCCTGCTGAAATAGTCGCACGGCCCGTTCCTACTCTAAATGATTGTAACTCTACAGTAACTATAGATCCCGCAGGTGCTGTATAAACTCCTGTAAAAGGGTCAAAAGTTATTATAGCTGCTGCTTGTACTGTTATTATTGATGTAGCTATGTAATTACCATCTTGTGTAGTTACCGATATAGTTGCCGTACCGGCTGATACGCCTGTTACCACTCCAGCAGTAGAAACCGT
>NZ_CANMDU010000052.1 GCF_947496775.1 uncultured Maribacter sp. | reverse complement strand
CCTGTGGGTAAACTTACTGTTACTGCTGTACCGCTAATCACTCCATTTACACCATTGATACTAAAAGCCGTTATATCCTTTGTACTACTAGCTGCTGTAACGGTCATTACTGATGTACTCTCCACTCCATTGCTTGCTGTTGCTGTTATCGTTACAACACCTTCTGCTACTCCTGTTAATAACCCTTCTGGGGTAATTGACCCTATATTTGGGTCGCTAGAGGTCCAGATAATAGTCTGATTGGTTGCATTAGTTGGTCCAATCGTTGCTACACATTGTTGTGTAGCATTTATAGCTATTGTTCCTGTTTCTGGAGTTATCTCTACACTTGTTACGGCTACTTCTCTTGTAACAGTTACCGTAAATACTTCTTCTGTGCCATCTTGAGCCGTTACTGTATAATTAACGGGATTCGTAAAATCTTGAGCTACATCACTCAATGGAGATATACTTTCTCCTGTATGCTCTATCATTGGTTCTAATGAATTTAGAACCGTTTCTTCTGGCAACAAAAGGGTTATTGTGGTTCCTTCTATCTCCCCAACAACTGT
>NZ_CANMDU010000051.1 GCF_947496775.1 uncultured Maribacter sp. | reverse complement strand
TCTTGCTCCAGACACCTATACTTTTAGAGTTACTGACAATAAAGGGTGTATATATACCGAGAACTTTACAATAAACCCTGTAACTCCAATGGATGTTACTGGTACATTGGTCGCTAATGTTTCTTGTGTTGGTGCTGCAGATGGTGCTGTTGACTTTACTGTAAATGGTTTTGCTAGTACTTATGCATATACTATTAATGCTGGTACAGCAATAACTGCACAATCTGCTAATACAATTAACCTAACTGGTCTTACGGCTGGTGATTATACCATTGTTGTTACGGACGAAACTACAAATTGTACAGATACTAGTACTATTACGGTTAACCAACCTACAAATGCTTTAGCTATTGACAGTATTGTACCAACGGATCCAACATGTATTGCAGATGGTAGTGTCATTATTAGTGTATCTGGTGGATGGACAGGTTATACCTATGAAATTATAGACCCTAGTTCAGTATCCACCACAAATACAACAGGAACTTTTACAGGAATTTCAGATACTTCTGCAGCATATACGGTAAATGTTACCGATGCTAATGGATGTATTGTAACTGGAAACTTTACCCTAAACCCAACGGTAGCTCCTGTTTTAGAAGTGAACGCTAATAGCTTATGTTATGATAGT
>NZ_CANMDU010000050.1 GCF_947496775.1 uncultured Maribacter sp. | reverse complement strand
TGAGTCGTCCTAAAATAGGTTGACAATTTATTAAATAATTAAATTAATCCAGCGAAGCTAGCTTCGCTGGATTTTTTGTTGTGTATAAAGTTAGGTGTTTTGTAATTAAGACTCAAATGCGGTCTTTTGTTATTGTATGTTACTATAGATTCCTCTATTAGTTTTTTAAGGTCTTTAGCTGTATTGCATTTATGGATAAGAAATTCTCCTTTTAATATACCATTGATACGCTCTGCTAAAGCATTTTGATAACAATCATACCCATCTGTCATCGATGGTATGGTATTGTTTTTTTCCAATTCCATTTGATACAATGAAGAACAATATTGTAGTCCTCTATCAGAATGATGTATGAGTTTTGTAGTTGTTACTCTTTTCTTGACAGCCATTTTCATTGCCCTTACTACATTTTCAGCACTCATATCATCGCTTAGATGGTACCCCATAATTTTTCTACTAAAAGCATCCGTTACCAACGATAGGTAATGAGTTCTTTCTCTACTTTTTATATAAGTGATATCACTAACAAAATACTGCTCTGGCCTGATAGGTGTTATACCTTTCATTAGGTTGGGGTGTTTCCTTAACCAATGTTTCGAATTCGTGGTTTTTGTATAGTTTTTCCTTGGTTTTATCAGCATGGATTCGGCTTT
>NZ_CANMDU010000049.1 GCF_947496775.1 uncultured Maribacter sp. | reverse complement strand
TAACATCCAGTGTTTGTGTCCGTAATTCTAAAAGTATAGCTACCCACTTGTGTTAAGTTAAATTCAGCTGTAACATTAGTAGGAGTTGCTGTTAAAGTACCGTTTGTGTTACCTAATGGTAATAATTCGTATGTATATGAATTAGTTGGATTTCCATTATCAGTAACGGTAATTAATACTTGTTCAGGATTAGCAATATCACAAGTAATAGCATCTACTTGAGAAACAACAGCAGTAAATGTATTAATAGGGTTAATAATAACAGTATCATCATCTGTACAACCATTATTATCTCTAACAGTTACAGTAATATTTTGTACAGCCCCAGTATCCACAACATCAAAAGTATTAGTTGTAAAGAAATTAGTACCATCTATACTGAAAGTATAAGGAGCAGTACCAGTAGTAGGAATATCTGCAGTAATGGTTGCTATACTTGTGGTATTATCCGCAGCACAAGTAAAGTCTGTTGTTAAAGTTGCATTAGCTACTAATATAGTAGGTTCAATAATTTCAATACTATCGGTTTCTGTACAACCTCTATCTGAAGTTACTGTAATAGCGTAAGTACCAGGATTAAGGTTTGTAAATATACCAGTACCATTAGTTTGAGCAGGGTCTACGCCATTATCAATAGTAAAAGAATATGGTGGATTATCATTTACACCAACAGCAGGAGTTACTAAACTAACCGTAAT
>NZ_CANMDU010000048.1 GCF_947496775.1 uncultured Maribacter sp. | reverse complement strand
CCTAAGGCATCCGATACATACGTTAACTCATAACTACCTGGCGTAATCGGTACTAATTCTTCTAATACTACTACATCTCCTTCTGCTGCAGTTGTTAAACTTCCTGAGCCTGAAGAAAAAGAATAGTTTCTTTCATAAGTCTCTCCTGTTCTTACGGTTTCATTTCCTAGGGTTACTATAATGGTTGTACTACTCCCTAATAATACAGGTTTTGTTGGACCAACTGCCGTCCAGCTTACTGGAATACTACTAATAGTATAATCTAAAATTACCTCTTTAGAAAATCCTAAATCGTCTTCTGCTTTTATTCGAATGCTATGCTCTCCTATCGAAGTACCTATATAATTTAAGGGTACTGATAAAGGGGTTAATGAAATCTCTTGCCCCTCGGGTATAGCCTCTCCAAAAGAATCTACAAAATAACCCTCGCCACTTTCCACAAAATAACTATAGAAATACGTTATATCTTCTACGAACTCTTCCGGAGTAACTGTTATAGTACCACTTAAAGACGTATTTAAAAAACCTTCCGATTCATGTGTCTCACTTAACTCAAACTCTACCTCAGTATATAAACTTACATCCTTAGTACATGCAAGTATTACAGCTAATACCAAAAAGAAACCAACTAAATATTTATATAAGCTATTCATTGTAGTTTTTTATTATCTGAAAAAATAGTAACCATTACTATTGAGGCATT
>NZ_CANMDU010000047.1 GCF_947496775.1 uncultured Maribacter sp. | reverse complement strand
GTTGTAAAACATTTCATGAAATTTCTAACATACTTAGTTACTTTTCTGTGTTTTGGGGTTTGCAGCTCGCAAGACTTCATTGACACTCGTATTAGTTGCGCTAAATACCGAATGGAAGAAAAAATCATACGGCTAAGCAGCAAAGAATTGTTTAACAAGCACTTTTATTTTGAGAAATCAAAGACTGTAATCGAGACATATAATAAAATAGAGAACAAACTTGAGAGAATTAGTTTTTCAGAATTTAAAAATAAAGGATGTCATATCACACAATTATGGCTTTACTATAAGGTTATGGACAAAAATCTTGTTCTTACGGAACTCTTAATCCCTATCAATTTGAATTGTACTTCACCTTGGTCTTGGGAGGACACTAAGGAAATCATTGAACCATATCTTAATGTGATAAAAGACGAGACAAAAATTGATTTGAAAAAAGCACTTGAAATCGGAGCGGAAAATGGACTGGATGATATTTACGAATGGGACATTGATTTTGAGAAGAGAAGACTAATTTGGACTCTAAAAAGTAAACTTGAAAAAGGTAGGTCAAAAGTGATTAAGATAAATTCAAAAAATGGTAAGGTACGGGAGGAGTATATTGAAATACCAATTGACTGAAGAAAAAACGTTTTACAACAAAACCTATAAACAATACGGGCTCCGGGCTTAATTGTTGGGTTTGTGTATTTTTAGGAAGTCCGCAAAATCTTTGGGATTTTGCTTTAGACAGGAAAAGAAAAAACAAAACAAAAAGATTTCGCTATGTGCGTGGCAGAAAGCAAACGCTAGTTTACTCCCGTACTGTTCATAGCTTAACCGTT
>NZ_CANMDU010000046.1 GCF_947496775.1 uncultured Maribacter sp. | reverse complement strand
TCTAATACTGTTACTATAGATGCACCAGAAGCTTTAGCTCTATCTTTAGTAAGCAATGTAAATGCTAATTGTATCGAAACGAATGCTATTGTAACCGTACAAGCGACTGGAGGAACTGCAGCATATAGTTATGGTGCTTCTATTAGTGGTGCTGGTGACCCAGGGGTTTATCCTTTTGATAATACCATAGAATTAGACCCAACAACAAGCTTAAACTGGGATATTTACGTACAAGATGCTAACGGGTGTGTAATCGCAGTTCCATTAGCTATCACCGTAGATACAGATACAACTCCTGATATTTCATTAGCTATTGATGATGAATGTGCTAGCGAAGGTAATTTTGGTATTACCGTATCTCTTGATGCCATTAACACAGGTATTGCTCCTTATACTATGCGTATTAATAGCAACGCTTTCCAAAGTATTACTAGCTTCCCTTATACTTATACAGGTTTAACAGCTGGTGCTTATACTATTGAAATAAGAGATGCTAATAATTGTTCTGAAATTGAAAATATTACTATAGATCCTGAATTAACAGTAAGTGCAACACCTTTAACACAACCTACTTGTGCTACTAATGACGGTGTTATAGAATTTACTGTAAACGGTGGCTCTGGAACTTTTACCGCTACCTTATTACGTTCAGATTTATCTGCAACAGGTATAGCTCCAACTGCTAATCAATTTACTGGAGTAGGATTTGGTGACTACATTGTTAGAATTACAGATAATACGTTAGGTACTCCTAATTGTACAGCCGATGCTCCAATATCTTTAGAAGAGCCTACTGCTGTTACGCTAAACACAACTCAAAAAACAGATATTA
>NZ_CANMDU010000045.1 GCF_947496775.1 uncultured Maribacter sp. | reverse complement strand
CAATCTACAAGGTTAGAAACTAATTTAGTGTAAACACCTAATCTTTAACTTGTGTAAACTATGTATCTTAACGAACAGTTGAAAATGACGAAATCTGAAACAAAATTATTAGTCGGAATTGAAGTTCTGATTTTATTAATTGATATTTTCCTAATGAAATATTGGGTTAGTATGATTAAACCTGACCCATTTATGTCAATCGGAGTTGAATCATACAGACTTGAGATATTTGGAATTAATATTCTAATTGGAATTATTGTTTTCTTTATTAGAAAAAGACTTTCGATTTTGTTCTTTATCAATACAATAATCTGTTATTGGATTTTTTCTTTTTTCTGGAATATTTGGATTGAAAATCATCCTTATTCATCTACTGAATATAGTTTTCAGATTGAGAACAGAAAGTTTGTATTGGGAATTGACAAAAATCCAGACACTTTTGGAATTGACGAAATCATATCTGAATCAAAGGATTCATTAATTACAATTGGAATGCACGAAAAAGTTGGAGACAGTTTAAAGCTGACAAATATGCAAGAAACTATGTATTTTCACAATAATAAGTTGAGTGGATTTTCGATAAGTTCAAAGGCAATTGAAATGAATAAAATTGAATAAAAACCTACGCACAACAATGTATAACCGCAATTACGGCGGATTCGACTACGTCCGAATCCACTCGGAATTGCTAATGTCTGTTCTAAACCGAAAAGTCTGCGTATATTAACCCGTAACTGACGGTTATACGAGACCGTTGTAGTGCATTTTGACCCGTCCTGAAATATGTATACACTAAAACAAATGTATATGTATAAAAATGATGGATATGTGAAACGTTAT
>NZ_CANMDU010000044.1 GCF_947496775.1 uncultured Maribacter sp. | reverse complement strand
AGCAGGTGTTTTCATGTCTAAAGCTTCGTGTGGTCTTATGTTATTATATTGTTTTACAAAGTGATTTAAACGTCTTTGTTGTGCTTTTAAATCATAAGCCGCAGGTTTAGCACAAGCAGCCTTTAAATCACGATGCATACGTTCATGTCTGCCATTTTGTTGTGGCTGTCCAGGGTCAGAGAAAACAGGTGTAATTCCTAGTTCAATAAACCAATAAGAGAGTTGCGTAAATCTTTGAATAGCCCTTACAGAACCAAAGGGGCTCCCATTATCGGTGTGCAATTGTTTAGGTATGCCATATATTCTAAAAACCCTTTTAAATTCTGCTTTTGCGGCCTTCAGGTTTTCTTTATAATGCCCTTTGGCAGTAAAAAGAAATCGACTTTTAGAGTCCGCAATTGTTAATGGGTGACAATAAATTTTATTACCCATTAGAAACTTGCCTTTATAGTCAGCACTCCATACTTCATTACATGATTTAGGATCGAAAATAGGGTGTGTTGGTTTTACTCTTCTCATTCTTTTTTGAGGACATACTAAACCGTTTTTCTTTAGAATATTATGAACAGTAACCACTGAAGGGATTTGTTGTCTTGCATATTCTTTAAACAATAATTCTCTAATTTTTTTAGCACCCCAAAGTTTGTATTCTGTTTTTAGATTTAGAATACTTTTAATGATGTTTTCTTTAGTTGCGTTGGGATGATTTGAAGGTGCTCTAGATTGTTTTTTTAAGCCCTCAAAGCCTTGTTTTTCAAACCTGCTTATTAACTTATAAGCAGTAGGCCTAGAGCTTTCAAAGCTTCTGCATAATTCTGTGATGGTATATTTTCCTGTACGCCATTCACAAATAAATTCGATTTTTTGTTCCATAGTTGTTGTTGTT
>NZ_CANMDU010000043.1 GCF_947496775.1 uncultured Maribacter sp. | reverse complement strand
AGCGAATTAGCAGTAAATATTGAAGGTGGGAATGATGTTACGGTGGATCTTTCTGATTTAGAAGAGTCTAGTGATATCGCTGCTAACACGGCTTTAATAAATACAAACACAACGAATATTAGTTCTAACGATACCGATATTGCGAACAATACTACTGCTATTTCTGCAGAAGTAACTCGTGCTACAGCTGCAGAAACTGCAATTCAAAATGATGTTGATGCTAATGAAACCGATGCGGATAACGCTATCGCTTTAGTGCAAACTAATTTAGACACACATATTACGGCAGATGAAGATACTTCTGCAACCAACGAACTTTCAGATTTAAATCTAGATGCTACTTCTAATATGCTTACTCTTACCAATGCACAAGCTGGGGCTACTGGGGTAGATTTATCGGGGTACGTTTCTACAGATGACCAAAATTTAGAATCTGCTACGCTTTCTGCTACGAGCGAATTAGCTATTAATATTGAAGGGGGGAATGATGTTTCGGTGGATCTTTCTGATTTAGAAGAATCTAGTGATATCGCTGCTAACACGGCTTTAATAAATACAAACACAACGAATATTAGTTCTAACGATACCGATATTGCGAACAATACTACTGCTATTTCTGCAGAAGTAACTCGTGCTACAGCTGCAGAAACTGCAATTCAAAATGATGTTGATGCTAATGAAACCGATGCGGATAACGCTATCGCTTTAGTACAAACCAATTTAGATACACATATTACTGCCGATCAAGATACTTCTGCAACAAACGAACTTTCAGATTTAAACTTAGATGCTACTTCTAATATGCTTACCCTTACTAATGCAGAAGCTGGTGCTACCGGGGTAGATTTATCAGGGTACGTTTCTACAGATGATCAAAACTTAGAATCGGCTACCCTTTCTGCTACTAGCGAATTAGCAATTAATATTGAAGGTGGTAATGATGTTTCGGTGGATCTTTCTGATTTAGAAGAATCTAGTGATATCGCTGC
>NZ_CANMDU010000042.1 GCF_947496775.1 uncultured Maribacter sp. | reverse complement strand
TGACCCGTCCTGAAATATGTATACACTAAAACAAATGTATATGTATAAAAATGATGGATATGTGAAACGTTATAGCGAGAGCTTTAAACTCAAAGTATTAGCAGAACTTACTAAAGGAAACCATTCCAAAAGACAAATTGCATTAACTTACGGTATTCAATCTAGTACTATAAACGTATGGATTAAAAAATATGACCGTAAAGATTTAATGAATACCCGTGTAACCGTGCAAACAGACGATGAATTAAGCCGTATTAAAGCTCTTCAGAAAGAACTAAAACAACTCAAAGACCTTCTTATTAAAAAGGACTTAGATAAGCTTGTTAATGATTCCTATCTGGAAGTAGCTGCTCAAAACCTAGGATACAAAGATGTTGAAGAATTAAAAAAAAACTTAAACATCAAGCCCTAATGAAATTAGCACCGAAAAACAAAAAAAATAGACACTACTCTATAGCTGCTATTTGTGATGCTTTCTCCTTAAAAAGAGATGCGTATTACAAATACAAGAAACGATTTGTTATTAAAAAACAAATGGAAAAACAGGTGGTGGAACTGGTTCGAAAAAGTAGAAGAACTCTACCTAGAGAAGGGACTAGAAAACTCATGAAATCATTACATCATGATTTTCAAAATCTACACCTGAAAATAGGTAGAGATAGGCTATTCCGTATCTTAAGAGAGAATAATCTACTGGTTCGAAGAAAAAAATATTCTTCTAGAACTACCAATTCATATCACAGGTTCTACAAGTACAACAACATCATAAAAGACCTGAAAATCAATAGACCGAATCAAGTTTGGGCTTCTGACATTACTTATATTAGAACCATAAAAGGATTCTGTTATCTGGCCTTGATTACGGACTTGTATTCAAGAAAAATCGTAGGCTACGACCTCAGTGATAGTTTAGAACTAAAAGGTTGTGTAAGAGCGCTCAATAAAGCAATTTACAATGCTGAAGACAGCTCGAAACTTATTCATCATTCC
>NZ_CANMDU010000041.1 GCF_947496775.1 uncultured Maribacter sp. | reverse complement strand
TACGTACTACGGTTATTGAATTAGATAAATCGAAACAACCATATAAATCATTAGCGTTTTTGTCTACTTCTGCTCCTACTAAACCATCCTCATAACGTAAGTACCAAATTAAACAAGTACCTGCTCCTGCAGCATCAAAATTTACTCCTTTTACCGCTTCTAATGTTGGTGGTAATCCTAGTATCTTACCAGATTCATCGGTTATTACCCAAGTACTATTTGAGCCTTCTGCGGGTCCTTCTAATCCGATATTGGTTACATAATCCGCAGTACCATCTACTGTAAAGTTATAAGGACCTCCTACAATTTCTCCTGCATTTGGAGCATTACGATATACTTTAATACTATTGGATAAATCGTAGGTTCCTACTAAATCTGTCGTAGCATTGTTGCCTGCTTCTAATCCTTCTAATCCATCCGCATAACTAAGATGCCAAATTAAACAAAGTCCTGCGCCTGCTCCATCAAAATTAACCGCCTCTGGTGTTGGGGGTAATCCTAATATCTTTCCATTCTCATCCGTAACTACCCATTGAGAGTTTACTGTACTGTTACATTCTAAGCTTACTCCTTTTGCATAATCTGCTTCTCCATCGCCTACACAAAAGGTAAATGGACCACCACTGATAGTTCCCCCATCTACTACTGCTGCTGTACGTACTACGGTTATTGAATTAGATAAATCGAAACATCCATATAAATCATTAGCGTTTTTGTCTACTTCTGCTCCTACTAAACCATCCTCATAACGTAAGTACCAAATTAAACAAGTACCTGCTCCTGCAGCATCAAAATTTACTCCTTTTACCGCTTCTAATGTTGGTGGTAATCCTAGTATCTTACCAGATTCATCGGTTATTACCCAAGTACTATTTGAGCCTTCTGCGGGTCCTTCTAATCCGATATTGGTTACATAATCCGCAGTACCATCTACTGTAAAGTTATAAGGACCTCCTACAATTTCTCCTGCATTTGGAGCATTACGATATACTTTAATACTGTTAGATAAATCGTAGGTTCCTACTAAATCTGTCGTAGCATTGTTGCC
>NZ_CANMDU010000040.1 GCF_947496775.1 uncultured Maribacter sp. | reverse complement strand
ATTCCGTAGCGATTGCGTGTTGGCGGCAAAAGGGAAAGCCTCTTAGTTGCTCTTTTAAAAACCCAAACCCTTCTTAAGGGGCAATTTTTAGCTTTATATGCCGTAATTTTTTTGTTGTGCTGATAAACGTTTTACTTAGGAAAGTAACTAATCCAACTATAGGGTAAACAACAAAAAAGGAGGGAAGCGCTTAGTTTCTCTTTTTTACTAGGTAAGTTACTGTCAACGGTCTCGGCTAAGCGTAGTGCGGAGGCAAGGAAATTTTTCGTTTCCGTCTGCGCACGAAGCTAAAGCTTTTGGTTTAGTTTTTAATTTTCTTGTCCAAAGCTAAATCCATAAGATTTAGCGACATCATAAATATACACAGACCATTTGATTTTGCCCAAAACCCTGCATTACGTTTAGGCATTGTTGTGCGTTCGTTTTTATTCCGTTTTAAACCAACTCTCTATTAGGTTAAAGTCACATTTCATTTCTTCTTGGTCAATCGTATAATTATTTGCTCTATATATTATTTCTTTCTTTAGGAAATCATCTGTTATCTCTATCTCATTTTTATCAATTAAATCCAAAACCATTTTTGCATATGCTTCTTTTGGTTTTGGTGTTTTTATTAAAGAATCATAATATATTTTCCCTTTATATTTACTTTGTATTATAGAATCTGCAATCCATTGTTGACTTCTATCAATTATTATTTTTTCAGTATAAAAATCGTTTTTCTCCGCTTTGTAATAAGCGGTTAGTTTTGATTTAACTTTATTAAATCCAGTTTCGTTTAAATTAGGAACATTCTGTATGAAGTTGTAACGAAGTATATTATCAATTAAATCCTCAAGAATTAAGTCTACATTCATTTTAATAGCCAATTCCCTATCTGTAAGCTCAGTTAGTTTTTCTTGTTCTTTATAAAAGTCAGTTATTGATTTTGGATAATTGTCTGCTTTAAATTCATAAGAATAATCTTTGTAATTAATTTTTGGATTATTTTGAGAAGTACAACTAGTAATACTGATTAAGATTATTATTACTAAAAATATTTTCTTCATTAAAATGGTTTTTTCAAATGACGCACAACGCCCGAGCTAAAGTTAGTGCGGAACCAAGGAATCTGTAAAGATTCCGTCTAAGCACTAAGACAAAGCTTTTTGTTTGCGTTTATTTTTTTGATTATTAAAATGTCAAATCAAACAGATTTGACGACCA
>NZ_CANMDU010000039.1 GCF_947496775.1 uncultured Maribacter sp. | reverse complement strand
TGTTTCCTTAACCAATGTTTCGAATTCGTGGTTTTTGTATAGTTTTTCCTTGGTTTTATCAGCATGGATTCGGCTTTCAAATAATCAAACAGAGCATCTCTACCTATTTTAATTCCTTGTTTATCAAAATCATCTTTAAGGAGATAATATAATTTTCGTGTACCTAGTCTAGGCATTTCTTGACGCATCTGTAAAACTAATGACTTAACCTGAGTCAATTCAATAGTTCTTTTTATTTTACGTTTTTCCGCTTGATAAATAGCTTGTCTACTTATCCCAAACAATCTACAACGGTTGAGCTATGAACAGTACGGGAGCAAACTAGCGTTCTCTTTCCGCAATGCACATAGCGAAATCTTTTTGTTTTGATTTATTTTTTCCTGTCCAGAGCAAAATCCAAAAGATTTTGCGGACTTCATAAAAATACACAACCCTTTTGATTAAGCCCGAAGCCCGTATTGTTTATAGGTTTTGTTGTACATAGTGTTTTTTTAGGATTCCCATTGATTTATTGAAGTCAAAATTCCCCACACTCCATTAACTTTCTCGAAAATCACAATTCTCCCATTTCCGCACAACCCTCCGCAACGAATTCCGAAATATACAGAAGCCAAATTCCCATTATATTTAACTTCAGAGAATTCAATTACCTTATGAGTTCCGTATTTTTTTATAATCCGTTTCCATGGATTTTTTCTTTTGAATTTTCTGCCAAAAAACGAATAGTATTTTTTCGAAGTTATTGATTGAATATTAAGTTTATCAGTCGATAATAGATTGGAATTAATTTTCGGACTTAAACCAAAGTCAGATGTCAATCCATAAATAGACTTTCTGAATTTCGATTCATTGATAATTCGTTTTATGAAAAGCGTATCGTTCCCCGTATTAATTGAAATAAAATTTATGTCTGAATTAGAGATTGAATCGGATTTTGAGTCAAAAACCTCGTATAAATTGTCAAATCTGTTTTCAAATTGTTCTATCAATAAAACTGAGTCAATACTGCTTTTTGTTCCGAGTTCTAATTGGTCCGATATAATCAGAGAATACAATTCATAATCTACTTTTTCAACCTGTGAAAAGGTCGATTGAGCAGTTAGAAACATTATCAAAAGTACTTTTTTCAACATTATGTACAACAACGAGATAGACTTACTCCTTGTTGTCCGATTCCTTGGATTGATTGGGTAAATACTTTTTTCTGATAGAAG
>NZ_CANMDU010000038.1 GCF_947496775.1 uncultured Maribacter sp. | reverse complement strand
TGTTCGTTAAGATACATAGTTTACACAAGTTAAAGATTAGGTGTTTACACTAAATTAGTTTCTAACCTTGTAGATTGTTGTTTGTTTCTTAATTGTTTTTCATTAAAGTATCCTAAAAGTACGTTTCTATAATAGACTTTCCAAATACCATTTCCTAGCTCTTCAATACCTACATGTTTTCCCTTTAATGCAGCGGTTAAATATACCCAGTAATAGGACTTCCATCTAATGGAGCCACTCTTAGTTACTTTGAGTACTTTATAGCTACTATCATAATCATAATGTGGTATTTTTTCTGGGAATGGCCTACAAGAAAAATCATGTACATCTGATGGTGTTTTCATACCCAAAGCCTCGTGTGGTCGTATATTATTATATTCCTTTACAAAGTGGTTTAATCGCCTTTGTTGTGCTTTTAAATCATAAGCAGAAGGTGTAGCACAAGCCGCTTTTAAATCCCGATGCATACGTTCATGTCTTCCATTTTGTTCTGGATGTGCTGGATCAGAAAATACAGGAATAATACCAAGTTCTATAAACCAATAAGAGAGTTGCGTATACCGTTGTATTGCTCGTACAGATCCAAAAGGACTTCCATTATCAGTATGTATTTGTTTGGGGATGCCATAAACCCTAAAAACCTTTTTAAACTCTGCTTTTGCAGCTTTTAAGGTTTCTTTATAATGTCCTTTAGCAGTGAATAAAAATCGACTTTTAGAATCTGCTATGGTTAGCGGGTGACAATAGATTTTATTGCCCATTAAAAACTTACCTTTGTAATCAGCACTCCATACTTCATTACAGGATTTTGGATCAAAAATCGGATAAACAGGTTTGACTCTTCGCATGCGTTTTTGAGGAGATACCAAACCATTTTTTCTAAGAATATTATGAACCGTTACCACAGAAGGAATTTGATCTTTCGGAAACTCTTTAAACATTAAAACTCTAATTTTTTTAGCGCCCCAGAGTTTGTGTTTTTCTTTTAACCTTAAAATACTTTTTACGATTTTTTCATCCGTGGTATTTGGATGTTTTCCTGGCTTTCTGGATAGCTCTTTTAGCCCCTCATAACCTTGATTTTCGAAGCGGTCAATCAATTTGTATGCGGTGGGCCTAGAAATTCCAAAACTTTTACATAATTCGGTGATGGTATATTTTCCAGTGCGCCATTCACAAATAAATTCAATTTTTTGTTCCATAGTTGTCGTAGTTTTCCAAGGCATGATAATTTGATTTTTTCCTCAAATTATACCTTAAAAAGTGTAAACTATGTTTCTTTAACTTTGTAAAGGATGTTTGTTTAACGTACCAAATT
>NZ_CANMDU010000037.1 GCF_947496775.1 uncultured Maribacter sp. | reverse complement strand
TACGAGGATGTAGAAACGGGACTTTATTATAATAGATTTAGGTATTACTCGCCTGATAGCGGAACTTATATATCTCAAGATCCCATTGGGCTTGCTGGGGGTATGCCAAACATCTACTCATATGTTCATGATTCTAATGCATATACAGACCCATTAGGGTTAATGCCTTGGCCTAATCCTGTAAGACAAGGACATCATTTAGTATACAAAAATAAAGCTTCAAGTATTGGATTAGACCATTTAGCATCAAGTACAGAAACACCTACATACTTCTTCAATGAACCATACAATCCAGGATCGCATGAAGCAATACATAGAGCTCAAAAACCTCATGTAGGACCAACCAGAGGACCATGGACAGGTACTTCTGATGAACTTTTTGAAGCTAGTAAAAAAGGATTAGGAGATGTTAATCATATAAAAGGTGATTTAAAAATCCCAAAAACTGGTGAAATTATAGCTGAAAATGTAACTCCACTAGAAGCTTTTGAAGAACTTGAAAAATGGCATAAAAAGAAAATATCATGCGGATAGAAACATTATTTTCGGAATTAAACGGGTTTGTCATTTTTGATTCAAAAGAATTAATAAGTTTCAAAAAAAAACATATTAATAATAGTGATATATTAACCCCATTAACCGAGACTAACTTGGGTGATGAAATCTCAGCTAATGGGGTTGCTATACCGATTATTGGAGTTGAATCCGATGATTACGGTTTTATCATGAGCACTAACAAGTTAACTTACTTAAAAAAAGTAGATGTCCAATCTAAAGGCTGGATTATAAACTCAAATGGCTTATTAAATATATGCGGAATAGGTTATTTAAAAGATTTTAATCTAGAAAAACTAATTGAATCTAATAAAATTATAAAATTCGAAGTACCAAAAGGATGGTTAAAAATAGATATATATGGAGGACTGAATGACCAACATATTCCAATCATCGAAATTGTATTTAGTAAATCTTTAGAAAAACCTAAATTCGAAGGAGATATATCTATTAATTTTAGTTTTTAGAAGCTGTAATATCTACAACTTTATCAGGTGGGTAAAAAATAAAAATAAGTGTAGAAAACCCCATAATTAAAAAACAAAAGGCAGTATACAATTTAGACCAATAAAAATGTGTAGCTTCATTAATAGGTAGATAGTCAGTAGACGCATTAGAAAGATAAAACCCTAACAATACAATTAACACAAAAAGTGCAAATGAAGTATGCGCAGAAGTTGTAGTATTATCCACATTTAATGGTATATACTTATAAAATACAAAAGTTCTTAAAACACATACAATAAACCATATTACTTTTAATAGAGCTATAGAAAAGAAAAAGTAAATAAATGGTGCTAGCTGTAACTCATCAAAAGAAATAGAAACATCTAACAAAGACTTTTTCTGAAAGACTATAAAATAATTTTCAAAAAATAAAATTACTATAAAAACATGCACTAAAGCTATAGTACTTCCAATGGCAGGTATTAAATTCTTATTAACCCAAGTAGTATTTAACATTACATAATACTTTGCAATTTCACTTGTTTTAAAAAAAGCATCTAATAAAGCAAATACATGATTTTTATTCTCTGGCGAGAGCTGTTGTATGTCTTTTAAACGTTTTAA
>NZ_CANMDU010000036.1 GCF_947496775.1 uncultured Maribacter sp. | reverse complement strand
CAAAAAGCTTTGTCTTAGTGCTAAGACGGAAGCAAAAGCTTCCTTGCTCTCCGCACTAACTTTAGCTCGGGCGTTGTGCATAATTATGAAGATAGTACTAAAATCAATTTTTCTCTTAACCGTAAACTTCTCGTGTTTTAGCCAAAACAGCGGAAAAGAAAATCTGAATTTAGTTTTTTACGATGAATGTTCTAACAAGATTATAAAACCGGAGTATGAGGTTTTGAAAATGAAGGAATTGAATTATGACTATCTAACCGTATTTAAAAAATATGACGATTGGACTCTTCAATATTCGACTTCGATAAAGACAAAGAATGATACCATAAGAATCCCAAAAATTCTTTTCGCCGGTGGAAGTGAATTACATTCAAGACGCTGGACATATTTGAATTGTGAAAAGGTTTGTGATGGAAAAGAAACGGATTTTTATGAAAATGGTAGTAAACGGACAGAAGGAACATACTCAAATGGAAAACCGATTGAAATAAAAGAATATCGGGAAGATGGAGTGTTACGGGCTCAATACTTTTATGAAAATCTTACGCTCAATTATCAACGAATAGATTATTATGATGAAAACGGAGATTTTGAAGAATACCAGATTTACAAGAATAAGAAAAGAAAAACAGTAATCAAGACGTTTGATAAAAGCGGAAAACTGACTGAAAAGGAAACTGAAAAAAAATATATTGAACGGACTAAATAACTATGCACAACAATGCCTAAACGTAATGCGGACTTTAGGGCAAAATGGAAAGGTCTGTGTATATTTATAATGTCGTTAAATCTTTGGGATTTAGCTTTAGACAAATAAAAAAATAAAGCAAAACAATAAGCTTTAGCTTCGTGCGCAGACGGAAACGAAAAGTTTCCTTGCCTCCGCACTACGCTTAGCCGAACCGTTGTAAACAAGTTGAAACTAAAAATGAAATTAAAATATAATTTATCCTTTGCTTTAATAGTATTTATTTCCGCAAATATTTTTTCCCAAGACAATCGGATTCATGGCAATTGGAAACCTTTTGCAATTGACAACGGTGAATTTTACATGAATGTTGAAACTGACTCAATTTCTTTGTATGAAGAATTAAAATATATCGAAAACGATTCTTTGAAAATAAATCAACTCAAAAAAACAGCAAATCAAATCTACTTCAAACAAACTCATACTTTTTCTGAAAATGGTAAGTACATTCAGAATTTAATTGTCATGAAGCTTGAGCTTGATTATAAAATTGATGTTGAAAAAAATTTAATTCTTACGTCCGAAAATAATTTCTTGAATGAGAAAGATATTCTTGAACTACAATATTGGATAAAAGATGACATTTTTTATATGGAAATACCTTTAACAGAACCATCTGTAAAAATATGGTTGAAAAAATAACCTGCTTACAACAATGGCTATAATTAATACGGGTTTAGTCGTTTAATATATAAAGCTGGAATAGCAGCTAACAACGCCAAATCTTTTGGATTTGGCTTTTAAAATAAAAAATTAAAAACAAACAAAAAGCTTCGGCTAATCGCTTAAACGGAAACAAAAGCATACTTTTATTCCCGCACTAATCATAGCCGAAACCGTTGTAAAACATTTCATGAAATTTCTAACATACTTAGTTACTTTTCTGTGTTTTGGGGTTTGCAGCTCGCAAGACTT
>NZ_CANMDU010000035.1 GCF_947496775.1 uncultured Maribacter sp. | reverse complement strand
CAACTATAGGGTAAACAAAAAAAAAAGGAGGGAAGCGCTTAGGTTCTCTTTTTTTACTAGGTAAGTTACTGCCAACGGTCTTGTGTATGAAATGTAGCGTGTAAAAAAAACGCTATTCTTTCGGATTAACACAGAGCCGAATTTTTATGTTTTATTTTTAACTTTTCTATTTTAAAAGCCAAATTTAAAAATTTGGCGGTCTTTGCAAATAAGAACAAACCTCGAAGTTTAGCACTTATTAGCTATGTTTTATACACGGTGTTGGCAACAGTTTTAATCTTTTTGTTAATTCAGATATTGTCATTTTCTGAATAATATTATTTGTATTAGCACTTAATATATCGTCATTTTCTAATTTTAAGGTCACCAATTCCGACTGTTCTTTTAACTCAAGTAAAGATTCGTTTTTCTGTATTTCTACAAGCTTTGTGTCAAATCTTTTTTTCAGAGTTATTGTTCCGTTATTATTTAGCAATTCAAAACCAGCATAGTCAATCAAACGCTTAATTCCGCTTAAAAATTTAACTCCTAAAATTCCGATTGCTATCATTCCGATTGTTGTGATTAATGATAAAATACTGAATTCACTTTCGCTCGAAAAAAAACCAATCAGACCAAAAATTCCAAAAAGTCCAATTAGACAAAACATTATTCCTAAAACTATAGCAATAATGTCTATTAAAACAGCTTTGTCTGTTCTTGTAACTCTTATTGAGTCGCCAAATTTGTCCGCTTTAAATCCAAGATTATTTAGATAGTCAAGATTTTCTATTTTAGAAATTTTTTCTTTAATAGTATTTTCCAAATCTACTATGTCATCTTGAATATTTCGTTTATTTAGTTCCTCTTTTAAATCCAGTTGGGATTGGAATGTCAGCTTTTTATGAATTGATAAAAGTTCAATTAATTCTCTATAGGTTTTTTCTTTGTACATAGTTTTTCTTTAATTGTTGCCAACGGTCTCGTATAACCGTCAGTTACGGGATTAAAGTTAATAATTTTCGGTTAAGAACTGGCGTTAGCAATTCCGAGTGGATTCGGACGTAGTCGAATCCGCCGTAATTGCGGTTATACATTGTTGTAACACGTTTTTATTTTTCAGTTTTCTTTTCATTTTTTTCTCCTAACGCCCATTTTTTTATTTGTTCATTTAATTCATTAAATCCAATTCCGCCAAGTAACATTCCAATTGGCATTCCGATTAATGTCCGCCAAAATTCTTTAGGATTTCTTCGATAATCAGGAAGATAAGCCCAATATAAAAATCCTCCAAAAAGGATTATCAAAACAGATATGATTATAAATTCAGTCATATTTTAATTTTATCCTAACATTGCCCAAAGCATAGACATTATTGAGTCAAAAGTGCTTTGTTCTTTTTCAGGTTCAGAATATTTTTTCGATAAGTATTTCAACAATTTTTTATTCCAATTGCTATCAAATATTAAATTCAGTTCAGATTTGTGATTTTGTATTTCTGATTCCGAAAGCTCTTTCTGTTTTATTTTGTATTCAGTTTCTATTAATTCCGTTATTTTCTCAAATTCTCCATTTTGAAATAATTCCTTCTCTTTTTGAGTTCCAACATTTTCTAACGAAGATTTTTTTCCTTCGTAGGTGTTGTAAATTCCCAAATGTTTTTTAGTTAATTTCAATTTTCTTGGTTTGGTCAAATGTGTTACAACGGTTTGGCTATAAATAGTACGGGAGCAAGTTAGTACTTAACATTCCGCCACGTAATTAGCCAAACCTTTTTG
>NZ_CANMDU010000034.1 GCF_947496775.1 uncultured Maribacter sp. | reverse complement strand
GTAGAATATGATATTTACGGAAAAGTACGTAAGTTTGAAGGACGTTCTTTAACAGATTGTCCTTTTAGATACCAAGGACAGTACGAGGATGTAGAAACGGGACTTTATTATAATAGATTTAGGTATTACTCGCCTGATAGCGGAACTTACCTTTCAAAAGACCCTATCGGTTTAAATAGTAGGGAGTATAATTTATACGCCTATGTTTTCGACACCAATGCAATTATAGACCCTTTTGGTTTAGATTGGAATTATGTTTTAACAGATTCTAATGGAAGTTCTTATTATCACGGTAGAGCATCTGATAATGCTTCTATGGAAGACATAGCAAGAAGACATTCTAATACAACAGGAACTGATGGAGCAAGGTTTGGAGAGGGAGACACTTTACAAAGAAAAACAGGAGTTGGAACTGATCCAAATGCAGTAAGAGGTATTGAACAAAGAGGTATTGCTGAAAACGACTTATTAGGTAGAGGAAGTGATAAGGCTAGAGGTAATAAAATTAATGGTATTTCTGAAGCTAAACAAGGTAAAGCAAAAGGTAAACTTCGATTAAACGCAGCAGATGATATTTTAAATGTTAAAAAAGTAAGTGAGTTACCTACTTTGGATGAACTAAAATTTAAAGGAGGTTGTAATTGATGAAAGATATAGAAACAAAAGAATATCTAACGCACGATGAACTTATTGAGCGAATTTTTCAAGAATATAAAGAAAGTGATAAAACGAAATATACTTCATTGTTTCTATCTAGTTTTAGCAAGAATAAATTAAGTTTTAGAAGTGGTTTACCTGTATTTGCTATAATGCAAAGTTTTCCTAAACATTCTTTTACTGTAAGTGAAGATTCAGTTCCAAATAAGTCATTATTTGATAAAATGAGTGAAGAAGATAAGAAGTTCGTAATAAGTCGAACGCCTTGTAAATATTGCGCTTCACTTAAAAAAGTAAATTACAGAAAAGATTTTATTCTAGATTGTTTTTTAGAAATTGGAGGATTAATAGGTACAGATATTCAACACTATTACTGTTATTTATCAGAATCAAATAAATTAGAGGTAATTCAACCAACTGAATCCGATTTTAGAATTTTTTCAGAAATACTTACTATCCTCTTAGACGCAAATGAAAAAGATACCGTTAAAAAAACGATTCAATCAAAAATAGGTAAGATAAAAGGATTCAAATCAGATGCAGAACAAAGACAAGCATTATTAGAAACTTTAGGTTATTGTAGTATTTTAGAAACAAGCGAACATAAGGGCTTTCTTGAACATTATACTAATTTTGCATCTGCTCCTAAAAAAACACATAGTTCCGATTGGAAATATCCAGTCGATTTTTGGTTAGGTAAAGATGGAATTAATAAAGAAGCATTTAAGTTTTGGTTTGAGGAATATCCTCAATTAGAGAAATTTTGGAAGTAAAAAATAGATTTTATACTCAAAAACTTCCCCAACTAGTGGCGAGTATGAGTAAGAAATACAACCATAAAATAAAAACCACAGCGAGAGTTGTGTTTTTTTTTATGAAGCTAAGAGTTTATTTGCTTCTACTAGGATAATATAATTTATAATTAAAATATAGAAAACCTGTAGTACATAAAGAAAGAAGTAAAACTTTAGCTATTGCAATATTAATAGTATTACCATTTAAAACAGATAATGTAAATCCTAAACAAGATAGTATTATAACAAAAGGTGTTAGAATAAAAATAGAACCTATCCCAAAAGTTTTACTATACCAAGGTTTTAGAGGTTGCTTTAAAGCTACTTTAGTTCCTTTTTTAACTAGTTTTTTAATTTTTTTGTTTTCTAAAATAAAAGCTCTAATAGTTATTAAAATTGCAATTTTTCCTAATAGCTCCCACATAATATATTAAATTTAACGTTTAGCAATAAAAGCTTAAAATTACATAATACTTTGCAATTTCACTTGTTTTAAAAAAGCATCTAATAAAGCAAATACATGATTTTTATTCTCTGGCGAGAGCTGTTGTATGTCTTTTAAACGTTTTAAAGTTTCTTTATCTATTTGCTCGTACTCCCCCGCTCTCGCTAGTTTATAACTAGTGGCAGGTTTGTGTAAGAAACAACAGAAAAAAGAAATTACACCTATACGTGGTATGGTAATGGAATGTTAAAAGCCATTACACAACCAAACCACAAAACCATATCTTTTGAGTA
>NZ_CANMDU010000033.1 GCF_947496775.1 uncultured Maribacter sp. | reverse complement strand
AAAAAATCCAGCGAAGCTAGCTTCGCTGGATTAATTTAATTATTTAATAAATTGTCAACCTATTTTAGGACGACTCATAGTTTTACTTTATGCGTTAAGCATTACTGGCATTCCCCCTATTTAAACCATTTATGGGAATAAGGATAAGGAGCTTTAAACAATTAAAAAGGAGTATTATCGTTTGTTAAAAATAGCCAATATTAGAAAGATGAGCGTGAAAACCAGTTAATTTCGTTAATATTTTTCTAAATTAATATTATGAAAAAAGTTCTAATCTTCGGTAGTTCTGGGCATGCTAAGGTTGTTATTGATATTTTTGAAAGACTCAGTTATAAAATTATAGGGCTATTAGATTCCAATAGAGCCAAGGGAGAGAGCACTTTTGGTTACTCTGTTTTAGGGGATGAAAAGAATATAATGGAGCTTAGACAGTCCTATCCAGATTTGGAATTATTCATTGCTATTGGGGACAATTATACCCGAAAAATTATAAAAGAAAAAATCACAGCTATATTCCCAGATATTAAATTTGCTTCTGCTATTCATCCGTTTGCGATAATAGGAAAAGAAGTTAAATTAGGTCAGGGCATTGCAGTTATGGGCGGAGTAGTAATTAATAGTGATTCAACTATTGAAGATTTTACAATAATAAATACTAGGGCAAGTGTTGGTCATGATTGTAGGTTAGAAGCATTTTCAAGTTTGTCTCCAAATGTAACTTTAGGAGGTAACGTAAATATTGGGGAATTATCCGCAATATCTATTAGTGCTACAATTATTCATGGCATTACTATATCAAAATATACTGTAATTGGAGCAAGTAGTTTAATCAATAAAGACTGTCAAAGCTTATCTGTTTATTATGGTAATCCAGGTAAGAAAATTGGGGATAGAAAAATTAATACCCCTTATTTGTAATTTATCATAGCATATGAGATTAATAATTTTTTTATTAGAATATTTACGAAGAATTATTTTTTGGAGTTTAGACTTTTTGAAAGGAAAACCTATAGGAAAAAATTATAAGACTATTGAAAGAATTTTATCTAAAAAATCAAAAAAAAATGATGAAATTAGAAGAGCAAGTTTGTACAAGCTGTTAAAACATGCAACAAGTACAACTAAATTTTATAAAACCTATGACAATTATAAAAACATTTACGATTTTCCGATTATCAACAAAAATGTAATATTAAACAATTTTATAGATTTTAAGTCAAATATTTATAGGTTAGAAAAGCTTTATAGTGCTTCAAGTAGTGGCTCTACGGGAATACCATTTACAATATTTCAAAATAAAAATAAAAAAAACAGGAATTCAGCAGATGTAATTTATTTTGCTAAGGAGGCAAATGCTTATATAGGAAATAAGTTAGTATACATAAAGCTTTGGGATTATTCTAATGCTAAAAGCAAAATTCTTAAATTTTTGCAAAATATTTTAGTTCATGATGTTATGAATAATTCTGAAGGAGCCATAAGTAAACTTACTGCTAAAATTATGCGTGATAAATCAAACAAAATAATTTTATGTTACCCTTCTTTTATGGCTGAAATGTGTGTTTATCTAGAAAAACACATAGAAGAACCTTTTATTAAAAATATTAAATCTATTATAACATCTTCAGAAAGCTTAGATGAGAATGATAGAGAAAATATTGAAAGAATTTTTAAAGCTCCTGTTTTTGAAAGATATTCAAATCAGGAAAACGGAATTCTTGCGCAACAAACTAAAGATAGTGATGGTAAGTATAAAATTAATCACGCTAGTTATTTTATTGAAGTTTTAGATAAAGAATCTAATAATCATGTAGCAACAGGAGAAGTAGGAAGAATTGTTGTGACGGATTTGTTTAATTATGCAATGCCTATGATACGTTATGATACGGGTGATATGGCTATTTATGAAGAAGTAGATGGTAATTATCCAGTATTTTCAAAAATATATGGCAGGAAGATGGATATGATATATGATGTTGAAGGTAAAATGGTTTCTCCATTTATTTTCTATAGAATACTAGGTTTTGGAAAAATTAAACAGTTTCAATTTGTTCAAACTTCACAGAGAGATTATTTATTCCGTTTAAATGGAAAAGCAGAAGATGTTAAAGAAAAAGAGGCTGTAATATTTTATAAGAACATTTTAGGGCAAGAAGCAATTATAAAATTTTCTTATGTTAATGAAATACCTTTATTGTCTTCGGGTAAGAGAAAAAAAGTAAAGAATCTTTATATGTAGTTGAGCTTTTTATTTTAAAAAAATGTCTCGTCCTAAAATAAGTTGACACAAATTCAACTTATTTATGAAGTATTCAGAGAAACCAAGGAAGAAGCGGAGTCAACG
>NZ_CANMDU010000032.1 GCF_947496775.1 uncultured Maribacter sp. | reverse complement strand
AAACAAAAAGATTTCGCTATGTGCGTGGCAGAAAGCAAACGCTAGTTTACTCCCGTACTGTTCATAGCTTAACCGTTGTACACAATACCAAAAAATGCCGAGAATAGAACTTCAAACCGAAATAAAAGCTGATAGAAATATCGTGTTTGACCTATCTCGAAGTATCGATTTGCATAAAATATCGACCGAACAAACTAATGAAGAAGCAATTGCTGGAAAAACAAGCGGATTAATTGGAATGAATGAAAGTGTGACTTGGCGAGCAAAACACTTTGGAATCTATCAAAAACTGACTTCCAAAATAACGGAATTTGATAAACCGAATTACTTTGCGGACGAAATGGTTAAAGGAGCATTTGCTGAATTTAAACACGAACATCACTTTTCGGAATCGAATGGCGGAACTTTGATGACCGACTTTTTTGATTATAAATCGCCTTTTGGAATTTTAGGAAAGTTAGCGGACAAGCTCTTTCTTAAAAAATATATGATTGAATTACTAACTGAAAGAAACCGAATTGTAAAAGAGTTTGCGGAATCTAACAAATGGAAAGAAGTGATAAAATGAAAATCGGCACTAAAATATTAATCCTATTTCTGACTTTGAATTTTCTTTCTTGCAAAGGAACTGCTCAAGAAACGGATACTATAAAACCGACTACTGAATTTGATTTCTCAAAAGTTGAAAAATTTCGAGAAACAAAACTTAAAGGTCAGATAATAAACGATTATGATAGTATTTTCAGTCCTTCTCAAAGAAAAGAGCTATCGGACATAATCTATGACTATAATATCGAAACAACCAGACAAATAGTTGTTGTAACGATTGATAGTATCAACCCATATTCTGACATACAAAAAATGGCAACCAATTTGGGGAAATATTGGGGAGTTGGAACAGAGGAAAAAGACAATGGACTGATAATTCTTCTCTGTAAACCTTGTCAAAAAATCGGAATTGCAACTGGTTACGGCACTGAACGTATTTTGACCGACAAAATTTGTAAACAAGTAATTGATGAAACAATCATACCTGAATTTAAAAATGGAGAGTTTTATAACGGAATTAAAAACGGTGTGACTGAATTAATAACAAAATGGAAATAAAGTACTGTGTACAACAATGTATAACCGCAATTACGGCGGATTCGACTACGTCCGAATCCACTCGGAATTGCTAACGTCTATACTAAACCGAAAATAATCGCTAATTTAACCCGTAACTGACGGTTATACGAGACCGTTGTGCCTAATTTAAAGCTCGTCAGTTGAGAAAGTTGAACTATTGATTTTCTTAATCAAATCTTTGAAAGGGTTTACTTTAATTTGATTTCTATGTTTATTAACAATAATAGCATCAATTGGAACAAAGTTAATCAAATGACATCTAGCTTCACAATGCTCTCTGTTTAATGGTTTAGTAAGCATATCGTCTTCTATAACGAATGAAAACTCATCGTCAACATTCGATGAAGTCATCATAACACAAACGAAATAACCTTCAATTTCTTGTACAAGTTTATTTGATAAAACTATAGCGGGATGATTACCACCAAAATCATCATCAAATATTACTTCTACAATATCACGCTGATAAACCATTAATTACTTTTTTTGCAAAGCAATAGCTATACCTCTAGAAGAAGTTTTGAACATCGCTCTTTTCAATTTTTCAGGAGCGGATTTAATTTTTTTTGACATATATGAATAGTCAGTAGTGGAGGAAAATCCAGTAGTAATAGCAATTTGTGTATGAGAATAGTTAGAAATATTTCTAGATTTCTTCACAAATCGTTCAACCACAATAGGATTCTCTCTTTTGTAGTTTAAATCTGAATTAGTGTATTTTGGACTTGCGTCTATTAACATAATTTATTTTGTTTTTGAAATACTTTTATATTCCTCAATTTGTCTTTCTAGAAACTCTTTAATACTTACACAAGTGTTAATATCCATATAAGTACCAAACTCAAATTCTCTAACAATACCGTTTTTCGAATCTTCTATATCTTTTATAGGACGTATTATTTGACCTTCATCATTCACTTCAAATTCTGTTCCTTTTGGAATAACGCCTCTCTGACTGAAAAAATTTACATTGATAAAACCCGTAGGAGTTATTCCACCGTGCGCTCCATCAATGTGTACTTGACGGTACAAAGAGTTCTTAATATTATGAATTGTAACAGAATTTGACTTCTTATTTTTAGCCATATTGTAAATAACAAAATTTGTTAATACTACGCAAATGTAGTGAAATAAAAAAACTAGGCACAACAACGTATATAAAAAATAGCTAATTCCGTGCCAAATTTAATTTGCATTGCATATTTAATAACGTTAGTTTGGTCGGAAAAGTATTTGTGTGCTTATACACTACTTTTCATATACCAACCGTTGTGTGCAATTAAGGTACGTTAAACAAACATCCTTTACAAAGTTAAAGGCACATAGTTTACACTTTTTAAGGTATAATTTGAGATTAAAATCAAATTATTATGCCTTGGA
>NZ_CANMDU010000031.1 GCF_947496775.1 uncultured Maribacter sp. | reverse complement strand
TATAGGGTAAACAACAAAAAAAAGGAGGGAAGCGCTTAGTTTCTCTTTTTTTACTAGGTAAGTTACTGCCAACGGTTTAGCTATGCGTAGTGCGGAGGAAAGGAAACATTTTCGTTTCCGTCTTTGCATGAAGCTAAAGCTTATTGTTTAGTTTTATTTTTTGTTCGTTCAAAAGCTAAATCCATAAGATTTAGCGACACTCTAAAAATACGCAAACTATTCCGTTTAAACCCAAAAGTCCGCATTACGTATAGGTTTTGTTACCACACGTTTTTTTCTCAAACAAGCTAAGAAGTCCCTCGAAGCAACAGTTGCATATGAGTGAAGTCCATTTGCGTTTAGATTGGAAATTCGCACCGTAATTTTTTTATTTCAGTTTATACTTTTTGATTTCACTATCTTTTCTCAAAGACAGAGTGCTATCAGTAAAATCAATTATTTCAGAATATAGAGTGTCCGATAAATTCATTCTTTTTATGAAAGTCCCAATATTATTTTTTCGAGTTCTGGTAATACTTACTGAGTCAACTACTTCATAGTTATAAATACTATCTGCAACGAATTTCATATTCTCAAAAAATGCAAGTTTCCCTTTTCTAATACTAACACCATTTAAAGAATCTCTATCGCTAATCCACTCACCCTTTTTAAATTCTGTTGGATTTTCAATTTCTTCATAACTTTTTGTCTCGATTTTACACGAGGTCAGTAACAAGAATATTATTCCGATTTTAAAGGTGAATTTATAGTGCATTTTTTAGTGTCTCAAAATGTGTGGTAACGGTTGAGCTATGAACAGTACGGGAGCAAATTGGCGTTTGCTTTCCGCCACGCACATAGCGAAATCTTTTTGTTTTGATTTATTTTTTCCTGTCCAGAGCAAAATCCAAAAGATTTTGCGGTCTTCATAAAAATACGCAAACCATTCGAATAGGAGAGAAGCCCGTATTGTTTATAGGTTTTGTTGTAACACGTTATTTTTCCACGACCGGACTATTCTATAAATCACGTACCCAATAATAATTACATTTATAACATGCCAAATATTCAATCCAATGTATGTTGTTTTCTGTGAAGTTGTCATACTTTCTAAACTCCAATAAGCTCCTTTACTTTCATCATAAAAATCATCGTAGTCCATGAGCAATAGTCCCAATACCACATAAATAGCTAAGTCCACAAGTACGAAACCAATTCCTAATGCTATGTTTTTTATTGTGAAGATTTTTTTACCCATTTTATTAACTCCCGCTCTACATCAAGTTGCTTTTTTTTCATTCGTGTTTTCACGCTTAAAGTATATTCTCCATTTTCTATTTTCTTGTCCCCAATATGGTCAATGGGCATTTCCTCAGAAGTTACCCACCAGTCATAAGCAAACATTTTCTTTATTATTACAGTTGTAGTCAATGAATTTCCATAATTCCAGATATAGGGTAATTTTATAGATTCAGAATATTTGTTTTTCAAAATGTCCTTGAATGCATATTCTTTTCCCTCGATATTTATTTTTAGTTCTTTTATAAGATACTTGCCGTTATTAAAAACTCTTAATTTCAATGAGTCAGTAGCTCTTTTGGTCTGTGAAAATCCAAACATTGAGAACAAAATTACAATTCCGACTAATAGCTTTTTCATAATGTGTTACAACGTCTCGGCTATGGTTAGTGCGGGAATTAAAATCACTGAATTTCAGATTAAGCACTTAGCCAAAACTTTTTATTTTGTTTTATTTTTTCATTTTAAAGCCAAATCAAAATGATTTGGCGGACTCTCTAGATATACACAGACCTTAAGTTCAAAGCCTAAACCCGCATTAATTATAGCCATTGTTGCCAGTAGTTTTTATTTTCCACGCACTATCAATTAATGGAACTTCGAATTCATCTCCAACGTTAACTTCTTGCATCATAATTTCCGTCTTTGGATGATTTTTAGTCAGAATTTTTACTTTTAAATTTGCAAAAAGAGAATCATTCGAATAATATTTATTAGTTACAATTCCGTTAACAGATAAATCAAAAGATTTACGAAAGTCCCAATCTAAATTAGGACAGTTACGGTCAAAAACACTATTATATTCACTAACTGGCATCTTAATATTTATAGTGTCATTTATTTGATACTTTTTATATTTTTCATAACCTATAATTTTCTGTTCTTTCGCACACTCAACATAAGGCTTTTCACTTTCAATTATTTCGTTGACTTTATCTTGAATGTAAACTTTTTCACCATTCAAATGTTGATGATAAGAATATAATATTAATCCAGACATATAATCATAGTGAGTTATTCCTAACGAATTAAAATATGCCACAATAGAGTCCGATTTAGAGTGATGTCTTAATAAATTATTTCTCAAGTGTAATCCGATTCCAAAATGTAAATTATTCGGTGTTGTATCATTTTCCTTTATATTCTTGAAAGTTTCGATATCCTCCGCAGTCCAGATCTCATTTAAATACTCAAAAGAGTAATTCAATTCTTTTGGGATTTCACCCTTTCTATTGCAAGACAGAAAGCAAAATATAGTAAGAATGATTATTAAGTTTCTCAATGTTTCTTAAATGTCACGTCCTAAAATACGGCTACGGATTAATATTTGTTTTTAAGCGGCACATTGGTGCACGTAATTAGGTG
>NZ_CANMDU010000030.1 GCF_947496775.1 uncultured Maribacter sp. | reverse complement strand
AAATCCAGCGAAGCTAGCTTCGCTGGATTAATTTAATTATTTAATAAATTGTCAACCTATTTTAGGACGACTCAAAATATATAATATTTTTCTGATAACGCAAAAAGCAGCCCCTAGATTTTGAGCTGCTTTAATAAACATCAAAACACAATTCCTAGAAACTGCGTTTTAACGCTTTATTGTAAAAATATAATACACTTTTTATTCCGTTTCTTCTAAAAATTTAAGGTCCCGAGTATTTTTTTGTACTGCAATAGCAGAGAATAAACTTAATACAAATGACATAGCATAAAAACCCTTTTCGCTTAACAATAAATCGGCATTCCATAAACCAATTACTAATAGTACAATTGAGGTTATCGTGGTAAACCAACTTATTCCGTAATAAGCTTCTGTAACAAGTAACCCTTCTTTTTTATCACGTACACTTTTTTGTACAGATACCACAGAGAATAATCCAAATAATAGTACGGTAAAATAATATCCTTTTTCATTAAGGAGCATATCTGCATTCCATAATCCTATACAGTAAGAAACCATACCTAATAGCAAAGCAGACCATGATGCAGATATAAAAGCAGACGTTGGTTTTAAATCAAAATCTATTTCCTTCTTTTGCTTTTTTAAGGGAGCGCTCTTTTTTGTTTCTGTAAAAATTTGATTTTCCATAATATTTTATTTTGATGTTTATGTTGGGGCAAAGATGCAATGACAAAAGAAGAATATAAATTAATAAATGTTTTAAAACTTACGATTTAAAATAATACACTTTTGCATTGTAGTCTATAAAACATGTAGTTTTGTGTAAAATATAATTACGATTAAATGAATATTATTATTGTAATAATTACGTCTTTATCAGCCGAAAGAAGACATGATTTTAGCTTATGGTTAAAGAATAGAAACAGAAGAGGGGATACTAAAAATCACCTTCTTTTTAATTATTTACTTAAAGGGGAGGTAGATAATCTTGATGTAAAAATCTATGGAAAACCTGCAAAGAATGCTTTTCATGCCTTATGTAAAAGGTTACAAGATAATTTGCTCGATTTTTTAGCAACTAAAAGTTTTGAAAGCGAAACCTCGGAAGAGCTAGAGGTTCTTAAGTTAATCGTGGTAAGCCGTATTTTTTTAGAACAGAAAGAATATAATGTAGGGTATAAAACTCTGGCTAAAGCTGAAAAATTAGCTGGTTTTATGGATCATTATTCTTTGCTGAATGAAGTTTACCATACCAAAATTCAATATGCCCATTGTAACCCGTCTTTAAATTTAGAAGAAGTTTTTAGGGCATCAATATTGAATATGGAGTCTTTTCAAAAAGATTTTAAGTTAAATATGGCTTATGCGGAAATTAAGGAAAAAATGCTGACCACAGATTCATTACCTGTTTTAGATAGTATTGTAGAAGAAGCATTTAAAAAATTTGATGTTTCTATAAGTGCTTCTTTATCATATAAATCCTTGTATCAATTAATGAATATTACTTCTATTACAGCAAAATTGCAGCGAAATTATTATAGGGTTACTCCTTTTATAGAAGAAGCTTATACTTTGGTAAGTGCTAAAAAAACATTAGCATATAAGCACTTGTACTATCATATTGGTATTTTACAAGTTATGGCAATGGTGAATTTTAGAAATAAAAATTTTGAAAATTCCATGTTTTTTGTTGAAAAAATGGATGAGCAAATGAAGAGCAATAATGGGGCTTACTATCGTCGATTTTTAGGTGATTTAAACACGCTTAAAGGATTAAACTATAATTATACAGGAAAGCATGATAAAGCTCTGGAGGTTTTAGAAAAAGACACCTCGGGATCCTTAGATATACAGTTAATAAAGATGATGTGTCTTTTTCAACAGAAAAGATATAGAGAGGCATATCAAATTATAAAAAAATTACACCATAGCGATGTTTGGTATGAAAAAAAAGTAGGTTGGATTTGGGTTTTAAAAAAGAGTATACTAGAGATATTACTGTTAATAGAATTAGATCAGCTAGATTTGGTTTTATTGCGAATTAAAAGTTTTAGAATAAAATTTAAAAAGAAGCTCTATCAAATAGAAGAAAATAGGGTGCTTACTTTCTTGCAATTAGCTTTAGCTTATTATGAGGATCCTAAGCAAGTTCTTTTAGATTCTTTTAAGCAAAAAGTAGAAGCTTCTTTTAATTGGAAGGCCAATGAAAAAGAGGATATATATGTTATGAGCTTTTACGCATGGTTAAAGTCCAAAATGGAAAACAAAGGGTTGTACGAAACTACGTTACAATTAGTGTCTAAGAATTAATTTTTCTGTAATTCTTCTGTTTTAGTTAGGATATCTGTTCCTAAATATTTGTCATCTTTATTGTAGTACCAAGCTCTGTTTTTGGGCATTTTAATATCTTGTATTTCTTCTTCATCTGATAGTAAAATATACTCGCCATCATTTTTAGATTCGTCATGGAAAAATTGATATACTTCCATAGCATAGGTGTTAGGGTTAAAATAAAAATACCAAACATCTTCCCCCACCTCTTTATCATAAGTAACTTTAAGAACTAAGTATTCTTTATCTTTAAAAGATTTGCGGACAACTATAGAGTCAATAATAGTTCCTGGGTCTTTTAACTTCATTGGTAAGCCATATAAATAGGTATAGTAGTCTTTCATCATTTTAGTTCGACTACAATTTATTTTAAGACTGTCCCGTCCTAAAATAAGTTGACACAAATTCAACTTATTTATGAAGTATTCAGAGAAACCAAGGAAGAAGCGGA
>NZ_CANMDU010000029.1 GCF_947496775.1 uncultured Maribacter sp. | reverse complement strand
ATATCACTAGACTCTTCTAAATCAGAAAGATCCACCGTAACATCATTCCCACCTTCAATATTTACTGCTAATTCGCTAGTAGCAGAAAGGGTAGCAGATTCCAAGTTTTGATCATCTGTAGAAACAAATCCCGATAAATCTACCCCAGTTGCACCAGCTTCTGCATTAGTAAGGGTAAGCATATTAGAAGTAGCATCTAAATTTAAATCTGAAAGTTCGTTTGTTGCAGAAGTATCTTGATCGGCAGTAATATGTGTATCTAAATTGGTTTGCACGGTAGCAATCGCATTATCAGCATCCAATTCATTTTGATCTACATCTGTTTGTACTGCAGCGATATCACTAGACTCTTCTAAATCAGAAAGATCCACCGTAACATCATTACCACCTTCAATATTAATAGCTAATTCGCTAGTAGCAGAAAGGGTAGCAGATTCTAAGTTTTGGTCATCTGTAGAAACAAATCCCGATAAATCTACCCCAGTAGCCCCAGCTTGTGCATTGGTAAGAGTAAGCATATTGGAAGTAGCATCTAGATTTAAATCTGAAAGTTCGTTTGTTGCAGAAGTATCTTGATCGGCAGTAATATGTGTGTCTAAATTGGTTTGCACTGCAGCAATCGCATTATCAGCATCTAACTCATTTTGGTCTACATCTGTTTGGATAGAGTTAATTGCATTGGTATTCGTTGTAAGACTATTTTGTATTGCAGTATCATCAAAAGCTAAAGAACTTATATCTACAGATTGATTTCCACCACCATCTGTAACAATTAAGTAAGTTCCGTCGAATGATATTCCGGTATTCAATTCGTTCGAAGCGTCACCATCTACTTCAGTAGTTATATATCCATTATTTGCAACATAAGCATCTACTTCTGTTTCGGATAATTGTGTATTCGTATCCACTATATGCGGGCCAACAACAAATCCCATAGCTTCTATATCTGCTTGAGTAAGAGAAGAGCTTAGAAATTTCGTAAGGTCTACAGAACCACCATTTTCAAGAGATAAAACATTAGAGACATCGTCAAAACTTAACATTTGGTTACTTCCCCCGTTTCCTTGACAAAGATTATTCCAAAGTAAACCATTAAAATAGTGAATACATTGTGTATCTGTATTATAAACTATGGCACCACGTAGAGGTGTAATACTTTGCATTTGACTAGTAGTAAGTCGAGTTAAAACCAAAGCTTTATTTGTGCTCTCTAATTCCACAATAGAAGCAGCATCAATATTATCTGGCTGCTCTCCAATTTTAACTTGTGCAGATATGGCCTGAATACCTAAAATGGCAAAAAGTAAACTTATTCTTTTAAAATACATGGTAAATGTGTTTTTTTGGGCAACTAAATGTTGCTAGTAAAAATACCATGTATATTAAAGGGTAATTCTAAAATGTTGTGTAGCCCTTTGGGTTTGTTGTAAAAAGCAATTAATGTAGGATTTTAACTACTTTTTATCGAATAAATTTGCATTTAATCGATACTTTGGAGTATGTCTAACTAATAATAAGTATTTGACTATAAAGGAAATGTAAAATAAGTTACCTGGTTAAATACATAAAACCTTGAAATTCCATTTTTAAATCTTCCATATAAATAATATAAAAATAGACTCCAGTTGGCAGGCCTTTTTCTTTGTCGAAAAGAATATTGTCTTGATTAGAGTAACCATTAAAATTATTAGTATAGTTCGTAGTTTCATATACTTTTAAACCGTAACGATCAAAAATACTAATAGTATTATTAGGAGACTCTTCTAGCTCGGGAATTACTAAAGTATCATTATTTCCGTCTCCATTAGGGGTAACTAAAAAATTGTCTAAAGTTAAAACATCTATAGTTAATGTTTCTCTATCTTCTATGCTTCCAAAGGTAATTATCTCATAATTATCTGGGTTAAAAGTGCCCGATTCTACAAAGCCTTGCGTTATATCCCCTCCTACTGATACAGCTTCTAAGTTTACCCATTGTCTCGTTGATTTATTCCAGCCCACAGGGATAATATCATTAATATTTTCTGTTAATAGGTCTATATTGCTTTGTTCATTCCAGCTAATGCTAATTGTAGAGTTTATGTTACCTTCTAATTTCCAAAATTCTCGGGTACTTATAGATTTAATTTCTGCCGGTTTTGTAAATGTATTAAAAGAGGAGCTAAAAGAGATTGGCGTATCTGGATTTTCTCTAAAATAAGCACACTTAGCGAGTGCATTAACATCGGAAGAATTTAAAACTAATGGTCTTAGTTCTTGGTTGTCCCCAACAGGGAAAATAATATTCTGCTGGTTGGTTATTGCTGCGTACCCATCTACTTTAGAAAAATTACTAGAACCAACATAGTTGGCATTATTTAAAAAGTTTAAGTAAGTAGAGGATTGCGTTTTTATAGTTCTAAAATCTCCACTAATAAAATTAGTGTTATTGGCATTGTCAATACTTAAACTTAATAATACTCCAGCATCGTTAGCAATTTCTATATCATAAAATTGAGGAACAAAAGCACCAGCAATAGTTATGGCGTTGTCTCCATAAAAACCAGCTAAACCTAAGTTGTTATCGAAAGGGGTGTTGTTAATAAGATTAGTATGAAACCCTATTTGCCCTTGATCGTGTATTTGTATGTTACCATTATTATACAAAGCGGTTTGCCCCTGTATAGTTAAAGTAAGCATGAATGTAAATATGTATAGTAATTTTTTCATTTTTTAGTTTATTTGCTGCCAGTTAGCTCCATCGGATTGGAGTTGGGTTACTCCTGTAGTTATAGTAGTAGAATTACCACCAATATCATTAATGTAATTGTCTATAGTAATTGCGCCTCCAGTGATATTTTTTAATATATAAATTTTTCCATAAGAACTTTTGGCTCTGGGTAATTGTATTTTGTTTACATTAGAGTTTATTATAACGGTATAGTCTGTACTTAATATAGTGGATACGGTATCAGATACTGTTCTAATAGATTTATTTTTTGTTATGTTGCTCTTAAGAGCTGTTCCAGGGGCACGCCATATTGGGTTCCCTGCTGCATCAATTATTAAAATATTACCTGGAAAAGTTCCAGTGACGTCTAATTTAGCGGGTGTTATTGTTCCATCAATTAATTCTGATTCTCCAACAGAATCGGCTTGTAATTCACCTTTGTCAACAGAATTGGTAGCTAAATCAGCAGCAGTAATCGAGTTGTTAACAATATTAGCAGATGTAATTGTGAAATCAGCTTCAGTAATAAATTCCCAATCTGTTCCATTCCATTGTAATAGTTGTCCAGGAGTAGTACCATCTTGTAATT
>NZ_CANMDU010000028.1 GCF_947496775.1 uncultured Maribacter sp. | reverse complement strand
AATTTGAAGTATCTAGACCAAGTTTGTCTAATTGTTTTAAAAACCAATTTCTCATTTAGGCAAAATTTGCTACAACGTTTAGGCTATGGCAAGTAGGGCAGTTGATGGGCCCTTTCCTTTCCGTTTAAGCCCTTAGCCAAAGCTTTTGCATTTTGTTTTTATCTTTTCTATTCTAAAGGCCAAATCAAAAGATTTGGCGGACTTAGTAAGCAAGCTCAAGCAATCAAATTTAGCACTTTATGCCCTATTTGCTATAGGTATTGTTGCCAACAGTATTTTATTTTTCAAGGTTTAGACTAAATTCATAATAAATGCCAAGAACTATTACCAACCTATTCGTTTCATCTTTTAAGTCCTTTTCGTCAATTCCGTCAAGGATGTATTTGGCGGAAAGTCCTGAACTTATATTTGGCACTTTTGTGCGCACAGCAAGGAAGTTTTTAATACCGTCATTAGAAATTTTGTCAATTAAACAGTTTTGAAATTCATTGGTTAATGTCAAAATTCCAAGACTTTTTTCAGGTTCTGAACCATCTAATCTAATTTCGGCTTCCATACTTTCATCGGATTCCTCTGTCATTGTCCAAATTCTCAGTTCCTTTATTTTTCCTCTGGTCGATTCCAATTCAGGATTTAGAAAAAAGTCAGGTGAAATATCGTTGTTGATGAATTCCGATAGGAACTGAATATAACTTTCTTCCTTGTCCATTCCCTTGTATTTATTTCCGAGTCTAGATTCAAAATCGGCAAGTCCTTTCTCTAATATAGAAATATCCTCTTTTTTCAAACAGATTTTGAGTCCATTCAGTTTTGTCTTCTGTGAACTACAACACGAAAAAGACATTAAAATCAGTGCTAAAACAAGTTTTTTCATATTATCAGCGAAAGTATTTATTTCAGCTTTATGATTGTTCCTGGTTGTTCGAAGAGTAGAGTATCATTTTTTAAAATTCCATTGTAGAAAAGAGTGTCGCCTTTAATTTCCAGTACTTCAACTTTTACTCCACCTGAATCATTAATTAACTTTTCCAGTTCGTCCAACTCGTTTAATTCCGTGTCATAGGTCAGAATCCAGTTGCAATCGTCTAAGTACTTTATTAGTGCATGAGTGCTGTCTCCAACTTTTTCCCATTCAACTTGTCGTCCATCTTTGCGAATTATATTCGAACTAATTGGATAAATTGAATCTCCGGGAATAAGAAATGTTCCGTTTTTAAAATCCGCGCATTTTAGGTCTTGGCCGCAAGAAGAAAGTCCGACTATTAAGACCAAAAGAATAAGAAGTTTTTTCATATTGTTGGCAACGCTCAGGCTATGATTAGTACGGGAATTAATAAGAGATTAATTTCCGATTAAGCACTTAGCCAAAACTTTTTATTTTGTTTTAATTTTTTATTTTAAAAGCCAAATTAAAAAGATTTGGCGGACTTTATAAAAATACACTAAACTTTGGATTAAACATTAAACCCGTATTAATTATAGCCATTGTTGGCAGTAGTTTTTACCATTCCCTCCAATCTTCCGTTAAATCAATTGTTGAATCAATATTTAATCCAGTTTTTCTAACGATTTGATTTATAAAATCACAAATTTCTTCCCTTTCTAACGTGTCTATAATTTGTAGCTTATCATTAGCCTTATTGATACTTGTAGTAATTTTTTTTACTGAATTATAAATAGTTGTTGCATTTTTTTTACTTGTTAATTTAATAAGTTGATTGATATAATCAATTAATAATTTTTCAATTATGTTGATTGATTCATTAGTGAAAATATCATCACCTTCTAGTTTTCGTTTTGTCCATTCAATTGTAGGAAGCTTACTTTTGAAATTTGAAAGAAGAACAATATTTTCTGTCTTGATATTTTTATTTTGTTGCCTTAATTCTTTCTTAAGATTCTCCTTTTCAATTTCATATTTATCAAGTTTCATAACTCTCAGCCATATTAACTCATATTTTTCATTTAAAGCTGTTAAGATTCTGAAATTATCAAATCTAAACCACCAAGAATATCCATAACTTGAGTTGCTTTTTTCGTATGGTTTCTTTTTAAGTTTATTGAAAATTAAATCTTTAGAATCTCCTAATTCAAGAGAGAATGGTAATTCAATAGGTGATTTTTCTTTATTTTTCACAAAGTTGTTATCAACGGTTATTTCACTGACAATTAATTCATCACTATCGTTATCTAAAGTATTAATTGGAGTTCCATAATTATGCGAATACATTTTGTTACCTATGAAGGTTAATGAAATTGTATCGCCTTCTTTCCAAGTGTCTGCCTGATAAATATATCCTCCAGCATTTTTTTGAATTCTAATTTCCCCGTTTATTTTATACTCCTTAGTGAATGATTTTATTTTATCACTTTCAAAAGAATAGCCTAATAGTTCAATAAAAGAAGTTTCGTTCATATTTTTAATTACTGCCAACGTGTTCGTGTATGATTTGGCAAGTTTGGTTGCCAGATCAGTTTCAGGAAATCCTGAAGTTTAAAAGTAGCAAAATTTATCTAGCGAATGATTCCGCTTGCTGAATTATACACGTTGTTGGCTACCGTTTTTTGTTCATTTTATAATGCAAATCCAAGAATCTAATTCCGTAAAAATTCAGATTATGGTCAGCTCTCAAAACATTTTCATCGTCTTCGTAAACTCTAATCCATTCGTGCATTGATTTCACAAATCTTGCCCAATATTCTCCCTTTTCATTTGTCAAAGTAAAGTAGAATCCATTATCTCCAAATTTTTTCCCATCAGAGCAGAGTAGAAGTGAACCATCTTCCTCAACTTTCTTTGTCATAACTACAGAAGCATTTCCATTCGGCAGAGGAAATACAACTTTAAGAAGTGGTTTTTCGTAATTTGGATTTTCACAGGTTGTATATATTCCAGAATAAATTACATCGTTTGTACTTTTAATTATTCTATACCAAATAGTCCATTTGGTTTCTTTTGTTTCTTTATCTATTAGTTTTATTATTTCACTTTTCAGACCTTTTGCAGTATCTATAGAATTCAGTGGTAAATTCAGTTGCTGTAGTCGTTTACTAAAAACTAGGGAAAGTAGTTTTCCAAATGGTTTGAAAATACCTTTCCATTCAGACCAGATTTCAAAGTCGTAATTCGATGTATTTTCGTAAAAGTCGGCAACTTTGGCGTTTAAACGAGGTTTATCTTGGTCGGAAATTCCGATTTGTTCGATTCGTTCGAGTAGTCCAAAATTCGGCAAGTTGTTTTGAATCTCTAAATCCTCTTTTTCTGCTAATTCAAAAATGAATTTGTCTTTTATTATATCAGTATTACCATTTGGTCCGATTAACCATTCAAACTCGTTGGGGTTTATCTTTTTTCCTGTAGTCTTTACCCAAATTTGAGTGATTTTATCTTGTATTGCCATTAAGTTTTTTCAAATGGTTGCCAACGCCCGAGCTAAAGTTAGTGCGGAGAGCAAGGAAGCTTTTGCTTCCGTCTTAGCACTAAGACAAAGCTTTTTGT
>NZ_CANMDU010000027.1 GCF_947496775.1 uncultured Maribacter sp. | reverse complement strand
AAAAAGCTTTGTCTTAGTGCTAAGACGGAATCTTTTCAGATTCCTTGCTCTCCGCACTAACTTTAGCTCGGGCGTTGCCATTAATTTGAGAAACATCGCAAATGAACATTAAAAATTTAGTAATAATTCTATTTTTATCAATATTTTCAAAGGGAATATCTCAAGAGAAAAGTTATGATATATCCGAAACAACGCTTTCCGAATATATTGCTATCGAAAAACAATTTGTTGGAGGAAAAATAAAAGACAAATCTGTTTACTCACTTAAAGAGAATTTAGGTATTGCATCTTACATAAGACAAGACAACAGTGTGCCAAATTTAGATTTAATAGTAAGATATGTTTTTTCTAAAAAAGACTCGCTTATTAAAGAAATTAGATACGAACTTGACGTTGCAAACTTTGAAAAAAGAATAGAGAACAAACAAAATAAAGATTTTAGAAAAGCATTAGTAAACTATTATTTATACGTTGAGAAAGATTTAATCTCGAAGTTAGGAAAAAGTAAAACTGATGGAGAATTAACAGACAAAACTGTTATCGACGAAAAAAACGACTATTGTAAAAAAAATACTTGGACTTTAGGTAACACAAGAATTGATTTACTCATAGAAATGTCCAATTCTATTAAAAAGAAAAAATCTATTTATCCAAATCATAAGGTCACTATTACATATAAAACTATTGAAACCATTGCGACAGAATATATCGGTCGAAAAAATCCGTCTGAATTAATTCAAGAAAATTTATCTGCAATAAAATTCAAAAATAAATCACGAATTCCGTTAATATCTAAATGCAAAAAGAACCACACAGAGGCTTGTCTTCAGAATTCTATAAGTGATTTAATTTTGAGCGAAGCGAATAAAAGAAATTTGACTTTAAAAAATGACACTCTAAAAATTGGTGTTAGAATAAATAAAGATGGCTCGACTTCAATAATGGATAATGAAACTAAAAATTCGGAACTTAAAGAGGTAGTAACAGATGTTTTATCTTCAATGGAGTTAATTGAACCAGCATATATTAAAAGTCTAAAAAGGTATGAAACTGTTTCCTATTCGTGGTATATACTTATCAAGAATAATGAAATTACTAACCGATTTAAGAACTGAAAAAACAAAAAAACTAATGGCAACAACGTGTATAATTAATGGCTAGTTTGCGCCTACTTACGAAAATCCTTGCGGATTTTCTATTCAGTTTTTATTTGTTAAATTAGGTGCTTAAACACGCCACTAATCATACACAAGACCGTTAGGCTTAATTTGATGAAAAACTACATTCTATTCTTGATTCTTTTAGTTTTTATTGGATGCGATGACAATTCCAAGAAAAATAAGTCTGAAATAAAAGATGTTAAAGTTAATATTAATGATTTTCCAAAAGCTTGGTCAAGAATAACAAAAATTAATAATGATTTAATAAATTATTATCCTTGCAAAGGAGGAGATAGAAGCATACAGTTTTCGACACTATCAAATGGAGATAAATTAATGTATGTGAATTACGATGAACAATATTTTGATTTCTTAGTTAGTGAGTTGATTAAAGAAAAGAATGGATATACTCTTAAAGTTTTAGACCGAAAATCTTATGTCTCTAAAACTTTTCTAATAGAGAATTATGACAACAAAAACAATCTTTTTTATTGGACTTGGAATGACAATGAAAAAGAATATAGGTTTCTGTTCACACCTTTTAACTCAAATAGTAAATATCCTGTTATTTATCAACCTTGTAAAGAATGTCCAGATGTTCCATGCGTTGACAAGGAAATTATTAAAGGAGAATATAAAGCAACTTTGCCTTACAATCTTGCCTTAGATGGAAACGATTATAGAGAAGTAAACTTCACAATAACAAAAGATTCAATATCTGAATTAGAAATATACTATTATCCTGAAAACGAAATTGAAAAAGGAGAATCAATAAAATATAGTGGAAAAGCCAAAATAGATAGCATTTATTTCACTATTGAATTTCAAAATTTTGATAAAGAACTTAGAGTATATTTTAATCCAACTAAAGAATCGAAATTAGAATATCTAAATGACAGTATATTTAGATTTAAAAAAACAGTAAAAGGGTTATTAATCGACGATGCATTTTGTGAGAATTGGGAAATGAAAAAATATAAAAACTAAGCCTAACAACGTGTATAATTAATTGCTTTGGTAAGTGCTTATTTGGAAAATTCCTGCGGAATTTTCTCGCGTTCGTTTTTGTTTACTAAATTAGTTGCTGAAACACGCAACTAACCATACACGAAGACGTTACAACAAATAGCTCTAAAAAAAATATATCGTATAATTTTAATTAATTTCACATTAAAAATTATTTAAAAGAAAAGTTATTAAACTGTGAAAGAATTTTATAAAAAGAATAAAGAATTTCTTCCTGCACTAATTATTCTACCTACTCTATTTGGAACGATAATTCAGCTCCTCCAATTAATTATAATTTCACCAACTTTTTATAAATTTTTTTCAATCAGTCAAGCTGTGATTGACGGCTCCTTCCTTCTTTTTCAGTTGATAGCAATTCTTATTGTTGTTAACTTCTATAGTTATTTTGCTAATGATGATGAGTTTATTTTTTTTGAATCCCAAATTTATCGCAAAGGTAATTCCAAACAAAAAGCCAAGAAGCTATTTTGGAGGCTTCTCATAATTAATTCTGCATTTCTCTTAGGCACATTTTATTTTCAAAAAATAATTTCTGACTTTAAGTTTCCTAGTCTAAAAACCTCTTTATTTTATTTAGTTCTTTCAATATTAGGAGGGATTTTTATATCAAAAAAAAGAACAAAATCATATTTGAAAAATTTATTGGAACTGCATAGGAATAGAAAAAAACCAAAAAAGAATAATCACGGGAGTATACAAACCTGGTATATAATTGCTATGTCTATATTCTTTCTGATTCCACTAATTTTTAATAGTAGCCTTCCTAAGGCGGATTTTAACAATTCTCAAATCATAAACAAAATTAGTATTGAGCATGATCTTGAAGATGTGCAAATTCTATTTTATAGCGATACATATCTAATTATTAACATTCAAAATAAAGATTGCATTTGGCAAAAAGCTGTTTTCAAAACAGATGATTATTTCATACCATAAAATAATAGTTTTGGAATTAAAATGTTCAAAACGACTATGCTGAAATAAAATATGGAACTTAAGATTCTCTCAAGTAAATCGGAATGGACTTCTTAGCAAGATTATGCAGGTGGACTTCCAACTCGAACGGAATAAATAGAATGACATAAAAGTGCGTGCTTACTCTTGGGTGTCGCAACTTGTTATAACAAAACCTATAAACAATACGGGTTTAGGGCTTAAACGAAAAGGTTTGTGTATTTTTATGAAGTCCGCAAAATCTTTGGGATTTTGCTTTGGACAGGAAAAGAAAAAACAAAACCAAAAAATTTCGCTAAGTGCATGGCGGAAAGCAAACGCTAGTTTGCTCCCGTACTGTTCATAGCTCAACCGTTGGCAGTAACTTACCTAGCAAAAAAAGAGAAACTACGCGCTTCCCTCCTTTTTTGTTGTTTACCCTATAGTTGGATTAGTTACTTTCCTAAGCAAAACGTTTATCAGCACAACAAAAAAACTACGATTTATAAAGCTAAAATTTGTCCTTTAAGAAGGTTTTGGGTTTTTAAA
>NZ_CANMDU010000026.1 GCF_947496775.1 uncultured Maribacter sp. | reverse complement strand
ATAATTCTGTGATGGTATATTTTCCTGTACGCCATTCACAAATAAATTCGATTTTTTGTTCCATAGTTGTTGTTGTTGTTGTTGTTGTTTTCCAAGGCATAATAATTTGATTTTAATCTCAAATTATACCTTAAAAAGTGTAAACTATGTCCCTTTAACTTTGTAAATGATGTGCCTTTAACGTACCTTAATGGCATACAACGTGTTCGTGTATGGTTTCGTGTTGTTTGAGAACTAAGTTAGCAAAAAAGGAGGGAAGGCACAGGATTTCGTTAGAAATCCTCGAACAACCTTTAAACAACATGTACTATACACGTTGTTAGGCACTGTTTTTTTAGATAGCTATTCAATAATTTTTATTTTGCTTATTCTAAGATAAGTGTAAAAACCAGTTTGTGCGTTACTATTGTTATCAATTTCCTCACACAAACTGGTCAAATCAATTAACTAATTACATGATTATTTAATATTATTTTTCTTTAAAAATTTTAAAATATAATTTGCTACTTCATCACCTTTCTCTTCTAAGGCAAAATGACCTGTATCTAATAAATGAAAGTCTAAATTCTTTAAATCTCTTTTATATGGATAAGCACCATCTGCAGGGAAAATATAGTCGTTCTTCCCCCAAACAATTAGAGTAGGAGGTTGGTAATCTCTAAAATATTTTTGCCATTCGGGATATAAAGGTACATTAGTTCTGTAATCATAAAACATAGCTAATTGTATTTCGTTGTTTTCAGGACGGGTTAAATGTTGTAAATCTATATGCCAGTTGTCTGGGCTAATTTTGTCAATATCTTGAACACCATGCGTGTATTGCCATTTTAATCCATCAGGTGAGTGAAACCCTTCTAAAGGTTTTCCGTTTTCTACAGTATAATCATTCCAATATTTTTTAATAGGAATCCAGAAGTCTTTTAAGCCTTCATCATATGCATTTCCGTTTTGAATAATTAATGATTCTATGCGTTCTGGGTATTTAGCAGCAATTCTGAAGCCAATTGGAGCGCCATAATCCATTAAATAAATACTATATTTTTTGACGTTCTTTTTCTCTAAGAAACCTTCAATAATTGCTGACATATTATCAAACGTATAATCAAAATCTTTAATCAATGGTTGGTCACTTCTACCAAAACCTGGATAATCTGGTGCTAAAACATGATATCGAACAGACAAGTCTGTAATTAAATTTCGAAACATATGAGATGATGTTGGGTAACCATGCAATAATAAGATAGTTGGTTTACTTATGTCACCTGCTTCACGATAAAAAATGTTTAATCCATTTATATCTACACTTTTATGTAATGTATGGTGAGCTGTCTTACCTACTGTAGTTCCTATAATATTTTCATTTGATTTTGTAAAAGAAACTAAGGCTATTGATAGTATAGCTAATAGAGCTATACTGAATACTGATTTTAAAATTTGTGTTTTCATAATTTTATTTATTTAATGTTTATAATATTTGATTGTAATTAGATAAAAGCTTTTATCTGTACCGTCGTTTACTATTCCAATTAAAACTTTTTGATTCTTTTGTTTCCATTTGTATTGATTTTCGATTATTTAAATTTTCTTTCTGTTTCTAAGATATTTATGTCATTTGCACTCATGTCTCTAACTCTCATGAGGCCTTCAGGATCAAATTCCCAATGCTCATTACCATGTGTTCTTTTCCATTGGCCTGTTTTTGCATCTTGCCACTCATATTCAAATCTTACTGAAATTCTATTATCAGTAAATGACCATAAATGTTTTTTTAATTTGTATTTAGATTCTTTATTCCATTTTTTTGTTAAAAATTCTACTATAGCTTTTCTTCCCGTGAAGAATTCAGTTCTATTTCTCCATTGAGAATCTAAGGTATACGCTTTAGATACTCTTTCTGGGTTTTTGCTATTCCAAGCATCTTCTGCTGCTTGTACTTTTTCCTCTGCGGTTTCCGTTGTAAAAGGTGGTTTAATTGTTTTCATAATTTAATATTAAACAGACAAGTCTGTTTTATATATGTAAATTTTTTTTAAATTTAGTTAAGTAATTTTTTTGCTGCTCTTTTTGCCACTTCAATAGGCCATTTGTTTTTTTGTATTTGTGATAATATTATAGATCCTTCTAAAAGTATTATTAACTCATCTCCTAATTGCATAGCTTCATTGTCTGAAAGATTATCTTCTTCTTTTAGTAATGAATGCACCCAAGCTCTAACATCATTTTTATGTAATACTGCTTGATCTCTTATTTTATTATGATCATGTGGTAAATCTGTTATAATATTTTGCCAACCACATCCTCTGTAGTTAACTGAGCTCAGCCAACTATCTAAATAATCAAAGCTTGCAATTAATTTATCTCTATTGTTTTTTTGCTTAGACACAAAACTTTGTAAATCACCTACCCAATTTATGTGTCTTCTTTTTAAATAGGCTACTGCAATGTCTTCTTTTGATCTAAAATGTTGATACATACTTGCCTTAGCTACACCAGCTTCTGCTATTATTTGATTTATTCCTGTTTGATTATATCCGTTAGTATAAAATAAATCTGACGCAGTTTCTATGATTCTATCTTTCACACCTAATTTTTTCATGGGACAAATATAGAACAAAATTTAATACTAACAGACAGGTCTGTATGATTTAACTTTTTTTTAACTTTTGAGAGAAATACGTTTTTGGAAATATGTGATACGATATTAGGTAAAATTGTGCCTAACGGTTAGTATATGGCAAGTAGGGCAGTAGAAAGCGATAAACTTTCAATTTTGCACAGAGCCAAAACGTTGTATTTTGTTTTATCTTATTCATTTTATAAAAGCCAAATCAACGATTTGGCGGTGTTTCAGATAACAACAGTACTTTCGTAAATCACTGAATGCCCTATTTGCTATATACAGTGTTACCATACGTTTTTTTTAAACTTATTCAATTCCTGTCGTTATTGAAGCTGAAGAAAAGTCCTCTCCCATAATTGGATTTCCATTTAATCTACTTAACATTGAGATTTGACCGATATGGGTCAGTATGTCTGAAAAGGGACCTTGAATTAATCGTTTTGCATAATTAATATCAAGTTCTTTTTTCATAAGGATGCTATCCAAGTTTTTAAGTTCAGTATTGAATCTCTCTATTTCGAATTTCATATCAACCCTTTCAGGTTGTTCCTTACTGTATCTTTCTTCCTCAATAAAAATTCTTGTAGCACTTAGAACCTGATACATATGATTTATTATTTCATTAGGAGTTCTACTTTCCTTTCCCACATTAAAATCTCCAAACTCCATTTTTTGATTATGTACAGCTTTTTTAAATCTATAAGATATTGTTGATAGAGTATGTCTCAAAAATTCATTTTTCATTTTCCACAATCTTTTTAATTGTTGATAGAACTCCATTCCAAAATTCATCAGAACGTTTCTGTTTTTTTTCCGTTGGGATATTATCTTCAGAAATTGAGAGTTGGGTATGATTTTCAGATTCAGATAAGTCAAAAGTCCAAACTCTATAATTTTCAGGAATATCTGGAATTCCTTCAAGATTACTCCAATGTGTATATTGTAATTGAATGTTTGGTTTTACATTCATTAAAATTCCTTTTTCCACATATTTATTTCCGTTATATTCTCCGTTAAATGTAATCGGGCTATTTTCTTTCCAATCTGATTCAATATTCGCTCCGAAAAAATATTTCTTCGCTATCTCTGGTGTTACTAAAGCATTCCAAACTTTTGAAACAGGAGCGTTAATTTTGATTGTAGTATTTGATATATGTTCTCGGTTCATTTTTTTAATGTATGCCAACGTGTTCGTGTTATGGCTAGTTGCGTTGGTTAGCACTAAGTTAGTAAATAGAAAACGAACCAGAGGGAAATCCGTAGGATTTTCCGAGTACACACAAAACCAGCAATTAGTTATACACGTTGTTGTAACCTGTGCTTTCTATTTACCTAGTTTCAAAATTCTAACTGCACCTTGTATTACCAAAACAAAAACGATTGTTCCAATAATTAAATCAGGTTTACTTGAACTCAAATAATTTACTAAAACTCCAGCGATTATAACTCCTAAATTGATAATTACATCATTAGAGGTGAAAATCATACTAGCTTTCATATGTGCTTCTTCTTTACTTTTTGACTTTTGTAAAATATAAAGACAGATTCCGTTCGCAATGAGCGCAAAAACCGAGACAATAATCATAGTCGAAAAGTCTGGTAATTTTTCTTCTCCGAAAAATCGTCTAAGGACTTCCACAAATCCTATAATCGCAAGTGTTATTTGAAAATATCCAGCAAGTTTGGCAATCCGCTTTTTCTTTATTAAAGTTCCACCAACCGCAAACAAGCTAATTCCGTAAACAAAACTATCTGCGAGCATGTCTAAACTATCAGCCACAAGTCCCATTGATTTTGAAATCAGACCTGTTGTCATTTCGATTAAGAAAAAAATGAAATTGATTATAAGTACAGACCAAAGAAGCTTTTTCTGGTTTTTATTTTCTTTAAAATCCGTTTGGTCGGTTTGTTCAGTCGATATTTTCTTTCCGCCTAGTTTTAATTCTAAGATGGATTTTTCTATTTGTTGAATTTCTCCGTTATGAAAGACAGTCAATTTTCTGTTGGGAATGTCAAATTCTAAATTCGCAATATTTGAGATTCCATCCAATTTCATTCGGATTAGGTTTTCCTCTGAAGGACAATCCATTTTGGTGATTTCAAATATCGATTTTTCCATTCAGTAACGATTTTTCTTGCATGTTCGTAAAGAGACATGGTTTACACAAGTTAAAGATTATGTTTTACACTAAATTAGTTTCTAACCTTGTCGATT
>NZ_CANMDU010000025.1 GCF_947496775.1 uncultured Maribacter sp. | reverse complement strand
AACTATAGGGTAAACAACAAAAAAGGAGGGAAGCGCTTAGGTTCTCTTTTTTTTACTAGGTAAGTTACTGCCAACGGTCTTGTATAAGATTAGTTGCGTGGTTAAGCAACGAATTTAGCAAATACAAATTGAATAGAAAATCCGCGAGGATTTTCGTAAGCAAGCTCGCATCAAGCAATTAATTTTATACGTTGTTGTAGCACGTTTTTATTTTTCGTTCAGTTGATATTTATACTCAAATATTTCTTTTTCAGTTCCGTCAATTTTAATTACTTTTTCTAAAATTCCGGCGTTATTGTAAATGAATTGATAAGATTTTATTTTGCCTTTTAAAATGTAATTTTCTGACTTATTTATTAAAATCGTATCATTCTTATATTCGTAAGTTTCATTTTTCCAATGTCCATTTTTCGTTGAATAAAAGTCAGATGAGATTAATTGGTTTGCGGAATTGTATTTGTGTTCAGACACTTTAAAATCGCCAGAATAGTTAATGATTGTATTTCCGTTTTTGTCAATCACATCATTATCCAATATTTTTTTTGTCTCTACAATTTTTTCTCTGTTTTCAGGGTAAAATATTTTGTCTTCGTATTTTTCTCCGTCTTTTGAATAAAAGATGAATTCTCGGTTTAATTTGTCGTTTGAAAATTCCTGTTTTTGTTTTAATTCTCCATTTGCATTAAATATTTCTATTTCTTTGGAAACAATTTCTTTGTCGGTTCCGTAATCGATTGAAATCTTTTGGTTTTTGTTCTTTATAAAAATGGCTTTGTTTTTAAGTATTCTTCCAGGATTTTCATAAGTCAGCTTTGTATCTTTCAAGTACTCATATTCATAGCCATATTTAAAATCTCCATTTGGCGAATAATGTGATGTTTTGATAACTCTCCCTTTTTCATCATATTGATATTCGCTCTTGTTGATAATTGTGTTATCATTCTCAATTATGGTTATAACTTTTCCGTTTTTGTCAAAGTTGATGTCCGATGAAATTTGTCCATCTCTAAAGCAAAGAATTTGTTTTAGGTTGTTCTTTAATGCAAACTTTGTAAAGGCGTCATTACTATTCCTTGTGTTTTGAGGAACGTTTAAAGTTGCTACAAATGATTTTCTCGGTTCGTGCTGAATCGATTGTCCAAAAGAAAAATTAAAGGCAAAAAATATGATGATTAATAGTCTGTTCATTGATTTGGTCAAATGTGCTACAACGGTCTTGTATATGAAAAGTAGCGCTGAAAATAAGCGTTATCTATTCGGATTAAACACAAGCCGAATTTTTAAATTTTACTAATTATTTTATTTTTGGGAATTTGTCAAATTTAAAAATTTGGCGACTTCCTAAAAATGCCCAAACCTTTGTGTTATCAACGACTTGCGCTATTTTTTATATACATTGTTGTAAAACGTTTTTATATTCCGCTTATTCTTGTCATTTGGTCTAAAATACTTGTTTTCTCTTCTGACCTTGCTTTTAATTTTTCTTCAATTACTTTCCAACAAGAATCAAAATCTTCCAACATTTGTTCTGTGAATGTAACTGTGGTAATTTCGAAACTATCGAAATAATCGTTTCTCTTTGTCATTTCTTTATGCCACTTCTCACTCAGCTCTTTGTTAACTTCTTTTTGTTTTTCTTTATATCCGCTAACACTCATATGTGATGAAGATGGGCTTATTTCAAATCCGGTATATTGATATGTGTGAGGATTGAGAACTGTGAAATCAAGTCTATATTTATGTTTATGTTCTAACCCTAAATATCTTACTTCAGGTATAAGGAATGGCTCACTCTCTAAATCTTCTGAATTATGAAGATATTCAACATATCTATCATAAATTTCTTTTTCATAGTTCGAACTGGACAACTTTTTGAGAATTGAAAGATATATGCTTTCAAATTGCTCGAGATTATTAATTTTCAAAGACTTACTCGAATCGTTATCAATCAATCCTTCTTTAAAAACGTGTCCGATTGTCCAATATTCATAATCAGCTCTTCTAATCTCGCTTTTATCAATTATCCATTGATTTTCCTCGAAATTTGGTGCAATTAATAATCCAAAAATCACCTTATAACCAAACCATATAGACCAAAGTTGTTCGTTCGGCTTTAATCTGGTTCTCGCTTTTAAGTTTCTATAAAAATTTCTTTCTAAAAATAAACGAACAAAGTTTTCAATTTCATTGTCTTTTAGTAATTGAGCATTGTGGTTTGGTTGTGGTCCCCAAATTCTTCTTTTTTCATATTGGTCGATTAAACCTTTAAGCCATTGTGAATAGAAATCATTGAAGTCTGAGAATTGAGTTCTTACGCTATCAACATAAGTGTTGTTTTTACCTCCAAATAAACCATTAAATCTTTGAAAACTATAACTTTTTTGATTTAGTCTAACCCTTAGTTTTTCGAGAATATAATTTTGTTTTGAACGAATTTCCTTTGTCAATTCATCATCTAATTCTTTAAGGATATTTTCGTTAATATTCATTTATTGATAAGGTTTGTTTAAATGTTTTACAACGTCTCGGCTAAGCGTAGTGCGGTAGTAAGGAAACCTTTCGTTTCCGCCGTAGCACTAAGCTAAAGCTTTTGGTTTAGTTTTTATTTTTCTTGTCTAAAGCTAAATCCCAAAGATTTAGCGGCATAGTAAATATACATAGACCATTCGATTTAGCCCAAAATCTCGCATTGCGTTTAGGCATTGTTGTGCAACGTTTTTTCTGCGTTATGATTTAAAGTTTTTCCATATTACATAAAGCTCATTTACCTCCTTTTCACTCATATACTTTGCAAAAAGTCCAGTATTTGTAAAATATGCCCAACATTCTCCAAACTTTAAATATTGGCTTTTAGGAATATTTTTTTTGGCTAAACATTTTTTTAGAATTCCAATTCGCTTGTTTTCATCTTCCGTAATTATTTCGCCAATTTTGGAAATTTCAGTTTCAGAGAATCTATCCGTTATTGCTTTTAGTGTTTTTAATTTCGTCCAATATTTTCGAGCTCCAATTCCTAACTCCACTCGAATGAATCTATTCTTCTCTAATGCAAACCTAAAAGGGTCTTTCCTTTCGATTGTTATACCATTAGCTTTTATTGTTTCCCAAAATTTTTCCGTATCAGGACTTATGCTATAATTCCAATAGTTTAAGAATTCACTTGTTGCAGATTTTCGTTGATAAGAATTCAATTTTCTACCTATTTCCTGAGTAGTTAGAAGTCGTTTTGTGTAAGAAGAAAAGTTTAACATCGCCCTTTTAGATTTATCATCTAACTCCGCCGATTCAGCAACTATTTTATCATGAATTTCAATTGTCTTTAAAATATCATCTAAAGGGTTATTTTTCATTCAAGGTTTAATTTTTGCAAAATGTTGCACAACGTTAAATATATGGCATTTAGGGCAGAAAATAAAAGGTTATTCTCGGTTAAGCACTAAGCCAAACTTTTGCATTTTGATTTATCTTTTTTATCATAAAGCCAAATCAAAAGATTTGGGGACACAGCAAATAAAAAACAACCTTTTGATTAAACAATAACCAGCCCTATTTGCTATATATAGTGTTGTAACTAGTTATATTCAAATCTAGTTTTCCAATTAGCATAGCCCATTAAACCAAAAAAAGCAATAGCAAATATACTTATCGGAATACCCCATTTTAGATTACTGATTGCAGCTTCTTTTTTTTCTGTATTATAATCTTGAATATTAAAATATAATGTATGATTCGCTTTTAATTGAAATACATTAGGTTTTTCCCTCCATATAAATATCTTATTCAGAACAATATCTTTGAGCCTTTTATTTTCGGATATTAATAATTCGTCTTGTGTCGTACTTATTTCAAATTGATGCCCTATCATAAAAATTGAGTTTAAATCATTATCACTAAGTAAATCATATGACAAACCATTAATTTGAAAAGTATTATTGCGACCTTTTAGTTTTAATTCGTAGTAATAATTTTTTTTTACACCTCCGTCGGACAATTTTTTTACGTCAATTAGTTCTCCCTTGAAGGTTATCAAATCAGAATCTTTAATATCCAATGAAAAATAAGTGTTGGTAAGCTTAACAATAAGTAAAATAAAAAATAATATTACTCCTATTGAACCATAAGCTACTCTAATATTATATTTATTTCCCTTCAATGTTTCGTAATTAGTTACAACGGCTCGGCTAAGCGTAGTGCGGAGGCAAGGAAACATTTTCGTTTCCGTCTACGCACAAAGCTAAAGCTAATTGTTTAGTTTTATTTTTTCTTTTCCAAAGCTAAATCCATAAGATTTAGCGACTTTATAAATATACACAGACCTTTCGATTTAGCCCTAAAGACCGTATTACGTTTAGGTATTGTTGTAGTGCGTTTTATTTGTTGATATTTGGTGGAGGAGGAGGTATATTAATTTTTCCACTTTTTACTTTTTTATTGAAATCTATCCGTTCTTTCAATTCTTTCATTAATTGATTTTTGCTTTTAATAATCAAATTGTCTATTAATAAATCAGTATCATCGTTAAATATAATGTCAATTTGAAATTCGCTTTCAGTTGTCAAATAATCAATGTATGTCACTCGATAAGTATAGCCATTAGTATGAATTAGCATAATATAAAAAGTTGAAGTTCTTTTACATTTATTTATTTCAACTTTACTTAAGTTTAGTAGATTTTCAATATTATTCTTTTCGATATTATTACTTACCAACTTTTTTAAGTCAATATTTTTCAGATTATCTTGTAAACCGATTACAAATTCTTTTGCTTTTAAGTGAAGCAATTTTGACTTATCATTTGTATATGATTTTTTTTCGAATTTATCTTCTATTCTCCTGAAATTAGGACAATCAATCCGCAATATATGCAGGAAATATTCGTAATACGCTAGTTCTGGCTGGCCAGTCTTTTTTTTAAAATTATTTATTTCACTTATCCAATCAGAAGAATTTATACTTATGGCATTCTTGATAATATTTCTTGAATCTTCATATGATAATTCTTCAGGGGATTTTTTAGAATTAGATAAAGCATTACAAATTTCTAATGTAACGCTATTAATTACTGGTTGTTGACCAAATGATGCGCCTACGGTTAACAATAATGTAATTATAAATAATAATATTCTCATATTTTTTAAATGTCACGTCCTAAAATACGGCTACGGATTAATATTTGTTTTTAAGCGGCACATTGGTGCACGTAATTAGGTGTTT
>NZ_CANMDU010000024.1 GCF_947496775.1 uncultured Maribacter sp. | reverse complement strand
TCGATACAATTAGCATTTACATTGCTTACTAAAGATAGAGCTAAAGCTTCTGGTGCATCTATAGTAACAGTATTAGAGGTACCAACACATTCAGGGAATGCTGTTTCCGTAATTCTTACAGAATATATTCCAGCTCCTAAAGTTGAAGCTACATTGAAAATATAAGGATCACTTGTTGCATTATTAGAGTTTGCAGTACCCGCTACAGCTGTACCAGTATTGTCAAACACTTCATAGTTAAAAGTACCTGTATAACCTGTAATAGTAACTTGTATTACTCCGTCTGTACTATCGCTACATGTAGCATCGCTTACAAGTGCTGCAGTTACATCGATTAAATCATAAGGAGCAATAGTATGTTCTACAGTAACGGAACAATTAGTAACCGTATCCGTTATTTCATAAATATAAGTACCAGGACTTGTTAATATTATATTTGTTGGATCTGCAACTGCAGTACCACTTGGAAGCTCTGCATAGGTATATGTTCCAGAGCCATTTGCTGCAACAATTTCAATAATTTCTTGACCATTATCACAATCAATAATTTGATTTTGAGTAATACTAGCCGTTACCTCTTGGATAGCTGGTATGGATACAATTTCATTAGTAGTACATCCATTAGCATCTTTTACAACAACAGTTACATCTGAAGAACCAAAAGGTACTTCATAAGTATTTGTTGGTTGGTAATTAGCTCCGTTATCAAAACTATAAACATATGGTCCTGTTCCAGAAGGATTTCCAGGAGTTGCATCATTAATAGTAACATTTATGGTACTTGCAGAATCATTACAACTAAATGCAGAAGCTGAAGCTGTAATATCTAGCTCCGTTGGTTCTATAACATCAATAGGTAATGTTGATTGACAACCTTTGGCTGAAATTACAGTTACATTATATGTTCCTTGCGTAAGGCCGTTAAATACATTTGTTGGTTGCGTTGTGGTTCCACCATCTAAACTATATGCATAAGCAACATCAATATTCCCGGCATTTAAATTTACTGTAATAGTTCCATTATTTCCTCCAAAACAACTAACAGCAGTCGGTGCTAAAGTAAATGTTGGGTTAGCAGGAGCATCTAGTGTAATAGTTACAGGTGTTGAACAATTTGTTGTAGTATCTTCTACTTCAAAAGTATATGCAACTGAATGCGTTAAACCAGTGAATACACCTGTTGTATTTGTTGGTCCTGCTGGAGTTATTTGTGTATAACTATAGTTTCCTGATCCACCGTTTGCAGTAACTGTTACTTCACCAGAATTTGCTGGATCACAGTTATCAGCGGCAGATACATTAGCTCCTAATGTTAAAGGAGGATATATAGTAATATTTTCAGTTTCAGTACATCCGTTTACATCAGAAATGGTAAATGTATGTGCACCAGAACTTAAGTTGGTAACCGTCATAACATCGCCAACAATAGATAATGTACTTGCTTGTGGTGCACCACCATCAACACTAATAGTATGTGGTACAATCCCAATGGCATCTAAAGTAATATCTACAGAATAAGCACCTTCAGCAGCACTACATTGATTATTAATAGCAACGCTAATTGCTGGTGTTGGATCTGTAATTAAAGTTATAGCATCTAATTGAATACAATTATTTGCATCTTTTACATAAATGATATAATCTCCACCTTCTACATTAAATACATTGGTAGAACTACCAGACCATGTAGCAGCAGTTGGTGCTGGATCTGTACTTAATGCAAGTTGATATTCGTATGGAGCTGTACCATATTGCCCAATTGCTGAAATTTGTCCTGCATTTACATTACAATTATCATTAGTATCAGCAGTTGCAGTAACAGAAAGTAAATTATTAGATTCTGTAATTGTAAATTCTGCTGATGTAGTAGTACAACCAGGATATGCTCCTCCTATTTCTGTAAATAAGATATAGTATATTCCTCTTGGAAGTGGTCCAGCATTTGAAACGGTTACACCAGTACCTACAGCTGGAGGGTTTACATTTAATGTACTTCCTATTCCAGTTGTAACATTAGATTGTGAGTTAAAAATTTCATAGCTAACTTGTGTTGCTCCACTATCATAATTATCAAAAGTGAAGGTAACATTACCATCTGCACTTCCTGTACATGTAATATTAGAAACTGTATCTAATGTAGATGTAAGGCTCGAAAGTGTATTAATTGGTGCAGCAGCAGTTTCAAAATAATAACAGTTTGTAGTAATATCATGTACCACAAACGTATATGTTAATCCTGGTGTTAATCCTGTGAACGTACGAGTAGGACCATTTGCAACATCAGGAGCATAATACGTTGATGCATAAGGAACACCAAAACTATCTAAAATTCCAAATTCATAATTTGTTCCTAAAATTGCTGTAGTTACTGTTACTACTGCAGTACCACCTGTAGTACAATCAGCTGTTAATGCAGATACATCAATATCTAAATCATCTGGAGGAGATGCTATGATGTTCGTAGTTACTACAGAACATCCGTTTGCATCAATTACATCAACTTCATAAATACCAAACTCTAATATAGGGAACGTATGATCTTCACCTCCTGAGGTAGTATTATAGGTTGCAGAAAAACCATTATTTCCAGTTAAATAATATGTATATTCTGCTACTCCACCTGTTGTATTTTCTACGGTTATAGATCCTGGAGATGTACCAGTAGCTATACAAGTAATAGGTACAAGGTCTATACTATAACTAATTACATTTGGTTCTGAAATTATAATAGTTTCCACATCTGTACAAGACTTTGCATCTGTTACAGTTACCTCATAGGTTCCAGCGGGTAAACCAGCTGTTTGTGTACCATAATTTGTAGTAGTAGTTGTGTTTACTACAGAAATAGCAAAAGGAGCAGTACCTTGTGTATTATCTATATTAACGTTTATTGTTGCGCCTTCATCACCATTACATAAAATATCAACGGTTTGTACTAAAGACGTAATTACAGGATTAATTATAGGGTTTACTGTAGTTTGTGTAATAACAGTACAACCATTATTATCTGTAATTCTAAAATCGTAAGTTCCTGCAGTAGCAGCCGTATAGGCAAAACTGTTTCCTGTTATTGTTGTTGTTGTACTCCACGAAGTACCAGAATCTGTACTTACCTCAAAATATGCATATGGTAAATAACCATTATTTATAGTAACATTAATTACTGCTTCTGGAGAAACTGTACAATCTAGTCCTTTTGTTAAAACAGAGTTTGCTGTTAATTGAGGTTCAATAGTTTCTGTAAGGATATTAGAAACACACCCATAAGCATCGGTTACTTGAATATTATAAGTATTTGGAGCTAAGTTTGTTATTGTAAATGGATTACCAACGGCTGCCGTTTGCGCACCACCATCAATACTATAAGTATATGGAGCTACACCATCGGTAATATTAATTACCAATGAAGCCTGATCAGTACCATCATAACAAAAATCTGAAGAGGTATCTACTGCAATTGTTGGAGCATCTGCAGTAGTAAGTGTTATTGGTTTATCAATAATACAACCACCAGCATCTCTTACATAAATAGTGTAAGTACCTGCAGCTACATTTGTAAATACATTAGTACTTTGGTATGCATAAACTATAGCAGGACCAACAGTATTCTCTAATTGGTATTCATAACTACCCCATCCATCAGTTGCAGTAACTGTTATAGTACTATTTTCTATACAAGTAACAGGTGTGTTGGTAAATGTAAAGTCTAAAGCAGCTGCAGGGTCATTTATTACCATACTAGTTGTTGCTGTACAATTTGTTGTATCGTCTGTTATTGTAACCGTATAGGTATCCGCTGCAAATCCGCTAACAGCTATTGCAGTTGTAAGGTTTATGTTATTTTGCGATTGTATTACTGTAGTAGCGCTATTTTCTACAGTATAACTATAAGTAGTAGCAAAATCACTTACTGTAAAAGTAAATGCACCATCAGTAGCACCTAAACAACTTACGTTATTAGTCAATTGCGAAATTGCAGCTACTCGTGGAATATCTACTACAGTATAATTTTCTTCTATTTGACATCCTTTATTGTCAGTAACTCTAAAGGTGTAGGTATCTGGAGCAAGAGCTGTAAATATACCAGAGTTTACTCCAGAAGTATTTGTAGTTGCTGCTGCAGGGGCAATAATTTCATAAGTAAAAGGAGCATTTCCATTGGTAACGTTTACCGTTACATCAGATGTTTGTGCTGGGCAATTAGGAGCTGTTGCAGTAAAAGTTAAATCTGTAGGTTCGTTTAATGGATCAATTACAATTGCTGGAGTATCTTCAGTACACCCATTAACATCTCTAACAGTTATGGTATAAGACCCTGCTGTAATTCCAGTACTAAATGTATCTAACCCTTGGAAATTAACCCCATCTAAACTAAAGGTATAACCAGGAGTTCCTCCAGAATATCCAGTAACTTGAATTGTAGCTGAAGAGTTATCACAACGATAATCTTGAACTATATTTATTGTTCCAGGAGCTATTACTGCTGGAGCAGTAGGGGTAACACTATCTGTTGTTACACAACCTTTAGCGTCTGTTACGGTATAGTTATATGTTCCAGCTGTTAAACCTGCATAGGTAGTTTGAGTTGAAGGGGTACTACCATTAAAAACAATTTGATACGGAGCTAGACCACCTGAGATTTGTAATTCAGCAACGCCATCTGCACTAGTATTACAAAGAGGATTTGTAATAACTTCAACTACTGTTGGTGGGTTGTTTGCTGTAACAATAACTTGATTGGTAGTAACCGTACAACTTTCAGTATCTGTAATAATAAATTCATAAGTACCAGCAGTAGTAGTGAAATATGAAAAAGGAATACTAGGTACTGCAGTACTTGCCTGTATAGAACTACCATCTCTAATAACCTCGAAATTAAATGTTGGATTTCCGCCGGACATCGTAATGCTAATTTCAGCATCTGGTGTTGCGGAACAATCTAAATCTTTTATTAATGCAGCGCTGGCAGTTAATGTTGGAAAAACATCAATACTTGCAGTAGCAGTACAATTTTTACTATCAATAACCTCAATAGTATAATTACCTGGAGTTAAACCTGTAAAATCTTCTTCACTTTGGTAAGCTCCTCCTATTAAACGATACTGGAATGGTGCTACTCCCCCAGAAGTTACATTGGCAGTTAAAACTAATCCTGTAGAACTATCATAACATAAGCTATTAGCGTTCACTTCTAAAACAGGAGCTACCGTTGGGTTTAGGGTAAAGTTTCCAGTTA
>NZ_CANMDU010000023.1 GCF_947496775.1 uncultured Maribacter sp. | reverse complement strand
TCCTCAAATTATACCTTAAAAAGTGTAAACTATGTTTCTTTAACTTTGTAAAGGATGTTTGTTTAACGTACCAAATTAATGACAACGTTAAGTATAAGAAACGTAGGGCAGGTGATAAGCAATACGTTTCGGATTGATACTAAGCCAAATATAAATATTTTGCTTTTATCATTTTTCGTAAATGCCAAATTTTATGGTTGGCGACTTAGTAAATAAACACAGGTCTTTTGGCAAGCCTAAACCGCCCTATGTTTTTTATACCGTGTTGTACGTAGGCTTTAGTTTTAGATTATTGATTTCAGTTATTAATTCAGCTTTTTGATTTTCAGTCAATTCATTAAATAATTTGATTTTTTTTCCTTTGTAGTTAAAGAGAATTTCGCCCATTATGTGACTAAAAAGCAATTTTCTATTCAGAGCGATATTCCGCAATGTTTTGTCATAGAGGGATAATGAATTTTCTTGGATTTCATTCCGAACGTTTTCCACGTGTTCCAATTCAAAAGTTTGTGTTTTAGTTAGAAAAGTTCCTTTTTTAGTTAAGGTCATTTTTCCATTCTCAATCCGTAATTCTTGTCGTCCATTAATCAGCCACAAAAATTGGCGTAATCCAATAGCCGCAACAATTGGATGAGCTGCAAAAAAGACAAGTATAAATTCCGTTGTAATTTTATGTCCGTTTATAAACCATTCTATAATTCCAGAAAAAAATAGTCCACAAGAAAATAATGTAAAACCGAGCGCAATAAATGTATTTCTGGAATTATTTGACGCAAATAAGCTATTACTTTTCGGTAAGCATACAAACTTTTTCCTATTCAGACCGAAAGTGAAAATTCGGCTATATAGATATTGGAAGTTCAGTGATTTATCTTTAATGTTCATTGGCTTTTTCAGCTTACGTACAACGGTTTAGCTATAAATAGTACGGAAGCAAGTTAGCACTTAACATTCCTTTACGCAATTAGCCAAAGCTTTTTGTTTTGCTTTTTCTTTTTTTATTTAATGCCAAATCCAAAAGATTTGGCGGTATTTGATGATATTCCGAGTTTATAACTTAAGCAGCCAAGCCCGTATTGTTTATAGGTTTTGTTACCACACGTTTTTTATTCGGACGCATCATAAACCCCAACAGTTTCAATTCCGTTTTTTGAAAATTTTAAAAGTTCTGTTGTCAATGGATAACCTGATTGTTTATATTCTTCCACAACAACTTGTCCAATGCGTTGCGAGAAAAATTCAAAATCATTTTCTGAGAAAACATAACAAAAATCTCGAACAGGAATTACTGCATAAAAAGGAAAACTAAAATCCGTTTGAATTTTTTCCTTCATTGAAGGCGCTAGTAAAAGTGCTCCTTTTAAATTGATAAATTCAGATTCTAATCTTCCGAGTTTTCTATTTTCTATTGTGTTATATTCAATGGTAGATTTGGCTAAAATTCTGTCTCCATTTTTTTCAGCCTGTTCATTTAGAGTAGATTCCGATATGTTCCATTTTTCAATGTCTTCCTTCGAAATCCAAGTCAGCATATCATTTTCTATATGAATATAAATCTTATGAACTTTGTCAGTCAATTTATAGTTTATAAAATCTTTGAATTCATAATCGCTTGGATATAAAGAAATAAAAATATTCTCTTTTGCCTCAGTCCATTTTTCAGGTATTTCGAGAGTGTAATTCATTAAAGTTTTAGCAAAGTCCGATATAATGGATTTGTCTTTGTCCCTTTGGTAATCTCGTCTGATATTATCAAGGCTTACATTAAGTGTTATGTCGCCTTTGGAGATGAAAATCAATTCTGTTTCGTCTATTGAATCAATTTTCATTCCTTGCTTTTCAATTTGGGTTTTGAATTCATTAAGGACAAAATCCTTTTTTTGATTATTGCACCCGAAAAGTCCGCTTAATATGCTCAAGATTAATATGTATTTGTTATGTTTCTTCAAAATGTGAGGTAACGGTCTTGTATATGGCTCGTAGCGTGTAAATTAGCGATTATTTTTCGGTTGAGCCACAAGCCAGATTTTTAAATTTTACTATTATCTTTTTTATTGGAAATCGTCAAATTTAAAAATTTGGCGACTTTCCAAATACGCCTTAACTTTGATTAAGCAACTATTTGGCTATGAGCTATATACGTTGTTGTAACCAGTACTTTTTCAGAACAAACTGTCAGGATATTTTTCAATTTCACTTTCAGCTTTTTCATTTTTTGCTTGTTGAATTTGCTTAATTATCGACTGCGTTTCTCTAAACTGTTGCGCTTCTGATACTTTTATAAAATCGACCTCTTTTTCATACTTGTCTTTGATTACTTGTTCTATTTCATCTAACGTAACTTTAAAGTACTCTTTTCTGTAATTCACTTTGTTAATACGTCTATCGTCAAATTCCTTATGTAAAAGATTTTCGAGTTCAGGTGCGTTTTCTGAAAATATCATTGCGTGTAAATCAAAAGTGAAAGGAACAGATGCATCTCCTAATTCTTTAACTCTATCCATTGGCTCAAGTCGTCTTGTCATTCCTATTTTATAAACGTTTTCTCCAAATGAGCCAAGATTAGAAATTATATAAACGTGTCCAGATTTTGTCTCTTGCGCTCTTGAAATCGCTCTTTCTTTAGCTTCGTGTGCATCTTTTAAATTCTGTTCCAATTGTGCGATTTGAGAATTCAGTTCGTCCAACTTTTCTCCACTAACTAAACCTAAATCTTTTTTTGCTTTTTCTAATGCTTTTTGATAACGCTTTTCTTCCATTTCAGCGTCTTTTCTGGCTTTTTCAAATTCTCGTTGCGCTCTTTCTTCTTCTCGCTGTTGTGCTCTGATTTCTCTTGCTTCTTCTTTTTCTTGATACTTTTTGTGGGCTAATTCATATACTAAATGTAGTTCATCAAGTTTGAGTTTTAAATATTTGTCAGTTAGAAATGTATTGTTTGATTTGCCAAGTTTGTTGATTGCGTTAAATGCTTTTTTTATTCTTTCCTCAAAACTCTTTACATTGTTCCAACGGACTTTAGAAATTAATGAGTCACATTCTCCATTAAATGCTCTTAAAGTCAGATTGATGTATCTTCTTGTCATTATTTCGCCTTGTTTTCGGCTATTCCCAACGGTCCATTCCGTGTTGCAAACACAAGCATTTCCACCTTTTATAAGCTGTTTTTGTCTTGTAATAATTTGTGTGATTCTCTCTTTATATTTTTCTGAAGTTTCTAAATCAAAAATTGGCTCGTAAATTCCGAGGTCAATAAATTCTATATCGTTTTGGTAAAGTTTGATGTCTTTTTCTAATTCTTTGAAGATTGCTTTAGCATTAATAAACTTATCGTTCAATTCATTTGCACTCGCTTGAATTTCTGAAAATTCCTTGTTCTTTGATTCAATTTCATTTTCGATTGATACAATTCCGCTAAACCTTTCTAAATCAGAATTTAGTTTGTCGTTTTCCTCAATCTTCCTTGATAACTCTCCGTTCTTATTTTGAATTTCCGCATTTAGTTTACTTTTTGCTTTTTTGCATTGATTTATCACAACAAAAAGGGCAATTCCTAAAGCTAAAATTGTAATTATTAAGCCTAATGTCATTTTCAGTTTGGGTTTTTCTCGTATTGGTTACAACGTTTTCGGCTATGGCAAGTAGGGCAGGCAAGGAAACTTTTCGTTTCCGTCTGCGCCCGTAGCCAGAGCTTTTTGTTTTGTTTTTATCTTTTTCATTTTAAAAGCCAAATCCAAAAGATTTGGCGGGCATATTAAACAAGCCTAAGCCATTAAATTTAGCACATTTTTCCCTATTTGCTATAGCCATTGTTGGCAGTAGTGTTTTGGTACTCATTAGTTGATTTTTTAAGGTCAGCTTTTAAATAAAACACCTGACTTTGCTTTAAATTCAAAAAGTTTAGAGCGCTGTCCAATTTTCTTTTTAATTCAATCGGGGTATTCTTGTCCATGTTAACGTAAAGGTTGATTTTATCCAATTGACAATGCGTACAGTTTATATATTCCAACAAGTCTTCGTATTCTCTGGTGATTTTGTCGTTGATTTGAAAATAGAACTGATTCTTTAAAAATCCATTTTTGGTGTCGATGTGTTGATTTTTTAGTTTTCCACAAGCTAGAAGTATATTTAACCTACCATTGTTGAAGGCAATCGATTCAGATTTTTCAATGGCGGATTTAAATGGGTGTATATTAACTTTATATCCAGCTGAAAAGTCATTTAAAAATGTTTCTGAATTGACAGGCTGTCTAATCCATTCCGTATTATTCATAAAAGTCACTTTATCATCGGTGATTAAATGACTTTGTACTATTTTATCTGAATATTTAATAAATTCCCAAATCTGCGAAGGATTCGTTTTTTCCAGTTGAAATGTTGCTCCGCTAGTTAACTTGTTTATTGATATTGTACTATCTGAAATGATATAACAATTGTCAAAATCCTTATTCCCGTTCAGATGTTCATGCCAATGTCCAAACAATGATTTTTCCTCTTTACAAGAAAAAAACAAGGTAAATATGATGATATGTAGAATAATTTTTTTCAACATTACTGCCAACGATAGGTATAACCGAAGTTACGGAATTAAAGTTACTGTTTTTCGGCTTATCACAGACATTAGCAATTGGGAGTGGATTCGGACGTAGTCGAATCCGCCGTAATTGCGGTTATACATTGTTGGCAGTAGTATTTTTATTTTTCCCATAGATTTTCAACAATTTCATCTACAGAGTATTCAAAGTAATTTCCATTTTTATCTTTATTTCTTATAAAAAATTTGAAGTTATATTTATCAAAATTTATTTTAAGCAGTTCTCTATAAAAATCAGATTTATTAGTCCAAGCAAGCATTAGAAATTCATCATTTTCATATTCTGTTGGCTCTTCAAAAGTTTTAATGCGTGTCAAAATTTCTTTTAATTCACTCTTTTTGAAGTTTAAAATTTTGGTAGGATTAGGAAGTGATATTCTAAATGCTAAATTTTCGACTCCATCAGCCTCCCAATATTCCCATAAATCAAATTCAGACATTTCCTTACCAGTCAATTTTTTTAATTCATCTTCGACTTCTTTGTGTCGTGAAATAGCATTGTCAGGATTGTTGTCCCAAAAATCTGTAAAATCAAGAATTTTCTTTTTTACTACTGGATATAATTCAGAAGCAACTTTCAAGTTTGGCTCCAGTTCTGTTCTTAATTCCATTTAGCTTTCTATTTTGGTCATATTACTGCCAACGCCCGAGCTAAAGTTAGTGCGGAGAGCAAGGAATCTGAAAAGATTCCGTCTTAGCACTAAGACAAAGCTTTTT
>NZ_CANMDU010000022.1 GCF_947496775.1 uncultured Maribacter sp. | reverse complement strand
AAAAAAAGTCCGATACGTAATGTATCGGACTTTGAAGAAGGCGGCTTCCTACTCTCCCACTTGGTGTAGCAGTACCATCGGCGCAGATGGGCTTAACTTCCCTGTTCGGAATGGTAAGGGGTGAGCCCCATCGCCATGGCCACCTAAATTTTAAATATTTTAATACTTGACTTAACATAAAGATAGTCGAAGTATGACATAAAAAAGGGATAGGTAAATAGAATCACGGATTGTTTTGTACTTCTGTAAGATATAATAAAGAAAAGGAATTTCCTGCTCCTAAATCTAGGACTTAGGAGCAGATGTTGCGCAAGCTTGACGGGCAATTAGTACTACTCGGCTACGGACATTACTGCCCTTACACCTATAGCCTATCAACGTGGTCATCTCCCACGACCCTTTAAAGAAATTTCATCTTGTGGCTGGTTTCGCGCTTATATGCTTTCAGCGCTTATCCAATCCCGACATAGCTACCCAGCAATGCTCCTGGCGGAACAACTGGTGCACCAGCGGTCAGTCCAACTCGGTCCTCTCGTACTAGAGTCAGATCCACTCAAATTTCTAACGCCCACAGTAGATAGAGACCGAACTGTCTCACGACGTTCTGAACCCAGCTCGCGTGCCACTTTAATGGGCGAACAGCCCAACCCTTGGGACCTTCTCCAGCCCCAGGATGTGACGAGCCGACATCGAGGTGCCAAACCCCCCCGTCGATATGAGCTCTTGGGGGAGATCAGCCTGTTATCCCCGGCGTACCTTTTATCCTTTGAGCGATGGCCCTTCCATACGGAACCACCGGATCACTATGCTCTTGTTTCCAACCTGATCGACCTGTATGTCTCTCAGTCAAGCGCCCTTGTGCCATTGCACTCTACACACGATTACCAACCGTATTGAGGGCACCTTTAGAAGCCTCCGTTACTCTTTTGGAGGCGACCACCCCAGTCAAACTACCCACCACGCACTGTTCTCTCATAAGAGAGTTAGGCTTCAGACAAGCAAAGGCTGGTATTTCAACAATGACTCCACCACACCTAGCGATGCAGCTTCAAAGTCTCCCAGCTATCCTACACATTGCTTGACCGAAGTCAATACGAAGCTATAGTAAAGGTGCACGGGGTCTTTTCGTCCCACTGCGGGTAACCGGCATCTTCACCGATACTACAATTTCACCGAGCTCATGGCCGAGACAGTGTCCAGATCGTTGCACCATTCGTGCAGGTCGGAACTTACCCGACAAGGAATTTCGCTACCTTAGGACCGTTATAGTTACGGCCGCCGTTTACTGGGGCTTCAATTCAATGCTTCTCCGAAGATGACATCTCCTCTTAACCTTCCAGCACCGGGCAGGTGTCAGGCCCTATACTTCATCTCTCGATTTTGCAGAGCCCTGTGTTTTTGATAAACAGTCGCCTGGACCTCTTCACTGCGGCCCCCCATAAGGGGGCGACCCTTCTCCCGAAGTTACGGGTCTATTTTGCCTAGTTCCTTAGCCATGAATCTCTCGAGCGCCTTAGAATACTCATCCCAACCACCTGTGTCGGTTTACGGTACGGGCTGCTTCACTCGCTTTTCTTGGAAGTCGATATGCTGGATTATCACCTTGACCGTAGTCTCGGTGTACTATCGAGGTGTTACCACTCTCTTCAACGTGCAATTCCGTCTGCACGCACCAACTTCTCGCCTCCGTCACTTTTAGCGTGAGCAGGTACAGAAATATTAATCTGTTGTCCATCCACTTCCCCTTTCGGGTCTGCGTTAGGTCCCGACTGACCCCCAGCTGATTAGCATAGCTGGGGAAACCTTGGTCTTTCGGCGTGTGGGTTTCTCGCCCACATTATCGTTACTTATGCCTACATTTTCGTTTGTAGCTCCTCCAGCATCCCTCGCAGGTACACCTTCAACGGCACTACAATGCTCCCCTACCCCTTACTTACGTAAAGCCATAGCTTCGGTGGTGTGCTTATGCCCGATCATTATCCATGCGGAATCGCTCGACCAGTGAGCTGTTACGCACTCTTTAAATGAATGGCTGCTTCCAAGCCAACATCCTGGCTGTCAATGCAATTCCACCGCGTTTTGTCAACTTAGCACACACTTTGGGACCTTAGCTGATGGTCCGGGTTCTTTCCCTCTTGGACATGGACCTTAGCACCCATGCCCTCACTGCGCAGAAACATTTTATAGCATTCGGAGTTTGTCAGGAATTGGTAGGCGGTGAAGCCCCCGCATCCAATCAGTAGCTCTACCTCTATAAAACTATCTACACGCTGCACCTAAATGCATTTCGGGGAGTACGAGCTATTTCCGAGCTTGATTGGCCTTTCACCCCTACCCACAGGTCATCCCAAGACTTTTCAACGTCAACGGGTTCGGTCCTCCACTATGTGTTACCACAGCTTCAACCTGCCCATGGGTAGATCGCACGGTTTCGCGTCTACTACTACTAACTATGGCGCCCTATTAAGACTCGCTTTCGCTACGGCTCCGTTCCTGAAGAACTTAACCTTGCTAGTAAAAGTAACTCGTAGGCTCATTATGCAAAAGGCACGCCGTCACCCTTACGGGCTCCGACCGCTTGTAAGCGTATGGTTTCAGGATCTTTTTCACTCCGTTATTCACGGTTCTTTTCACCTTTCCCTCACGGTACTGGTTCACTATCGGTCTCTCAGGAGTATTTAGTCTTGGCGGATGGTCCCGCCGGATTCATACAGGGTTTCACGTGCCCCGCACTACTCAGGATACCACTATAAACAATGATCTTTACTTATACGGGACTATCACCCTCTATGGTTACTCTTTCCAAAGTATTCTAATTCATTACACGTCTAATGTCGTGGTCCTACAACCCCATTATTGCCGAAACAACAATGGTTTGGACTAATCCAATTTCGCTCGCCGCTACTATCGGAATCACTTTTGTTTTCTCCTCCTCCGGCTACTTAGATGTTTCAGTTCACCGGGTTTGCTTCCTTTCGGATGACATATCTTCAATATGCCGGGTTGCCCCATTCAGATATCTGCGGATCATATCGTGTGTGCCAATCCCCGCAGCTTTTCGCAGCTTATCACGTCTTTCTTCGCCTCTGAGAGCCTAGGCATTCCCCATACGCCCTTTTCCAGCTTGTCGCTAGACCTTTATTCTATTATAATTCGTACTTCTTTACTAAAAAAAATTCGTGTTTCTTTTTGCGTATACATCTCCTAAAAAATATATACCCTATCCCAATATGTCAATGAACTTGTGGCGAGTCGCCACTGACAAGTATAAAAAAATGTCTCTGTGACTCCTCTTGCAACAAATGAAGATAAATTAATATCCCCAAGCATTGCCTGGTGGAGAATATCGGAGTCGAACCGATGACCTCCTGCGTGCAAGGCAGGCGCTCTAGCCAGCTGAGCTAATCCCCCATTTTATAAGTTGGCAGTTGCCAGTTTATAGTTGACAGGTAGCACAACTTCTAAAATTTCCTTCAATACAACCGAACCTAAATTCAGCTCTTTTTTTTTAATGAACGTCCTAAAATAGCTAACTATTAATTAAACCATTTTAAGTTGTAGTCCCAGGCAGACTCGAACTGCCGACCTCTACATTATCAGTGTAGCGCTCTAACCAGCTGAGCTATGGGACTGTCCCTAACACTCTTTATCTGTAAAAACAAACAATGTTATTTACTTATATATTATAATTATAAAGACAAACTATAGAATTTTTAATATTAAATCGATAAAACGGGACCAAAATAAATTTTAGTCATTGTTCTCTAGAAAGGAGGTGTTCCAGCCGCACCTTCCGGTACGGCTACCTTGTTACGACTTAGCCCTAGTTACCGATCTTGCCCTAGGCCGCTCCTTACGGTGACGGACTTCAGGCACTCCCGGCTTCCATGGCTTGACGGGCGGTGTGTACAAGGCCCGGGAACGTATTCACCGGATCATGGCTGATATCCGATTACTAGCGATTCCAGCTTCACGGGGTCGAGTTGCAGACCCCGATCCGAACTGTGACCGGCTTTATAGATTCGCTCTGCTTTGCAACATGGCTGCTCTCTGTACCGGCCATTGTAGCACGTGTGTGGCCCAGGACGTAAGGGCCGTGATGATTTGACGTCATCCCCACCTTCCTCACGGTTTGCACCGGCAGTCTTGTTAGAGTCCCCGACTTGAATCGCTGGCAACTAACAACAGGGGTTGCGCTCGTTATAGGACTTAACCTGACACCTCACGGCACGAGCTGACGACAACCATGCAGCACCTTGTAAATTGCCCGAAGGAAAAACTATCTCTAGTCCTGTCAATCTACATTTAAGCCCTGGTAAGGTTCCTCGCGTATCATCGAATTAAACCACATGCTCCACCGCTTGTGCGGGCCCCCGTCAATTCCTTTGAGTTTCATTCTTGCGAACGTACTCCCCAGGTGGGATACTTATCACTTTCGCTTGGCCGCCCAAGACTCAAGGCCTCGGACAGCTAGTATCCATCGTTTACGGCGTGGACTACCAGGGTATCTAATCCTGTTCGCTCCCCACGCTTTCGTCCATCAGCGTCAGTATATGGTTAGTCAGCTGCCTTCGCAATCGGTGTTCTATGTAATATCTATGCATTTCACCGCTACACTACATATTCCGCCAACTTCACCATAACTCAAGACCAACAGTATCAAAGGCAATTTTACAGTTGAGCTGCAAACTTTCACCTCTGACTTATCGGCCCGCCTACGGACCCTTTAAACCCAATAATTCCGGATAACGCTCGGACCCTCCGTATTACCGCGGCTGCTGGCACGGAGTTAGCCGGTCCTTATTCTTACAGTACCGTCAGTAGAGTACACGTACTCTTTTTTCTTCCTGTATAAAAGCAGTTTACTACCCATAGGGCATTCTTCCTGCACGCGGCATGGCTGGATCAGAGTCTCCTCCATTGTCCAATATTCCTCACTGCTGCCTCCCGTAGGAGTCTGGTCCGTGTCTCAGTACCAGTGTGGGGGATCCCCCTCTCAGGGCCCCTACCCATCGTAGCCATGGTAAGCCGTTACCTTACCATCTAGCTAATGGGACGCATGGCCATCTTTTACCGCACGAATGCTTTAATCATTTAATAATGCTAAAAAATGATACTATGAGGTATTAATCCAAGTTTCCCTGGGCTATCCCTCTGTAAAAGGTAGGTTCCATACGCGGTGCGCACCCGTGCGCCGGTCGTCATCTCTGTGCAAGCACAAAATGTTACCCCTCGACTTGCATGTGTTAGGCCTGCCGCTAGCGTTCATCCTGAGCCAGGATCAAACTCTTCATCGTTGTCTTTTAAATATGTTAAGCAACAACAACTAAACAAGTCTCAATCCCGTCTCTCGATTTAAAAATTCTTTATGTTCAAATG
>NZ_CANMDU010000021.1 GCF_947496775.1 uncultured Maribacter sp. | reverse complement strand
TCCTCAAATTATACCTTAAAAAGTGTAAACTATGTTTCTTTAACTTTGTAAAGGATGTTTGTTTAACGTACCAAATTGCATACAACGGCTCGTATAAGAATAGTAGCGGATTTTGAAACACGAACCTTTCCGTTTAGAACTGACTGTAAATATAAAAAAGCGACTTCGATAAAAAACCGAAACCGCTATTATTTTTATACATTGTTGTGCGTTCGTACTTTTTCACGCTCAATTGTTTTCGGCTATTCTTATTCTCCGTGATACATATTAGAAAACATTTCAGCCAATTTTGAGGGTGCTTCTTTCCAAGCGTTGAACATTCCAAGTCCCATTTCGTCAGGCACTATATCCAATTCTCCTGCTTCTACTTTGTCTAAAATTATTGTTGCAATTCCGTCTGGTGCTGGCATATCCCATTCGCTTCCTTTGTTCATATCTGTGTCAATTGCTCCGGGATTTATAGCGTGTACAGTCACTCCTTTTTTCACTAATTCTGTTCTTACAGAAAGTGTTGCTGAATATAAAGCTGTTTTTGATGCTGAATAACCTGCTAAAGAGGGTAAAGGTGAATAAGCTACAATAGAAACGATATTAACTATTTTTGATGGTGCGTTTTTCTCTAATGTAGGTGCAAATGCTCGCATCATATTTATAGTGCCATAATAGTTAACTTTCATATCGTTTTCTACAGCACTAATTTCGCCCTCTAAAACATTACCTTGGCTTAAAATTCCTGCATTATTTATTAGAACTTCTACGTCTTTTGTTTGTTCAGCTATTTTTAAAATTTGAGCGTTATCTGTAATGTCCAATTCTAATGTTACAACTCTTTCGTCTCCAAAATTTGGCATTTTGCTTAAATCTCTGGAAGTTGCATAAATTTTTCTTGCTCCTTTTTCTAATGATGATTTTACGAGTGATTTCCCAATTCCTCTGTTCGCTCCTGTAATTAGTATTACCTTGTCTTTCAATGTTTGCATATTTCGTTATTTTGATTAATAATTATGATGCAAAAATACATTGACGATAAAGCCTATAAAACCCGATACTTGCGGTTTTAAATATCGATTGTTCTAAAGGTTAAATTTATTCTTGGACTTTTTACTTTTTTTGTTGGTGGCAATCGGTGAAGCCAATTTGTTTGCGTTTCCCCTTTCATAACCAACAAACTACCTTTTTCTAAATGGACGGAAACAGTTTGTTTTGTTTCTTTATGTTTAAATAAAAATTTGCGTTCTGCTCCAAAACTTAATGAACCAATTGCACCATTTTTTTTCAAATCTTTTTCGCCATCACTATGCCAAGCCATTCCTTCGTCTCCATTATGATATAAATTAAGCAAACAAGAGTTAAATTTTTCTCCTGTTTTCTTTTCTATAATTTCTTTGAGTTCTAAAAGTTCTTTAGTCCAAGGTAAAGCCGATTTAGTGGTTTTTGAATAGGTGTAATCAAACGGTTTATCTCCATACCAAGCTACTTTACGTTTGGTAATAATCAATTTTCCAAAAATGATTGCTTTGTCGTTTGTCCATTGAATATTCTGTAATAATTGGTCGAAATAATATTGAGCTTTTTCTGTGTTCATTACTGAACCGTAATAATTTACCTCTCCATCAAAAGGTAAGATGTTAGCATTTTTTGAGGTATTAAATAAGTCCATTTTTCCAAATTTTATAGTCTGTACGCAAACAATGTCCACAAGGTCTGAATCCAAGTTTTTTGGCTTGTTCGGTTGTGTTGAAGAAAACACGGTTTTCGGTTTTCATTCTTTTGCCCGATTTGCATTGTAAAGTTCCGTAGATTTTTAGATTTAGATTTCCGCCATAAACGATTTCTTTTCGTTTTATTCTTCGATAAAGTTCGGTATTATCAATGTTTGTATGCTTTATCATTTTATTAGCTGGTTGCTTCGTGAAATATAACGCCTAAAGTATGTCGTTCTCCGCTAATAACTTCACTAACTCCGTGTTTCATATTTACTCGATAATAACCTCTTGTTCCTTTAATTGGTCTGAAATTGGTTGTAAAAATGAGCATATCTCCTTTTTTTGGTTTTAAAACTATCGCTTTGGATTGTGCTCTTGGTGTTTGTTGTGTCAAAACAAATTCTCCGCCTATGAAATCTTTATCTGGCTCGTTTAAAAAAAGAACGGTTTGCATTGGAAAATAAACTTCTCCATATAAATCTTGATGTAAAGTATTAAAACCACCTTTGCCATATTTTAAAATTAATGGTGTTGGTTTTAATTGATTATTTTGATGGCAAAGCGATTGCAATTCTTCAAATGTTTCGGGAAATATTTTATCAATATTAAGCACTTTCATCCAAAGGTTAGCGATAGGCGAAAGTTTTGGATATATCGTTTCTCTTAATGTTTGAATGATTTTCGGAAGTGGATAATCAAAGTATTTATATTCGCCCAAACCAAAACGATAGCGTTCCATTACAACCGTTTTTCGATACAGATTTTCGTTATTGTATTCTTTTATTATTTCGTTGCATTGTTCGTCTGAAATTATTTTGGGAATAATGGCGTAACCTTTTTCGTTCATTGATTCAGATACAGATTGCCAATCGGTTGTCGCAAGTTTTGTTTTTAAATTCTCCATTGTTATACCGTAATATTTGAAGTATTGATTTTTGATGCTTCCCAACCAATAATAGCAGTTTTTCGAGTTGTTCCCCACATATAACCGCCAAAAATTCCTGTGGATTGAATAACTCTATGGCAAGGAATTAAAAAACCAATAGGATTATTTCCGATTGCAGTTCCGACTGCTCTTGATGCTTTTGGTTTTTGAATGAGGTTAGCAATATTTCCATAAGTTGCTAAATTTCCCGTTGGTATTTTTAAAAGTGCTTCCCAAACTTTTAACTGAAAATCTGTACCTTTTAGGTGTAGTTTAATTTTGTTAATCTTGCTCCAATCTTGCGTGTAAATTTGTAAAGCATTTTGTTGAATTTCGTCTGTTTTTTGAATAAAACTCGCTTTCGGAAAGCGTTTTTGTAATTCTGAAAATGCAATTTGTTTGTCGTCCGAAAAACCCATATAACAAATGCCTTTGTGCGTAGAAGCTACTAAAATTCTCCCAAACAAACTTTCTGTAAAACTATAGTTTATAGTCAAATTTTCTCCTTTGTTTTTGTATTCTCCGGGTGTCATTCCCTCAATTTTCACAAATAAATCGTGTAATCTACCTGTACCCGAAAGTCCTGTTTTATGTGCAGTTTCAAATAAAGTAGTTTTTGAATTATTTAGAATTTGTTTTGCGTGTTGAACGCTAATAAATTGCAAGAATTTTTTTGGGCTAACACCTGCCCAATCTGTAAACATTTTTTGAAAATGAAAAGGACTTAAATGAACTTTTTTTGCAATCTCCTCAAGAGTAGGTTGTTCTGTGTGGTTCTGCCGTATGTATTCAATAGCTTCCGCTATTCGAGTATAATTTATGTATTCTTGCTCGTTCATTAAGTTCAAATTTTATAACAGCAAAAATAGAATTGATTTCACTCCTATAAAACCCGAAACTTGCTGAATTGCACGGACTTTTTTTGTATGACGCACAACGCCCGAGCTAAAGTTAGTGCGAAGAGCAAGGAAGCTTTTGCTTCCGTCTAGGCACTAAGACAAAGCTTTTTGTTTGCGTTTATTTTTTTTTGTTTTTAAAATGTCAAATCAAACAGATTTGACGACCATATAAAATTACGCAAACCATTTGATTAAACCCCAAACCGCCGCATTAATTTTAGGTTTTGTTGGCAGTAGCTTACAGCGCGAACCCTACTCTTATGGAAAAAGAAGGGAACAATCCGCGTAGATTTTGCCGCATTTTCCATCCAGCTACAGACTTTAGCAAACACAGAAATGTGTGGCAAGCTCCAATATAACTACTAGGAATATGCAAGCCACAATTCCATCTGCGTAACGATTCCGTAGCGATTGCGTGTTGGCGGCAAAAGGGAAAGCCGCTTAGTTACTTCTTATTTAGAACCCAAAACCTTCTTAAAGGACAAATTTTAGCTTTATAAACCGTAATTTTTTTGTTGTGCTGATAAGCGTTTTACTTAGGAAAGTAACTAATCCAACTATAGGGTAAACAACAAAAAAAAGGAGGGAAGCGCTTGGTTTCTCTTTTTTTACTAGGTAAGTTACTGCCAACGTCTCGGCTATGGCAAGTAGGGCAGGTAAGGAAACTTTTCGTTTCCGTCTGGTCTGCTAGCCAGAGCTTTTTGTTTTGTAATTATTTTTTCTTTTTAATTGCCAAATCCAAAAGATTTGGCGGACTTAGCAAATACACCTAAGCCTTTAAATATGCCCATTTTCGCCCTATTTGCTATAGGTATTGTTAGCCATAGTGTTTTATTCCGTTGTGAATTGGCTTAGATGTTCGCGAATATATTTTATTCTCAATTCACTAACACTTTCCGTTTCTCCAAGTTCATAAAATTCTGTATCCAATTCGTTAAGAGGATTATCTTTGTAAGATTCACTAAAGCTTTCCATAGTGCCATCATCAAATTCCTCTAGTCGTTCTTTATTTTCATTGTAGATTTTGTTTGCGCGTACCGTTAAATCAGCATATTTTTCCGCTCCAATAGTTTTAAATCCAACTTCAGCCATTTTGGAGTATTGTCCGCTTGAATTAAAATAGAATTGATTAAATCCACCATTATTTACTTCTCCCTCAATTATCCATGTAGACCAAAATGCTTGCTGTCCTATTGACAAGCATTGGATATTTTTCAATTCATTTTTATAGTCATTTCCAATAATTTCATATATGTTGTCAAAAATTGTTTGTTCTAACATATCATCTGATACGTTGTCCAGAATTTCGGCAGTTAGAACTTTATAGATTGGTCTATTTTTCCATTCCTCAAATGACTTGTCCATTTCAATCTCCTCCTTAGTTTTTTCAGGTTTATATTTACACCCAAAAAAAGATAGAATTGAAGATAAAATCATGATAAATAATATTTGTTTTGACATGTTCGTAAAGAGACATGGTTTACACAAGTTAAAGATTATGTTTTACACTAAATTAGTTTCTAACCTTGTCGATTGTTGTTTATTTCTTAGGTTTCTTTGATCAAAGAAGCCTAAAAATACATTTCTATAAAATACTTTCCAAATACCATTACCAATATCTTCAATAGCCACATATTTTCCTTTTAAAGCGGCTGATACATATACCCAATAATACGACTTCCATCTTACTGCTCCGCTCATAGTTACTTTAAGAATTTTATATTTAGGATTATAGTCAAAATCTGGAATTTTTTCAGGGAAGGGTCTGTTAGAAAAGTCATGGCAATGAGCAGGTGTTTTCATGTCTAAAGCTTCGTGTGGTCTTATGTTATTATATTGTTTTACAAAGTGATTTAAACGTCTTT
>NZ_CANMDU010000020.1 GCF_947496775.1 uncultured Maribacter sp. | reverse complement strand
CGCTATAACGTTTCACATATCCATCATTTTTATACATATACATTTGTTTTAGTGTATACATATTTCAGGACGGGTCAAAATTACTGGCAACGGTTTCGTATAACCGTCAGTTACGGGTTAATATGCGTTAATTTTCGGTTTAGCACAGATCTTAGCAATTCCGAGTGGATTCGGACGTAGTCGAATCCGCCGTAATTGCGGTTATACATTGTTAGCAACTGGCTTTTTTATCCGAATAAATTTGGTTTTTCTTCATCATTATTTTCAATTTCCAAATATCTGATAATTGGTCGTTTTTCTTTAAAAGTTCCGTCTTTTGATAATCTGTCGACATAACCTTTTATTGTACAATTTGAAAATAGGGTTTGTTTTTCATTTCTAATGCTACCTTCATAAGGAATACAAGTCAAAATATGATTCTCATATTCAAATCCAAGAGTATTTGTTTTCTCGTTTCCTCTTGTTAAATGTCCTTGTAATTCAACATACATTCCGTGTTTAAGTTCTGGAAACAAAATATCATCTTCTTCTTTTTCTTCGTAGAATATTGATTTTTGTCCGTAAGTTATTTTTGCAGGAGAACCTGTATCGTCTGTATCTCCTTTGTTTTCATCACTAAAGTCAATTTCTAATTCTCTTTCTTCTTCTATTTGCTTTGTTAATTTATCTAATAATTTTTCAGGGACTTTTGTATATAACTCCAAGTATTCAATTGGAACATAAAGTAAATCTCCATTTTCGTTTGGGATTCCAACCATTTGTATTCCTTGTTCCAATTTTATTTTAGCATCTGGAAATTGTTTTACTTTTTTCTTTTTCAGATGTTTTATAATTTCAATTGTCCATTTAATACCCTTAACGATTTTTTTTGCGATGTCCTTGGATGTTACATCTTTGAAATCATTTTTTGCAATTGTGTTTAATGCAGTAGCTCCATATGCAGTAACAAGTCCACCGAGAGCAGCAAGAATCCAAGCTGAAAAGTCAGGTGGAATCAAAGCTATCCAACTTCCTTTCTCAACTCTAATTGGAATTTCAATATCTAGTTTAGAAGAATCTTTGTGTTCTTGAAAAATGAAAAAACGAATTACTTCGTCAATTCCAATTATAATTTCAGCTGATTTTCGAGCGTCCAAGTATCCATCTTTGACGAGTTCTCCTTCGTATTTTATATAGGCTAAATATTCGCTCATAATTTTTTTCAGCTTGTTGCTAACGGTTGAGCTATGAACAGTACGGGAGCAAACTAGCGTTTGCTTTCCGCCACGCACATAGCGAAATCTTTTTGTTTTGTTTTTTCTTTTCCTTGTTTAAAGCAAAATCCCAAAGATTTTGCGGACTTCATAAAAATACGCAAACCCTGCAAAAAAAAGCCCGAAACCCGTATTGTTTATAGGTTTTGTTATCTGCTGGCTTTTATGCGCTCGAGTTGTTCCATTTGATTTTCAAATCCGCTAAAGCTTAATTCAATATCCTGCGCATATTTATCTGAAACCCATTCTTTAAATTTTGGCATATATTCTTCAAACAGATTTGTCTCATTTAGCTTGTCAGTCCATTTGAGTGCTGACAATGCAACGCGTTGGTCAAAATGCAAATCTTTCCTGGTTAGATAATAATCCAAATATCTTTTGAGGTAGTTGATACCTTTCTCAGTATTGAATGAAGCTAGTGCAAAACAATATCCTCCACCTGCATAGCAAACTTCACTTTTCAATAGAAGAGTTCCAATAATATCTTCTAATTCAACATAATTTTCGATTGCAGAAAAATAAGCTCCTACAATTCTAGTTCTCCAATTAAAGTCTCCAAAAAGTTGCTTCGCAATTTCAAGATTTACGTCTGACTTTACTTTAGAATAGTTTGAAATAAATTCATCCGTATTATGGATTCCGACCATATAAAACGGTATAACCCATTTGTCAATAAATTTTTTGTCAATTTCAGATTCCGATTTATAAGATTCTAGTTCTTCAAATGGATTTTGATGTCTAACAGTCGCTCCAGCACTATGTAATTCAATTGCTTTTTTAGTTTTGTGGTCCATCTAAATTTATTTTTTGAGCTTGCAGATAACGTTCAGTATAAGAAATCGTAGGGCAGGTGATAAGCACTATCGTTTCGGTTTATTACTTAGCTAAATATAAATATTTTGCTTTTATCTTTTTTACTATAAATGCCAAATTTTATATTTAGCGGACTTTGTTAATATGCACAGAACTTTCGGTTAAGCACAAATGCCCTATGTTTTTTATACCTTGTTAGCAAATGTTATTTCTTGCTATCTTTCCGATTTATATTTTCTTCTTTGAAAAATCGATTAAAATCTAATTCATCTCCTGAGAAATTTTTAAGCATAATTATTTCAAAAGTAGTTAATTGGTTGAAGAGAATTTTATAATATTTATCCTTAGTAACCTTGTCATCATTTTTGTCAAGCATTATCTGTGAGCTTTCTATAAATGTGAATATTCCGTGTAAGTTTCGATAATATAGTTCTAGTCCATTATAACCGTAATTTTGAATTATATTAAAGTAATCCTTATAATTATATCCTTTGGAATCTTTCGTCAATATTTGGTAATTACGATGAATTTCTCTCAAAAATTCTTTTCCACTTCCAACAATCGTTATGAACTCCGCAGGGTAACCTTTAATACAACCGTTCTCATTTTTTGTATAACTCGGTTTTACTTCAAATGTGCTGGGTTCCTTAGAGTTTAAATCATCCACAAATTGATGATGTAAATCTATCAATTTGAAAAAAGTTCCCTCAAATCTTTGAAAATTTAAAGTCTCGTATTGAAGATTTAAAACTTTTCTTGTTTCGGTAAGTTCTTCACGCTGCAGTTCAAACTCTTTAATCTGTTGGTTTAATGCATCGGTTTGTGCATTTAGAACTTTTCTATTTGTTTTGAAATCATTGCGTTGTTCTTTTAAGGCTACATAGAATAATATTACTCCTGCTAATGCCCAAATAGAACCGACAATACCACCAATAAAGTCACCAAATTGAGCAAATTTTTCCGAATCAATTTTAAAACCGAAATTTATCTTGATATCATTCCAAGTAAAAAGAATAAAGGCTAATATTATAAATACAAAACCACCAATAATAAATTTTATAGCATATTTTTCTGAAGTTGTTTTTGTCATTTCTAATATTTGCTAACGGCTCGTATAAGAAACGTAGGCAGGTGATAAGCACTATCGTTTCGGTTTTATTACTTAGCTAAATATAAATATTTTGCTTTTATCTTTTCTACTATAAACGCCAAATTTTATATTTAGCGGACTTTGTTAATATGCACAGACCTTTCGGTTTAGCACAAACGCCCTATGTTTTTTATACATTGTTACCAACTGACTTTTTCCGAACTAATGTCAAACCATCTGCAATTTGTAACATACTTATATCAACTCTTTTGTCATTTTTTATTTTTAAATTAAGTTTTTTGACAGATTCAATATCATCTTTTGAAAGTACTTTTTGTAAATCAGAACTTAAATAGTTTGGATTTAATACAGAACCAAATAATAAGACATTGTCTATTGCTATTATTCCCTCAGGCCTTATTAGTTCTAATGCTTTTTCGTAATAATTATCATAATTTATTTTGTCGGCATCAATGAATATAAAATCATAAGTATTACTTTCATTATTTTCGATTAATCCAGATAGTGTTTCAAGAGCAGGAGCTATCTTTAAATCAATAATCTTTTCCACACCTGCTTTTTCCCAATAAGGCTTCCCTATATCTGCCCAATCTTCATTTAAATCACAAGTTACAAGCTTTCCGTCTTTCGGAAGAGCAAGACTCATACAAAGTGCACTATAACCAGTATATGTTCCAATATCTATTACTTTTTTTGCATTTAACATTTTCAATAGAAAAGTCATAAACTGGCCTTGTTCAGGTGGTATTTGTAAAATAGAGTTTGGGTGATTATCGGTTCTATCTCTTAATTCCTTTAAAATACTATTTTCTCTTAATGAAACAGATAAGATGTAGTCGTTTAAATCAGGTATAAATGTTATTTCGTTTTTTTTCATTTAGTTTGTTGGTAACGGTCTCGTATAACCGTCAGTTACGGGTTAATATGCGTTAATTTTCGGTTTGGTACTGACTTTAGCAATTCCGAGTGGATTCGTACGTAGTCGAATCCGCCGTAATTGCGGTTATACATTGTTGGCAATGGTTTTTTTATATTGTTGTAATTCCTTTTGACAAAGCAAAGTTTTTCAGTCCATCGTCAAAAGTTACTAAAAAGTCAACTTTCAGATTCACGTCTTCAATCATTGCTTTTATAACTTCATCAACTAAACTGACATCATTAATTGTTTGACTTTTATTAATAAAAAAACTTTCTAAAGCCTTATCTCTATAGTCCTTATCATATACTTTTATAAAATTTGGTCTAGAAATTAGTTTTTCAAATCTGTGAACATATTCTTTTCTTGAAAACTTTGAGTTCAAAAACTCATATAAGGTAGGAAATGGAATAATGATTTTTTCATTTTCAATTAATTCAGCGATGGTTTCAGCTTCACTGTTTCTTTTTGGTTCTTTTGCAGGATTATATAGCGCAATCCAAAATCCTGTATCTAATAAATAATACATTTTAATCTTCTAAATCAAAATCAGTTATTCCTTCGTCTGTGTCCGCATATCCAATCCAAGGTGCAGCTTTACTACGTCCAAAAATAAATCCGCCACGTAATTTCGAGTTTTCAATACTTTTCCAAATCATATAAATTCTGTCCGACTTACCTATTTCTGTTGTTTTAGCAATCTCATTTCTAATATATTTTTTGAATGCTAAATCTTGTTTAGCGTTTGGGATATATTTTTTTGGAAAGTCAATACCTTTAATTAAGGCAAGTCCATAACCACGTTCTTCAGCTCCATTTTCATCAAGCCATTTATAAAGTCCTTCGTAGTCTCCTTTCATTCCAAAATCGAATGAAATCCATATTGCTTTTTTCATTTCGTTCTAAATTATTGCCAACGCCCGAGCTAAGATTAGTGCGGAACCAAGGAATCTGTAAAGATTCCGACTTTGCACGAAGCCAAAACTGTTTGTTTGGGTTTTTTCTTTTTTTGTTATTAAAATGTCAAATCAAACAGATTTGACGACCTAATAAAATTACGCAAAACTTGGGATTAAACACCGAGCCACCGCATTAATTTTAGGTTCTGTTACCAAACGTTTTTTTATTTCAAAATTTCCTTTTCTAAATCTTTTATTATTTTATCAATACCATAACCTATATGCCTTATACCATCATAAAAATAGTGGTTGTCTTTCATTTTAAGATTACTTTCTGCAAAGCTTTCAAGCTCGCTTGTGCCGTCAGTTAAATTAATTTCAGCATATAAATTTTTCTTATAGTATTTCGTGGAATTTGGAAAACTTACAGGAAGAGTATGAATAAAATTGCCAATTTTGCTAACTAAATTTTGAGCTTGTCCTTTATTCATATCTGTTTTGAGCCAGTCTAACTTTATTTTTTTTAGTTTTTCAATTTCGAGTTCAATTTCAATAGTTTTTTTGTTCATGATAATCAATTATAAATAGATTATGCAAATATAAAATACATATACAATAGATAATATCTATTGTATACTTAATTTAAAATTAATCTATTAGTTTGGTTGTTAATAGTCCAACTATTGAAATTATCAAAAAAGTTTCTTCCTAATAATAATGGAGTATTGGAAATACCTATTGATGCTACGACATTACGTATTGCTGTGTTGCCGATTTTCACTTCTCCCAAGTTAACTCTTCTACAACTTATTATATTACCATTTGCAATACGGTATAATGCCGGTTCTAAGTAGTTTTCTTTTTTTATGGTTCCGTTAAATATGAAAAGTTGCTCTACTTCTTTCGAAATAGAAATTTCACTGGCTCCAGAGTCAAGAATAAAATCTAACTTTTCACCATTAATTAAAATAGGAACAATAAAAACACCATTGTTATTTATCAAATCGATTACCTCTTTTTCATTAAATTTACCAACATTTTTATTGTAATATTGACTTGCAAAAGGATCATCATCCTTTTTTTGGTATTCGTCTGAAAATTTTATTAGATTTTGGAGATACTTAATTGCTCTTAGAATTTTTTCATTATCATCAAAACTTATTTTTTGTGTAACTGATGATATACTTGTATATTTTGTTTCTGATTTAATTAACTCAGGTCTTATAAATTCTATTTCAGTTAAACATTTTTGGGATTGACAATTAAAATGAATATGACTAAATGTGTCATCGTACCTACTTGAAAATTTGACATTATTCAGTTGACCAAAGGATAGAGAGGTATAAAGGGCTTTATTTATATCAGATAATTCTATTTGATAATTTTTTTCCTTTATTTTATTTTTCCAATCTTCTTGGCTCAATCCTTTATCCCATAAATCGCTGTGAAATAAATTAATAAAATGGAAATCCCCATTTTTATTTAAAGTGAATATTTTACTTTGGCTTAATTTATTGTTGATGTAATCTAGTGTTTCATTAACCGTTAATTCCTGACCATAGCTCACATATACCGTTAAAAATAGCAAATAGATAAATTTTTTTTTCAAAATCAAAAAGTTAATGTTAGTGATAATATTTTTTAGCAATGTTTGGTAACGCCCGAGCTAAAGTTAGTGCGGAGAGCAAGGAAGCTTTTGCTTCCGTCTTAGCACTAAGACAAAGCTTTTTGTT
>NZ_CANMDU010000019.1 GCF_947496775.1 uncultured Maribacter sp. | reverse complement strand
TGTTGTGCTGATAAACGTACTGCTTGCGAAAATTAGCTAATCCAACTATAGGGTAAACAACAAAAAAGGAGGGAAGCGCTTAGGTTCTCTTTTTTTTACTAGGTAAGTTACTGCCAACGGCTACGTATAACCGTCAGTTACGGGTTAAATTAGCGATTATTTTCGGTTTAGCACAGGCTTTAGCAATTCCGAGTGGATTCGGACGTAGTCGAATCCGCCGTAATTGCGGTTATACATTGTTGGGTACAGTTATTTTTATTCGTTCAATGTTTTCAAAAGGTTCTTTTTCCTCAACATATTCCAATAGGTCAAATGCGATTCCAGTTTTGCCTTTTTCAATTTCTGTGTTAACTATTCGTTCCAATTTTTTTATTCCAATTGCATCAACACCATAATAATCGATAAGAATAGAACTATTTTTTTCGAATAGAGCTTTTATGATTAAAGCTTTTCGGTTAATAAAACCTATTTCCTCAAACTTATCATTTAATTTAATTCCAATTTCGTCAGCAATTCTTATCGAGTTTTGCTTGTCAATTTTCTTTTTCTTAATCAAATACTTCTCAACTGTAAGAGGAAATAATTTTTCCAAAATCGAATTTTGAGAGTAATTTTTCGCCCAAGGTAAATCCGTATTCATTTTTTGAAAACGCTTTATCAATTTGATTGTTAGGTCAAATCCGATAATTCTCACACTCGGAATATAAAGTCGGATTAGTTTTCCGCTTTTTAATTCAAATTCTGGTACAGAAATTCCGTTTAACTCAAACTCTTTATTATGGAAAATGCTGTTTGTCATAATTGTACCCAACGTTAAATATATGGCAAGTAGGGCAGAAAACAAACGATTATTTTCGGTTTAGCCACAAGCCAAATCTTTTGTATTTTGTTTTAATTTTTCTTTTTTAATACCAAATCAAAAGATTTGGCGACTTTGCAAACAGACAACAAACTTTAGGTTAAACACTAATCGCCCTATTTGCTATATATAGTGTTGCCATTAGTTTTTTATTTTCAGTTCTTAAATCGGTTAGTAATTTCATTATTCTTAATAAGTATATACCACGAATAAGAAACGGTTTCATATCTTTTTAAACTTTTAATATAGGCAGGTTCAATTAATTCCATCGATGATAAAACATCTGTTACTACTTTTTTAAGTTCCGAGTTTTTAGTTTCATTATCCATTATTGAAGTCGAGCCATTTTTATTTATTCTTACACCAATTTTTAGAGTGTCACTTTTTAAAGTCAAATTTATTTTATTTGCTTCGCTCAAAATTAAATCACTTATAGAATTCTGAAGACAAGCCTCTGTGTGATTATTTTTACATTTTGATATTAACGGAATTCGTGATTTATTAGTAAATTTTCTCGGCAATGATTTTTTTTCAATTAATTCATATGGCTTTTTACGACCGATATATTCTGTCTCTATTTTTTCGATAGTTTTATAGGTAATAGTGACCTTATGATTTGGATAGATAGGTTTTTCTTTTCTGATAAAATTAGACATTTTTATAAGCAAATCAATTCGTGTGTTACCTATTATCCAAGCATTATTTTTGTAATAGTCATTTTCTTCGTCAATAACAGTTTTGTCCGTCAATTCTCCTTCAATTTTACTTTTTCCTAATTTTGAGATTAAATCTTTTTCAACAGTTAGGTAATAGTTTGCTAATGCTTTTCTAATATTTTTATTCTGTTTGGGTTCAATTTTTTTTTCAAAGTTTGCAAAGTCAAGTTCATATCTGATTTCTTTAATAAGCGAGTCTTTTTTTGAAAAGACATATCGTACTATTAAATCTAAATTTGGCACGCTGCTGTCTTGTCTTATGTAAGATGCAATACCTAAATCCTCTTTAAGCGAATAAACAGATTTATCCTTTATTTTTCCTCCAACAAATTGTTTTTCGAAAGCAATATATTCAGAAAGAAGTGTATTGTAAATATCATAACTGTTCTCTTGAGATATTCCCTTTGAAACTATTGATAAAAATAGAATTATTAATAAATTTTTAATATTCATTTGCGCACGATATTTCTCAAATTAATGGCAACGTCTATTGTATGGTGCGTTTGCATCCCGAAGGGTGTATGTGCACTATACAAATTGTTGTGTTTAGTTATTTTAATTTACCATTTCATTATTGATTCTTCTTTCCATAAAATCAGTCGAAAGTCTTCATAATGATTTCCGTTTCCAATGGTATGCTCATCTCTAAAACCTTTTCCTAACTGTAATTTATGAAGCATACCAGAATAAGAACCAACCCATAAGGTTTTCTCATCATCTGATATTGTAATTCCACTAATTGTTGAACCTAAAAAGTGTCTCCAAATACATTTTCCATTTAGGTCAATTGCTTTTATATATCCGTGTGCATCACCTAAAATGTAGAAGTCAGAAGTAGCAGTTCCACAATATACTCGCATTCCTTCGTCTATTGTTTGGTATAATGGACTTTCCTCATATTCAGGAATATTAATTCCATTTAGATTATCTGTAGCTACTCCGATTGTAATTCCATTATAAAAATGACAAGAGTTAGTTATTAACTGCTTATCATCTTTTGAAAAAAGGCAATAATGTGGGTATTCAGATTGTTGTCCTATTCCTCCAATTTGAGATCCACTATTGTCTAGTATTCTATGTTCCGAACATTGGTCGCCGGTAATAATATATTTGTTATCATTTGATAATGTTGCATTTTCCATATCAATGTTTGAATCCCATTCTTCATCTTCTAAATCAGGCACAGGATGAATCATTTTTTCAAATTCTTTTGTAACTAAATATATTCCCTCAGAAGTGGTAAGTAATATTTTAAGTCCATCATTGAATGGAATTAGCTCTGTTATACCTAAATCTTTGGTTTCATTTAACTCAAAAGTAGAAATGATATTTCCTTGCCATCCTTGAGTAGTTGTAATTTTATTTTTAGCCGATATAGCAAAAACATTATTTTTTTTGGATTTGCCGATAGCATTAATTTCTGAATCTAATTTTAATGTGTTTTCATTATCAAGAATGTATGCTTGTCGTTTTTGATAAGATGTACCTGTTAGGAATACAATTTTCTGTTCGTCAATAAATTGCAACTGCTCGATACTTTGTCCTTTTTTTTCAAGGAACTTTATTATTGGTGTATGTGCGGGTGGAAAATTATTCCTGAATTCTTTAATAGTATCTGTTTCATTAGCTTTCTTCAATAGACTGAAAATTTCGTCTGCTAAATGATCTCTATCGTCTACGGGTTCTTTTCCTTTCCAATTTTCCCACCCATTCTTTTCTCCAAATTCAACCATTTCGTTAACCTCTTTAGCGTATTTGCTTCCGAGCTTATTCCATTCCTCTTTGATGTTTACTGGTTTTTTCTTTTTATTGAAGAAGTTAAATTTCATTTATAGTTTATAATTAAACACAACGGTTGGGCTAAGCGTAGTGCGGGGGCAAGGAAACTTTTCGTTTCCGTCTGCCGACGTAGCTAAAGCTTATTGTTTAGTTTTATTTTTTCTTGTCCAAAGCTAAATCCATAAGATTTAGCGACATTATAAATATACACAAACCTTTTGGTCTAGCTCAAACCTTCGCATTACGTTTAGGCATTGTTGTAAAACGTTATTTTATTTTTTTGTTGAGTTTCCTAATTTTAACTTTTAATAGTGATATATTTTTAACTATAGTTGTGTCGATTTTTGAGTTCAAGGGATACCGTTTTTCAATTTCATGTATTTTGTTTTTATAACATTGAATTGCTTTTTTAAAATCGCCTTTAAGTTCATAAATCTCTGCTAAATCCAACTCATAATCCCCATTACTTTCTATAGCTTTTTTAAATTCTAAAATAGCTTCATCATACTTTTCCATTTTTGCTAAAGCCCATCCAGAATTTCCCAAAGCTGTAGGATATTCGTAGCCTGCCTTTTCCATAGCAATTTTGAATTCCCGATGAGCTAGTTTAAAAGAATCTAATTTATAGAGCCCTGTTCCTTTGTAGATATTTAGGAAATCCTTTTCGGGATATTTTTCGATTATTCGGTCAATGTATTTGATTGCTTGACTTGGATTAACACTTAACAGACTATCTATTTTTGGCTTGTAGTAATTTGTGTATTGTTCTTCAGCAATCCAATGTTTCAGAGGTACTTGGTTTTCTTTTCTCTTTTTATCTCTTTCGCTTTGTTCCGATGCAGCCCAAATACCAATTCCAAATATCCCCGCATAATTCAGTCCGATTCCGATAAGAAATATGATTACAATGTAGTAGACGTATTTCTTTTTCATAATGTTTTACAACGGTTTAGCTATGAACTTTACGGGAGCAAACCAGCGTTTGCTTTCCGCCACGCACATAGCGAAATCTTTTTGTTTTGTTTTTTCTTTTCTTGTCCAAAGCAAAATCCCAAAGATTTTGCGAACATCATAAAAATACGCAAACCCTGCGACTATTCCCGAAGCCCGTATTGTTTATAGGTTTTGTTAGGCAATGTATTTATTCAATCACTACCATTGGATAAGTGGTATTAACAAAATCCATTTCAGTTTGATTTAGTTTTTCAAATGGTTTTTTAAATTTTGATTCAGCTAGTTCCATTCTTAACTGATTTAATTCTTTTCTTATAAGTTCACTAACCTCGGCATAAACATTATATTTTGCATTCTTGTCCGTTTTTAATGATAAAATTGATTTGGACTTATTCCTTTTGTAATATTTGCTTAGTATTTCTCCAACTTGGTCTATTTCGATTGGTTTATTTTGGTAAATAATCTTGCTTTCATCGTTTATTTCTATTTTTAAAGCGTTACTTATCTGTTGATCAGTTGGGCTTTTAAGAGTTGTTACAGTATGGTCTACTCCAGCAGAAGTAGCGATTAAGTCGAATACAAAAAATACGGATAATTTGTAGTATTCCATTCCATAATCCTGAGTTTCCAGCACGTCATTTATGATTGTCGCAAATTCTTTCCTTTCTATACCTTCATTTTTGGAGAATATTTGAATGAGTTCATTTGTAAACATCAAATATTTCTCAGATTCGTATTCATTTGATTTTTGTACTATCTTTTTCTGACAATTATTTAGTTCTTCTTTTTCCGGACCGAACAATTCATGCCATTGTTTAATGAAGGATTTAGAAGGGGTTTTATGAAGTTTTCCACTTGCCATCTCACTAAACGCAATTTGCAATGATTTAGCGGTCGAGTCTTTTAGTATAAACTCTTTGATAAGTAAATTTTGATGATTTTTAATCAGTAATTTCAAACTTGTTCCATTATCAGGCATAGAATTATACATGCATTTCGATATTGCATTTTCAATACGTGCGTCTTGACAATAGCTGCTGATACAGAAACAGAAGAATAAAATAAAAATGGTTCTTTTCATATATTGCCTAACGGCTTCGGCTAAGCGTAGTGCGGAAGTAAGGAAACTTTTCGTTTCCGTCTGCGCACGAAGCTAAAGCTTATTGTTTAGTTTTTAATTTTCTTGTCCAAAGCTAAATCCCAAAGATTTAGTGACATTATAAATATACATAGACCTTTCGATTAAGCCCTAAAGCCCGCATTACGTTTAGGCATTGTTAGCAAATGTTATTTTTCCACTTGCAATATGGAATTCAGTTTTTCTTTCACAATATCCGCTTCAAAATTGTAAAATAAAATGCACATAATGTATGGCGCTATGAAAAGTAAAATGGCTGTCCAATTTACTTTTTCTTTAGTTGATATTTTTTCGAAATTTTCATAATCCGCTTTGCTTAGGCTATCCTTTACCAATTCATTATTTAATAATTCTTCCATTTCCTTCTCATACTTAGAAGACTGAAAAAATGGAGAAATTACTAATGCCCCAGAAAATACTGTTAGAATAATTGCAAGAGTTAGAACTGTCTTATGAAGACTTAAACTTAATTTGATTTTGCTTCCATTTTGTGTTTCAGAAACAAGTCCAGAAGCAATAGGTATGAAGGAGTTCCTTCCACCTTTAAGAATTCTCCTAATTTTGAATGAGCTATTTTCCGTAAATCCCTCATATTCTTTAATCGAATTTTTGTTAAATGTTAGTCCTAATTCAGAGTTCCAAGAAATATTACCATTTATTATTTCCAAAATATGATTTGGCTTTAACGGACTTTTGAACTCGATTTTTTCAAAAGGTAATAAGTTCATCGATTTTTTATAATATTTGCTAACGGTTGAGCTATGAACAGTATGGGAGCAAACTAACGTTTGCTTTCCGCCACGCACATAGCGAAATCTTTTGGTTTTGTTTTTTCTTTTTTTGTGTCAAAGCGAAATCCCAAAGATTTCGCGACCTCATAAAAATACGCAAACCTTTTGTTTAAGCCCGAAGTCCGTATTGTTTATAGGTTTTGTTGTGTGTAGTTTTTAGTCCTCAATTTTTGGGTTTTTTAGTTTTCTTTTAATCAGATATTTTATGTAATTCAATAAAACTAGCACTGGTAAATACATAAAAAATCCAATCACAAGAAAAGTATAAGTAGTCCCAACCAAAAGGGTGTCAAATTTAAAATCCAACCAATTCCAAGTCCAAGCTAGAACGATTAACAACAGTCCGATTACCCCTTGTATTTTTAGAGATTTGTTTATTGTCTGAATCAGTTTGGTGAAACTAAATGATTTTGCAAGTCCGTTTTTGTATCCATTCCATAATATTGGTAGTCCCAACAGTAGAATGACTAAAATGGCTACAATTTCTATATCTGGAACAATCATTTTTAATCGATTTGTCTTGTCCTGAAATAGGTTGACCTTTTTTTATGATGATTAAAAGGATAATAATTCCAGATTATTTTTATTTTTTCGATACAATTTGTAGTCTATATTTTGTTTTAAGTGGACCTTGTTTGGTGTGCTTAAATTGAGACTCCAATGTGTTCTAAAATTGTTGTAAATAAAGATAGCCTTTTTGACTAATTTTTGTGCAAGTTTAGTGTTTTTAATTGTTTTTTTTAGGGCATATTCATATTTGAGTGTTTTGTTAATTCGTTCGGCTATTGGGTTTTCATATGGGTCGTATTGCTCGGTCATACTCAAAGTTAAGTTGTTATTTTCTGCAAATAGGGTATAGGTAGGGTTGCAGTATTGCAAACCTCTATCGGAATGATGAATTAGCTTTTTATCAGGATATATTCTGTTTTTAAGCGCCATTTTCAGTGCGTCTAAGCAGAGTTCCGTTCTCATATGGTTATCTATTTTGTATCCCATTATTTTCTTTGAATATGCGTCTGTTACTAAAGCCAGGTAATTATGTCCGTTTTGTGTTTTGATATAGGTAATATCGGTAACCCAAAGTTGTTCAGCTCTAGTAGGCACTTTATCTTTTACTAGGTTTTTGTATTTGTAAAAATGATGTTTAGAATTTGTTGTTATATGATACGTTTTGTTTTTCTTAATGAGTAGTTTATGGTTTCTAAGGAACTCAAAGAACTTGTCTCTACCTATTTTTATTTTGTTTTTTTTGAACTCATTTTTTAGATGGTCATGTAGTTTTTTACCTCCGGTTTGTTGTCCAATTTTGTTTCTACAATCACGCACCAATTGTATCATAATTTGTTCATTTACTTCTTTACTATGATGTGATTTTAGTCGTTTATAAAATGCTTGTTTGCTTATCCCAAAACATGTAGTTAACCATTTTCTTTTAAACGGTTTTGTTTCTTTTTTTGAATCTCGTCTGCTAATGTTTTGGGCAATGACTTTTTTGACATATCGACACCAGTAATTAGTTCCATGTCTGCAATGATGTCTTGTTGAAAGTCTTTTACGAATTCAAGTTCTTCAATCTTCTCTTTAAGTTTTTTGATTTCATCTTTTTTACTCATACCAATTTTCTTTTGTTCTAAGGTACTGTATTTTTTCATCCAGTATTGAATAGAGCTTCTAGAGACTTGATATTTATTTGAAGCGTGATTAATGGATATTTGCCCATTATGAATTTGGTCAATGATTAAAAGTTTGAGTTCAAAGCCTACTTTTTTGTAGCTTTTTTTTCGGCAGGAGTGTTTGTCTTGTTTTTCCATAGATTACTAAAAATATTTGTTTTTTTAGTCAACCTATTTCAGGACGATGCAATTCTGCAAATTACACACAACGGACTTGTGTATGAAACGTAGCGTGCAAAAAAATACTAACTTTTTGGATTAACACAGAGCCGAATTTTTATATTTTGTTTTTACTTTTTCTATTCTAAAAACCAAATTTAAAAATTTGGTGGTCTTTGTAAATAAGGATAAACCTTTAAATTTAGCATTTATTAGCTATGTTTTATACACTGTGTTGTGCGCTGGCTTTTTCGTTGATTATTTCCAACGTTTCTTTCACAAAATCTGTCTTTCCAAGTACATAAGAACCTCTGTCATTTTTGAACTTTTTTGCTAATTCAAGTTTTAGATTTTCATACTGTTTTGCTCTTTCAGGATTTGAATTTAGATAGTCTCGGAAGTCAATTTGTTTCCACATTATATTATCTTTTGGACACATATGAATATGAAAAATCTGCTCTTTTTTTCCGTCCACATTATATCCTTTTCCAAAAGATGAGTAAGCCTCAATATTATCTCTTGCTGGCACTACAAAATGAGAATAACCCAATTCCGTAAAATTTGCAATTAAATTTTCGTCAAATAGCTTTTCTTTTGGGATTTCTATCATTAAATCGATATAAGGTTTTGATTTTATACTAGGAATTGAGGAACTCCCAAAGTGTTCAATCCGCAGGATTGTTTTATCTCCTACTTTATCGATTATTCGCTTTTTTTCGTTTTCGTAAATAATTTTCCATTCAGGATTATGGTCAACCAATTCTATTGGAAAGAGTCTATTCCAATCTTCTTTGGTTAAATCATTTAATGTCTTTTTCATTTTATCTCGATTTTTTTTAGCTTGTGCACAACGGTTTGGCTATAAATAGTACGGGAGCAAGTTAGTACTTAACATTCCGCCACGTAATTAGCCAAACCTTTTTGT
>NZ_CANMDU010000018.1 GCF_947496775.1 uncultured Maribacter sp. | reverse complement strand
TATAAACCGTAATTTTTTTGTTGTGCTGATAAACGTTTTGCTTAGGAAAGTAACTAATCCAACTATAGGGTAAACAACAAAAAAAAGGAGGGAAGCGCTTAGTTTCTCTTTTTTTACTAGGTAAGTTACTGCCAACGGTTCGGCTAAGCGTAGTGCGGAGGCAAGGAAACTTTTTGTTTCCGTCTGCGCACGAAGCTAAAGCTTATTGTTTAGTTTTATTTTTTCTTTTCCAAAGCTAAATCCATAAGATTTAGCGACACTATAAATATACGCAGACCATTCCATTTGCCCCAAACCCCCGTATTACGTTTAGGCATTGTTGTGATGCGTTTTTTTGCGTTTTGATTTTCAGTCTAATTTTGTCCATTTACCTTTCCGGAAATACATATTATTGAATTTAGGAGAATTAAACACCATAAAAAAGTCCCAACTTTCTCGATAAATAGTTGGATTGGTTGTCAATATATGATGATTAGGTTCTTCCATTTTTATTACGATTCTTGCAGATTTATATGGAGCAAGAGTTGAAATTTTTCCTTTGTAAGTCTCCATTATATCAGGTCCATTAGTAACATAGAAATAGATTGAATCATTTTCTTGAATCTCAAACCTGAAATTGTTGTATTGCCAATCCGCTTGTTTTCCAGCAAAGTAATTTCGGTCAATTGTATATTGGCCGTAAAAGTCTTGTTTTTCTAGTACTTTCTTAGAATTAATAAAGTGCAGAGCATACATAGCAAAGTAGAGAGTGAAGATTCCACCCCAGAAATATAAGATTGTTTTTCCATAAGCTTTCTTTTTTGTAATTGCCCAAATTATTAGAAATACAATCGTAATTATCAGTAGAAAAAACAGTATAATTAATAATAAAAATCCACCCATTTATTCTTTAATTCTAATGTTTTTCAAAATGCATTACAACGCTTAGTATAAGAAACGTAGGGCAGGTGATAAGCACTATCGTTTCGGTTTATTACATAGCTAAATATAAATATTTTGCTTTTATCTTTTCTATTTTAAACGCCAAATTTTATATTTAGCGGACTTAATAGATATTCACAGAACTTTCGGTTTAGCACAAATGCCCTATGTTTTTTATACCTTGTTATGCCCTTTTTATATTTTTATCTATTAAACTGAATAACTCTTCAAAATTATAAAAATCTGAATCTAAATTTCTTGTATTCAATATGTACTCTTCAAATTTTCTTTTCTTTAGTTTTCTATTTCTAGACTTTATAACACCATTTTTTAGATGTTCATCTATATCAAAAATTTGTTTTTCTTCAAGTTCTTCAAATAATTCATTGTCAAATAAATTTTCTATGCCACTTTGTGTTTCAGGAATAGTGTTTTGTGGATTTTTTTTGAATATATATGGAATTAGAGAATGTGTTTTATTAGAATTACAATCTGTATAAGCACCTTTTGCGTCACAGTCAAAAACAAAAAATATAAAAAATCTGTCAAAACCAGTTTTGGAGAATAGTTTAAAAAGTTTTTGTAATTCGTTCTTACCTCCAGCGTCTTTTATTTCTATTTCAAGTTCAGGGGAATATATTTCTTTAGCTTTTTCTAAATATAGATAATTATAACCTTCTGAATATATTATTGGTTTATCTATAGTTTCAATTTTTGCTTTTATTTTATCTATTTGTGCTCTTTTTTCTTCAAAAAGTTGATTTAATTCTTGATTTAGATAGAAAAAACCTAATTCTTCTTGAAGTAGTTCCCAATCAGTATTTAAGTTATTAGAATCAAATTTTATTTTACCATTACTATTAAATTTTAATTTTGATATTTTAGAGCTTTTTGTATATAAGTCTTTCCAAATACGGTATAAGCCTATTTTATTTGACCTTAATGATAAAAAATTAAATGAATGAGTTGTTATGAAAATTTGAGCGTTGTTACAGTAAACATCTCTGAATTTTTCTGCTAAAATTTGAGCGTTTTTATATTCGTATGAGTTTTCAGGTTCTTCAAACCCCCATATAAAATACTTCTTAGCTTTATATTCTGCTTTAATACTCTTTGCTGTAAATGAAAGTTCCTTTATAGCAATGAAATTTAAAATTTCAGGAATTAATTTTGCTTGATAACCATCGCCTCTAAGTTTTAAATCCACTTTACCAGTTTGGACTATTAACGCCTTAAATAAATTAATTAAATCTGAAGGTAATTGAAAAACAGGCTCAATAGGGTTTGAGTTAACTGTGTTTAGAGAGTTTTTAAACTCTGTCATTAAAATGTTAGTTTCCTTTTGTATTGCTTTCTCAAATTCATTTTTACTACCTTCTACTGATGAAATTTTTGTTTTCCATAAGGTTTGTTGTAGTTCTCCATATAGATGAGAGAAATAGTTGGTGTCCTTGATTGCAGGTATATAATGAAATTGAATAGAATTAATTAAATCAGTAAGTTGTTTTTGCAAACTTGCTCTTGCATTCGATTTTAGAGTTTTTTGACCTTTGCTGTTTTCTTCTAGGAATGAAGTAAATAACTCTTTTTTCTCTGTTTCAAAGTCTTTTTCTATACTTGATAATTGGTCAAATAAACTATATTCCGAAGTTTTTTTCCATTTACGACTTACCCAAAATTTTTCTGGTAAATATATATTGCTCTCTTTCTCTCTATTTTTACCTTTATTTTTTGGGTTATTAAACCAAATTTTTATAGTAACTAATTCTTCTTTTATTTCTAAATCATCTATTGACTCTCTTTTAAAGAAATCTTTATCAAAATCAAAGAAATTAGTTAAATCTGTTTTCTTATTAAAGAATAGATTTAAAGCTCTTAAGATATTGGATTTTCCAGAATCATTAGCACCTGAAATAATATTTAGAGGTAAACATTTGGTTACTTTATAAGATTCTTTTTTTCTGTTTCCGAATGAACGAAAATTTTTTATCTCAATTTGCTCTATTATATTCATTCAGTTTTTTTGTAATTGGGCATAACGGTCCTGTGTATGAAACGTAGCGTGTAAAAAGACGCTAACTTTTCGGATTAACACAGAGCCGAATTTTTATATTTTGTTTTTAATTTTTCTCTTTTTAAAAGCCAAATTAAAAAATTTGGCGGTCTTTGTAAATAAGCACAAACCTTTCGGTTTAGCCCTTATTAGCTATGTTTTATACACCGTGTTGTGTACAGTTATTTATACAAATAATGATATTCAGTTCTTATTTTATTATTCCTACTAAAAATTTTATGAGTTAGCAGCTCGCCATTCGCTGAATATTCAAATAATTCATATTCCATTATTGAGTTACGCTTTTTATAAATTTTTTCAACTCTTTCTATCCCAAATTCATTGTACATATATTTATAAAAGTCATAGTCACTCTCATCCTTTTTAGTTAACTGATTTTTGTTATTATATTCATAGGTATATTGCTTTCGATACTTTTTTCGTTGAGGGTATTTTTCCGATACCAGTAATCCATTCTTAAATTCTTTTATCCGATAAAGTTTTGAATCTCTATAATGGTATACTGTTTTCAGTTTGCCAAGTAGATTGTATTTATAAACATCTTTATCTCCATCTTCGTTTATTAGATATTCAAGTTTACCATTTCTATTATTCTTAAAACGTTTTTTTATTTTGTAATTCAAAATTTTTAAAGTGTCTTCTTTTTGTAGTTTTTTATTTATACTATCTAAAACTCCAAATTTGTCATAATAATTTCGCCAGTAAACATTGCCAATGGCCATAACATAAAAATCAAATGACGTTTTTTGATGGCGATTTAAATTCTCAGAATTAAAAATGTGATAATGACCAAATTTTGAACCATTTTTCATTTCAGGATATTCTTCCTTGAAAATACCAGAATTATATTCTGTCAAAATCTCAGTCAAAGTTGAATCTTTTGTTTTTAAATCAATCCTCCATTCATATCTTATCGATTTAATTTCAGATGTGTCTATTTTTACTTGCGAAAAACTCGAAGTAGAAACAGAAATTAAAATGATAAGAAGGATGTTTCTCATAATTGTACACAACGGTTCGGCTAAGCGTAGTGCGAGGGCAAGGAAACTTTTCGTTTCCGTCTGCGCACGAAGCTAAAGCTTTTGGTTTAGTTTTTAATTTTTCTTGTCCAAAGCTAAATCCCAAAGATTTAGCGACTAAGTAAATATACACAGACCTTTTGGTTTAGCCCTAAAGTCCGCATTACGTTTAGGTATTGTTACCCACAGTTATTTTCTACGGTATTTCTCGTATAATTTTTCATTTCCCAATTCAAGAGTGTAATCCGTAATTTTTTTAATATTAGTTTTGATTGGAAGATAATATTCTCCGTCAATTTTTTCTAAATATCCAGATTTCGCTTGAGTTTCGAACGATTTAGCTCCTTCTATTTCAAGTTCCATTTTTTGTAGCAAAACAAGCTCCTGTTCTTCAATTTTCCATTTACCAGAATGTTCAATAAAGTCTGGATTTTGGTATTCATGATACTGTCCATTAATTTTCAATTCCAGTTTTGGATAACCTTTTGGAATCGGCTTAAAAGGCATTTCCTTAAATTCTGTTGACTTTTCTTCTTCAGTCCTGAAATCGCATTTTTCTTCGAAAAACCAAACACCACTTATTAATTTTTCAGTATCCGTTTGTCCATAAATATTAGTAAACCCAATTAATAATATTAGTAAAAATAAAAGGTTTTTCATAATTGTGGGTAACGGTTGAGCTATGAACAGTACGGGAGCAAACTGGCGTTTGCTTTCCGTCATAAAAATAGCCAAACCTTTTTGTTTTGCATTTTCTTTTTTAATTAATGCCAAATCCAAAAGATTTGGCGGTGCTTGTTGATATTCCGGGTTTATAACTTAAGCAGCTAAGCCCGTATTGTTTATAGGTTGTGTTGTAAAACGTTTTTATCGGTTAGATTTAAGATATTCTTATTTCCTATTCAGGTATATATTCATACTTTTTTAATGCGTCTAATTCTTTGTCTATATACTTTCGCCATTCTTCTTGTTTTGTTTTATTGAACGAAACCTGCTTGTCATAATCTTTCTGCACTTGTCTACATTGTTCTAATATTTTCTCAGAGAAATCCTTGTAAACATAACTTTCATAAATGTTTTTATGAGTAAATTCCTCAAATCCTATTCTCATTTTTCTGATATATAACTCTTTAATATCAAAATGCAATTGCTCGTGAATTAATAAAAGGCTATCATTCGATATAGACCAAGAGAGAGATTTGTAGAAATAATTAAGCGGATAAGGAACTTTATTTCCATTTTTATCCGTTCGATGAATAAATACAGGTCCAGTTGCCGTTTCTGCTGCCGTATGAACCCTATACTTGTTTTTTGGAATTTTTGAACTACCCTTAAAATCATTCCAATCAAGTGGTCGGAGTTTTGCCCAAAGAAGTAAAGTGTCATTTTCTGACACTATCTCTTGTCCAAAAGAAAGAAATCCGATTAAGAATGTTATGGCTAAAAATGCTTTTTTCAAAATGTTTTACAACGCCCTAGCTAAAGTTAGTGCGGAGAGCAAGGAAGCTTTTGCTTCCGTCTTAGCACTAAGACAAAGCTTTTTGTTTGCGTTTATTTTTTTGATTATTAAAATGTCAAATCAAACAGATTTGACGACCATATAAAATTACGCAAACCATTTGATTAAACCCCAAACCCCCGCATTAATTTTAGGTTTTGTTGGCAGTAGCTTACAGCGCAAACCCTACTCTCAAGGAAAAAGAAGGGAACAATCCGCGTAGATTTTGCCGCATTTTCCATCCAGCTACAGACTTTAGCAAACACAGAAATGTGTGGCAAGCTCCAATATAACTACTAGGAATATGCAAGCCATAAGTCAGACTAGAGAACGATTCCGTAGCGATTGCGTGTTGGCGGCAAAAGGGAAAGCCGCTTAGTTGCTCTTTTAAAAACCCAAACCCTTCTTAAAGGACAAATTTTAGCTTTATAAACCGTAATTTTTTTGTTGTGCTGATAAACGTACTGCTTGCGAAAATTAGCTAATCCAACTATAGGGTAAACAACAAAAAAGGAGGGAAGCCCTTAGTTTCTCTTTTTTTACTAGGAAAGTTATTGCCAACGTTAAATATATGGCGAGTTGGGCAGAAAACAAGCGGCTATTTTCAGTTTAGCCACAAGCCAAATCTTTTTATTTTGTTTTAATTTTTCTCTTTTAATACCAAATCAAAAGATTTGGCGACTTTGCAAATAGAGAAAAGCCTTTGGATTAAACATTAATCGCCCAATTTGCTATATATACTGTTGTAAAACGTACTTTATATTAGATTTCAATTGAGATGTTCACCTTTCCGCCAAGTCCTTTTTCAACAATATCAAATAAGGTTTTTAAAGTTAGATTACTACCATTATTTTCTACACGAGAAATATAAGTCCGCTTTTTGTCAATCAGTACTCCAAGTTGCTCTTGTGTCAGATTTTTTTCCTCACGAGCATTTCTCAAAAGTAAACCGATTTTAAACGATTCAAAATCTCTGTCGAGTTCGTCTCTGCGTTCCGTTCCTTTTTTTCCGTAAACGCTATCCTTAATATCTTTCCAGCTTTTAGTTTCCATTTCCTTTGTTTTTTTCTTCATAATACTCTTTCATTAATCGGACAGCTTTGTCAATTTCTTTTTTCGGTGTTTTCTGCGTCTTTTTTGTAAATCCGTTTAAGAGTATAACTAATTTACCTTTGTCGAAGAAGCAAAAAACTCGCCAAATATTTGAGCCTAATTTTATTCGCGCTTCAAAAAGTCCTTTATGCATTTTCATTGGTGCCAAATATGTTTTCGGCACGTGCTGATAGGTTTCAATTATTTCAATGACCTTAAATATTTTGTCTTGAACCTTTTTCGGTTGAGCAAGCAGAAAATCCTCGAAATAATTTTTGTATTGTATTACTTGCCTAACTTTTTCCATCTAAGCAAATGTAACTTAAAAGTTACTATTTTCAAAATATTAAAGGCTGATTTTAATTTTTAGGGTTTTCGGGCATGTTTTACAACGGCTCGGCTAAGCGTAGTGCGGAGGCAAGGAAACTTTTCGTTTCCGTCTGCGCACCAAGCTAAAGCTTTTGGTTTAGTTTTTATTTTTCTCGTCCAAAGCTAAATCCCAAAGATTTAGCGACATTATAAAAATACGCAAACGCTGCGAATAAAGACCTTTGACCGCATTACGTTTAGGTATTGTTGGCACACGTTTTTTTTACTAGTGCTAACGTCAGTAATCCACTAATAAATGTAAATACGGGTATAATTATTTTTAAAATATCTAATGCAAAGGTAAATCCCAAATCCAAGTTATTTTCAATTAATTTAGATTCCTCCGCACTATTGAATAAGATATCTCCAATGAATGTAATACTATCAATTTTAACTAAATAAAGAGGACCTGCCAAAAACCTATAGTAAAACCAAAGCGAAGTAAAAACTATCCAAATACCCGTAATTATTTTAAAATTCAGGTTGAACTGACTCTTTTTATATAGGATTTGGCCAATATTAAAAATATTAATAAAAGGAACCCAATTTACAATTCGATTTTTTACTGTGAGGTTTTTATTTATTTGAGAAATAAATAATATGATTGAGAATATTAATAGTAGTTCGGACAATATTATTAGTGCTTGGTAGATTATTGTTAGTTTTGGATATTCTCCAAAAATATAACCATTAGAATCAGATAATACGCTTTGACTTTCAGGAAAGAAATCACTTGGCCAAATGCTCCAAGAAGTCCATATTGACCAATATTCCAGAATTGGAAAATATGTAATTAGGAAAAGTCCAATAGACCAGCACAGTATAACATTTATTTTTTCTTTTTTATGTCTTAGGATGTAGATAGCGGAAAGAACTGAAATCCCAATTATAATTAGATAAGGAATAATTAATCCAGAATTGGAAGTTTCAAATTTCATTTTCTTAAATGTGTGCCAACGGTTCGGCTAAGCGTAGTGCGGGGGCAAGGAAACTTTTCGTTTCCGTCTACGCACGAAGCTGAAGCTTTTGGTTTTGCTTTTTCTTTTTTTGTCCAAAGCTAAATCCTAAAGATTTAGCGACATTATAAATATACGCAGACCTTTCGGTTTAGCCCAAAAGCCCGCATTACGTTTAGGCATTGTTGTAGGTAGGCTTTTCCGCACCCTATTTCAATTCCTTGTGTCCGTCCGATATTTTTATTCCACTCCTCAATTCTAATATTTTATTGATGAACGTTTCATTAGTTTTTGGACTTATGTACAGTTCGTTGTATTTGTCATATTTTATAATTAGCCCTTTTCTTGCGGTTGCGGGTCTAAATCCGACCCAAAGAGTTTTTCCTTTTATTATCTCAGTTATTCTGTCCGTATTTATTTTTCCTTTAAAAGGTCCACTTCTGTAAATCAACCCGTCTTTTTCTGATAATTCATAATTGGTCCCGAAAAATAGCCAAAGTAAAAGTCCGACTACGCCGAATACTAGAAATAGAGGCCAATACCCTTCTTTTTCCATTTTGCCATTAACAATATCTAAAAACATAATTCCAGTCAGAAATACACTTATTCCGAGGATTATGAAACTAAATAATATGTCTTTTCTGCTATTGAATTTCATTTTTTTAGCTTACCTACAACGCCCGAGCTGAAGTTAGTGCGGAGAGCAAGGAATCTGAAAAGATTCCGTCTTTGCACTAAGACAAAGCTTTTTGTTTGCGTTTATTTTTTTTGATTATTAAAATGTCAAATCAAACAGATTTGACGACCATATAAAATTACGCAAACCATTTGATTAAACCCCAAACCCCTGCATTAATTTTAGGTTTTGTTGGCAACAGTATTTTTACGAGCAATTTATAGTATATTTTTCAAATCCTGTTTTCCGACAATCACCATTATTTCAGCAGTATCATCATTTATTCGATAGTATATGCTGTCTGACCCACAAACACATCTTCTATATCCGTTTTTTATAAAATCCACCGATTCGAACGAGTATGGTCTTTGCGCAATTATGTCAAAATATTTAAAAAATGAATCAAAGTATTTGTCGGCTTGACTCATTCCGAACTTTTTAACTCCGTAATGATGAATTCGTATAAGGTCTTCTTTTGCGGAATTACTTAATTTATATTTAGCCATTAAGATTGGCTTTAGACTGCTTTAGTATTTCGGATTTGGTATCACTTGTAAATCCACTATTTTCTGCTTTATCTAGCTTAGATTTAATCCAATCAATTTGGACTTGCTGGCTTCTTGCTTGTCTAATTAAATCATTCACAAGCTCACTTTTACTTGAGTATTCCTGATTGTCTACTTGTGTCTTTAACCACTCATCATTGGGTTTCGTGAAAGATATACTTTGTCTAGCCATAAGAAATATGTTTTGGTTCTAATTTACACCAAAATCGAATCAACTCCAAATTTTTGTGATATTGTTGCCAACGTGTTTGTGTATGATTTCGTTGCGTGTTTAAGCACTAAAGTTAGCAAATAAATCACAGATAGAAAGTCCGCGAGGGCTTTCGTAAGTAGGCTATAACTAGCAATGAATTATACACGGTGTTGTATGCAGTTTTTTTTATTCTCCTAATATTTCTTGGTCATAATCATATTCTAATTCGTTTGGAAAATGACCATTTAAGTCAGGGAAAATTAATTGTAAATATTTAAATTCTGAATTTTCATAAAATTTAAAAGAACTCAAAGTGTATTCAGTCAGTAATTCGTTTTTAACTTCAATAAAATAAACAGAAAATCGGTCAATTAAATCATCTATTTTTAGATTAATAGGTACTTTCTCGAATTTGAATTTCTCAACATAATTTTCAATCAATTCAGATGTCAGTCCGCTTGGAAGTCCAGAAATGAACAGTTCTGGAATACCAAAACTTTGGAAAATTCCAGTTGAATATCCAAAAGGTGTAAAGTTAGTTTCTTCCAATACACAAGTAATATGAAATCCATATTGTTCAATATGCGAATGGACTTTATTGAAATATTTTTGCTTTTGTTCCTTATTCATTTTTTTATTCAAACTGTTTTTTCCACTCTTGCTGTTTTAATTTAGTCAATGAGTCAATTTCTTTAAGGTATTCGGATTTCCAATCAATTCCGTTTTTTTTGTCCAGATATTTGTCAATTTCTGCGTTGTAGATTTCAATTCCGTTTAATTCAGTTCCACTAACTAAACATCCAAATCCGATATTCGTAAATCCGTATTTCTGACTAATTTCATCCATTTCAATTGGTGAAATCATTAATTCTCCAACTAATATTTTTTGAGGTGAATTATTTGCAATATCCGATTTTGCAGTTAAGTAATTAAATCGGCTAAAAAACCCATAATTCCACAATCCAATTCCGATTAGAATTAATATTATTCCACTAAATATTATCGTTTTTCGGTTCATTTCTCAAATGTTCGTTAAGATACATAGTTTACACAAGTTAAAGATTAGGTGTTTACACTAAATTAGTTTCTAACCTTGTAGATTG
>NZ_CANMDU010000017.1 GCF_947496775.1 uncultured Maribacter sp. | reverse complement strand
TACTCAAAAGATATGGTTTTGTGGTTTGGTTGTGTAATGGCTTTTAACATTCCATTACCATACCACGTATAGGTGTATACTCCCTTAGTTGTAGTCTTTTTTATTAGGTTGCCTTCTTCATCATAGGTAAAAGTATTCCCATTTGCTTTTAATAATTGCCCCCCAGGGCCATAAGTTCTATCTTTCTTATTTTTTGTACGGTATAGATTACCAATTTCATCGGGTAATTTGTAATCTATATCATGGTTTTCATATTTAGCAGAGGCTAGGTTTCCAAAATTATCGTGTGTATATGTTACTTGCCCTTTGGTTAGCTGGTTTACCATGCGGGTAAGACGGTCGTTCACATTCCAGTTATAGGTTCGGTGTCTTATTTTGCTATCAGCGCGGTTTACTATATGTTCTATTGGGCGGCCTGCTTCATCGTATTTTTTTTGGGTAGTAATGCTTCCTGGTAGCATACGTTCTACCTCCATACCAATAGAGTTATATGTATAATTGGCGGACCATGGGTTTGCTTTTTTTTGTGTAGTTTCTTTATTGGTAGTATTTACTTGGGCATTCATGGTTTCTATTTGGCCCATTTTGTTTCGCAATAGGTCTATTTCTCCACCTAGACTACTTGTAATTTGTATTCGGTTGCCTAATTTGTCATAGGTACCCTCAACAAGGTGCCCGTCTTGGTTTTCAGCAACAACTCTTCCTGCATTGTCGCGGATGAGTTGTACGGTACTATTTTGGTTAACAGCTTCAATAAGATTGCCGTTACGGTCGTAACTATAGGTTTCCCAACTACCATCACTATGTTCGGATCGTGTTATTCTACCATTAATATCGTACTCGTATTCTGTATATTTACCTCCTGGACGGTTAACTCTGTACACTTTTCCGGCACGATCGCGTTGGTAATTCCTTGTAAGACCATCAAAACCAATTTCTGTAGTGATATTACCGTTTGCATTGCGCTTAAAACGGTAGCGTTCTCCATGTTCATTATCTATATACCGTAATTGTTCTTCGGTATCGTAATTAAAAAAAACTTTGCGTCCTCGTTCTTCTCGCATTTTAAGGTTACCCATTGGGGTATAGGCAAATTTTACTTTTCCGTAACGTTGATTCATTTCTACGACTTCATCGTAGGCATTGTACTTAAGTAATACTGTATTGTTGTCTGCCTCTACAATTTGGCTTACTCTGTTTAGCGCATCATATATAAAATGTTGTTCTTGATTTTCTGCATTTTTTGTTTTAATACAACGCCCCCAAGTATCATATTCCCATTCTGCTTTTGCCATATTTGGCAATTGCATTTGTTTTAAATTATAATCGGCATCATAGAATAATTGCGATGTATTACCTGCATTATCTCGAACTTCGGAGATTAATCCTTTATCATTATAATCAAAAGAGGTTACTCCACCATCTGCAGCAATAATTGCATGTAATTGGTCTTCTTTATAGGTTCTAATTACTGAATCTCCTATAGGGTATTTGGTTAAAACTAGTCTATCTTTTTGATCATAAACGAAAGTAGTTATTGCGCCATCTGGTTGGTGAATGCCTATTAAATTTCCCCTTTGGTCATAGCTATATCCTGTGGTATTGCCTTCTTCATCTATGTCTCGATACGGTTCCATATAAGAGGTGTATTCATGAAAAATATGTCCTCCCATTGGGTCTGTTACTTGGGTACAAAGGTTTAGATTATTATAGTAATAAACACTTTTTTGCCCTAAAGAATTAGTAATTATATTATGCCCCTTTTTATACTCTAAGGTTCCAGAGAGAACACCGCCATCTCCTTGGGTTGCAATACATTTAGCACCTGTTTTTTTTCCATCATATTGCCAATAAAATGCTTGTCCATTACGATCTGTTTTTTTGATCATTAAATGGTTTTCATATTCCATTAAGGTTTGCTGGTCTAGGGCATCGCTAATACGAATTAGATCACCTTCTTTGTTATAGCCGTAGTTTATTAATTTACGTACCTGCCCTTGGTGTTTTACATTAATTTCTGTAATGCGGTTATATTTGTCTAATTGTAATTCTACGAATCTACCCACACTATCTATAATGCGGGTAAGGATATTTGCAGCATTATATTGCATTTGTACCTTAAAACCTTCTTTATTAACTATTTCAGTTGGCTTAAAAAGGGTTGCATTTCTTTTTTTATAAATGTAGGTTAGTTGCTCGTTAGCATCTTCTAACTCATAGGTGTACTTATCTACATAGTTAAGAGTAATTTTTTCTGTGCGATTATAATATTGTTCCCCAGGACTATGTAATAACGGCATTGCTGTAATACGACCATCTGGTAGGCGCAATATTATAGCGTCTTCTTTAGGGTCAATATGTAAGGATAGGTCATAGTTAGAGTGAAATCCATGCCCCATAAGACCTTGATAAGCAGAATCGGAATACCAATTGCGTTCCCAGTGTATTGGAATGGGGCCTGCTAAACTAAAATCTTCTCCATCATAAACCATACGGCCAGTTACTAAATCTACAGGTTCAAAACCCATTTTACATAGTTTTTTACTAAGGCCTTCTGTAGCAGGAATTTTTTTAAGTACAGATTTGTTAATTTTTTTTAGTCCTTTACCAAGGCCTTTACCAACACCTTTCATTAAAGCTCCAAAACCAAAACTCATTGCCATTCCTGTTAACATCCCTAGTAAATCTGGAGCATAAGGCCCGCCAACCATTACGGGTTTTCCCATTGGTAATGGAATGGTCATTGAAGTTGGCAAATACAAACTAGGAATTGGTTTTAGTTTTTTTCCTGGGGCTAGAGTAAGTGGCATTCCTATATCATTACAGGACATTAACATATAGCCGGCAGGAGAAAAATAATTATCTTCGGCATGGACCGTAGTGCTTCCAAAAAAGTTTACAGAATCATGACCAATCATTGGCGCCATTAAAAAAGGACCTCCCATAGGTATATGAAAATAAGTGCCCAATAAACCCGAAGTTTGGCTATTACCTTTTGGTACGCCATTTACGTTGATAGTGGATCCAACAAATGGAATATAATCCATCGGGTCCATTACCATTCCAATAAATGGATGCGGTATAGGAACAGGAGCACCTAAGATAATGACAATATGTATGTCTATTCCCAGTATGGGTGTAAAATGTTTATTAGCTAATAACATACGTATTTCTTTTAATTTTGCTTACCAAATTTTGTTATCTACTCTTTTATTTTATTCTTTATTACTTAGATATACTAGTTTTGAGTTGTTTTTCTTCTGTACTTAATTTCTCTTTCCAATTTTTAGACTCTAAGTTTGTCATAAAAGAATCAATTTTTTCTTGTTTCTTTTTGTTAGAAAACTCAAAATAGGCAAGAGCTATATTGCTTATAGGACTAGTTTTTAGTTCTTCGGACATTAGAGTTATTCCAAAATTATAGGCTTTTGCTACAATTTCTTGATACCATAAAACATTTTTTTTCTTTATTAAGGTATATGCTGTAACATAGGCAGATAAGGCTTGTTGCGACATTTTATAGGAAACAGCTATATTGGCTTGTTTACAAAAAAGCTCTACAGCAGAGTCTATTTTTTTTTGATGTTGCATACTTGCAGCCATAAAACCATAGGTTTGTAAAATAATAGGCTTTGCTGTTTCATCTCCGCTTGTAACTCCTTGCTTAGCTATGGTTAAAGCCTTATTTAGTAGTTTATCTATAGTGTCGAATTCTTTAAAATGAAACAACATACCTGCGTATACTGTGTGAGCAGTAGCATAGAACGCTTTGGAACCTGTTTTTTGTGTAACCTCAAGACCTTTTTCGCCCCAATGATGTAATCGTTTTCTATTATTTTTAGAAGTACTATTTCCCATCTCTAACATGCATTGTCTAAATTGCACTTCTGGGTCATTAGGATCTCCTGAAAGAGCCAATTTTTTCATAGCTCCTTCTAAATCTAATTCTACGGATATAGATTTTCCTATCTCCTTATATTTTATTTGAATTTCCTCGAAATAATGTTCTGGACTATGATCAAAAACCATTAATCTAGTTTTGTTAGGAAGGCCTATATGTAATAATTTATCCATCCATTTTTTATAGTCAGAGGAAGATTGTACCGTATATGGAAAAAGAGATAATATTAAATGTTGTTGAGTATCTGGTAGAGCATCTTGAAAACGCTCTAACAACTCTAATAACAAGGCATCAAAATTTGTTTTTGGTTTTTTTAATGCGCTTCTAAAATATTCTTTATCCCATTGTATTTCTTCTTTTCTTTGAGAAAGTTGGTCTTGTACTTTGGTGTCTTTCTCATAGTTATCTAACCAATCTTTAATAATATTTTTACTATGTATATTACTATTATCAAAGGCAGTTAACATTACAATAGGTATGTCGGGTATTACACCATTCGAGGTAGATTCTAATCTTAGAAAACCTTCGTATAAACGAACTTGATCTGGTCGTATTATCCATCGTATCCATTGCAAGTGAGAATATGGGCTTACTTCAGTAAGCCATTTTTGTTGAATTTTTGTGACTAATTGAGCCACAGGATTGTGTTCGTTACTCATGAAAATTAACCACAATTTAGATTTAGTAATCCGCCTTTTACATTGGTCATTGTTGTACCATCTGCTTCAAGAATTCCACTACTTTTTAATTTAAGCTCTGTTGTACCTTCAACCTTCGTGCTTGGTGCAGTCATTTCTATTTTAGCAGCACTGTTTGTGGTTACTTTAGAACTACCTTCTGTCATTATTTCTTTTGAGATAATATTAACATTATTAACTCCATCTATATTTACTGTTTTGGAAGCCATAATATTAATTTCTTCGGAATTTAATGTCAGTTTTTTATTTGCACTTATGGTAATTTCGCCATTTCCATTCATGACAACAGTATTGCCATCTGCATCAGAAATAGTAATACTACCATCTTTATCATTCATGAGTACCTTGTTGCCACTCTTAGTTTGTATGGCCTTTATATTGTTTTCTGCGTCTGCAAGTCCACTTTTTGCACTGGTATTATAACCAGCACTAAGTACATAGGGTTTTTCTGGGTTGTTGTTTTCAAAACCTACAAGTACTTCTTCATTAATTTCTGGAATAAAGTAAAAACCTTTACCACCACCACCATAAGGAGTTAGCATTTTTATCCATGGGGTAGTGGTACTCATTTGTTTTTGCCAATCAAACTGTACTTTAACTCTTCCTAAACCATCTGGGTCATTATTATCTAACACCAATCCGCGTTGCTCTTCTGCTTTTGGGGTTGCAAAAACAGCACTATAATACGGGTGTGGTGTACCCTCAGGAACCCCCTCAAAATGATTTTCATAATTGCCACTATGATCAAAACGATGTGTTAGTTTGGTAATCATATACGAACCAAAAGAGTCTCTACTAGTCTTATCTGCATAATTAATACCTTCTATAACTAAACTATCGCCAACGCGTAAGGAAACCAATTCAGAGGTGCCATTTGCTATAATCATATTAGCAGCTTTACCTAAAGTGTCTACCTTAGCAATATGGTCTAAACCTTGTTGTCCGCTATATTCGTTTTGGTTATGGTTCCAAGCATAGTTTTCTTTTTTTGCAAAAACAGCTTCAGACTGTTTTTTTATTTGTGCAGCGTAAGGATGCCCACTTTTAGCGTTATGTGCTGCGGATACTGCTTCTAAAGCAGAATCGTTTACCCAATCTTGGGAAGTGTATCCACTATTTTGTGCTTGTAGATTGGTAGACAACCCAAAGGATTGTACATCTTGGCCATAAATTCCTTGTAATTCTTTATCTCCTGTACGCCCAACGCAAAAGGTTCTTCCATTATCATAGATCCAAACACCATAACGTGCTGCCATACGTTGTAAAAAAGCAAAGTCAGACTCATTATATTGCACTGTGTAGGGGAGTGTAATATTGGTACCACTACCTAATTCCATTTTTAAGAGGTCTTTAGAGTGCCCTTTAAAAGTATCGGTAATTACTTGGCTAAAAGAAGAGCCTTCTTCATAGCTAAAGCATTGTACCGATTTAGAAAGTAGAATACTAGCCCCTTGTCCAGAAAGGACAATACTACCAGAACCACCAGTTCCTTTTTGTAAGGCAACGGAAGTAATAATACCCACATATTCTAATTGCCCATCGTCTAGGCCAATAGATATTTTTTTGCCAGAATAGTTAATGGAATTGTTCATTAAAGTCCCATTATAGCCTTCTGTAGCATTGGTTTGATATACCACTTGAAAAGAACTATGGGTGCCCACAGCAAGTTCTATAGCTACTGTAAAACCAGATTTAGGCAGAAAAATTTCTCCATCTATAATAAGCGTGGGTTTAATTAGTTTTGGCATAGTGTTGTATTTTGGATGTTAAAATAAGGAGAATTCTGACGTGTTCTAAAAAATACAATACAAAATCGATGAACGGTATTAACCTAAGGGCTTAATTTTAATGAAAGCCTCATAAAGGGATGGGAGTAATAGGAATTATGTACTAAGTTTTCTGTCACTTTACTATACCAGTATTGTAGCATGGCATAAATATAAAAATCTCTATTATCTAGCAAAGAGTACCTTAAAACAAATTTAATTGTGATGGTTTGTAACTTAAATAAATGTTATAAAGGTTTACTCGATAATCGAGATTTAAATGCTCCGACGCTTGCGTCGAAATCAATGCTTATTTTCCTTCTAATGCCTCGTGGGCTTGCCCCAAGGTTGTTTACGTTTTTTTTGTAAAGTTCCAGATACTAAATAGAATTCCTGCTCCAAACAAAAGGTAAATTCCATAGGAATTTAAGAAAGACACTTCAGAGGTTTTGGTTAATTGAGGAGTTTCTTTATTATATAAAATTACAATAGAGTCGTTTTTAGATTTTAATGTGCCAATATATGGAATTGCCATTACTTTAACTCTACTTTGAAACGTTTTGCCATTAGAAGTACTATAAGAAACATCTACAAATGCCTGTGTACCTTTTCGACTAATACTATTATGTATTTCTGTGATTTTAGCTTTGGTCTCTATCCAACTTTCCGAATTTTCTTGACCATTGCAGTTAAGAGAAGAAAAAAATAAGCAAAGACATATTAGGGCTATTTTAAAAAAAGTATTCATAACAAACATATATAGTATTAATTTTCTAAGAGTGGGGGCTACTAAAGTAATGAAATTAATTATTTTGTAATATAATAGTTAGATAGATAAAGAATTTGTTTTGTTAGTGCTTCTAAAACTATATGTACAACTATAGAATTTATTTTGGAATGGGTTATATCTTTAAGTTTAACTTTTTTGTACGTCTAATAAAAGGTAGATAATTTATAATTTTTACAAATAGTTAAGTTTTCTTAAAAGCTATTTTATAATTTGTTAATGTGTTATTTTTATAGGATGGGATTACAAACAAGAAAAGGATTTCGTTTCTCTACTTATGAAGCTCCAAATCAAACCCCTTTTGAAAAGTTGTTTGATATTTTTCAGGAACTTATAACACATACCTCTGGTGATTTTGATGAGGCTATAGATTGGTTACGAGAATTAGATAAAGAATACCAACTTACAGATGAAGACTATACCATTGATGATTTTATTGAAGACTTAAAACAAAAAGGGTATATACGCGAGGAATTTGAAGATGGAGGAGGAGAACCAAATGATGATGGGGAGGGTACAGAAGATCCTAAAGGAACAGTTTCTATTACCGCTAAAATGGAACGTATTATTAGAAAACGTGCATTAGACCAAATTTTTGGTAAGCTAAAACGTAGTGGTTCTGGGAACCATAAAACTGGAAAATCCGGTAGTGGAGATGAGCATACTGGAAATTTAAGAGCATATAAATATGGAGATGGTTTAGATAATATTTCTATGACCGAGAGTATTAAAAATGCGCAAGTAAATAGTGGCATTGGAAACTTTACTCTAAATGAAGAAGATTTAGTTGTAGAGGATACTGAGCATAAAGCGCAAATGAGTACAGTGCTTATGATAGATATAAGCCATAGTATGATTTTGTATGGCGAAGATAGAATAACACCTGCTAAAAAAGTGGCCATGGCATTGGCAGAACTTATTACGACAAGATATCCAAAAGATACTTTAGATATTCTTGTATTTGGTAATGATGCTTGGCCAATTCCTATTAAAGATTTACCTTATTTAAAAGTTGGGCCTTACCATACCAATACAGTAGCTGGTTTACAATTAGCTATGGATATGCTTCGAAGAAAGCGGAATACAAATAAGCAAATTTTTATGATTACAGATGGTAAACCAAGTTGTTTACGTATGCCAGACGGCACGTATTATAAAAATAGTGTTGGTCTTGATGAGTATATTGTAGAGAAATGTTATAATATGGCTAGCCAAGCTAGAAAATTACATATTCCAATTACCACTTTTATGATAGCGCAAGACCCTTATTTAATGAAGTTTATTAGACTGTTTACAGCAGCCAATAAAGGGAAAGCATTTTTTACGGGTTTAAAAGGTCTGGGGGAAATGATTTTTGAAGATTATGAAACTAATAGAAGAAAGAGGTTAAAATAGATTGCTTCGGCTGCCCTTATTCCTCATAAATTTTGAGATTTAGTAAAGTCGAAATCGGTTTAAAATATTTAAAAAAAATAGAAATAAGTAAGTTGAGGCTTGTTGTTTGCTAGTGAATAAATACATATTCTAGAAAATGAGACATAAACAAGCATTAACCAAGAACAAAAAAAATATATGAAATTGAATTATAAAGAAATATCCACATTAGCAGAATTAAAAAAAGCAGGATATAAAAGTAAAAGTATAAAGGACGAGCTTAGAGATAATCTAAGAAATAAAATAAAAAATGGAGAGACTACTTTTGAAGGAGTTTGGGGCTATGAGAATACGGTTATTCCAGAATTAGAGAGAGCTATTTTATCTAGACATAACATAAATTTACTAGGACTTCGTGGACAAGCAAAAACCCGTTTAGCAAGGTTAATGATAACTTTGTTAGATGAATGGATTCCTGTTGTAGAAGGTTCCGAAATAAATGATGATCCTTTGCAACCAATGTCTCGTTATGCCATAGAATTATTAAAAGAAAAAGGAGATAAAACACCAATTTCATGGATGCATAGAGACGACCGTTTTTATGAAAAATTAGCAACGCCAGATGTTACTGTTGCAGATTTAATAGGGGATGTAGATCCAATAAAAGCTGCAAATCTTAAATTGTCTTATGCAGATGAGCGTGTTTTACATTTTGGAATGATTCCACGCGCTAATCGTTGTATTTTTGTTATTAATGAATTGCCAGATTTACAAGCAAGAATACAAGTATCATTATTTAATATTTTACAAGAAGGGGATATACAAATAAGAGGTTTTAAACTACGTTTGCCTTTAGATTTGCAATTTGTTTTTACTGCTAATCCGGAAGACTATACCAATAGAGGGAGTATTGTTACGCCGTTAAAAGATAGAATAGGATCCCAAATATTAACTCATTATCCAGAAGATGTTGAAACGGCACGTAAGATTACGGAACAAGAATCTAATTTAGATTCTAGACAGACGGATGCTGTTTATGTTCCTAGTTTGGCAAAAGATATTTTAGAGCAAATTAGTTTTGAAGCTCGCAAGAGTGAGTATGTAGATGTTAAAAGTGGTGTAAGTGCTAGAACTAGCATAACCGCTTTTGAAAACTTATTAAGTACAGCCGAAAGAAGAACTCTGCTAAGTGGAGCCGATAAAACTACAGTGAGATTAAGCGATTTTATTGGGATTATACCTGCAATTACTGGAAAAATAGAATTGGTTTATGAAGGAGAACAAGAAGGTGCAGATGGTGTTGCTAGTTTGTTATTAGACGAAGCTGTAAAAACTATTTTTACGACCTATTTTCCTGTAATAAATAAATTAGAACGTAAAGGAGGAGAAACTCCTTATGATGCCCTTATACAATGGTTTTATGACGGAGAAGGATTTGAATTAGAAGACGATTATACAGATAAAGAATATCATAGATCTTTAAATGATATACCACCTTTGACACAGTTAATAAAAGAGTATCAGCCAGATTTTCCTAAGGAAGACACAAATTTTCTAAAAGAAGTTTTGCTTTGGGGATTGGTTGCTCATAAAAAACTAAGCAAACATCGATTTTCTGAAGGTTATCAGTTTAAAGATTTATATGGTAGCTATATAAGCGGATTATAAAAAAAACAAATAAGGAACAAAAAAGCCATTTTAATAAACAATTAAAATGGCCTTTTTACATAACAATTAATTTTCCCCGCATTATACTTGATACGCAGGTAGGTTAAATATAAAGGAACTTCCTTCTTTTGGTTTACTCAATACTGTTATAGTTGTATCATGTAAATCCATAATTTTTTTAACAATAGCTAAACCTAAACCATAGCCTTGTTTTTTAGTGTTTTTATTTACTTGTTTGTAGCGATCAAAAATAAAAGGCTGTTCATTAACAGGAATTCCAGTACCAGTATCAGTTATGTTTATTTCTACGTTATCATCAATTTTGTTTAGAGTTAAGGTTACCAAACCATGAGGATTTGTATATTTTATAGCATTTTCGATTAAATTTTGAAGAGCTCTTTCTACTAAACTTACATCTGCAAATACCATGCAGTTAGAGTTTGGATTTTCTATTTGAAGTGTTATTTCCTTTTTCTGTGCTATTACCTTAAATTTTGCTACTAAATCATGAGACAATTCTGTTATAGAAAAAGGCTCTTTAATAGGGGTAACCTGTTCCGCTTCTAACTTAGAATATTCAAACAATTGGTTTATTAAATTTGATAGCTTATCTACATTGTCATGCGTAATTTGCAAATACTCCTCCTTTTCAACTTCCGAAAGGTTATCCTTTTTAATTTGAAGCGTTTCTATATATCCTTTAAGAATAGCCAAAGGCGTTCGTAAATCATGAGATACATTGGCAATAAGTTCTCTACGGAGTAAGTCCACAGATTTCATTTTATCCATATTGCCTACAATAGTATCTGCCATTTCATTAAATGAATTTGCAAATATTTCGATATCCGAATCTTCCGGATTTTCAATTCTAGCGTCTAAATCTCCTTCCTGAAACCTTCGCACGGTACCAGTAATTAATCTTAGATTTTTGGTTAAAAACCATATACTGATTAATCCAATAACAACAGAAAACAGCATGGTTAATAGAGTTGCTCCAATTCCTAATTGTTTAAAATAAGAACTTAATAAACTATTACTAATATTTTGAAAATCCTTTCCAGCAAGAATAATATATACATATCCTTTCCTTCCTTCGACTTCATATGGTGCGGCAGAAAATATCTTTTTTGTTCCAGGATTTCTAGGGTCTTCTCCTTTTACAAAGGAGGCTCCTTCTGTTTTTATAAATTCTTTTACAGGCCCTAAGGCAACAGTTTTAGAAGGAGCGTTATCACTATGATCTAAAACTACAGAGTACAAAATTTCACCAATATCATTTAATAAATAAACCTCTATGCTTCGATTTACTGCCATCATATCGTGCATTAAATCCCCAAATAATGGCTTATTTACACTTCCATCTTCAAGAAAAGGAGAAGCATTAGTGAATTTTTCTTGAATAACATGGTTTGCAATATTTGCATTTACTTGTTGCGTTGTGGCTTGGTTGTATTTGTTTGCATAATAGCCTGTTATAAATATATAAGAGGCTCCCATTAATAAAATTAATAGTACAAAAGCGACCCATAATTTTTTAACCAATTTTGGGGTAAGTGCCTTATTTTTATTGTCCATTATAGTATTTCTTCATTAAACTTGTAACCAACTCCCCATGTTGTTAAAATATATATTGGGTTAGTCATGTCCGATTCTATTTTGGCTCTTAAGCGATTAATATGAGAGTTTACGGTGTGTTCATAACCTTCAAAATTATATCCCCAGATCATATTTAAAAGCTCGGTTCTTGAATAATTCCTTCCCGGGTTAGATGCCATTAACACTAATAATTCAAATTCTTTAGGAGATAGTTCTATTTTGTTACCATCTACAATTACTTTTCTTTTATCAATATCGATTAGCATTTTTTCAGCAACTATAGAAGAAGAATCGTCTGTCTCTACTTTTGAACTAGTATTATCTGTCCGCCTCATTACTGCTTTAACTCTAGCTAATAGTTCTCTAATACTAAATGGCTTTGTAATATAATCGTCGGCACCAATCTCTAAACCTAAAACCCTATCTATTTCTTCAGATTTTGCGGTTAACATAATAACCGGGGTGTTCTTTTTAGCTCGTAGTTTTTTGCAAACTTCCACGCCATCCATACTAGGTAAGGTTAAATCTAACAATATTAAGTCATATTCGTTGTCTAAAGCCATTTGCAATCCTAATGCTCCATCCATAGAATTGGAAGTTTCATATATAGAATCTGTTAAATGAATCTCTAAAAGTTTAACAATTTCTGGGTCGTCTTCTATTATTAGTATTTTCTTCATAGTTGAATTTACGAAACAAATTAAAAAGTATCACATAACTATCACAAATACAAAAAACAGTTAAAGCTCTTTGTTATTACAATAAGAATCAGGACATTAATAGTAGTGTAAAAAACGGAATACTTACAAAATGAAACAAAAAGTTTACACTTCTGTGATATTTTCATGATATGTTTTGTCTTAGTTTGATAGGTAACTTATTAAAACACAATATTATGATGAAAACTTTACTTTATTACAAAATTATCCTTTCCCATAATTTAAGTCGGATAGGAACATTAAGTATTATCATATGCATGCTTTTATTAGGATCTTATAATTTGTTTGCAAATGATAATGAAAAGACTACTATTCCAAGCGAAACAAAAATATTCGCAGTAGTAGATGGGGGAACTATCAGTGGCGGTCCATTTACCTTTTGTGTAGGCGATGGAGAAGCAGATTATGCAAAAGGAGTAAGCTTAGAATGTAACAGTACAGT
>NZ_CANMDU010000016.1 GCF_947496775.1 uncultured Maribacter sp. | reverse complement strand
TTCTTTTATGAAAAAAAACACCTTTCTTATTATTGTAATTTTTCTTGTTATTTTCCTTTTAGACATAGACCCAATATATGCTGGTCCTGGCGGAACCATTGTCAAAGCCTTTTTTAAGACCTGGTGGGGAAAATTAATTATGACAGTATTGGCTATCATTTTTTTACCCCTTATTATATATGTTCAAATAAGAGAATCCCTTGGTATTAAAAAATCAAAAAAACAATTACTCCTTCTTGGAAAGATTAATAAAGATTTTCTCCCCCTGAATCTGGATAAAACAGTTAGAAATATATTTAGCAGAGTCTACATTGCATGGAATAATGAAAAGATGAACGAAGTATCTGAATATGTTAGTAGTTGGTATTGGCAAAACCAACAATTAGTACATCTTGATCAGTGGAAAAAAGAAAATTTAAAAAACTATTGTAAAGTAGAAAAGATTGGAAAAATAAAACCCCTATACCTTGAAATTTCTGAAAATAAAGACCTTGAAGGATCTAAAATAGCATTTAGGATTAACGCAACAATTAAAGACTATCTAAAGAATAGGGACACTCACAAAATTGTTCAAGGAAAAAATGAATACGGAGAAGAAGAAAAAATTTGGATTTTAGAATACACCAATAAAAAATGGGTTCTAGATGATATTCAAAACGGCGAATTAAGCTTAAACTTTGCTAAAATGACGAATATCATTCCAAACAGCATTATGGTATCGAAAAGCTCTCCAATAAAAAGTAGCTAAAAATACTATCTATAAAAATTCATCTCATCCATATACTTCCAAACTACGTCCGGAAGCATAGGTTTTATATTTTTACCCAAATTGTGATTTTTACGAATAAAAGTAGATGAGATTTCCATAATAGGAGCATCTACTTTATGTATTTTAGGGTGATTTTTAAATTGATGGTCTACACTACCACTAGAGACTCTTGGATATACATATAGATTATAATCTTCTAAAATAACCTCATAATTTTTCCACTTATGAAAGCCTTTTAAATTATCTTCTCCCATAATAAGAGAAAACTCATATTCATTGGCATGCTTTTCTGAAAGTACTGCCAAAGTATTTATAGTATAATTTGGTTGCGGTAAATTAAACTCTACTTTACTAGGTTTTAAGGCAGGATATTCTTGCACTGCCTCATATACCATCTGGTATCTGTGATTATTATCTAGTAAGGTTTTTTTAGTTTTAAAAGGGCTTTGTGGTGTAACAACAAACCATACCTCATCTAAATCTGAAAATTCTACCATATGATTGGCTATTACCAAATGCCCCAAATGTATAGGGTTAAAAGTACCAAAATACAGTCCTACTTTTTTCATTTATTTATTCCTATTCTTCTGAATTCACAAATTCAGCAACCATATCGTGCGCTTCTTTTAATGCCGTATCTAAATCGTAATTCTTAATAATTTTATCGAACTGGGGGGCTGTAGCAAGCTCTACTCCTGCCTTAGCAATTCGCATATTTATTTTATCATCACTTTCCGTGCTTCTCTTCTTAAGTCGAATTTTTAACTCGTCTATACTTGGAGGTTTCACAAAAACGGCAAGGGTTTCTTTCGGAAACTTTTTCTTTATTCGCAATCCACCAACCACATCAATATCAAAAATTACATTTTTACCTTCTGCCCAAAGGCGCTCAACTTCTGTTTTTAAAGTGCCGTAAAAATTGTCTCTGTAAACTTCTTCCCATTCTAAGAACTCATCATTTTTTATGCGGTTTTTAAATTCCGAAACAGTCATAAAATAATAATGTTCCCCATTTTTTTCTTTTCCACGACGAGGTCTTGAAGCTGCCGAAACCGAAAATGCTAAATTTAAATCTGTTTGTTTTAATAAATGCCGAACAATAGTTGTTTTGCCACTACCAGATGGCGCTGAAAATATTATTAATTTACCACCTGCCATTATAAAACATTCAACATTTGTTCTTTAATCTTTTCTAACTCGTCTTTCATTTGCACTACAATTTGCTGCATAGGAGCGTAATTAGCTTTTGAACCAATAGTATTTATTTCTCTTCCTATTTCTTGACAAATAAAACCAAGTTTTTTACCATTACTATCCGAAGAGTTTAGTGTTTTCGTAAAATATTCCAAATGATTATTTAGCCTAACTTTTTCTTCTGTAATATCATATTTTTCCAAGTAGTAAATAAGTTCTTGCTCAAACCTATTAGCATCCACTTCCACGGTTAAGTCTGCTACTGCTTTTTCTAACCTTTCTCTAATAGTACCCTGCCTTTCTGGGTCCATTTTTACTACTTCCTGTAACAAGGTCGACAATGTCTCTAAACGCAATTTAAAATCCGTTTCTAAGACATTACCCTCTTCTGATCTAAATTTATTTATCTCCTTTAATGCTTCTAGTAAAGCTTCCTTTATAGAATTATATTCCTCTTCATCTATATCTTCCTTATCCGTTTTCATAGCATCTGGCAAACGTAATGCCATTTCTAATAAACGTAAGGCATCTCCATCTGCTATAGATTTTAACTGCTCCATGTATTGCTTTACAGTAACCTCATTTACCTGAGCAGAAGTACTATCTCCGGTATTTTCTATATACAACCCAAAATCTACCTTTCCACGGACCAAAGAACTGGCAATCAACTTTCTTAATTCTAACTCCTTTTCTCGATATGCGGAGGGCATTCTAGCGTTTAAATCTAAGTTTTTGCTGTTTAGAGATTTTAATTCTACAGTTATCTTTTTTGAGGGAAGTTGAATTACATGTTTCCCAAACCCGGTCATGGATTGAATCATATATAGATTATTTGCCTGCAAAGATAATTAAAGCAGATTAGTTAACAGGGATTGGGCTATTTTAAGTGATTTGTTATTTAAAATAGTTGCATTTTTTAAATATAATTTCCGTTTTTACAACTCCCTCACCCAAATATTTCTAAAACTTACTCTGCTATTATCGCCATGATCTTGCAATAACAATGGCTCTTTACCATGCGGCGGGTTTTTAGGCCAACCTATGTAAGGTGTTGTTCCTTTAATTTCTACATGATCCTGAATTAATATTCCGTTATGCAGCACCGTCAAGGTTCCCGACTTAATTTTTAAACCAGCACCATCAAACTCTGGGGAATGATAAATTATGTCATAAATATTCCATTCTCCGCTAACCACAGAAGCCATAGCTAAAGGCGTATGTTGTTTATAAACAGACCCTACTTGCCCGTTTACATAGGTAGAATTATCATTATTATCTAAAACTTGCACCTCATACTTTCCAGATAAAAAAATCCCACTATTTGCCCTATTCTGTCCTTCTCTTTGAATTTCTTTAGGAGATCGCCACTCTATATGTAATTGTATATCTCCGAATTTTTGTTTGGTTTGAATGTTGCCAGTTTTGTCATTAACCGTCATACTCCCATCTTCATTTAAATGCCATTTTGCCTCTGTCTGATCTTTGGCGCTTTCCCAATGATCTAAATTATCGCCATTAAAAAGAACAATAGCATCGCTAGGAATTCCATTATTATCCTTTTTAACCACAGGTACTACAGGCTCATAAAATTCTGTTTCCTCTGGTTTAGTTGGTTCTTTCCCCTGATACTCCGACGAAAGAACTGTCTCTTCAATAACTTCTACATCTAATGAAGGCATTTCTTCCTGACCATAAATACCCCCTATACAACATACAGTTGCAGAAATGGCAATCCACATTTTTTTCATACTACAATTCTTTGATTTTTATATTTCTGAAGGCCACTTTATCTCCATGGTCCTGAAGGCCAATTTTCCCCGTAGCATATTTTCCAAACTCTGGCCAATCCGCAAACTTAGATTTAGCAACCATAACTCCCCATTCTGGATTATTTACAGGGAATTCTACAATTGTTTCTCCATTTAAAACCACATTACCTTTATTTGTTTTATGATTTACCATTATCTGGCATGAATTCCACTCACCAATAGGTTTAGTTACATCTTTAGATGGAGAAACCATATCATACAAAGCCCCAGCCTGATGAGTTGTTCCTACTTTAGCATCTGGATGTTTAACATTATCTAAAACCTGAATTTCTGGCCCAGTTTGGTACGCTTCGGGCAGGCGTTCTTTTTCTTTAACCCCCCAAAAAATACCACTATTACCCCCTTCTGAAATTTGCCACTCTAACGAAAGCACAAAATTTGTATACTCTGATTTTGTCACTAAATTATAACTAACCCCTTTCGGTTTATTTACCGGAGGATAAAAAACCATAGCTCCATTTTCGAGCTTCCAATTTTCAGAAATAGAACTTTTCAGATACTCTGTCCAATTATCCAAATTAGTCCCATCAAAAAGGACTTTCCATTCCTCTTGAGGAACTGTTTTTGCTTTTGTTTCTATAACAACTTTATTCTTAGTCTCCTTCTGCTTACAACTACAAACAAAAAATAGAGCCAAAAACAGGCATAATAGCTTTCTCATCTTAGTTTAAACTCCTAAAATACTTTTTAATACTCCTTTATCAATTTCGGTACTTGCAAAATCATCGAATGTCTTTTCTGTAGCCTCAATAATATGTTTTTGAATAAATGGAGCGCCTTCTCTAGCTCCCTGTTCTGGGCTCTTCATGCAACATTCCCACTCCATAACTGCCCAAACATCGCATCCATATTGCGTAAGTTTAGAAAATATGCCACTAAAATCTACCTGTCCGTCTCCTAAAGATCTAAACCTACCAGCTCTATCTATCCAATCCGAATAACCACCATAAACTCCTTGTTTTCCTGTAGGATTGAACTCTGCATCTTTTACATGAAAAGCCTTTATAAAAGTATGATAGTGATCAATAAAGGTAAGGTAATCTAAATGCTGTAACACGTAATGACTTGGGTCATAAAGCATATTTACACGTTTATGGTTATTGGTCGCTTTTAAAAACCTTTCGAAAGAAATGCCATCATGTAAATCTTCCCCAGGGTGTATTTCGTAACAAACATCTACCCCATGTTCATCAAAATGATTAAGAATAGGCATCCATCTTTTTGCAAGTTCTTCAAAACCCATTTCTACCAATCCGGCTGGTCTTTGAGGCCAAGGATACATGGTATGCCATAGTAATGCTCCTGAGAAAGTAGCATGCGAATTAATTCCTAAACGTCTACTAGCCGTGCCTGCCTTTTTTACCGTTTCTATTGCCCATTCTGTTCTAGCTTTAGGATTGTTTTTAACAGCATCCGGAGCAAAACCATCAAACATAGTATCGTAAGCAGGGTTAACTGCTACTAACTGTCCTTGCAAATGTGTCGATAGTTCTGTTATTTCTAATCCAAAAGAATTTACAGTTCCTTTTAACTCATCGCAATAAGTTTGACTTTCTTCTGCCTTGTCTAAATCTATTAAAAAAGACTCCCAGGTAGGAATTTGTATTCCTTTATATCCTAAATCTGCTGCCCATTTACATATGCCTTCTAAAGTATTAAATGGAGCTTTACTGTCTACAAACTGCGCTAAAAAAACCGCTGGACCTTTAATCGTTTTCATTCTAATTTCTTAATTATATAATTATTATTTTCGTAATATTTCGTAATATTTCGTGACATTTTTAGTGATTTCGCCAAGTAAATTCTTGGAATATGCATTATATTTAAAGTTATTTTGTCACTTTATCAACATCTTCTCTGATAGGATATAAATATAGGCATAACATCATAAATATTTTAAATAAAAAACAATGAATAACGAGGAATTATACGATGCTATAGTAGTAGGCACAGGAATAACTGGTGGTTGGGCTGCAAAAGAATTATGCGAAAACGGCTTAAAAACATTAGTATTAGAACGCGGGCCTATGGTAAAACATATAGAAGACTATAAAACCATGAACGACGACCCTTGGGATTACCCCCTTAGAGGAAACTTATCTAAAGAAGACAAAAAGAAACAACATAAACAAAATAGAGTTGGTTGGGCCCCGAAAGAAGACAATAAACATTTTTTTGTAAATGACCTGGAACATCCTTATGAAGAAATAAAACGTTTTGATTGGATTAGAGGTTACCATGTTGGCGGCAGGTCACTAACCTGGGGAAAGCAGAGTTATAGATGGAGTGATATAGATTTTGAAGCCAACAAAAAAGAAAACATTGGAGTAGATTGGCCTGTTCGTTATAAAGACATTTCTCCTTGGTATGATAAGGTCGAGGAATACATTGGAGTAAGTGGTCAAAACCTAGGGTTAAAACAATTACCTGATGGTAAATTTCAACCCCCGATGGACTTAAATTGTGTAGAAGAATCCTTAAAAGAATCTATGGCCACCTCTTTTAATGATGGTAGACTCTTAACTATTGGAAGGGCAGCCCATATTACGGATAAAAACGCAAAAATTGAAGGAAGAACTCCTTGCCAATACAGAAATAGATGCTCCAGAGGGTGCCCTTTCGGAGGATATTTTAGCAGTAACTCCTCTACTCTACCTGCTGCCGAACGAACAGGAAACATGACTCTAAGACCAAATTCCATTGTACATGAAGTGGTCTATGACGATAAAACAAAAATGGCTACAGGTGTAAGAATTGTAGATGCCCTTACGAATGAAAAAATAGAATATAAAGCCAAAGTAATTTTCCTATGTGCCTCTGCAATGGCTTCTGTTGGTATATTGCTTCAATCTAAATCAGAACGTTTCCCAAATGGACTAGGAAATGATTCAGATGCTTTAGGGAGGGGCATCATGGACCACCATTATCAATTAGGTGCTTCTGCCAAAGTAGATGGCTTCTTGGACAAATATTATAAAGGAAGAAGACCAAACGGTTTTTACATACCTCGTTTTGTAAACTTAGATTCAAAAACAGAACGTAAAGATTACAAAAGAGGATTTGGCTTTCAAGGAAGTGCTAGCAGAGGAAATTGGTCTGATGCCATAGCAGAAATGGGTTATGGTACAGATTTAAAAGAGAGTATTTTAAAACCTGGCGAATGGCGTATAGGTGCTGGAGGTTTTGGTGAAATGCTACCATACGATGATAACCGGGTTACCCTAAGTAAAACCAAAAAAGACAAATGGGGATTACCACTATTAGCTTTTGACGTAGAGTTCAAAGAAAATGAATTAAACATGCGGAAAGATATTCTCAAAGTAATTTCAGAAACATTTAAAGCGGCTGGCTTTAAAGATGTGCATACTTATGATAACAAAACTGGCCCTGGACTGGGAATTCACGAAATGGGTGGTGCAAGAATGGGACATTCTGCCAAAACATCTATAGTTAACAAACACAACCAGGTGCACACCGTTCCTAATGTATATGTAACAGATGGTGCATTTATGAGTTCCTCTAGCTGTGTAAACCCATCTTTAACATATATGGCCTTTACAGCTAGAGCTGCAAACCATGCTGCTAAAGAATTTAAAGCTGGTAAATTTTCCTAAAATGATTATCTTGCTAGACAATTGTTATTACACTAACAATATTACAAATTATAAACACGTTTGATGTAAATGGAAAATTCTTCGGCAAGAAATATGTGGGGCGACTATCTAGATAAACATTTAGAAGATGCCTTCCATGAAGCCCCCAAGGCCATTCATTTTTGTGATAATGAAAAAGATGCCAATACATGTGCTAAATTAGTTACCTCTGGCATAAAAAAAGCCACTACGGATTCTTTAATCGGTATTCAAAATAGAAATGAAAAATTACCAAAAATTGGAGATTTCACAGTGATTACTAACTGGGAAGGAGAAGCGCAATGTATTGTAGAAACAACCAAAGTAACCCTAAGACCTTTTTTTAGTATTGATGAAGCCTATGCTAGTAAAGAAGGGGAAGGAGACAAATCCTTAGACTACTGGAAAAAAGTGCATTGGGATTACTACACTAGGGAATTTGAAGATTTTAATCGTAAACCTAGCGAGAGTATGATTGTTGTTTGCCATGAATTTGAGCTAGTCTTTAAACGCTAAATTATATAAATAAAAAATGCCGCTTTAAAAAAGCGGCATTTTTTATACTATTTATCTTTAGACTAAGGTTCTAAAGTAACCCATGTATTACCATTTTTATTCGACTCTACAGTGGCTTCGATAAAATTCATTCCACGAACACCATCTGTCATTGTTGGAAATTCGCCATTATTATATTTCTCTCCACGAATTGCACGTGCTGCTCCCAAATAAATGTTAGCCATAGAATCAAAAATTCCTTCAGGATGCCCTGCAGGTAATTTTGTTCCGTCCAAAGACAAATCTGAATTATAAGCGTGTCCTGGTTTATAAACTTGCATTGGTTCTGTATCACTTAGCTTATATAAGTAATTAGGGTTTTCTTGCTCCCATTTAAATGCTGCCTTTTCACCATATATAGCAATAGACAATCCGTTTTCTTCTCCTGTTGCTACTTGACTAGAACGTATTAACCCTTTTACATGATCATCCATACGTATTAAAACAGTACCGTCTACATCCATTTGATTGTCTTCATACAAATAATTAAAATCAGACAAAATAGAATTTATCTTTAACCCTGTAGTATATTCAATAAGATTAAAAGCATGCACACCAATATCTCCTATACAAGAACTAATTCCTGCTTTTTTAGGATCCAATCTCCAAACAGTAGACCTCTTTTCTTGATCATGAATAATAGTATTAATCCAACCTTGATAATAACTAGCATCTACCTTATGAACTTTACCTAAAGCTCCGGCTTTAATCATCTCTCTCATTTGACGAACCATAGGATAGCCCGTATACGTATGCGTTAAAGCAAAAACAGTTCCTGCTTTAGCATGCGCTTCTTGCAATTCTTTTGCCTCTTCCAAAGTGGTCGTCATTGGCTTTTCACAAATAACATGAAAACCATTTTCTAACAGTTTTTTAGCCATAGGAAAATGAAGAAAATTGGGTGTTAGTACGGAACAAACCTCAATGCGCTCTTCCTTTGGCAATTTCATTTCCTCTTCTATAAATGTATCAAAGTCTTTATAAATACGATTTGTAGGAACATCAATTTCTTTTGCGAAAGCCATATTGGCATCAAAATCTGGATTAAAAACAGCTCCTGTAATTTGATAATTATCATTTATATGGGACGCAACCCTATGCAATACTCCAATAAGAGAATCTCCGCCACCTCCGAGAATTCCCAGTCTTATTTTTTTACTCATTTATTCCTATTTAATTTCTTTACAATACTTTTTTTAATACTTAATTTATACAGGAGCTTCTTCCCCATGACCAATTCTGTTTTTTTCAATTTTATTTCGCATAAAAAACAAAATTCCGAACAAAGCCACTAGTGCCAAAGGAAAATAAACTACAATTCCCAAGACAGCCTTCCCTGCAGCAATTTCAGCCAAAGCACCTGATAATCCCGATGCCATTGCCGTATTTTTTTCTTCATCTAACCAAGAACCAATTACGGGGTTCCACATAGAAGTTGCAAACATTCCTGCTCCACCAACTAAAGACATTCCTAATGCTCCTGTTTTAGGCAAATATTCCGATACAAAACCAATCATTGTTGGCCAAAAGTAACACACTCCTAATGCAAATAATGCCGCTGCAACGTATATCATTGAGCCATCAACTACACTCATAAGATATATAGCAACACTAGTTATTATTGCCGACATCCAAAGAACTCCAGCTGGGTTCAATTTATGAACAATAGGACCTGCAAAAAATCTACCTAAAGCCATAATACCAGTAACCAAAGCTAATACAAGCATAGGGCTAGCTCCAGAACTGCCAAGTATAGTTTCTATCCATTGTTGCGGAATAAATTCTGAAACTGCCGTTAAAGTCATACAAACTGCCATAAAAATAAATAAAGGACTTGCTAAGGCTTTAATGTTATTTGAGGTATTTGATTCCATATTCTTACTCTCCGGAAATTTTTGAGTAAATATTAAATACCCATATATAAGAGTAGGGATTAACATGGTTGCAATTAATGTTTGCCATCCCATTCCTGCATCCGTTAAAAATTTAGTAACCAGTGCCCCAATTACAAGACCACCAGGAAACCAAACATGAAATTTATTTAACATTGCAGTTCTATTGTTGGTATACATCTCTGCAATCATAGGGTTACACGCTGCCTCTACTGAGCCATTTGCAAAACCAATAAAAAACGTAGATATAATTAAAGTCCAAAAACCACCAGCAAAAATAGTTAGTAGCAATCCTAGCATATGACATACAAAAGCAACTATCATAAGTTTTTTTGCTCCAACGGCATTATATAATAAACCTCCTAAAATCATAGCGAGCGGAAAACCTAAAAATGCCATACTGTTAATCCACCCTAGTTCTTTATTAGAAATCTCAAAATCTACTCCTAATTGCGTTAAAATACCTGCCCTTATAGCAAATGTCATGGAAGTTACGATTAACGAAATACAGGCCGCTAAAAAAATTTGATTCTTATTTACTTGTTTCATTTATAATGTATTTGATTGGTTGTTGGTATTATTATTTTGCGTATAATTAAAAATCCTATTGCACCTCTTTAGATGCTTTTAGTAATAAATCTTTCGTAGCCTTTATCCCTTCTTCTTCTCCCAATATGCTACCTTCATACTCTACTCCAATAAACCCAGTATAACCAGCATCTTTTACTATTTGAAGCATTTTTGTATAATCAATTTCAGTTTCATTTCCTTTATCATCAAAATCATGAGATTTTGCACTAACCGCTTTTGCTCTTGCCATTAATTCTGTTACTCCCACATATTTATCATAACTCTCTGCGCAACCTTCTTTATAATTTTTTGGATTATTTCTTTTTATACAAAAATTACCAAAATCTGGAAGTGTACCACAATTACTCATGTTTACAGTTTCCATAACTTCAGCAACTAAACTTCCATTTGAAGAAAGACCTCCGTGATTTTCTACTATAACATTTATATTTTTAGTTTTAGCATAAGTAGCCAGTTTTGTAAGACCATCTACAGAATTTTTTTTCCATTCTTCAACAACATCACTCCCTGCAAGGTTTACTCTAATAGCATGACATCCCATTGCTGCTGCTGCATCTACCCATTTAAAATGTCTTTCTACGGCTTTTTTTCGCTCCTCAGAATCTGAAACCGCTAAATTCCCTTGGCCATCTATCATTATTAAAATATTTTCAACACCATGTTTTTTTGCTTCTAGGTTACATTTTTCAACAAAATTAGCCATAGCTTCATCGGAATAATTAGCTTCGGATAGTTCAGGATTATATAATTGGCTAACGTATTCTAGGCCCGTAAATCCCATATTTTTTGCTTTCTCGGCAAAAGTATATGGATCCACTCCATCCTCCTTTATCATTTTATGAATAGACCATTGCGCAAGAGATAATTTAAAAAATGGTTCTTTTTCGGCCTTCACTACATCTTCATTTTTTTCCACAATATTTTCTTTTTTAACTTCTTTGCAAGAATACATTCCGACAATTAAAAAAATCAATACTAATTTAACGCCGCTTTTGTTTAAAAATAAATTCATCATAGTTATTCTTTAATCTATTACATTAACTGAAACTTCAAAAATAGGGGTATTTATATCATTGCACAATCATAAATTACTATAACGTTGTAGTTAAATTTTGGCAATATATTAAGCATTTAAATGTAGAAAATTTATTTTATATTTAATAAATTTAGAGAATAAACAATTTAATACATGCAATTTAGTACATGAATAAATTTTTTTACAACGAGGAACAAGAATCGTACGACGCTATTGTAGTTGGCACAGGTATTAGTGGCGGTTGGGCAGCCAAAGAATTATGTGAGAATGGATTAAAAACTTTAGTCCTAGAGCGTGGCAGAATGGTAACCCATATAGAAGACTATATTACTGCCAATAAAGACCCTTGGGATTTTCCAAATGGAGGGGAATCTACTCAAGAGGAATTGGCAAAACAGCCAAAACAAAGTAGAACTGGTTATACAACCAAAGCTGCAAGTGCTATGTGGTTCGTAAATGATTTAGAACATCCCTATAACGAAACCAAGCGCTTTGACTGGATGAGAGGGTACCATGTTGGAGGACGTTCGTTACAATGGGGAAGACAGAGTTATCGTTTAAGCGATATAGATTTTACAGCAAATAAAAAAGAGGGGATTGCTATAGATTGGCCCGTACGTTATAAAGATATTGCTCCGTGGTATGATAAAGTAGAGGAATACATAGGAGTTAGTGGAGAAAACTTAGGATTACCTCAGCTACCAGACGGAAAGTTCTTACCAATGATGGAATTAAATTGTGTTGAAGAACATTTGAAAGAAAAAGTTGCTGAAAATTTTAATGGAAGAGTAGTAACTGCCGGGCGTACTGCACATATAACAGGAACCAAAGAATTCGACGGAAGAAGCAAATGCCAATATCGTAGTCGCTGTATAAGAGGGTGTCCTTTTGGAGCTTACTTTAGTAGTTTATCATCTACTTTACCTGCAGCGGAAAGGACTGGAAACATGACCTTAAGACCAGATTCTATTGTTCATGAAGTAATATACGACCCTAAAACCAAGAGAGCAACAGGTGTTAAGGTAATTGACAGACTTACAAAAGAAACATTTGAATTTAAAGCAAAAGTAATTTTCTTATGCGCTTCTGCAATAGCTTCTACTTCCATTTTAATGCAATCTAAATCAGAAACTTTTCCTAACGGCATGGGTAATGCCTCTGATCAATTAGGCCGCAATATTATGGACCATCATTTAAAAGTTGGTGCCAGAGCTACAGTAGATGGTTTCACCGATAAGTATTATAAAGGAAGAAAACCAAACGGGGTATATATTCCAAGATTCAAAAATTTAGGAGGAGATAGTAATACTAAAACCTACAAAAGAGGTTTTGGTTACCAGGGTGGCGCCTCAAGAAATAACTGGGAAGATGCTGTTGCCGAATTATCCCATGGTAAAGATTTAAAAGAATCTATTTTAAAACCAGGAGGATGGACTTTTGGAATTGGAGGTTTTGGAGAAGTTCTTCCTTATGAAGACAACCGATTCACTCTAGATTATAATAAAAAAGACCAATGGGGTTTACCTACTGTTACATTTGATGCTGAATTAAAAGAAAATGAGCGCAATATGCGTAAAGATATGCAAGCATCTGCAATAGAAATGCTAACTAAGGCCGGGTTTAAGAATGTAGAAGGTTTTGACGACACTTCTGCTGCTCTTGGACTAGGAATACATGAAATGGGAACTGCCCGTATGGGAAGAGACCGCAAAACGTCTGTATTAAATGGAAACAACCAAATACATGATGTTCCAAATGTTTATGTTACTGATGGATCTTTCATGACTTCGTCTAGCTGTGTAAACCCATCATTAACCTATATGGCATTTACTGCAAGAGCAGCAAACCATGCCGCTCAAGAACTTAAAAAAGGAAACTTATAATGGATAGAAGAAAAGCATTAAAAAATATGGGGATGTCTCTTGGTTACGTTGTGGCCACGCCAACCCTTTTAAGTATTGTACAAAGTTGTAAAACAGAAAAGGTATTAGAATGGACTCCTGATTTTTTCACTAAAGAGCAAGGAAATATCTTAATTTCTTTAGTAGATATTATTTTACCTAAAACAGATACGCCATCTGCTTCTGAAGTACAAGTACATCTTTTTATTGACAGATTCGCCAATGAAGTAATGACTAAAAAACAGCAAGATTTTATTAAGCTTACTTTTGAAAAATTTACTAATAGCTCTTTAAAAGAAACCGGCAAACAGGCAGTAAATGAGTTTACTTCAATGGATCTAGAATCTACTTTAGCAAAAGCATTAAAAGTAAACAAAGAGGAACAAAAAGTAAAGGAAAAGGCAATTGCAGAATATAATAAATCTGTAAATGAAAATAGTTCTGGCAACCTTGCAGACAATGTTGCTAGTTATGCATTCGCCAGTAAACTTAGAGGAATGACAATTTTGGGTTACAAAACATCTGAGTATATTGGGGAAGAAGTTTTAGCTTACCTACCCGTTCCAGGAGAATATATTGGCTGCGGTGACCTAAACGAACTTACGCAAGGTAAAGCTTGGTCTTTATAAAAAAACACTAAAAATATTTTTAGGCCTTAACCCATTGGTTAAGGCTTTTTTTATGTGCAACAAAAAACAATATATCTACGAAATTAATAAATTAACAATATTTTATATGTTAAAATGTAATTATCGTAGACTATCTGCGTTCTAATTACGTATATATTATAAATTTCTCTAAAAATGGACAATTACATTTTATTATTAACCTTATATATAGTTGCCCTTATTACTGCTTTGGTTTTTAAACCAAACTTTAAAAAGTAACACACACCTACAAAATTAAAACAAGTTTTTATTAACATAAATAAAAGCAAAAAGCCTCGATATGTAAACATATCGAGGCTTTTTTAATAATAAAC
>NZ_CANMDU010000015.1 GCF_947496775.1 uncultured Maribacter sp. | reverse complement strand
AAACAAAAAGATTTCGCTATGTGCGTGGCAGAAAGCAAACGCTAGTTTACTCCCGTACTGTTCATAGCTTAACCGTTACCTGCCATATTGCAAAAAATGAAACTTACTTTAATAATTTCAACATTTTTACTTCTTTCATTCGTTTCCTATTCCCAAATTCGGAAGAAGGACTTAAATGGAGAATGGCAATCGAAAAATGACAATGAATTATACTTTAAAACGGACACAATACAACTTCATCAAAACATAAATCATTTCTATCAGAATGAAAAAAGCTGTCACCAAATTAAATGGACTTTGGCTAAGAGCAGTTTTAAAATAAGTGAAGTTAATAATTGTACTGAACCGGGACGTGTTAAAGAATATAATGCAAAAGAAAAACTTAAATTAAAGAATACAGATTTTGGTAAAACATTAGAAATTTTGCGGGATAAAGAATCGATTGACAAGTTTCGAGTTATCTCCTATAACGAAAAAAGAATCGAAAAATATCCCTACGATATTAAAAAGTTGGACTTAATGCGCTTCGACGAGCTTAAGGACGAAAAACTATATAAATATGTGGACTCGCTTATTTTTAAAGTTCTTAAATACAAACCAGAGATTGACCAGAATGGAAATTCTGGACTTACCATCGCTGACTCAAATCCAAACGTAAAAATTATAGTGAGAGATTTTATAGATAAAAATCCTGAGCCACTAATTGTTGTGAATGGCTACCCGATAGAAAATAGAGATATTTTAAAAAAGCTTTTACTAGTTGAAACTTCAGCAATCAAATATTTGACAAAAGAACAGTCCTTAAGTATTTATGGCTCAAGGGCTATTAATGGTGTTATTCTTTTAATTACATCGGAAAAACGATTTAAAACAGTACAGAAAAATACGGCAGGTAACAATGGCTAAACGTAATACGGGGTTTTGGGCAAAATAGAATGGTCTGTGTATATTTATGAAGTCGCTAAATCTTATGGATTTAGCTTTGGACAAGAAAAAATAAAACTAAACAATAAGCTTTAGCTTCGTGCGCAGACGGAAACGAAAAGTTTCCTTGCCTCCGCACTACGCTTAGCCCAACCGTTAGCGGTAATTTACCAACAAACTAAATGAGACAAGAAATTTCAGTTAATAAAGCAATAAATAGAGGACACTTAATTGTGAATATTCCTGTCTTTATATGTATTATTGGAATTCCTGCTTTATCCCTTTATTTATCAAATCAAAATTTAATACCTAAATGGGGAATTGGAATTGGGTTTGTTTTAGGTTTTGTAGTTGCCTGGTTAGTTTGGAGTTTCATGATTACAAAATGGCGAATTTGGGCATTTAATAATGTTAGAAATGTTCACGAATTAAAAAAAAGAGCCATTCAAGAAAAACTGATATGGAATGACGGAAACATTTTTGAGAAAACAGAAATTAGAACTCTTGAAGATAAAGAGCAACTAAAAAAACTCGAAAAGAAATTCGACAAAGAAGATGTTCATCGAGAAGATTATTCTATTCCTCCAAAAACTATAATTAAGTTTTCTAAATCGTTAGGAATATTTGAACTAATCATTTCAATTTTAATAACAGGAGTTGGAATATATTTTATTTCAAAAGGGACGAATAAAAGTTACGTATTAGGTGGAATAATGGGCTTAATAGGAATTTATAGTTCTATAAAAGAATTACGCAAAATTCTCAACAATAAACCTCAAATAATTATCGACAACAAAGGAATAGAAACAATAACGACTGAATTTAAAAATTGGACGAATATCGAAAGTGAAGAAGTTATTCAGGAAGGATATGGAAAATCCGCAAAATCATATCTGACTTATTGGTATGATGATGAAATATTTGAGAAAATAGAAATTGACAAATTAGATATTACTCATCAACAATTAGAAAACATTATCAGAACATATAGAATACGAAACAATAAAAACTACCGCTAACACTATATATAGCAAATTGGGCGATTAGTGTTTAACCGAAAGTTCATTGTCTATTTACAAAGTCACCAAATATTTTGATTTAGCTTCAAACAAAAAAGATAAATCAAAATGCAAAAGTTTTGGCTTGTGGTCAAATCGAAGATAATTGTTTGTCTTCTGCCCTACTTGCCATATATTTAACGTTGGGCATAATTTCCCAAAACATCACGAAAATGGATAGTAACCCAAAAGGAAATGAAGGAGAATATTTTGTGAACACCATCGCAAACAATATTTTTCTCGAATATTGGTGCTACCCAAGTCCGCATGATGAAAAAGGGGACAAAAAAGAAATATGCGACTTACTGATAACTTTTAGAGACATCTTAATAATAATATCAGTAAAAAATTATGACTTCAAAGAAAATTACGACAGATACTTTAATAATACGATTGAGAAAGCCTTAAAACAAATCCAAGGAGCTGAAAAAAAATTATTTGGAAACAAAGAAGTTTTCATCAAACATCCGAAAAAAGGCTTGGAGTTATTTGATAAAACTCGTTACTCAACAGTTTTTAGAATAATTGTAAATCTTGGTAAAGGTCTGAAATTTTATCATCCATCAAGTTACACTAAATCAGGAAAACATGTAACCATAATGGACGGAACAGCATGGTTTGCTATTACCAATGAAATGAACACCATTAAAGATTTGACAAACTACTTAATTGCAAGAGAAAAATTATTGAGTAATAAGTCTGTGATAATGCTTTTCTGTAGTGATGATGAATATGATAAAGAAACTCACGAAAAATTTACTGAAAGAGTTGCAAAAACACAGTCTAAAAATGAAAAACACATTTTTATTTCAGGGAGCGAATTGGATTTATTAGCCACTTACATAAATAATTCTAATAGTTACCCTGAAAATTTGACCAGTGACAATTATGCTGGTTTATTCTACGACATAGACGGAACTTGGAAAAACTTTATTTCTGACCCAATTTTTTTAAAAAAGAAGAAAAAAGACCAACAAAGTTTCTTTATTGATAAATTCATAGAAAACGAAATCGGGTATCGAAAGGAACTTAAAACATTAGCAGAAAAATTAATGTCCTTAAACAGGTTTGAGAGACGCATTGTATCCGAAAACTTTTTTTCGTTCTACGACAAGTATAAAAAAGGTTATGAAAAACAATTCGCAAGAGCTTTTACGGATGTTTCAGATTTTGGTTTTGTATTCGCAAAATACCCTAAAGAATTACAAGGAGAAACGCTCGATAATGTTTTAATGTTAGCAATAGAAAGTTTTACCGTTCACACTGAATATTTAAGAACTGACTTTATAGTTATTGCTTACTACGACGATTTCAAAGGATTGAGATATAACAATTTTGAATTAACAAGTAAATTCACAGAACAAGAAGAAAGAGAAATAATGGCAGACGCTAAATCTTTAGGTTGGTTCTCTGAATCGTTTAATTACAGAAAGATTAATGAAAGAGAATATTAAAAAACTATGCCCAACAACGTGTATAGCTCATTGCGGCTGAATTCCTTAAACGGAATTCATTGCAATTTGCTATCTTTCGGTTGCGGCGGCAAATCATAGCTGATTTTCCGCAACGAGCCATACACAAAACCGTTGTGCTTAATTTTGAATCATCCTAGAATTGAATAAAAAGTGAACGAATTTTTAAAAAACACTTGGCCAATAATTAAAGAATATTATTGGATTGCATTTATTCCTGTTGCGATTTTTGCATTTTTCTCATCTCAAGCAGAGAAAGAAGATATAGACAAAAATAAATCTATTGCTTATGGGCTTGTTACACGTTCGGTTCCTCTTGCAAAGAAATTTAGCAAGAGAAGTTATCATTACACATTCAATGTTGATGGAAAAAAATATTCAGGTAGTTCAATTGGTTGGATAAGTGATAATATTGATGATGGGAATTACTATCCTGTAGAGTTTTCGACCAAAAATCCGAAACATAACCGAATGGATTTTGAAATTGAATATTCTTATGTTGTCAACATAAATAATTCGGGAAAAATAGACACGACTTATATTCCGAAAAGTGAAATGAAAATTAAAATATCGGAAGAGGATAGCGAAAGAATTGAGAAACTAAGACAGAATACGGAAACGAAAAACTGAACGCAAAAAAACTAAGCACAACAAAGCCTATAATTAATACGGACTTTAGGTATATACGCTAAAGTCTGTGTATATTTATAATGTCGCAAAATCTTTGGGATTTTGCTTTCGGACAAAAAAGAAAAACAAAACCAAAAGCTTTTGCTTAGCGCATAGCTGGAAATCCCATGGATTTCCGCACCGCACTAATCATAGCCGAACCGTTGTATGCAATTTGAGAAAAACGAAAGAATGACCGACGAAAAAAAGGAAAAATATTTTAAAAGAGTTAATGAAAATATTGAAAAATTCGGATTTCATATGACTTATGTGTTGGAAGAAACCGGATTTACACCTTTTGGGTACTCAACTGGAATCTATAAGAGTTTTGAGATTCCTGAACTTTTCATTTCTGGACTTCCAAATGGACTCACAACTGAATTGATTACGAATTACGCGGAGAGGTTTAAATTCAAAAAAGTACCACTGAATCAAAAGATAGATGATTTAATTGACCGTTTCCCTGTTTACTTCATTGAAGTGGAAAATAACAAACTGACTGAACACACATTGAGTTCGTTTAAATTTTATGAGAATTCGGAATTCAAGAATTTACAGTTAATTTTTCCTGACTTGAATGGATTTTTTCCAAACGAGGTGGAATATGACTATGACCAAGAAATATTAGGAGAATGAAAAAACTGCATACAACAATGCATAACCGCAATTACGGCGGATTCGACTTCGTCCGAATCCTCTCGGAATTGCTAACGTCTGTGCTAAACCGAAAAACAGTAACTTTAAACCCGTAACTGACGGTTATACGAGACCGTTGTAGTGCATTTAAAAAAATCAATTGAACCAAATAAATGAACAGATTTTTAGAACCTATTTTATTAAAAGAAGAATTCATTTTTAATGGAACTATTGACGAATTAAATGAAAGGATTCGATTAAATAATGACAAAAAATTTAGAACCAAATGGTCCGAATATAATAGGTTCGAATTTTTCGCAAAATGGTCATTAGGGACATTGATGTTTAGGGGTTTTCCAACTGCTGTGGATGGAATTAAAGGGTTTGCGGAATTGAAACGTATTGGAGAGAATAAGACTCACGTATTGTTGAAAACCAAGGTTCGAATTGAATTATATTTTTTTCTAATTATTCTGACTATCATGTGTGTTGCTGGACTTGCCACTCAGTCGGATTTTCCAATTTGGCTTTTGTTGCTGATTCCATTTGGACTTTTATGGTTCTGGTTTGTTTACAGAATACAGGAGAAAATGTTATTTAAAAAATTACAAGAATACTTAGCAGACGGAAAAAAAACGCACTACAACAATACCTAAACGTAATGCTGACTTTAGAGCAAAATCGAAAGGTTTGTGTATATTTATAAAGTCGCTAATTCTTATGGATTTAGCTTTGGAACAAAAAATAAAACTAAACAATAAGCTTTAGCTTCGTGCGTAGACGGAAACGAAAATGTTTCCTCGCCTCCGCACTACGCTTAGCCGAACCGTTGTAGAGCATTTGAATCCAACCAACGAAATGACATTTGACAAAGAAAAATATACCGACAAAAAACATTTACTGATTGTTGGAAAGTCTGAAAACGAAAGAAAAAAATACGTTGATAATATAATTTCAACTTCAGATAAAGTTATCTATCGATTTAAACGAAATCTAAAAGACTTTGATGAATATATTGAAGAAGTAAGAAATGTTTTCCCATTTATCCCTTACAATTGGGACGAGCAAAATCCAAAAAAATGGACTTTAAATCAAATTTGGGATTTTCATTTGGACTGGACTGATGACACGTTTAATATTCTAATTGTACTTGAGGAATTTGACGAAATCGAAGATAATTGGAAAACGGAAATCATTAGAGATTATTTCACAACGTCTTATGACCAAGAAAAAGAAAACAAATCAAATCTGAATTTTCAACTAATTCTAACTCTTGAAAAAGAAAATGAATTAATTAAAAACGTGATATCTGAATTTGGACTAAATGAAAATGAGAAAAGAACAGAAGAACAAATCATAAACGGAAAATTAAAAATAATTAATTTAGAGTGGGAATAAAAAACGCTCTACAACAATGTATAACCTCAATTACGGCGGAATTTTCCATCGGAAAATTCTCGCCTTCATTTAACAGCCAGTTAAGCTGAAAAAAATGTACTTTTAACCCGTAACTGAAGGTTATACGAGACCGTTATGTGTAATTAAAACTTAATGCAATTGAAAGATGAAATAAAAGCAGAATTTAAACGATTGAAACAAATAACTCAATCATTCTTTGATACTGTGTTATTTTCAATTTTTAATTACAGTCGCGGACCAAGTAATTGGAAAGACAATTTTATTCTTAGAGTTTCTGACGAATTCATTGAAGGTCTTGAATCTTTTGAAAAAATGATAGAAAATGGATTTAAAAACCAGTGTAGACGTGAACTGAGATTTTTAATTGAAGTCGCGATAAAAGCTACTTTCATCACTCAAACTAATACAAAAGAAGACTTTGAGACACAATTAGTAACGTACAGAAAATTGTTAAAGAATCCAGGAATCAATTCAATAAATAGAATCAATTTCCCCTTTATTAAAGATGAGGAATTTATAAAAGACTTTAGAGTTGAGATAAAACGAATGTATGGTGATTTATGTAATTATGTTCACCTAACCCCAGAACAATTGACAGAGAAAATAACACTTTCAAAAGACGGGAAACCTTTCGATAAACTTAGTAAAGTTGAATTTGAAATTTTGAATTCCGAAATAGCTAAAACATTTTCTTACATATGTGTTTTATTTTTCAATTCAATGCCACAATATGTTGTAGGGGATTTTTTCGAACCGGGTTTGCCAGATTATTACTTTAACAAATCAAAATACATTGCTGAAATAGATAAAGAATTTGATTATAAATACGAAAGGCAAGCTCAACTTGAAGAGTTAATTCAAATAAGAAATAATAGAATAGAATTTTAACTAAAAAACACATAACACGGTGTATAAAACATAGCTAATAAGTGCTTAACCTAAAGGTTTGTGTATATTTAGAAAGTCCGCCAAATTTTTAATTTGGCTTTTAAATAGAGAAAAATTAAAAACAAAATATAAAAATTCGGCTCCGTGTTAATCCGAAAAGCTAGTGTCTTTTTGCACGCTACGTTTCATACACAAGTCCGTTGGCAGTAACTTACCTAGTAAAAAAAAGAGAACCTAAGCGCTTCCCTCCTTTTTTCGTTGTTTACCCTATAGTTGGATTAGCTAATTTTCGCAAGCAGTACGTTTATCAGCACAACAAAAAAACTACGATTTATAAAGCTAAAATTTGTCCTTTAAAAAGGGTTTGGGTTTTTAAAAGAGCAACTAAGCGGTTTTCCCTTTTGCCGCCAACACGCAATCGCTACGGAATCGTTCTCTAGTCTGACTTATGGCTTGCATATTCCTAGTAGTTATATTGGAGCTTGCCACACATTTCTGTGTTTGCTAAAGTCTGTAGCTGGATGGAAAATGCGGCAAAATCTACGCGGATTGTTCCCTTCTTTTTCCATAAGAGTAGGGTTCGCGCTGTAAGCTACTGCCAACAAAACCTAAAATTAATGCGGGGTTTGGGGGTTAATCAAATGGTTTGCGTAATTTTATATGGTCGTCAAATCTGTTTGATTTGACATTTTAATAATCAAAAAAGAAAAAACGCAAACAAAAAGCTTTGTCTTAGTGCTTAGACGGAAGCAAAAGCTTCCTTACTCTCCGCACTAACTTTAGCTCGGGCGTTGGCAACAATGCTGAAAATCGAAATATGACTGACTTTTTTAGCACAAGAGAATTATCTATAATTTTCTGGTTATCACTTTTCTTAATCTATGCGCTAACAAAAAAAGATGTTAGAAAGTCTTCTATTAAAGTAATTCAAGCTTTCTTTCAACACAAATTAATTGTCCTTTTTCTATTAATGATAATCTATGTACAACTTCAAATACTTGGACTTGTCAAACTTGGATTATGGGATACATCACTATTAAAAGACACAATCTATTGGCCCATGTTAGTTGGATTTCCACTACTCATGAAAACAAACAAAATTGGGTCTGAAAAAAAATACTTGAAATCAATCTTTAAAGACAGTATTAAAGGAATTGTAATTCTGGAATTTATAGCAAATTTCTATAGTTTCTCATTGATTGCGGAACTAATACTTATTCCAATAATGACAATTGTTGGAGTTTCTACAGTTTATACAAAAGATGAACCAAAATATAAAGCTGTTGAGAAACTGTTTAGTAATATAATTATGATTTTTGGGCTTGTGGTTCTAGCCTATACGGTCTATCGTATCTATCAAGGATTTGAGGATTTTGCAAATCTATCGACTTTAAAAAGTTTTCTATTACCAATACTATTAACTATAACATTTCTACCTTTTTTATATTTAGTTGCATTATGGTCTTTATACGAAACTATGTTGTATCGGACTGGACATGGTCTAAAGAAGAAAAAAGACAAACGCTACTTGAAATGGAAAATGTTCAGAAAATATCTTTTTAATCGAAAAAAATTACGCAAATTTCAACAGGGCTTAGGTTTTGAACCAATACTCAATAGAAAGGATATAAAGAAAATCTTTCGTAAGAACCAAGATTAACGCAAAAGCACAGTTGCCAACAAAACCTAAACGTAATGCGGAGTTTAGGGCTAAATCGAAAAGTCTGTGTATATTTATAAAGTCGCTAAATCTTATGGATTTAGCTTTGGACAAGAAAAAATAAAACTAAACAATAAGCTTTAGCTTAGTTCTCAGACGGAAACGAAAAGTTTCCTTGCCTCCGCACTACGCTTAGCTAAACCGTTACCTGCAAGCTGAAACAAACATTGGTAAAAGCATTTACATATAGAACTGAATTAGACGAAAAAGCATTTAGTCAAACTATTTATGCGGACTCTATAACTAACTCTATAAAGAATTGGATTGACCGTATAATTGATTTAAAAAACGAAGTTTATTCATTTGATCAAAAATCAGTTGAATCAATTGAATCACAATTCAAAAACGGAAAAATCAAATTACAGGAAAACCCCAATATTCTTGTTTATGAACTAAATGGTAAATATCAGATTACCTATATAGACGAACATAAAAAACTTGAACCCGACTTTATAGCGGAACTTGAATTTATGACAACTGAAAATGGTGGACGGAAAGGTTACGCATATTCTGGATATCGACCAATTTTTAAACTGACTGATAAAAAAGAAATGACTTCAGCAAATCTGATTTTTAATAATAAACAGAAAGTCTTTCCTGGAGATAATGTAATTACGTTAATTAACATACTATGGACAGAGGAATTTGAAAACTTACTTTATCCTGAATTGGAATTTGAATTACTTGAACCACCAAGAATAATTGCAAAAGGAAAAATAATTGAGATAGTGAATAAAAAACTCAAAAAAGCCAGCAGGTAACACGGTGTATAAAACATAGCTAATAAGTGCTAAACCGAAAGGTTTGTATATATTTAGACAGTCCGCCAAATTTTTAATTTGGCTTTTAAAAAAATGATAAATTAAAAACAAAATATAAAAATTCGGCTCTGTGTTAATTCGAAAAGTTAGTGCCTTTTTGCTCGCTACGTTTCATACACAAGTCCGTTGTAAACCATTTATGCGAACATCAATACACACGACCAAAAAGCTTGAAAAGTTGATTAAGAAATTAATATCAACTGACGAAAAAACTGAATGTGGAATACTTGGAAAATGGAACGCAACAGTATTTCATATCGAGAGAAAAAAATGCTGGTTAATAACGAACGGAAAATCAAAATATAACGTAATACTGACCGACATAAAATCAGCGGATTTAAAAAATATTGAGCAAATTTTTAAAGATTCTTTTTACGCGCAATTGGCTTACGACGGAATAATAACTGACTTTAACTATCTGAATTCTATAATCGGGAAAATTGACTTTTTACCAACTGACAATGACCGAAGAACAACAGGTTTTCAAAATACAAATCTACAATCATTAGATTGGTGGAAAGCCGAATATGGAGCGCTGAAAAATATGCCGATAAAGGACTTGACAAATAGACTAAATAATATTCCTATACACATCGGAGAGAGTAAAAAAATGTCTGATTTCACAAAAGCTCTGAACGAAATGAAAAAACTAATAAATGAGTGAAAAACGGTTTACAACAATGTATAACCGCAATTACGGCGGATTCGACTACGTCCGAATCCACTCGGAATTGCTAAAGCCTGTACTAAACCGAAAATTAACGCATATTAACCCGTAACTGACGGTTATACGAGACCGTTGTGTGCAATACGCGAAAATCCAAATCTTAAAATGAACTCAATAAAATTAAATGACATTTTAAAATTAGATAATCTAAATAATACTAAAATAAGATTTAATCTAATGTTTGGTGGAAATTGGAATCCGATTGAGATGTTTAAGAACAATGAAATGGATACTATCCTTAGTGGACATTATTGGAATTACGACAAAAAGAAGTCTTATAAGAACGGACAAATAACTATCGGTTTCATTCGTATGAAGAGTAATGAAAATCTTTGGTTATTATTCCATATTGGTAAAATCACAAAGGATTTGAATATCCAAAATGGTGTTGGCTATGAATATGAGAAATTAAACGAATACGAAAAATATCTTGGTCGAATAATAGTGAGGTTTAAAAACAAATCTCAGAATATGGTGAGAAAAGCTGAATCAGTAATTGACGAATGTGAAATTGCTCAAATCTTACCTGACGTATTTGACAATGACATTTTCCCTGGTTATGACAAAGTAAATATCAGTTGGAATGAACTTGCCAGAGTCGTCACAAAAGATACTTGGAAAACAGCTCTGAGGAATCAAAAAGGAGTTTACTTAATTACAGATATTTCAAATGGAAAAATGTATGTTGGCTCAGCATATGGGAGTGAAATGTTATTAAATCGATGGAAATCCTATATAAAAACAGGAGATGGAGGAAATAAAGAACTTAAAGAATTAAGTTTTGAGTACATAAAAGACAATTTTAGATATTCGATTTTAGACATTTTTAAATCTACAACAGATGAAAAAATTATAATTGAAAGAGAAAGTTGGTGGAAAGAAACTTTATTAAGTCGAAAATTCGGATACAATGCAAATTAAAACAGAAAAGTACTGCACACAACACGGTGTATAAAACATAGCTAGTAAGTGCTAAATTGAAAGGTTTGTGTATATTTATAAAGTCCGCCAAATTTTTAATTTGGCTTTTTAAAAGAGAAAAATTAAAACAAAATATAAAAATTCGGCTCTGTGTTAATCCGAAAAGTTAGTGTCTTTTTACACGCTACGTTACATACACAAACCGTTGTAAACAAGCTAAACAAACCTATGAACTTCATAAAGAAACTCTTCGGAAAACAAAAAAATAATGATGTCGGAAATTTTATTGTGGCTACCTTAAATGATAAAATTATGCCTATTGACAGAGGAGAAATTTATGAAGACCCATTAGAGGAATTACTAAAAGCAAACGGAATTGGAGAAGTGACAGGTGGAGGAACAATGCAATTGAAATCAGGAGAACTTGAATATTGTGATTTAGAAATTAAACTGTATTCAAACGAAATAAACGAAAATGATATTCAGTTAATAATAAAAAAACTGGAGGAACTCGGAGCACCTAAAGGTTCAAAATTGACAATAGAAAAAACTGACCAAAAAATAGAATTCGGACAAAAAGAAGGGTTAGGAATTTACATTGATGGACAGAATTTAGACCCTGAAGTTTACAAAAACTCTGACATTAACTTTGTGATTTCGGAAATAAAAAAATTGACTAATGACAATTCAGAAATTACAAAATATTGGGAAGGCGGAACTGAAACTGCTCTATATTATTATGCTGACTCTTTTACTGAAATGAAAGAGTCAATTATGGAGTTTGTAAGCACTTATCCATTATGTAAAGGAGCAAGAATAGAACAAATAGCATAAAAAGCCAGTTTACAACAACGTGTATAATTAATGGCTAGTTCGAGCTTGCTTTCGAAAATCCTCGCGGATTTTCTATTCGGTTTGTATTTGCTAAATTAGTTGCTTAAACACGCCACTAATCATACACAAAACCGTTAGGCATAATTAGATTCAAATGAAAATATTAGTAATACTATTAAGTTTAGCTTTTATAGGAATAATAATTTATTTCAATCAAAATAAAAGAAATACTGAATCAATTCAAGACAATAGAATTGAAATTACGGAAGATGTAGAATGGAGTGAATTAGAAAAAATAATATCTGGTTTTGACACTGATTTGATATCTGGAAAACAAAATATTATTGATTTCATAAATAGTAATTATTCCAATTTTAACTCAGGATTTCTTTCGCAAATTGACCTAAATAGTATCAAAACTGAGTTAAATGATTATTTGATTAATGTAGTTTCTAAAAAACCGATTGAAGATGAAATTAAATCCCTGAATTTCGGACTTTTTGAATCAGATTTTGATAATATTTTATGTTATGTTTCAGGTAGTAATCTAAACCCAAAAGAAGACCCTGATTGGGCTTCTACTCAAGAGTATTTTCCAAAACTATATTTAGAATTATCTGAATTTAAAATTATACGTAAAGAGTTGAAAAAGTATAAAGGAAATATCTCTGACATTGAACAATTAATCATAAACGGATTTATGAATTTAGTAATCGCTAATTCAATAGTAGAAATTGACAATGCTACGAACAATAAAAAACTAAATTTGGGTTCTGGATATGATTCTGGAGATATTTTTATAATTCGAGAACATAAATAACTACGCCTAACAATGGCTAAACATAATGCGGAATTTAGGGTAAAGTCGAATGGTCTGTGTATATTTATAATGTCGCTAAATCTTATGGATTTAGCTTTAGATAAAAAAATAAAACTAAACAATAAGCTTTAGCTTTGTGCGCAGACGGAAACGAAAAGTTTCTTTGCCCCCGCACTACGCTTAGCCGAGCCGTTGTGCAACATACCTAAAATTAATTTATGGTAATTTTAATAAATTTGTTCTTTAAAATCTTGGTGAATTAAATAGTTGGATTTACAGCTTAACTCAAGGAGTTATTGTTCGATTAATCTGTGATTGTATAATTAAAAAAGTAAATCATATGAGAAAAAGATTCAATAATATCGTAAAAGGTTTAGCCTTTGTTATAATTCCAGTAATTCTAATAATGTTATTTCTATTTGGTGGGCAGACCACCCCAACCGGCAGACTTGTCCAAACAGAAATTTCTTGAGAGCTCTAACATTTATGAAACCTGGGGAAGGGTTTGAGGTTCGATTCCTCGGTCTGCTACTAATTATAGGCTATCTGAAAAGGTAGCCTATTTTAAACTAAATAAAAGTTTGACAAGAATTTACTCATACATATTAAGATTTGATGACGGAGCTGCGCCAAACCCATATTGGGGAACCTGTACTCTAACAATTTGTAAACCTGCTATCAGACGAACAGCAAGAGTTGGAGATTGGGTAATTGGAACGGGGTCTAAAAACTCGAAATTGAAAGATGGTAAGAAATATGATTTATCTGACAGTATCGTTTATGCAATGAAAATCACGAATAAATTAACTCTTCCAGAATATGACAAATTTTGCTCAGAAAATTTAATAGAAAAAATCCCTTCTTGGTTCAATAAAGATTGGCGAAAACGAATGGGAGATTGTATTTATAGTTTTGAAAATCAAGACAAACCGAATTTGAGAAAAGGAGTACATAATGAATTAAACGTAAAAAGAGACTTGAGTGGAAAAAACGCATTATTATCAGACGAATTTTACTATTTTGGCGAAGAACCAAGAATAATTCCTCAAAATTTAAAGCGAATTATCAAAAAAAATCAAGGGCATTTAAGAATTGAAGATACTGACTTACTATCTGACTTTGAAAAGTGGATTAGTGAATTTACTATGAATAAAATTTACGCAGAACCACAACTCGGATTTGAATTCAAAATTGAACCAAGCGAAGAACAAATTAGTAAATGTTCAAAAAGGCATAATGAAAAGACAGAAGACGAAATTGAAGAAACATTATGCTAAAAGTACGTTGCACAACACTATATATAGCAAATAGGGCAATTAGTGTTTAATCAAAAGGTCTGTGTCTATTTGCAAAGTCGCCAAATCTTTTGATTTGGTATTAAAAGAGAAAAATTAAAACAAAATAAAAAGATTTGGCTTGTGGTTAAACCGAAAATAATCGCTTATTTTCTGCCCAACCTGCCATATATTTAACGTTGTACCCAATTTGAGAAATGAACCGTTTTAAAACAATAATTCTGATTTTCATACTGACCTTTAGTCTTTTCTCATGTAAAGACAATAAGGAAAAACGAAAAGAAATCGTAGCTGAAAAAATCACTCAATTTTCTAGTGAACGAATAGAATGGAATGATTTGTCGCAACGAGTTTTAAAGGACCCTTTTGTTAACGCTAATGCTGGAAAATTTATTAATCCATTAGATTTAAATGAATCAATTGCAAAAGAATTAGAAGAAAAAGGTATTTATAGACTTACCGTTATCAATAACTCTAAGTGTCAGGAAGTAGAATACACAACGAATTGGACAGAGTATCCAATTGGAACTTTATATCTGACTTGGACAACGTGTGATTCTAAACAGACTGAAAAAGGATATTATAAAGATAATTTCGATTTGAATTTTATAGAAGTTTGGGGAATTGGAAATAATTGGATGATTTGGACTGATAGTGATTTTATTTAAAAGTAAAAGAAAACTGGGTACAACAAAACCTAAACGTAATGCGGAGTTTTGGGTTAAATCGAATGGTCTACGTATATTTATGAAGTCGCTAAATCTTATGGATTTAGCTTTGGAAAAGAAAAAATAAAACTAAACAATAAGCTTTAGCTTCGTGCACAGACGGAAACGAAAAGTTTCCTTACTACCGCACTACGCTTAGCCGAAGCCGTTAGCCATAATGTCGGTACGTTAAAGGCACATCATTTACAAAGTTAAAGGCACATAGTTTACACTTTTTAAGGTATAATTTGAGATTAAAATCAAATTATTATGCCTTGGAAAACAACAACAACTATGGAACAAAAAATCGAATTTATTTGTGAATGGCGTACAGGAAAATATACCATCACAGAATTAT
>NZ_CANMDU010000014.1 GCF_947496775.1 uncultured Maribacter sp. | reverse complement strand
AACTAAAAGGTTGTGTAAGAGCGCTCAATAAAGCAATTTACAATGCTGAAGACAGCTCGAAACTTATTCATCATTCCGACAGAGGTATTCAATACTGTAGCAATATTTATACGCAAATTTTAAAAAGAAAGAATATTAATATCAGTATGACAGAAGAGAACCATTGCTATGAAAACGCAATAGCAGAAAGGGTTAACGGGATACTTAAAGATGAGTTTTATCTAGACCAAACTTTTACTAGCGTAGTACAAGCCAAAAAAGCAACGAAAAATGCAATCAAATTATATAACAATAAAAGATTACATTTATCTTTAGACTATAAAACACCTAATTACGTGCACCAATGTGCCGCTTAAAAACAAATATTAATCCGTAGCCGTATTTTAGGACGTGACATTAGAAAACCAACTATCTACCAAGTCCCTAATTTCAGATTTTGCTTTATTTAAAATTGAATCTAGTCTATCTCTATTTTGGTCAACACCAAAAGCTAAAATTTGTTCTAATGTTATTCCCATAAAATCAAAATTTTGTTTTATTGTTGATGAAGCAAATTCCTTTACATCATCAGAATTACTGTAATCAAAACCACTTACAATAATAGATAATGCTTTTTTATCATTGCATAGGCCTTTAAACCCTATTTCAGGACTAAAAGAAAATGTCTTATCACTTACTACAATAGCATCAATCCAAGCTTTAACCGAAGCAGGTAAGGTAAAGTTGTAAATTGGAAAAGCTACAACAATATTATCCGCTTGTAGTAATTGATTTATATATCCATGATGATTTGACAAAAGAGAAAGTTCTGATTCTGAAAAATCTCTTTTCCCATTGTTCCATTCCATTATCAAATTGAGATTTTCTACCAATAATAAATCAGGAGGAGTTTGTGATAAATCTAAGTGAATTAGTTCGGTTTTCTCTTTAGCCAATTTAACAAATTCATCAAATAAGATTTTTGTGTATGACCCGTTTCTTGGTGTATAATTAATTACTAATGTTTTTGTCATGATTTCTTTTTTTTCAAAAGTAAACAGACTTAATTAATAATTTTAATTATTTTAGTTAGTCAATTAATAACTATTGTTATGATTAATTTAGAATGGTTGAGAACTTTCAGTTCTATATATGAATGTAAAAACATAACAGAAGCTTCTAAAAAATTGAACATGACTCAACCTGGAGTTAGTAAACATTTAGCTGCACTGGAAAATCATATTGGAAAAAAATTATTTGAAAGAACTACTCGCAAATTAACCCCAACTGAATATGGTAGGTTTTACTATTCTCAGATAAAAAACCCATTGCAAGAGTTAGAAAAAGTAGAATATTATTCAAACCAAAGAGTAAAAAAACAACGCCATGCAATAACAATTGGGTGTACCACAGATATTTTCAGGAAAGAACTAAGACATGTAATATATTCTTTTGATATGTATATCGTTACATGTTTTGGTAACGAAAAAGAACTAGTGGAAGCTCTTGAAAATGATAAGGTTCAATTGATTGTAGGAATAAAAAAGCACTTTAAATACGACCATGAATTTACTTTTTTTAAAAATGAAGAATTGATGATAATTTGCTCAAATGACATTAAGATCCCAGAAGATTTAAAAAAAGATGAAAAACAACTTATCAAATGGTTACAAAAACAAACTTGGTTCACTTTTGATAATGAGCAAGATGATATAAAAAAGTTTTGGAAAATAAGATTCAATACCATACCTAAAATCATCCCAAGGTATATATTACCATCTTATTTAGATATTATAGAATCGCTAAAACACAATCAAGGTTTCAGTATTATACCCAAATATTTAATTGAAGAAGAATTAAAAAATAGTACAATTAAAACACCATTTGAAGTATCAATGCCTATTGATCACAAACGATTTTATTCATATAAATTGAAAAATAGTAACTTAAAAGAAATCAATATGTTTAAAGAGCAAATGGAAATAACTACTGCCAACAAAGAACTGAGGTAAAAAACAAATAAATTCTTCTTTAACTTAAAGCAATATTATTCTAGACTCGTAGATTCAATATCTTAATTCTCTCTTTTATTCTTTCTAGTTTATACTATCAATTTACAGGAAAAATCAAACTTAAGAAGTATAAAAAACATAGAATTTCCGTGCTGTATCCAAAGCCTCATTTTATATACAAAGTCGCCAAATATAAAATTTGGTATTTACGAAAAATGATAAAAGCAAAACACTTAACAAATATTGTAACATATAACAGCAGTTTTAGTCTTATTGTTTTAATCAATCCAAAATTTAAAAAATGAAAAAAATATTAATTCTAATAATTGGAGTTATTATAACCTTTTTTTCCTGTAAAGAAACCAACAAATTAAACAAAGTTGAAAACATTCTAAAAAACAGAATTGAATCGTATATTAAAGAATGTAATAAAAATGGAGTATCAGGAAGTGTATTAGTGGCACAAAATGAAAAAGTACTTTTCTCCGGAGGCTTTGGGCTTAGCAACCGAAATGAAAATCTTCAAATTACAGAGGAAACTATTTTCACAACTGGCTCAATTACAAAACAATTTACAGCTACTGCTATTCTTAAGCTACAAGAAGAAGGTAAACTTTCCGTAGAAGATTCTATTTCAAAATTTTTAGTGAACGTACCTATAGACAAAAAAAACATAACTATTTATCAATTGCTAACCCATACTTCGGGAATAAAAGCAAACCTTGAAAATGCTCGTGATTTTCACCCAATTGAAAAAGAAGAATTTTTAAGAAAAATTTTCCATTCATCTTTAAATTTCCCTCCAGGAAGTGAGCATAGATATTCTAATATAGGATATTCCATTTTAGCCATCATTATTGAAGAAATAACACAATTAGATTATGAAGAATATTTACAACAAGAACTTTTCAGTAAAGCTAAAATGAAAAATACAGGTTATCTACTGCCGAAGTGGGACGAAACCAAAATGGCACACGCTTATAAATGTCAAGAAAACCGAGCTACACATTTAGAAAAATGGAAATCAACATCTAACCTAGTGTCCTATCATCTTAAAGGGAATGGTGGTATTTTGTCTACACCATCTGATTTATATAAATGGTACATTGCCTTAAAAAAGAACATAATAATTGGCGAAAAATCATTTGAGGATTTAGTTTATCCTCACGTTTTAGTAAGAAAAAACGGAAAAAATAGCTATGGATATGGATGGGTGATTTCTAAAAGTGACAGAAATACTAAAAAGATTGCTCATAATGGCTTTAACGGTGTTTTTTACGCTGAGCTTATTAGACTTCCTGAAGAAAAACACACCATTATTATTTACATGACCAACCAAGTTAGATATGATACAAAAATAATTGGTAAAGAATTGGAAAAATTAATTTTTGATAAGAATTACACTGCTGTAGTTCCAAAAATGAATAGTACCAAATATTTTTCAGGTGAAGAGCCTAATGAAAATATGGAGGTTATCAACGAATTTGTATCCATCTTATTAAAAACCGAAACTGAACAAACAATAGAAAGCTTTATTAAAACCCATATTCCCGATACGGGTAAACATAAACGTTTTAAAGAGTATTTCCTTGCAATGCAAGAAGAATTTAGAAATTATAAGTTGGTACACACATTAGAATACGAAGACGATACTTATGACATATTATTAGAATCAAAGAAAGGAGTAATAGAAGAATTAACTCCTTGCTTTGACCTAAAATTCGATGAACAAAATCAAATTACGGCCTTTGGTTGGTGATTTAAAAACGTTTTGCTACAGCGTAGATAAAACATAGCTAACAGGTATTAAATCGAAAGGTTTTTACTTATTTACAAAAACCGCCAAATTTTTAAATTTGGCTTTTAAAATAGAAAAATTAAAAACAAAACATAATCCCGAACCTTCGGGACGGCTCTGTGCTAATCTGAAAAGTCAGCGTCTTTTTAACGCTACGTTTCATACGCAAGTCCGTTATCATTAATTAAAATGAACTACACGAACGAGAAAATAATTGAACGTTTTTAATCAGGTGAAAATCTGAAATTCCTACTATTTTAGGGACATACTAAATCCGATTCAATAACTAAATCTTGTTTTAGTCAATGGTACGAATCCAAATTTTATGTTAATGGAGTGGAATATCAAACAGCCGAACATTTTATGATGGCTGAAAAGGCTTTGTTATTTAATGACAATGACATTTACTAACAAATAATCAAAAGTTCAAAAGCTGGTAAAATAAAAGAACTTGGTAGACAAGTAAAGAATTTTAATCAACGGGTTTGGGCAGAAAATAGATTTGAAATAGTTGTAAGAGGTAATTTTCATAAGTTTAGTCAAAATCCAAAATTATCGAAATTTTTAAGAAACACAAATGACCGAATCTTGGTTGAGGCAAGTCCTGTTGACAATATATGGGGAATTGGACTCGCTCAAAATAATGAAGTACTTAACAACTCGGAATTCAATAATTAGTTTTTTACATGAACTATAATTCTATTACTTTTATAGCAACTTACAATTTTCATGAATCTAATTCTACCTTTACTCTTATTTTTAATTTTTACCGTACTCGGCGGATTTCATTTTTACTGGCTTTTTGGGGGAATTTGGGGATTAGAAAAAGTAATTCCTGCGAAAGAGAACGAGAATAAGGCTTTATCTATTCCTAAATTTGCAACTTTAATTGTTGCTATTGTTCTTATTTTATTTGGACTACACTATCTATTAAAATCTGGACTAATAAATGGTTTTGTTTCTAATTGGATAACAAATTTGGCATCTTGGTTTATTCCTTCTATTTTTATTCTAAGAGCCATTGGAGATTTTAATTATGTTGGTTTTTTTAAAAAAACTAAAAATACGGTGTTTGCAAAAGCCGATTCAAAAATATTTTCTCCACTATGTTTAACTATAGGAATAATTGGCATGTTAATACAAATTATGGCCAAATAACAATCCATAGCATTTCTTTTAAATGCTATTCAGAAAAGGATATTAGAAAATTAATATCTCTTAGTTAATTGCGCAAGCCATTAAGCAATTATCCTATCTTTGCCCAACTAAATTAAAAGATGACTCCTACTCTACTTTCTTCTCCTTTACAGGGTTTTACAGATTTCAGATTTCGAAATGCATTTAATCACTACTTTGGTGGAATTGATACTTTCTACGCTCCTTATATTAGACTTAATGGAAAATTAAAAATTAAACAATCGTATCAAAACGATTTATCTCCAGAAAACAATACCACTCTAGAGGTTATACCGCAAGTAATGACGAATGACCCAGAAGAGTTTTTATACGTTACCAAATATGTACAAAGTTTAGGATATAAAGAGTTAAACTGGAATCTAGGTTGCCCCTATCCTATGGTTACAAAATCTGGAATGGGTTCCGGTCTTATTTGCAATCCAACAAAAATTAATGAGGTATTGCACAAAGCTCATACCGAAACAGATATTATTGTTTCAATGAAAATGAGGATGGGATATGAAAATGCAGAAGAAATCCTAGATGCTTTTCCTATTTTAGACCAATATCCTCTTAAAAATATTGCTATTCATGCCAGAATTGGCAAACAACTATACAAAGGACCTGTAGATTTAGATGCCTTTGAGAAATGTATACAGAACACAAAACACAAGCTATATTACAACGGAGATATTACTAGTGTTTCCTCTTTTAATGCCATTAAAGAACGTTTTCCCCAGATAAATCATTTTATGATGGGACGTGGCTTAATTGCGGACCCTTTTTTACCGAGTATGATAAAAAATAACACTACGGAATACCCAAAAAATAGATGGGCCATTTTTTCAGAATTTCATGATACTATTTACAAACAATATGATGAATATTTATCTGGACCAACACCTATAAAAATGAAAATGCTAGGGTTTTGGGAATTTTTTTCTCAATCTACATCGAATCCAAAAAAAACATATAAAGCCATTAAAAAGGCTACTAACCCTATTAAATATAGAGCCGCGGTTAAACAAATTATTAATACCGAAATGAAATTTTAAAATGTCTTATACAAAATCTAACGCTATTAAATTGTAATTCCTTTATTTTAGAAATACAAACTAGAAAAGACTATAGAAGTTTTAATATATAATAAAGGCTTAGTAACACTACACATCTATAAAATGACACATCCTCTCCGAAAGCATATAGAAGAAATAATTACCGTTACCGATGAGGAATTTCATTTTATTTTGAGTCATTTTGAACAAGTAAAAAAAAGAAAAAATCAATATATCGTTCAAGAAGGAGAAATTGTAAATAAAGAATACTGGATTATAAAAGGTTGCTTAAAAAGCTACTTTGTAGACCATACTGGTAAAGAACATATACTGCAGTTTGGAATGGAAAATTGGTGGATTACAGATTACGAATCTTTTGTTAAACAAACCAAATCTAAAATCTCTATAGATTGTATTGAGGATAGTGAGTTATTATACATTTCTCTTGAAAATAGAGAAAAACTAACCTCCGAAATGCACAAAATGGAACGTTTTTGGGCTAAAAAAAGTAAAATTGGGAGAATTTCACTTCAAAACAGAGTTTTATCCTTATTAAAAAATTCAACCAAAGAGAAATACAATTTACTTCTGCAACAGTATCCTAAACTTTTTCAACGTGTTCCTAAAAAAATGATTGCCGCTTATCTAGGTGTTTCTAGAGAAACCCTTAGTAGATTAAATTCCTAATTATCTTTCTTCTCTTTATTACTTAAAGTGATGTACATCACTTTAAAGAAGTGACAAACCTCCTTTTAAAAAAAAGAAGTTCACTTCAACTTTGCATAACAATTAAATACATAAAAAGTTATGCCATACATTAACATTAGAGTTACAGACGAACAAGTAACACAAGAACAAAAACGCCAATTAATAAAAGGTGCCACGCAACTTGTTGTGGATATACTTAACAAAAACCCACAAACAACTCATGTTATTATTGATGAAGTGCCAATACTAAATTGGGGTGTAAATGGAAAACAATATTTAGGAACAAAAAAATAAAGAAAATGAAAAACAAAACTGTAATTATTACTGGAGCGTCTACCGGAATTGGTAAAGCTATTGCAAAATATTTTATTACCCGTGGTAGTAATGTTGTAATGAATTCCTACAATGAAGAAAACTTAAAAAAAACATATATTGAATTTAATTCTCCTTCTAATGCTACTTATTTAGCAGGAGATATTAGTAAACAAGAAACAGGAAAAAAGTTAGTTGCTTTAGCTCTAGAAAAATTTAACTCTATAGATGTTTTAATTAATAATGCTGGGGTATTTTCTCCGAAGCCTTTTTTAGAAGTTAAAGAGGACGATTTAGAATTATATTGGAACGTAAATCTAAAGGGAACATTCTTTACCTCCCAAGCTGCAATCCCTTATATGCTACAACAAGAAAGCGGTTCAATCATTAATATAGGAACGGTATTAGTGGAACACGCAATAGACGGTTTTCCTGCCACGGCTCCCCTAACTAGTAAAGGAGCTATCCATTCTTTAACTAGACAATTAGCAGCCGAATTTGGGAAAAATAACATTAAAATAAATACCATTGCTCCAGGAATTATTAGAAGTCCATTGCAAAGTAAAATAGGAATTGAAAATGCCGATAGTTTAGCAGGTTTGCATTTACTAAATAGAATCGGGGAAACAAATGATATTGCCGAAGCGGCTTATTATTTAGCTTCATCTAATTTTATAACAGGAGAAACTATTAACGTAGCTGGTGGACATACCATTGGGCATACCATCTAAAAAAACTAATTATGTACAACAAAAACAGTGAAGAAATTAAGCAATTAATTACCAATTATTTTGATGGCATTTTTCTAGGAGACGTAGAAAAACTTAAAGCATGCTTTCACGAAAACACCTATATCTATGGCGATATAAAAGATATAGATTATCTAAAAAGTGTGGACGAATATCTTGATGGTGTTAAAAATAGACAAAGCCCAAAAGATTTGAATGAAAAACTAAAAATGAAAATTATTGGAATTGATATCCTTGGGAAAATGGCAATGGCAAAGTTACATGTTCCTATGCTTGGCTATAACTATTATGATTATGTGTCACTGGCAAAAATTAATAATCATTGGACAATTGTAAATAAGATATTTACACATGTAGATTAAATGCATACAGCGGTTCGGGCTAAAGCTCTAGCCGCTAGTATTTATTCTTTTTACCTCCTTCAGAAGGTCTCTTTATATTTCTCTATAATATTCTGCGCAGCTTTTACTGGGGAAATTGTAGAAGAAACAATTGCTTCTTCTAATTCTTTTAATTGCTCGGCAATGGTATCGGACCCATAGAATAAATGCTTTAACTCCTCATTTATATTATTATACATCCACTGTATTTGCTGTTGGTTCCTGTTTTTTAGAAAATAACCATTCTCATCTACCAATTTCTTAAACTCTAAGATAGTTTCCCAAACCGAATCAATTCCTATATTTTTAATAGCAGAAGCGGTACTTACTTTAGGACTCCATCCAGAATCTGACAAAGGAAAAATATGCAATGCATTTTGGTATTGCCTTTTAGCCAACTCACTCATTCTTACATTATCTCCATCTGCCTTATTAATAACGACCATATCTGCCATTTCCATGATTCCTTTCTTAATTCCTTGCAACTCATCTCCTGCACCTGCTAGCATAAGTAGTAAAAAGAAATCTGTCATACCATGCACGGCAGTTTCTGATTGACCAACTCCTACAGTTTCAATTAAAATAACATCGTAACCAGCTGCTTCACATAAAAAAAGTGTTTCTCCTGTTTTATTAGCTACACCTCCTAAAGTGTCTCCTGAAGCAGAAGGACGTATATAGGCTTCTTCTAAAGTTGCTAATTCTTCCATTCTTGTTTTATCACCAAGAATACTACCTCTGGAGCGCTGACTACTAGGATCTATAGACAAAATAGCCACCTTATGCCCTTTTTCCACCAAATATTTTCCAAATACCTCTATAAAAGTACTTTTACCTACACCAGGAACCCCCGTTATACCAATTCTTATGGAATTTCCAGAATTTGGCAAAACACCTTGTATAATCTCTTTTGCAAGAATTTTATCACTCTCTAAATTACTTTCTATCACCGTTATGGCTCTGGATAAAATAACACGGTTTCCTTCTAAAATTCCATTAATATATTGTTCTACTGTTAATCTACTTTTCGCTTTATAATTTTTCATTCTACTGTATGCGCCAAAGCATATTTTATAGGTTTTAAACTCTAATAGTTCTTTTTTTTTTAAAATAAGTACGTTAAAAAAACAATCCTCTCTTTACGCAATAAAAAGAACCATAAATACTAATTAAAGATACCTAAAATTTAAAAGATTTTCTTTCTTTTTTCCACCTGATTTATCAAAAAATAATAACATTTTTTTAATTAAAAGTACAGGAAAGAATAATAAATGTCTTTATCACCTACGTTATTTCGTAGTTTGCGTAATTAATCGTAAAAGTTGAGGATTTTTAAGTTTATTTTTAACACTACACATCTATATACTGTTAAAATAAAATGTATGAAATCGAAAATCACTTTTCTATTCTTAGTTATTACGGCTTCTTGTTTTTCCCTGACCGCTCAAAAAAACAAAAAAGGTTGGGAAGACCTTTTAGATAAAGACTTAAGTAAATGGGATATTTTTATAGGTGTACCCCATACTACAGTTAATTTAGAGGGGTATGAAAAAGGAGATGGCAAGCATGGAACTCCTGTTGGATTAAATAAAGATCCATTACAAATATTTTCGGTAAGCGATGAAAATATCCTTAAAGTTACTGGCGAAATATACGGAGGGCTTAGCACTAAAAAAGAGTACAAAAATTACCATTTAATTTTCGATGTAAAATGGGGAACCAAACAATGGGAACCTCGATTAAAAGATAAAAGAGATAGTGGTGTTTTATATCATGCTCAAGAGCCTCATGGCCAATTTTGGAATGTTTGGATGAAAGCTCCTGAAATGCAGGTACAAGAAACTGATTGTGGTGATTTCTTTCCTTTAGCCGGTGTTAGCATGCAAATTAGAGCTACTAAACGTTCTGAAAATGGAAAAGAATTCTGGTTCTATGACCCAAAAGGAGAACTAAAAACTTTTAAAACAGGTGCTTCCGGTCGATGTAGAAGAATGAAAAATTTTGAAAACCCGCATGGCGATTGGAGTCGATTAGAGCTCATTTGTATAGGAAATAAAGCCTACCACATTGTAAATGGCACTGTAGTTATGGCATTAGAAAATTCTATGGAATATAACAAAGAGGATGTTGCCTCACCTTTAACCAAAGGAAAAATCCAATTTCAATCCGAGGCTGCCGAAGTGTTTTATAAAAATATAAAAATTAAAAGTATTAGTAAACTCCCTAAGAAATTCGCAAAACAACTAAAGTGAACAATATCTATAAGTATCTCAGAGCATTCAAATCTAGAATTATAGAATTATTTTTTATTTCTTAAAGGGCTTTTAAGCCCTTTTTATTTACTTTTTAATTTCTAGTATCTTTACCGCTTATCTCGTTTAAAAACAACATAGGCATTTGAAAGATATTTTACTTATTACTCCCCCATTTACACAATTAAATACGCCCTATCCTGCAACTGCCTATTTAAAAGGTTTTTTAAATACTAAAAACAAAACTGCCTACCAAATGGATTTAGGCATGGAGGTTATTTTACAACTTTTTACTAAAGAAAAATTACAACTGGTTTTTAATACGGCTTTAGAAAATGACACCATCATTTCTGCTAATGCGCAACGCATATACACCCTTAGAGATTCTTACTTAAAATATATAGCAGATATAATTCTTTTTTTACAAGGTAAAAATCAAACCTTTGCAAGGCTTATTTGTACTGATAATTTTCTTCCTAGAGCTTCTCGATTTGATCAACTCGATGATTTAGATTGGGCCTTTGGAAGTATGGGGTTACAAGACAAAGCCAAACACTTATGCACACTTCTTTTAGAAGATTTATCCGATTTTATAATCGAATGTATTGATGGTAATTTTGGATTTAGTAGGTATGCGGAAAGTCTTGGTAGGAGTGCGAATGATTTTAACGAGTTATATGATGAACTACAGCAAGAAATAACCTTTATAGATGCTATTACCTTAGACCTTTTAGATGATACTTTAGAAAAGATTAAACCAAAAATGGTATGCTTTTCCGTTCCTTTTCCTGGAAATTTATATAGTTCATTTCGTTGTGCTCAATATATAAAAACGCACTTTCCTAGTATTAAAACTGCTATGGGCGGTGGCTTCCCAAATACTGAACTACGACAGGTTACAGACACAAGAGTATTTTCTTTTTTTGATTTTATAACCTTAGATGATGGTGAGCTACCTATAGAATTACTCTTAAAAAATAGTATCACAACAGATAATTCTAAAAAAGAGTATAAACGTACTTTGTTATTAGAGAACGGAAAAATTGTATATAAAAACTGTAACCAGACCGATTATAAGCAAAATGAATTAGGAACTCCTGATTATTCAGATTTATTACTAGACCAATACCTTTCTGTTATTGAAATTGCCAATCCTATGCATAGCCTATGGAGTGATGGGAGATGGAATAAGCTGACCATGGCGCATGGTTGTTACTGGGGTAAGTGTACATTTTGCGATATTTCTTTAGACTATATTAAGCTTTACGAGCCAATAACTGCCAATATACTGGTAGACCGGATGGAAGAAATTATTGCCCAAACAGGAGAAACAGGATTTCATTTTGTTGATGAAGCGGCACCACCCGCCCTAATGAAAAGTTTGGCTATTGAAATACTAAAAAGAAAATTAACCGTCACTTGGTGGACCAACATTCGTTTTGAAAAAAACTTCACCAAAGATCTTTGTTTATTATTACAAGCATCTGGTTGCATTGCGGTATCCGGCGGATTAGAGGTTGCGTCGGACCGACTATTAAGGCTTATAGATAAAGGAGTAACCGTTGAACAAGTTGCAAGAGTAACGCGTAATTTTACCCAAGCCAATATTATGGTACATTCTTATTTAATGTACGGCTACCCAACCCAAACCATCCAAGAAACTGTAGATAGTTTAGAAATGGTAAGACAAATGTTTAAAATTGGGATTTTACAATCTGGTTTTTGGCATCAATTTGCCTTAACTGCGCACAGCCCAGTGGGTATAAATCCAAAAGATTATGCTATTACACCACATTATAATGATATTACCTTTGCAAATAACGATATAGAATTTACCGATCATACGGGTATTGACCATTCTCAATTTAGTTACGGATTAAAGAAATCATTATTCAATTTTATGCATGGCGTAAATTTTGAATTACCACTACAAGATTGGTTCGATTTTAAAATCCCGAAAACTACCATACATACGGATTATATCTATAATTCTTTGGAGAATGAATTGCCCAAGGTTCCAAAACCTCAGCAAAAAGTATATTGGCTAGGCACTATTCCCAATCTTAGCTATAGCACTAAAACTAAAAGAGGTGTTACTAGAGAATTGGTGGTATTACAATTTCATGAGCATAGAGAATCCTATTCTATCTCTTTAGAAAAAGAGCATGGAGAGTGGCTTGCTAATCAATTTTCAAAACTTAAAATATCAAAAAACAAACCTCTTTCTTTTGCTAATTTAAAAACAAGCTTTGAGGCGGATTATGATAATTTTGAACTTTTTTGGTCCTCCAAAGCAATTCAACAGTTACGCAACAGAGGGCTATTACTATTTTAACTAATAGTTGCTCTAAATATTTAATAGCCATTTATTTTGCTAATATATTTCTATTATTTACATTATTTTACTTAATATTATATAAATAATATAAATTTTTAACATTATTACTCTTACATAAATAATACACATAAGATTCCCTCTACATGACCACTAAAATTCAACTTTACTTTAAAAATGATGAAGAATGGCGACAATGGCTACACAAAAATCATACTAACGAGGAAGGTATTTATTTAATATTTTACAAAGTAGACCACTCTATGGAAAGCATGCGATGGGAAGAAGCGGTAAAAGTTGCATTATGCTATGGTTGGATAGATAGTACAGTAAAGAGTCTTGGAGACGGAAAAAGACAACAGTATTTTTGTCCTAGAAAAAAGAAAAGTGTATGGAGTAAGCTTAACAAAACATATATAAAAAAGCTCATTAAAAATGATTTAATGCATGAAAGCGGGTTAGCAAAAATAAAGCAAGCCAAAAAAGATGGCTCTTGGACTGTATTAGATAATGTGGAAAATGGTATAATCCCCAAAGATTTGCGCATTGCATTTAATCAAAATAAAGAAGCTTTTACTAATTATTCTAATTTTAGTCGCAGTTATAGAAAAAGTTATTTATACTGGTTAAACCAGGCTAAAAGAGAAGCAACCAGACAAAAGAGAATTGCAGAAATTATTAACCTATGCTCTCAGAACATAAAAACTAGAGGCAACTGGTAATACTTCCAAAACTTAATAGATAATCCATATGCAATTGCTTTAAAATTTTTCTCAAAATAAAAAACAGTTATACAGTGGCACCCAGTAGTTTCTTACTTGTATTTTATTCTATACATTCTTTTTGTTAACACTTAAAATTACCTTTCGCTTCCTCAATTTTTTATTTCGTTTTTTGGTATATTTAACCGACTAATTAATATAAAAAATAAATGAAAAAATTATTATTCTTTTCTATGCTTTTTGCCTCCTTTACTCTTTTTTCTCAAGAGTTTAAAATGGATCTAGTACAAGACTTAAAACCAAGAAATATAGGCCCTGGCGGTATGAGCGGGCGTGTTACTAGTATTGATGTTGTACTCGACAATCCGGATATTATGTATGTCGGAACAGCCTCTGGTGGTTTATGGAAATCTACCTCTGGAGGCATTAAATGGACTCCTATCTTTGAAAAAGAACTTACAGGTTCTATAGGCGCTATTGCTATTCAACAATCTAACCCTTCTATTGTATGGGCTGGTACAGGTGAAGGAAATCCTAGAAATAGCTTAAATGGTGGTTTTGGAATATATAAATCCTTAGATGGTGGTAAAACATGGAAATCTATGGGATTAGAAAAAACACGCCATATTCATAGAATAAAAATTGACCCAATGAATCCGAATACGGTTTATGTTGGCGCCATTGGTTCTCCTTGGGGTGAGCACGCAGAGAGAGGTGTTTATAAAACCACGGATGGTGGTAAATCTTGGAAAAGAATCCTATTTGTAAACAACAAAACGGGAGCTGCAGATTTGGTTATGGACCCCAATAATCCTAATAAACTAATTGCTGCTATGTGGGAACACAAAAGAGACCCTTGGTTTTTCAAATCTGGCGGAAAAGGTAGCGGGCTTTATATTACAAACGATGGCGGAGAAAACTGGAAAAAATTATCGGAAGAAGATGGACTACCAGAAGGCAACTTAGGACGCATAGGTATTGCTATAGCTCCCGGAAAAACAGATGTTATTTATGCGCTTATTGAAGCTAAAAAAAATGCCTTATACAAATCTATAGATGGAGGTGTTAAATGGAAAAAAATTAATGACAAAACAGATATTGGCAACCGGCCATTTTATTATTCCGAAATCTATGTCGACCCACAGAATGAAAATAGAATCTATTCTGTTTTTACCTATATAAATGTCTCTGAAGATGGTGGTAAAAACTTTACGCAACTTATGCCAGCATACGGCGTAGTTAATGGGGTACACCCTGATCATCATGCCTGGTGGATTCACCCTACAAATGGTCAATTTATGATGGATGGTAATGATGGAGGCCTAAACATAACCAAAGACGGTGGAAAAACGTGGCGCTTTATAGGGAATTTACCTGTGGCTCAATTCTATCATATTAATATAGATAACGAATACCCATATAATGTATACGGCGGAATGCAGGATAATGGTTCTTGGAGAGGACCTGCTTATGTTTGGAAAGCACAAGGAATACGTAATAGTTATTGGCAAGAAATTGCTTTTGGTGATGGTTTTGATGTTGTTCCGGATAAGGACAATTCTCAATTCGGTTACGCCATGAGTCAGCAAGGATATGTTTCTAGATATGATTGGAAAACAGGAAACAACTATATTGTTAGACCTACCCCTCCAGATGCAAAAACTAAATTACGTTTTAACTGGAATGCAGCTATTGGACAAGACCCCTTTGATAATAGTACCGTATATTTTGGAAGTCAGTTTGTTCATAAAAGCACAGATAAAGGTCTTACTTGGAAAGTAATTTCTGGTGACTTAACTACTAATGACCCAGAAAAACAAAAACAAAGTGAAAGTGGTGGTTTAACTATGGATGCTACTGGAGCAGAAAACCATTGCACTTTATTGGTCATAGAACCTTCTACTATAGAAAACAATATGCTATGGACTGCTTCAGATGATGGGCGCGTGCATTACACTCAAAACGGAGGAGCTTCTTGGACCGAAGTTACTCAAAATATAAAAGGTCTACCTAAGGGAAGTTGGGTTCCTCAAATAAAAGCCTCTAACAAAAATAAAGGAGAAGCCTTATTAATTGCAAACGACTACCGTAGATTTAATTACACTCCATATGCCTATAGAACTAAAAATTACGGAAAAACATGGGAGCGTATTGTAGACAATAATGATGTAGAAAGCTACACGCTTTCTATTGTGGAAGATATAGAAAATCCCAACTTGCTATTTTTAGGGACAGATGATGGATTATACATTTCTTTTAATGCAGGCGAAAAATGGCAAAAATGGACAGAAGGGTTCCCTACTGTATCTACTAAAGATTTAGTAATACATCCTAGAGAGCACGATTTAGTTATTGGCACTTTTGGTCGTGCTGCATGGGTATTAGATGATATTCGCCCATTACGAGCAATTGCCGAAAACTCTTCTATTCTGCAAAACGACATTGCAATATTTACTCCTCCGATAGGTTACCAAGCAGCATACCAACAACCTACCGGTAGTAGATTTGGTGGCGATGCCCTTTATAATGCCGAAAACAAAAAAGAAGGTGCAATGATTACTTATTTTCTTAAAGAAGGTAAAAAGAAAAAGACACCTAAAACCGACAAAAAAGAAGAAAGCCTTACTAAGGATAAAGACTCCGTAAATACGAAAAAGAAAAAATTAGATGGTGTACAGAAAAAAGACTCTATTCGTTTTACTTTTTACAATGGCACGGAGCTTATAAGGACTTTAAAATACAAGACTCCAGAAAAAGCTGGTTTTCATAGAATTTATTGGGGTATGAATGAAAAAGGTGCCGATAGACCTTCGAGAAAAATAGCAAAAAAGAAAACCGAAAAAGAAGGCGCTAGGGTAAAACCCGGCATCTATAATGTTAAAATAGAATATGGTAATGAAGTAGCTGAAACACAAATAGAAATAAAAGCGGACCCAAGAATTAAAGTTTCTGCTACTTCTATTGATGAAGTATATTCCTTGTCCAAAAAAATACAAACGTATACACAAACTGCAACTAATGCTGTTAAACAGTTAGTAGAGAACAAAGATATTGCCGAGAAATTTCAGAAAGAATTAAAAGCTTTGGACAAAGATAAATACGAAGCACAAATAAAAGCTTCTAAAGACATTGTAAAAGAAATAAATTCTACAATTGCTCTTTATATTGGTAAAGAAGATAAAAGACAAGGTATTACCAGAAATCCCGAAACAAACGTTATGCAACGCATAGATTACGCTAGATATTATACCGCTTCCAGACAAACAGGAGTTACAGAAACAGAAAAAAAGCTAATTCGGTTTGCGGAAGAAGATCTATCCGAAGCATTGAAAAAGACAAACACTTTTTTCAAAGAAAAATGGCTACCCTACAAAGAAAGTATTGAGAAAACCGATTTTTCACGTTTTAAAGAAATTAAAACATTTTCTCTAAACTAAATACGTGTTTAAAAATTGATATTTATCAGGTATTAACTATTCTTTAGGCTCTATTTTTACTTTAAAATAGGGCCTAAATGTGTTTTACGAGAATTACCTCTGTCTTACTTTTACTTTCTTTGTTACAAAGTATAGCACAAGAAAAAAAAGAAGATTATCTCGGAAGCTGGAGTATTGTTTCTGGATCACATAGGATTGCCGATAAATGGAGCATCCCAACGGAAGCATATTATGGGACGTATAAATTATATAATTGTTATCATGATTTTTACTTTAGAACAGGAATTACCTACCAACCCTCATCTAAATTAAAAACAACCATTGGTTTTGCTTTTGTAGATATGGAACCCTTTACTTTCGTCGGGTCAAATTACAATTCAGAACAAAACGTTATTTACGAAGAACTTAACGTAAATCATAATTTTAGAAAGTTAAAAATAGGAAACCGATTTAGATTGGAAAACCGCTGGACAAAAGCTGGCGGTGACAAAAAATATGATAATCGATTTAGGTACAGGCTGCGGTTTACACACCCGATTATAAAGGCCTTATACGCTAGTTTTCATGATGAATTTCTAATGAACTTAAAAGGAAATGTTTTTAATCAAAACCGTATACAATGTTCCCTTGGTTATAAAATAACCCCTAATTTTAAGATAGAATGCGGGTATCTTTTTCAAAGTTTCCCCAAAATTAGTTACCATCGTTTGCGGTTAGTATTATTATTTAATATCAATTGGAGAAAAAAATCATCTATTTAGTTCTGCGTAGAGATTAACAAAAAGGAGTGTTGTTAGCTGTACAAATAATATGTATTTTTAACCTCAAAATTACACTCCATGAAAAAAATAGCCTTTATTGCTCTAAGTTTAATAGTATTTGCAGGATATAGCTGCAAAGACACTAAAAAAGAAAAAGAACAAACAGACACTAATTCTACTGTAAAAACAGAACAATATAGTATTGTAAAAGATTCTACCAAAGTAAGTTTTGTCGCATACAAAACCACCGAAAAAAAGCCTGTAGGCGGTACTTTTACCAAAATTAACATTACAAAAAGCACTACTGGATCTACTGCTATGGAAGCACTTAACGGAACTACTTTTAGTATTCCTGTAAGCAGCTTATTTACCAATGATGCTACCGGAACAAGAGATCCTAAACTATTAGAATTCTTTTTTGGTGTTATGAAAGATACGGAGCTTATCTCTGGAGTTTTTAAAACCGAAGCAAACAATACCTGCTCTATAGATATAACCTTAAATGGAGAAACAGCTAATATCCCGTTAACTTTTGAATCTACATCCGATAACTCTTATACGTTTAACGGTGTTATGGATTTAAAAGAATGGAACGCTTTGGACGCTGTTGCCTCCTTAAATAAGGCCTGCGAAGTACTACATACTGGTGCAGATGGCGTAAGCAAAACCTGGAGTGAAGTAGCTGTAAAAGCAGAAGTTCTTTTAGAAAAAAAGTAATCTAAAATATACTCGTATTAACAAAAGGCTGCTAATGAGCAGCCTTTTGCTTACCAGACCCTTTGTTATACTAAGATTATGCAAAAAGTTATTGCTCTAAAAAAACATATTGTATTTCTGTTTGTTGTTTTAGCAGCTATCTCCACTTTTTTGCTTGGGTTTCTTAAATTTACCTTTGATTTTGACCAATTCTTTCCTATTGGCGACCCCGATTTAATTTTTTACGAAGAATTTTCTAAAGAATTTGGTACGGATGACAATTTTTTACTTATTGCCGTAGAAAATAAAGAAACCGTATTTAAAAAAGACTTTTTAACTAGGTTTAATGCTTTCTCTTTAGATGCTGAGAAATTTAAATACACTAAAAACAGCTCGTCTTTAACAACTCTATTCTATCCTTTAAAAACCTCATTTGGATACACCAAAATACCGGTAGTACACCTTAATGATTCCTTGAAATACCATAAGGATTGGAAAAAAATACAAGAAGATAGTTTATTTACAAACACCTATATTGACGCTAAAGGTACTTCTTTAGTTGTCGCTATAGAAACAGAAGATAATTTAGATTATGACAGTTGTTTACTCTTTTTAGAAGAAGTTCGTAGCTCTTTAAAAAAACATCAGCTAAAAGAATACCATTTACTAGGAAGAGCATATTTTTACGAGTCTTTTGTTGCAATGCAAAAAAGAGAATTACTAGTTACTAGTGCACTTTCCGCCGTATTAGTTCTTCTTGTATTATTTATCATTTATCGTAAAATAGCAGTTGTTGCTTTGGCTTTTTCATCTATTGTAATGGCACTTTTGTTATTCTTAGGCCTACTATCTATCTTGGGAAAAGAACTTAATACCTTATCCTCTTTTTATCCAATTTTACTTTTAATTGTTGGTTCTGCAGATGTTATTCATATAATGGATAGCTATTTAGAAAAATTACATCTAAAAACAGACAAAACTACAGCAATTACCGAGACATTAAAAGAAGTAGGACTCACCACTTTACTCACCTCTGTAACTACGGCTATTGGATTTTTATCTCTCATTACTTCTAAATTACAACCAATTAAAGATTTTGGCTTAAATTCAGCAATTGGTGTAATGGTCGCTTATATAGTGGTTATATTTTTTACTAGTGCGCTATTGCTTATAATACCAAAAAAACACTTACTTTCTACAAAGAATTCTATTAAAAGTTGGAACATTTATTTGCTCAAAATAAATGTCTTTACAAAGAAAAACCCTAAACGAATTTTATATAGTGCTGCAATATTTACAGCTATATGCTACTGGGGTGTTTCTAAAATAAATACCAATTACGAGTTTCAAGCTAGTTTCCCAAAAAATAGTGTTTTAGCAGATGATTTTTCTTTTTTCCAAACTAAATATTCTGGCTTTAGGCCTTTAGAAGTAGCAATCCTAGCACAAGGAGAAAACAAAATAACCGATTTTAAAATACTCCAAGAAATAGATAAAATGGAGAATAAACTTAAGACCTTTAAAGACATTCGTGAAGTTACCTCCGTAAACCTCTTATTTAAAGGAATAAATAAAGCACATCATCTTAATAAAAAAGAGTTTTTTACTCTCCCAAAAGAAGAAAAAACATATAACTTATATAATAGAGACATTAAAAAAGTAGCCCGCAAACAATTACAGAAATTTGTGAATGTAGACAATTCTAAAGGCCGTATCTCTGCCAAAGTATTAGATATTGGTACGGATAGCTTAATAAAGGTATATGAAGACTTAAATCATTTTATAACCACAAAAACGGATAGTTCTTTAGTACGTTTTAGACTTACTGGCAAAGGAATGTTATTAGATAAAAATTCTGTTTACATAAGAAACAGTTTACTACAGGGTTTAGGTATAGGCTTAATTCTTGTTGGGATTATCATGGTTATTCTTTTTAAAGACATTAAACTACTTATTATTTCTCTAGTACCTAACATACTACCTCTTCTATTTGCGGGTGCGCTCTTAGGTTTCTTAGAAATACCATTAGAAGCCACAATTTCTATAGTCTTTGCTATTGTATTTGGTATAGCCGTAGATGATACTATTCATTTTCTGGGTCGTTATAAACTATGCCGATTTAAAGGACTATCTAAAGAAGAAGCTATTGAAAAAACATTTAAAGAAACAGGTAGAGCACTTATAATAACTACCCTCCTTCTCTTTTTTGGTTTTATGGTATTGGTATTCTCAATTCACCTACCAAGTATAACAATTGGACTCTTATTAAGTGCTACTTTATTAACCGCTTTAATCTTAGATTTGCTATTACTTCCGGTATTAATTCGCAAATGGATTAAAGAATAGGACCTTCACAAATATCTTCATATGTTATAATCGCAATAAAACTGTTAATATATTTATATAAAATAGTTTTTTACTGTAATAGCTCGAAAAGAAGGGCCAACATAAGAAAAATCTTATATTTTATTTTTAATTTGGCAACTTAATATTAAATAACCCTATGAACCCATCGTCTCTTGGCTGGATTGGAAAGTACTTTCATCTTATAAAAGATGATGCTATGCCATTCTCTACTTTTAGAGACTTATATGGTGAACTTAAAAAAACAGGTTTTGTTTACGGCATAAACATTCGAATACCAAGAAAAATAGAGTCCGAACATAAATTAACAGAGGATGAATCTGCCAAAATTAATCTTCTCAATGCCTTATATTACACCTATGTGTTGGAAACAGAAAAGGCCACTGTTCAAGAGTTCATTACCGTCGTTAATCAATTTTACACTTCACTAGAGATTAACCATGTTTCTTTTTTAGAAAAGCTGTTGACCACAAAAAAAGGCTCTAGTAAACTTGAAAAAATCATAGAATCTAGAGTTTATTTAGAGGATAATGTTCTTAGTAAAACATTTAATAGCATTATTACTAACTCCTTTTTATATATTGATGTTTTAACATTTAAGCAATATCTACATCAAAAAAACAATATTAGAGAGTATGCACAAAACATAGAATATATTGCTATAAACATAATTTACCATGCCCTAAATTCCAAAGAAAAAAACAAATCGGATAAAAAATTGGCCCAATTATTTGAAAGCTCTTTGACTTTTATTGACGTAGAATCCCAAAATTTTGATGGTTCATACAGAGAAAGAATTCTTGCCAATTCTGAAGAATGGGAAAATAGATATTACTTAGAAATGGCATGCTTAACGGTTTGGGAAGATAAATCTTTAGACTATAAAGAGTCCGACTTTATCTTCGGAATTGGTAAAGATTTAGGTTTTAGCACCAAACAAATTTCTAGATCCATAGAGGAGATAAGTTCTTTTTTTGATAAAAATTCAGAGATAATTCCTTTCTTAAAAGACAATAATTTAGCCATCCAATTTTACGATAGCATGTCTAAAATTGTAAATAAATTAATCATCAGAAATAGCAAAAGACTCCAAAAAGAACTTTCAGAAAGTAAAGAATTAGTTGCCTTATTATCCAAATCTACAGTCAAAGATTTGAGCTCAGAAGAGAAGAAAAAAGTACAAAATCAGCTCATAGATATTTGCAAAAGCGTACCTTCTTTAGCCATATTTATACTTCCTGGAGGAGCCGTTTTATTGCCTATTTTCATCCGACTTATTCCTAAATTACTACCTTCTTCTTTTGACGAAAATCGTGTAGAATAACCCCCTTTAAATCCAGTATTAAATAACTCAAAAAAAATAATTTTTCACCTTATTTAAAACCTTCAATTCAAGTATTAAACTTTGCACTTTACCTATAAAAAATAATAAAAATATCGTGTTGCTTTATATTGTAATTAATTGTACATTTAAATTCCTATAAAACCCCTTAAAAGGAAAGAAAAAGTGCCAAAATAGCTAGTATAAGAAAAATCTATAGCGATACTTAAAATTCACATAACCAGAATATTAACAAAACCTACTCCAACCAAAGCTTAAAGTCTTTTACTTTTTCTCTACTCACTATAATTTCTTGCTCATTATACCTATTTACCTTGATTTGAAGCCTTGAATTTGTATAAGAAACTATATCTTTTATATGATTTATGCTTACGTAAAATTTTCTACTTACTCTAAAAAAAGATTTTGGCTCAAGCTCATTTTCCAAATTTTCTAAAGTCATATCCAAGAGGTAATTTCTACCATCTGAAGTTGCAGCATAGGTACCTTTATTTTCACTATAAAAACACTCTACCTCATCTGCATTTATAATTTTTAAATGTTGCCCTACCCTAGCGGTAAATCTCTTTTTGTACTCTCTTTCCAATGGGTTAACTAAAAGCTTTTTTATATCCTCAAAATCTAATGCTAATTTCTCTGGTTTTGGTTTTAGACTTTTATATTTTTTTACAGCTACTTCTAACTCTTCATCATCAATTGGTTTTAACAAATAGTCAATGCTATTTAACTTAAACGCTTGCAATGCATATTCGTCATAAGCGGTTGTAAAAATTATGGCGCTCTTAATATCTATAACTTCAAAAATTTCAAAAGACAACCCATCGGATAACTGAATATCTAAAAAAATTAAATCGGGATGTTCGTTACCTTGAAACCATTCAATAGATTCTTCTACGGAATGTAACATAACCGATACAGCAACATTTAACTCACTCAGCAATCTAGACAATCTTCTTGCTGCAGGTTTTTCATCTTCTATAATAATTACATTCATAAGTTCTAATTATATTTTTCAAAAGAATCTTCTTCTTTCATTATCTTTTTAATTCTGCGTTCTTCCCACTTTCTTAGAGGCTTATTTTTAAAAACAAATAACCACAACCCCTTTATTAATAAAATAATAGCAATGATAACTGGTGTACACCATAAACTCCAATTTACCCAATACAAAATATGCTCATTATCTAAACCTCTATCAATAAACATTTGTAAAATACTATCATTCAAGAAAAATAAAACAATGGAAAAAATTAATAAACGTACTATAGCAAGGTAAAACTTTCGTTCGGTTTTAACCCTATGCATGGCTTTCTCATATTTTTTCGCATTTGCATTTTTCTTTTCCATTACTTATACTTTTTTATGGATGCTTGCCCCTCTTTCATGAATTTTCTAATCTGACGTTCTTCCCAATTTTTAAAGAACCCTGGGAGTTTATTAAAAATAATTAATCCTTTAAAAAGTATAATAAATGCCCAAATAACTGGCCCAATCATTACTAACCAGCTCCATTTTTCTGGTGTTCCTATATGCACCAAATAAACTCTAAACAAGGACAAACAAATGGTTCCTAATATTGCAAATACAATAAGAATATACCAATGCTTAACAGCTTTTACTTTCTTTTTTGCTAATTGTAATTTTTGATTATCCATTATCTAAATTTTTCAGATTCCCGTCTATCTTCTTCCATAAATTTCTGAATCTGTTTTTCTTCCCAATCTCTTCCAAATAAAGGATTTAAAGAAAATATTTTAATAGTATGAAAAAACAAACCTATTCCCCAGAAAACCCAAACAGCAAATGTGTTAAAATCAAAAAATGCTTCACTAAAGGTTTCTCCGTTATTTATATTGCCAATAATCTTTGCTACAGAGATAAAGGTATTCACCGCTATATAAGCCGCTAAATGCCCGTAATATCCTTTTAAATCGGCTACTCGTTTTTTAGCTTTACGTAGCTTTTCTCTTTGACTTCCCTCTTTTATTTCCATAAGTCATTTTTTTTATCTTCATTCATGTATTCTTTGATCTTGCGCTCTTCCCAACTAGTGCTGAAAAAAGTGCCATAACCAAAAACTTTAATAGCCTGAAAAACCAGCCCAATACCCCAACCAAAAGCAGCCCATAAAAACCAGGGGTAATTCAATTTGTCTGTATAATAATTAATTCCTGCAAGGAAAAGTATAAAAACAAAATAAGACATTAGACTAGTGTAAAATTTCTTCTCCGCTGCAACTCTCTCTTTTGCTTTTAAATATCTATTTTCTTTATCTAAATCATTCATAAGGTTGGTTTTTTTTATATTAGAGTAATTGTTTTTAAATATTAAATATTAATGAACTACCCTTCTTTACTCATATATTCTTTTAATCTTTTCTCTTCCCAATTTTTACCTAAAAAAGGGTTATAACCAAACACTTGCATTCCGTGTAAAACGACTCCTAAACCCCATCCCATTGCCGGAAAAATTACCCAAACAAAACCTGTTGTTGTGTAGTTAAATATTGCTAACATGGGTATTATTATGCAGTATGCAGTTAGGTTAGAATAAAAACCTTTCTCCGCTTGTACTTTCTCTTTTGCTCTTAAATATCTAGTTTCTTTACTTAAAGTATCCATAATTTTGTTTTATTATTATTTACTTCAAATTTCCTATAAAACCTTTCTATTTCTAAATATGAATTTCCGAATTGTTATCTTTTATGGATGAATTGTAAAAAAGGTTATTCCTTATCCTCCATATACTCTCTTAACTTTCGTTCTTCCCAATTTTTCCCCCAAAGTGGATTGTAACCAAATGCCTCCATACCATGAACAACAACACCAAACCCCCATCCTAAAGTTGGAAAAATTATCCATGGGAAACTGGTTGTATTATAATTTAAAATTGCAAGCATTGGTATAATAATACAATACGCTATTAAGTTACCATAAAAACCTTTTATTGCCTCTACCCGCTCTTTTGCTTTTTGATATCTTTTATCTTCTATATACGACTCTTGCTCTTCCATTACCGTTACCTTTTTAGTAAGCATAGGTAATTGTACACTGAAAACCGAAGCGGCTTTATCTATTACAACTCTTCTGTCTGTTAAAATACCATAGCGCTCTTGAATATTAACTAGCCCAACTCCACTACTTTTTTTAACCACTCTTTTTTCTTGAATATTGTTGGATACGCAAAGGTTTCCTTCTTCTTCAAAAACTCTTATAGACAATGGCTTATCTGCAGTAACTACATTGTGCTTTACTGCATTTTCTAGCAGTAATTGTAAAGACAAAGGCACAATTTTAGCTTCGGGATCAGAACAACTATCTGGTATATCTAAAATTATACTATCCTCAAACCTCATTTTTAATAATTTAATGTAGGTTTTAGCAAAATTTAATTCTTCATCTACAGACACTAAATCTTTGTTCTTCTGTTCTAGAACATATCTATAGACTTTAGATAAGGAAGTGGTAAATTTCTGAGCCTGGTATGGGTCTTCTTCTATTAAACTTGTTAAGACGTTTAAACTATTAAATAAAAAATGTGGATCTAGTTGATTTTTTAAAGCATCAAACTTTGCAGAAGCTGTTCCTGCAATTATTTTTTGCTCTTTAACCTTATTTTCCTGCCTGTATTTATAATACCATATCGCATAAAATACTAAGGAAATAACAATCGCAATAAGCATGGAATACTTATAACCTTTAAAATTTTGATCATGCAAAAAATCAGAAAATGGCACATTGTATATCCCTACAGATAATATTAGTTCCGATATAAAAATAGCAACTAAGGAGAGTAAAATGTTTCCCGAAATTGCTATCAAAAATCTTTTTATAGTAAACAAACTACTTTTATAATTATCTAAAAGATACTGTATCCAATAGGCATTAATAAAATATAATATCAGGGCATAAATCATATTATGCCAATATTGAGTCCAGGCCGTTTCTAGAGAAAACTCATTTCCTAAATCTCCCAATACATAATAAATACCAAGAACAATGATATATATACAGGTCCCTATAAAAAGGGACCTGCCTAAATGTTTTAAAAATGGTCTCATTTAACTGTTTTTATTTTCCGCAGTTCTTCAATGTCATTTCTGCTCTATCCTTTCCCCAATTTGGGTGGAATTCTGACTCTGGTTTAAAGTTAGTAAAAAGTTCTATGGAACGCTCTACTTCTTTACAATACGGCGTAGTATCTTGTCCAAAATATTTCGCAGATCCCATGTCCCATTCCGCTTTAGAGAAAACAACTCTTGGATTATTAGCATCTATAGCTAAAGCTTTCTGATACAAAGCAACCACCTCTGGTGAAAGAGTCATACCATACGTAGCACCATCAAAAGCTACATAAGCCGTATGTATCATTGCTTGCTGTACCAATATTTCTGGATTATTGGGAGATATTGCCTTTGCAATATCTACAAACTCTTGTGCTTTCTCTAATTGCTTTACTAATTTCTCTTTGTCTTTTTCTCCAAAAGACGCCACTGTGTTTACCTGTGCTGCATAATAAGCTGGCAACCAATTATCCATTTCTGCCGTTGAAATTCGCTCAAAAAGATTAGAAGCTTCCATTATTTTTCCTTCACCCCATAACTGAAACGCTTTTTGCATTCCCTTTGTATATTGGTCTTGTGCTGTTGTAATTGTAGCTACTAAAAATAATGCAATGGTAATAATTTTTTTCATGATTTCTATTTTTTGATTTATACTCCAAAGGTGTAGCATAAATACACTTTATAGAAAAAAGAAAGACTGAATTGTTGTTTTACTAACCTCAACTGTAGTTTCTTTTAAAAGTAGCGTAACTTTAGAAAACTTGGCAAGCTAATTGTAGAGCTTAAAAAATAAAAGAAGGTATATTCCGTTTGAACAAAAGTATAAGACCTAATCTGAGCCCTATGAAAACTACATCTATATTCATTGCACTAATACTACTATTCGGCTGCATAAAAAGAGAAGATAACACCAACCAAGAAACAGAAAAAGGCTTACTACAAAACCAAAAAATAAATATCTCTGGAGAAAGTAGAGAATACCATATTTATGTTCCTACAACCCCTGAAAACGCTCCAATTGTTGTGCTATTACATGGACACAGTGGTAGTTCTGACCAAATTTTAGGCTTAGAGAACACCAAGGCTCCTTTTAGTGTTTGGCTAAATATTGCGGAACAAGAAAATATTATTCTCTTAGTACCCAATGGAAAAATAGGTGCTAGCGGACATCAAGGCTGGAACGACTGCAGAGAAGAAGCAGATGGGAACCCTACTACGGATGATGTGGCCTTCATCAGTAATTTAATAGACACCACAATTTCTAGCTACAATGCTAATCCAGAAAAAGTATTTATAAACGGTATTTCTAATGGCGGGCATATGAGTTATAGGCTAGCCCAAGAAATACCAAATAAATTAAAAGCATTTGCTGCAATTGTGGCTTCAAAACCTGTAAACAGTACCTGCACAGATTCTACCACTCCCATATCCGCGCTTATTATGAATGGTACAGAAGACCCTTTAGTACCTTATAATGGCGGACAAGTTAATGGCGACCGGGGCCTTGTTTTTTCCACGGAAGAAACCGTTGCATATTGGGTGAACCGAAACAATACCCAAACAACTCCAATAATTACTAACTTACCTAACACAAACACTACAGACAATAGTACCGTTACAAAGTATTCTTATACCAATGGTACCAATAACACTGAAGTAGTTTTCTATAAAATTACTGGTGGTGGGCATACAGAACCAAGTTTAGAAGAAAGGTATGGAACTATTTATAAATTAATCGTAAAAGAACAAAATGGTGACATAGAAATGGCCGAAAAAGTTTGGGATTTTTTTAAAACAAAATAATACTTTCACTACTACAAAGATGTAATAGGAACACTATAGCTTTGCTTAATAGTACCTATTACAAAAGTACTATGAGCACTTCCTATATTAGGAACTGCCCCAAGGGTATTTATTACAAAATCTTGGTAATGCTTCATGTCTTTTACCATTACTTTTAATTTAAAATCATAATCCCCAGAAATATTATAACATTCTGTTACTTCTTGTATGGATCTAATATCTTTAACAAATTGATTTCCAATTTCTTTGGTATGCTGCTTTAGGGTAATATTGCAAAAAACAATTAATTCTCCTCCCAATTTATCCGCATCTAAAACCGCTATGTATTGCTTTATAAAACCTTCTTTTTCTAATTTACGAACCCGTTCATAAACCGGAGTTGGCGATAAGTTTACCAAAGCTGCTAATTCTTTTGTTGTAACATTAGAGTTTTTTTGAAGGTAATTTAACAATTGCAAGTCCGTTACATCTAAATTTTCCATAGATAATTTATCTTTTAAAGTATGTAATTTTAACATCACAACGTTATTATATCTTCAAAAATAACTATAATTAGCTAAATAATCTTATTTTAAAATATAATGGTAGATAAATAATCTTTACACATAATTTTGTACAGAAAAAACATCCATACTAAATTATGAAAACTACAAACTTAGGCTACCCTAGAATAGGCAGTAAAAGAGATCTTAAAAAATCTTTAGAACAATACTGGTCTGGTAAAGTTTCATTAGAAACTCTTCTAGAAACTGCAAAAAATATTCGCAAAGAAAATTGGCTTTTACAGAAAGAGCAAGGCATAGATATAATTCCCTCTAACGATTTTTCGCTTTATGACCAGGTACTAGATTTAACTACTACGTTAGGATGTGTACCTTCTCGTTATACAGCTATTATCGAAAACCCAGCCTTTACGAAGCACGATTTATATTTTGCTATGGCTAGGGGCATTCAAAAAGATGGAATAGATATTACGGCTTCGGAAATGACCAAGTGGTTCGATACTAATTATCATTACCTAGTACCGGAGTTTACTAAAAATCAAAACTTTTCTCTTTCCGATTCTAAAATAGTAGAGGAATACAAAGAAGCTTTATCCTTAGGCATAAAAACAAAACCTGTTATTCTTAGTCCAGTATCTTTTCTGCTTTGCGGAAAAGAAAAAGAAAAAGGTTTTGAAAAAATAGACTTATTAAAAGAATTACTCCCTATTTACGACATCATTATTCAAGAATTGATAGATTTAGAAGTAGAATATATTCAGTTTGATGAGCCTTTCTTGGCTACCGAATTATCACAAAAAGAGCTACTCGCCATACAAATTACCTACCAAAGGTATGCTAAAAAATTCCCTGATTTAAAAATAATTCTTGCAAATTACTTTGATTGTTATGGCAAGAACATAGATATAGCATTATCTCTTCCTGTACACACTCTACAATTAGATTTAGTACGATGCAAATTACAGTTAGATGATATTTTAAGTTCCAAAAACCTACAAGCACATACACATTTATCCCTAGGTATTGTAGATGGGAGAAATATTTGGAAAAACAATTTTGAAGAATCTTTAAAGCTTATTCAAAAAGCAGTAAATGTAATTGGTTCCGAACGTGTTTTAATTGCACCATCTTGCTCATTACTTCATTCTCCTTGTGATTTAGACCTAGAAAACAATCCAAACAATTTAAGTGCAGAAATAAAACAATGGCTCGCCTTCGCAAAACAAAAGGTAGAAGAGGTCGTTACTTTAAAACAATTAGCTAATGAAGAAAATTTAGAAATTAACTTAGTAAAGCTTCAAGAAAACAGGAAAGCACATAAAAACAAAAAAACTGCAATTTCTATTCATAATCCTATTGTAAAAGAGCGTGTAAAAGCACTTACAGAAAAAGACTCGCAAAGAGAAAATCCTTTTTCTGTTCGTCAAAAACTTCAGAAAACCGCATTAAACTTACCTTTATTCCCTACAACTACCATTGGTTCTTTTCCACAAACCGAAGAAGTTCGTAGTTGGAGGTCTAATTATAAGAAGAGCAATATCAGCTTATCTGAATACGAAACTTTATTAGAAAAAGAAACCAAAGAAACCATACAATTCCAAGAAGAAGCAGGTTTAGATGTTCTTGTGCATGGCGAGTTTGAACGCAATGATATGGTTGAATATTTTGGAGAACAACTAAATGGTTTTGCTTTCACACAATTTGGCTGGGTACAAAGTTATGGCAGCCGTTGTGTTAAACCTCCTATAATTTATGGTGATGTTTCTAGAGAAAACCCAATGACGGTAAAATGGTCTTCTTATGCACAATCTTTAACCAAAAAACCGGTAAAAGGGATGCTTACAGGCCCCGTAACCATATTACAATGGTCTTTTGTTCGTAATGACCAAGCTCGTTCCAAAACGGCTACACAAATTGCATTAGCGATTCGTGATGAAGTGGTAGACTTAGAAAAAGCTGGCTTACAAATTATACAGATTGATGAACCTGCTATAAGAGAGGGGTTACCATTACGAAAAGAAGATTGGAAAACGTATTTAAACTGGGCTATAAAAGCCTTTAGAATTTCTGCTAGTGGCGTAAAAGACGAAACCCAAATACATACTCATATGTGTTATTCTGAATTTAATGATATTATAACCGATATTGCAGATATGGATGCCGATGTAATTACCATTGAATGTTCTAGATCACAAATGGAACTTTTAGACGTTTTTGCCGCTTTTAAATATCCTAATGAAATTGGTCCTGGTGTGTATGATATTCACTCCCCTAGAGTACCAGAAAGAGAAGAAATGGTTTCTTTAATGCAAAAAGCTACTCAATATATTCCCGCAGAACAGCTTTGGATAAATCCAGATTGCGGTTTAAAAACAAGACATTGGGAAGAAACAAAAAAAGCATTAGTAGAAATGGTAGCTACTGCAAAAGAATGCCGAAAACAATTAATAACATTTGCCTAAAATAATTATGAAATCTAATATTTCAAAAAAAGAAAAAATAACATCTATACATGCAAATTTGGCTACTATAAATGTGGATAAAACACTTGATTACTATAAAAACATTGGTTTTAAAGTTCTTCAAAAATTTCCTGAAACAGGAGAATCTGAATGGGGATGGGTAGAAAAAGATGATATCCGATTAATGTTTCAAAATAAAACATCATTGTTTAAAGAATTTCCAGAATTAAATTTCCAAACACAAGGAGGAGCATTAACACTATGGTTTCAAGTAGAAAACATTGCGGAATGGTATGAGAACATTAAAGACAAAACTAAAGTAATAAGACCTTTAGGAGTTACTCCATACAATGGGGCAAATGAATTTGTTATAATAGATATTAATGGATTTATTCTTCATTTCTCTGATTTTCAATTGAAAAATTAACCAATTTAAAAAGATTCATAATACTCCATTATTAAAAAATGCATCTTACTTATATAGTTAGATGCATTTTTTTATAGCCCAAAGTAGTTTAGCTTTGCGCTATGGTAAGGAATATACAATATAGACTATCTCTTAAAGAAGAAGGCCAACCCGGAATGCTTTTAAAAAAGGTTGCAAAACATCTAGGGCAAGACGAAAAAGACATCACTATAAAAGTTTAGCTTACGAAGCATAGAAATGAAATTCGTGGTTAATTTTGATGTAAGCTCGTAACATTTACGTCTCCAATATCTGCTAAAAACAAAAGAATTGGATTCTCTATATTTTCCTTCAAGAAATAGATGAAGAATCGGGAATTGTTTTAAATAAATATTGATTTAAAATAACACTACATCAAAAAACAACACATAAAGTTCTGATTTTTAAATTTTTATACTTACATTTAAAGATGTTTCCCTTATAAAGAAAGGGCATATTTATCGCCTTATCTTTTTAAATTCACACGTAACCAAGTGTGCTCAGAATTAAGCTCTAAATTTTTCATACTCTAGTACCTCTTTTGTATTTATTCGATTATTAACCAACTAAATATATTATTATGAGAACAATGAAAATTCTTTTTTTAATGCTATCTGTACAGCTATTACTACCGAGGCTTATCCTAGCTCAAGACAATAATAAATCGCAAGCATATTGGATTCATGAAGATCAAGTTAAACCATCTATGGTAACGGAGTATGAAAAAACAACCAAAAATCTAGTAGCTAAATGTAAAGAACACAATATACAAGGACTAGACTGGATTACGACTGTCACTGAGGAATATAAATATTTATATGTCACACCAATAGACTCCATGGCAGATATAAACTATGCAGCATTTGACGTATTAAGTAAAAAAATGGGAAAAGAAGCTTTGAGTGAACTATTTTCTGATATGGATAAATGTTATGATAAACATGGAGATTACATTATTCGTTTAGATAAAGAACTTTCGTATATGCCAGAAGGGATTACTCAGACTCCAGAAGGCATGCCCTATAGAAAATTTACCTACTATCATTATACCCCTGAAAATTATGATGAGGTGTTTGAGAAAGCCGCAGCTATTAAAGCCGTTTTTGAAAGTAAAAATGCCACCATGCATTATAGGGTTTACAAAAGCGGATTTGGTACTATGGGAAGCTTTTTTTTGGTAGCCGTAGCCGCTAAAAGTGCCGAAGATTACGAAAGGTTAAGTAAAGAAAATCGAAAAATTCTAGGTGAAGAATTTGGTAAATTATTAGGAGAGCTTCATAAAAAGGTGTCAAAAATAGAAAGAGAATCTGGAGCCATGCGACCAGACTTGGACTATATACCAGAATAAATTATGAATCTATTATATAGTATTTCGTAATAACCTTATTTTAAATAATCATTAGAAAAACCTGGATATCTCCAGGTTTTTTTTCTAAAATAAACGAGCAGCACAATCTTATAGAGGTCGGTAGATACATACGCAACATTAAATACCTTTTATGGATTGAAGTCATGTCTTTTAAAAAAAGATTACCATTGTCAGTTCGAGCGCAGTCGATAACTATTCATTAGCTCTATATAGACTTAGACTCCTCTCCCCCTGACATTTGTATAAAATATGAGATGTAATCTAGATAACTATCTACTGACCTCTACAATGGCATCCTAGTATGTAACTAACTCTTCACTCTCTATCTTTTATATATTTACTTTCTACAGAATTATATACAGAAATAAATAGCTCTTACATTATTGGTAACATATTTAGTTGATTAATACGATTCTAAATCTTAATTAAAGTAATTTTGCAGCATGATAAGGAATATACAATATAGATTATCTCTTAAAGAAGAAGGGCTACCTGGAATGCTTTTAAAAAAGGTTGCAAAACATCTAGGGCAAGACGAAAAAGACATCACCATAAAAGTTTTGCGCAAATCTATTGATGCTCGTAAACCTTCTATTTATTTTAACTATAAGTTAGAAATCTATATTCACGAAAAACCATCTAAAAAATCAGATCATACGTTCCATTACAAAGACGTTTCTAAAGCCAAAGAAATACATATTATCGGATTTGGTCCTGCTGGAATGTGGGCTGCTTTACGTTGCTTAGAACTAGGATACAAACCAATAGTTTTAGAACGAGGTGATAAAGTGCAAGAACGCAGACGCGATTTAAAAGCTATTAACCAAGACCATTTTGTTAATGAAGACAGTAACTATTGTTTTGGCGAAGGTGGAGCAGGGACTTATTCCGATGGTAAATTATATACCCGTAGCCTTAAAAGAGGGGATGTAAGAAGAATTTTCGAAAGTTTAGTATATCATGGTGCTACAGAGCAAATACTAGTAGACGCTCATCCACATATTGGAACTAATAAACTTCCTAAAATTGTTCAAAATATAAGAGAAAAAATAATAGAACACGGTGGCGAAATTCATTTTAATACCCGTGTAACAGATTTTACGATTACAAACAATAAAATAACTGCTATTCAATTACAAAATGGTAATGAAATGCAAGCTAGTAGAGTTATTTTAGCAACAGGTCATTCTGCTCGCGACATATACTATTTATTGCATGGCAAAAAAATAAGCTTACAAGCTAAGTCCTTTGCTATGGGAGTTCGAGTAGAGCACCCTCAACATATTATTGATTCTATTCAATACCATTGTAAAGGGGAAAGAAACGAACTTTTACCTGCGGCATCGTATAGTTTGGTACAACAAGTAAAAAACAGAGGCGTATACTCTTTTTGTATGTGCCCTGGAGGATTTATTGTTCCTGCTGCTACGGCTCCCGGAGAAGTTGTTGTAAACGGCATGTCTCCCTCTAAAAGAAATAACACCTACGCTAATTCCGGAATTGTTGTGGAGATTAATGCCAAGGAAGATTTGTATAAGTTCGAAAAATATGGAGTTCTTAAAGGTTTGGAATACCAAAAAAGTTTAGAGCGTTTAGCTTTTACTGCAGGTGGCCGTAGCCAAGTTGCACCATCACAAAGACTTACTGATTTTGTAGAAGGTAATTTATCAACAGATTTAAATCCTACTTCTTACCAACCAGGGTTAAAATCATCTCCCCTACATTCTCTTTTACCAAAAGCCATCGGAAGTAGGCTGCGAGGAGGGTTTAAAGCTTTTGGAGAAAAAATGAGAGGTTATTATACTAATGAAGCTAATATTGTTGGTGTAGAATCTAGAACCTCATCGCCAGTGAATATTCCTAGAAATAAAAAACTAGAACACCCAGAAATAGAAGGATTATTCCCATGCGGTGAAGGTGGTGGTTACGCTGGGGGAATCGTTTCTGCTGCTATGGATGGAGAACGTTGTGCCGAAGCAGCAATTGTTGGGTTGTAACATAATCATTTTATCCAAACATTAACTGTATCTTCGCCGCTTATATTAAAAACACATGACATTCAAAGATTTAGGTATAGCTTTACCTATATTAAAAGCTATTGATGAACAAGGGTATACCAATCCTACACCTATACAAGAACAAGCAATTCCTATTCTTTTAAATAAAAAAGACCTATTAGGTGTTGCACAAACAGGAACAGGTAAAACAGCTGCTTTTAGTATTCCTATTATTCATCATCTACAAACCAACCAAGAACAAACAAAAGGAAAAAAACGTGTAAAAGCTCTTATAGTAACACCGACAAGAGAACTTGCAATTCAAATAGGAGAAAACTTTACTGCGTACAGTAAGTATACAAACATAAGGAACACAGTTATTTTTGGAGGTGTAAAACAACAAAGACAGGTTAATGCTTTACGACCAGGTGTTGATGCTATTATTGCGACTCCAGGTAGGCTACTAGATTTAATGAGCCAAGGTATTATCTCTCTTAAAGATATTGAGTATGTAGTTTTAGATGAAGCTGACCAAATGCTTGATATGGGTTTTATACATGACATAAAAAAGATAATTGCCAAATTACCTCCTAAGAGGCAATCTTTATTCTTTTCAGCCACCATGCCAAAAGATATTGTGGAATTGTCTAAAAGGTTGTTAGGAGATTTTGAACGAGTTACCATAAAACCAAAACAAGCGACTGCAGAAAAAGTAGAACAAGGTATTTACTTTGTTAGCAAGCCTAATAAAGTAAAACTATTAGTGCATTTGCTTAGAGAAAATCCTAAAGCCTCTGTTCTAGTATTTTCTAGAACCAAACATGGTGCTAACAAAATTGTAAAAAAACTAGCTCAAGCAGATATTAATTCTGCTGCTATACATGGTAATAAATCACAAACAGCTAGGCAAAAAGCACTTGGTGCATTTAAAGATGGAAAACTAAATGTTTTAGTTGCAACGGATATTGCTGCTCGCGGTATAGACGTTGAAGAACTCTCTTTAGTTATTAATTACGACTTGCCTAATATACCAGAAACCTACGTACACCGTATAGGAAGAACAGGACGTGCTAGTGCTAGTGGTATTGCCCTTTCTTTTTGTGACAGAGAAGAGCGCCCTTACCTAAGAGATATTGAAAAATTAATTAAACAGGAAGTTCCAAGGATGCCGGAGCATCAGTTTATAGATGACTCAAAGGAACAAGCAACTCCTGAAAATAAACCACAGCAAAGACCGCAAAAACATAATAGACCTAGAAATAAAAATAATAGAAACAAAAACTCCTCCAATTACCGAGGAAAAAATAATAGAAACTCTAAAAAATCTAGACCAGAGAAAAAAGAGTAATTTTTTATAAACTATCCCAAAAGCCCATTCTGCTATACAGAATGGGCTTTTTTTATTAGCCTCTTTTTTTCAACATTTCTTTTTAAATGTTAAACTCTAGTTAATTACAAAAAAACTAATGTACACATGCAACCTTCCATTTTTTAGATTGTCTATAGTTAAAGTAAATAAACTTAGAACAAGCCAAAAGGTGTGCTAAAGAAAACTTTAAAATATCGAAGCAAGTTCTAGGTTAATTAAATCTCGATTATCGAGGAAATCAAAAAACAATAGTTAAAAACAACAATCAAAAAATGAAGAAATTAGGATTACTATTTTTATTTTTCACTACGCTACTTAGTGCGCAGGAAAATTTTACAGTCAACGGATCTATTACAGATGCTAGTAATGGAGAGACACTTTTTGGGGCATCGGTATTTTTAAAAGGTACAACTATCGGTGCTATTACTAATGAATATGGTTTTTATTCTATTACCGCTCCAAAGGGAACATACACTTTAATTATTTCTTATGTTGGATATTTAGATATTCAGAAAGAAATTATACTAAACCAAAATCAAAAAATAAATTTTGAAATTAAAGAGTACGCTACGCAATTAGAAGAAGTGGTATTAACAGCGGATGAAAAAGAGCACGTAAATATCAGAAAACCAGAAATGAGTGTTAACAAGCTTAATATTAAAACTGTAAAACGTATGCCTGTAGTTTTAGGAGAGGTTGATATTATTAAATCTTTGCAGATGCTTCCTGGTGTTACTAATAATGGTGAAGGTTCTGGTGGCTTTAACGTTCGTGGTGGAGCTGCAGATCAAAATTTGGTACTATTAGATGAAGCCATTATTTACAATACATCGCACATGTTAGGGTTCTTTTCGGTATTTAACGCAGATGCCATTAAGGACATTAAACTACATAAAGGAGGAATTCCCGCCAAATTTGGAGGTAGAGTTTCTTCTGTTTTAGATGTAAGACAAAAAGACGGTAATAGTAAAAGATTTGGCGCATCTGGCGGTATTGGTCTTATTTCTAGCAGATTGGCATTAGAAGGACCTATGTTTAACAAAAAAGGCTCTTTTCTTGTTGCAGGTAGATCTTCTTACGTAAATTTATTTTTAGCTGCTAACAATAATAAAAATAGAGTTGGTTTTTATGATTTAAACTTAAAAACACACTATAACTTTAATGAGAATAACAAACTTTTTCTGTCGGGATATTTTGGAAGAGATACATTTAAACTAGGTAGTAGTTTTGAAACCACTTACGGCAATGCCTCTGGAAACTTAAGATGGAATCATATTTTTAACGAACGCTTATTCTCTAACCTATCCTTAATTTATAGCCGTTATGATTATGACATAGGTATTAAAATAGAAGATTTTAATTGGATTTCCTCTATCGATAACTACAATGCTAAGTACGATTTAAAATACTATCTCAGCGATAAATATAAATTAGACTTTGGAGCGAGTGTTATTCGTTACGATTTTAACCCCGGTGCCATAGAACCCACATCGGACGATTCTTCGGTGAATGCAATGCAGTTAGACAAAAAGAAAGCCTTAGAAGCAGGTGTTTACATTAACACTGAGCACAAATTAACAGACAAACTAACCGCTCAATATGGTTTACGCTATAGTTACTTTAATCGTTTAGGAGGACAACCTTTAACAAACTACGCAAACAACCAACCTGTTGCTTATAATTCTGTACTAGGAATATATGAACGTGGAGAAGCTATTGGTGAAACTAATTATGAGAAAGGGAATTCTATAGCCAATTACGGAAATTTAGAACCTAGAGCTTCCATGGCGTACGAGTTAAATGAAAACTCCTCTGTAAAACTTGGCTATTCTAGAGTTGCGCAGTACATACACTTATTATCTAATACCTCTTCTGTAACTCCTTTAGATGTATGGACTCCTAGCGGTAAATTCGTAAAACCTCAAGTATCTGATCAATTTGCACTGGGGTATTTTAGAAACTTTAAGGACGAAGCTTATTCTCTTGAGTTAGAAACCTATTATAAAACAACAGACAATCGTATTGATTATATAGATGGTTCCGATTTAATAGGTACAAACACCATTGAGACAGAAATATTAAACGGAGAATCTAGGGCCTACGGATTAGAAGTCCTTTTTCGAAAGAATACTGGAAAATTCACTGGATGGATAGCCTATACACTTTCAAAATCTGAGCAAAGAACAAAAGATACGAATGCAGGTGGACCCGGAATTAGTAATGGCGAATGGTATAAAACACCTTATGATCGTTTGCATGACTTATCTATAACAGGATCCTACAAAGCATCCGACAAATGGACCTTTAGCTCTAACTTTGCTTTACAATCCGGTAGGCCAGTTACCTACCCTAATGGACAATACCAATATGAAGGCCTTTCTATTGCCCGCTATTCTAATAGAAACTCTGACAGGTTACCACTTTATCATCGTTTAGATATTTCTGCTACCTATACACCTAACAAAAAACCAAACAGAAGATGGAAAGGAGAATGGGTATTTGGTATCTATAATGTTTATAACAAGAAAAACGCAGCTTCTGTATCCTTTGGACAAAATACAACCACTGGAGTAAACGAAGCTACTAGAACAGCAATTTTTGGAATGGTACCCTCTGCAACCTATAACTTTAAATTTTAAAAAAATGAAATCTTATATAAAACTCATAACCCTATTCGCTATATCTATATTTTTCTCTTGTGAAGATGTAATTGATTTAGAAGTACAAACAGCACCAGAAAGACTAACTATTGAAGCATCATTAGATTGGGAGAAAGGAACCTCTGGTAATAACCAAACTATAAAACTATCGACCTCATCTGCATATTTTGCGGAGAACCAAGATAACCCGGTTACCAATGCTACAGTAAAAGTTACCAATACAAATACATTAGAAGAGTTTATTTTTACCAACGAAAATAACGGTAACTATTCTACCGATTCTTTTAACCCTATTGTGAACAACACTTACGATTTAGAAATTGTTTACAATAATGAAACCTATACTGCTACTGAAAGTCTAAAACCAGTTACCGATATTACTCGTGTAGAACAATCTACAGATAAAGGTTTTGACGACGAAATCTTAGAAGTTAATGTATTTTTTAACGATCCAGAAGATGAAGAAAACTATTATCTTTTTAAGTACAAAGAGAGTGGTGATTTGCTATTTGAATTAGAAGATGCTGATGACGAGTTCATTAACGGAAATGAAGTTGGTTGGTGGTACGAAAAAGATGAAGATGATGAACAAGGAGAATTTACAGTAGGTGACCAAGTAGAAGTAGAAATGTACGGAATTTCTAAAGCTTATTTCAACTATATACGAACACTTATAGAACAGTCCGAAGGTGTTGGCTTGTTTAGTGCTACACCAGTTGCTCTTAAAGGAAATTGTATTAATCAAACAAATTCAGAGAATTACGCTCATGGTTTTTTTAGACTTACCCAAGTGGTAAAAACGAAATATACTTTTGAATGATTGATTTCGTTTTTTGGTGGAAAGGGAGTGGCGCTTTTGCTACTCCCTTTTTGTTTTAATACACCCTACTTAAATAATACTATAGAGGTCCGTAGATCGTTACCTAGATTACGGCTCAAATTCTGCGCTAATTGCCAGGGGAGCGCAGTCTAAATCTATTTTAGAACTAACGAATAGTTCTCTACTCCGATAGACCTGCGGATGGTAACCTTTTAAAAGGCATAAATTCAATCCGCTGGAGGTATTTAATTTTGCGCATGTATCTACCTACCTCTACAATACTTTTTATGAGTTACTTTAAATTTTAGATTTTTGGTATCTTTCCGCCATAAATAACCAACCATTAGCACCATTAATCCCTTGAAAAAAAACAAACAATTCGGCTTTTGTTTCATGAAACACTTTATTATCAGGAATTCAAAAGCAACTACCCACTTAAAAATTATAGCACTACTTTTTCTTTGTATAGGATTCTCAGGTATATCTTATTCTCAAAACGATACAATCCCAACACCCAAGTTAAAAGTTAAACTAGGTGGTGCTCTACGCTACAATTATAACAACTCTAGCTGGAAACCCAACCAACAAAAAAGAGGTGGCGATTTTGGTTTCGAGGTTTTTCGTATCAATGCCGATGTTACGTATGGTCCTATGGAATTACATATGGATCAACGCTTTTACTCTTCTGCCTTTGGAGGAAGCTTTTTAAAATACGGTTGGTTCCAATATAACCTAAATAAGAAAAGTCATTTAAAACTAGGGTTAATACCGGCCTACTTTGGACCACAACAATTTAATTCTAACAGTTGGTTTTTTGCTCTTCCTTTTTATTTAGGCTTTGAAGATGACCATGATATGGGCGTTAGTTATGATTACGAAGATGATAGAATTAAACTAGATATTGGTTTTTATAAAAATGCAGAAGCTTTGACCTTAGGAGACAACAATGCGATTTCACCCAATCGCTATTCTTATGATTTTTCTGGAAAAAACAAAGAAGTAAACCAGTTTAATGTACGTTTTAATTATAAACTAGGAATAAAAGTAAAACATTTAATAGGCACCTCTTTACAATATGGCGGTATTTGGAATATAGACACTCAAGATACAGGTAGCCATTCTGCTTTAGGGCTACATTATCAAATGGATTGTAAGCGATGGAATTTTCAGACTCAATTTATAACCTACAACAACAAACCAAAAAATGCTATAGGGGAAAGCAGAGATTTTCTAGAACAAGCGGCCTATAATTTTCCATATAATACCGCTGCAAAAGCTAGTATGTATTCTGTAGGGCTAGCTTACAAAATCCCCATAAACAAAGGACTTTTACAATCTATACAATTGTATAATGACTATACGTACATGGATAAAGCCTTAAACAATTGGGAAGATACGCAAATGAATGTTTTAGGGGCTTTAATATCTATAAAGCCATTGTATATTTATGTAGATTATGCTAGCGGGCGCAATCAGCCATGGTTATCCCCTAACTACGCGGATGCTTTAACCACTGGAGATGGTACAGGGCAGTGGCACCATAGGTTTAATATTAATTTTGGTTTATACTTTTAATAATGGTTAAGAAAGCACTTTATATAATTGCAATTATTCTATTTGTAACATTAGCTTACAATGTGTATGAACTTTATTCCTTTAAGAAAGAACAAAATAAAATTGTACAAGAAAAGGGAGAAACTACCATGATCAACCTTAAAACACAGGTAGACGCTATACTCTCGAGTATTGTAGATGAAGGCAATAAATTAGCTGATAATTTCGGAGCAAACGAATATACGCAAGAACAAATAGAGCAAATAATAAAGGAATCTTCTATGAAAATTTCTGCTCTTCAAGGAATTACAGCTTGTTATGAACCATATGCCTTTTCTGCCGAACGAGAACTTTATTGTCCTTATTACAACAAAGGAACCGAGGATTATGTCTATGTAGAAGATAGTTATGATTATACAGATTCCTCTATAAAAGGCACAGCTTGGTATACTGGCGTCCGGGACAATGGAGCAAAATGGGTAGAGCCATATTATGCAAAGGCAGCTAAAGATTGGTATATAGATTATGGCATTCCCTTCCACTACTCTTCTGGCCCTAAAAAAGGACAAGTACGTGGAACTATAACCATGAGTTTTGTAACAAGTGGTTTTAAAAGTTTAATTCTGTCTCTAAGTTTAGGAAAAACGGGATACGGTTTAATTACTTCTAGAGAAGGAACTTATTTATCTCACCCTGTTAACGATTACATAGGCACTACAAACCTAAAAACTATTAGTCAAACCGAGGAAAATCCTATTTTAAAATCCGCTTATGATGCTCTGTTAAAAGGGAAATCCGGGCAAGTAGAATTTAAAACCAGTAATAGTAAGGATACAGAGCTATTCTTTTACGACAAAATTCCCTCTAATAATTGGGGCATTGGCCTTGCCTTCTCCAAAAATGAATTATTAGGTAGTAAAGCAGAGCTTAATCATCGTTATATAAAATTAACACTTTTACTTTCTGCTTTTTTATTAATTGTTATTGCTATTTACTTTAACAAAGATTATTTGGATCGCCAAGAAATATGGCAATTGAGCTTTTTGGCCACCGTTTTACTTATTTTTAATATAGTTTTAGTTGGGTATTTAGAGCATACTGGAAGCCGCAGAATGACCGATGCCGAAAGCCCTCCAATATCCGATATATCGAGCCTTGGGAGTTTTGTAAATCAACAACAAACAAGACGTTCGGAATTAAAACTCCCTGAAAGCACCTCTATTCCTACCGGTATTTTTATACAACGTATGGCTTTTGAGAATAGCTACAATTTAAATGTTGGAGGTAGAATATGGCAAAAATACCCTTTGGACCTTGTTGATAAGATAGAAGAAGGGTTTCGCTTTCCACAAACCTCACCCTTTGCTGAAGCTTCTTATATTGAAGAAACCACGCGAAAAAAAATAAAAGGTATTGCAGGTAAACCAGATTACCTTCTAATTAGCTGGGATTTTAGGGTTACGCTACAACAATATTTAAATTATGAAAATTTTCCGTTTGATAAAAGACATATCAGTATGGATATTGTTCCCATTAGTAATGAGGACAATCTTATTTTTACGCCAGATTTGGCAAGTTATGAGTTTACCAACCCAACAAAAAAAGTAGGACTTAACCCCAATGTTAAGGTGTCTGGTAATAAAATCATGAAAAGCTACTTTAACTACTCGGTAGAATCTTATGATACCGATTTTGGTTATGGTACCAAAACTCTGTTCGAAGAAGTTCCTATTTTACATTATAACATAGACTTAAGACGTATTCTACTAAACACATTTGTAACCTATTTAATTCCAATTTTTGTAGTTTTAATAATGATGTATATATTACTTGTAGCTTGTTCTAAAACTGAAGAACGCCAAGGAATTATAGAAGGTATGGCCGCTTTTTTCTTTGTATTAATCTTTTCGCATATAGATTTAAGAAAAGAAATCATTACGGCAGATTTAATCTATATGGAATACTTTTATTTTACTACCTATCTAATGATAATTTTATCTACTTGGAATCTTATTACATATGCAAAAAGTAAAGCTCCTGTTTTTGATTTTAACGAGAATCAGATTTTTAAGGCTTCTTATTTCCCTTTCTTTTTCCTTTGTATTTTAATAATAACCTTATCTAAGTTTTATTAATACAATTATTACAAAAATGGAGTAACGTATTTGCTACTCCATTTTTGCTTTATAAATTATCTAATTGATTGCTTTTCTTATCTGTACTAATAGTCCAAAAGAAACCTACAAAAAAGAACGTATCTGCCGTTGGTCGTATAGAACGTCTATTAAAGGTTCCATTTACATCTGGAGTGTTAGCATATTGATACCCATTTACATTGTTAAAACCTAAAACATTATTCACAGATAGATATAATATTTTCTGAGGAGAAATTAAATAAGCCCAATTGACACTTAGATTATTATAACTTTTTGTTTTTTCTCCTAAAAATTCAGAAGAGTTAGGGTTATCATATGGCCTTCCCGAACCATAGGAATAGGAAGCCCCCACTTGAGAGCGCCAATCGTTTATCCAATATTTAGTTACAAGAGAAAAATTATGGTTTGGAGCAAAATTAGGCGTAGCTTTCTTTTCAAAATTTAAATAATCTCGCTCTGAATTTAGGTAAGAATAAGATATCCAGTAATCTAAATTTTTAATACTCTTATTGTCTCTCCAAAAAACATCTACTCCAGATGCGTATCCGCTACCTAAATTAGTATAATTACTATTAAATAAGGCTTCCTCCGTATTATACTTCACTAAATTTTTATAGTCTTTGTAATATGCTTCTGCCCTAAAGGTTTTTCCATCATTTATATATTGATAATTTAAAATATAATGCGCCGTTTTTTCTGATTTTAATCCATTATCAAATTTTAAAAAATTGGTATTCGGATTCTGGTAAAAATCTCCATAAGCAAGAGAAAACTGGCCTTTATCGCTACTCTTATAAGCTAATGAGGCTCTTGGCGATATTGTAAAATCATTCATAACTTGAGAATATTCACCCCTTGCTCCTACTTTCATAGCCAAACGATTACTAAAGAAAATATCTGCTTCAGAAAATATTCCAGATAAATTTTCTTTTAGCTCACTTTTAAAACTAAGACCATCTTCCATCATTAAAATATCATCATAATTAGTTATAAAATGTTCTGCCCCAAAATTCAGTTGAAATCTGCTACTAAAATTCTTTTTTACCTTAAACTTTAAATGGGATGCTGTCTCTTCAGTTTTTATATCATCATTTAAAACACCTATTTTGTTTCTATCGGAAGATAAACTTGCTCCTGTAGTAAATGTCCATTCATTCTCTAAAAAATGTTTGTAAGAAGCATTCACATACAAATTGTTGTTTTTTAAATTAAAAGGAAGATAATCGTCGTAATTAATATCCTCTTGTTCTATACCTAAAGCACTATGGTTAAAACCAGTATAAAATTTAAACATACTCTTTTCCCCTTTGCTTCTAAAAACTGCCTCCCCGGATATAGACTCATACGGTTTTTTCCAACGCGCTCCTTGGTTATTAGGCACTAAACTTTGGTAAGGAGCTAAATTTATATAAGATGTATTTATACTTAAAGATTGGTTTCCCCATATCTCAGTATGCCCTAATCCTCCCCCAACAGACATTATAGAAATATCCGTTTTTTCTTGTTTTGGCATATCTTCTGTGTTTAACAATAATACACTAGATAATGCTTGTCCGTACTCCGCAGAATACCCGCCAGTACTAAATGTTATTCCTTTAAACAAAAAAGGAGAAAACCTACCTCTAGTAGGTATATTATTGGCAGTTGCATTAAAAGGCTGAAAAACGCGCATGCCATCTACAAAAACTTGCGTTTCTCCTGCTGCTCCACCACGAACAAATAACCGTCCGTCCTCACTAACTGTGCTTGTTCCTGGTAATGTTTGTAATGCTGCAACAAAATCTCCTGCCGCACCAGCAGTTGTAACTATATCTAACGGTTTTAACGCTGCTACTTTAGAGTTGTCACCGGCTTTAAATGTTCCTACCGTTAATGTAACTCCAGTAAGTTCATTAATAGCTTCTCTTAATTCTATACTAAGATTGTTTAAATAAGAGACCTCTCCCATTTCATAATACGTATCATATGAAAGCATAGAAATAATAAGCGTTTGCGAACCTTTTTCTGCAGTTTCAAAGGAAAATGTACCATTTGCTTCTGTAGAAGCTCCGTCGTATGTTCCTTCTAAATATACATTGGCACCGGCTATTGGGCTACCTTTACTATTAGTTACTTTTCCCGAAATTAAAGTTTGACAAAACGTAAGAGAAGTAGAAAAAAATAAAATGAATGTAAATACTAGTTTTAACATGGCTGTTCGTTTTTTTTGATTTTGACACTTCAAAAATGCGAACAACATAGTAGCCCTACTAAAAGGGATTACCGAATTGACAATTTTTACTACCGAAATGTGAATCACTATTCCTAAATCAAAAATACTTTGCCGTTTAGTAAGGTTTTTTTTTATTGAAAAATACTCTTAAACCTCTTCTGTCAACCAGGCTTTCATCCTTCAAAAGGTTTTTTCTTGTTCCGAAATAAAACCACTCAATATACCACGAACACCTACATCATTAGCACCATTCGCTTGATCTAAAATAGGTATTAGATATCTGTAGATGGTTACTCATATTACAGTTTAAAATGTCAATGTAGAACTAACGAATAGTTCTCTACTCCGCTAGAACTTGCAGTGGTAATCTTTTAAAAAGACACCATTGCAATATGTTGAAGGCATTTACTTTTACGTATTTATCTATTGGAGTCCAAAATTTTTACGAATTATATTTTTTAATAGTATAAACACATTACATAAAAAACCATTTAACAATAAGTTTTATTGATAGTTTTAATACCTTTATGGCTTAAAATTATGACGAATGACCATTACACAATTACAGTATGTTTTAGCTGTTGCGGAATATCAAAATTTTACTCTTGCTGCTCAAAAAAGCTTTGTTACGCAACCCACTTTAAGTATGCAAGTACAAAAACTAGAAGATGAGTTAGATGTACTTATTTTTGATCGTAGTAAAAAGCCTATTACTATTACTGAAGTTGGAAAAAAGATAGTAGAACAAGCTAAAAATATAGTTAATGAAGCCGAAAGAATAAAAGACATTGTGGACCAAGAAAAAGGGTTTATTGGCGGCGATTTTACCTTAGGAATAATCCCGACCATTATGCCTACCCTTTTACCCATGTTTTTAAAAGCTTTTATAAGTAAATACCCTAAAGTTAATCTTATTATAAAAGAGCAAAGTACAGAGAGCCTTATACGTAATATTCAAGACGGACATATAGATGCCGCTATTGCTGCAACACCTTTGGAGGTAGAATTTATTAAAGAAAGGCCTTTGTATTACGAACCTTTTGTTGGCTATGTCCCCACCAATCATAGGTTAAAAGATTTTGAAGTTTTAAAAGCAGAAGACTTAAATATATCCGATATATTACTATTACAAGATGGTCATTGTTTTAGAGATGGTGTAATAAATTTATGTAAGGCAAGTAAGAGTTATACCGAAGAGCATTTTCAATTACAAAGCGGAAGCTTTGAAACACTGGTAAATCTAGCAAATGAGGGCTTAGGAATGACACTTTTACCTTACCTAAACACTTTAGAATTAGATGAGAGAAAAAAGGCGCACTTAAAATATTTTAGCAATCCTTCCCCTGCTAGGGAAGTCAGCTTAATTTATCACAAAAGTGAATTAAAAATACAAATTACTGAAGCCTTAATAGATGTAATATCTGGAATAGTAAGAGGCGCTATTGCTTTTCAAGATGTTAAAATAATTAGCCCTATAACAAAATAGAGAAAGACGTTACGCTTTACAAGTAGTAAAATAAAAGGGCCACTATATAGCGGCCCTTTATTTATTTTATGCGTTTAAGAAAAGTACACTGGATTGTAGCTCTGGTTTATCATTAATAAACTGTTCTACCCATTGTTTTAACTCTTCTATTTCATTTGGTAATAATCTTTTTAAACTTTTTTCTAATTCTTTACAAAAAAGTTTGGTATCAAAACTTACTTTCTTTAGGACTGTCTTAGTATATTCAAGCATAGCTCTTGCCATATTGTAATATATATTTAAATTATGTTGGTCTCTCCAGTAAAGTTAACCAAAAAATCAATATGTTTATTGTTCGTAATACGTTAAATATTAGATAATTTCTTGTCAAATGAAAGTAAAAGCCTACAAATCAAGTAATCTGATAATTGTTTTTTTATGAAAAAAAATATTATCTATATCTCCCTAATTATTCTATTTTTTAGTTGCAAAGGAGCTAAAACAAACCAAATATTAACTACTAAGGCTTTAGGTAATGCTAATTTTTATAATAATCAGTTTACAGGATTATTGGTAATAGATCCCGTTACTAAAGATACTCTTTATAATTACAACGGTTCTAAATACTTTACACCTGCAAGTAATACTAAAATTTACACCCTATATAGCGCTCTAAAAGTATTACCTAAAAATATACCAGCTCTTACTTATATAGTACAACATGATACTTTGTATGCCCAAGGTACTGGTGACCCAACATTACTGCATCCCTATTTTAAGGACCTGACCTCGATACATTTTTTAAAGAAGCACAAAAACATCGTATTTAACTTTTCTAATTATAAAGACTCTAAATATGGTCCTGGTTGGGCATGGGAAGATTACGATGCATATTTTTCCCCTGAAAGAAATGCTTTTCCTATGTATGGTAATGTATTGTCTATACATCGTAAGAATTCTCTAATTACAAATCCTTCTTATTTTAAAGATCGTGTTTTTTACTCCAATAGTAATTCTCGCAGAGAACCACATAATAACATTTTTTATCATAAAACGGTCCAAAAAGACACTATAGAAATTCCTTTTATTACAAGTGCTACCACTTCCAAGAAGCTTTTAGAAAATATATTAGATCAAAAAATTAATGTAACTTCTAAATTACCAGACGGACCTAAAAGTACGCTTTATGGCATTGCTACAGATTCTGTTTGTAAAAGGATGATGCATGTGAGTGATAATTTTTTAGCTGAACAATTGTTAATCATGAGCTCCGGAGTTCTTAAAGACTCTTTAAACTTTAAAAGCACAAAGAATTATATTTTAGATACCTATCTTAATGATTTAAAGCAGCAACCAAGGTGGGTAGATGCTTCTGGCCTATCTAGATACAATTTGTTTACTCCAAAATCTATAGTTCGTGTACTTTCTAAACTTTACGAAGAAGTTCCGGCAAAAAGATTATTTACTTTATTCCCTAAAGTAATACATTCCGATTCCAATAAAAATAAAATAGAAAAACCACCTTATATTTATGCTAAATCTGGAAGTTTAGGTAATAATTACTGTCTTAGTGGTTATTTACAGACACGCAGTGGAAAAATTTTGATTTTTAGTTTTATGAATAACCACTTTAGAGTACCATCTAAAGAAGTAAAAAAGCAGATGCATAAAATATTAACAGAAATAAGAGGTGCGTATTAAACGCCTAACAATTCTTCTATTTTGGCATGTTGTAAAAGCATTATAGATTTTCCATCTTTAATTTCCCCATTACCAATCATATTAAAAGCTTGTTCAAAAGGAATTTCTAAAACTTCAATATTTTCGGTTTCGTATTCCGCTCCTCCTCCTTCTCCTATTTTCTGATTTTCCTCATAGGGTGCAATAAAAAAATGTACCTTTTGCATTACCGTACCTGGAATCATAAAACTCTCGAACACTTTAGTAACGGTATCTAATTTATACCCAGTTTCTTCTAGGGCCTCTTTTTTTATACAAACCTCTGGAGTATCTCCGTCTAAGAGTCCTGCACAGACTTCTACCAGCATACCATCTCCAGATTCCGATTCGTTTTGAAAAGTAGGCATTCTAAATTGCTTGGTTAAAATAACGGTTCTTTTGTTTTTATTATATAACAGAATAGCAGCTGCATCGCCACAATCGTACACCTCGCGCTCTTGTTTTTCCCAAATACCATCTTCTCTTTGGTAATCGAATATAAATTTGTTTAAAGTATACCAATTGTCAGATAATAATTTCTTTGTAATATTTTTTAGTTTTCCGTATTTCATCTTATCTATTTAGTAGACTAAAAACTGGTATTTTTTAACTAGTGCAAATATCACTATTTAATAGAATAGCCTCAAAAAAATAACGCCACATATTACAATATGCAGCGCTATTTTTAGATGTATTGTTTTTCTAAAACCTATTATCACCATCTAATAAATCTCCTAATCCACCGAGTAAACTACCTTCTCCTTTACTACCTCCGTTTCTCGGTACCGCCGATAAAACTCTACCTGCAAGCCTACTAAATGGTAAGGATTGTATATAAACTGTACCAGGACCTCTTAAAGTAGCGAAGAATAAACCTTCTCCTCCAAAAACAGTATTCTTAATACCCCCAATAAACTCTATATCATAATTTACTGTCTGACTAAAACCTACAATACAACCTGTATCTACTTTTAAAACTTCTCCAGCTGCTAACTCTTTCCTTGCCAAAGTACCACCAGCGTGCACAAATGCCATTCCGTCACCTTCTAACTTTTGCATAATAAAGCCCTCGCCACCAAAAAGCCCTCGTCCTAATTTTTTCGAAAACTCAATACCAACAGAAACTCCTTTCGCGGCACATAAAAATGCATCTTTCTGACAAATAAATTTACCTTGCTTTTCGGATAAATCTATAGGTACTATCTTACCCGGATACGGCGAGGCAAAACTAACTTGTTTTTTACCTTGCCCTATATTCAAAAAAGCCGTCATAAATAAACTTTCTCCTGTTAGCATTCTTTTTCCTGCAGAAAACAGCTTACCCAAAACTCCTTTTTCTTGGTTAGAACCATCTCCAAAAATGGTATCCATTTTAATATCGGAATCCATCATCATAAAGCTACCTGCTTCTGCCACTACTGCTTCTTGTGGGTCTAGTTCTATTTCCACATATTGCATTTCTTCTCCAAAAATCTTATAATCTATTTCGTGTGCATTCATTTAATGTATTTTTAATGATTGATATCTATATGTATACAAACAATACCCATTTGTTACATCTTATTTTATTTTTTTAGAAAAATGATAACGCAACTATTCTTTTCATTAGCTATCTAATAAAAAACTATACGCAGATGCATATTCGATTTTTTATTTTCTTTATTTTAACTAGTACAATTTTTTTTACCAATTGCGGCAAGGATAAAGACGAAAATACACTAGAGCCAATTTCTGGAGTATGGCATTTAAAAAATGTATCTGGTGGTATTACTGGAATAAATATTAACTATAACAGAGGACTAGTAAAATGGACCTTTAACAATAAGAACCATAAATTAAGTGTAGAAAATAATATATTAACCACAGGGCCAGAAGATATTTATGCCGGACTAGATACTGGCGTTTATTCATATGAAATACGGAAAGACGGACAAATAGAAACGCTTTATATCGAAAATAATAAAAGAGGTGTAGTTATTATTGCGAATGATAGTTTAAAATTAGATGATAATGTTGCTGCGGACGGTCTAATAAAAGAATTTAAGCGCTAAACTCTATTTTTTTACTCTAACTGTCCATTCAAAATTAAAAGTAGATACCACTACTCCATCCACATTTCTTCCTATAGATTGCATCCATAGAGTTTGCCCTTCTCCTGTAGCAATAGTTTTTTCAATGGCTTCCTTAATTTTATCACCATCTTCACAAATAAAAGTTATTTTGCCGGTAGCTTTTTTAGAAAAATTGGCATTGTTATTTGCTACCAACATAGATATTTTTTTACCACTATCCTTTATTTGGTCTATCATCATAGCGCCGGTTGATAACTCTGCGGCCATACCTTGCACTGCCCAAAACATAGATTTAAACGGATTCTGATTAACCCATTTATGCGTAACAGTAACTACTGCCCTCTTTTTATCAATAGATTGTAAACGTACACCACTCCACCATGCAGAGGGAAGTTTAAAAAAAGTAAAGGTGTTGATTTTACGGGCTGAAACAGGCATATATCATATTTTTCCTCTAAAGATACTTGATATATAACAAACTATAAAATGTTAATTATATGTTAAAATACAGTACTTTGTTTTGCATAGTACCTTCTTTTAGACATATATTTGTATAAGAAACTAATATGCCATGACAGAGACAGTAACAAAACATGAGAGAAATTTGTCCGCAATTATACATGCGTCTACCTTTTCTAAATTCTTTCTTCCCTTTGGAAATTTTATTCTTCCATTAGTATTATGGACAGCGAATAAAAAAGAATATAGTTTTGTAGATCATAATGGTAAACAAGCCCTTAATTTTCAAATAAGCTTGTTACTATATTCCATTGGTTTAGGTATTATTAGTATTCCGTTTATAATTGGTTTAATTCCAAATATTATGGATTTTAATCTTTTTGGCTTATCCGATTTAAGTAATTACAATAATCTAAACTTGCATTTTGACCTAGATAGTTTTTCATTTAGTAAATGGATGATTCCTTTGGGAATTACAGGGTTAGCTCATGGAGCCCTTTTCGTAATCAATGTAGTTTATACCATAATAGCAACTATGAAGACCAATGAGGGAGAAACATTTACCTACCCTATTACAATACAATTTATAAAATAATTTTAACAATCAAAAAGGAGTTTATTCATCAATCAATCAATCAATCAATCAATCAATCAATCAATCAATTATCCTCTTCCGTACTTAAAGCGGTAGTCTCTTCATCACAGACGTAAAAAAAACTTTAAGTACGGCATAGGTAAAACGAACAGTTAATTTAATAGATCATGACATTATGAAGGTAGAAAATACAAAAGCACAAATGCGCAAAGGCGTGCTAGAATATTGCATTTTATCTATACTTAACGGTAAAGATAAATATGCCTCTGAAATTCTAGGAACGCTAAAAGACGCTAAGATGCTAGTCGTAGAGGGCACCATTTACCCTTTACTAACAAGGTTAAAGAATGCAGGCTTACTTAACTACCGTTGGGAAGAGTCTACCTCTGGACCGCCGAGAAAATATTACACCCTTACTGAAACTGGAAAATTATTTTTAAAAGAATTAGACAGCACTTGGGACGAATTAAGAACAGCCACCAACATGGTTACCAACTCAAAAAATAAAGCATAATGAACAAGACCGTAAATATTAATCTAGCAAATATACTTTTTCATATTGATGAAGAAGCATATAACAAAATGCGACGCTATTTAGAAGCCATAAAACGCTCTTTTGCAAATACTGCTGGGAGTGATGAAATTCTTGCTGATATTGAAGCTCGTATTGCCGAACTTTTTCATGAAAAATTAGAAAACGAAAGACAAGTTATTACCTCTAAAGAAGTAGATGAAGTTATTACCATTATGGGGCAACCTGAAGATTATATGGTAGATGAAGATATTTTTGAGGATGAGCTAACACCTAAAAATGAAACAAAAAGAGTAAAAAAATTGTATAGAGATACGGAGCTTAAATATGTTGCTGGGGTATCTTCTGGTTTAGCTCACTATACTGGGATTGACCCAATTTGGGTACGTTTATTGTTCATTTTCTTAACTTTTGGTTCTGGTGGTTCTTTTATCCTTATCTATGGATTGCTTTGGATTCTTATTCCGGAAGCAGTAAGTACCTCTCAAAAATTAGATATGCGGGGCGAAGCTGTAAATATTAGCAATATAGAACGTAAAGTAAAAGAGGGTTTTGATGAGGTAGCTGATAAAGTAAAAAGTGTGGACTACGGCAAAGTAGGAAACCAAGTAAAAAACAGTGGTAAAACCTTTTTTGATACAATTGGAGAAATTATAATGTTCTTTTTCAAAATCTTCGGAAAATTCATTGGTATACTACTTATCATTGTTGGTGCCTCTACAGTAATTGGTCTTTTTATAGGATTGCTTACTGTTGGTACATTAGATTGGGTTCATTTACCTGGTTTTGATAATTTTATAACCAATTCAACACAAGCACCTGTTTGGCTTCTTTCTCTTTTACTATTTTTTGCCGTAGGAATACCATTTTTCTTTCTACTATACCTAGGTTTAAAAATACTAGTAAAAAACCTTAAATCTATCGGTAATATTGCCAAATTCTCTTTATTAGGACTTTGGATTATCTCTATCATAAGTCTAATAATTGTTGGAGTAAAAGAAGCCGCAGCACATGCTTATTCTGGCAGCACAACTACGGAACATGAGTTATTTATTGAATCTCCGCAAGACACCATATTTATAAGTTCTGTGTCTTCAGATTTACTAGAAAACAGAGGCAACATTCGAATGGATAACTTAACCATGTCTTACAACGAAAATGGCGAAGAAGTTTTATTATCTCAAGATGTTCGCATTAATATTAAAAGGTCTAAAGATTCTATTATTAGATTAGAAATCAGAAAAGAAGCCAATGGCTCCTCCTATAACGCCGCCAGAGAAACGGCCGATTTAATCCATTATTCGCATCGTGTAGAAGGAAACTCTATAATTTTAGATGATTTTTTAACTTTAATTGGAAAAAATAGATTTAATGACTTAGAAGTAAAAGCAACTGTTTATTTACCACAAAATACTGTGCTTAAGTATAACAAAACGGACGGCAGATGCTGGACAACACGCACCAATAACGACCAAGATATGAATGGGTGCGATTTAGCAAAATATAGCTGGAAAATAGATAAAGACGGAGAACTTAAATGCTTAGACTGCCCTGAAAAGAAAATACGCATGGAAGAAAATAATAATAAAGTAATTATTAATGAAGAAGGCATAAAGATAAGAGTTAATGAAAACGGTGAAAACAATAAAATAATAATCAATGAAGACGGCATTGATATCGATATAAAGGATAATGGAGAATCTTTTAAAATGAAGATTAATGAAGACGGGGTAGATATTAAAGCAAATGAAGATAATTAACTACAGTTCAGCAAACTAATCTTACAGTTGAGTTATAAATAATATAAAATAAAGAATGAAATAATCAATTTTACATCAATCTAAAAAACAATAATCATGACAACCTTAGTAAAAATTACAATCGCAATTATTTTAACACTCCTCCTCTCTTCTTGTGGTTTCGATATTAACTTCGGAGACTTCGGCTCTGGTGTTAAAGGAAACAAAGTCGTTGTAGAAGAAGACCGAAAAGTAACAGATGACTTTACCGTTATTTCTGCATCCGAAGGCATACAAGTATATGTTACGCAAGCAGAGGAATACCACATTTCTGTAAAGGCCGATGAAAATGTAATAGACCTTATTGGTACAGATATTGCCAATGGAAAATTACGAATTCACGCTATAGAGAATATAGGACGTTCCACCAAAAAAGTCTATGTTTCCTTACCAAATATTAACGCTCTTAAAAGTTCTAGCGGCTCCCATTTAACCGCAGAGAACATTATTAAAAGTAATGATTTAGAAATAGATGCTAGTAGCGGTTCTATATTAAGTGCACAAATCTCTTGCAAGGAATTAGAGGTAGATGCCAGTAGTGGAGCCAATATTTCTTTATCCGGTAAAGCAAACAATGCTGATGTAGATAGTAGTAGTGGTGCAAACATTAGAGCCAAAAACCTTAATACTCTAGTATGCTCTGCAGAGGCTAGCAGTGGTTCAAATATAAAAATTCACGTGTCAGAATCTTTACATGCAGATGCCAGTAGTGGCGCAAACATTTCTTATTCCGGAGAAGCAAATGTTCAAAAAAAGAAATCTGTATCTGGTAGTGTACATAAATTTTAACAAGATAGAATTAGCTGAAAAAATATTTTGTTAACCAAAAGAAAATCCACTGAAATTCAGTGGATTTTCTTTATTTTGGTATGTCTATAATTTCTAAATTAGTACTATGCAAATACAACTAAGAAAATATACGCTGCCGTTAAAACATACTTTCAGTATTTCGAGAGAATCTCATGATTTTCAAGATTCTTTAGTTGTTACATTATCTTTAAATGGCGTTTCTGGTTACGGAGAAGCAACATCTAACCCGTACTACAAAATAACTGTAGAGAGTATGATGCAAGAAATTAATAATATTAGTGCTTCTATAGCATCTTTTAACTTTACTACGCCAGAAGTGTTTCATCAATTTTTAGTCGATAAAAACCTAAGTAATTTTGCTATTTGTGCTTTAGATTTAGCTGCACATGATTTATACGGAAAACGAAATAAAAAACCTTTATATTCTATTTGGAATACAAATACAGACACCTACCCTATTACCAATTACACTATTGGTATTGCTAGCATAGACGCAATGGTAGCGAAAATGAAAGAAATGCCTTGGCCTATTTACAAAATAAAACTAGGTACAGATAACGATGTTGCCATTGTAAAAGAATTGCGCCGGCATACAGATGCTATTTTTAGGATAGATGCTAATTGCGCTTGGACTGCAGAAGAAACTATCCTTAATGCCCCATTGTTAAAAGAACTGGGTGTAGAATTTTTAGAACAACCTCTTAAAGCAGATAATTGGGAGGGTATGGAAAAAGTAATGCACCATAGTGTGCTTCCTGTTATTGCAGATGAAAGTTGCATTGTAGAGTCCGATGTGGAGAAATGTGCTTTACATTTTTCGGGAATAAATATAAAACTTACCAAATGTGGCGGACTTACCCCTGCCCTACGAATGATTAAAAAAGGAAAAGAATTAGGGCTTAAAGTTATGGTTGGCTGTATGACCGAATCTACGGTTGGTATTTCTGCTATAGCGCAACTACTGCCACAATTAGATTATGTAGATATGGATGGTGCTCTATTATTAAAAAAAGATATAGCTAAAGGTGTAGAGATACAATCTAACGGTTCGGTACTATTCCCCGAGCTTTATGGAAGCGGTATAACACTACTATAATGACACACTATGTAGATAGCTTTCCTGGTAGAGAAATCTGTATTAACGGAGAAAGTCATCTTTATTTTGGCGGCACCTCTTATTTAGGATTACAGACAGATTCAGCTTTTCAGGATATTCTAATTTCCAATATTAAAAAATACGGTACTAATTATGGAGCATCTAGAAAATCTAATATTCAATACTCTATTTATAACGAAGTAGAAACCTATTTATCTGGTTTAGTTGGTTCGGAAGATGCAATTACACTATCCTCTGGCTATTTAGCTGGGCAACTTGTTACGCAGTATTATAATAATAGTAATTACACTTTGTTTTATACTCCAAATACACATTCTGCATTAGCAGTAAATAACGCCCCGAATTATGCTTCATACAAAGCGCTAAAACAAGGTATTTCTGCCTATTTAGCCACCAATCCTAATAAAGCTCCTGTAATTTTTCTAGATTCTATAGATTTCTCAGGAAAGAACTATCCACATTTTACTTTCCTAAAAGAACTTCCTCTGCAAGAATGCATTTTGGTAGTAGATGATTCTCATGGGATAGGTATTCTCGGAAAAAATGGCGGCGGAGTTTTTAATTTAATAAAAGCACTAAAACCAAAAGAAGTTGTTAGCTGTTGTTCTTTAAGTAAAGGGTTTGGCATACAAGCCGGTGTAATTTTTGGAAAATTAACCACTATAAACTCAATTAAAAACACTTCTTTTTTTGGAGGCGCTAGTCCGGCTTCCCCTGCCTGTATTGCTACTTTGAAAGATGCCGAAGATATGTATCGTAAAAAAAGAGAACAACTAAATTCTAACCTCTTATACTTTACTTCTAAAACGGAGAAATTATCTTGTTTTTCGTTTATGAAAGGACACCCGTCTTTTACATTCGAGAATAAAAATTTGTCTAAAAATTTAGAGAAAAACAAGATTGTAGTTACTAATTTTAATTACCCCAATAAAAATTCTCCTTTAATGAGTAGAATTGTTCTAAGTGCTTCTCATACCAAAGCTGATTTAGATTATTTAATAAAATCGTTGCATATACTCCTTGATTAAGTATCATTTTGCCATTACTGTTATTTACAAACAAATCTGATATATGGTACTAATATCTCAAAAAAATAATGTAACTTATTAAGGATTAATAACTTAAAAACAGATAACCATGAAAAAATTATTAGGATTGGTTTTCTTGATGCTTATATTGGTTTCTGCTACCAATTTTACATCATCAAAATCGCACGCTTCTCCTTCCATGGAAGGAACTTGGGAATTAGTTAATCGTTTTCATTACGATGGGATAAATGTATCGGACACACTTCCGAACATTAACGGGTATAGACAAGTTAAAATTTATAGTAAAGGCAAAGTTATGTGGACAAGATATTCGCCCGATGACCCAAAGGAATGGTATGGCTATGGCACATATACCAACACCAATACTAGTTTAGCTGAACGTTTAGAATACGGTTCTAAATCTATGATGAAAGTCTTAGACACCCTACAAACGTTTGAGTTTGAATTGCATTTATATGATGACCATTACAGCCAAATTACTTTAGATGAACATGGACATCCAACATTTTCAGAAAATTACAAACGTATAGATTAGGTAAAAAAACAAAAAAATCCAGCTTTAGAGCTGGATTTTTTTTGTTCTACGTTTAAATTTTTATGCCACCTCTTCTGGTGTTTCTATGCTTGCTAAATAGCGTTCAGCATCTAATGCTGCCATACAGCCTGTACCAGCTGCGGTAACAGCCTGTCTATAATCTTTATCTTGTGCGTCTCCACAAGCAAAAACTCCTGGTAAATTAGTTTTAGTAGATTTTCCTTCGGTAATTAAATATCCTGTTTCATCCATATTTAACTGCCCTGCAAAAATATCTGTATTAGGCTTATGACCAATAGCAATAAACAAACCTGTGATAGCTATGTCCTGTTTTTCTCCTGTTTGATTATTCACCATTCGTAAACCTTCTACTACTTGGTCTCCTAAAACCTCATCTACTTCGGTGTTGTATTTAATTTCAATATTTGGAATACTTTCCACTCGATGTTGCATTGCTTTAGAAGCTCGCATATAATCCTTACGAACTAACATCGTAACTTTATTACAAATATTAGATAAGTAAGAAGCTTCTTCTGCAGCAGTATCCCCTGCACCAACAATAGCTACATCTTGTTTTTTATAAAAGAAACCATCACAAACAGCACAAGCAGATACTCCCCCTCCACGCAATTTTTGTTCGCTAGGTATTCCTAAATATTTTGCAGTTGCTCCCGTAGATATAATAATAGTTTCTGCCTCGATAACTTTATCATTATCAACAGTTACTTTATGTATTCCACCAACTTTATCACTCAATTCAGTAGCAGTAATCATTCCTATACGAACTTCTGTACCAAAACGCTCTGCTTGCTGTTGTAATTGCATCATCATAGTAGGTCCATCAATACCTTCTGGGTATCCTGGGAAATTATCTACTTCCGTAGTCGTAGTTAATTGCCCTCCTGGCTCCATCCCTGTATACAAAACAGGGTTTAAATCTGCTCTAGAAGCATAGATTGCAGCGGTATAACCTGCAGGACCCGAACCTATAATTAATGTTTTAATACGCTCTATATTTTCTGACATGATTTTATTTTCTTAGTTTGAGTTATACAAAAGTAGGTTTTTGACCTAAAACCTTACAATTAAAGTTTTAAAAAGTTGTTAAATAAATAACAGGGTGAGCCCTATTTTATTCGATAATCGAGATTTAAATGTTCCGAGACATGCCTCTAAATAAAAGATAGTTTCCCAGAACCTCTTCACGTGCTTATCTTGTCTTAGTTTACTTAACTACTTTACCATACCAACATCCTTTACCGTTCTAAAACCTAAATGCTCCAAGGAAGAATCTAAGCTAGAACCCATTCTAGAAGAAACTCTATAACTAGCACAATAGGATTCGCTACATAAAAAAGAACCGCCTTTCATTATTTTTTCTTTAGCATAAGGGTTATTCTGCGTATAAGGTTTACTAGCTCCTGTAGGGTTAAAAACAACAGCATCTTTATTTACCTCTTTGTAATAGTTGGTATTGTACCAGTCTGATGTCCATTCCCATACGTTCCCAGCCATATCATACAATCCATTACTATTAGGAGGATAACTTTTAACTGGAGCTCTCTTTTCGTAACCATCTAACTTAGTATTATTCAAAGGAAATTTTCCTTCCCATGTATTTGCTCTAGTATTTAGATTAGATGCATCATCTCCCCAATAATATATGGTGTTTTTATTTTTTCCTCGAGCTGCAAGTTCCCATTCTGCTTCTGTTGGAAGACGACTTCCTTCCCATTCGCAATAAGCTAAAGCATCTTCATAAGCAATTTGCACTACAGGATAGTCTCCTTTCCCTTTTATAGAGCTTTTTGGTCCGTTAGGATGTCGCCAGTTTGCACCAATAGTCCATCGCCACCATTGCGAAAAATCATATAAATTGGGCAACTCCTTTTCAGATTTTTTAAATGTTAAAGACCCTGGTTGCAATATAGAATCGTGTGGTTTTTGTGTGCCCTCAGGAAGCTGTTTTTTCATTTCTTCCCAATCTATAGTTCGCTCAGATACCGTTACATATTGTGTTTCTTTTACAAATTTTGCAAATTGGTCGTTGGTAACTTCGGTTGTAGATATAAAAAACCCATTCACAGCAACTTTGTACGCTGGTTTTTCATGTTCCATGGCTATTTTATCTTGCGAAACGGCTCCTTGAAAAAACTCATCTCCACTAATCCACACCATTCCTTCAGGAACTTCTACACCGACAGGTTTATCCGTAATTAAAGAATCCTTAAGCTTTATTATTTTTTCGGTTACAGTTTTATTTTCAACTGTTGCCTCTTTCTTTTTTTCTTTTTTTACAGAGGTATCTTTACATTGCACACAAAAACTTATTACAAGTGTACCAAATAAAAACACTGCCCATAACTGGTTCTTCATTATACGTAGTTTATTTTTCAAATTTAATCCTAAAAAATTAAACCCATAAAAAAATCCATCATAGATAAGCTATGATGGATTTTTATTATTTTTTACTATAAAATTTTAGTTTCCTTTTTTATAGTCTTCTAAGAATTTAGCTAATCCGCTATCTGTAAGTGGGTGCTTTAATAATCCTTTTATAGAACTTAATGGTCCGGTCATAACATCAGAACCAATTTTAGCACAATCTAATACATGCATTGTATGGCGAACAGATGCTGCTAAGATTTCGGTATCGAAACCATAGTTATCATAAATAAGACGAATATCTGCTATAAGACCTAAACCATCCGTAGAAATATCATCTAAACGGCCTATAAAAGGAGAAACATAAGTAGCTCCTGCTTTTGCGGCTAATAAAGCTTGTCCTGCCGAGAAAACTAAGGTAACATTTGTTCTTATTCCTTTATCAGAGAAATACTTACAAGCCTTTACGCCATCTGCAATCATTGGTAATTTTACTACAATCTGCGGGTTCAGAGCCGCTAAAGCCTCTCCTTCCTTTACCATTCCTTCAAAATCTGTAGAAATAACCTCAGCACTTACATCACCGTCTACAAGTTCACATATTTTCTTGTAGTGCGCTAATATATTTTCTTCTCCAGTAATTCCTTCTTTTGCCATTAAAGATGGGTTGGTAGTAACCCCATCTAAAACGCCTAAATCTTGTGCTTCTTTAATATCTGCTAAATTAGCTGTATCTATAAAAAACTTCATATTTCTTTTATTTACTTATTAATTTAAAAAACTAACTACTTGCTGGTATACTTGCTCCCCCGTAAATCCGAATTTTTCGTCTAAAACTTTAGCAGGAGCGGAATATCCAAAATGACTTAATCCAAATACTTTTCCATTAGGACCAGCTAAACCTTCTAAATTTACTGGAAGCCCCGCTGTTAGACCAAAAATTGGCTTATTTGCTGGGATTATACTTTCTTGGTAGTCTTCATCTTGTTGTCTAAAAACACCTTCGGAAGGGATAGAGGCTATACTAACTTTTAAGCCTTCTTTTTCTTCTAATAAAACAGCGGCATCTAATAAAGTAGCAACTTCAGAACCATTAGCGATTAAAACTACATCTGGATTCTCTGTTTTTTTAACTAAGTACCCACCTTTTTCTGCTCCCAAAGCTTCTTTATATCTAGAATCTCCTTGCGCAGCAATATCTTTAATACCTTGTCTAGAAAGAATTAAACCCGTTGGCGTTTTAGTATTTTCCATTGCCATTTTCCAAGCTACACTCGTTTCTTGAGAATCCGCAGGGCGTAAAGCTACAAAGCTTTGCTCGTGACTATGGTTCTGTAATTTTTCTAACAAACGAATTTGCGCTTCTTGCTCAATTGGCTGGTGTGTTGGTCCGTCTTCCCCTACTCTAAAAGCATCATGCGTCCATACAAACTTTACTGGTAATTCTTGAATACAACTTAAACGTATTGCTGGTTTCATATAATCAGAAAACACAAAGAATGTTGCTACTACAGGAATAATTCCTCCGTGTAATGCTATACCATTTGCTATTGTTGCCATGGTTAATTCTGCTACCCCTGCTTGCAAAAATCCTCCGGAGAAGTCGCCTTTTTGCAAAACGGATGACTTTTTAAGGAAACCGTCTGTTTTATCACTGTTAGACAAATCTGCAGAAGAAACAATCATGTTTTCTACATTTTCTGCCATATACGCTAATACATTGGAAGAAGCTGCTCTTGTAGCAAGACCATCTTTATGCACTATAGATTCAAAATCTAATTCTGGCATTTTACCAGATAAGAAAGTATCTAATTTTGTAGATAATGCTTCATTTTCTTTTCTCCAAGCTGCAATCTCTTCTTTTTTAGCTGCCGCTTTTGCCGTTTTACTTGCTATTATAGTATCGTAATAGGCTTGCACCTCTTTGTAAATATCAAAAGGGTTTTCTGGGTCCGCTTTTAAGTTTAAAAGAGTCTTTGTATAATCTGCCCCAGTATCACCTATTGGCTTACCATGCAATTCGCAATGCCCTTCGAACATACTACCGTCTGCAGTAACACAGCCTTTGCCCATTATAGTTTTTCCTATAATTAAGGTTGGTTTTTCTGTTTCTGCATTAGCATCTTTCAATGCTTTTCTTATTTGTTCATGGTCATGACCATCTATAGTAACTACTTTCCATCCCCATGCTTCATACTTCATTGCAGTATCTTCTGATGTTACTTCATCTGTCATAGAAGAAAGTTGTACATCATTGGCATCGTAAAACATAATAAAGTTATTTAACCCTAAATGCCCTGCTATTCTTCCTGCTCCTTGAGAAATTTCTTCTTGTACACCACCATCCGAAATAAAGCCATAAATTTTATGATCCATCCAATTTCCGAAACGAGCACCTAAAAATTTAGCTGCTATTGCAGCTCCTACTCCCATAGCATGCCCTTGTCCTAATGGTCCAGATGTATTTTCTATTCCTCTTTCAACATCTACTTCTGGGTGACCTGGAGTAACAGAACCCCATTGTCTAAAATTAGCAACATCTTCTTTTTTATAGTTACCCAATAAATAATATTGTGCGTACATTAAAGTAGATAAATGGCCTGCATCCATAAAAAAACGATCTCTAAAAGGCCAAGTCATATCTGTTGGGTCAAAATTTAAAAATTCTGAATACAAAATATGCATAAAGTCTCCGCCTCCCATTGGTCCGCCTGGGTGACCAGAATTTGCCTTCTCTACCATAGCTACTGCCAAAGCCCTAATATTGTCTGCCGATAACTGATCTAATTCCTTGTTCATTTCCTTTTTAAGATTAAATTTTGTAGTTGATGTATACTAATTTTGCCGCAAATATACCTGATTTGAAGTTCTTTAAAAATAAAATAACGTACGTAATTTCGTTAATTCACGAAAAATATAGTTCTGCGTAAAAACAAAACAATTTGCATCAAAAAAAATCCCCTTTATAATTAAGAATTGATTTTTTAACATTTCTTAGAAAAATTTTCTTTTAATCCATTACAAAGCTAACACCTGCAGAAACTATACTGGCATTTAAGCCTGTATCCCTATCATATTTATTATACTTTAAATTGATACTTTTTAGACCTAGTTTCCATATATGAAAATTGGTAAAAATATCGGTATAGGTTACTCCTAAACCATATTGATTTGCGATGTATTTAGACAAATCGTAATCCGAAGTATAAAACTCATTAGTAGATACGTGCTGATTATAGAATGCAAAATAATCGGCAGCGGTTTGGTTATAAAACCTGTAAGATGGGTATATTGTAAATTTATCTGATATTTTAATTGGTAGTTCTAAATTAGCTGTATGTGATTGTATACCCCAATCGTCTGTATAGTAACGATAATAGGTTCGCAACACAAAAATTTCATTGATATAATAATTAAGCCTACCACCTATTGCTATTTTAAATCTAGACTCTGGTAATTTCTCTATTGCTTCTGCCAAGTGAAAATTTTGAATAAAAGAATCCTCTATATCAGAGAAATATACCCTTTGGAATGGTGTAGACAGCAATCCGTCTTGCTGCACAAAATCTAGTAGTAAAGAACCTTGTAGTTTTTTTGACAGTATTTGCGAGAAACCAAAACCTACGGAATAGGAGTTTCTGTTTTTATCGTTTATCGCCGTAAACATAGGGCCGTAATTGGCATTCCCTGAAATGGTATTACCAGTAAATAGAGCATTAGAAAGGCCTCCTCTGCCTTGAACAAAAGGTCTAAGTTCTGATGGATATATGAGTTTCCATGTATCTAAATAAGCGTTTGCGTTTATACTTACTTCTGTATTTTTCTCATTAAACAATTTGGTATAAGAGCCGCCGAACCCCAAGGAAAAATAATCGTATTCGTTAGATACTGAAATTTTAGCAGAAACAATATCGTTTCTACTATCCGAGCTATGACTATAACTAGCGGTCATATTTGCCCAATTATCTGCACTTGAAGCTCCTGAACTAGCCACAAAAGGGTCCGCAGCATTTTCACCATCAAAAGGATTTACATTACTAGAGGAAGCAGATGTATATGCAGAAATCCCAGCATCTATAGTAAGTACATCGTCATCATTTAAGGGGATAGCTACTATAACTGTCCCTGTTACATCTGTTAACTCTTCGGTACCAATACCGCCTGTTACTGCGGCATTATCCCCATCTTGTGCATAGTAACTAGATAAAAAATCTATCTCCGTACTTTCTAAAACTCTCTTTTTATAGGTATTCACAGAATCTTGACTATTGGTCTGAGACTGCCCTACAACAAACATTAAAAAGAAAGCGATTAAGAGTATGTATTTAAAGTTTCTCATCTTCTATCTGCTATGTTCTTTATCATATTACCGTTAATTACAGCCACAGCCACCGCCTGTTTTTCCTCCGTTTGCCCCTACCGCTGCTTCTCTGTAAGAATGAAAGGTAGATATGTTACGGTCCGATTTTTTATCTGTTAGTGCCATATCTGGGTCGTTTAAATTTACTTTTTCGTATTCCTTAACTACTGCACATGAACTAAAACAAATGGCAATACCAAAAGCAACGAGACAACGCTTTATCATAATTTATCTATTTTAATATTATCAGAAGTGCTCAAATCACCATTTTCATCTACAATGACACACTCTATATTAGGTAATTGATTTATTCTGTTAAGCCCTACTTCTTTTCCCATTACAAATACAGAAGTCGCCAAAGCATCTGCTAGTTCAGATTTTGGGGCAAAAACAGTTACACTAATTATTCCGCTAGACGGATATCCTGTTCTAGGGTCTATGATATGAGAATATCTTTTCCCGTTAAATTTTACAAATTTCTCGTAATTACCAGAAGTTACTACTGCACTGTTAGCTATAGGTAATAATGCAAAGGCTTTCTTCTTATCTAACGGATTTGTTATAGCTACTTTCCAGGGTTCTCCATTGGGTTGGTCTCCCCATGTATTCATATCTCCGGATGCATTAACAATACCCGAACGAGCACCTTCTTTAATTAAAAGTTCTTTAGCTTTATCTGCTGCATAGCCTTTTCCTATGGCGCCGAAACCTATTTTCATTCCTTTTTGGGTTAAAAAAACGCTACTTTCTTTTGTATTTAATATGATGTTCTTATAACCAACCTTAGAAACAGATTCTTTAATTTTGTTTACAGATGGCATTTCGGTCATGGAACCATCGAATTTCCAAATTTTATCCATGGAAGCGTAAGAAATATCGAAAGCTCCGTCTGTAAGCTTACTTATTTTTAGGCTGCGTTCTATTAATTGAAAAAGTTCTTTATCTACCTTAACAGGAAGTATTCCTGCATTTTTATTGATTAAAGAAGTTTGCGAATTTTTATCCCAGGAAGATATAAGTCTTTCTATTCTTTCTATTTCGCTAGCAGCTAATTGTATATACCCTTCCCCTTCAACAGAATCTTTAGCTACCACAGTAATATCAAAAGAACTCCCCATAAGCATTAAATTTTGCTTATATGGCTTTTGTGCAGCTACAAAGAGAACACAAAAGAAAGTCCAAAATGTTACTATTTTTTTTGGCAAAATTAGTCTTTAAAAGATTCTAGTAAATGTATGTATTTTGCTGGAGTAGTTTTTTTATAACTCGTTTGCCCCAGTACCTCTCCTTCTGTATTCAAAACAACCACAAAAGGAAAATATCCTCTGGTATTATATTTTTCTGCTAATTCTTTATTCTTAAGTATCTGTTCTTTAGAAAGCATATTTTTCTTTTTTCGAGGAAAGTCTGCTTGTAACATAACAAAATGATTTTCTGCATACTTTTTAAATTCCGAAGTACTCCAAATTTCTTTTTCTAATTTAATACATGGAGCGCACCAATCTGATCCTTGAAAAACTAAAACAATTAACTTATTGTTTTCTTTTGCTAATTGCTTAGCTATTGTTAAATCTGTTTGCCAATCTTGCGCAGTAACAGTTAGCGTAAACAAAAACAACATACCTAATATATGTAATACCTTTTTCATTAACCATATTTTATATTATAGTTTACAAATACTGCACCATAAAAGTACAATCTGTATGTTTATAGTAGAGATTTATAAAATTGTGCCACTTACAAACAAAAATAAGAAGACTTACGTAAGTTAGCTTTTAATTATCTTATGTTTATTATTTCTGTACAATTAATACACAGATGTTTTACACTAAAAGAGGAAAAACATGTCTTGTATACCCCATAGAACTTGGTAAGATGATTTGCTTCTACACAGAAAAAAGGGTCTTTAAAAAAGACCCTTCCATGTTAACTAAAAATATCAAAATATTTTACCCGATACCTAAATTTATGTATTCCGATTTCTTAGTTAATTCTAGATAAATTAATGGTTAGTGTTCGCATCGCCTTATCTTATATTATTTTTATATCTATTTTTTTTTTCTTTTGACTGCTTTTTATAATCATACGCTAATACTGGGATTACCAAATACAAAGCAATTAAAAATATAATCACGCTTATAATAAAAAGTACTTCCGATAAATAAGGTACATCTGCCATTTTTATTCCCGACGGATATCTTTTTTATTCCGCAATTAAGAAAGAATATAGCTTTTACCGTAACACTTCTATTCTTTCGTTATTCAAAAATAAGATGTAGATATTTGTATTACAGTGTTTTTCCCCTCACATTTCAGAACATCGTTGAAATACCAAAAACATCGTTCAAATGCATATTTTGTAAGTTAAAACTTACAAAATACAATTAACAATATACTATTTTAAATGTCTAAGAATAGTTTCTAATAGATTTTCTGTGTCAAAAGGCTTGCTTACTACCGCATTCATACCATCTTTAATGTATCCTTTTTCTTGATTATTAAATACATTTGCTGTTAATCCTATTATTGGTATTTTATTTATGCTATCCATAGGAAAATCTCTAATGAGTCTTGCTACATGATTTCCTAACACATTAGGAAGATTTACATCCATTAATATAAGATCATACGAATTATTAACTACTTCTTGCAAAACCTTAGAACCATCGTTAATGAGGTCAATATAAAAACAATCTGTATTTATTAATACTTTAAAAAGTACAGTTTGTACCTGTTCGTCATCTTCTACAATAAGTAATTTAAATCTCTTTATATTTTTAGATTTAATAGCACTTAACAGCTCTTTATCTATATTTTTAGAAACCACCGTTTTCTTGGTTTTTAAAGGAATTTTAAAAGTAATATCAAAAAAGAACTTTGTTCCTTTGCCTACTACAGATTCTACTTTAATTTTACTTCCCATCTTTTGTAGCAAACCAGAGACTATAGCGAGCCCTAAACCTGTTCCATCTGTTTTACCGCAATTATTAAGTTGCTTAAAACTTTCGAAAATACTTTCCTGGTCCTTTTCGGGAATACCTATACCCGTGTCTTCTACCAAAAACCTAATATTTGCTTTATTAGCTCTTGTTTGGTTTAGCGATACTAATAAAGAAACACTGCCTTCTTCGGTAAATTTTAAGGCATTATCTAAAAGATTAGTAAGTACTTGGAAAAGTCTTAATCTGTCTCCTTCTACAATTTCGGGTATTTTACCAATTGTTTTTAAAGAAAACTCTACTCCTATTTGTTTTGCTTTTGCAGTATAGGTAAACTCTAGCAAATTAATTAGCTTGTTTAGGTTAAAGGCTTTTTCTTGTAATTGTAGTTTGTTAGACGCTATTGTACTTATACTAAGCACATCTTCTAGCATTAATTTTAAATTAGAGTTAGACTCTAATAAAAAATTAATCATCTCTTTTTGCGGTCCTATTAAGTCGGTTTCTGCAAGTAATTTAGTTAATGATATTATACTCGTTAACGGATTTCTAAGCTCATGACTAAAGTTTTGAATAAAACTATTTTTAAACTCTTCTCTTTCTTGAAGTTCCTTATTCTTTAATACAATAAGTTCCGAGTTAATTATAGACTCATTCCGTGCTTGTGCCACCTCTTGGTATGTGGTATAATGCTGTGTAAAATCTTGAATAACAACTAAAACTTCTTTCTCTTTTCTAACAAATTGCACATCTGTAATAAATAGTTTTTCATTTGTTTCTAAATGCACACAATTAAAAACTATTTCTTTTTCTAAAGAATCTGCAAAAGAAGAAAAACACTCAAAAAACGGATGAATACTGGTAATGTTTTTATTAACTACCCTTGGCATAAAAGAGGCATTACTATCTACTACTAGCCCTTTAAAGTCTACTAAATAAAAATGCAGATTTTTAGTAATAAATTCCTGACTGTACTTTTTAAAACTAGACATTTAATTCTTTGGCTAATTCTAAAAATGCTGTATCTACAGTACTTCCAGTTTTAGCACTTGTTAAAAAATTATAGTCAATATTATGCTCTTTTAATAGCTCTTTGAGTTCCTTTTCCACCACCAAATCTATCTTATTACCAATAATTAATACTGGAACTTTGGGCATTTTAGCAGTTACTATTTTTAAGTCTTCCTTTAAATTCTGAAATGTAGATGGCCTAGATACATCAAAAACAAATAAAGCACCATGGGTTCCTAAAAGGTATGCATCTCTTATGGTATCTATTTCATCTGTACCTTCTAAATCCCAAATTACAAAGGATAGGCTTTCGGTTGGCGAAATTTCCACTACTTTTTTTGTAATATGAACTCCTATAGATACCAAGTATTTATCCGAAAAACTGTTACTTACAAACCTTCTAATTAAAGAAGTTTTGCCTACTCCAAAATGCCCAAGAACAACAATTTTTTTAGATTTGCTCATTGCCAAAGCTTTTAGATAATTCTTTCTCTATTTTTTTTCTAGTTACTGGCTCTGCAGATATTTCTATACTAGAAGATGCAAATACCAAATCTAAGTTCATTGCCATAAAACTATTGTAGAAATTAAATATAATATCTTGTACTTTATTTTTTGATTTTAAATCGTAATTACCAGATATTACCACTGCTATGTAATGGGTTACAAAACTTTGTAGGTGTATTTGATACAGCTCATATTCTATTAATTCTAAATTCTGATTTTTTTGATTAAATGCATCTTCTACAAAAGACTTTATTGCGGTAAGCATACCAGAAATCATATCCTCATCTATCGTTTTTCTTTTAGAAAAACTGCCTTTTAATATTCCCGAATCTTTTTCTATTAAGAGAACTTGCTCAATTTTGGCCGAAGATATTTCGCTTAATAGTAATTCTTCTTCACTTACGTTACCAAACCAAGACCTGAACCTTCTGGACATTCCTTTGGCGGAAAACCTTTTAGATAGTTGATTGTTTATAGACTCCGAAAGCATTTTCATTTCTTGAGCTACATATTTTTTAATCATTTTACCTAACACAGGATACAACGCATCTACCACTTCATCTTTATGGTTTTTAATTTCTTCCTTTAAAGTTTCTGTTATAGTCGGCCCTAAGGTATGGGGAATATTTTCTACAAATTCTTTAAGCTCTTTGTTTACAATAGGATTTACTTGAGCAGATAAACGTTCACTATCCTCAATATTTTGCTCCAGAATTTCAATCCTTTTTGCAATTTTTTCTGCATACGCACGATCGTCCGTAAACAAAATATCTTTTAGTATTTCTAATTTATCTGGCTGGTTCATTACAGGGAAGATTAATAACAGTTTATTGTTTCCCTATTTTATCTCCTAACTCTTTGAATAATTCTCCTAACATTTCTTTCTTCACAGCACGATCGTCCAAATCCTCTACCTTGGCTTCTAAATTCTCTTGGAGCTCTGTAATTCTAACATTAACATCTGTAGCAATAGTATCTATAGTCTTAGACAAATCTGCTTTAACCTCTTCTAATAAATCTTCTAAAGTCTTTTTCTTGTCTAGGATATCTTGTTTTAATATCTCGAACTCTGACTCGTACGCTTTTATATTCTCCCCAAAAATTAAATTCTTAATTGCTTCAATTTTTGAACCCGAATCATCTCCTTCTTTTGTTAACTTAATAACTCCTCGTTCATTTTTAGCCATAACACTAGTGTTTTAATCGTTATCTGTAGAACTACCCAATATTTCTTAATCCAAACACGAAGATGTTTTTACGAATTAAAAAATAAAATTAGAGGGCGAATATAAGAAACATTCGTTTTTCTTTATATAAAAATAACAAATATTAAGCAATACCGCGGTTTATTCCCAAATATACACTGCTGATTTTCAGATGATTTTACTAAAAAACAATCAAAAACAATGTCTTAATGATTAGTAAACACCCTTTTTTCCATATAATTTTGCCAAAGAATAAGAACATATTTTTCTTTTCCGTTTTCTGGTCTTTTTAGAAAACCATACTCGTAAACAAAAAGATAAACATCTTGTTTTTGGTTTTTCCAGTAATGCGTAAAAAAATTAGGGTTAAATCCTAGGTTATTTAATACTTCTACCCTAACTGTTACCTTACCCCCTTTATTATATTCTTTTAAAATTTTACGATTTTTCTTTAATTGATTATCAACTTTATTATAAAACCTTACTGGTTGTTCTTTTTCTTTTTTATATTGATGTGCACTTTTGCAATGCAAATCGCAATACTTTTTATCGGCTCGCCCTTGTAGTTCTTTAGAACAATATAAACAGTTTCTTTTTTCTCTCATATTTAAATGACCATTATTCGAATATTATACACATAATATACGATTAAATTATTTCTATCCTCTAGATTGCAATAAAATTGTCATAATTCGCTCTCATGAATTCTTCATATAAGTCAAATATTAGGTCTATTACTTTGTATAACCTTATGATTAATAATACAAAGATGATAGGGATAAAATTTTTCCCAGATAGGCTAATTCAAAATTTAGTAAAGGGGCTACCTAATCCTAAGTGGAGCCTTCAATATAACATGGCTTACATTGCCAATACCAAAGAAAATTTAAGTATTATCTTCTTAACTTTTAAAGGCAATGCTTGGATTAATTACAATAAATTTTTCGCAAACAGACCTATAAACATTGACAACGAAAAGGTAGATGTTACTTGGTTCAGAAACAGAAAAACTGTACCAGAATACAGAACTTGCCCCGAAGAGTATCTTTTAAAATTAGAGTTAAAAAGGTACGCCCATAGTACTGCAAAAACATATGTTACTTTTTTTGAAACCTTTATTAATTTCCATAAAGATATAGGGCTACATGAAATTGGGGAGAATGAAATTAGAGAATTTCTACAACACTTAATTCAGAAAAATCATTCTAATTCTTATGTAAACCAAGCTATTAATGCTATAAAATTTTATTATGAAATAGTATTAAATATGCCTAATCGTTTTTATGAAATTGAAAGACCGAGAAAGCAATCTAAACTCCCAACTGTAATTTCTAGAGAGGAGATACTTTCTATTATCGAAAACACCAATAACATTAAGCACAGGTGTATTGTGGAGCTTTTATATGGCTCAGGTTTACGGAGGAGTGAATTGTTAAATCTTAAGCTAGAAGATATAGATAGCAAACGAATGCTAATTTTTATAAAAGATTCTAAAGGCAATAAAGACCGGCAAACAATCTTATCGAAAACTGCTTTAGCCGATTTACGATTATATTTTAAGGAATACCGGCCACTCACCTATCTTTTTGAGGGAAAAAATGGTCAAAAATACAGTGGTGCTAGTGTATTAAAGATAGTTAAGACAGCAGCGGAAAAAGCAAATATTAGGGTAAACGTTAGTCCACATATATTACGTCATAGTTTTGCAACCCACTTACTGGAATCGGGAACAGATCTAAGGCAAATACAAGTGCTTCTAGGGCATGGTTCTACCAAAACAACAGAAATTTACACTTATGTTGCAACTAACACTTTTAAAACAATAAAAAATCCTTTAGATTAGTAGTTCTAAAAAAGGGATAAACTGACTAGTCAGTCTATCCAATTGTTGTAAAACATTTCATGAAATTTCTAACATACTTAGTTACTTTTCTGTGTTTTGGGGTTTGCAGCTCGCAAGACTT
>NZ_CANMDU010000013.1 GCF_947496775.1 uncultured Maribacter sp. | reverse complement strand
ACTCCGCTTCTTCCTTGGTTTCTCTGAATACTTCATAAATAAGTTGAATTTGTGTCAACTTATTTTAGGACGGGACAGTTTGTCTATAAAAAAAGCCTCAATTTTACTTGAGGCTTTTTTCTTATTTTTCTAAAGGTTTCATTTTAAAATCTTCCATAAATGCAGTAGTATAATTACCTGCTAAATAATCCGGATGATCCATTAATTGTCTATGAAACGGAATTGTTGTTTTTATTCCTTCTATTACAAACTCATCCAAAGCCCTTTTCATTTTATTAATTGCCTCTTCACGTGTCTGCGCAGTGGTAATTAATTTAGCAATCATTGAATCGTAGTTTGGCGGAATTACATAACCACTATATACATGTGTATCCATGCGTACCCCATGACCTCCTGGAGTATGTAATGTTGTTATTTTTCCTGGAGAAGGTCTAAAATCGTGATAAGGATCTTCTGCATTAATTCTACATTCAATAGAGTGTAATTTTGGTAAATAGTTTTTACCAGATATTGGAACACCACCTGCTACTAAAATTTGCTCTCTAATTAAATCGTAATCTATTACTTGTTCTGTAATTGGATGCTCTACTTGAATACGAGTATTCATCTCCATAAAATAGAACTTTCTATGCTTATCTACTAAAAACTCTATAGTACCGGCACCTTCGTATTTTATAAACTCAGCAGCTTTTACTGCAGCTTTACCCATACTATCTCTAAGCTTATCTGTCATGAACGGAGATGGTGTTTCTTCCGTTAATTTTTGATGTCTTCTTTGTACAGAACAATCTCTTTCGGACAAGTGACATGCTTTTCCGTATTGATCACCAACAATCTGAATTTCTATATGTCTTGGTTCTTCAATAAGCTTTTCCATGTACATACCGCCATTACCAAATGCAGCTGTAGCTTCTTGTACTGCACTTTCATAAAGAGCAGGCATCTCCTCTTCACTCCAAACAGCACGCATTCCTTTTCCACCACCACCAGCAGTTGCTTTAATCATAACAGGATATCCCATTTTCTTAGCCACTTCCAAAGCATCATCTACATCTTTTAATAATCCGTCGGAACCTGGTACTGTAGGAACGCCAGCTTCTTTCATTGTCAGCTTGGCACTAGCTTTATCTCCCATACGATCAATATGCTCTCCAGAAGCACCGATAAACTTAATATCGTGTTCCGCACATATTTTAGAGAATTTAGAATTTTCTGATAAAAATCCGTAGCCTGGGTGAATAGCATCTGCATTTGTAATTTCTGCAGCAGCAATAATATTAGGAATCTTTAAATAAGACTCGCTACTTGCAGCTGGTCCTATACAAACAGCTTCATCAGCAAACCTAACATGAAGACTCTCTTCGTCTGCTTTAGAATATACTGCAACTGTTTTTATTCCCATTTCTTTACAGGTTCTAATAACACGTAGTGCTATTTCCCCTCTATTGGCAATAAGTATTTTTTTAAACATCTCTTTAAATTTTAAATATTAACTTTAATTAGATACTAAAAACTAGTATTTACTACTTAAAATTCTTAAGATGGGTCTACTAAAAATAATGGTTGGTCAAATTCCACCGGGGAAGAATCGTCTACCAATATTTTTACTATTTTTCCTGAAACTTCGGACTCAATATCATTAAACAATTTCATTGCTTCTATAACACAAAGTACATCTCCTTCTCCGATAGTACTACCAACCTCAACAAAAGAAGGCTTATCTGGGGAAGGTTTTCTATAAAAAGTACCTATAATTGGAGACTTAACTGTTATATATTTAGAATCGTCTTCTGCTGCTGGAGTTTCTGCTTTCGCTGCAGGGGCACTTGCTGCCTCAGCTACTGGTGCAACTGCAGGTATTGCAGGAGCTTGCGCTACCGGTATTTGTTGTACATATGTTGTTTCTGATCCAGAATTTAATGCTCCAGTCCTAATTGTTATTTTTAAATCATCTGTTTCTAATTTTACTTCACTAGCTCCAGATTTAGCCACAAACTTAATTAGGCTTTGAATTTCTTTTACATCCATAATAAAAATATGTTAAGTTGGTTCTATTTAATTAATTAGTATGCCCATTTTAGGTAAATGGAGCCCCATGTAAATCCGCCTCCAAATGCAGCAAATACTAAGTTATCTCCTTTTTTTAATTGCTTCTCGTAATCCCATAATAATAAAGGTAATGTTCCAGATGTAGTATTTCCGTATTTCTGAATATTCATCATTACTTTATCGCTATCTAATCCCATTCTGTTAGATGTAGCATCTATAATTCTTTTATTAGCTTGGTGAGGTACTAACCAATCTACATCTTCATGGGTTAGACTATTTCTTTCCATAATCTCTGCTGCAGCACCAGCCATATTAGAGACCGCAAATTTAAAAACCGTTCGTCCCTCTTGAAAAATATAATGTTTTTTATTAGTTACAGATTCTATTGTTGCTGGCATTAAAGAACCGCCACCTTCCATTCCTAAAAACTGCCTTCCTGATCCATCTGCTCTTAAAAATTCATCCTGTAATCCAAGGCCTTCTGTATTCGGTTCGAAAAGTACTGCTCCAGCACCATCTCCAAAAATGATACAAGTAGTTCTATCTTCATAATCTAAAATAGAAGACATTTTATCTGCTCCTATAAGTAATACTTTTTTATATCTACCAGATTCTATATAACCGGCAACGGTAGATATTCCAAATAAAAAACTGGAACATGCTGCTAAAAGATCATACGCAAATGCATTCTTAGCTCCTATCTCTGAAGCAACAAATGCCGCAGTAGAGGCAACCATATTATCTGGTGTTGCCGTTGCAACAACAACCAAATCTATTTCCTCTGGGTTTATGTTTTTCTTTGCTATTAAATCTTCTGCTGCTTTAATTGCTAAAAAAGAAGTTCCTTCTCCTTCATCTTCCTTAAGAACTCTTCTCTCTTTTATACCTGTTCTAGTAGTAATCCACTCGTCATTGGTATCCACAATTTCTTCCAACATTTTGTTGGTCATAACAAATTTAGGGACATAGCCCCCAACAGCTGTAATTGCCGCAGTAATTTTATTCATTTATTAATTGCTTTTGTATAAAAAACTCCAAAAATGCATCAAAATCTTCGAAAAATAGTGATTTTTAACGACTTTTTAGTCAAAAAACGCTAGTTTTTGAAATTTAAACAAAAATAGGAAAACCAAATACGTTTTCTGTATTTCTTGTAAAAAAAGAATGAAAATTTTAACATAAGTGCAAAAAAAAACTCTCGCTATGAATAGCAAGAGTTTTTATATAAATAGTATTTTATTAAGCTTCAGCTTCAACTGTTTTATCCACTAAGATTTGACCTCTGTAGTATAATTTACCTTCGTGCCAGTGTGCTCTGTGATACAAATGCATTTCACCAGTTGTTGAATCTGTTGCCAAAGTAGGAGCTACAGCTTTATAATGTGTTCTTCTTTTGTCTCTCCTTGTTTTGGAAATTTTTCTTTTAGGATGTGCCATTTGTACTTATTTACCCGTTAATAGTTTTTTTAATTCATCCCATCTGGGATCGTTTTCTTCGTTATTTTCTCTTACCTCTTTCGGTTGAAGTTCTTCTAATTTATCTAATGCTTCCGATTTTAATGTACCATCTGCTATTCCTGGATGTACTCTTTTTTGAGGTACAGCAAGAACGAGCATTTCATAAATGTATTGCGCAATGTTCATTTGGTGATCACCATGTGGCAATATCAAAATCTCATCGTCTTCATTATTAAATTCCTCTCCAAATTTCACTAACAATCTTAAAACCGAACTTACGGATTGATTATAAGGTTCATTTGTAGTATCGCAATTAACATTTACAACTCCAGATGCAGAAAAATCGAGCTCCATCATAGTGCTCGTTTTATTCAAAATAACGTGCAAATCAATATTTGCACTGTTAAATTCATCGTATTCAAAAGATTCAAAGAACTCATTATTTATTACGAACTTATATTCGTGTTTTCCTTGCTTCAACCCTGAGAAAGGAATAACAAACTCCTTTTGCTTCATCATGTTCAACACTTATTTTTAGAACGCACGCCCGATAAAAGGCGGATGCAAAGATACTATTATTTTAATAAAACCCAATATTTATGAGTTAAATTTAATTAATAAATCCTTGTGTTCTAATACTATACTTATTATCTACCTACTTTTTGCTTTTTCAAAACGTTTTCCGTAAGCTCTTTATGCTCTTCTCTATGCTTAAAAATATGCAATGCTGAAAAGACTGCCTCTTTAAAAGAACTATGGTCTGCCTTTCCTTTTCCTGCTATTTCATAAGCCGTTCCATGATCTGGAGAAGTTCTTACTTTATCTAATCCGGCCGTATAATTTACCCCGTTTCCAAAAGATAATGTCTTAAAAGGAATTAATCCTTGGTCATGATAAGCCGCTAGAATAGCATCAAACTTTTTATATCCGTCGGAGCCAAAAAAACTATCTGCTGCGTAGGGTCCGTATACCAAATGCCCTTTATTAACCAATTCTTTTATTGCTGGTTTTAATACCGTGTCGTCTTCTTTACCAATTACCCCATTATCTCCACTATGAGGATTTATTCCCAACATAGCAATTTTTGGTTTACTAATTCCAAAATCTACTTTTAAAGAATTTTCTATTGTGGCAATTTTCTCATTTATCAATTTTGTAGTAATTGCATTAGACACATCTTTTACCGCAACATGATCCGTTAAGAGACCAACCTTTAAATCATCCGTTACCATAAACATCAAACTTTGTCCATTTAATTCTTTCGCTAAAAAGTCTGTGTGTCCTGGAAAATTAAATTCTTCTGTTTGTATATTATTCTTGTTTATAGGTGCTGTAACTAATACATCTATTTGTCCTTTCTTTAAAGCTTCTACTGCTTTTTGTAATGATTTTATAGCGTATTTCCCTCCTTCTTCTGTTGCCTCTCCATATTGCAATTTTGGAGTTTCTTTCCAAACATTAACTACATTAAATTTACCGTCTAATGCTTTAGAAACATCATGAACACCATTATAATTAATACTAATTTTAAGGTGATTCTTTTGCTGTGATATGGTTTTATTTGAAGCAAAAACAACAGGAGTACAAAAATCCATCATCCTAGAATCTTCAAAAGTTTTTAATACAACTTCGCATCCAATACCATTTAAATCTCCAATAGATATACCTACTCTTATTTTCCCTTTTTCCTGCATTATATTTTTACCTTTGTAACTAAAATATAGAAGTACAAAACTACTTAAATAAAACGATACATGTTTACAGGAATAATTGAAACATTAGGAGAGGTTACAAATTTAACAACCGAAGGAAGTAATTTACATATTACTATTAGCTCTGATATAACATCGGAACTAAAAATAGACCAAAGTGTTGCTCATAATGGGGTTTGTTTAACTGTAATAGCAATAAAAGATCAAGAGTATACTGTAACTGCTATTGCTGAAACTTTAGAAAAAACTAGTTTAGATACACTTAAAAATGGAGAAAAAATAAACTTAGAACGTGCTATGATTCTAGGTTCTAGATTAGACGGGCATATTGTACAAGGTCATGTAGACCAAACAGGTACTTGCACTTCTATATTAGAGAAAGATGGTAGTTGGTTTTTTACATTTGAATATGATGCAACATTAAATAATCCTACTATAGAAAAAGGATCTATAACAATAGATGGTACAAGCTTAACCGTAATTAATTCTGGTAAAAATACCTTTAGTGTTGCTATTATCCCTTACACTTACGAAAACACACGTTTTGGCACCTATAAAGTAGGCACAACTGTTAATCTTGAGTTTGATGTAATTGGAAAATATGTTTCTAAATTAATGGCAAATAGATAAACTATACTTTTATAAATATTTTCTTATGGTATAGTATATAGGCCAACCTAATATAAAACCAAACTACTGTTAGTGCATATAATAGAGAAGACGCCTCTAGAGATATAAATTTATTTACAAATAGGTTTTGGTATAACCAACCATGAACGGATAACTCTTGCGTTACCATTATAGACCCCATAATTTTACTTATAAAACTAGATAAAAAATAAACGGTTATGGCATTGGCCCCAGTATACCTAAATAGGCTTCCGAATTGTATTCCTTTTATATCTGTTACATAATAAATAAGTGCTAAAACTAAATTAGCCCAACCAGCAGTAACTAAAACAAAACTACTAGTCCACATGGCTTTATTAATGGGAAAAAAGATACCCCATATAGATCCTATAATTAACATACTTCCTCCTATTCCGACAAGGAGAGTAGTTTTCTTTTCTTGTTTGGAGATTAATATTAATCCTGTAAAAATGCCTAGAAAAGAGGTTACTAAAGAAGGAATAGTACTTAATAACCCTTCTGGATCATAATCTGGCATATAATTATGCGTACCAAAAACTTTTACATCTAAAAAATTCACGAGATTATTTGGTGCTCTTTCTAAAGTAGAAGCTATGCCATTAACGGGAACAAAAGTCACTAACAGCCAATACCCTACTAATAGGCTTATAGAGATTAATACTAATGTTTTTCTATTTGTATATAGATATAGAATCGAAACAATGAAAAACACCACTCCTATTCTCTGCAAAACACCAGGAAATCTTATCTCTGAGAAATCTTTAAAAAATGGGAAGCTAATTGTAAACGCACCTAAGAATAAACCTAAGCCAATTAACTTTAAAGCCCTTATAGTAATCTTTTTAATAACCTCAGCACTCCCCTTTTTTTTCTGATATGCAAAAGCAATAGAAGTTCCTACTATGAAAAGAAAAAATGGAAAAACTAAATCTGTAGGTGTATATCCATGCCATTTAGCATGTAAAAAAGGAGCATATACATTAGACCAAGTGCCTGGTGTATTTACTAAAATCATCAGTACAATGGTTACTCCTCTAAATATATCTACAGATTTAATTCTCCCTTTTGCGAGCATAACAAAAATTAATTAACCGTTTCTGAGTCCTACTTTATGGCCCCAAAATGCATAATACAGAATAACAGCATAACAAGGTAATAGAATCCAATATCCAAAAGAAGCTGCTTCCGCCATAGCATTTACTTCATTTGCACCACTCGCCAGTAGATCTTCTTTTTTATTGTCTACTAAGGCTCCGTATAAAGGGGGAAGAATTGCTCCACCAGAAATAGCCATAATTAATAGAGCTGAAGCTGTTTTTGTAAATTTTCCTAAACCTGTTAACGCCAACGGCCAAATAGCAGGCCATACTAAAGCATTAGCAATACCTAAAGCTGCTACAAAAATCACCGAAGTAAAGCCACTAGTAAATACAATACAAAATGATAGTATAATACCCAAGACAGCACTAACTCTTAAAGCAAAAGCTTGACTAATATATTTAGGTATTAAAAACACCCCTAGAGCATAAGTAGCAACCATAGCCATTAAAGTAAACAACGTGAAAAATTTAGCCTGCTCAACAGGAATGTCCAATGAAATACCATATGAGATAATTGTGTCACCTGCAATAACCTCAACACCTACATAAACAAACAAAGCTAAAACACCCAGCCATAAATGTGGAAATTGAAAAATGCTGGACTTTGTTTTTCCCCCTATTTCAGACGCTTCAATAGGTTTTGCCTCAACATGAGGTAGTGGCGCTTTTCTAATCAAGATTCCAAGTATAAATAGGATAACAGCCATTGCTATATAGGGCGAAACAACACCATCAGCCATAGTATCCAACAAGCTTGCTTTTTCTGCAGCATCCACTTGCGCTAATTTATCTTTAATATCATCAATACCGGATAATAAAATAGCCCCGAAAATTACAGAGCCCAAAGCTCCAGCAACTTTATTAGCAATACCCATAATGGCAATGCGTTTCGCAGCACTTTCAATAGGACCTAATATTGTTATGTATGGGTTCGAAGCTGTTTGCAACAAAGTCATGCCAGTCCCTTGTATAAAAATAGCTGTTAAAAACATCCAATAGGTTCTGGCCTCTGCAGCAGGAATAAAAACCAAGGCCCCAACCGCCATTATTATTAAACCTAATGACATGCCTTTTCTATAACCTATTTTGTTTATAATATATGAGGCTGGCAAAGCCATAACAACAAATGAAATATAAGATGCGGACGCCACAAGATAAGATTGTGCATCAGTAAGTTCATTGATGGTTTTCATAAATGGAATTAATGCACCATTTATCCAAGTTACAAATCCGAATATAAAAAATAATCCTGCAATGATTATTATTGGGATAAGCGTACTGTTTTTTTGATGTGAATTAGACATGTGTATGGTTTGTGATTAGTAATTCTAAATTTACTTAGGCCTATTAGATTTTAGTTTATTTTTCTTTACAATATTTAATATACTTTCTATCGTTTGCTCTACATAGTTTCTCCCTATTGAGGTTCATCTACTTGCAATTTAATTATACTTCCTACTAGCTTAACTTCTTTATTAATTAAAATTGTATAAAATTATATTCAGAGTATAATCTAAAAAACTTAAATGCATAAATATGTTTTTGGTTGGTTTCTAAAGGTATAATTTTTTAATCTACTTTTGTTTGCTATTCGCTAAACATCATTTATGATTCTCCAGACAACACCAGAAATAACACTTACAACTTGGGCACTTGCATTTATTTCTGCTTTCATCATAGGGGTTTCTAAATCTGGCATAAAAGGTATTGCTATTATAATAGTAACATTAATGGCCCTCGCTTTTGGTGCTAAAGAATCTACAGGATTAATTGTCCCTTTATTAATTGTTGGCGATATTTTTGCTGTTATTTATTACAATAGGCATACCCAATGGAAGTATATTATTCGTTTTTTACCTTGGATGATGTTAGGCGTATTAATTGGAGTGTATATTGGTAAAGACTTAGATGAGAAAACTTTTAAAACGAGTATGGCGTTTGTTATTATAGGTAGCGTTATAATGATGTACTGGTGGGATCGCAAAGAGTCTAAAAACGTACCTACTCATTGGGCATTTGCAGGAAGTATGGGTATAATGGCTGGTATTACTACAATGATTGGGAATTTAGCCGGAGCGTTTAGTAATATTTTCTTTTTAGCAATGCGCCTTCCTAAAAATGAATTTATTGGTACTGCAGCATGGTTATTTTTCATTATAAATATCTTTAAACTTCCCTTTCATATTTTTGTTTGGGAAACCATAACTCTAAACTCGTTTATTTTAGATTTAAAACTAATTCCTGGAATAATTTTAGGACTTTTCGTAGGTGTTAGAATAGTAAAAATCATCAAAGACAATTTTTATCGAAAAATGATATTATTGCTTACAGCAATAGGAGCGTTACTAATTTTAATACGATAAATAATTATTTTTACCTCTTTTCCAAAAACAACATAAAATATTAATAATCAGACATTTAAAGTCTTAATAAAAATTAAACGTATTTTTTACGCTATTAATAAATAATTATTTTTTTGCTGATTATTTCGTAAATTTTCGTTAATATTATTGCATAATTACTCAATTGTTATTAATTATTTTTTTAGATAACTAATATTTATGTGTAATTTAAGCTGGACTAACAACTCAAAAATCATGACTCAAAAAATCTCATTAAACCTTTGGTTTCCCTAATTGTTTTATTAGAATAATTTGATTGAGAATGTTTTAAAAGTAATTGCTTTTTAAAACGCTCATTTGCGCTTTCTCATATCTAAGAAATTTTAATAATCATATATATTTAAGTCGATATTTTTTATGGACGTATCAATTTTATAATAAAACTCTTGAAAACTAAAAACAACAAAGCTGACGCCATTTTATGGAAAGATTTAAAGAAAGGAGACGTTCTTGCTTTGGGAATAATATATGACACCTATATAGACGATTTGTTTGAATTCGGTATGCACTACTCCCAAGATAAATCTTATGTTATGGATTGTGTTCACGATTTATTTTTGGACTTATACAAATACAGAGCAAAATTAATTGACACCGATAATATCAAAAATTATTTATTTAAATCTTTAAAAAGAAAAATAAATAGAAAATACCATAGCAAAACTGTAAACATTCCAAACGCAGCGGTATTAAACAATAGAAATAGTATTCCTTCTATTGAGGAAAATTTAATTCTCCAAGAACATAATACAGAAAAAATACAAAAATTAAAAAAAGCACTTGTCCTTTTAACTCGCAGACAAAAAGAAGGAATTTCTTTAAGATTTAATGAGAATAAGCCTTATGAAGAAATTGCAGAAACTCTTAACGTTTCTATTCAAACATCAAGAACTATTATATATCGCGGTATTAAAATATTACGCCAACACTTAGCAACTATCTCTCTTTTTACAGGTACTCTTTTCTTTTTTTAAAAAAACAATCTTTTTTTGTCTATAAAACGAAACTCTATTGCTTATAGTAATGTAGAGGTAGTCATTTTCGTTTTCTTTCCTCTCCTTGATTTTACAAATTAAATGAAAAACATTAACCCAAATAAAGCCAATTCCTTTATATCTGAGGAAGAAAAAAAACAACTTAAAGAAAGAATAGACAGTTCTATTTTTTCTTTAAAACGTAAAAGAACTAGAAGAAAATATACTAGTGGCTTTACGCTTTTAGCCGTTGTAGCTTTTGCAATAGGTTTTTATGTAAAACAAAATAAAGAGAGTAATATTGAAGGCTATTTACAAACTGCAGATAAAGTAAACGTAGAGTCATTTAATAAAGTAAAGTTAATCTTAAACGACAAAAACGAAATAAACATACAGCAAGATAGTGCTACTATAAGTTATTCTAAAACAGGAGGCCAAGTTAAAATAGGAAATAACAATGTAATTGCTTTAGAAACAAAAAATAATACCAAAACCAATTATAACACCGTAGTTGTTCCTTATGGTAAAAGAACAAAAATAGAACTCTCTGATGGGACAATGGTATGGCTTAATTCTGGTTCTAAATTAATATATCCTATAGTATTTAATAACGATAAAAGAGAGGTCTATATAGAAGGTGAAGGTATTTTTGATGTTGCTCATAATAAAAAACATCCTTTTATAGTAGTTGCTAAAAATCATGAGATAGAAGTATTGGGAACTGTTTTTAATGTTAGCAACTATACAGATGAAGATATTATAAGTACAACCCTTAAAAGTGGTAGCGTTAAAATTAACTATCTAGGGGATTCTTATTTAAAGCTGAAAAAATCTATAAAAATAAAACCTGGAATTGCAGCTACCTATAATAAAAACTCTAAATCTATACAGGCTAAAAAGGTAGATATTGCAGATTGTTTTTCGTGGAGAGAAGGATTATTCTTTTTTAGAAATGACAACCTAGAATTTATAATGAAAAAGCTTTCTAGATATTATAATGTTAAAATAACAATAGAAAATGAAAATTTAATCGAGGAAACTTTTTCTGGACAATTAGATTTAAAAGAAGATATAAGTGAAGTTTTAAAACTAATAAAAGAAACCAACAATTTAGAGTTTAACTATTCTTCAGATAAAAAAATAATTATTAACTAAAACTATATATATGATATAAAAAATAAAACAAAAAGAAACCAGAAGATGGACCAACATCTTCTGGCTGATAAATTAACATCGCTGTAATACAGCTACTTTAACTAACAAAAACTCAAAATTATGAATAAAACTCTTAATTTAAACGGTATTAACCGTTTAAAGACCTTAAGATTTTGCCTAATGGTTATGCAAAGAACCTTTATCTTACTTATTTGCGTAGGATTTGCCTCTATTTATGCAAATTCATCTTATGCACAGACAAAAATTGATATTCAAGTAAACAACGTCAAACTAGACGAATTGTTTAATGAGATTCAAACTAAAAGTGAATTTATCTTCTTTTATAAAGATGATGTTCTTGACAAAAACAAAAGAATTTCGCTTAATTTAAAGAAAGTAACTTTATCAAAAATCTTAAATAGTGCCTTTTTAGGTACAAATTTAAGTTATACTATTTCGGATAGACAAGTAATTATCAAAAAGCAGGTTCCCAACAAAAATCAATCCTCTGTAATAAAAGAGGATGTAAAAATTGCACTTCAATCTAGTGTCAGCGGTGTGGTTTCAGATTCAGATGGGTCTCCATTACCAGGAGCCAATGTTTTGGTAAAAGGTACTACGAATGGTACACAAACTGACTTTGATGGTAATTATACTATTAATGCCGATAGCGATGCTACTTTAGTTTTTAGCTACATTGGTTTTAAAACACAAGAAATTGCTGTAAACGGACAATCTAATATAAGTATTACCTTATCAGAAGACGCTAGCCAACTAGAAGAAGTTGTTGTTCTTGGTTACGCAACACAAACAAGAGGAGATATTACAGGATCTGTTGCATCTGTAGATATGGATGAAGCTTTAAAAGCACCAACTACAAATGCTGCAGAAGCACTACAAGGAAGAGCATCTGGTGTTACTGTCATAAAAAACAATACTCCTGGATCTGCTCCAAAAATTAATATTCGTGGTTTTGGAACCACCAATAATACCGATCCATTGTATATCATTGATGGTGTACAAACAGATGATGCTAACTTTTTAAATAATATTAATCCTGCCGATATAGATCAGATGAATGTTCTTAAAGATGGGGCTGCTGCAATTTATGGAGCTAGAGCATCTAACGGAGTTGTAATTATCACAACAAAAAGTGGTGGATACAATATGGATAAAGCAGAAATTTCAGTAGATATGTATACTGGTTTTTCTAAAATTGCTAATTCTCCTAATATGCTAAATGCACAACAGCATGCAGATATGATTTGGGCAAGTTTAGCTAATGATGGTTCTGCACTACAACATGGGCAATATGGCTCTGGAGCAACACCTACTATTCCAGAATCTATTGTTGGATATACAAGAGTGGAGTCTTACAACCCAATCACTTTTGCTCCAGCGGGGACGTATAACGCAACAGTTGCTCCTGGTGGCACGGATTGGGTAGATGCACTTACACAAACAGCTCCTATTTCTAACTTTTCTGTTTCTTTATCTAATGGGACAGAATCTGGGAAGTATTTTATGTCTGTTGGATACCTCACTAATGAAGGAGTTTTACAAGAAACAGGCTTCGATCGTATTAGTACAAGATTAAATTCTGAATTTAAAATTGGCGAAAGATTAAGAATAGGAGAACACCTTAATGTTTCTTATTCTAAAACTAGAGCAGGAAACAATGAAGCATTGCAATCCGCCTTAAGAATGACACCTTTATTGCCTGTAAAAGATGATAATGGAGAATTTGCAGGTGTTGCGGGACCAAGTCTCGGTAATACTAGGAATCCTGTCGCCCAAAACTTTAGAACTAGAAATGACTATACTAAAAGATATGCAGTATTTGGAGATGTATATTTAACTTATAAAATTTTAGATGAATTAACATTCAAAACTAGTTTAGCTGGTGGTTTTAATACATTTGATCGTAGAGCTTTTGTTTCATTAGATCCAGAACATGGAGAGCCAATTTCCGATCGTTCGCTAACTGAAGAAGATAAAACTGATTTTAATTGGCTATGGGCAAATACCTTAAATTATAATAAATCCTTTGGACAACACAGTATCAATGCCTTAATAGGTGTAGAAGCTCTTAAAGGTTCTGGTAAAGGAAAGCAAATTACTCGTTCCGGATATTTCTTTGAAGATCCAAATTTTTACCTACTCAATAATGGTACAGGAGCACCTAATGTAGATGACGCATACGACGGATTCAACTCTCTTTTTTCTATTTTCGGTACAGCTAGTTATTCTTTCGCTGACAAATATTTTGCAACTGTTACCGTTCGTCAAGATGAATCTTCAAGATTTTTAGGAGATAACAAGAGTGATATTTTCCCTTCCTTTAGTGGTGGATGGCAAATAAGTAATGAAGGTTTTTATCCTTCAGATGCCTTTGTTAATAGACTAAAAATAAAAGGTTCTTGGGGTAAGTTAGGTAATCAATCTTTACCTGTAGATAACCCTACAGCAAATATTTCTATTCTTAGCGACCAATACGCTAATTACGCTCTAAGTGGTACTAGTATAAGTACGGGCGCTATTCTTAGCCAAGTTGGTAATACCAATTTAAAATGGGAAACCAGCGAAACTACCAATTTTGGTATAGAACTTTCTATGTTAGAAAGCAAACTTACTTTAGAAGCAGAATATTTTAACATCTCTACTAAGGATTTAATCACGCAAGATTTTAGTGCTATTAGCTCTACTGCTATTGATGCTAGCGCTCCTTATGTTAATTTAGGAAATATTAAAAACACCGGTTTTGATTTTAGCCTTGGTTACCAAGATCAGACCGACTCTGGTTTAACTTATGGTATATCCGCAAATTTATCTCATTACAAAAATGAAGTAACAGCTCTTATTGATGGTGCTCCAGTTACTGGTACTAGTACGGATTTAAGAGGGCAAACTCCAACAAGAACTGAAGTTGGTGAGCCATTATCTTTCTTTTACGGTCGTAGAGTAGTTGGTTTTACCGATGAAGGAAGATTTGCATATGCAGATATCGATGGTGATGGTGATACTGACGATGATGATAGAACAAATATTGGTTCTCCACATCCAGATTTTACTTACGGTATTAACATAAATTCTGCTTATAAAGGATTTGACGTTTCTTTATTCTTTAACGGTTCTCAAGGAAATGAAATTTACAATTTTAACAAATTCTATACTGATTTTCCTGCCTTTGTAAATGGTAATAGAAGTACAAGGGTTTTAGATTCTTGGACTCCAACCAATACCAATGCAACATTACCTGCATTATCTACTACAATTACAAACAATGAAGGGGATCCAAACTCCTATTATGTAGAAGATGGTTCTTTCTTTAGATTAAAGAATACTCAAATAGGATACAGCTTACCTGATGATGTTGTTACCAAAATTGGGATGAAATCTTTACGTATTTACGTACAAGCCACAAACCTTTTTACTTTAACCGATTATCAAGGTTTTGACCCTGAAGTTATTACTCGTTTAGAAAATAACGAAAGTGCTAACTTAAGTTTAGGAATAGATGGTAGAGTTTACCCTGCCGCTAAGACATTTACATTAGGAGCTAATATTAAATTCTAAAAAAAAAATCATGAAAAAAACAATAGCTTATTTAATAATGCTAGTAGGTATAGTAGCATGTAGTAGTGATTTTACTGAATCTCCGGCTATCGGAGCTTTGAGTGACGAATCACTTAAAAATGAAACAGGAGTAAACCTAATGTTAACTGGAGCTTATTCTGCCATTGACGGGGTTAGAAATAATGAATTCGGAGAAGGATGGGCAACCTCTGGAGATAACTGGATTATGGATGTTCTATCGGATGATGCACATAAAGGTAGTACAGACGGAGATCAACAAGAGTTGTATAATATTGAAACTATGACATGGTCTACTGGAAGTTCTTATTTCCTAGGCAAATGGGGTGTGGTATTTGCTGCAATAAATAGAGCAAATGCAGTTATTGCTTTAATAAATACCATTGAAGAAGGTGACTTTTCTGCGCAATTAGCAGAAGCCCGTTTTTTAAGAGGTCATTATAATTTTGAGCTTCAAAAAATGTGGGGTAATGTTCCTTATATTTCTGAGGAAAATTATGCTAATACAGAATTTAATCAACCAAACCCGGGTCCTATTTGGGATCAAATTGAAGCAGATTTACAATATGCAATAGACAATCTTCCGGAAACACAAGCACTAGTAGGTAGGCCAACATCTTGGACAGCAAAAGCTTTTCTTGGAAAAGCGCATTTGCACCAATCGGAGTGGGATGAAGCTTTTACATTGTTAAATGACGTAGTAGTATCTGGACCATATGCGTTATTACCTGATTTCGTGGATAATTTTAGATTAGCTGGTGACAATAGTACAGAATCCATTTTTTCAATTCAATTCACAACCGATGATGGGCAGTCCTATAATGGTAATGTTAAAGGAGCTTTAAACTTTCCAAATCCAGGCCCATTCGGATCTTGTTGTGGCTTTTATCAACCCACTCAAGATTTGTTAAATGCATTTCAAACAGATGGTTCTGGTTTACCTCTATTAGATACATATAATCAAACAGACGTTACCACAGATTTTGCATTAGATACTTTCCAATCCGATAATACTGGAACATTAATACTGGACGGAGATGATAACCCAATTCCTAACTTTAAATTTAAAGATGATGATGGAAATCATGTAGGTCCGGATTGGGTACCTTATGCAGGACCTTTAGATCCTAGAGCAGACTATACTGTAGGTCGTCGAGGTATAGACTACAACGGTTATGGAGAGCATCTTGGAAACAACTGGATTCGTGCAGAATATGGCGATATCTCTGGATCTTATTTGCCAAAGAAAAATGTATACTGGTCTGGGGAAACAGGAAACCAAGCTACAGGTTCTTGGGGACAGCAACTTTCTGGTGTTAACTATCATATTATGCGTTTTGCCGATGTATTGTTAATGGCCGCTGAAGCAGCTGTTGAGAAATCTAGCCCAGATTTGGCTCTTGCATTAACGTATGTAAACAGAGTTCGTAATAGAGCTAAAGGTTCTAATTATGTACAAGCTGTTGAAAACCCAGAATTTGGTGGCCTCGCTGCTGCAGGTGATGCAGCTAACTACCAAATAGAACCTTATGCTGCATTTGCTGATGTAGATTTCGCAAGAAAAGCGGTTCGTTTCGAACGCCGTCTTGAATTAGGAATGGAAGGTCATAGATTATTCGATTTAAGAAGATGGGGTAACTATGTAGAAGTAATGACAGAATATAATGCAAACGAAGGTCGCGCAATTACACCTTTTGCAACAGAAGCTGGTTCTTACTCCGAAATTAACAATGTATTCCCTATTCCTGTTAATGCCATTGACTTAAGTGGTGGAATTTTAACGCAGAATCCAGGGTACTAATAATATAATAGTGTAAACTATTTAGTTTAGAGTTAGTTTTTTATAACAGAGCACTTAAACAGTGCTCTGTTTTTTTGTTATCATTAGGTAACTTATCTATCTTAGTACAACTCAATTTTTTACTCATGAAATTTCTTGCTAACGCTCTTGTTTTAATATCTCTTATTAGTCTTTTTAGTTGCTCCCACCAACCTAAAAAAGCGAAAACAAAAAAAATATTTACTCAATTAAACTCTGAAAAATCGAATATCACTTTTGCAAATATTCTAACAGAGAACGATTCCTTAAATTATTTTACCTACGGTTATATATTTATGGGAGGCGGTGTTTCTGCCGGGGATATAAATAATGACGGACTTATAGATTTATTTTTTACCGGGAATATGGTATCTAATAAATTGTACCTTAATAAAGGAAACCTACAATTTCAAGATATTACAGAAACAGCTAATATTACAGGGGATTCCCGTTGGTATACCGGTGTAACTATGGTAGATATTAACCAAGATGGTTTTCTAGACATATACTGTTCTGTGGGCGGAAAATTTGGTCCAAAAGAAAATCAACTATTTGTTAATAATCGAGATAGTACCTTCTCTGAAAAAGCAGAAGAATATGGTATTGCTGAAATAGGCAACAGTGTACAATCTACCTTTTTTGATTATGATTTAGATGGCGATTTAGACCTCTATATTGCCAACTATCCGCCAACTCCTTTTAATGCTCCAAACCAGTACTATCGTTATAAAAAAGAAAATCCTAAGGGTAAAGAATCGGACAAGTTATATAGAAATGATAATGGTGTTTTTAATGACGTAACTAAAAAAGCAGGACTTCGTAATTTTGGCCTCTCTTTAAGTGCAACCGTAGGAGATATAAACCAAGATGGCTGGCCAGACCTTTATGTTTCTAATGACTTTAGTACCCCCGACCATTTTTACATTAATAATAAAAATGGCACTTTCTCAGAAATGTCTAAACAACTAACCAAAAACACCTCTTTTTATGGTATGGGAGTAGACATTGCTGATATTAACAATGATGGGCTTTTAGATATTTTTCAGGTAGATATGACTGCGCAGGATAATAGACGAGCTAAAGCTAATATGGCGTCTATGAATCCTAAGTTATTTTGGAGTACTGTAAATTCTGGTTTTCATTACCAGTATATGCAGAACAGTTTACAATTAAATAACGGTGTTATTAATGATACACTTCCAGACTTTAGTAACATCTCTAGACTTGCAGGTGTTTCCTCAACAGATTGGAGCTGGGGACCTTTACTTGCAGATTTAGATAATGATGGTTTAAAAGACATTTTCATCGCCAATGGTACTCGAAGAGAAATTAATAACAAAGATTATTTTGATTCTATAAAAAACATATGGAACCCCAATAAAAATTTATTGGAAAAAAGCTTAGCAATTCCTTCCGAAAAAATTGACAATTTTGTTTATAAAAATAATGGCGATTTAACATTCTCGCAAAAAAATGAAGACTGGGGAATTAGCTATAAAGGATTCTCTAATGGTAGCGTTTATGCTGATTTAGATAATGATGGAGATTTAGAAATAATTAGTAATAATATAGATGATACCGCAACAATTTTTGAAAACAAAAGTGCAGATTTCAACAACTTTTTAAACATTAAGTTAAAAGGACCAAAAAATAACGTATTAGGTATTGGAGCCAAAATTACTGTAAAAACGAACGATAATACACAATTTCAGGAATTAACATTATCTAGAGGCTTCCAATCCTCGGTAGCTCCCGAACTACATTATGGCTTAGGAGATTCTGACACAATAAATGCAGTTACTATTCAATGGCCTGATCAAAAAACACAAACCTTAAAACAATTAAAATCCAATCAATTTCTAACCATCGATTATGCCGAGGCAATCGATAACGTGGAAAATACGCCTATAAATAATACCCTATTTGTTTCTACATCTAATACAGATTTAATTAACCATGCGCATGTAGAGAATATTTATGATGATTTTAAAAAAGAAATTTTATTACCACACCAAACATCGAGATTAGGTCCTTTTGTTGCCGTTGGCGATTTAAATGGTGATAGTCTAGAAGATGTTATAATAGGTGGTTCTTCTCAAAATAAAGGAGCAGTATACTTTCAGAATACAGAAGGGTTTAGTAAACAAGAAAAGAGTAAACTTATCTTAGATAGCGGTCATGAAGATGCCGGCATTCATATTTTTGACGCAGATAAAGATGGGGATAATGATGTTTACATTGTAAGCGGAGGAAATGAATTTGAACCAAACTCAGTAATGCTCCAAGACCGTTTCTATATAAATGACGGACATGGAAATTTTACAAAGTCTAAAGATGCACTTCCAGAAATGCTAACCAGCGGCTCTCGAGTTTATAGCCATGATTTCGACAAAGATGGAGATTTAGACCTTTTTGTTGGAGGACGTTTAATTCCTGGTAACTATCCTTTACCTGCCAAAAGTTATATTTTAGAAAATACAAGTGAAAATGGCATTACTAAATTTAAAAATGTAACAAATTCTATAGCCCCGGAATTAGAAAAACTTGGACTAGTAACAGATGCTTCTTGGACTGATATTGATAATGATGGATGGACAGATTTAGTAATCGTTGGAGAATGGATGCCTATTACAGTATTAAAAAATAATAACGGAAAATTTAAAAATAATAAGAGCACTCAAGATTTAGAAAATAGTACTGGGTGGTGGTTTAGTATTAAATCTGGAGATTTTGATAAAGACGGCGATATCGATTTTATTGCTGGTAATTTAGGTCAGAATTTTAAGTATAAAGCTAATTCTGAAGAAACTTTTGATATCTATTTAAACGATTTTGATAAAAACGATAAAAACGATATTGTCTTAAGTTACTACAATGACGGTAAAGAGTATCCTCTTAGAGGAAGAGAATGCTCTTCCCAACAAATTCCTACTATTAAGAAAAAATTTGAAGACTACGCTAGCTTCTCTACCGCAACCATAGAAGATGTTTACACAGAGAAAGCTTTAGAAAATTCCTTGCATTACCAAGTAAAATCTTTTGCAAGTATGTATATTGAAAACAAAAATGGTAAACTTATTACTCATCAATTACCAATAGAAGCGCAGTTATCTAACATTAACCAAGTAATTGTTCAAGATTTCGATAAAGATGGTAATTTAGATGCTGTTGTTGCCGGGAATCTTTATAGCTCAGAAGTTGAAACTCCAAAAAATGATGCTAGTAATGGATTATTTTTAAAAGGTAATGGTAAAGGGTCTTTTACCCCTATAAAAGCTTTAGAAAGCGGCTTGTATATTCCTGGTGATGTTAAAGACCTCAACTTAATTTCCGTTGGAAAACAAAACTATTTATTAGCAACAAAAAACAGTGACTCAATACAGACGGTTCTAGTAAAAACTATTAAGTAAATATTTGTCCTTATTTTCTTAAAATATGTTCAAATTCTATAAGCCCCTTTTTCTAATTGAAAAAGGGTCTTATAGTTCCAATGTTTAAAAGTAAGTAACATATGATCCTTTTTGCTCCAATATAAATAGCACCTCATTTGGTTTTATTAATTTGTAATACAGGACTATAATTCATCTATTATGAAACAAATCGTATTGCTATTTATACTTATAAATTTATCTATCTTACAGAAAATAAATAGTCAAAATTTACCGTATGGTTTTCCAAATACAGACCGTACCAAATTAAGTCTTAACCAAGGGTGGAAATTTCACTTAGGAAATCCGGAAGCTAAAAACTTTACAAAGGAATTAAATGACTCTAATTGGCAAAACGTAAACGTTCCACACACCCTAGAACTTACCTCTTTAGCTTTAGATGGTTTAGAGGATGAAAAAACACAACTAGTTTTTCATAGAAAAGTTGGTTGGTATCGTAAAAATATATCTGTAGGCAACTCTAACAAAAAAGTGTTTTTAGAGTTTGAAGGAGCACACCAAGTAACCAATTTGTGGGTGAATGGTAAACATGTAGGGCAACATGCTGTAGGTGGTTACACTCCTTTTCATTTTGATATTACCAATTTTGTAACCAAAGGGCAAGAAAACCAAATAACTCTTTTAGTAGACAACAGAAGAAACGAAATGATTCCGCCGGACCCAGGACCTTTTGACTATGTAAAGTTTAGTGGTTTATATAGAGATGTATATTTGGTAGAAACAAACCCTGTTCACGTAACTTTTAATTGGGAGACCTTAAACTCGGGGGTGCATATAACCACACCAACCATAGATCCTGTTAATAAAAACGCTACCATTAACATTAAAACAGCGGTTAAAAACGAAAATAAAGAAAAGGTAAACTGTAAAATAATTACCCGCATCTTAAACAAAGAAGGTATTTCTGTTTTACGTTTAGTAGATACATCTACCATAAAACCCCAAGAAGAATACCAATTTAACCAAATAGGTAGTTTAGAAGATAATGTACACTTTTGGGGAATAGACAACCCTTATTTATATCGCGTAAATAGTGTTATAAAAATTGATGGTAAAGAAATAGACTTTGTAGAAACTAAAATTGGACTTCGAAAATTTGAACAAGACCCTGTTCGTGGCTTTCTATTAAATAACGAACCAATAGAGCTTATTGGAGCAAACAGACACCAACAGTACCCCTATTTAGGAGATGCCGTGCCAAATTCGTTACATTATAAAGACATGTTACAGTTTAAAGAATATGGTTTTAATATTATGCGTACTGCACATTACCCGCAAGACAATGCTTTAATAGAAGCTTGTGATGAACTTGGTATTTTAGTATATGAAGAGGCTCCTACGTGGATTTCTATATCGGACAAAGAGGAATGGTGGAATAACCTAGAAAAATCTGCTAAAACTATGATTCGTAACCATAGAAATCATGCTTCTATAATTATGTGGGGAGCCGGAGTAAATCATAGAGGTTATGTGCCACGTGTTCATAACACCATAAAACAAGAAGACCCTACAAGGCTTACTGCTTCTCAAGGGGCCAGGTGGACAGGTTGGCAAACTTCTGGTTTAACCGATGTAAATGCGAACATGTTATACGGGCCTTTTATTTGGGACCGTTCCGAACCTATGTTTGCTATGGAAGGTAGAAGAGGGCCTGCTGCAGTAGCACCATTTAAAAATGACCCTTTAATGACTGGTTTAATTTCCTGGACTGCACATGCTTATTACACCTTTCATCCTACACATGATAAGGCTAAAGATAAAATAGACCGCACCCGTAGCGGAATGATGACTATTTTTAGATATCCACGCCCTGAGTTAGAATGGTACAAAGCGGAAATGCTAAAAACTCCGTTTGTAAATATTCTAGAAGAATGGCAACCAGAAACTAAAGAAATTACTGTTTACAGTAATGCAAATGCGGTAGAACTTTTATCAAACGGTAAATTATTAGAAAAAGCAACCCCAAGTAAAGGCACTATTTATGACGGATTAGAACATGCTCCTTTTCATTTTAAAAATATAAAATATGCTCCTGGAAAGTTAACTGCCAAGGCTATATTTACTAATGGAAGCATTCTTGAAACCTCAAAACAAAATGCTGGAAAACCCTATGCTATTACTCTAAAATTAGATACTGAAGGACGACAATTTAAGGCAGATGGTTCTGATGTTTTAATGGCTTACGCTACAGTTGTAGATAAAAACGGAACCACAGTTCCTAACACAAAGCACTTAATAAAATTTGCGGTTAAAGGAGATGCTTCAGTTATTGGAGATAAAGCTATTATAAATGCTAACCCTATGTTTACAGAATATGGTGTTGCCCCTGCCTTAATTAGAGCGGGAAATACGGTTGGTAAAATAACAATTACCGCAAAAGCTAAAGGGTTAAAATCGGCCAGCGCTAGTACTAATCTAGTTTCTTTTAGTACTAATACCCTTATTAATAATGCTATTGCTATCTATGATTTTACCAAAGAGAGAGTAGATTTAGGTGCTAGCGACCAACTTTTACAATTTAATTGGAACCCATGGTATGGAGCAGACGAAACTAATAATAGTTATTCTTTTAAGTCATTCAAAGGTGCTACAGCAACTATAGAAAAAGGTTCTGTAAATGGTATTAACCGTTGGTTAGGAGAAATGAATGTTATTGGTAAATATGGCTACGCCTATGGCGATGGTGTAATTACCATAGATGATAAAGGAGTAAACTTAGTTTTTAAAAACCTTCCTAAAGGAACTTATAAACTTAAAACGTGGCACCATGCTCCAAGTAGTAATTCAGACCTAATGGATCCTAACAAGGATAAATTAAAGTCTGCTACCATTCATAAATTACCTTATGAAGATGCTATTACCATACTATCAGATGCTTTGGTAGAAACAAAACCTATAACCGCAAAGGTAACATCTGGTAAAGAAATGCAATGGGAAACTCCAGGAACAGGAGAAGTAATTTTTACATCAGATGGAAACAAGCCAGTAAAAATTAATTTTAATGGTAAAGGAAATAAGGGTGTTTGGTTAAATGCTTTTGAGCTTAGTGAGTGGGAGAATTTTTAGAAGTTACCTTCTAAATTTATCCCATGATAAATAAACAATAGAAATTAAGAAAAAGCTGAACAGTGTTATCATTGTTCAGCTTTTTTAGTTGTACCATTTTTGTTTAGGCTATATGACAATAATGAGAAAGAAAAACAGTTTTCAATTAATGATATTATCCGTAATACTCAGAGAAAAGAACTTATAATTGAGCTAAAATCACATTTATATTTCTCTTTTCCGCAGTTGCAATTACTATACTATCCATTATAGTTTATTCAATATTTAATTATGAAAAATTTACTTAACTTAAAACGTCTTTTTATTGTACCACTAGTAATACTTACTACTGCATGTTCTTCGGAACAAGATGCAATTACACCAAATAATAGTGGGTCTATTAAACTATCTGATGCTGAAAACATTCAGATTTTCCCACAAAATCATCCACTAAATAAAGAGGTGTCTAATAGTCCAGTAGATTCAAAATCTAGTGCAATACTAGAAAATATAGGATTAAATGCGGGTCTTTTTGCCGATTTTGGTAGTGGTCTATATAACGACGTTCCTATTGGTATACCTTATACCGTAGTTAATGGTAGCCAACCAAATGTGCCTATTACTTTTAATGAAAGTGGTTATCCTTCAGAAAGTGATAAGGGTCCTTTTCCTATTCCCTTAGATGCTCCGATAGAAGGTAATGGAAAAGGGGATAGTCATGTTATTTCTGTGGATATAGAAAACGGTATGTTATATGAATTATTCCATTCAAAGCAAGTTGGTGCTGGTTTTGAAGTATCTAGCGCAGCAGTTTTCGATTTAAATGCAAATACCTTTAGACCAGATGGGTGGACATCTGCAGATGCGGCGGGTTTACCAATTTTCCCTTTACTTGTTAGATATAGTGAAATAGAAAAAGGAGAAATAGACCATCCCATTCGTTTTACAATACCTAGATCAAAAATTTATGAAGGGTATCTGCATCCTGCACGTCATTTAGTTTCTGGTAATAAAAATGACCAATTATTACCATTCGGAGCTGTTTTAAGACTTAAATCAACATTTGATACCAGTGATTTTTCTGAAACGAATAAAATAATTCTAAAAGCAATGAAAAAACACGGATTAATTTTGGCAGATGTTGGATCCACTATGTTTATATCTGGCGCACCAGATGAACGCTGGAATAATGACGACCTTAAAGAATTAAAAAAAGTAACCTTAAAGAATTTTGATGTCATCCAAATGGGAGAAATAAAAACGAAGTAAAATAGTCTAAGAAAAAACAATTTTCTCCAGAGTTACATCCGTAAAAGAAATGTAACGGAAAACTCTAGAATTAGGAGAAGTAATTTATACAATGGACGAAAACAACCCAGTAAAAATTAATTTCAAAGGGAAAGAAAATAAAGAAGTTTGGTTAAGTGCTTTTAAGCTAAGTGAATGGACCAAATTTTAGAACTCTCAACAAAAGCTGAATACAAACAAAAAGCCCTTACAGAAATGTAAGGGCTTTGTTTTGCTTGTGGTCCCACATGGGCTCGAACCATGGACCCCCTGATTATGAGAAACTAAAAAACAGTTACATTTAGTTGCTTATGTTTTCTTTTGTATTGATTATCAGTATTTTATAATATTTCTTTTTGCATCTATTTACTAATAAACTACCTTTAATCGATGATTTGTTGTACCTATGTTGTACCCGTTATAAAAAACAATGGCTTCTATCAAGACAATTTTACGAAAAAAATCACTAGCCAATGGCCACTTTCCTGTTTGTTTGAGAGTGACCAAAGATAGACGCACTAAATACTTTAAAACTCTTTTCAGTATTCCAGAAAATGAATGGGATTTAAAAGGCGGTCAATTCAATAAACGAAATGCAAATTATATTCAGAATAATCGCCTTTTAAATAAAATTCTGGATAGAGCTCTGAAGATTTATGGCAATTTAGAGATAGAGACCGAAGATTTTACTCTAGAAGATTTTGAAAAACATTTTAGGGTTGATTCCAATCCAGCTCGTCAAAAAGAGGTTTTTTCTTTTTGGAAAGAAATCATTGATGAAATGAATGAAGCAGGGCGAACAGGAAATGCCAAAGTAAACTCTGAAGCCTTAAACTCTGTAAAACTATTTCATCAAAAAGAAAGACTATCATTTAAAGAAATAACACCAACTTTTTTAATTAAGTATGAGGTTTTTTTAAGATCTCGCGGCGGTACTGATGGAGGAATTGGAGTACGAATGAGATCTATACGTGCGCTTTTTAATTTTGCAATTCAACGTAACATAACCAAGGAAGGCTATTACCCGTTTAGAACTTACAAATTATCTAAGCTTAAAGGAAAAGCCATAAAAAAGGCTTTAACGATGGACGAGGTTACGAAAATTACACATATAAATCTTGAAGATTATCCAACATTAATAAATGCCCAAAATTATTTCATCTTTAGCTTCTACACACGAGGAATGAATTTTGCTGATATGATTAAACTGAGGTGGAAAGATGTTAGCTATGATAGGATTCATTATACTAGGTCTAAAACAAAAGGTAATTTCTCTATCAAAATATTAGAGCCTGTTCAAAAGATTTTAGATTATTATAAGGATATAAATCCGCATACCTCTTATGTATTCCCTGTTCTCTTTAGAGAAGACTATACGCCCACTCAGTTAGAAAACAGAAAGCACAAAATGTTAGTTCGTTATAACCAAGATTTGAAAAAAATTGCTGCTATGTGCCAAATTAATAAACCCATGAGTAGCTATGTCGCTCGTCATAGTTTTGCCAATTGTCTTAAACAAAAAGGTGTAGCCACAGACATAATAAGTGAATCTATGGGACACAAAAATTTGACTGTAACCCAATCTTATTTAAAAGAGTTGGAAAGTCGTGTTATTGATGAAGCTAGTGAGATATTGCTCTAACTCAATTCATTCTCAAAAATCTAAATTTATACAGTGCTATTCCTAATTTCCTGCCATGCCATTTATAAATGTTTCAACAAAGTCTGTGATTCGGCTCAGTATTCTGTCGCCTAATTTTTTGCGTTGAAGAAGACTTGGTTTTTCACCTTCAAGTAGTTCTAAAACCTCATCTCTAAGTGGTATCTTTTCAGCAAAAAGATAGTCTTCAATTAGCTTTTCAGTTTTCTCAGAAGAAAGTTTTTCTTCTTCTACTAATTTGTCAAATGCGTTTTGCTGTTCCTTATTCCAGTATTTATCAAATTCAGGTATTACTTCATTAGAGTCTTTAATGATTGGTAAATTCTCTTCTATGAATCTTTCTATTAATTCACGTTTACTACGAAGCGTTGTTTCCGTATTTAGTAAGTTGAAAATTTCCTTTTCTGCTTTGCTTGTATCTTTTTGTGTGTTAGCTTTGAGTTTAATTAAAAGTTGGATAATGTAAGTGACATTAATTTCATCACGGTGAATTAACTCTAATTCAAAATCAACATCTTCTAAAATAGAGACTTTCTCCTTTTGGTTATTACTTTTTACCTTGTCATATAGATCAAGATATTTACTTTTATAATCTTCAAATTCTTGCTCCGACATTTGCAAACCTTCCCAATTAAAATCAGAAAATGCTGAAAGAATATTCTTAATACGCATTAAGTCACGAAATGCTTTGATAAAGTTTAACTCATCTTCTTCAGTTAATAAATGATTTACACTATCAACGGTTGGAGCGTAAAGTTTTAATTGTTCAAAAGCTTCATCAAATTTGGTTGCATATTCTTCATAAGGTTGCATAACAATTACCTCTATGGCCTCTTTGTTGCTAAATAGTGTAATAGCCTCATCCGTTCTGTTTTTTAGATTCCTGAATACTACAATGTTTCCTTGTGATTTTTGTTCATTTAGAATTCTATTCGTTCTTGAATAAGCCTGTATCAATCCATGGTGTTGAAGGTTCTTGTCCACATAAAGTGTGTTCAATGTTTTGCTGTCAAAACCAGTCAGGAACATATTAACGACTAACAGAATGTCAATTTTACGCTCTTTTACTTTTTTTGAAATATCGTTGTAATAATTGTAAAAATCTTGACTATCCTTGGTGCTATATTTTACATCAAAAAGCTGATTGTAATCCTCAATGTATTCATCTAGCTTTTCTCTCGTGTGTTTACTTTTTTTATATTGTGGACTGTCTTCGGCAACAATGTTTAAATCGAAACTGTCAAAATCTTCTTCAAAATTGATAAATCCATTTGCATCTTGATCAGGCTCATTTGCACCATAACTAAATATAGTGGCAATTTTAAGGTTGTGTTCTCCAGCTTCTTTCTTTCTTTTTAAAATGTCATAATATTTAATAAGTGTTGGCACACTATTAATACAGAACATTGCCGTAAACTCTTTGTTGTGTGTTTTACGACTGTGATTGGCAATGATGTAATCGGAAATCTTTTCCAATCGTTTTTCATCCTCCATCAATTCTTTTGTATCAATATCTTCAACTTCAATATCTATTTCAGTTGCAGAATTTTTCTTTTTGTACCTACCAACATACTCAACGGAAAACTTTAAAACATTCTCATCTTTAATAGCATCTGTAATCACATATTTGTGTAAACATTCATCAAATAAATCTTTAGTAGTTCGGGCAATAGCTTCACTTTTATTGGCGTTTTCTTTTAATATTGGAGTACCTGTGAAACCAAACATCTGATTATTGCTGAAGAATTCTTTTATTCGCTTATGTGTATCTCCAAATTGACTTCTATGACATTCATCAAAAATGAAAACAATTTTCTTGTCTTTCAGGTCAGCCATTTTAGCTTCATACTTCAGCTTAGTTATGGCCGTATTCAACTTTTGAATAGTGGTAACAATTAGTTTGGAGTTTTTAGATACTCCCTTTTTGTCTTTATAAGTTCCTGTGAATTGTTGGACTAGGTTTTTAGTATTGTCTGTTCCATCAATGCAACCTTCACTAAAGCTATTAAACTCCTTGGTTGTTTGGTAATCCAAATCTTTTCTGTCAACTACAAATACGACTTTATGAACTTCTGGAAGTTTCATAATTACCTGACTTGTTTTAAAACTCGTTAGGGTTTTTCCTGAGCCCGTGGTATGCCAGATATATCCGTTTTTGGTGGAGTTCTTTACGCGATCAATAATCGCTTCTACTGCATAATATTGGTATGGTCGCAAAACCATAGGGATTTTTTGTGCCTCATTCAGTACAATGTATTTACATATCATTTTACTGAGATGGCATTTTTCTAAGAACGAATCGGTGAATCCATTAAGTATATTCGTTTCTCTGTTGTTTTCCCTATCCGTCCAAAAGAAGGTTTGTTTGAAACTTTGGTTTCTGTTGTTAGCGTAATATTTAGTATTTCTACCGTTACTAACAACAAATATTTGAACGTATTGAAATAAAGCATTACCAGAACCAAAAGAATGACGTTGATAACGGTTGATTTGGTTGAATGCTTCTTTTAGCTCTAGACCACTTCGTTTGAGCTCTATTTGAACTAAGGGCATACCGTTAATCAGAAGCGTTACATCATAGCGATTTTTGTATTTACCTTCTTGTGTTATTTGATTAGTTACTTGGTATTGATTACGACACCAATATTCTGTATTTAGGAATTCAAAATAAAGGTTGTCTCCATTGTCTCGTACAATATGTTGTTTTTCTCTCAGTATTTTACTTTTTTCAAATACAGTTCCTTTGCTAAGGATATTCAACACTTTATCAAATTCAGTTGGAGAAAAAGTAATGCTATTATGTTTTTCTAATTGAGATTTTAAGTTTCGCAATAAGTCTTTTTCACTATTGATTACGGTAAATTCATACCCCAATTTTTGAAGTTGAGCAATCAACTGTTGTTCTAATATTTGTTCAGATTGTTTACTCATGTTCTTCCAATTCTAATGTTTCTAGATAATCTTGTAGTTCTTGCTCATAAGCAACTATATCTTGTTCAAACAATGCTTTACTGTAGCTTAAAAAGCCAAAATCATTTTCGGTATCTAATTTTTCATTGAATTCAGGGTTATCTTCATATGCTAACTCTTTTACAGCTTTTACTTTGGAAAAACAATGCAAAACATAATGAAGCATATTATCAGTAATATTCATCACTAAGTTTGAAAACTGGGAATCGCTGAAATAATCTTTAGGGGATAGCTTACCGTGAGAAATATCACCTCTTCTATTTCTTAATTCTCCAATAGAAACAATGAGTTTATTGATTTTATTGACAAAATCTATTTCTATATCCTCATTAAACTCTGCCAATTTATTCATAGATTTTCTGACTAAAGGATGAAAATCCATTTTGTCTGCTACTGCTGAATCATAAGCACTATCAACTTGATTCCAAATAAATTTTGAAATACCTTCTAAAAGTGCCTTGCAACTTTCAATAGCGATATCAGGATTATCGTTTACATTGTTTTCAATCTTATCAATAATAATATTATAATAATCAATGTTGCTATATTCAGCTTCTAATTGCTCCAAGATGTCTTTAGTTTGCTTCATAGCTTAACAAAACATTTTTTGTAATAATCCTTTTTTCCATTGCTCCGTATCGTTCAACTTTTTATCTATTAATCCTATTTTTTTGTCAATAGAAGATAGAAAGTCAGCTATTTTGGTTTGCTCATCTACTTTAGGAAAAAACCATTTAATTTTTAGAAACTCTTTTTTACTTAATACTCGGTTTCTACCAGCACCTCCAGGAGAAATTAAATCAAGAATATTTCGAAATTCTTTTTGGACAAAAACAAATTGAAAAAATTCATGAATAACTAAGTCTCTATTAAATGTATATGTTGGAAATCTATGTGAGACATGCCCTCCTTCATCTTTCTTTTTTACTAGGGCAATGGCTCCTTCCCAAGCAAAAGTGATATTGACAATCAAGTCATTTTCCTTTACAGTAAAGAGTTTATCCATTGAAATTTTTGATGGGTCTGAGTTTGGTTTTTGAAATGTGCCTTTACAATGACTTCTAATTCCAATTGCTAGATACTTATCTTTTGGAGTTGATACCTCTCTAAGTGTTGGAATTAAAAACTCTGAAAGCTCTAATTCCTCCCATTCAGGAAAATCTTTCCCTTTATCATTTTTAAATCGAATAGCTTGAGAGAATAATTTTTGAGAAACCCCTTTCTTGTATTCTTCCAATAACTCTTTATTGTTTTTGAGTGCTTGTGTTTTTTTGTCAATAGTAGAGAAGAAAGAAGCTATCTTGGTTTGTTCTGGTATTTTTGGAAGCAACAATTCCAACTGAGATAATTGCGTTGAATAAAGATGTACTACCGATATCCCTTGTGCCAATCTTGCTATCTCAATTTTCTTTTTACTGTTCAAATAATAGGAAAGAAAAACACCATTGTTTTCTGTCTTTATAATATTTAAATCCCCACCTAAAGCAATTCCTGATTTTAAAACACAAGATGCTGTAGCAATATCTAGTTGAGATTCACCAGATGCTGGAATAATTACATCATTTGCTTCGCTAAGTATTAATTCATTTTTATCAACATTTGTTCTCGAAACTACTTCATCTATTGTTTCTCCGTATGTCGTATAAAGCTCTCCATATCTAATGCATGCCGTCTCGCCATTTTCGGCTATGTCAGCTTTAGAAATACCCTTTCCTTTTGAGAAATTCTTTTTTTCTAAAGAACCTTTACTCCAATCTTCATTGAACTCAGGAAAACGCAGCTTGGGTATGTTTTTTTGTTTTGCCATTTCTAAAAAGGTGCTGTGATTTTAAGATCTTTACAGAATTGTTCTATTATTTTATCAATACCAACCATAGAATCATCCACTTTACTTATTTTTTTGGCAATAGCTTCTATATCAATATCAGGTTCCTCCTCAAATGTATCAACATACCGAGGTATGTTCAGGTTGTAATCGTTTTTAGCAATTTCTTTTAAGGTAGCTTTATGACTGTATTTTTCTAACTCATTTCTGTTACGGTAAGTCTCAACTATTTTATTAATATGTTTATCTTTAAGCTGGTTTTGGTTTTTAGCTTTTTCGTACTCATTACTCGCATCAATAAACAAGACATCATCAGGGTTTTCTCTACATTTTTTAAAAATCAAAATACAAGTTGGGATGCTCGTTCCATAGAAAATGTTGGCTGGTAAGCCAATTACAGCATCCAAGTAATTTTTATTTTCAATTAAATACCTTCTAATGTGTTGCTCTGCCGAACCTCTAAATAATACACCATGAGGTAAAATAATACCCATTGTTCCGTTTTCAGCTAAGTGGTGAATCATGTGTTGCACAAAGGCAAAATCTGCTTTACTACTAGGAGCTAGTTTACCATATTGGCTGAAACGGTCATCACTTGTAAATAATGGATTAGCACTCCACTTTGCGGAGAATGGAGGGTTAGCTACAATGGCTTCAAATTCCATATCAATGTGCTGTGGCCTCTCCAAGGTGTCTTCTTGCTTAATATCAAATTCACGGTAATGCACACCGTGCAAAATCATATTCATTCGTGCCAAGTTATATGTGGTACGATTCATTTCTTGTCCGTAAAAATCCCCCACATCATCTACTTCCTTTGCCACACGAAGTAATAGAGAACCTGATCCGCAAGTTGGATCATAAACAGACTTTAGTTTCTGTTTACCTGTAGTTACAATCTTTGCCAAGATCATAGAAACTTCCTGAGGGGTATAAAATTCACCTGCCTTTTTACCAGCATTACTTGCGAATTGCCCAATCAAATACTCATAGGCATCTCCTAGTACATCTAGTTCAGTATGTTCTAATTTGAAATCAATTTTATCAAGGTGAGTTAAAACTTTGGCAATAATGGTATTTCGAGCTTCAGGAGTTTTACCCAGTTTGGTACTGTTCAAATCCATATCTTCAAAGAGATTGTCAAAATCTTCCTCACTATCTGTACCCATAGTGCTCAATTGAATATTGAGCAATATTTTTTGTACATCCTCTAATATGAAACCTGTTTTTTCTTCATCAAAATGATCGTCTTCATTGTTTTCTCCTTTACCTCTTACAGCTACTTCAGAAAACAATTCTTCAGGTTTTAAGAAGTAACCTAGTTGTTCTAATGCTTCTTCTTTGATGGCCTTTAAATATTCATCAAAATCAGGCATTGAAGGGTTTATTTCTCGAAACTTTATTTTGTCTTGTTTCAATATTTCGTTGGCGAAAATTTCCATCTTTTCACTTAAGTACTTATAGAAAATGAATCCTAAAATATAATCGCGAAATTCATCCGCATTCATTTTGCCTCTAAGTGTATCAGCAATATTCCAAAGCTGCTTTTTTAATTCTTTTTTATGATCTTCAGACATTCTTTATTTCAATTCGTTCATAATATTTTTAAGTAGTACATCAAAACCCAATGATTCACCATGTATCATACTATTTTGCATTTCTTTATAATCAGATTTGTAGTTATCCAAGAATTCTTTTGGCGGAATAACATTAAGACTTTGTAAAGTCAAACTTTCATAATCCGTAGTTTTCATTGGGGTTAACACACTTCTATGAGTAATTATACTTTCAAAAAGAGATGTATTTTTCAAAGCAGCCTGCCCATATTCAGAATTTAGTATTTGCCCAATATCATAGAAATGCCTTGACATACGTAAATGCCTTATTTTCTCTGGAGGTTTTTGAAACTCTTCATGAAGGAGAATGAGTTTTTCTAAAAATGTCTTTTGAGGGTTAGTGGCATTCACAATAAATTCTTCTTCCGAAAAATCTGCTTCATGATAATGTTCATCAATTATTGATTTAATAGCAACTTCTTGATTGGGTTCAATTAACGACCTAGCGCTAACCTCAATCAATACTCTTGTAGGTAGATAAGGCAAATCTCCAAATAGTGACTGATAGTTCACTTTAATAGTTTCTGGATCTTGATCAGACACCTGTGTATTTTCTACTATAATTTCAAATAGGGTTTCATCTAACCCGTATGCTATTAATTGTTGTCTTAACAATTCGGATAAATCTTTAGAAACAAAAGAGTGGCAGGCTCTTCTTAATTTTCGAATTTGCCCTTTTGACAAATCCCCTTCAAACCCCAAGTATTGTCTGTCAATACCTAAATCAATATCTTCTGAAAACCGTTGAATTAAATTAAAAGCTTTACTCAATGAAGTTCCTCCTTTGAAAATTAAATGATTGGCTAAACCTGAAGTGAATATCATTCGTAACATTAATGTAACCCAAGCATCTTTTTCTATAGCCTGTGGAGGTAAATTGGTTTTTACACCAATTTGAGTAAACAATTCTGTTTGCTCTTCTTTTGATAATGTTAACCAGTTATTCATTTATCTACTATTATTTTCTGAATCCAAATAGGTGCATTATTTAGATTTTTATAAACTATTTCTTGTTCTTTACTCTTTTCTATTATCCTCTGTATTTTATCAAGCTGTTCTGGAGTAACATGTTTTTCTCCAATTTCTTTTAATGCCTGAATTATAAGATTGGTTAATCTATGCTCAATGCTTAAATTTTTAGGGTTTGTCTTTTTAAACTGAATAGTTTGATTTCCGACTTTTATGTTCCTAGCAGAACCATCTGTTAAGAACACTACTTTCAATGGGATTTGAGTAGATAACCCCAATAAATTTAAAGCTGTAGAACCCGTGGCTATTATCCGTGCCTTATCACGTTTTGCAATAGCTTTGGCTATTTGTTCAGCATGAGGATAAATAACCCCTAAGCGCTTGTGTATTTTGGGTAAAAAATATATTCCTTTTGCAATGCGTTTTATGCTATCATCCTTCGTTAAGCGTTGTAAAGATTTTCGAATTGCTTCGTAATTTCCAAGCTCGATAAAATCTGAAATAAAGAATATTTCTCCAGGTTTAATTTTCTTTTGTATGGTATTAAAATCCATCATTGTCCCAAAAATAGATAAAAATCGGGACAAATATAATTAAAATACTGCAATAATTGTCCCGAAAATAGTAATTATTTGGGACAATTCTATTAGAAGAAATGCGAGCTAAGTAGCATTTTTTACTATCTATCGTTCAAAATTACTAAACTTCTGAATACATAAAAATCAATTAATCATGGAGTTCTTTTCTCAATAGTAATATCAGAAGTTCTTTCTGAAACGACCTTTGTATGATAGACATAAACCAATGAAGTTACAGAAAAAAGAATAGCTACAATAAACGTGATAACCGCCCATTTAGGGTATACCCCAGCTGTCTTAAATAAGGATTCCATTCGATTGTAAAATCGTTCCTGTTGTTCCCTTTGATCCTCTAATTGCTTACTATGCTCTTTTAAAACTTCTTTGATCTCCTTCAGGTCGATAGAAATCTTTACATCCTTCATGTGGTCGTTGATGGTTTCCAATCGGTTGACATCATCTCGGAGAACTTCCATTTCAGACGTTAGCAATTCAATATATTCTTTAATCTTTATCATGATATAGTGTTTAAATTCCTAGCCCTGCATCAATGGTGTATTTTATTGTTTTTTTAGCAATTTTCTTTAGAATACTAATTGCCAATCTTGGAGCTACAGGAACTGCATTATTTAATATTTTTACGGGTGCTATACTTTTTATTTTGGTATTGGATTGACTATACAACTGTTGCCCAATATTACTTCCAGTCATACTCCGGTGTACCTCACTACCTTTTAAATTATAGCCATTGAATTCGAATCGAAATCCCTGGAGCTTTCCCCCTTTATTAATACTAGGAATTACTTTTACCCCATTAGTCTCCATCGATTTGATATAATCCTCGAAATTCTTGGGTGTAAATTGTTTTAATGTAAGTTCATGTCTTCGCTTTATTTCCTGTCTAACGTCTTGGAGTAAGAACTCCTTTTCCATTTGCACTTGCTTTACAGTTGTCAACTGCAATTGTTCCGCTACCTTTTCCGCTGCTTGTTGACTTAGTTTTCCAATAAAACTATCGTTATAAGCTACTCCTTTATAATCAATCCGATTTACGTATAAATGAATGTGAGTATGCTGTTTATCTCTATGAACAAAGGCAATCGCTTGTCGTTCTCCTAGTTTCATCTGTTCCATAAATTTTTGACATACTTTTTCAAAATCTTTTAGTTTCAATCGTTTCCCATCTTCTACAGTTGGGCTAAGAACAAAAGAAAGCGTGTTCTTTTGGCAATGATAATTTTGATCCTGGAGCATTTTAAATTCCTGTGTTATTTCTTCAGGGTTGTTGCCTATCAATTCCTGTTTAAAAACTACTTCAGCATCTTTTTCCTGATTCCATCCATAAGACATAGAAGCTTTGGTGTGGGCAATAGCCATTCCTTTTCCAATCATGGTGAGAACTTTTGAAGATGGTCTTTTATTTCGTCAGCCAACCAATACACTTTTTCAGTTAAATGAGGATTACGTTTTCGATACATGTTTCCTATTGCTTTAAAATTGTTGTGGAATTTTACTAGAGTCCTATAAATAGTAATCTCATCTTCCGTCAGGCGTTCGGTTATCTTTTTTTCAAAAGCAACCCTTCTAAAATATTCGCTAAGAGTCAATCCACATCGTCTTGCACGATTCTTCAATAGTTTCTTTTCTAGTGATGTACATCGGAATTTAATCAGTTCTGTTTTCCCTTTAAACACCCTTTTTTTTTCATTGCGACCATCGGGAGTAATCGAGTTTGTGTCCACAGACACACATCTCGAATTCGTTTGCACCGAATCTTCCTCGCCTAGCTGAAGTATTAAAAAATCGCTATCTTCTAACTGTTTGGTAGTAAGTTGTATTTTGTTTTTCCGTTCTTCTGATTTTCGTTCTACCCAATCAAAGTTTTCATCTCTGTCATCGTATTCTAATCCCATAACATCAATTTTTCATTAGCATCTTTATGAGCTTTATAAATTTCTCTACAATCAATAGTAGAAGGAAAAACATTTAATAAATATTCTGTTGCCTTATCTCCTGAAATATCGTTATCTAAACACAGTTTGATAGTTGTATAGCTTTTTAGCAAAAGACCAACACGTTTTACAAATGCCACTGAATTAAGAACAATCAAGTCATGCTCATGAAAATCCTTATTTAATAAAACTGGTAAAGAGAGTAAGTCAAACATCCCTTCAATAATCATTAGGTTTTCATTTCCGTTATTGAAATAACTATAAGATTTAGGTGTGGTAGACGTTTTATAATATTTGTTTCGAAGTTCCCATCCGTCTAACTGATTTTTGAGTCCAAGAGCGAAAAGTGTTTTTTCGTTATTTCTATACCAAACCTCTTTACAGTATCGTTTAGCTATTTGCAGTGGTATTTTTCTTGACTTCAAATAGTTAATTAATGCCTGATGTTGAATAAGCTGCACTTTTAGGATTTCTAATTTTCCTGTTTCTTTTTCCAATTCCAAAAATGAATGTTGTTGAACATAAACATCACTCATATCGTTTGATAAAATAGTTAGTGCTTCCTTTACAGAACAGTGGTTTAATTTAACTACCAAATCTATTGCATTGCCTCCCTCAAAAGTTCCAAAGTCAATCCAGTAGTTTTGTTTTAAAGAGACCTTAAAAGAGGCTTGTGTTTCTGACCTGAAAGGACTTAGAAACCAAGCTTCTTTTTCCGTTTTCCGATTGGGAAAATGTCCTAGTTTTGCAAGTATTTTAACGACGCAAAGACTACGGGCTTTTTCGCAATTCATTATTTCTTTTTTCATTTGCTTTTACTTTTTGTAATTTCTCTTACCTTCCTACCATTAAGCCTATACATGGGGATTCCCATCACATTAACTCAGTAAATAGTCTTACCTATCCTACACTTTTGGGTAGGTTAGGTAATCATTAGGTAGAATAGGTTTTAAGCATCTTACCTAAAAACACACCCTGTATTATTACTATTATATCTTTCAGGTAAGTAGGTAAGTGTTATTCTTGCTTTTTTGAAAATTCCATTTCCCAAGGAGAATCCTTAAAGCGAGGTTTAGCTAAATAACCGTATACCTGTCTTTTAGGGTGTTTCACTTTCTGAAACTTAAACCCGGATAAAGCTCTGCCAATATTAATATGGTTCAATCGAAGATTAAGGCAAGACATAGACACCAGAACATCAGAAGCAGTAACAAAGTCTTCCATGTCATTAGATTTCTCATAATACTTGGCAATCAACTCCTGTTCAGAGCTTAGTTTGGTGTATTTCTTATTACGCTCTTCATTTTCCTTGATATCATTAATACTTAATTCAGGATTAAAAGTTGGGTCATGGTATGCCAAGTGATAAGCTTGCGTCCAAACATCTTTAATATTGATTTCTTTTGAATAGGCAAAGTCAATTTTGTCTATCAATTCAAAACAAAGCCACCTTACCGAACCTGTTTCATCGTTTAGAAAAGAGGACATATTAGTAGAACCAAGAAAGGAACATATTCTTGGTAGTGTAGTGTTCTTTCTGTCATATGGTAATCGTTCATTGATAAAGGTTTTGGAGAAAAAAGATTTCAATGCATTCACATCCTTTTTTGATAGAACCGCTAATTCATCCAGATTGTATAAAAAGTTTCTGCACAATTGTACTCGTGCATCTTTATCATTACTGATATCCTCAGCCATAAATTCGGAAAGTTCTGGAGGACATAAAAATCTGCACCAAGTAGATTTTCCAGAATTTTGCCCCATATGAGAAAGAATAAACGCTTGTTTGTTGAAATAACTTGATTCCAATGCACACTTAATAGACCTTACCAACCATTTTCTAAAATGATACACAAAAGCTTCTTTTTCGTAAGTAGGCACATAGGATGCTAATTTCAATATATAATCTACACCATCCCATTTTGGAAGAGATTCAAAATACTCCTTGATTGGGTTGTATTTAGGTATCCATTCAGATCGCATGAGAATTTCTAATTTACTCGTACTAATATCGATACCCGCCTTGGTCAATTCTATAATTAATGAATTAAGATTAAGGTAATGCCAATTCCTGGAATCTTTAAAAGCAATCTGAAAATCGTGTGAAATCTCGTTATACATCACGTCATACTTCGTTTCCAAGTATTCCATTGTATAATCATAGATGGTTTTCTTTTTTGGATCCTTAACGTTGTATAAATCCTGTTTATCAGTAGCCATAACCAAGGATTTATTTTTTGTTTTTCAACAGCTGCTTATTAAATTGCTGTTCTAGGTATTCATCGGACAGATTAGGTTCTCCCATTAACCAGGCATCAATAGTTTCTTTATCAAAGAACTTTTGACGTATGTTAGGATTCCTACCTGCAGGTATTAATTTAAGCTGGGTAAGCTTGTATATTTTACTTTTCGATAATCCCGTATAAATTACTAGATCATCTACATTCATTACCTTTTTGGTGTGGGATAATAAACCTTTAATGTCGCGTAGTAATTCTACGACGTTTTCTTGTTCACTCATCACTCTTATTTTTAATATTTAGAAATGAGTAAATGGCCATTTACATTTTTGTACATGGCAAACATATGACAACAAATACCGCATAATCAATAGGGTAATTACAATTACGCTATCATTATTTCTTAATTATGCTATATCAAAAACACTTTTCCAGTATTTTATATAACCCTTGCCTTTATCTGAGCTTAAATCTCCTTTCCAACCTGAGAAACTGGATTTTAACGTCTTGTAATTGATAGTTTTTCCGTTCATTAAAAAAGAATCTTCGAGCATTTCAAAAAACACTTTTTTATGAACATCAGTTAAATTCTCTATTCCATCTTCAAGTATTACATGAAACATTGAAAACAACATTCGATGATTGGCAGAATCTTTACTTTTATTGTTCTCCTGAAAATTGATTTTATTTTGAACTTTTCTCCTGTTTAATAATAAGTGGAAGTCAATTTTTTCGTCATCATTAAGCTTTAGAGCATCGTAATTGATATTCCCTATTTTTAATGTTCTGTAAAGAAAAGGGTATAGTCTTTTATTTTTTATACGTTTCTTTTCGTGGTATGCTCCAACAATGGTCAATCCTATAAATCCCATAAAAATATAAGCGAAAAAGAATAGGAATCTATAAAAAACAGAATTAAACTCTGCGAAAAAAGCTATACTAATCGCCACAATCCCAAGCATAGAAATTAAGAAAAGAAAGGTAGAGTTATGCGTTCTTAAAATCCTTCTATTGAAAAAATTATCAATAGAATCGTCTAGGCTGCACCATAATTGAGCTATATTTTTAATTAACTTATCCATAAACTCCTACCTCTTAATAAAAGCAGTAATTAAAGATACGTAAAAAGAAAAGAGATTGTTGTACCTATGTTGTACCCGTCTTAAAAAACAAAAGCTTCCGATTTCTCGAAAGCTTTGTATTTACTAGTGTGGTCCCACATGGGCTCGAACCATGGACCCCCTGATTATGAGTCAGGTGCTCTAACCAGCTGAGCTATAGGACCCGCAAATTGCGGTTGCAATATTACTACTTATTTTATTATGGTGCAAGGAAATTCGGTGCTTCTATCCTATTTCTTGGCACAATTCTAATAAAACGCCATTCGTAGTTTTTGGGTGTACAAACGCAACTAATTTATTATCAGCACCTTTTTTAGGTTCATCGTTTAAAACGATGAACCCTTCTGCCTTTAAACGTGCTATTTCTGCTACTATATCTTCGACCTCAAAGGCTATATGATGTATGCCTTCTCCTTTCTTTGCTATAAACTTAGCAATTGGACTATCTTCCTTAGTAGCTTCTAATAATTCTATCTTATTAGGGCCTGTTTTAAAAAAGGAGGTTTTAACTCCTTCCGAAACCACCTCTTCCTCTTTGTAAGAAGGCGTTCCCAATAGTTTTTCATACAAATCATTAGACTTTTCTAAACTCTTTACGGCAATACCGATATGTTCTATTTTCTTCAAAACGTTACTTATTTTATAGATGAATATACGGAAAAACTAAAAAACTCCATTTTCTACGTACTTTTGTAGCATGGAAACGCAACGTCAGAAAAAAATAGCCGGAGTAATACAGAAAGATATTGTAGATATTCTACAACGAGCAGCAATAGATGGTGGACTTACAGGGACTTTAATTTCTGTCTCTAAAGTATCTGTAACTACCGATTTATCTATAGCTAAGGTATATGTTAGTATTTTTCCAAATAAAGGTGCAGAAGAGCTTTTAAAGGGTATACAATCTAACCAACCTCTTATAAAACATGAACTTTCGCAACGAACTAAAAATCAATTACGAAGAGTTCCGGAATTACTTTTCTATTTAGATGATTCTTTAGACTATATAGAAAAAATAGAAAAATCTTTAAAAGGAGAAGAAAACCCAATTGAAAATAGAGATCTTTTAGATAAAAGAAAAAAATCGTAACTATTGAACTTTCCATTATACATCGCGAAAAGGTACCTGCACTCTAGGAGCAGTCAAAATGCGGTGAATATTATTAATTTCATTACTTTTTTAGTTATTGTTATAGGCTCTGGGGCACTTTTTATTGTTTTATCTGGTTTTGCTGGTTTAAAAGAATTTAGTCTTTCTTATACAAATACTATTGATCCAGATTTAAAAGCAATACCCAAAACAGGGAAATTTTTCTCCATTACCCCTGAACAAGAGGTACAGCTTTCCAAAATTAAAGGAATAAGCTTTTACACCAAAGAGTTAGAAGAGAAGGTATACCTCTCGCACCGTCAAAAAAATCATATTGCGTATATAAAAGGGGTAGATTCTAGCTTTACAAAGGTAACCGGAATAGATAGCACCATACAGTATGGTAATTGGTCTATAAACAACGAGCAAGGAGTTACTGGTATTGGTATTGCCAATTTATTGGGAATATCTATCAACCAGTACAGACATCCATTAGTAATTTTAGCTCCAAAACCAGGAAAAGGAAACACTTCGCAACTAACATTAAAAACAAAACCATATAATGAGCTTGCTCTATTAATGAGTGGCGTTTATGTTATTGAAGAAAATATTGATAAAAAGTATGTCTTTGCGCACTTACCCTTAGTACAAGCATTGTTAGAAAAAGACAACACTGAAGTCTCAGGTATTAATTTTAAAATCTCAGACTCTGCAACTGGTGATGTACTAAAAAATGAAATAACAGCTATTATTCCTAACGTAATAATTAAAAGTAGAAAAGAACTGAATAGTACGCTTTATCGCATGTTAAACACTGAAAATTTAGCAACCTACCTTATTTTTACCCTAGTACTTATTATTGCTCTTTTTAATGTCGTAGGAGCCATAATTATGATGATTTTAGATAAGCAACAAAATTCTAAGACCCTATATAATTTAGGAACAACCATAAAACAGCTTCGGAAAATATATTTCTTACAAGGGGTTTTAGTAACTAGTTTAGGTGGGCTAATAGGTGTTCTTTTAGGCTCTTTATTAATTGGTTCGCAATTGGCTTTTGGGTGGTTAAAAATTACCCCAACCTTAGCCTATCCCGTACAATTTAATTTAATTAATGTAGTAATTGTTTTAGCCACTATTATTGTTCTAGGAATACTAGCCTCTTTAGTTGCTAGTAGTAGAATTTCTAAAAAATTAATTACTGCCTAGTAAGTAATTAATAGCTAAGAAAAACATATTAATATGATACATAAATTAGTAGTATTTCTTTTTTGGGGACAAATTATTTTTGCACAACCTAATACAGACAAATTAAATGTTTTAATTATTGATGGTTTTAATAATCATAATTGGAAACAAACTTCTTTACTTGTTAAAACAATTTTAGAAGAAACTAATTTATTTAAAGTAAGTATTTCTACAACACCTTCTATATCTGCAGATAAAAACTGGAAAAATTGGCGTCCAAAATTTAAAAATTACGATGTTGTTATTCAAAACACTAATAACATAAGCTGTAAAGATATACGCTGGCCCAAAGAAGTAGAAAAAAACTTAGAAGAATATCTAAGTCAAGGTGGAGGTTTATACATACTTCATTCTGCAAATAACGCTTTTCCAAAATGGAAAGAATATAATTTAATGATAGGATTAGGTTGGAGATCAAAAGATGAAGGGGTAGCATTACAGGTGAAGGAGAATAAAGAAATAATTACAATTCCTCCTCACGAAGGAAAAGCAACATTTCATGGACCAAGAAATGATGAAAATATTTATATCTTAAATAGCCATCCTATTAATAAAGATTTTCCAAAAATATGGAAAACTCCAGATATGGAACTTTATAAATTTGCACGTGGTCCTGGAAAAAATATTACTATTCTTTCTTATGCTAAAGACTCTAACACTTCTATTAATTGGCCCGTAGAATGGGTAGTTTCATACGGAAAAGGAAGGGTTTACAATTCTTCTATGGGACATCTTTGGAAAGACGATATATATCCTAAAAGTTACAGGTGCATAGGGTTTCAGACTACCTTAATCCGCGCAACTGAGTGGCTAGCAACAGGGAAAACTTCTTATAAAATTCCTAATAATTTTCCAGATTATAATACGATGGTGTTAGACACTACACCGTATAATAAAAAGAATTAAAAACTATCTAACAAACTGATAATTTCCAAATTTTTCTAGAACCTCATCAAAAGTAGCAAAGACATCTTTAGAAGCATCACTAGTAACCATTTTCATTCTATATTCTTTAAAGTCTGGAATGCCCTTAAAGTAATTTGTGTAGTGTCTTCTGGTTTCAAAAACACCCAATTTTTCACCCTTCCAATCTATAGACATTTGTAAATGCCTACGTGCGGCTGTAACACGTTCTTCCATAGTTGGTGGTTCTAAATGCGTTCCTGTATTTATAAAGTGTTTTACTTCTTTAAAAAACCAAGGATACCCAATACTTGCTCGCCCAATCATTGCCCCATCTAAACCATATTCATCGCGCATTTTTACAGCAGCTTCTGGGGTGTTTACATCACCATTTCCAAATACAGGAATATGCATTCTTTGGTTATTTTTTACCTCGGCAATAGGTTTCCAATCCGCATCTCCTTTATACAACTGCGCTCTAGTTCTACCATGAATGGCTATTGCTTTACAGCCAACATCTTGTATGCGTTCTGCAACCTCAACAATTTTAATAGAACTCTCATCCCACCCTAATCTGGTTTTTACCGTAATAGGCAGCTTGGTATGTTCTACCATGGCTTTGGTTAAAGACACCATTAAATCTATGTCTTTTAAAATTCCTGCTCCAGCACCTTTACTAACTACTTTTTTTACAGGACAACCAAAGTTAATATCTATAATATCTGGGTTAGATTTTTCTACTATCTCTACAGAGCGTAGCATAGAATCTAAATTAGCGCCAAATATTTGAATCCCTACTGGGCGTTCTTTTTCATAAATATCTAACTTCATTACACTTTTTGCAGCATCACGAATTAGTCCTTCCGAAGAAATAAACTCGGTATAAACCACATCTGCTCCTTGTTCCTTACACAAAGCTCTAAAAGGTGGGTCACTTACATCTTCCATAGGTGCAAGTAATAACGGGAAATCTGGTAATTGTATGTCTCCAATTTTTGGCATGGTACAAATTTACTACTATTCCAGTAGCTGTAAAAACAGAAAATGCTACTATCTTAGATTTATGTTTTTAAGCTTTTCTATTCCGTATGAACCTATTCTCTTTGGAATAAAGATTAATATGCACCTAATCTTAGAGTACTTAGCTTTTTTTATTGGCTTTCAATACTACCGCTTTTTACGCAAAAAAAGCTCCGATTTAATATCGTCTACAAACCGCTTATCAATAATTATTGGTGCTATTTTTGGAGCTTTATTCTTATCTAGGTTTGTTGCTTTTTTTGAAAACCCTGTACTACATTATAACCAAGGGTGGCTTTCTATTCTAAACAATAAAACAATAATGGGTGGCCTATTTGGTGGCCTTTTAGGGGTAGAGTTGATTAAAAAATATATAGGCGAAAAAACATCTTCTGGAGACCTTTTTACATTACCCATAATTGTAGGGCTTATCATTGGTCGTTTAGGTTGTTTTTTAACAGGCACCAATGAGTTTACTTATGGTATTGTTACTAATACTTTTCTTGGAATGTATTTGGGTGATGAATATTTAAGACACCCCATAGCGTTATATGAAATAGTATTTCTAATTTTCCTATTGGCCTTTTTAAAAAACCTTATTAAAAAGAATACGTTAGAAAATGGAATGCTTTTCAAAATCTTTATGATTAGTTATTTTATTTTTAGATTCTTCATAGAATTTCTAAAACCAAATGCATTTCTATTTTTAGAGCTTAGTAGTATTCAATATTTATGCCTAATTTGTGTACTATACTACTATAAAACAATACTTCAAGGAATACAATATGCCGGAAAGAAATTACACCTATTATGATTTTACATTAAGCCTATGTCCTGAATGTTTACGTAGGGTAGATGCCAAAATAGTTTTTGAAAATGAGAATGTATATATGCTCAAAAATTGCAAAGAGCACGGTCGTTCTAAAGTATTAATAGCGGATGATATTGAATACTATAAAAACATAAGAAACTATAACAAGGTTTCAGAATATCCAAAAACTTTTAATACCAAAACACATTACGGCTGCCCTTATGATTGTGGTCTTTGCCCAGATCATGAGCAACACTCATGCCTTACCGTTGTAGAACTTACGGATCGTTGTAATTTAACCTGCCCCACTTGTTATGCTTCTTCATCTCCAAGTTATGGTAGGCATAGAACTTTGGAAGAAGTAAAAAAAATGCTCGATGTTATTGTAAAAAATGAAGGAGAACCAGATGTAGTACAACTTAGTGGTGGGGAGCCTACGATACATCCTCAATTTTTTGAAATTTTAGAGTACGCAAAAACACTTCCTATAAGGCATTTAATGCTAAATACCAATGGAATTAAAATTGCTAAAGATTTTGAGTTTGCAAAGCGCTTGGCTAGCTATGCTCCTGATTTTGAAATCTATCTTCAGTTTGATTCTTTAGAGAATACCGTTTTACGGACCTTGCGTGGTGCAGATTTAGCAGAAACAAGATTAAAAGCCTTAGAACACTTAAATAAATTAAACCTCTCTACAACGCTTGTAGTTACCCTACAAAAAGGACTTAATGACCATGAAATGGGCAAAACAATTGATTTTGTTCTGAAACAAAAATGTGTGCGCGGGGTTACTTTTCAGCCCACACAAATAGCTGGTAGGCTAGATAATTTTGAAGCAGATGAAAATAGAATAACCCTAACCGAAGTTCGAAGAAAAATTTTAGAGCAATCCCCAATTTTTGAGCCCGATGATTTAATTCCTGTTCCTTGTAATCCAGATGCCTTAGTAATGGCTTATGCTTTAAAATTAGGTAATAACGTAAGTCCTTTAACACGGTACATAAACCCCGAAGATTTATTAAATGAAGGTAAAAACACCATAATTTATGAGCAAGACCCTGAGCTACATGGTAAAATGATAGACCTTTTTAGTACTGGAAATTCTGTAGAAAAAGCAGAGGAAAATTTAAAAAGCATTATGTGTTGTTTACCAGAAATTGATGCTCCTAATTTAGGCTATGATAATCTTTTTAGAATTATAATTATGCAATTTATCGATGCACATAATTTTGATGTAAGGGCTATTAAAAAATCTTGCGTGCATATCGTAAATAAAGATTATAAAATTATACCGTTTGAAACTATGAACCTTTTTTATAGAGATGATAAATTAAAACGCTTAGAAGAACTACAAAACGAAATATTATGAATATAACTCTACCCTTAGAAGTTGGTAATTTAGATGGCCTAGTTGCATTTCTTTTTGCCCTAATGTTTGGGCCAGCAATCTTATTATTAATAATAGGGTTTATTTTAAGAAGTAAAAGAAAGTATAAAGCGGGAAAAGTGCTTTTTATACTAGCAGGTATTTATTTACTAGTAAGTTTAGGCGTTTGCGGCGGATTAATGGGAGCATATTAAAAATTATATTCTCCCACGTTCTGCATTATTTTTTGATTTTTTATTAGCTTTTATCTTTTCATTTCCAAACTTATATCTAAACCCTAATGTGAAAAGACGATTTTCTCTTCTGGTAAAAGTAGAATTATTCTGATCGCCATATACCCTAGAAGCAAAATAGATGTCTTTTCTAAAAATATCGGACATTCCTAATGAAATACTTGCTTTTTTATTCCACAATGTTTTACGTATAGTTATACTTAAATTACTGCTAGCATCTGAGCTTTCGTTACCGTAAATTGTTGGCGAATAATATTCATAATCTACATCTGCCATTATACTTTTATCATCTAGTAGCGTAAAACTATTTCTTGTCCTAAACATCCACATCCAAATATTTCTGGATAATAAATCTCCAGAATTAAAATCAACAAATTCATTCTCTTTATTTGATATATATATTAGGGCATAAGTATCCCAAAAATTCGTAATATTTTTATTCATAGTAAAGTCTACCCCATAAGAAATATTCCTATCAATATTATAACTTAAATAACGTAATAAATTCGAGGCATTATCTTGGAATACTTGTTCGCTAAAGTAATTTTTTTCGGCCCTATAAGAAATCGCAATACTATACGCCTTCTTTAAAGTATATTCTAAAGCAATGTAATTTCTGGTTGCTGGTAATAAGTTTGGATTCCCTTCAATTACAGAGTTATTGCTTTCAAAATATTGAAAAGGATTAATTTTATTATATCTAGGCCTATTAATTCTTCTAAAATAGTAAAGTCTTACTCCATTATTTTTATTTGGAACAAAATTCAAAGAGAAGGAAGGAAATAGCTCTAAATAATTGTTTTCTGTTTTGCTAGGACTTGTATCTAAATCTCCTACTGTTTCTGTATATTCTATTCGTAAACCTGTGTTGAATTTAAACTTTTCCCAGCTAGCGTTAAAACTAGTATAGCCAGCGTAAATATCTTCATTATACAAAAATACTCCTGCATCTGTTGGGTTTATTCCGGGTTGATTACGGTCATAACCTTCTTGTCTGATAGTGCTCTCAGAATCTATTCCGGCATATCGAATTCCTGCTTCTACCCTACTAGATTCTCCAACTGGAGTAACAAAATCTATTTGAGCATTATAAAGGTTTATTTTCTGGTTAGAATCTGTGGTAAAGTTATTAACCCCTGTAGAAGATCCTAAATTATTAAAAAAAGTAGTGTTCAAATCTTGACCAATTTCTGACTTATAAAAAGTATAATGTGATCCAAAAGATACTTCAGCACCTTCTTTCTTTAATTTTCGTATCCAATCCGCATAATATGCCGTATTAAGATAATTTCTATCACTAAAAATTAGAGATTTAAAACTAGAATCCAAAGTGATATCTGCAAAGTTAATGTTTGTATCTGTATTATTAAGTGCACTATAATTTGGAGTAAGAACATTAAGACTAGATAGGCTAAGTGTATTTTTTTTATTTATAAAATAGTCAAAAAACAAATTTATATTGTGTTTGTTCTCGTTTCTAGTAGAATTTTGATTGGCAGTCCAATCTGAACTTGGGGTGCCTAAATAACTTGTTTTATCCGTATATCTAGTAATTTTCTTATTGCGACTAAAACTATAATTCACAGAAAAATCTGTTTTATCTCCCTTAAAATAATGGTCTGTACCCAAAGTATGTTTAGCAAAAATACCTTGTTTATAAGTATTATAAAGAGATCCGTTATAACCAGATGCTAAATTTTTATGCATTACAATATTAATCAACATACCACCTTCTGCACTATACTTTATAGGCGGATTGGTAATTACTTCTATAGATTCTACATTATTAGCACTAGTTCCAGAGAGTAAATTATACAAATCCTCGGTAGGTAAATTAACTTTTTTATTGTTGATCATGACCCCTATGTTATCTTGACCCTTAATTTGTAGTTTCTCCCCAGAAATAAGAACCGAAGGCGTTTTCTTTAAAACATCCCAAATATCGGAATCTGTCAAGGCGGTATTAGCAATATTAAACACTAAACGATCTGCTTTTCTTTCTAATCTAGGTTTTTGCAAAGTAACCACAACTTCGTCTAAGTTTTGGTCTTGTAGTAATAAGCTAATATTTTCTACAGTTATATTCTTATCTATTTGTACCGGTATTAGTTTAGAAGTATTACCAATATAACTAGCTTGTAAATAATACTTACCCCTTTTTATTTCTTCGATTTTAAATGTTCCATCTTCACTTGTAGACGTTCCTTTTATTAAAACAGAATCTAATCTTTTAACAACCACAGTAGCATAAGAAATAGGGATTTTATTACCATCTAAAACTGTTCCTGAAACTGTATATTCTTGAGCAAAAGAAGTTATACAATAAAAAAAAATGAAAAAAAGGGACGAATAAAGTTTTATCATGTAGGATTTTCGGTATTGTCGTAAATATAAATAAATATTTCAAGAAATACCCTACATTAATTGTAGTTTGTAGGTGTTTTTTATTCTTGTTTTACTTAAATAATATATACCGATAAGTACTAAAATAATAAAGGTTCTCTTGTAATAATAATTATAGTATAGCCTTAGATTCCAGTATTTAAATTAAACTATATTTGCAATTGCATTTCTTTACCAGAAATAAAACTGGTAAAAATTAAATGTAATAGCTCATTTTGCTCCTATGAAGAATATTAGAAATTTTTGCATTATTGCACATATTGATCACGGTAAAAGTACATTAGCGGATCGATTGTTAGATTTTACTGGCTCCGTAACCGATCGTGAAAAAAAAGAACAGCTACTAGATAGTATGGACTTAGAACGAGAACGTGGTATTACAATAAAGAGTCATGCTATACAAATGGAGTATACCTATAAGGGAGAAGAGTACATTCTTAATTTAATTGATACCCCTGGCCACGTAGATTTTTCTTATGAAGTTTCTCGTTCCATTGCTGCTTGTGAAGGTGCTCTTTTAGTTGTAGATGCTGCACAGAGTATACAGGCACAAACCATCTCTAATTTGTATTTAGCGCTAGAGAATGATTTAGAGATAATCCCTGTTCTTAATAAAGTAGATTTACCTAGTGCAAGTCCAGAAGAGGTTACGGATGATATTGTAGATCTTTTGGGATGTGATGCAGAAGAAGTAATTCCAGCAAGTGCAAAAACTGGAATAGGTATAGAAGAAATACTTGCTGCTATTATTGAACGTGTGCCTGCACCTGAAGGAAATTTAGAGGAATCTTTACAGGCTTTAGTTTTCGATTCTGTATATAATCCTTTCCGAGGTGTAGAAACCTATTTCAGAGTTATCAACGGAGAAATTAAAAAAGGGCAAAAAATAAAATTTGTAGCTACAGATAAAGATTATTTTGCGGATGAGGTTGGTACTTTAAAATTAGTACAACACCCTCAAAAAAGTATCAAAGCTGGTGATGTTGGATACTTAATTACCGGTATTAAAGATGCTAGAGAAGTAAAAGTTGGAGATACAATTACAGACGCTGCAAAACCTACAAAAAACGCAATTGAAGGTTTTGAAGACGTAAAACCAATGGTATTTGCTGGTATTTATCCAGTAGATACAGACGAGTTTGAAGAGTTACGTGCCTCTATGGAGAAGTTACAGCTTAATGATGCTTCCTTGGTTTTTGCTCCGGAAAGTAGTGCTGCTCTTGGTTTTGGTTTTCGCTGTGGATTCCTTGGAATGCTACACATGGAAATTATTCAAGAACGTTTAGAGCGTGAGTTTAATATGACGGTTATTACCACTGTACCCAATGTTAGTTACCATGCGTATACAAGAAAAGAACCTGAGACTCCTTTAATTGTAAATAATCCAACAGATTTACCAGATCCTTCTAGTATTGATCGTGTAGAAGAGCCATATATAAAAGCAACCATAATTACTAAAGCAGATTTTGTTGGTAATGTAATGTCCTTATGTATTGAAAAAAGAGGGCAAATTACTAACCAAACCTATTTAACTACGGAAAGAGTAGAGCTTAATTTTGATATGCCATTAGCCGAAATTGTTTTTGATTTTTATGATCGTTTAAAAACAGTTTCCAAAGGATATGCTTCTTTTGATTATGCTCCAATTGGTATGCGAACTTCTAAATTAGTACGTGTAGATATTTTACTTAATGCACAACCAGTGGATGCCTTATCAGCGCTAATACACGCAGATAATGCGGTTACTATTGGTAAAAAAATGTGTGAAAAACTAAAAGAACTAATACCAAGACAACAGTTTGATATTCCTATACAAGCTGCCATTGGTGCCAAAATAATTTCTAGGGAAACAACAAAAGCATTGCGTAAAGATGTTACTGCAAAATGTTATGGTGGTGATATTTCTCGTAAACGTAAGCTTTTAGAGAAACAAAAGAAAGGTAAAAAACGTATGCGCCAAGTAGGTAATGTAGAAGTACCCCAAGAAGCATTTATGGCTGTATTAAAGCTTAATGATTAAATATTTAGCAACATAGGCATTGTTAATATTATTTATTTACAACTATAAAAATAATAGTATTTCTTCCTATTTTTGCTGTCCTAATTATCCCCCGATTATGACATTATACATTGCTCAATTTACCGCTAAACATAGTATTATTCAGTTAGAAGAGCGTTCTATTTTTACTTGGAGACAGGAAAGTGGAGATATCGATGAGTCTATGTTAATAAACAAGATTAAAAGAGAATCTTCGGTTCACTTTTTTCAGCTTATTGCTGGCGTTAATTACCAAATAGAGGAGAAAGATATTACGGTAACCATTAACAAAGCCCAGCCTTTTTCTTAGTTAGAAATTACAAGTTTATAAGGTCTAGACAAAGAAGATAAACTATTGTTCAAAAAATAATTATAGAAAGAGTTTACACAATATTGAAAAGAATTTAAAGTAACAAAACGCATCTTTAAGCATTGATATTAAAAAGCACAATCAAAAAAGTTGGATAATGATATCATTATCCAACTTTTTATAATTAATTATTAATCCTTTAATAATTTGTATCGGTTATTTAGGACTTAATACCTATTTTTTACAATCCGCTACTAAATCTAATTGAGATATAAAAGTATCAAAAGAAACACCATCAAGTTCAACTGTTTGAGTTGTTCCTTGCGTTGTCACTGATATAGTTCCATCACCATTATCGCAGTACTTTGAGCTAGTTACAGTCCCTAACACATCCAAATCACAGGTTGAGCATGATGAAGCTTTATCATCATCATCTTTATTACAACTTGTAAATACAATAGAACTTCCTAAAGCGAGAAATAAAAATAACTTTTTCATAATTAAATTTGGTTTTTGGTTTATTAAATTAATTTGAAAAAAGAGAACGAGTCCTTTGTAGTTATATTCTTATAAAGCTTTTATTTTGTAGGTAAATGTTGTGAAACGGATAATTATAGATGCATAACTAACGTTTTAGTATATAATAAATACAAATTTATTGTAAAGATTTTCCTAAATAAACAAGCTTAAATCCTTTAGCAATAGTTTTAGTTTCTGCATCTATAGAAGAAATTATTTCAAGATTTCCCTTAATACCTTTAATAAACAATGGAATTGTAAAGATTTCTTTCCTTGTAAGTTCTAAAAGTTCTGAATAATGCTCCGGGCTTGTAATTTCTATTTCATTAATAGTAGGAAACTCTCTTGCCGCTTCTGTTAATTTAATAAAATCATCAGAAAGCGAAAAAAGACCTTCTTTTGGGTTGTTTTCAGGCTTATTCATCTCATCACTACTTACCAACCTAAACGCTCCATTTTCACCAAATTGTTTTTGAAATTTATTAATAGCAAATTTATTAATATCAGAATTACCTGTTAAGGCCATTAAATATCCCATATCATTTAATTCAATATTATCCATTAGACTATCGGAGTAAATATTAGCCACCAATGCCTCTAATCCTGCCTTCTTTGCTTTTTCAACATTAGTTTGGTTATTATCAATAAGTACTACGTGTCTACCGTTTTTAAGAAGATAATTCGCAATTAATCTAGAAACATTAGATCCACCAATAATTAAAATACCTTCCGATTTTTTTAAGAATACCCCGATTAATTTTGCAAACAATCTCGCAGTAGTAGCATTAAGCAAAACGGTTCCCAAAACAATCATAAAAACCAATGGCGTAATATATTCTGCTCCTGCTTCTCCTTTAGCTAAAAGTTTAGAACCAAATAAAGAAGCAATACCCGCAGCTACAATACCACGGGGACCCACCCAACTAATAAATAACTTTTCATTGAGTTTTAAATTTGACCCTTGCGTACTTAAGAAGACCCCTAAAGGGCGTACTATAAATATAATTACGGCAAAAAGTGCTACTGTTTTCCAATTATATATTAATTCTAAATCACGAATGTTAATATTGGCAGCTAAGAGAATAAATAGAATTGAAATGAGTAATACACTTAAAGATTCTTTAAAATATAACAACTCTTTAAGGTTAGGTAGGTTTATATTTCCTAAAACAAGCCCCATAACTACAACAGCTAAAAGTCCAGATTCATGGGCAAAAACATCAGAGGTTACAAAAACTAATAATACTATAGATAAGGAAGCTACATTTAATAAATAATGAGGAATTAAATTCTTTTTTATGGCAAAGGTTAACGCATGAGCAAAAGTAAAACCAAAACTAGTTCCAAAAAGTAATATTTTACCAAACTCTATTAACGCAGTTTGTGTATATCCATGACCTTCACCAACGCTAATAAATTCAAAAACCAATACCGCAGCTAAAGCACCAATAGGGTCTATTAATATACCTTCCCACTTCAAAACAGTAGAGACATCTTTTTTTAACGGAATATTCCTAAGAATAGGCGTAATTACGGTAGGTCCAGTCACAATAATTAAGGCAGAAAACAAAAAAGAAATTTGCCATTGTAATTCAAAAATATAATGTGCAGCCAAACCAGCTCCAAAAAAAGTAACTACAGAACCAAGCGTAATTAGTTTAGTTATTACAGGCCCTACGTTTTTTATCTCGGAACGTTTTAACGTTAGTCCGCCTTCAAAAAGAATAATACTTATGGCCAAGGATACAAAATAGTAAAGACCATCCCCTGGGAATAAACCATTTGTACCATTCCATATAGGTTCTATTAGTTTTAAACCATCTTCGGTAAATAAAGTGGCAATAGGCCCCACCAATAATCCGATTAATATTAAAGGTAAAATAGCGGGCAGTTTTAAACGCCAAGCCATCCATTGAGCTATAATTCCAAGTATAATAATTCCAGCAAGTTCTAGCATGATTTTATTTTTAGGGAAAATACCTTTTTATTTCAAAAATAACAATGTTAATATCCAAGAATTTATTTCTTAAATATTATAGTATCTTACGCACTTAATTTTTTTCATGAAAAACGAAATCCATCCGTTTAAAACTATCTTATTTGGATTTGCTTTTTCTCCATCACTCAATGTTAATGTGCTGGAAACTACACGCATTGCTCATTTTTTTAATGCCAAACTTATTTTATTACATGTTGGCGAAAAAACTGTAGAAAAAGAATTAAAAATTAAAGCTATTCTTTCTGCGATAGAACATCCAGATTTATCTGTGGAAATTCAATGGAAACAAGGAAATCCTTATGAAATTATTTTAAAAACTTGCAGCACCTCTAATATAGATTTATTAATGTTAGGGGCTATGCAACATGAAAATATGTTTCGATTCTATGTAGGTTCTATTGCTAGAAAATTAACACGTAAAGTTTGTTGTTCTGTACTTTTATTAATTAAACCTTCTGCGGAAAGGGTTCCTTGCAAACACGTTGTTGTAAATGGCTTAGATGCTCCCGAAACGCCTTTGGCTATTACAGATGCCTTTTATGTGAGTTATGCTCTTGGCGCTCAAAAATTAACGGTAGTAGAAGAGATTAGGCAAAAAGAAATTCATGTAACTGTAGAAGATGATCGCTCTCTTAAAAAAGCAACTATTGTAAAAGAACGATTAAAACACAGAGAAGAATTTAGAGTTCGCAAAATAATAGAAGACTTACCCAAATATTTAAAGACAAATTTAAAAGTTAAATCTCAGAGTATTTTTGGAAAAAGAGGCTACTCCATAGGGCATTATGCCGAGGTTGTTAGGGCAGATCTATTAGTAATGAATGCTCCAGCAAAAACAGGAATATTTGATCGTATATTTCCCCATGATACAGAACATATTTTATCTGATCTACCAACCGATTTATTAATTATTAGAAACAGAACTTGACCACAAAAACAAGCCAAACTAAAAATTTTATAAGCGCATTACCTAAAAATATATTTTCTGGTTTCGTTGTTTCGCTAATAGCCCTTCCTTTAGGTCTTGGTTTAGCATTGGCAAGTGAAGCTCCACCTATATCTGGAATAATCGCTGCCATTGTTGGAGGTATTGTTGTCGCTATTTTAGGGGGCTCCAATGTAACTATTACAGGTCCTGGAAATGGTCTTGTTATTGTTCTTCTTGGCGCCATTACAACCTTAGGTGGAGGAGATTTATACCAAGGGTATTTGTTTACACTTGCTGCTATTGTTATCTCCGGAGCTCTCATGGTTCTACTAGGTTTTTTAAAAATGGGACGCTTAGCAGATTTTTTTCCTGCATCTGCCATTGAAGGCATGTTAGCAGCCATAGGCTTAGGTATTCTTGCCAAACAATTTCATATTATGATTGGCCATAATAATGAAAGTGGCAGTATTGTAAGTCTTCTTGGAAAAATCCCAACAGGATTATATAAATTATACCTAGATACTCCTGAAATTCTCGTTGCTGCGACAATTGGAGCAAGTGCTTTGTTAATAATGATTTACTATTCTAAAATAAGGAATAAATACTTTCAACTTATTCCTGCACCAATGTGGATACTAATATTAACCATTGGCTTTAGTTATATTTTAGAGGCATTAGGTATTCCTTATCCTATGAGTTCTAAATTTTTAGTAAACATACCAGATAATGTACTTGGAAAATGGGCTTTTCCAGATTTTTCTATCATCCAAACAAAGGAATTTATATTAGTTGTTTTTGCTATTACCTTAATAGCAAGTATTGAGTCTTTATTAAGTATAAAAGCAGTAGATAAATTAGATCCACTAAGCCGGCGTTCTAATGTAAATAAAGATTTAAAAGCTTTAGGTATTGCTACTTCTTTAAGTGGTCTTGTAGGTGGGTTAAATGTTGTAACAGTTATTGCTAGAAGTTCCGTAAACGTTAATAATGGAGCTACTAATAGAACTGCGAACCTTTTTCATGCTCTATTTTTAGTTGCGTTTGTTCTTCTTTTTCAAAACCAATTAAGAATGATCCCTCTGGCCGCTTTAGCTGCCATTTTGGTATATACTGGTTACAAATTAGCAACACCAAAAACCCTTGGAAAAATTGCTAAAATTGGAAAAGAACAAATTGTAATTTTTCTTGTAACCTTACTCACAACATTATTTACTAATTTAATTACTGGAATAAGCGCCGGGATTGTGATTACCTTTTTAATTCACGTTCTTATAAATAAGAGTTTTTCTTTATTTATTAATCATATTACCAAGCCTAATATTTTAATGTATAAGGAAAAGGATGGTAATAACTATTATGTAAGTGTAAAGTACTTTTGTAGCTTCTTAAATTTTTATAAACTTAAAAATAACCTAGATGTAATTCCGGAAAATGAGAACATAATACTAGATTTTTCCCTATGCAGTTTTGTAGACCATACCGTAATGGATGGTATAGAAAGTTATGTAGATACTTTTAGTAAAAAAGGAGGAAGCATAGAAATTATTGGTTTAGATAAGCATAGAGCAGACTCTAAACACCCTTTTGCCATTCGTAAAGTAATTCCTTTTAGCAAAATAGGCGCTGTAGAAAGGTATTTTACGAAAAGACAAAAACTACTAAAAAATACCGCCAAAGAATACCATTGGAATTATGTTCCTAAAAAGGACATTAAAACAAATTTTCTAAATAATTTTATCTTTTTTAAAACAAGAGAAATTCCTTATATCTATAATACTTTAAAAGATAATGAGTCCAAATTTAAAGTAGTTGATGTAGAGTTTACAGAAGGTGCATTTATTGCAAAAGAGGTGGTTAAAACTACCATAATGTATATTCAATTAGACAATGAAATACCCGTTTTTACTTTAGATAAAGAAGGGTTACTAGATTTTATTTATGGCCTTGCTGGTTTTAAAGATATTACTATAAATAACCATCCCGACTTTAATAAACGTTTTTATTTAAGTGGTGAAAATGAAATTCCTATTAAAGAATTATTTACAGATGAGCTTATTCTTTTCTTAGAAAGTAACCCTTATTACCACATTGAATCTAATGGTTCTACTCTATTAATTCTAAAAAAAGAACGTCTTCTGAGTGTGCAAGAAATTAAGGCTATGATTTTCTTTGGACAACAATTACATACATTCTTACAATATAAAAATGAACCTATCTTGTTAAAAAACAGCTAATAAAACCGCCTATACCCCTAATTTCCTTACCATATTTCTTAATTTGCACAAATTATTTTTTACAATGAAAATATACCCTATAGAAACTGGTAATTTCAAGCTAGATGGAGGTGCCATGTTTGGCGTAGTACCCCAATCTATTTGGAATAGAACAAACCCTGCGGATGCTAATAATATGATAGATTTAGCTGCCAGATCATTACTTATCGAAGACGGCGACAAATTAATCTTGATCGATACAGGAATGGGTAATAAACAATCTGATAAATTTTTTAATTATTATTACCAATGGGGTAATCACACTTTAGATAATTCCCTTAAAATAAATGGATTTCATAGAGATGATATTACCGATGTTTTTATGACACATTTACACTTTGATCATTGTGGGGGAAGTGTTCAATGGAATAAAAATCGCACGGGGTACGAACCCGCCTTTAAAAATGCAACCTTTTGGACTAATGAAGAACATTGGAAATGGGCCACTGAACCTAACGTAAGGGAAAAAGCATCCTTCTTAAAAGAAAACCTGTTGCCCATGCAAGAAAGTGGTCAATTAAAATTTATAGAACGTGGAGAAACTTCTTTCCTAAAAGAATCTGAATTAGGTTTTGGAATTCTATTTGTTGATGGTCATACAGAAAAACAAATGCTTCCGCACATAACGTATCAAGGAAAAACGCTAGTTTTTACTGCCGATTTAATTGCTACTGTTGGCCATATTCCATTACCTTATGTTATGGGCTATGACACAAGACCATTACTTACTTTATCTGAAAAAGAATTATTTTTGAAAAATGCAGTTGAAAACAATTATTATTTGTTGTTTGAACATGATGCTCATAATGAAATATGCACTCTAAAAAATACCGAAAAAGGTATAAGATTAGATAAAACATACACTTATAATACCCTTTTTAACTAAAGACATACATTAACATAATAAATTTTATATGACTATTAAAATTTCAAAAACTGTTGTTGGCGTTACAACAGCTTTATTATTTGTTGGCTGTGGAGCCACAAAATTAGTAAGTACTCCGGTAGCAAATATTGATGCTACACCTCTTAAAATAGCAGACCTTACCGAAAAAGAAAAACAAAACTGGGGACATTTAGATTTAGTAAAGGATACTATCCCCGGAATGAGTGTAGATAAAGCTTATAAGGAGCTTATTCATAATAAAAAAGGAACTAAAGTTATAGTTGCGGTTTTAGATTCTGGAATGGATTTAAAACACGAAGATTTAGATGGTGTTCTTTGGACCAATAAAAAGGAAAAAGCCGGAAACGGAAAAGACGATGATAAAAATGGGTATATAGATGATATCCATGGTTATAATTTCTTAGGAGAGTCGTATAATGAGCAATTAGAGTTTGCGCGTATTCTTAGATTAAACCTTGGAGATGCTGCAATGCAAGCAAAAGCAAAAGCAGAATTAGATAAAAAATACCCAGAAGCAGTTCAAAATAAGCAACAATATGAGCAAATTTTACAACAAGTAAAAACAGCAGATGAAGCTGTAAAAAAACACTTGGGGAAAGATACTTATACCAAGAAAGATTTAACTGCTATAAAAACGGAAGACCAAGGTTTACAGCAAAGCATAGCTGTCTTAAGTCAAATGTTTAATTATGCCGATAGCATTCCTGAGGTTATAGAAGAACTTAATGGCGGCATTACACACTTTACCGAAAGTGCCAACTATAATCTAAATAAAGATTTTAATGGTCGTAAAGATGTAGGGGATAACCCATATGATTTCAACGATCGAGGTTATGGTAACGGAAACCCTCAAAATAGAGTAGAAGATGAAAGCCATGGAACCCATGTGGCAGGTATTATTGGGGCAGAACGGAATAATGGAAAAGGAGCAAATGGGGTAGCAAATAATGTGGCTATTATGAGCATCCGTGCTGTGCCTAATGGCGATGAGTACGATAAGGATATTGCCTTAGGAATACGGTACGCGGTAGATAATGGAGCAAAAATAATTAACTGTAGCTTTGGTAAGTCTTTCTCACCAAAAGCAGAATGGGTTTATGATGCTATTAAATATGCAGCCTCTAAAGATGTATTAATTGTACATGCTGCCGGTAATGATGGCTCAAATATTGACGATGCTAGCCATCCTAACTTTCCAAACGATCATGGCAATCATGCCGGTGCAGAAATTGCAAATAATGTTATTACAGTTGGTGCATTAGGAGAAAGATATGGATCCGAAATGGTAGCCTCTTTTTCTAACTACGGCGCAAACAATGTAGATGTATTTGCTCCTGGAGCAGCAATTTACTCTACTGTACCTGGTAGTAAATATAAATTTATGGGAGGAACTTCTATGGCTGCTCCTGCAGTTGCCGGTGTTGCCGCCCTTATTCGTTCTCAATATCCAAAATTAAAAGCGGCACAGGTAAAACAAATATTAATGCAATCTGGTCTAGCGCCAAAAGCGAAGGTTATTCTTGGTGGTGATGCCTCCAAAAGTAACACTTTAGATAAAATTTCTAAATCTGGAAAAATGGTAAATGCATATAATGCATTACTCATGGCTAAAAATGTTTCAGAAGGAAAAACACAATTGTAAATTGCTCCACGCCATAAAACTTTTAAGACTAAGAAGTTTTATGGCGTCTGTTTTATGCTACAACAATTTATTTATAGAAATTATGTAAAGCATAAAAATCATATTCATTTCCAAATAAACATCAGAAAAATTAAATATGCTGGTGGGATTAAAATAAAAAAACAGATGAAAAAGTTATCTTCTTTATATACGCTTCTCTTATTTAGTATTACAACCTCTCTATTAGCCCAAAATAATACAGCCTATTGGCAGCAGCACGTAGATTATACTATGGGTGTTAAGATAGATGTAGAAAACTATCAATATTCAGGCACACAAACACTAGTATATACCAATAACTCTCCAGACGCACTTTCTAAAGTATATTATCACTTATACTTTAATGCATTTCAACCTGGTAGTGAAATGGACATTAGGCTCCAAAATATAAAAGACCCTGACGCAAGAATGATAACCGAAGAAAAAACAAGTAGAATAGCTCCTTTATCTCCTTCCGAAATTGGTTTTTTACACGTGTCTTCTTTAAAGCAAGATGGGCAAAAAGTTACTTACTCAGAAGCTGGTACTGTATTAGAAGTAGAACTTGCAAAACCAATTCCTCCTGGGAGCAAGACAACATTAGAAATGGTATTTAAAGGACAAGTTCCTATTCAAATTCGTCGTTCAGGTCGTAATAGCACAGAAAAAGTAGCTCTTTCTATGAGTCAATGGTACCCTAAACTAGCTGAATACGATTTTGAAGGTTGGCATGCAGACCCGTATATCGCAAGAGAATTTCAAGGAGTTTGGGGAAATTTTGATGTGAAAATTACAATAGATAAAAACTATACGGTTGGTGGTTCTGGTTATTTGCAAAATCCAAATGAAATTGGTCATGGCTATGAAGCTCCTGGATCCAAAATAAAAAAGCAAAGAGGCAAAACCTTAACCTGGCATTTTAAAGCCCCTAAAGTACACGACTTTATGTGGGCAGCCGATCCGGAATATGTACACGATATTCTAAAAATGGAAAATGGTACAGAGTTACATTTTTTGTACAAAGACAATCCGAATATTAAAGAAAACTGGAAGAAATTACAGCCAAAAACGGCTGAAGCAATGACCTATTTTAATACCAACATAGGAGAGTATCCTTATAAACAATATTCCGTTATTCAAGGCGGAGATGGTGGTATGGAATACGCAATGAGCACCCTAATCACTGGAGAACGAAAATTTGGAAGCTTAGTTGGCGTTATGGCCCATGAATTAGCACATTCTTGGTTTCAGCATGTTTTAGCCAGCAACGAGGCTAAACATGAGTGGATGGATGAAGGCTTTACTACTTATATTTCTACACTTTGTATGGATAAAATAATGGGTACTAATAAGACAAACCCTTTAGAAGGAACGTATAAAGGATATCAATATTTAGTAAAATCTGGACAAGAACAGCCACAGACTACACATGCCGATCGTTACCATAATAACATGGCTTATGGCATTGCCGCTTATAGTAAAGGTTCAATTTTCTTATCTCAATTAGGATATATTATCGGAGAAGAAAAATTACAGGAAACTATTAAAAAATACTATTCCGATTTTAAATTTAAGCACCCTGTTCCGAACGATATAAAACGTACCGCAGAAAAAGTAACTGGCTTAGAATTAGATTGGTATTTAACAGATTGGACACAAACAACCAATACTATAGATTACGGAATTAAAGAAGTAATAGCAGAAGGAGAGAAAACAAAAATAACCCTAGAACGTATTGGGTTAATGCCTATGCCTCAAGAAATTCTAGTAACTTATACAGATGGTACTAAAGAAGCCTTTTATACTCCTTTACGTATGATGCGTGGTACAAAAGAAAATTTAGAAGCAACTATGTTAGCCGATTGGCCTTGGGCTTTTCCCACATATGACTTTACTATTGCAAAACCGATAAACAAAATAGAATCTATTGTTATAGATCCATCGCAACTAATGGCTGATATTGACGCTACAAATAATATGTGGAAGCAGGAATAAAATATAAATGAAAAAGGCCATTATTATTGGAGGAACTTCCGGAATCGGCCGGAGCCTTTCCCAAATATTATTTGATAATAATTGGACTGTTGCCTTAACTGGTAGAAGGACTGAATTGCTCGACGAAATAAAAGAAAATTCAAAAAATAAAATTTTAACCTTACGCCATGATATTATTGAAACGGATATTTCAGATATAAAAATGATATCTCTTTTTCAAAAATTAGGAACGGTAAATTTAGTAGTCATTTCTTCTGGCATATCTGATATAAATCAAAAACTAAATTGGGAAATCGAAAATGAAATAATTCAAACAAATGTTAATGGAATAGCTAAAATATATGAATTTGTATTTTCTAAGTTCAAAAAACAAGGCTACGGACATTTAGTTGGTATATCTTCTATTGCATCGATAAGAGGAAATAGGCATTGTCCTTCTTATAGCGCATCAAAAGCTTTTCAAGCAAATTATCTTGAAGCCTTAAGGTGTATTGCCAAAAATGAAAGATTACATATTAAAATTACGGATGTTCAACCTGGTTTTGTTAATACGCCAATGGCAAAAGGAAATGGATTATTTTGGGTTGCACCTGTAAAAAAGGCTTCAGCTCAAATCTATGCAGGAATTTTAAAAGAAAAGAAAAAAATATATATTACTAAAAGATTGAGGTTAATCGCTTGGATTATGAAAATTGCCCCAAATTGGATATTAGAAAAAATTTAAGAATATAATATAGCTATAACACAATAAACTATGAACTTGTCTTACCCAAAAAAAGAAAAGCTAAAAAGCAAAAAACGCATTGAACAGCTGTTTATAGAGGGTAAAAGCATTACTAGTTTCCCTTTAAAATTAATCTATTTAGAAACCACATTACCAGATGAAATAAAAATACAAACAGGTGTGGCAGTTTCTAAAAAAAGATTTAAAAATGCCGTAAAAAGAAATCGTGTAAAACGTTTGTTGCGAGAATCTTACAGACTTAATAAATTTATAGTTACTGACAATACGGATAGTAGCTATGCGTTTTTAATTTTATACATTGGTAAAAAAATGCCAACCTATACCGTAATTGAAAAACAACTACGACTCCTATTAGAAAAATTTAATACCAAAACAAATGCATAAATTGGTTAAGAAAAAAATCCTAATTCCTTTCGCAGCTATTGTTATTCTTGTTGCTGGATCCAGTTTTAAAAGTGATTTTTTTGAAATAGCAAAACAAATAGAAATATTTACTACGCTTTTTAAAGAACTGAACATGAACTATGTAGATGAAACTAATCCTGCAGAGTTAATGGATACTGCTATAAAAAACATGCTAGAGAACTTAGATCCTTATACCAAATTTTTAAATGAACAGGATGTAGAAGCTTTTAAAATTAATAATGCGGGCGAATATTCGGGTATAGGTTCTTTGGTTCGTTCTTATAAAGATAGGTTGCTTATTGTAGAGCCGTATAAAGATTACCCTGCAGATAAAGCTGGTTTAAAAGCTGGTGACGAAATCATAAAAATAGGAGATATTACTGTTGCCAATTTTGATGATAATGCTAGTGAGTTATTAAAAGGAGCTAATGGTACCACTGTTCGGGTTACTTTTAAAAGACAAGGCGAAACAAAAACAACTACTGTAAAACGAGAAGGAATAGATGTAGATGCCGTTCCTTTTTACAAAATGGTAAATGAAAAAACAGGTTATATTGTTTTATCTAAATTCAATGCAAAAGCATCTAAACAAACTAAAGAAGCACTTATAGATTTAAAAGGCAAAGGTGCAGAAAAAATTATTTTAGATTTAAGAGGTAATCCTGGGGGGTTATTATCCGAAGCAATAAATGTTACCAATTTATTTGTTCCTAAAGGAGAACTCATTGTAACTACAAAATCTAAAGTAAAAAAATTCAATAGAGAGTACAAAACTAAAAATAAGTCCCTTGATACTGAAATGCCTTTAGTGGTCCTTGTAAATGGCAGAAGTGCCTCTGCAAGCGAAATAGTTTCTGGTAGTTTACAAGATTTGGACAGGGCTGTTATAATGGGTGCAAGGAGCTTTGGTAAAGGTTTAGTACAACGACCAATGAAACTTACTTATGGTACGCAATTAAAAGTTACCATTTCTAGATATTATACTGCCTCTGGAAGGTGTATACAAGCTTTGGATTACTGGAATAGGGACGATAGTGGAAATGCCGTTAAAACCACGGAATTTAACGATTTTAAAACACGTAATGGTCGTAAAGTGCAAGATGGTGGCGGTGTATTACCAGATATAGAAATAGATGCAGCTAAAACTAATACCTTAACCAATGCACTACTTGCTAGTAATACTATTTTCGATTTTGCTACCGACTATAGTTATAAAAATAACATAGAAGACGTATCTAAATTTACATTTACCAACACTGATTTTTCGGACTTTAAAAACTTTGTTTCTAAAAGTAATTTTTCTTTTGAAACTAAAGCACAAAAAGCCTTAAGAGAAGCCTTATCCGCAGATGATAAAGATATTTATGGGTCCAATGTTCAAGAAGTTTATAAAAACTTATTGGTAGAAATGGATAAAAGTAAACTAAACGCCCTGGATACTTTTCAAAAAGAAATACAAAAAAATTTAGAGGATGAAATTGTAAAACGTTATTTCTATAGAGAAGGTCTTTATAATTACTATTTGCTAAAAGACGAAGCTATTCTTGCTGCTACAGAACTCTTGCAAAACAACCAAAAATATACTTCTATTTTAAAATAATTAAACTAGTTTTTATACAAAAAAATCTTTCCTAAAAACAAAAAAATCCCTTAATAAAGGGATACCTTTCAATAATCCAAAGGTTAAATTTGGCATTATAAATAAACCTTAAAAATTAATCTGTATGTTATTCTTTTTTGGCTCACGATCTTCAAAAATAAAGAAGAGAAAAATTAGGAAAACCTATTGTCCAAATTGTGAGACAAAAGATTCTTTTTTGGTTTCAACTTTTGGTAAATATTTTCATTTTTTTTGGATTCCTATTATTCCTTTGTTTAAAACACATGTAGCAGAATGTTCGCATTGTAAAATAAGTTATTCCAAGTTTCAATTTACTCCAGAGATGAATGCTGCACTCCAAAAAGAAAACGACATTAACCCAGTTAAAAGACCTATTTGGCATGGTTGCGGGTGCATAATTTTGGTAAGTTTCTTTGCCGTAGTGCTTTCTATATCCTTTTATGGTGTTTATCAAAGAGCAAACAACCCTGAAGCCTCTAACGTTGAAAAAGACCCAAGAAAAAAACTACTTGCTAATGATCTTGATAAACTTAGCTCTATTTTATTAAAAAGTAAAGACTCTGTTTCTATAGCCCTAAAACAATGCGTTACTTATGATATTGAAAGTGGTATTGATACAAAGAAAATAGAATACTTTAGCAAGGTAAATGAAGACAAAATTTTAGTACTACTACGTATTAAAGACCTAAAAAATATATCTGCTAAGGAAAGAAAAGTAATAATAGATATTGTTGAGGATTGCCTTAAAGTTATACCATATCATAACCACATTCAAAAACAATATATAGGTGTAGAAGGAAAATGGAATACCGTTTTAGTTAAAACACCAACAGATAGTGATTTAGGTGGGCGCTTTGCAGACAAAAACAAATTGCTTTCCTTCTATGATAAAACCAAAATCCCATTAGATTCTTTAAAATAAATAACATTTACTAAAGCGCCAATGTTCATTTGTTTAAAAACAAGTCTAAGAATCATAAAAAATATGATTTATAGATATATTAAAAAATGCAAGCTTCTGGGTCTGACTTAATAAAGTACTTTCTATAGTTTTTGGACTTAGGGTTCATACATCCTTTTAGATTTTTTATCCGCACATTTTTAAAATCTAATGGTTGCCCTTCACTTTGTAGAGCAATAAAACCCTCTGTTAAAGGTTGTCCGTCTTTTTTTTCCTCAGGATTATGTCCTTTTATTAATGCTCCGCCAATTGATGGTTTCGTATAGGTTAACACCAGTTCACCATTAATAATATGTTTTATAATAGAGTCTCCTAAAACTATTAATTCTGCTTTTACCCACTGCCCTTTAGGGTATGTTTTAGAAGAAGATTTTATACAATGTTTTGTAGCTTTTACTCCATTATAAACAATATCTGTACCTGGAGAACACATATTTCCTGTTGGTCTTTCTGTTCCTTTCTCTATTTCTGCCAAAAATTGCATTTCTACAGAAATAGGCCAATTCTGGTCTTTTAGCATTGTTTTAGGGTCTTGAGAATGAAACATAACCCCACTATTTAAATTTGTGTGTTTTGGTGCTCCCAAATACCAATCGCCAACAAACCTATAATCCATTTCTAAATGAAAATAAGAATACGGAGTGTCATAATACAAATGACCAAAACGGTCATTAAAATCTCCCTCATACTTATCATATCTAACTTCTAAAATACTGTCATTTACTCTAAACGTTTCTCCAAAATTATCGCCAGTTTCATAGTGTTGTATTTTGGTTGTCCACCCGCTTAAATCTTTACCATTAAATAAATTTTTCCATTCTTTATCATCTTCCTGAGCTTTTGTAAATCCGAAAATAAAACAACAGAGCAATACCATTTTTACCTGTAAAAATGAACTCGCGTTTTTTAAGTTTTTGTTAAATGACATAAAGCTATTTTTTGTAAGTTAGTACCTATTTTCTAAACTGCTAGAATTATTTTAACAAACTAACAAGTTGGTTCTTTATTCTTAAAAAATATAAATAGAATTTAAACAATAGTTTTATCCAATATTAATATCCTTTCAGCGATTATATAGATCATCAGCAAAATAATTAAAGTCTAAAATACCAACCGAAGAGTTTGTTTTTAATATTTAGTATATATTTAATTAAGAACCAGAATCAATCCTTAAAAATAGGGGTGTTTACCAAATTTACTAAAGCCGGATCTTCTTCTTTTAACAAGCGTTTGGAGCGTAAATATCTATCTACATTATAGGCATCATAATTAGCAGCACTACTATCTGTACTCCCAATTTGTACACGACCTGTACCAGAAGCATGTATAAACTCTTTATTGCCAATCCACATACCCACATGTACTACTCTCTCTTTGGTAGAGTCTGTTTTTTTTCTTCCAAAAAAGAGCAAATCTCCTTTTTGAAGAGTATTAAAATTACTAACGGAGTCTATCTCTTTCCCTGTATGTACTTGTTGAGAGGCATCTCTAGGAATTACCATCCCATTTAAAAAATAAATGCTTTTTGTAAAACCGCTACAATCTACTCCTTTAGTAGAAGTGCCTCCCCATAAATAAGGCAATCCCATAAATTTTTTAGAAGTAGTTACTAAATTTTCTCCTGTAGGATTAACAGTAGAAATCCAATTACCATAATCCATTGCTTGGGTCTTTAAAACAAATCCTTTTCTACCATCAGGAAAACCAACTTTATAAAATTCTTTTTCTTCTCCTAAAAACTCCATAATACCTCCAGCAACAACATCCGATAGTATTTGCGATTGTTTATTCGCTATGGAATAAACATATCCCGTAGTATTGGTAAATATTATTTTTGGCGCCTTTTTCCATTGTAAATAGGCTTCATGATTTAAGACCGTAATTGCACCAAAATCTACCCAAGAAATATATTTATCTGGTGTTTGTATTAAAAACCAATCTTCTTCTCTTTTTAAAACGTTAACAGGTGTTCCTAATGTTGCCTGCGTGGCCAATTCTGCAGAATGTTTTGCATTACTCCTAATATTTGCTACAGAAATGGTAACAATGCCTTTTGTTTTTCCTTCCAAATCTGCATTTGGTAACATAGTAATACTGTCTACAAAAGCTAGGTTCTTTTCCTTTAAGTTTTTCTTTAAGGCTTCTACTGCGTTTGGTACATTACTTTCTCCGTTTAAAATATAGGTGTCCCTCTGTTTTGTTGCCGCAATTGAAAACAAAGCAACACGCTTATCTGGAGCATATTCTTCTCGGATTTCATCTATTTCTGCCATTAATGGTATTTTTTCTAATTTAGTTTCGTCTATACAAGAAGAAACTAAAGTTCCAGTAAAAAGCAGTAATAACAAGAACCTATAAAGCAAATTCATTTCTATTTTTTTCTGAAAATTAAAACTTTTTAAGGACTTACTTCTATAATCTATAAAACTATCTACTTCATTTTAACTAATTTTAGCCACTACTATATGAAGAAACTAAAAGTAATAGAGCTTTTTGCGGGTGTGGGTGGTTTTAGACTTGGACTCGAAAAAACAAATAAATACCAGGTTGTTTGGTCTAACCAATGGGAACCAAGTACAAAAACGCAACATGCCTCCTTGGTGTATGAAGCTCGTTTTGGTTCTGAAAATCATAGTAATGAAGATGTTGCAAGTGTGTTAACTTCTAATATACCAGATGCCGATGTTTTAGTGGGTGGGTTTCCTTGTCAAGATTATTCCGTTGCTACTACCTCTCAAAACTCTAAAGGTCTTATTGGTAAAAAAGGTGTATTGTGGTGGTCTATACATCGTATTTTATCGGAAAAGAAAAACCCACCTAAATATTTGTTTTTAGAAAATGTTGATCGTTTGTTAAAATCTCCCACTTCACAGAGGGGGCGAGATTTTGCTATTATGTTACAAAGTTTAAATACTTTAGGCTACGCTGTAGAATGGCGCGTAATAAATGCTGCAGATTATGGAATGCCACAAAGAAGACGGCGTATTTTTTTCTTGGCTTACCATAAATCTACAACTGTTTATAAAAATCTAAAAAAGGCAAATAAATTAAATTGGATTAGTTCTGAAGGTACAATAGCTAAAGCTTTTCCTGTTTTACCGCAACTAAAAATAGACGCTACCTTTTCTTTAGAAGAAGATTTAGTAACACTTTCTAATACCTTTAATAAAGAAGGAAAACTATCTCCTTTTTTAAATACAGGTGTTTTTTGTGATGGAACCGTTTATACTTCTAAAACCCAGCCCAAACTGGAAACCAAGAAAACTGTTTTAAAAGATATTTTACAAAATGGAGAAGTAACTCCGGAATTTTATATTGATAAAAAAGACCTTCCTAAATGGGAATATTTAAAAGGTTCTAAAAAAGAAGTTAGAACTGCAAAAAGCGGGTTTACATATAATTATAGTGAAGGTTCTATGGTTTTTCCCGATGCTTTAGATAATGCATCTAGAACTATTATTACTGGTGAAGGGGGCAAAAGTGCCTCTAGGTTTAAACATGTTGTTGCTACTCCAAATGGGCTGCGAAGATTAACTCCTATAGAACTGGAGCGTTTAAATATGTTTCCAGATAACCACACCAAACTAGAAGGAATATCGGACACTAAAAGGGCATTTTTTATGGGAAATGCTTTAGTTGTTGGCGTTGTAGAGCGTATTGCTAAAGAATTATTTACTACTATTAATTCTTAAAAATGGGAGTCCAAAGTAATTTTAAAAAGGACTTACAAAAAGAAAAAGATCTTGCTGTTTTTTTAGATACGCTTTACCATAAGCATTTAAAAAAATATTCTACAAAACGTATACAAGATATTAAACAGCAACTCCAGGGGGTTGATGTTTTATTTACTAATAAAGAAACTCAAGAAGTTTTTAAAATAGATGAAAAAGCCCAACTAGATTATATTGGAGATGATTTACCAACTTTTGCATTTGAAATTAGCTATTTAAAAGAAGATTCTCTTAAAAAAGGATGGCTTTTTGATACTACCAAAACCACAGATTTTTATGCGCTTATTACTGCTATTTATAAAGATGAGCCCAATGCTTTTACCTCTTGTAAAATAATCTTTGTTAATAGAGAAAAATTAATTGCGCTACTACATTCTAAAAATATTACCCAAAAAACACTTTCTAATTATATAGCGTTGGATTCTAAAATTCAAGGCAAAATAAAAATTAAAGAACTACACAGTTATAAAGAAGGATACCTTTATTTATCGTCTACAAATAAGCCCGAAAAACCATTAAATTTGATATTAAAACTAGATTATTTAATAGAAAAAGGGGCTGCAAAAAGGCTAATATAATTTTTAATACAAACTATTGGGTTGGTTTGCTATTTGTAACAACTTTAATTAGTATAAAAATTGACTAATCACCTTAAGAAAAGTGTATATAATCCTATTAGAACAACTTTTGTTGTTATAGTACTAATTAAATAAACCAACCTTTAAGTCGGTTTTATAAAATTTAAGGAATTACGTTCTAATCATTCCAACATGCGGAATACCATCTTCTAAATACCCTTCCCCTACTTGTTTAAACCCTAAGGAACTATAAAATTTTATTAAATATTCTTGCGCGGAAATATGAATTTTTGTTTCATTAAAGTGTATTTTAACTGCATTTATAGAAGCTTCCATTATAACCTTTCCATAGCCATACTTACGTTCTGATTGCTTTACCACTACCCTACCAATACTAGCGTCTTTAAAATAAAACCCTGGAGCAAATATTCTAGTATACGCAACTACTTCTCCATTTTTAGTTCCTATAATATGCAAAGCATTTTGGTCTTTATTATCTATATCCTGATATACACAGTCTTGTTCTACAATAAATACCTCACTACGCAATTGCAAAATTGCGTAAAGTTCTTCTATTGTAAACTCTTGGAACTTTTTAGTTTTAATTTCTAACATTAGTCTTGTACTATAATATTTTTAGGATCGCATTTACCAAATTCTGGTTGAATATTAACATGATTAATTCCATAATTATGATATAACTCTTCTTCTATTTGTTCTAAAATTGTATCGAACTCTGAGAGTTTTATATCTTGATTAAAATCTATATGCGCCTCTAAATGTACTTCGTCTTCATTTAATTGCCAAATATGAACATGATGCACATTTTTAACACTAGGAATCTTATTAACAACGTTCACAATTTCATTAATTTTAATAGTATCAGGAGTAAATAACATAAGAACTTTTGTAGAATCTATAAGTAAATCATAACCCATATATATTAAGTACAGCGCAATTGCAAAAGTCAAAAAAGGGTCAACCCAGTACATCTGAAAATATTTCATTAACAGGCCTCCTATTAAAACAGCAAAAGATGCTAACATATCTGTTAATAAATGTAAATATGCCGATCGCATATTCATATTACTATCTGCATCTTTTTTTAATAAAAAAACACTTAATCCGTTTGCTAAAATCCCAAATAAAGACAACCAAATAACAAGATTAGATTCAACTTCTTGTGGAAACATAAACCTCTCTATTGCTTCTTTTATAAGTATTATTGCAACTACAATTAGTGCTGCTGCATTTACAAAGGCAGCCATAATTTCAGCTCTTTTGTAACCAAAAGTTTTATGGTTAGATGCTTTTTTTTTAGAAAGCCTATTTGCTACATAACTAACAACTAATGAAAGTACATCGCTAAAATTATGAAGAGCATCCGAAAGAAGAGATAAACTACCAGAAATAAAACCACCAATTATCTGTGCAACAGTAATAAGTATGTTTAAAAAAATAGAAAACACAAGATTTCTACCTTTTAAATCGGGATGTGCATGGTTATGATTATGATGAGAATGTGCCATAGTCAGTATAAATTTATATAATTGTATACTGCTATTCTAATATATAACTATTTATAGAGAACGTTATTAAAAAATAAAATTCCTCAAGGGTAAACCTTGAGGAATTATTTATAAACTAATTGTATTTATATAATTACCTAAAAAATATTATTTACAAGGCATTTTTTCTATTCTGCGTTCATGTCTACCACCTTCAAAATCAGTATTTAAAAAAGTCTTAACCATTTCTAATGCTTGAGGTAAAGAAATAAAACGAGCAGGTAAACTTAAAATATTAGCATCATTATGCTCTCTTGCTAAAGCTACTATTTCTTTATTCCAACACAAAGCAGAACGAACTTTTTGATGTTTATTAGCGGTCATAGATGCCCCATTACCACTACCACATATAATAATACCTAAATTTACGGTATCGTTTTCAACATCTTTTGCTACGGGATGTACAAAATCAGCATAATCTACACTATCAGTACCATCTGTACCATAGTTATTAACTTCTATATTTAAAGACTTTAATAAACCAACAATTGCAAGTTTATATTCTGTACCAGCGTGATCGTTACCTATAGCTATTTTCATTTGTTTTGGTATCATAATTAATAATACAAATGTACAATAGATAAGCGTATACCACAATAATTAACTATTTCACAACGTTTTTTATAGTATATAAATAAACAGTTGTTAATTACACCTTTAAATCATTGTATTAGTTGTTAATAAACTTTCCATAGAAAATAACTTTATAATTTTGATTTCTCATTTGAATTTTGCCTTAGAAAAGAAATCAAGAAAAACTAATTAACTTCTTAGAATATAATAGAAAGATATTAAGTACTACTTTATAGAAGTTAACACTAAATTAATATTTACTTATCCTTAATTTGATGTTAACAGAGGTTATTAAGATGTGTTAATAAGATATGTAATACATTGATAACTATAAAAAATAGACTTGTATAAATTGTCAATAAAAATTAAAACCGGTTCAATACAAATTATTCTTCATTTTTTTATCACCACTATTAACAAGCTATAATAACCACTATTGTTTTTTTAAATTTAAATAAAAGAAAAATGAATATTATATATATGTTAATAACCTTAAAATTATTTTAGCGTAATATCTAAAATAATAGGTAGTGGATTATAATTCGTAATTTTCCGACAAATTAGAAAGAAAGATTAATGTCAAAGAGAAATAAAAAATCAAAAAATCATAGAAAAAACGAAATTACTAAAGGAATTTTTACCGTATTGGAAAAAGATCCAAAAAAAAGTTTCACTTATAAACAAATTGCTTCTAGAATGAGTATTACAGATGCCCATGACAGAAACCAATTAATAAAGAAATTAGTTCAATTAAAAGAGAAAAAAAGAATTTTAGAAGAAACAAGAGGTCATTATAAGGCTATAGCTTCTACAAAAACATACCAAACTGGTATTGTTGATATTACTAGTAGAGGTAATGCATATATTATAATTGAAGGAATGGAAGACGATGTTTTTATTCCTAACAATAAGGTAAATAAAGCTTTTCATAGAGATACTGTAGAGGTATATGTGTACCCAAGAAGAAAAGGTAAAAAGTTAGAAGGAGAAATAACAAAAATTGTTTCTCGTAATAAAACGGAATTTGTTGGTATTGTAGATATGCAAAAAGATTTTGCTTTTATTAGACCTACAGATGTTAGAATGTATACCGATATTTTTGTTTCTAAAGATAAAGTTGGAAAAGCAGAAGATGGTGATAAAGTAATTGTTGAAATTACAGAATGGCCAGATAGAACAGATTCTCCTTTTGGAATAATAAAAGAAATTTTAGGTAAACCAGGAGAGCATAATACGGAAATACACTCCATTTTAGCAGAATATGGTTTACCATATGAGTTTCCTGTAGAAGTAGAACGTTATGCGCAAAAATTGGATACTTCTATAAAAGAAGAAGAAATAGCTAAGCGCAGAGATATGCGTAATGTATTAACATTTACTATAGATCCTAAAGATGCTAAGGATTTTGATGACGCTTTGTCTTTTGAAATTCTTGAAAATGGAAATTATGAAATAGGGGTGCATATTGCCGATGTTTCTCATTATTTACAAGAAAATACTATTTTAGATGATGAGGCTTATGAAAGAGCAACATCTGTTTATTTAGTAGATAGAGTGGTACCAATGTTACCAGAAATATTATCTAATAATGCATGTTCTTTAAGACCAAATGAAGAAAAATATACTTTTTCTGCGATTTTTGAAATAGATAAAAATTCAAATGTTATTAACGAATGGTTTGGTAGAACTGTAATTAATTCTAACGAACGTTTTGCCTATGAAGAAGCACAGCATATTATAGAAACAGGTGATGGCGATATACCAGAAGAAGTTTCTATACGTAATTCTTCTTATGTAGTTTCCGATGAAGTTGTAAATGCCACCGTAATCTTAGATAAATTAGCTAAAATTATGCGGGCTAAACGTATGCAAAATGGAGCTATATCTTTTGATAAAGTAGAAGTTCGTTTTAATTTAAATGAAGAAAGTATACCTACTAGCGTATATTTTAAAGAAGCAAAAGATGCAAATAAACTTATTGAAGAGTTTATGTTATTAGCAAATAGAAAGGTTGCTGCGTTTATTGGTAAACAAAAACCAGAAAAAACTTTCGTTTATAGAATACATGATGATCCTAATGAAGACAAACTAATAGCTCTTAATGGTATTATTTCTCGTTTTGGACATAAGTTAGACTTTAAAGATAAAAAATCTATTAGCGCTTCTTTAAATCAGCTTTTAGAGGACGTTAAGGGACAAAAAGAACAAAATTTAGTAGATACGTTAGCTATTCGTAGTATGAGTAAGGCAACATATACTACAGATAATATAGGACATTATGGTTTAGCATTTGAGTATTACTCTCATTTTACATCACCAATTAGAAGATATCCAGATGTTATGGTTCATCGTTTATTACAGCATTATTTAGATGGAGGAAAAACGGTCAATGCAGAGTTATATGAAGAAAAATGTAAACATTCTTCGGATATGGAAATACTTTCTTCTAAAGCAGAAAGAGATTCTATAAAATACATGCAAATTAAATTTATGCAAGATCACCAGGATAAGGAATTTATCGGTGTAATAAGTGGCGTTACTGAATGGGGTATTTATGTAGAAATTATAGAAAATAAATGTGAAGGAATGGTAAGTATTAGAGATATAAAGGGAGATTATTATATCTTTGATGAGAAAGAGTATTCCATTACAGGAGAAAAAACAAACACAACATATCAATTAGGAGATGAAGTTGTAGTAATGGTTAAGAATACAGATTTAATAAAACGACACTTAGATTTTTCTTTGATTGGAAAAAATGAAAAAGTTTCTATTTTGGAATAAATTTTGTTTTAGTACGTATATACTTACTTAAAAACGAATATGAAAAAAGCAGTTTTATTTTTATTTTTTGTTGCAATTAGTTTACAAGCTTTGTGTGCTCAAAATGAAGAAATAACCGTAAGCTTATCCAAGTTTACAGAGTTAAAGAGTTTTGACGGATTATCTATTAACTTAATTCAAAGTACAGAGAATAAAGCTGTTATTAGTGGAGATAATATAGATAAAGTTGTTTTTGTAAATAAAGAAGGTGTATTAAAAATACGCATGGAAATCAATAAAATATTTAGTGGTTATAAAACTTTTATTGATTTGTATTATTCCCAACCAATTGTAGTTATAGATGTTAATGAAGATGCTAGAATTGTATCAGAAAAAACCATAACGCAAGATGTTTTAGAATTAAAAGCACAAGAAGGCGGAGAATTGGTTATTTCGGCTGAAGTAGAACAACTTCTTATAAAAACAGTTACTGGTGGAGTAATAGAAACTTCAGGCACATCAGATTTACAAGATGTTGCAATTAATACAGGAGGAATTTATGAAGGAAAAGATTTAAAAACAAAATTCTCTACTATTAATGTTAATGCTGGATCAAGAGCAGAAATATACGCTACAGATTATGTAAAAGCTTCTGTAAAGGCCGGTGGAGAAGTATTAGTATATGGAAACCCAACAAAGCTCGAAGAAAAAACAGTTTTTGGTGGTAAAATAACTAAAATGTAACTTCCCCCATTTATGCTAGAAGATATACAGGGTGCTATTCCTCTTGGTTTTTTATTAAGTTTTATGATTGGCCCTGTTTTTTTTGTACTATTAGAAACTAGTGCTATAAAAGGCTTTAGAGCAGCAATTGTTTTTAATTTAGGAGTAATTATTGCAGATATTGTATTTATTACAATAGCCTATTTTAGTAGCTTTCAATTGTTAGAAAATTTAAGTAATGAACCTGGGTTATATGTTTTTGGAGGTGTAATACTTGTAATTTATGGTATTACAAGTATTGTTAAAAAAGAAGCTAAAAAAGAAGAAACTATAAAAATTACTTCAGGTCATTATATTAGTCTATTTATAAAAGGCTTTCTACTTAATTTTATTAATATAGGTGTATTGGTTTTTTGGCTGGGAATAATAATAGTTGTTGGTCCTAGTTTAAATAATGACTCTAATAGAATAATTATTTTCTTTTCTGCTGTTTTAATAACCTATTTTATTATAGATATATTTAAAATATTATTAGCAAAACAGCTCAAGAAAAAGTTAACTTTTGAACGAATTAGATTAGTAAAAAAGATTTTAGGAGTTGTTTTAGTTATATGTGGATTGGTGCTTATTATCAAAGGATTTTTACCAAAAGATAAATTTAACATTGAAAAGGGGATAGAAAAAATGGAGCAAATTAGAGAGTAAATTTTTTTAATATGCTAACACATAATATCTTAAAATAAAAAAACCCTCTATTAGAGGGTTTTTTTGGAGGCATCGAGCGGATTCGAACCGCTGTACAAGCTTTTGCAGAGCTCTGCCTAGCCACTCGGCCACAATGCCATTTTAATACTGCAAAGGTAATGCGTTATTTTAAGCTTTCAAAAATATATAATCAGGATCTTTTAGAATTTAATGTGATAGTAACTTTTTCTACATCGCCTCCAATAGGCGGATTTATTTTAGAGACAGATACTATTACTTCTTTAACTATATTGATTTCTAGTAAAATACGCTGTATAATTCGGTCAGCAACATGTTCTAAAAGCTTCGCAGCAATTGCCATTTCTTCTTTTACAATATGATTAATATGTACATAATCTACCGTATCTTTTAAGTTATCAGATGTTGCTGCTTTTATTAAATCGGCTTTTACAGATACATTAACAAGATAATCGCTACCTATTATTGTTTCTTCGTTTAAACAACCGTGATAGGCATAAACTTTAATATTGGTAACTTCAATGATTCCCATACTTGTCTTTAATTTTTTACAAAATTAAAGTAAACATTTGGTATTTAATAGGTACATCTGCAATTACTAACACCTTGGAATAAATCTACTCCTAATGTTATAACATGTGTTCCAGAACTATACCCTAAAATTTCGTTTAAAATTACTTGGTATGAATACCCAAAATAGAAGTTGCTCTTTTTTAAACCTATAATTGGTGCAATATATAAAGGATCTCCGATTTGATCATTTAAGAAACGATAAGTAACACCTGCATAATAATAATCTTCAAAATCGTACCATCTAAATTTTACATTTAAATCTGTAACAGATCTACCATCACTTTCGAATAATTGAAAGAATACAGATGGTTCAATTTCTAAATCACTATTTTTATTTTTCTTATATCTATAACCAGTATACAAATAGTAATTTCTTAATCTATTTGGTTCGTAAATAGGATTAAATTTGGTTAAATTTTTATCTATAAGATTGGATGCATTAGCACTGATATAAAATTTATCTTTTCTATATAAAACACCAACATCAAAGTTATGATTAGTTGTTGCCCTATCATCAGTTACACTTGGATCTAAAGCATCAAAATTTTCAATATCTATTCTAAATTGATTAAAGTTATAAGATATACCAAAGGACAAAAATTCGTCATCATATCTATCTAAAGTTAAATGGTGTGCAAAAGAAATTCTAGCTCCTCTTTGTTTGGTTTCTCCATTACTATCATTATATAAAAGAGCACCTAAACCTGATCTTTCTCCTATACGCATATCTGCAGCTAAAGATTGCGTGTCTGGCGCATCTTTAATTCCTACCCATTGTGTTAATCCATTAATCCTAATTTTCACATGATCTCCAATACCTGCATAGGTAGGCGACATTACAAAAGGATTATCTGCTAAATACTGCGAGAGTTGTGGTAATGTTAACTCTTGCGCTTTAGCACCAAAGACACTTAGTAGGAGGAGGACTAAGGTTAATAATTTATTATACATAGTTGTTTAGGTTAAGTTTTTATCTATATAAAGTAAAATGGCCAACAAATTCACGATCGTCTTCTTCTCCACGTAATTTTATTACATACCAATAATCCCCTGTTGGTAGTTCTGTTTGTCGGTAAAGACCATCCCATGGATTATCATTAATACCCATTCTATAAACTTCTCTACCATAACGATCAAATATGATAGTTAGTATTTCTGGGAACGCTTCTTGGTTCTTTGGAGCCCAAGTATCATTTTGGTTATCGCCATCTGGGGTAAAGAAATTAGGTATCTCAATATCTATAAACTCCATATAAATACTTGCGGAAGATTCACATCCATTAGCATCTATAACGGTTACGGTATAGGTACCAGTTTCTGTAATTCTTAAAGTATTATCTGTACCATTATCTCTGTCTCCGAAAAGGAATGTAAATTCTTCTTTACCACCGGTTGCTATAGCTGTAATTTCATTTAAATTACGTTGTTCAAGAGATAGAACAAGAGGTTCAAAATCTTCTATTACAAAATCAAAGGTTTGTACGCATCCATTTGCGTGTGCTATTGCTATGTAATGTGTTCCTGGAGTAGAATTTCTAAAATCAGGATTTAATTGCATATCATTAGGATCTGTAGAGTCTATTGCATATAATACATCTCCTAAAACACTAGAATCTTCTAAGGTTATGTTTACATAATTAGTAGGCACATCTCCCGTACACTCATAAATAGGAACAATAGTTGCGTTAAGATTTACACCTGGATTAACATCTACAACAAGATTCGTTTCACAGTCATTAGCATCTCTTACAAAAATTAAATAGTTACCAGCAGCCAGATTCGTAAAATCTAAACGATCTTGTATAAAATCTACTTCGGAATTAGAATTAATAGCTGTTCTATATGGTGCTGTTCCTCCTTGAATGTTAATAGTAATAGCACCATCTTCATCGCCAATACATGTTTCTGGGGTTATTACGTTTGGATCTACTGTTAAAAGGTCTGGAGCAGTAATAGTATAATTTAATTCTTCAAAACATCCGTTTTGATCTTGTGCAATAATAGTATAGTCACCAGGAGCTAAATCTGTAAATGTATTAATAGTATCAAATTGGTTTAAGTTTGGAGAAATAGCATATTGATACCCTCCAGAACCTCCAGAAAGAGTTACTGTTATACTACCATTTTCTTCACCATTACATAAAACATTTATAACTTCTTCAGTGTAAGTTAAAGGCGTTGGTTCTGTTATAATTACTTCTTCTGCAGGAGCTGTACAATCTTCGCTGATTACATTTACATAATATGTACCTGCTGGTAGATTACCAAACTCACCTTGTGATTGTGGTCCTGCTATTCTTGATCCTATTGTTAAAGCAGCATCCGTAAATAATTCATATTGATAGTTACCTAATCCACCATCTGCACTTGCATATATAGTTGCTGTAGATTCTCCATTACAACTAATAATAGCAGCGGAAGTATCAACCGTTAAAGTAAGAGGAACTATAGCATTTTCTGTAATAGCATTTGAAGTTAAAGAAGCACATGCGCCACCTAAATCTCTTACAAAATATTGATGTTCCCCTGCACCTAATATACCTGTTTCAGGTAATGGCATTGGATTACTAGTCATAGGTAGAAAAGTAATATTATCTGAACTATATTCGTAAGTACCACTACCGCCTGTTACACTTAGTTCAAACTCTACTCCTGTTGCACAAGTTAAAGGGTTTGTACGTAGTAAAGTTGCTTCTATTCTAGTTGGTTCTGTAATAGTTACCTGATTAGTTTCCACATCACAATTCCATCCATCAGAAACAGTAATGCTATATATGCCAGGACCAAGATTTGTAAAATCAGGACTTGTTTGTCGTCCGGAAGTAAACGTAATAGTAGTACTAGTAGTATCGTAATAATTTAATTGGTACTCATAACTACCACTACCATTTATAACATTTGTAGCAGATACTGTTGCTGTTTTATCTCCAAAACAAGCTAAAGTAGTGTTTAATGGAATTGCATTTGCAGTTACTGCAAGTGGCATTACCAATAAGTTAGGGTAGTTATTTGTAATAGAACATCCACCAGCATCTACAACGGTAACGCTATAGTCTCCTGCAGATAATCCTGTAAATAAAATTGTGGTTACATCAAAAGCAGTATCGAATACTTCTGCTGTTGTTGTATTAGTAACGGTAATATCATAAGGAGCAAAACCACCTGTTGGGGATATACTTATTTCTCCCTGATCATTAGTACATTCAACATTTGTTAAAACAGTAGTTATTTCGGTTAAGTCCATATCTGGAGATACTATAGTTACCATATTAGTATCATCGTCACAGAAAGGCTCCGTAGTTTCTGTTATTCTTACGTAGTAATTACCACCGTTAAGACCTGTAATTAATCTTGGATTAACACTTGTATCTGTATTAACTTGCGCTCCAATTGGGTTATCTGAATCATCAAATACTTGATAATCATATGTACCACTATAACCAGTAATATTAATTTCAATTGAACCATTACCATCATTGAAACAGATTACTGGGTCAATAGCGGTTGCAGTTACCTCGATTAAATCATACGGCGCAATTTCATACGGAGCTGTAAGTACATAACATCCAGTGTTTGTGTCCGTAATTCTAAAAGTATAGCTACCCACTTGTGTTAAGTTAAATTCAGCTGTAACATT
>NZ_CANMDU010000012.1 GCF_947496775.1 uncultured Maribacter sp. | reverse complement strand
TCATTAGCAAAAACAGAAGCAGTAGTTCCACCAGCCGTACCATTAATTTTAGTAGCGCTAAGGTCATCGTTAACTGCATCAATAGTTAGAATTGATAATAATGCAGCGGTTGAATTTGTAGCTTCTATATCACAAACATTACTGACTGTAGAAACAATTATTCGGTAATAATTACCATCTAAGGAATCATCTAAAATATTTACATCTAATGAATTTGTATTTGTCCCGCTATAAATGGCATTGTCTGATATGTTAACAAAACCAGAGCCTGAATCTTCTTGCCACTGGTATAAAGGTATTGTGCCAGCCCCAATTGTTGTTGCGGTTACATTAAAATTAACGCTACTTGTAATCACAGTTGTAACTGAATTAGGATTAGTTACGTTGTCAATACCACTAAGCTGTAAATAGTCCTGGGTAAGGTTTATATCTAAATCAGCAGGGGAGGAGTATCCCGCAGCTATTACCCTACCATCCGCATCTATAGTACTAGCAACTAAGGATAATGGTTCTGTAGCGGTATTTCCCGGATTATAGATGCCTCCATCTCCACCATCGGCAGTGTTAACCCCATAACCTTCATTGGCATCAGAACAACCATCTCCATCACTATCTAAATCTTGCCAATCAAAATCTGAATCGGCATTTGTTGGATGCGCACTATCACTATTTAAAAGACTATAATTTACGCCTCCAGAGCCATTGTCAACAAGACTAGGTATACCATTTGTTGCATTTACTAAGCCATTTACTACACCATTTGTATGTGGATGTCCATGACCAGCTTCTACAGCATCGTAAATACCATCATTATCACTATCTAAATCTAAACTATCAATGATTCCGTCTCCATCGGTATCACAACCAGGTATAAGTGTGTCTCGTAAAGCAGGATCGCCTGTTGAAAATTTAGCAGCATCCGCAACTGTATAACCAAAGGCACCGTCTGCATTGTGACCAACAAAACAATAATTTTTTTGATAGCTGTCATAGTAAATAGATTGGTGTCCACCAACACCAACTCTTATTGGGTTTCTATCTAAGTTATTTACAGCTAAATCTCCATTAAAATCTGCATAAACTCCATTTCCAGCTCCAGAATAATAACTAGGAATACCTGCAAAATATTGAGGGTCCGATGAACCATCGGATAATGTTTGGTTATTGTTAGATCCCCACATATATAATTCTCTTATACCTGCAACTTCAGTTATTGCGGCTCCTTCAGGATTATCAATACTATATGATTGACCTGCCATGAAAACAACATTGGTTAATTCCGAGCCGCCAGAAACTTTAACAGTGTTCCAGTCAGCTACATGAGAATCAGTACTGTTGTTTATACCTAACTGTCCTAAACTATTTCCACCCATGGTGTAGATTTTACCATTGGTTGGATGTAATACAAAATAACTTGCGGCATCTCCAGGGTTCAAATCTGGTGAGGATCCAGCAACCCATTCTCCAGTTGCCATTTCAATTTGAATTGGAGACTGTCCAATTAAAAAGTCGCTTGGCTTGGTCATTTCGGTAGCAATGTCTAATGCTGCTGCATTAGAGCCAGAACCGTTTCCTCCCAAACTTGCTTTTGGTCCCCAAGTATACCATTCTCCGGTGCTTAAAATTGCAAAAGCACCTACTTCGGTAATATCAAGGTCTATAACATTAACTAAATCTGTTGCTCCAGACCCAGGGTTATATTGTACAGTATACCATCCATTTGAATCTGCGGATGTTCCATTTGCTCCCCTTATTTCAGAAGATGTATTTTCTAAGGAGCCTCTGGTATATACTCTTCCGTCTGTTGTATATATTGCTAATACTCCTGGGCCTGCTGTTATATCAGTTATATTTGATACATCTATTTCACCTGAATTAGTAGTGTTTCTAGGTAAAGGCAATGATTGAATAGCAGTTGACGAGGTAACACTAGTAGCAATTAGCTCGTTTTCACTACCCCATACATATAAACCGGTAGAAGTTAATAATACATACTGTGGGTCACCATTGTCTGCACCAACTAACTTTATTGTTGTTCCAGAAACAGAAGCCCAATCACCACTACCAGGTGTTATTTCTTGAAAAGAAAAATAGTTACTATTTCCAGTTGTTGGATTAGAATCTTGACCTGTCACAAAAATTTTGTTATCAGGTGCATTAATAATATTCGCATGATATAAAGGAATGAAAAAATCTTCTGGTATAGGTACTGGACAAGATTCATCTACATCTAAGATACCATCATTATCGTCATCTAAGTCAATAGCGTTTGGAATGGGGTCACCATCAGTATTTTGAGCGTGAACATTATTATTAAAAAGTAATCCCAAAAAAAATAGAATAAAAAGTACTCTTTTTAGCTTAATAATGCTTCCAATGGAGTAGGAATAAAGAGTTTTCACTGAGTTTTTCATAAATAAAATATGATTCGTTAATGGTTAAGAAACAAAGGGTGTAAATACCAATTTATTTGAATACGAATATAGAGATGCAATCACTGTTCATTCAATAAATGTTGTGAGCTGTAGAAGGGTCATCGGTGAAATGCATATTTTTTGTAGTATAGATTTTTCCTACAAAATAAAAGTTTGCTATTTTTAGCAATTAGAGTTATGGTCTCCTAAGAGAAGAGTGTATGCAAAAATAAGGGAATCTTGTTGTTTGTTATTTTTATAAATAGTGTTTTTTATCGATAAATAACGATAAACAGGAGGTTTTTAAACTAATTTTACGCTATTGTTTAGTGCTTGAAAGACCTAGTGATTTTCCTTTTTGTAACATAAAGGTATAAGCATCTTCATAACTATTTGCAATTTTGCCTTCTAAAATAGCTTCTTTAATGGCATCTTTAATAATTCCAATTTCTTTAGAAGGTTGTAGTCCAAAAATATTCATAATTTCTTCTCCGGTGATAGGAGGTTGAAAGTTTCTTATTTGATCTCTTTCTTCAACTTCTACTATTTTTTGGCGAACAATTTTAAAGTTGTTTTTGTATTTTTTTTGCTTTCTAGCATTCTTAGTAGTAATATCCGCCTCACATAGCGTCATTAGATCTTCTATATGATCGCCAGCATCAAAAATTAATCTTCTTACAGCAGAATCAGTAACAAAATCTTCGGATATTACAATGGGACGAGAACTCATGAGTACAATTTTTTGTACAAATTTCATCTTGTCGTTTAAAGGCATTCGAAGTCTTTTAAACAATTTGTAGACCATTTTGGATCCTACAAATTCATGCCCGTGAAAGGTCCAGCCAATTTTTTTATGAAATTTTTTGGTTGGCGCTTTACCAATATCATGTAGTAATGCCGCCCAACGTAACCATAAATTATCGGTAGTTTTGGCTATATTATCTACAACTTCTAAGGTATGCCAAAAGTTGTCTTTATGTTTTTGTCCTTCTATTTCTTCAATACCTTGTAATGCCACAAGTTCTGGAAGAATAAAAGGTAATAACCCAGTTTTATGTAGTAAGGCTAATCCAATAGAGGGAGTTTTACTTGCTAGTATTTTATGTAGTTCATCTACAATACGTTCTTTAGATATGATTTGGATACGATCTTTATGTTCCGTAATAGCATCTAAAGATTCTTTTTCAATTGTAAAATTTAATTGGGTTGCAAAACGTATGGCACGCATCATTCGTAAAGGGTCATCGGAATACGTTATGCCTGGTTTTAAAGGTGTTTGTATACTTTTTTGTTCTAAGTTTTTTATTCCAGAAAAAGGGTCTACTAAGTTTCCAAAAGACGTTTTGTTTAAAGAAAGCGCTAGAGCATTAATAGTAAAATCTCGCCTTTTTTGATCGTCCTCTAATGTTCCATTCTCTACCACAGGTTTACGACTGTCTCTATGGTAGCTTTCTTTTCTAGCACCAACAAATTCTAATTCTAAATTTTTGTATTTAATCATGGCGGTACCAAAATTCTTAAATACCGAAACTTGGGGGCTATTTGGCAATAAAGAAGCTACTTTTTTTGCAAGTTCAATACCGCTTCCTACTGCTACAATATCTATGTCTTTTGGAGTTCCTCTTTGTAATACAAAATCCCGAACGAAACCACCTATTACATAAACTTCAAGAGATAAGGACTCTGAAGCTTCCATTAATATTTTAAAAATAGGGTCTTGTAAGGCCTTGGTGTAGTTTTCTTGCATTTTTATTCGCGAATCACCTTTACCTTTCCGTCATTACTTAATTTAATGATAGAAGATGGAGATCCAAAATTTTGTTCAGGATGCAAATCTACAATATAGTCTACACCTTTTAAAATTACATTGCTAATTTCATTTCTGCTTTTAGGAGTCGGTTTACCAGAAACGTTTGCAGATGTAGAAACTATAGGTTTTTTAAATTTGTTTATTAAGTATTGACAAAATTTATCAGAGGCTATTCTAATGGCTAAAGTGTTATCTTCTGCAATTAAATTTTTAGCAATGCCTTTGGGCTGGTCGTAAATTATAGTGGTGGGTTTGGTAGCTAAATCAATAATGTCGTAAGCTAAATCTGGTACATTTTCAATATGACGTTCTAACATGCCATCATGGGCCACTAAGCAAATTAAAGCTTTGCTATCTTCTCTTTGTTTAAGTGCGTATACTTTTTTTACTGCCTCTACATTTGTGGCATCACAACCTATTCCCCATACCGTATCTGTAGGGTAGAGAATGATTCCGCCGTTTTGTAAAATTTCAATCGCTTTGTTTATTTCTTGTGTCAATTTACATTTTTTATTTTGTAAGGATTAAGCTTGCCAAATTAAAATGATTTGACAGATTAATCCATTGGGTAGTATTTTTATCCTTCCCAATGTTATCTTTTTTTAATGATACTTTTTGAGAACCTATTATAGGTATTGGTTCTCTGGCTTTTTCTTTTGCTTCTATGCTATTTGTTTTATTTAAAAGAGACATAGCTTTAAACCATAAATCATCAGCTTTTGGTGCTAATTTTAAGAATAATTCTACATCTGTAACTTTTTGGTTTAAAGAATTAGGAGGGTAAAGAACACCCCAAGCTCCAATTGGCAAAAAGGATTTTGGGTTAATAATATTATTTAAAGGCTGTCTCCAGTTTTTAAAAGGGAGAGGATTACTAGATGCATCATGGTTTATATGTACGGTTTTGTTTCCAATAACTACATTAGGGTTTTTTTTATGTGCTTTGAATAATAATGATAACCATTCTTTTCTATAAATTAAATCATCATCACAAGTAACAATAATCTTATTTGGAAAAAGATCTAGCGTATGTATAAGTTTTCTGTGCGAACAGTTTAACTCGGAATATCTAATTTCAAATAAGCTCGACTGTAATTTAAGTAGGGATTTGGGTACTTTCGGTTTTAAATCATTATTAAGCCAAAGAATAATTTTTTGCGGTAACTCCTCCTGTTTTATGAGGCTTTTTATTACTAAATGTAGAGTTTTTAATCTCGGTTCTATTGATGTTAAAGAAACAACAACAGGCAGTTTTTCTTTACTCAATATTTTTTTTGAAGTTCCAGATATTAACGATAATTTGCAACTATGTAATATGGAAAGAGGAAGTTCTTTTATTACTTTCATCTCAATTATATTTATAAACGGGTGATATATTTTTGACCTTTTGGAATACTAGGTAATGTTATGTAATCTCCAAAAGTAGTATTGTATTCATCTGGTTCAAAATCCATTCTTCCATCCGTAGGATAAAATGTCATTTCTCCAAATAAAATATTCCCATTTATATTATATAAATCCACTCTCACAAAAGGAAATTTGTTTGCTAGTTTGGTAGCTACAGCTACCATTTCGTCATAATTTTTTGGTTTCTCGAGGGTTTCTTTATATTCCTTAATACCTTTTGTTGTTAAACCTTCTATCTTATTCCAACCTAAATCGTAGAAACACCGTAAATGTTCAATAGTACGGTCTAAATCTACTTGTATAAATTTAGGTTCCCCATTAAAACAGAAGAATTTATAATCGTTAATGGATGCTTTTCCCATTTCCGAAAGATACTTTTCTGCGATTAATTTTGGGGTAACGTTTTTATAAGCCCATTCTAATCCTCCTCTGGTATATTGATTTTTAGACATCCATTTAGTCATCAATAATTTAGATTTTATTTTGTTTAATTCGTCTTTGTTTTCTACAATTAGGTTAAAGTGATATCCATGAACAGCCTTTATTACAAATTGTTGGGGTAATTCGTCAAAACTAACTTCACTGGTTTTGCTATATACTTTGATTAGTTCATTTAAATATTTTACTCCAACGGTTTTTTGTACATATTCTCTAACTTCATACTTATCCACCAATTGTGTTAAAAGAGGAACTCTATAATAGGCTTTTAGCCATTGTAGTTTTTGATTAAATTCTATTGGGTTGTCTAAGTCTAGTTTTTTTCCAACATAGTATTCATAATAACTTTCTAGATATAATTTTATAGGTAAGAATTGCATTTTTTTAATAATTGCTAATCTTAATTTTCGTAACGAATAAGCCATTTTAACAAAGAGTATGATAGGTGTTAATCTGTTTTTCTTAAAGAGGATAAAGATAACAAAGAAAATCTAAGAATTTAGAGAATATAGAGGCAGTAAAACTTTAGACAAACGGGTATAAACGAAAATTGTATATAAGATAAGATAATAGTTTTATATTTTTGCACATAACTTATAATAGTTTATGAAAAATATTCAAATTTCAATAATAGTAAGTACATATAATTCTGAAGACTGGCTGCGCAAAGTATTATTGGGATTTAATAGCCAAACATTTAAGAATTTTGAAGTTGTAATAGCTGATGATGGTTCTGGTCCAAAAACTAAAGAGTTGTTGGAAAGCATGTCTAAAGAAGTATTTTATCCAATAGTACATGTATGGCAAGAAGATGAGGGTTTTCAAAAATCTAGAATATTAAATAAAGCTGTTGTAGCCTGTAATTCGGAATACATAATAATGACAGATGGCGATTGTATTCCTAGGGAAGATTTTGTACAAGTACATTATATAAATAAACAACCTGGTTATTTTATTTCTGGTGGGTATTATATGTTACCTATGAATATTTCTAAAGCTATTACAGCGGAAGATATAAAAAAACAAAATTGCTTTAATATAGAATGGCTCATGGAAATGGGTATACCAAAAACGTTCAAAAATAAAAAACTTACTGCTAAAGGATGGATATCTAAAATATTCAATACAGTTACACCTACGAATGCTAGTTGGAATGGACATAATTCTTCTGGGTGGAAGAAAGACATTGTAAATGTTAATGGTTTTGATGAAAGAATGCAATATGGGGGGCAAGATAGAGAACTAGGAGAGCGCTTATTTAACTTTGGAATAAAATCTAAGCAATTGCGCTATAGTGCGGTATGTGTGCATTTAGACCATAAAAGAGGGTATAAAACTCCAGAATCTATAGAAAAGAATCAGGGTATTCGTAAAGAAACTAGAAATAAGAAATTAGTTTGGACGCATTATGGCATTACTAAGTAATATGCAAGCTCATTCTTTTTCTCTAATCTTTTTAATTCTTTACAGTATTCCAAAACACCTAAAGCGTTTAAATAAGAGATTGTAATTCCTTTTTTACCATCTAAGAAACCTAAGCGTAAAAAATAATGGTTAAAAAATTTCCAAAGAGGTTTTACAGCTAACAAGAAATAAGTGAATTTTTTTTCGCGGTAAAAAGCTTCTTTAGCTTTTAGTTTACCGTACTTCAGCATTTTACCTTTGTAGTCTTTGTAATTTTTGTAGCAGTAGTGGGTTAATTTATTATTTAATATTCCAGATGTGCCCTCTACTTCTAAGGTTTCATGTACTATTTTTTTATCAGAAAATTGCGCTTTACTCTTTCTAAAAAGACGATAGTTCTTATCCGTTTGCCAACCACTAAAATTTAACACTTGGTCTTGAAACATAAATTTTCTATAAAACCAATACGCAACTTCACTACGGTCAGAATTTATTGTATTTGCAATTTCTAACTCCAATTCTTCGGTAACAACTTCATCTGCATCTAAAAACAATACCCAGTCATTAGCAGCTTGTTTTAAAGTAAATGCTTTTTGCGCTGTAAAATTTGAAAATGGATGTTGAATTACCTTTACCTTAGGGTGATCAACTAAAAACTCGTAAGTGCCATCTGTACTATAAGAATCTACCACTATTATCTCATCGGCAAATGAAACAGAATTAATACATTTTTCAATATATCCTATTTCATTATATGTAATAATTAAAGCGGAAAGTTTTTCTTTACTGTTGTTTGGCATTATTCTTAAATTAATCTAATTATTAGATTCGGATTTTTATAAAGGTTGCGCTTTTTTTAAAATCAATCTTTCTATATAACGTATGAGAAAATAAAAAAGTATAAAATTACAATGTAATATTCTTACAAATAAAAGATTACGAGCTTTTTTTAATTTTTCAACGGCTATATTAATTACTAACTAAATATTTTTTTTGTTTTGGAAAGGGCGGAACCAATAACTTGGTGCATGTCGTAATATTTATATTCCGCAAGTCTTCCTCCAAAAATTACATTGCTTTCAAGAGATTTTTGTTTGTATTTTTTATAAATAGATGTGTTTTTAAAGTCATTAATAGGGTAGTAGGGCTCTTTTTTTATAGACCATTCTGCTGGATATTCTTCCGTAATAATTGTTTTCTTTTGTTTTCCAAATTCAAAATGTTTGTGTTCTATAATTCTAGTATAGGGAATCGAAGCTTCGGTATAATTTACAACAGCATTACCTTGGTAATTTTCACTATCTAAAATTTTGTGTTTAAAATCTAAACTGCGGTATTCTAACTTGCCATAACAGTAGTCATAATATTCATCAATCTTACCGGTAAAGACAATAGTTTCCGCAATTTCGGCGAATTCTTTTTTATTCGCATAGAAATTAGTGTTTAGTCTAACTTCTATATCATTTAATAACCCTTCGGTTAATTTATTATAACCTCCTATGGGAATACCTTGATAAATATCGTTAAAATAATTATTGTCAAATGTAAATCTTAATGGTAGCCTTTTTATAATAAAAGCAGGGAGTTCTGTTGCTTTTCTACCCCATTGTTTTTCTGTATAACCTTTGATAAAAGTTTCATAAATATCCTTGCCAACTAATGAAAGGGCTTGTTCTTCTAAATTTTGAGGATTTTTGATGTTAGCTTCTAAAGTTTGTTTTTTAATTATTTCTTTAGCTTGTTCAGGGGTGTTAACATTCCATAATGTATTAAATGTATTCATATTAAAAGGAAGATTAAAAAGTTTTCCTTTATAATTAGCAATTGGAGAATTAGTGTATCTATTAAACGGGACAAAACTGTTAACATAATCCCAGATTTCTTTATTACTAGTATGGAAAATATGAGCGCCGTATTTGTGTACATTTATGCCTTCGATATTTTCACAATAGGTATTTCCGCCAATATGACTTCGTTGGTCTATGACTAAACATTTCTTCCCGTTTTTATGCGCTTCATGTGCAAAAACGGAACCATAAAGTCCTGCTCCAACGATTAAATAATCGTATTTTTTGGTACTTAAATTCTCTTTATTCATCCTAAATTTTCAAAGTGTTAAATTTAAGACAAAAGATTGAGGTTTATCTGTAAATAACCCTTCAGTTTTTCGGCAATACTTATATTTGAATTTATAACTAACCATTTTTTTAATGAGCTTATTTTACATTTCTCGGAACTATAAATCTAGCAATAATGCCGCATCTAAGCCTAAAACCGATTGTGAGGTTGTTATGGCAAAGAACGGCTTTAAGAACTTAGGATTTAAACAAACTACACATGCTAGTTCGGCTATAGGCGCAATAATTAGTTTTTTTGGTATTACCAAGGGTTTACTATGGTTACCTAGAAAATCTGTATTGGCAATGCAGTATCCTCTAAGTAAATTTTATGGGTATGTAACAAATGTTGCAAGAATTAAAGGGTGTAAAGTAATTTTAATTGTGCATGACGTAAAAACCTTAATGGGAAAGACAAAGAACATTAAAAAAGAAATGCAAAAATTTTCTAAGGCCGATGTTTTAATAGTTCATAATGACGAAATGAAAAAATGGTTTATAACTAATGGGTATAATGGTAAAATTGTTCCATTGTATCTTTTTGATTACATGTCTTTTGATACCTCTTTAGAAACAGGTTTGATTAAAAAAAATGAGAAATATGAAATTGTTTTTGCAGGAGGTTTAGGAAAAGAAAAGAGCGCTTTTATTTACGAAATGGATAATTTTAAAAATCGAAATTTTGCTTTAAAATTATACGGAAATGGTTTTCAGAAAAATGAAGTTAATTCCGAAAATTCGGTTATAAAATATCAAGGAGTATTTTCTCCGGACGAAGTTGTAAAGAAAATTAAAGGAAATTTTGGGTTAGTTTGGAATGGAAATTCTGTAGAGGAATGCGCAGGGGATTTTGGTAAATACCTTTTGTATAATAATCCTCATAAAACTTCTTTATATATATTATGTGGTTTGCCTATTTTAGTTTGGAAAAAAGCGGCAATAGCGAAATTTATTACTTCTAACAAATTGGGTATAGCTATTAATACTTTAGAAGAGGTAGATGAAAAGTTAAGAAATCTTAGTACAGAAGAGTATAAAGAGATGACAGATAATGTCGCAGAGACTAGAGAAAAAATTATGGAAGGCGGTTTTTTGTCAGAAGCTCTAAAAAAAGCACTGCAAATGGTGTAAAAAAACGCTCCTTAAACTTAATATTTTAAGGAGCGTTTATCCATAAGTTTGTTAAACAGCAACATCATATTCTCTTAATGCATCGTTCAAAGAAGTCTTTTTATTGGTACTTTCTTTACGTTTTCCAATGATTAGAGCACAAGGAACATTGTATTCACCAGCAGCAAATTTTTTAGTATAACTACCAGGAATCACAACAGAACGAGCAGGAACAACACCTTTTGTTTCTACTGGCTTATCCCCGGTTACATCTATAATTTTTGTACTCATGGTTAAAACAACATTAGCACCTAGAACAGCCTCTTTTTCTACTCTAACACCTTCTACGACAATACAACGCGAGCCAACAAAAACGCCATCTTCAATAATTACGGGAGCAGCTTGTAAAGGTTCTAAAACACCACCTATACCAACACCACCACTTAAGTGAACGTTTTTACCAATTTGTGCACAGCTACCAACAGTTGCCCAAGTATCTACCATAGTACCTTCATCTACATAAGCACCTATGTTTACATAACTAGGCATTAAAATAGTTCCGGCAGATAGGTAAGAACCTTGGCGAGCAGATGCACCAGGTACAACACGAACTCCTTGTTCTTCATAATTAGTTTTTAAAGGCATTTTGTCATGATATTCAAAAATACCAGCCTCTAAAGTTTCCATTTTCTGAATAGGGAAATAAAGAACTACGCCCTTTTTTACCCATTCATTTACTTGCCAACCATCCGTAGTTGGTTCAGCAACACGTAATTCACCTTTGTCTAATAAAGCAATAACCTTTCTAATAGCATCTTGGGTTGCGCTTTCTTTTAATAGGTCTCTATTATCCCACGCTTTTTCTATAATATTCTGTAATTCCGTCATTTTATATCTAATGTTTACACAAATATAAGTGGAAGTGTGGGAATTCATCTTTCAAATTTATAGTTATAACAATTTATCGTTTATTTTTGCCAAAAATTAATTTGGGAAGAATTGTAGCAATAGATTTTGGAAGAAAAAGAACTGGGATAGCAGTTACAGATGAATTACAAATTATTGCATCTGGTCTTACCACTGTAGCCACGCACGATTTAGTTTCTTTTTTACAAAAGTATATTGCTGAAGAAAAAGTAGATGCTATTATTGTGGGAGAGGCAAAACAAATGGATAATACGCCATCTGAGTCAGAGGCTTTTATTATCCCTTTTTTAAATAGATTAGCAAAGGTTTTTCCTAATATGCCTGTAGAAAGGCAAGATGAAAGGTTTACTTCTAAAATGGCTTTCCAAACCATGATAGATAGTGGATTAAAAAAGAAGCAAAGAAAAAATAAAGCTTTAGTAGATGAAATTAGCGCTACTATAATTTTACAAGCATATTTAAATAGAAAGTAAATGATATTACCAATTATAGCTTACGGTGATCCTGTTTTAAGAAAAGTAGGAAAGGATATAAATGTGGACTACCCTAAACTAGACGAGTTATTAGAAAATATGTGGGAGACCATGTATAATGCACATGGGGTGGGTTTAGCTGCTCCGCAAATAGGTCTTCCTATTCGTTTGTTTTTAGTAGATGCTACTCCATTTGCCGACGATGAAGATATGTCGGCAGAAGAAAAAAAACAGTTAGATGGGTTTAAGAAAGCGTTTATTAATCCTAAAATAACTGAAGAGTCTGGTGAAGAATGGACCTTTAATGAAGGATGTCTTAGTATACCGGATATAAGAGAAGATGTTTCACGAAAAGGAACTATCCACATAACATACTTAGACAAGAACTTTAAAGAGCACAAAGAGACTTATGGTGGGTTATTGGCAAGAGTTATACAACATGAGTATGATCATATTGAGGGGGTTTTATTTACAGATAAATTATCTACTCTTAAAAAACGATTATTAAAAGGAAAATTAAGTAATATTTCTAAAGGAAAAATATCCGTAGACTATAGAATGCGTTTTCCTGACATGAAAAAACGTAGATAATAGATAATTAATCAAAGTAAAAGTAGCATATTTGCGGTCTTAAAAATTGAAAGAAAATATGGGTTTAGATAAAATTTTGTCCATTGCAGGAAAACCAGGATTATATAAGTTGTTAACACAAACTAGAACGGGCTTTGTGGCGGAATCTTTAGTGGATGGTAAAAAACTAAGTGTTAGTTTACGAAGTAATGTAAGTGTATTATCAGAAATAGCTATTTATACTTTGGATGAAGAATTACCTTTACGAGATGTGTTTTTAAAAATACAAGCAAAAGAAAAAGGAGAGAAAACTTCTATAGGGCATAAAGAAGACAAAATAAAGCTAGAGGAGTATTTCTTTGAAGTTTTACCAAATTACGATGAGGATAGAGTATATGCTAGTGATATTAAAAAAGTAATACAATGGTATAACTTATTGCACGATCAAGGTATTACTGATTTTGATGAGAAAAAAGATGCTCAGGACACTGAGGAAGAATAAAACCTTTATAATAGACATAAAAAAGCCTTCATAATTTGAAGGCTTTTTGGTTTTTTACAATATAAATGTTTTAATCTTTTTCTATTATTTCATACGTATGTTTGCTTTTTTTCCAATCTATTAATTTAGATGGATAATATTTTACATCCATACGGTCTAAAAACGGAGCTTGGTTTGCTAAACGAATTTTATAATCTTCCCAATCTCTATTTTCTTTGGTACTCCAACTTAGTTCTGAGTACCCAATAATTCTAGGAAAAGCTAAATACTCTAACTCATCTATATTACTTATAGTTTCTGACCACAAAGGAGCTTCTATTCCAAGAATGTTTTTCCGTGGAATATTGCCAAACGTTTCCGGAGTCCAAACATAAGCAGTATCTACAGGGATATATGCTGCCCAATGCAATCCGTGTTTAGAAAGAGTATCATACTCCATATCTAAATATGCTTTTTTTGCAGGAGACATAATTATTTTCATGCCTTTTTTTATTGCTTTTTTCGCATTTTCTTCACTCGCCCACCATTGTGAGATGGAGGTAGAGTCTACATTGGCAATTGCAACTTCGTCCCAACCAATCATTCTTTTACCATGTTTTTGTACAATCTTTTCTACTCTGTTTACAAAATAGATATAATCCTTTTTCTTGGTAACATGGCTTTCATCTCCTCCAATATGAAAATAAGGCCCCGGAGTTATTTCGGATATTTCTCTAACTACATCATCAATAAAACTATATACTGTATCTTTTTTTGTGTCAAAAGTACTAAAGCCAACTCGCATACCTTCGTATAATTTTAAAGGTTTACCATTTCCATTTAAAAAAGGATAAGAAACAGATGCTGCGTTGGTGTGGCCTGGCATATCTATCTCGGGAATTATTGTCATATATCTTTCTGCAGCGTAGGCAACAATTTCTTTATAATCTTCTTGAGTATAAAAACCTCCAGCTTCTCCTCCAACTTCAGTACTTCCACCGACCTCCGTGAGTTTAGGCCAAGATTTTATTTCTATGCGCCACCCTTGGTCATCGGATAGGTGTAAGTGTAAAACATTGATTTTGTAATATGATAATAGGTCTATATATTTTTTAACATCTTTTACACTAAAAAAATGCCGCGCCACATCTAACATGGAACCTCTATATTCAAAATTTGGATTGTCGATTATTTTACCTGAAGGTACTGGCCATATTTTCTGCTCCGCTAAGGTGTCATTACTAATTTCTGGAATGATTTGTCTTAGGGTTTGTATGCCTCTAAAAGCACCCTCTGCTGTATTGGAGTTAAGAATAATAGAATCTTGATTTATATATAATTGATAGGCTTCTGGGGTTTCTAAATCTAAGCTATCCGATTGATTTATGTAAATAACACGCTCTACGGGTTCTTGACTTTCAGAATTTACTGGGATATCTAAATCTATTTTCGATTTAATTTTTTTAGCCAAAAAATTGCCTACGCTTTCAAAACCAGCAGCTCCTTTTGTGGTATAAATTGCAGTATATCTATCTAAACCAAAAGCGTTATTTGTAGCAACGATTTTAAGTGGTTTAGGCATCATATTCGCTTTAGATAAATCTGTGGTAGGAAATTTAATCCGCGGTTTTGGTTCTTCTTTACAGGCAAAGACTAATAATATTAAAAATATGGTAGTTAGTAATTGATATCCTTTTTTCATTTTGTGTCGTTTTTAATTTAGATGCTGTTTTATTGCCATATACCAAATTTTATACCCTTGCGGGTTCATATGTAGTCCGTCCGGAGAAAATAAATCAGTATTTATTTTTTTTCCCTTTAACATAGGTTTCCAGACATCGACAAAATGTATGTCCGATTCCTTTTTGGTTATGCGTTTTAATTTTCTATTAAACCGCTTATATTTTTTCTTTAAGTGCCATCTATTTATGCTTGGCTTTGCTGAGATTAAAATTACATCAATTTCTTTGTTACTTTTTTTAATCTTTTCAATTATAGCTATAAGGTTTTTTAAAATTTCTTTTGGCGTTTTATCGTATGCTATATCATTATCACCTTCATAAATAAAGACTTTAGTTGGGTTATATTTAATTATTAGTTCATCCGTAAAATGTAATAAGTCGCCAGAAAGAGACGCTCCAAATCCGGTGTTTATTATTTGTTTATTGGGAAAAATTGAATCTAAATTTTTCCATAGTCGTATACTAGAACTACCTGTAAAAACTATAGTTTCTTTATTTTTATTCCATAGAGTTTCGTATTTTTTTTGAATAGAATTTACTTCAGTTTGAAATCTATTTTGACTATAAATACAAAAAGTACTCTGAATTAATAAAAAGAATATAAAAACTCTTTTCGGCATTTTTGAATATGGTATTAAGTTAATGTATTAGAGTTTTTTAAGCAAACAACAGAGATTGAATGTTGTAGGATGAAATTTTTCTTAAAATTTAAAGATATAGAAGTTCTTACTGTTTTTAAAATAAATATTTTTTTATCATTTTGATTTATTTTTTTGACTTAGTTTTTTTAACTTACTGGACAGTAATAAATTATTAACTTAAAAACAATTGTATTATGAGTGAATTAGCGGAAAAGCTAGCAAAACTAAAGGCTACGGCTGTGAGTCAATTAAATGATTGTGGAGTTACAGATATTGATCATGATAAATTAGATGGTTATGTAAACAGTCTAAAATCTATGGTTAATAATAAGGACGCTACACTAGTTTCTGGACAGGATGAATCGGAATTGGAAACAGTTCGTAGAAATTTTGTGGAAAAAAAGTTAGGAGTTACAGATAAAGATAAAGCAATGGCTGCAATAGAAGGTGTAGCTTCTAAAATGTCTGGTATTCGAATGAAAAGTAGACCAGCTTTTTATTATTTGGTACAAGCTGAGTTAAGTTAGTAGTTTAAAACAACCAATTAGGGTAACTAACAATTTATAAACCACTCTTTTAAGGGTGGTTTTTTAGTACCTAACGCCTTTTACATTCATTTTTAATGTGTAAACAGAATTCATCGCCGTTATAAAAAGGATGTTTTGTTCAGGACCTCCGAAAGTTACATTGGCAGTCCAATTTTGATTTATATTAATATGATGAATTTGCTTTCCTTTTTTATTAAAAACGGTAACTCCTTTTCCTGTTAAATATACATTTCCTTTATTATCTATAGTCATACCATCTGACCCCATAGAAGTAAAAAGTGCTTTGTTGCTTAATGATCCATCTTCACCTATGGTGTAGCTATATGTTTTTTTATTTCCAATATCTGCAACATAAAGTGTTTTGCCATCAGGAGCTCCTATAATACCATTAGGTTGTATTAAATCATTAGCAACAATATGTACGGTTTTCTTTTTAGGATCTATATAATATACTCGTTCTTTTTCTATTTCTTTTTTTGTTCTTGTCCAATATGGTCTTTGGTAATATGGGTCTGTAAAATAAATACCACCATTTGGTGTAACCCATAAATCATTAGGGCCATTTAGTTTTAAATTATTAAAATCAGACACCAGTACCTTTTTGTTTTTCTTTGGGTCTATTTGCCATAATTCAAAATTTTCATCAGCACAGGCTAACAAATTCTCATTGTTATCAAAATATAATCCGTTAGAACGTCCTGCATTTTCCATAAAAGTACTAATAGCATTAGTTTGCGATGACCACATAAGAATGCGATTATTTGGTTGGTCGGTAAAATAGACGTTGCCATCTTTGTCCGATGCAGGACCTTCCGTAAATTTAAAAGCATCGGATACTAATTCTAATTTTGCATTTTTAGCTATAATACCTTGAGCAGTAATCTGCATTATTGAAAAAAACATACAAATAGCTATGATTATATACTTGTTGTCCATATTTTTTACTCTAAAATTAAATTTGGCAAAATCAGAGAAATACTAGGAAATAAAGTTACAAGTATTAAAACTAATATACTTACAGCTAAAAAAGGTAAGCTAGCCTTACTTACTTTACTTATAGATACTTTTCCGATACTGGAAGAAACAAACAAGCATATTCCTAATGGAGGGGTCGTGAGCCCTATCATTAAATTCAGCAATGCAATAATAGCAAAATGAATTGGGTCTACGTCAACTGCAACTGCAAGCTTTAACAAAATAGGAAAAAGAATGAGTAGAGCAGCAATGGTTTCCATAAATGTACCTATAAAAATAAGCAGTAAATTAATAACTAGTAGTACTACGTATTTGTTGGTAGAAAACCCTAAAATTTCAGTGGAGATTATTTGCGGTAATTGCTCTGTAATTAAAATCCATCCAAAAAGATTAGCAAACCCAATTAAGACCATTAATGAAGCTGAGGTTTTCATGGAGTCTAAAGTAATTACCGCTAAATTTTTAAAACTAATTTTTTTGTAGACAAAAGCTCCAATTAAAAGAGCATAAATTACGGCTATAATAGATGCCTCTGTTGGAGTGAAAACACCGCCGATAATACCAAATAAAATTATAAAGGTCATTAAGAGAGACCAAAAAGTATCTTTAAACCCAATCATAATTTGCTTAAATGAACTTTTGGGGTGTTTAGGGTATTTTCTTTTTACTGATATGTAGTACGTCGTAATCATAAGTCCTACTCCCAATAAAAGTCCAGGTAAAGCTCCTGCTAAAAACAGTTTACCAACGGATAAGCCACTTAAAGTTGCTGCAATAATCATGGGTACACTTGGAGGTATAATTGGCCCAACTGTAGAAGAGGAAGCGGTAACAGCACAAGAAAAATCCGCATCATAACCTTCTTTTTTCATTGCAGGAATCATTACGGCTCCAATACTTGCGGTATCTGAAACAGCTGTACCGGAAATTCCTGCAAATAGCATAGAAGCACCAATATTTGCTAGTGCTAGCCCTCCTCTAATATGCCCTAATAGGTGATTGCAAAAACCAATTATTTTTGCTGTTAAGCCTCCTTGATTCATTAAATTACCAGCTAGTATAAACCCAGGAATGCTTAGAAGAACAAAAACGTCAATTCCTGAGTACATTTTCATTGGAATCAAAATCAAAGGTATTCCTTTAATGAGTAAATATGCTAAACAAGATATTCCTAGGGAAAATGCAATTGGAAACCTTAGTATTAAGCATATTGCAAATATTATTATAACAGTCCAAATCATTATTTTCTTTTAATTAGATCAATAATTGAATAGTAAGTAATAGAAATTCCCATTAAGGTCATACTGGCAAAACCTATAGCCATTGGTATTTCCATACTAGGAGATTTTTCAGGGATTCCTAGAATAACGAATTTTAAACTATAAATAGTAAATGTTGTAAACAGAAAAGAGGTAATTATACTTATAAACAGAGTTAATTTTGGTTTAAAAGAGTCACTAAATGTATTATATAGTCCATCAAAAAAAACATAACTTTTATCTTTCATGGCTAACCCAGCTGCAAAACTCACCGCATATATAAAGAAAAAACGAGAGGCTTCTTCTGTCCATGAAGGAGGTTTTTCCATAAAAAATCGACTATAAATTTGAATTATTGTAGAAATAATAAAACCCAAAGTCCCTAACAGGGTTCCGTATTTAAAAAATGTATTTATTCTTTTTTTCATACTATAAAATTATCTGTCAGCTAAAATTTGGTGATATATTTCCTGCATTTCCGGAGACAAACTTTTATAAATAGCATCTTTACATTTTTCATTAAAAGCATCTTTGTCTACATCAACAAAAATCATCCCTTTATCTTTAAGTTCTTTTTGAACCTTTTTTTGATTTTCTACATATAAATCGTGTTCATAAATTTGCATTTCTTTGGCACATTCTAGAAATATGGACTTTAAATCATCAGGGAATTTTTGAAATTGTTTTTCTCCAATAACAGGATACGTCCAACTAACTACATGTGATGTTAGGTTAAGGTATTTTTGAACTTCGTAAAATCCAGTAGATTTAATTAATGCAAACCCATTTTCTTGAGCATCAACTGTACCTTGTTGTAATGAAGTAAAAACTTCAGAAAAAGCCATAGGTGTTGGTTTTGCTCCTAGAGCTCCCCATGCGGTAACAAAGGAAGGAACGTTTGGGACTCTTACAATTAGACCTTTAAGGTCGTCAGGGTGTTTTATAGGTCTATTCGATGTTAAATGCCTTAGTCCACTTTGAAAATAACAAACGGGACGTAAACCTACTTTTTCAAGCATTTCTTTTTCCATTCGTTTACCAATAGGTCCATTAATTAGATTTTTCATATCTACGGAATCTCTTAAAAGAAAAGGTAATTCGCAGAATGCCATAATTTCGATCCAATTATTTAAAAGAGAACCTGTAACTGTCATATCAATTACTTCTGTTTGAACCATTCTAATAGATTCTATTTCCTTTGCTATTTGTTCCGAATGATAGTTCTGTACAACAATCCTTCCGTTGGATCTTTCTTTAAGAATTTCTCCAAAATGTTCAAAGGCTTTAAACCATGTATGTTGGTCATTTACAAGATGACTTGCTCGAAGGATAAATTCTGGTTCTTTATTTTGTTTGGGTTTACATTGAATTGCTATTACGCAAACTAGAGTGTATAAAACACTTCTATAGAAAAGACTGTTAATTTTTTTCAATTTTATTAATTATGTGCATGATTTAATGATGATGGGGTTAAAAGTAGCCGTTTTTTTTGACAAAACAAAAAGGGCTGTACTTTGTATCTTTGCATAAATTTATAGAGAATAATGAACACTAGGGAAGTACAATTAAAGGCATTTGATAGACTGTTAACTATAATGGATGAGCTTAGAGACCAATGTCCATGGGATAAAAAACAAACTATGGAAACATTAAGACACTTGACCATTGAAGAAACCTATGAATTAGGAGATGCTATTCTAGAAAATGATTTAAGTGAAGTAAAAAAAGAGCTTGGTGATGTATTGCTTCACATTGTGTTTTATGCCAAAATTGGGTCGGAAACTAATGATTTTGATATTGCTGATGTAGCAAATTCTATTTGTGATAAATTAATTCACAGACACCCGCATATTTATGGAGATGTAAAGGTGGATAATGAAGAAGATGTGAAACGAAATTGGGAAAATCTTAAACTTAAAGAAGGTAAGAAGAGTGTTTTGGAAGGAGTGCCTAAAGGACTTCCTGCCTTAGTAAAAGCTAGTAGAATACAAGATAAAGTTGCGGGAGTAGGGTTCGATTGGGAAGAGCCCCAACAAGTGTTCTTAAAAGTGCAGGAAGAATTGGCAGAACTACAAGCAGAAATTAAAGTAGGGGATAAGGATAAAATGGAAGCTGAGTTTGGAGATGTCTTGTTTTCTATGATTAATTACGCCCGATTTCTAAAAATAAACCCTGAAAATGCTTTAGAAAGAACTAACAAAAAATTTATAGGAAGATTTCAATATTTAGAGAAAAAAGCCAAAGAATTAGGTAGGTCATTAGAAGATATGACGCTTGCTGAAATGGATGTTTATTGGGAGGAATCAAAAAAGATATAAAGGTTTGCAAATATCATTAAATTGGTACTTTGTGTTAGAGGTATAACGTATCTTTGATTTTTTTAAATTAAAGATTTTGTTTCAACAATACACTAAGGAGTTTAAATATAACATAAAGTTATCTGTACCTGTAATTATGGGTATGTTAGGGCATACTTTTGTGCAATTGGCAGACAATATTATGGTTGGTCAATTGGGAACAGCAGAATTGGCTGCTGTATCTTTAGGGAATAGTTTTGTGTTTATAGCCATGTCTCTAGGTATTGGTTTTTCTACAGCCATAACACCGTTAGTAGCAGAGGCAGATGGAGCCGGAGAAAAGAAAAATGCAAAAAGTGCTCTTAAACATGGTTTGTTTTTATGCACAATTTTAGGCATTACGTTGTTTGGATTAGTCTTTTTGGCTAAACCTATAATGTACTCTATGAAACAATCAGATGAAGTTGTTGCTCTAGCAATGCCTTATCTTAATTTAGTAGCGTTTTCTTTAATTCCATTAGTTATTTTTCAAGCATTTAAGCAATTTTCTGATGGGTTGTCAGAAACTAAGTACCCTATGTATGCTACAATAATAGGGAATGTTATAAATATAATTTTAAACTACCTTCTTATTTTTGGAACTTTTGGTTTTCCTAAAATGGGTATAGTTGGTGCGGCTATCGGAACACTTGTCTCTAGAGTATTTATGATCGTATATATATGGTTTTTGCTTAATAGTAAGAAGAAGTTTAGAGGATATGTAACCAATTTTAATTTTAGGTTAATTGAAAAAAAAGTTATAAAAAAATTAATATCTCTGGGCTTCCCTTCCGCACTACAAATGTTTTTTGAAGTCGCAATATTCACGGCCGCCATTTGGTTAAGTGGCGTACTAGGTAAAAATGCACAAGCAGCAAACCAAATAGCTTTAAACTTGAGTAGTATGACTTTTATGTTTGGTATGGGACTCGGAGTTGCAGCAATGATACGTGTTGGGAATCAAAAAGGATTACAAAATTTTAGAGAACTCAGAAGAATAGGGCAATCTATATTTTTTCTTACTCTCTTGTTGGAAATAATATTTGCTATTTTATTTTTAGTATGTAGAAATTGGTTTCCTACTTTATATTTGGACTTGGATGATACTTTAAATATAGCCGACAATACAGAGGTAATAGCTTTGGCAGCGGAATTATTATTGGTCGCAGCTTTTTTTCAAATATCAGATGGAGTTCAAGTAGTGGTCCTAGGGGCCTTAAGAGGTTTGCAAGATGTAAAAATACCAACAGTAATAACATTTATCGCATATTGGGTTATAGGTTTTCCTACTTCCTTTTACTTGGGCTTATATACAGATTTTAAAAGTACCGGAATTTGGATAGGGTTACTAACAGGTTTAACAGCTTCTGGCATTATGTTGTATATTCGATTTAATTATTTAACCAAGAAATTAATAGACACTTCTTCAAAAAGAACGGAGAAAGAATCATAATAAAATTATAACCATGGAATTTCCAAAATTTTTATTAGGAGATAATACAGATTATCCAACCGCTATTTTTGTAGTGCATACAGAATACCCTAGGTTTATTATTAACTTAGAAGATGACGAGGTCGAATGGTTAGAAGATTTCACGAAAGAGGATGAGAAGGAACTAGAGGAAGAAGCAGAAACGCTGATTGCCGAAGCGTCTAGTTTTTATGATAGAGAAGTTGCCAGATACGAAGAATAGTTAGCTATGCTAGAGCAACTTGTACAGTTAGATAAATCTATTTTTTTACAGCTAAATAATTTAGGAAGTACAACGTGGGATGGTTTTTGGTTATTTATTACTAATAAAGTCAACTCTATTCCTCTTTATTTAGTTTTACTTTTTTTATCCTATAAGACATTGGGGGTAAAGAAAACAGTGTTGTTATTGATAACTGTTGGGATTATGATTGGGGTTACAGACCAACTAGCGAACTTTTTTAAATATGGAGTGCAACGACTAAGACCCTGTCATGATGATGAGGTAAATACGCTTATGCGACTTGTAAAAAGTTATTGCGGGGGTAAATATGGTTACTTTTCAGCGCATGCGGCTAATTCGTTTGCAGTAGCAATATTCTTTACAAGAATAATGAAAGAAAAATATAATTATATTGGTGTTGTGTTGTTGTTTTGGGCAGCAATGGTGGCGTATAGTAGAGTGTATATCGGAGTTCATTTTCCTTTGGACATACTTACAGGAACGGCTATAGGTGTATTTTTGGGTTGGTTGTTTACAAAGTTATATATATTTGCACTTCAGAAATTTCCTATATGATATCTAACAAAAGATATTGGTTTTTTATGCTTCTTATTATTCTGGTATATATTACTGGGATGTTTGTAACTCTTTTTGAGAACGATTCGGCGCAATTTGCAGTAATGGCAATGCGAATGGTTCAAGAAAATGATTTCTTAAATTTATTTAAAGGCCCTAATGAGTATTTAGATAAGCCACATATGCATTATTGGTTAGCTGCTTTATCTTTTAAAATATTTGGTCTGCAGGATTGGGCTTATAGAATCCCAGGTATATTATCTTCTTTATTGGGTGCTTATAGTTGTTATGGTTTAGGGAAGTTATTGTACAATAGACCAACTGGAAAGTTGGCAGCATTAATTTTTATGACAGCCCAAACTATTTTCTTATCCAATATAGATGTTAGGACAGATGCTGTATTAACAGGATTTACCATTTTTGCTATTTGGAAATTAGCAGAATATATAGAAACTAAATCTCTACTTTCTATTTCTTTAGGGGCTTTTGGTGCAGCAATAGCCTTTTCTACTAAAGGGCAAATTGCTATTCTAGTTTTGGGATTACCGTTACTATGTCATATGGCATATGCTAGAAAATGGAAAGCGCTGTTGCATTGGAAAGTAATAATAGCTTTACTAGTTTTTGGAATTTGCATAGCCCCTATGTTATATGCTTATTACCATCAGTTTGATTTGCATCCGGAAAAAGTAATTCGCGGCAAGGACCATAGAAGTGGAATTTTCTTTATTTTTTGGGAGCAGAGTTTTGAACGCCTTAGTGGTGATGGAATAGGGAAGAATAGTAGCGATTATTTTTTCTTCTTTCATACTTTTTTATGGGTGTTTCTGCCATGGACAGTAATTGGTTTAGTAGCTTATTGGAACAAGGCTAAGTTAATTATCCAGACTAAGTTTAGAAAAGAACAAAACCAGGAGTTTTTAACTATCGGAGGTATAACTGTAATTTTCTTAATTATAAGTTTTGCGCAGTTTAAGTTGCCGCACTATCTAAATGTAACAATTCCTTTATTTGCAGTACTTACCGCTTCTTATTTATATAATTTGAGCCTAAAAAATGAACTTAAAACTACTAAGTACCTTTTGGGAGTGCAATACTTTATTTTAGGAATTGTATTTATTGCATCTAGTTTATTTTGCTTTTTTGTGTTTAAAGACAAACCGATGCTCGTTTGTGGAGGGTTTTTAACGGTGTCTATTATAGTATTATATTTTTGTTTAAAAAGAGAAGCATATTATTTTAGGATAATAAGTATAGCCGCCGGAAGCGCAGTACTTTTAAACCTGGTGCTTAATACGCATTTTTATCCCAATTTATTAAAATATCAAGCAGGCTCGTCCATGGCTAAAAAAATTAAGGAAGAAGGAATACCCACAGATAAAATATATAAAATATCCTCAAATTACACATGGTCTTTAGATTTTTATAACCAGAAACCTGTACATATAGCTACTGTGCAAGAGTTAAAAGGAAAGCATGACTATTGGGTTTATGGTAGTGATACAGATTTGCAACAATTGCAAAAATTGGGTTTAGACTGGGATAATCAATTAACGGTTAAACAATTTAGAATTACTCGTTTGCAGGCAAAATTTTTAAACCCTACTACTCGTAAAAAAGTGCTTCATAAGATGCATTTAATACACATATATTAACTTTCTTATATAAAGGGAGGTTTGTTTATTTAGATGTATTCGACAATCAATATTTAAATAAATAATATGGAAAATTTCTATTTAGTCATTTCCTACTCTTGAGGTAAAGCTGATTTCCTTTAATTCAGGTTTCTTAAAATGGTAAAGTATTCCAAAAAAAGAAACAGAAGCCGTAATTAAGAAAAAAAGCATGCTAATACTTAAAGATACGGTTTCGTTTAGCCCTAAGAGCGTTGCTCCATAAAAGAAGGTTATTTCTCTACTGCCAATTCCACCAATAGTTAATGGAATTACCGAGACTATGGAGGATATTAAAAAAATCAACAAATATCCTATTAAATCTGTTTCTATACCTAAAGACATTAGGACTAAGAATATACTCCCTAGTTGCGCTAATTGTACTAGAGCAGAAAAGATAAAAGAAGTCCAAAAAACTGATAAAATATAATTAAAAAATTTTTTAATGAGAAACCAAAAAACAAGCACGCTTGCAAAGAGGGTAGTTATAATTAAAATTTTTAAGTTTTGTAGCCATCCTATATCAATAATAACACTTAATGCGCAGGCGAAGATAAATAGGAGTAATAGTCCACTTAAACGGTCTATAACTAATACGGAGACTATTTTTTTTGTGTCAACTTTAAATTGTTTTTTTATCAAATACCCTTTGTAGGCATCTCCACCAATACCCCCAGGTAAGAATAAATTATAGAACATGCCTAAAAGATATAGTTTTAGATTGCTTTTCTCTGTGAGATGAACTTTTAACTGATGAAAATAGAGGTTAAGCCTTACAGAAGCAATTGCTTTAGAAAAAACGAATAAAATAACTGCAAATACTATATAGAAAGGATTAGCTTTTTTTAGGACAGCGCCTATTTCATTAATATCTATTTTAGTGAAAATAAAATAGATAAGAATAGCGCTAATAATAACTTTTAGAGCTGTTGTAATGTGCTTAGGAGGCTTTGTCACCAACAAATACTTTTTTAATTCTATACGGCCTTTTATTTTGAGATTCGTAATAGGTTCGTATCAGTAACTCCATTACAATGCCAATAGTAAATAATTGGATGCCCGCAAAAATAAACATCATACCAGCCGTTAGTAGTGGTCTACTACCAATATCTTCTCCTAGGCCAAATTTTACTATAAGTAAATAAGCATTAATACCTAAACCTGCAAATATTAATAGAGCACCAATAATACCAAATAAATGTATGGGTCTTTGAAAATACTTACGAATAAAAAGTAGCAAAGCCATATCTGCAACCACCTTAAAAACGCGCTCCAAACCGTATTTAGATACTCCTGCGTTTCTCGCATGGTGTTTAACGGGGACTTGTTTTATTTGAGCTCCTTCTAAGAAAGCAAGTAAGGTTATAAAACGGTGCATTTCTCCATATAAATTTAGCTCTTTAGCAATGTCTTTAGTAAAAACTTTTAGAGCACAACCGTTATCTTTAATATCTAATTTAGTAACTCGTCTTACTAAAAAGTTGGCTATTTTGGATGGTATTTTTTTAACTAACGAGTCTTTTCTTTTTTGTCTTATTCCAGTAATAAGGTCATGTTCTCCCTCAACAGCAAAGCGTAGCATCTCGGGTATATCACTAGGGTCATTTTGTAAATCACCATCCATTGTAATAATATATTCACCTTCCGCATAATCTAAACCTGCTGCAAGAGCTAAACTTTGTCCATAGTTCTTTTTTAGCTCAATAAAATGAATACTATTATCTTTCATGCCTTTAACAACTTTCCTAGTGCTATCAGAAGAAAAATCATCTATATAAATAATTTGGTAATTGTACCCCACCAAACTTTCATGAATTTTTTCTGTTAATAGTACAACATTGTCTTCCTCGTTATATAGAGGAACAACAATAGAAAGTAGAGAATTCGTAACAGGCCCCATAGAGTAAATTTAAAATTGCCGCAAAGTTATGTTTTTATTGCTAGTGCGCCCAACAATTTTAGAATCTAAATAGCAACCTTTATTTAATAGGAATATTTACTTTGGTAGTATCCCAAGATAAAGATAAAGCCAAATTGTTTTGCTCTTCAAAATCAATTGTAAATTGCTCTATTGTTTGAGGAATATTTGTAACTGGAACTTGAACATTTACAACATCCATTTCGGGGTTTCTGGTAGTTTCTTTCCCTCCACTTAATATAGTAACACCCCATTCTGGCATTTCACTATTAAAAATAATATCCCAATGATCTTTATTAGGTATAGTCCATAAAGAATAGATTCCGGCAGGAAGATTCTTGTCAATAATTTTAATGTCGGTTTCCGTAATAAAAGAAGTTGGTTCATTGGCTCCTGTTCTCCAAACTTGGTTAAACGGAATCAATTCCCCGAATAGAACTCTTCCTTTTTTTGACGGACTTGAATAAGTGACTTTTAAATCTTTATTGTTTTTATGATAGCTAGCAACTTTTTCAGGGCTGTGTTTTTTAGTTTGTTCCTGCATATACGGCATAGCTACAAACTTCATTAATAAGGCAATACTGGCCAATATAATTAATAGCCATTTTAACTTTTTCATAGTGTAATGATTTAGGTGATTTGGTCTAATGTACTAAATCAAACTTAAAAATAGCAACATTATGGTATTTTTCTCCGGGTCTTAAAACACTGTTAGGAAAATGTTTTTGGTTCGGAGCATCTGGATAATTTTGCGTTTCAAAACAAATTGCAGGAAAGCCCTCTGGTGTATAAATGACCACTGCTGGTTGGTTTGTATATGCTTCCATAGATATACCTGTTTTGTGAGAAATTAGTTCTCCCACTTTTTCGTTACTTAAATCAAGGACAAAAGGAGTGTCTAATCTTGTGCTCCCAATTCTTCGATTTCTAATAAAATCATACTCTGTACCACGAACCGTTTGTGTTGCTCCTGTTGGTAATAATTGCCTTGTTGTTTCTAAAAATTCGGGGCAATTAAGTTGTAAATCATAATCATCAATATAATCTTCATCATCTAACCTAAAGTAAGAATGATTGGTCAAGTTTACTACCGTAGAACGATCCGTAGTTGCTTCGTGTATTATATGTAAAGCATTGTTTATTAGTTTGTAAGTAACTGTTGCAATAAGGTTTCCTGGGTAGCCTTCTTCTAGATGTTTACTTTTGTATTGTAATTTAACATAGGGGTCAGTTTTATAGTTTACTTCAACTATTTTCCAATGTTTTTTACTGAAATTATCTTTTCCACCATGCAAGTGTACCCCATTTTTAGAATGAATATAAAACTCATCTCTGTCGATTTCAAATCCACCATTGGATATGCGCCCTGCATATCGCCCAACGCATGCGCCAAGATAAAATTCGTCGGTTAAATATTTACTAGGATAATCATACCCCACAACTACATTAGTGGATTTTCCGTTTTTATCTTTTACAAGTATTTTTTGAATAACGGCTCCGTAGTCTAAAACAATAAGTGTGATAAAACTATTATTTATAGTAACTTGTTTCAAAAGGACATTTTTTTAAAATCAGTATAAAAATAAATGTTTTCTGCAACATCAATATAATTTTATCGTCCTTAGTTTAACAAAGCAACCAAAAAAGACAGAAACTTACCAATGTTTCAAATTGACTTAGTAGAAAAGTGTAAAGCTAACAATCGTAAAGCGCAATTAAAATTGTATAAACAATATTGCGATGGTATGTATTGTGTTGCCATGAGATTTGTTAAAAATGAGGATGATGCCGAAGATGTTTTACAAGAATCATTTGTAAAAGCTTTTCAGAAAATAGATCAATTTAAAGGAGAAGTAACCTTTGGCGCATGGTTAAAGAGAATAGTAGTTAATAAGAGTATAGATTTTTTAAAAACGAAGCAAGAAAAATTAGTGGCTTTAGATGAAGGAGTTATGCATGTTGTGGAAGATGAAGATTGGACTATAGAGAATAGAGTTACCATAAATGAAATTAGAAGGGCTATAGATAGTCTTTCTGAGAAATATAAATACGTGGTGTTAATGTATTTGTTGGAAGGATTTGATCATAATGAAATATCAGAAGTACTATGTATTACGCCAACGGCATGTAGAACAAGATTGTTAAGGGGAAAAGGTTATTTAAAAGAGATATTAAAAGAAAAAGGATATGGGACAGGATCTTAGAGAGCTTTTCGAAGAGGAGAGAAAAGGATATAGACAACTTTTAAAAAAAGGACATGAGGATCGCTTTCTTAAAAAACTAGAAACGGAAATGCCTAAATCCGCTGGATTTGGTTTTAATTTTTATAAAATATCAGCAACAATTTTAGTATTGGTTAGCGTAGGTATATATAGCTACAATTACTTCGGTGCTCCTGAGGAGATAAAAACAACGATAGTTTCTAAGAATAGTGTATTAGAAAAGGAAGAAGGAATTTCTTTAGGAGATCTTTCTCCTGATTTAAAAAAAGTAGAAAATTATTACGTAGCGAATATAAATTTAGAATTGTCAGATTTGCAAATTTCTGAAGAAAATAAAACTATGGTAGATAGTTTTATGGAACAGTTGGGAACTTTAAACGAAGAATATGAAATTCTTAATAAAGAGCTAAATAGAATTGGTCCTAATGATCAGACCATTTCTGCAATTATAAAGAATTTGCAATTACGTTTACAGCTATTGCAAAAATTAAAGAAGAAGATAAATCAATTAAAATCATCAAAAAATGAACAAGTCATTTAAAATAAATATTAAGCAAGTAATCGCTGCGATAATATTGTTTACAAACGTTTCTTTTGCGCAAAATCAAAGTAAAAAAATTCAAGAATCTTTTATGGTAAAAGATAGTGCAGTACTAGAAATTAATACTAGTTATGCTGATATTGAATTTAAAACTTGGGATAAAAACGAAGTTCTTATCCAAGCTACTGTTTTTTTAGAAGGCGCCACGGATCAGGAGGCTAAAGAGTTTTTAAATGATGATGTTATTTCTATACTTGGTAATAGTAAAAAAATTAGCATAACCACGGATTGTGAAGACAATTTGTTTTTTAACACTTCGGATTTTGTATTCAATGAACTTCATGTTGAATTGCCTGAAATTCCGGAGATACCAGAAATGCCAGAAATAGAGCAATTTGTAGAAATCGTTGAAGCTCCAGAATTACCAAAGATGCCGCCTTTGCCGCCTATGGCTAAATTTAATTTTGATTATAAAGCTTATAAAAAAGAGGGCGATGTATATTTAAAAAAATGGCAAAAAGAGTTTGAAAAATCGTTTAATAAAGATTATCAGAAAAAAATTGTAGCATGGAGTGAGCGCATGGAAGAGAAACAGGAGGAAATGGCAGTTAAAAGAGAAAAGCTTCTTGCAAAACGAAATGAAAAAAGGGAGATAGCGCAAAGAAAAAGACAAGAAGCTCAAGAGGAAAGAGTTATTGTTTTAGAAAAGAGAAGAGAAGCACAAAGACAGGCTAGAAGGAGCGCTATTATTGGGAGGAATTCTAATACAGGAAGAAACACTTTTTATTATACAAATAATGGCGCCTCGAAAAAATTTAAAATTAAGAAGGCTATTAAAATTACAGTGCCAAAGTCCATTAAAATTAAAATGAATGTTAGGCATGGCGAGGTAAAATTAGCGGAAAACACAAGAAATCTTAAAGCTACCCTTTCTCACAGTAATTTATTTGGAGATACTATAGATGGAAATGAAACTATGATTATAGCCTCTTATTCTCCCGTGAGCGTGCAAAAATGGAACTATGGAAATTTAAAAGCTAATTATTCTGAATTTGTAACCATCGATGAAGTTTTGTATTTGAATCTAAATAGTACGTCTACTGATGTGATTATAGATAAAGTGTATAAAACTGTAATCGTTAATAATAAATTTGGGCCTTTACAGATTAATTACATAGATGATGGTTTTGAGAAAATAGATGTATCTATGCAAAATGCAGAATTTATATGCGAGCTACCAGATAAGTCTTGTTTATTATATGTAGAAGGAAAGGCTAGTAATGTGGATTGTCCGGAGTCTTTAGGTTTGGTTAAAGAAGATAAAGGGAATATAATAACTTGTAGAAACGAGTCTAAGGTAGATTTAAATAAAAAAGTTACTATTAAGGCAAAGTATAGCGATATTGTGTTAAAATAGTCATTGATTTATTTTTGCCTTTTGGTTATTCTTTTAAAATTAAAGTTCCAAAAATGTCAGCATTTATCCAAGCCTGATTTTTATCTTCTCCAGGTATATATACCGAACCAATAAAATTTTCTCTTTCCGTACTTCTATCATTATCGGAATAAGCTAAAGCGAAACCTATTTTTTTATTTTTTGATAGTTCTTCTATGCTATAATTTTGAATAGAGTCAAAACCTTCTTTATGTACTTTAATTGAAATTTCCCATGTACTTAGGGTGTTTTTGGTAATTCTTTGATATGTTATATGTTCATTATATAGTTGCGGTTTTTTTCTCGTATTAACATCAAGTGTATTGTTGTTTAATGCTAGGTTATAGGCAAAAGCATTATGATTGTATTGATGTAGTCCGCCGGAATTATCTTCATCGATAAATATTTGTAAAGAATCGTTATTCCACCAAAGTTTAAAAGGTTCTTTATATGGAGAATAAAGAGTGTCATCTGTTATTTCAACTAGAAGTAGGAGCTCGTTATTGCTCCAACTTATTTTATATCTACCATGAAAGTCCTCATGAGAGTATGATTTTCCTTTCCAGTTTTGATCTATGTTATACCAGGAGCAATGGTTCCAGAAACTTTCGGAACCTTTACCATCAATAATGTATGGTTTATTCGTTTTGAGAACTTCAATTATTTGATGGTCTTCCTTTTTAGGGACTGTATGACATGAAGAAAATAATACAACAATAAATACCAATGTAGAGAACTTCATAAGTAAACAAATTTGGGTTTGTTACTTGAAGATAAATATTTTTTAATTAAAAAGTAGTATTTTTCCTACAAAATATCAAAATTTAATTTCACTAGGCCAATCTATTATCGTGTTATTGTGCATGGCTTTTAGTCCCATTTCAACGGCTATTGCAGTATTTGCACCAGTAGTTAAGTTAGATATAGGGATGGAGTTAGATAAAATACTATCTCTGAAATCTTGTAAAGCTTGTTTACTAGGGTTTTGGTGCTCTATTTTTATAGGGTACCCTTTATTTTTGTCAAAAGATACTGTTGCACCCGCAACTCCATCTACCATTCCGAGTTTCTTTTCTTTTATTCCTTCTGGATAGAAAAAGGCATTTCTAGTGCCCATAATAATTGTTCCTTTATCCCCTTTTACTTTAATTTGATAACCATCTTTTGCATTGCTGGTTAAGCAAGTAAATGAAGCTTTTACACCACTAGGGTAATGGTATAATAAATGTATGTTGTCATAAGTTTCTCTTCCATCTTTCCAATAATCTATCCCTCCATAGCCCATTGCTTTATTTGGGGTTTCTTCTAGTACCCAATTCACAAAATCTATTTGGTGCGAACATAATTCGGCAACCAAACCTCCAGAGAATTCTCTATACATTCTCCAATTTATGGCTTTTTCATATTCGGGTTTTGGCACCGGTCTTCTCCAATTACCATTTCTGTTCCATTGACATTCAAAAGAAGAAATTTTTCCAACTTTACCTTCTTTTATAAGTTTTACCACATGTGTATAAAGACGGGAACTATGGTATTGGTGTCCTGTTTGAAATATTTTACTAGAATCTTTTGTTTTATTTATTAAATGTTGAATACCGTCTAAGCCTTTGGCCATTGTTTTTTCACAGTATACATGTTTTCCAGCATCTATGGCATCCATTGCAATTTTAGAGTGTGTATTAAACGGAGTCGAAATAAGTACGGCATCAATATTTTTATTGTCTAAAAGTTTTCTGTAGTCCGTATATCCTTTAGCTTTTTCCGAAACTTTACTTAATCCGTTTTCCAAACGAAAAGGAAGTGTATCGCAACAAGCTAAAACATTTAAGTTTTTTATATCATTTATGAAAGGAATTAGACCACTACCACGATCCCCGGTTCCTATTATTCCAATATTAACTTCGTTAATAGTGTTTTTTTTGCTTAATATGTTGGCCATAACACTTGTTGAAGATGTTATAGCTGCCGTAGCTAAGCTACTTTTTAATACGAAATCTCTTCTGTTCATATGTTATAATTTAGGCTCCCAACCCGCAGCGTATTCTCTTTTCCAACTTTCCATTGCTTTGGCATTGTTGGTTATTTTTCCTGTTGTAGTATCAATTTTAAGTGTTTCTCCTGCGTCCTGCGCCATATTACCTAGATGACATAACATGGTAGAAATACTGGCGTCCTGAATGTCTGAATGTAAACTTTTATCTTCACGAATAGCGTCAAAGAAATTGCCAACATGAGACACGTCTAAACTTCCATCACCTCTGGTGTTTGTAGTAGCACTTTGTCCTACTTCTTTTTCCGTTTTTATAAGGGAGCCATCTAAAGCAAATAAATTATAAGCATTTCTACTTAAAGTAATAGAGCCTTTGCTGCCATATATTGTAGCACCTCTTCCAGGTTGTTTTGGTTGTATTTTTCCACGGCTATGACCAGTCCATGTTAAAAACTTATCATCCTTAAATTTATAAGTTACTTGTTGGTTATCTACAAATTCCCAGTCGTCTTCATAGGTGTATTTACCACCAAAAGAGGTTACGCTTTCCGGTAAATCAACGCCAAGTGCCCAGCGGCATATATCTATTTCATGTGTACCATTATTATGGATTTCTCCAGTGCCCCAGTTATGAAACCAGTGCCAATTATACGGGTGGATATTATCTTTGTAATCTGTTCTAGGTGCCGGACCTTGCCATAATTCCCAATCTAATGTGGAGGGAACTTCTATTTTATTACCTATACCAATAGAGCCTCTATTGTTAGAGTAATAAGCTTCTCCTTTATAAACATTGCCAATAATGCCCTCTTCTATTTCTTTTATAGCCAGTATGGATGTTTGTGCGGAGCGCTGTTGGTTACCCATTTGCACTTTTTTGCCATATTTTTTTTGGGCAGCTACTAAAAGGTCATTCTCATGAGGATTATGACTACATGGTTTTTCTACATATACATGTTTGCCAGCTTGCATGGCCATAATAGCCATTGGTGCATGCCAATGTTCAGGAGTAGCAATGAAAATAGCATCTACCTTTTTGTCTTCCAGTACTTTTCTAAAATCTTTTTCTACTTTAGGAACATAACCAATGTTTTCCTTGCACCATATATTATGCTCTTCTATAATAGTATCATCTACATCACAATTGTATAAAATTTTTACATTTTTATCTTGATGAATAGCAAGAACGTGAGATTTTGCCCTACTACGAACACCTATTATTGCGCAGTGAATACGGTCATTCGCACCAAGAATACCGGCATAACTGGAACTAGGTAAAATTAATCCGCCTACGGTCATAGCAGCAGTTCCTGCAGTAGTTTTTTTTATAAAATTTCTTCTAGAGTTCATACTTTACTTTTTTGGTGCTCTATTTATTTTTATGTTTTTAAAGGAAACTTTATTTCCATGATCCTGAAGTAGTAATTGTCCTTTTTCTAGTTCTCCAAAATTGGGCCATTTTTTATATTTGCTTTCAGATACCAGTTTTAAATATTCTGGACTCTTTCTTTCGTATTCCAGAACTTTTACGCCATTTAGCCAATGCTCTACATGATTGTTTATAGAAGATATATAAGCAGTATTCCATTCTCCAATAGCTTTCATTGGCTTATTCGGATCGGCTTTAATTAAATCGTATAAAGAACAAACAGTTCTACTTCCTTCATGATTTCCTTTTTTTGCATCGGGATGCAATGCATCGTCTAATATTTGATATTCTAAGCCTATAGAAGAGCCTGCTCCTTTATTTAACTCCGTGTCCACATAATATTTAATACCACTGTTGGCACCAGGAGTTAATTTAAAATCGACACTTAATTCAAAATCAGAAAAGAGCTCATTAGTAACAATATCTCCGCCAGCAGCAGATTCAGCACCATCAGAAGCTAAAACGGTTAATTCTCCATTTTCTATTTTCCAACCATTCTTTGGAAATTCTTCTAGCTTAGCGCCTTTCCAACCTTGTGTAGTTTTGCCATCCCATAACATTTCCCAACCAGCTTTTTCTTCGCTTACCGTAAGTTTATTTTTAGTGTATATAGGAGTTAAAGGGGATTTTTTGGAATATTTAGCCAAGTTGTCTGTAAGAATATTAATGTTTTTCCATATTATTTCTGTCCCTTCTTTCTTATTTCCACCTATACTATGTACTTGTAATGCAATAAAACCACTTGCTGTTTTATCATCTATTAAATAAGCAGCAGGAACATCATTAATCCATGTTTTTAAAGTATCTCCAATTGCTTCAATTCTATAATGATTCCAATCATGTAGCTTAAAAGCTTTTTGGGCTTGGGTGTTTTTGTCTAAGGGGTTTAGCCAACCTCTTCGGGCTTCATCAAAAATTCCAGCACTCCAAGCTCGGGTAGAAGGGTCAATTTCTACTTGATACCCATGTACTCTGCCATTGTGATAATATGGAAAGCTGTTGCTTCTTATTTGTATCCCAGAATTCATACTAGAATCTACTTTATATTCTAATTCCAGAATAAAATCGCCATACATTTTTTCTGATGTTAAAAAGGAATTAGGCGTTTTTTTAACGGTGGTTCCTACGATGCAACCATCTCTTACGGTATATTTTGCCACGCCTCCTTTTTGTATCCATCCGTTTAAAGTCTCTCCATCAAAAATAGGAATCCATGGGGTTGCGTCTTTCTTTTCTTCTGTACAACCAAGAATTAATACTGTAGATATTAGTAAAAGAGCAAAGGGTAAGGATTTTAATAAGGTTTTCATAGAGTTGTTAATTAGTATACTTTTTGAGCTCATTAATTAATACCGTGTTCGTACACGGTAATAGAAACGAAGTTACAAATTATTAGTATATATATTATGTTTTTTATAAAAAATGCATTGTATTATTATTTGAATCTTACTAAAAAGGTATAGTTCTAATAGTATTCCAATTTTTTAAGATAAAAGAACACCCCTCTAACAAGTATATGTTAGAGGGGTGTTAATAATAAAAAAACACTAAAAAAAATCGGGCATTACTTAATGTGCCCCTTTTTCTTTTAAAAAATCTTCAAAATTCTTTTTAAATCGATTAAGCCTAGGGATAGATACGTTGCGTATATATGAATTGTTTGGGTTTCTTTTTTCGTAATCTTGGTGGTACTCTTCTGCTTTGTAGAACTTCGAAAATTTAGTTACTTGGGTAGTAATTATTTCACCGTCATATACATCTTGGTCTTTTAAAGCTTTAATATAACTAGTAATAATTTTTTTCTCGGAGTCGTTTTTGTAAAAAGCTATAGAGCGGTATTGTGTTCCTTTATCTGGTCCTTGTTGGTTTAATGTGGTTGGATCATGCGAACCAAAAAAAACTTGAACCAAAGCCGTAAAAGAAATCTCTTTAGGATCATAATAAACTTCAACAGTTTCCGCATGTGTTGTTTTTCCATAACCTACATCTTCATATGTGGGATTTTTTTCTTTTCCACCAGAATAGCCAGACACTACTTCTTTTACGCCTTTTACGCTTTCGAAAATAGCTTCTACACACCAAAAACAACCACTAGCAAAATATGCGGTTTCGTATTTATTTAATTCTTGGGGGGGTAATTTTAGTGTTTCAACTTCTTCTACTTCTGGAATTACCTGAAGAGTTTTCTTAATTTTAGATTGACATCCAACGGTAAAAAGTATCGAAGTTGCTAGTAATAGAAATTTAATGGAAGACATAATTTTTCTTTTTTAGTACTCAAAAGATAATGCACCTTACAATATGGGGAGGTTAAAAAGTTGTTAATTAAAAATATAGACTTTTTAAAAATACGTGCATTCTTGTTATAAGTTTACGGTATGACAGATTTAGAAAAGACATTATGCAATATTTCTAAAAAACCTTTGCTTATTATTGACGCAGGATTTCCTATAAATACTTATACTCTCTTAGATTTATCTGTTACGAATAAAGATTTAGAATTCTATAATATAACAACTCCCTTTGGTTGTCAAGAATACATTAGTACTGTTTTAAAAGTTAAGAATGCAAAAGTAGCTTTTGGTGGATATTTAGAACAACGAAGTTTGTATTCCAATACAGCTAGTTTTAATATAACGAAAGCATCTATTAGGAATATTCATTTGGGAATAGATATTTGGGCGCCTATAGGGACTACAGTATTAACTCCAATACCTGGTGTAGTGCATAGTTTTAAAAATAATAGTACCTCTGGAGATTACGGACCAACTATAATTTTGCAACATAATATAGACGGAGTTACTTTTTATACTTTATATGGACATCTATCTCTTTCTTCTCTGGAAAGTTTATATGTTGGTAAGCATGTGCAACAAGGCGAAAAAATAGGGGAGATGGGGGCACCGGATATAAACGTGAATTATGCACCACATGTACATTTCCAAATAATAAAAGATATACAAGGGAAAATCGGAGATTATCCAGGGGTGTGTTCACAAAAGGATATATCTTTTTATTCTAAAAATTGTCCTGATCCCAATTTATTACTTTCGATAGGTTTGTAAATCGGATAAAAAGCACATTCGTTCGGTAAGGTGTTTTTGAGGTAGCATACGTTTATCGAGCATTTTTTACACTTCATCCGAGATTAGGTAGATTGCCGAAAAATAAAGGGTTTTCAGCGTTTTGTGACCTAGCTGCATACGGCTTTGGGCGTTTTAATTATATATAAAACGCAAGTCATGAAAACTATCTTAACTTTAATCTTTGTTCTTTTTATCGGAGTAGCTGCTCAAGCTCAAAACAACACTAAAGAAGTTAAAGTTGTTACTATAGAAAAAACAATAGTAACGGAAACTACAGTTAAGAATACAGAGGTTGCTCGTTTATATAAGCGTACAAATTCTAAAGTAAAGAAAGCTTTAAAATTTACAACAAAAAGAAACAAAGCTAAATTGGCTTAATCGTTACTCGATAATCGAGATTTAAATGCTCCGACGCTTGCGTCTAAATCAATGCTAATTTTTCTTCTAATGCCTAGTGGGATTGTCTCTAGATTATTTACTCCCTATTAGTAATTTGGATAATATATAACCCTTGTTTAAGTAGATTGCGTTTTACCCATAGGTGTTTTAGCTTTTCTATTCAAGATTTTTATTCTAATCCACATCATAGCATATATTAAAATAGCTATCCATGAAAAAGTAGTTAGTAAGCTTTTTAAGATGGTAAGTGTGCTAGATAGTAAAACAAAAGATTTAGATATTTCCACATACTTTGTAATCATTAAGATAATGCATATGTTTTCAGAATAATCAAATGCCATTGCTAAAAAAGGAAGAAGCAAAAGAAGAACTTTTATTCTAGTTCTACTATTTGTAATTTTAATAAGACGAAATAAAAAGCTGCTTAAAAATAAAGCTAAAAGAAAAGGATAAAATACATCTAAGAGGGTTAATTGTGGAAATAGGTAAAGATTGGTGGTTTCATTATTAAGGTTACTTATTATTAATTCTGCTGTAGATAAAGAATAACCTAAATTTTGAAGGTCAAATGCTTTAGTACCAATTTGACTATTAATTACTGGAAAAGTATATACCATCATTAGTAACAGGATACAATGACTTGCGACAAATGTGATACTTATTTTTTTAACGGACGATGTTTTTAAAAGAATGGAGTTTAAAAATGACATACAGTTTGTTTTATTTTTAAAACAAAAGTGGTCTATAAATTAATTGTGTGCATTAACAAATGATAAGAGTTACGATTGCGTTCTTAATCTGCTTAAAGAAATAGTTGTTATGCCTAAATAAGAAGCAATATCTGTATGAGGTACAAGATTCTCAATATTTGGAAAATGTTTTCTAAGACGTTCTAATCGGTCTTTAGCTTTAAGAGAGGCTAATCCTATTTCTTTTTGAACTTTTGTCATTAGTTCTTTCCTTAATACGGTATTTGCAAAATGTCTAATTTCTAGATCTTCAATCATTAATCTTTCTAACTTGTCGGCATCAATTGTTGCAATTTCCACATCTGTTAATGTACTTATATTTAATATAGACTTTCCTTCTAAACTTCTTGTTGTGTTTGGTGATAGGATAGAGCCAGACATAAAGAAGGAAATTGTTATATCTTCTCCTTCTGGTGTATAAAGGAAACTCTTGCAAATGCCTTTAATTAAAAAGTACTCTAGATTATTATTTTGACCAACATTAGTTATTGGTTCTCCTTTTTTTAGAAAACTATATGTAACTAGTTTATTTATTTTATCTAAAGATGAAATAGATAAGGGAGTTACGGAGTGAATTATTGGGCTAATCTTGTCTTTCATTGTTTTAAGGTAGTAATCTTATCGTTTTTAACAAAAGTAAAGCATCTTATTTTCCGATTAAAAACACTTTCTTTCGGTAAGAGGTTTTTAGTTGTGCGTACGTTTGTCGAGCATTTTTCACACTTTATCCTAGATTGTGTCAATTACCGAAAAATAAGGAGTTTTCAGCGTTTTATGACCTAGCTGCATACGGCTTTGGGCGTTTTAATTATATATAAAACGCAAGTAATGAAAACTATCTTAACTTTAATCTTTGTTCTTTTTATCGGAGTAGCTGCTCAAGCTCAAAACAACACAAAAGAAGTTAAAGTTGTTACCATAGAAAAAACGATAGTAACAGAAACTACAGTTAAGAATACAGAGGTTGCTCGTTTATATAAGCGTACAAATTCTAAAGTAAAGAAAGCTTTAAAATTTACAACAAAAAGAAATAAAGCTAAATTAGCTTAAATCTTAGCCTTAATAGGAATCCACACTTCTTCTTCAGAATCTTCGGAATTATTTTTATATTTTTCGCCAAGCTTTTCAAAATGCGGGCGTTGCTCTAAAATATAATCAGATTGCGGTAACCAAATTCCATATATGTAGTTCATGGTTTTATGAAAATTACTTGCCAACCCTTTATGTATAAAAACGGCATAGGTGCCGCCGGGTAAAGTAAATGGTTCCATGGCTTGCGGTACGGCATCATAATCCTTTACTTCGACTGCAGCCCATTTGGTGAAAACTACTTGAGGGGAAAAATCTTTAAAGTTTAATGAGGTATCGTAAACTTGAATAGAGTACAGGTTAGAATCTACCAAATTGTTTATTTCCTTTTTCTGTTGCATGAAACTTTGCCAAAGGTCTAGAGTTTTATTTTCTGCTAAAGACATTTTTAATTGTTTGCCTAAGAGCTTTTTGTTTTTAATAATTTCAATTCGCGGTTTCATAAATCTAAAATAATTTTAATCTCCATCATTATCCGTTGGTAAAACAGATACGGATAGCATACTTGCCACATCTACAGAAAAGAATCGGATTAACTTGGATAATGAAATGTATAACGACTCTACTTTTTTATCATTATTAGAAATTGCATCATATAAACCAATGTTCAAACCATCTATAGTACTATAAATTTCTTTAAAAGAATTGGCAATTTCATTAGAAATTTGGTTAGAGCCAGAAATATCGTCTACAATTTCAGAAAAATTAATGGAACTTTTAGTATAGGTATACTCTATTTCTTCAATACTACTCTTAATTATGTGCAGTGTTTTTTTACTTCTAAAGGCTTGCAGTAGATTTATGTTGGTATTTTCCGAACTTTCTAAACCAGTGGGTTTACCAATTTTAGTAACCCGTATAACATCTAGTAGATTAATTATTTGATTAAAAGCCAAACAACGTGCATTTTCGGTACAAGATAAATCTTTGGAGTTTATAAAATTTTCCTTATAATTTTCTTCCCAAAAAGCAATTAACAAATTTACTTGTCTTAGAATTTCTTTAGTTGCGCCTAGCATATAATCTAGTCTGTACTCATCTTCCTGTAACAACACAAGAGCTTTGATAGAATCTTGATTGTTGTAAATTAAATATTCTAAAGCTCCTAAGCCTTTAGTAACAGTGCTCTTTGTATATAAATAGTCAGTATCGTAAATAACATTTTCTGCAATGTTGTTTTCTATTAATGCTGTATTAATAGGGTAATTGTATATGTTAGTATGGTAAAAACCTTCTTTAACAGGTACTAAATTATAGGCATTAGTTTTGGCAAATGCTATAGATGATGCTAACCATTGTTATTTTATTTTATCAAAATTGGTTGCTGTTGTTTCTCTTTTAAAATCCTCCATAAGTTGTACTAATCTTATTTTCCGATTAAAAACACTTTCTTTCGGTAAGAGGTTTTTAGTTGTGTGTACGTTTATCGAGCATTTTTTACACTTTATCCTAGATTGTGTCGATTACCGAAAAATAAGGGGTTTTCAGCGTTTTGTGACCCAGCTGCATACGGCTTTAGGCGTTTTAATTATATATAAAACGCAAGTCATGAAAACTATCTTAACTTTAATCTTTGTTCTTTTTATCGGAGTAGCTGCTCAAGCTCAAAACAACACAAAAGAAGGTAAAGTTGTTACCATAGAAAAAACGATAGTAACTGAAACTACAGTTAAGAATACAGAGGTTGCTCGTTTATATAAGCGTACAAATTCTAAAGTAAAGAAAGCTTTAAAGTTCACAACAAAAAGAAACAAAGCTAAATTAGCTTAGTCTTTATTTGAAGTAGTTTTCTTTAATAATAAATCTAATTCAAAATACTTAATAGGAAATAGGGATAAAGAAAAAGCCGCAGCTGAAGCTGTTAAAACAGAATAGTCTAACGCTCCTTTTATACCACCAGTAAATGTCATTGCTAGTGCAAATAGCAAGAGCAAGTACCCACTAATTTTGGCTGTAAGCTCTGTTTTGTAGCCTATTAAAAGAAAAATTCCTAAAAAAGTTTCTAGTATAGTTACCAAGTAACCAAGAGGGGATATTACAAATTCTGGTAAATAAGGGTTAAGGGTTTGTGTATAATCAATAAAATTTGCCCAATTTCCCCATGCAGAAATATTCTTTGGCCAAAGACCTATTCTGTCTGCTATAGCAGATAAAAAACTAAGGCTTAAGCCAATTCTTAAAAAAACTTTTACTGTATTCTTATTCATAGTTTTCTAAATTTTAAAATATTTTACATCTATTAAAGATATTACTTAAGCTTGTTTAAAAGTAGTTAGGAAGTAACTTTATATTTACCAGGGGTAAATAAAAATGTTTTCATAAGTCTATTCCATGTATTTATTTGTGTTACGGCTAGGGATAGAAAGGAAATTTCTTTTTTAGAAAAAAAAGTTTCTATAGTATTATATATATTGTTTTGTATCGGTGCATTACTTAAAGCGGTTAATTCTTCCGCAAAATTTAGTGCAGCTCTTTCTTTATCTGTAAAATATGGGGTCTCTTTCCATACTGCTAGGGAAGATAGTCTTAACTCATTTTCATTAGTATGTTTTAACTCTTTATAATGCATATCTACGCAATAAGCGCATCCGTTTATTTGCGAAATTCTTAATCGAAGTAATTCCAGGAGGTTTTGCTCCAGACCAGATTTTTTTATAAACTCTTCAATAGTAATTAAATGTTGAAACATTCCTTCTGGAATATCTTGGTAGGTAATTCTTTCCATTTTTTATCGCCTTAAAATACTACAGCAATATTAAGACTTAGGAAAGGGACATCTTCTTAGGATTTCTTAAGAAATAATTATTTATGTAATGTTTTTTTAGTTCGCTTAGGTATTCCGGGGTAATATCTAAATAAGAGGCTACCATATATTGAGGGACTCTTTGCATAAAAGTAGGATTACTACCTATAAACCCTAAATACCGTTCTTTACTACTAAGTTTCATGAAAATTTCATCTTTCCTAAGAATTGCGATAAGCATATTTTCTGTGATTATTCTAAAACAGCGTTCAAGTTTAGGTATTTTTTGGTATAGGTGGTTTAGTTTATTTTTACTAAGGCAAAGTACTGTAGTTTTTTCTATAGCTTGTAGGGCGTTAAAAGAAGCTCTTTCTTTTATAAAACTTTCCATACTAGTAACCCACCAATTTTCTATAGCAAATTGGCTTGTTTTTTCTTCTCCCATATTATCTGTGGTGAACGAACGTACGAGCCCCTCACATATAAAGAAATTGGTATCACAAACGGAGTTTTGTTCTAGTAAAAACCCCTTCTTTTTATAAACCCTCACAGTTAGATTTTTATAAATTAGGTCTATTTCAGAATCCGTAAAAAGAACAAATCTATTTAAGTAATTTTTTAATTGTAGTTTATAAGTTATCATAAATGTCGAAGCAAAATAATAAGTTTAAAGATATCGTATATCCCTTTTAGTTTGTTTAAAAATCTTTATTATTTAGGATTAAATACGTTAATATCCGATTAGTTTACCGCAGGTTTATTTCCATTCAACGAGCATTTTTGTTGCTTCACCCTAGTGGAGCGACCGTAGCCGAATATTGTTGTTGTTCAGCGTATTATCTTTTAACGGATTTTAGTTCGCCATAATTTTGGGGTAACAAATTTTACGTGATGAAATCAATTATTACCTTATTATTTATCATTTTTATTAGTGTAGCTTCTTTTGCTAAGAATCTTCCAGAAGTACAAAAAGTAAGTACAATTACTAAAGGAATAGTTTTGGAACAAACAACTTTAATCTCTTTTAAGAATATAAAAGAAATAAAGAAAAATGCTGTAACTCGCTTATATATGTCTAAAAATTCTAGGATAATGAAAGAACTATCTTTTGCTACAAAACGAAATAGACATAACCAAGCTTAAAAGTATAGGTGTTTAATCTATATGATTTAATAGAGAAGTATTACGGTAAGCTAAAATATCTGTAATTCAGCGATTTACTAAGGATATGTTAGTTGTAGTTCATACATTTAGATAAGTAACATCAAGTGATAAAAGTAATTTTAATTTTATTGATTATTTTATTTTTAGGGGCCATACCACTTGCGTAAATATTTTAGCAAATGATTAAAGGCTCGTTTTTTAAATGGATATTATTTTGGGTATTGGCACTAGCAATATTAACAATAGTTAAAAAAGTAAAATTCTGGATAGCTAAACAAAATAGTGAATAAACTTGCTTTAGTCTATTACTTGGCATAATAATTGAACTTGTTACTACACCTTAAATGGTGTACTAATTTTAAAAAAGAAGATATGATAGTATTAGTTGTTGTAATCCCTGCAGTTGTAATTGGAACTTTAGTTTTTGTTTTTAAGAAACACCAAGATTCTTTACGACCAATAAAAGTTAAAGCTAATAATAAGTATAGAAAATAATTTAATACATCCTAAACTACAGGATGTAATTGTTGTCCTATTTCCTGAAATTTAATAATATAATTGGTACCCTTTTTAGAGACATCTCTAATTACGGAACCCTTTAATTGTCTAGTAAGGTTGTATATTAATTTAAGACCAAGAGATTTTGTGTTTTTGTGATTAATGGTTTCTGGGAAACCAATACCATTATCTCCTATTTTTAAAACATATTCTTTGTTTACTTCTTTGGTAATGGCGATATGAATTTCCCCTTCGTTATCATCTACAATTCCATATTTTAAGGCATTCGTAACAGCTTCGTTAATTAATAACCCTAATGGTATTGCAGTATCGATTCCTAATTTAATATCTGGAATATCTATGGTTAATTGTATTTTATTTTCTATTCCTTTTATAGATTTTATTAAATATTGACTCAATTCTTCTACATAAGTTTTGTATTCTATTTTAGATAAGTCTTCTCGCATATATAGCATTTCATGAATCATAGCCATAGAAATAACCCTGTCTTTGGTGGCTTTAAGTAATGTTTTTACATTATCGTCTTGCGTGTTTCTAGTTTGTAAACTTAAAAGGCTAGAAACTGTTTGTAAATTGTTTTTTACTCTATGATGAATTTCTTTAAGAAGAGTTTCTTTTTCTAAGAGTTTTTTAGATAAGTCATTTTTAGAGTTATATAAAGTGTTATGTGTGTTTAATAAGTTCTTACCAAAAACATTTCCTAATAAATAGATAGAAAATAGGACACTTAAAAGACTAAAAATACTTTGATGTTTTTCAGGTATAACATTTCTTGTAAATGTAAAATCACTAGCACTTTGGGAGAATATTAAAATTACAAGAAGAAAAATGAGGCTTAAATATATTTGACCATATTTTCTTGTATTAGCATAGCCAGCAAAAACTATTAAGGCTAGAATAAAAATAAAGGAACTATGGATACCACCAGTATACAAAGTTACAATAAGTGTACAGACCAAAGCCAGAATTAAAGATATATTGTATGTTAAGTTTATATTCTTATGTTTTTTAAAAAAGAAAGAATTTATAAGGTTTACTATTCCAAAAATTAAAAGGGTCTCCGGAACAATTTCCTTAATATTTAAGGCATAGAAACAGATTATAGAAAGTATAATAGATAGAGCAGAAGAGATGTAATTTACTTTAAGAATAAGACTAATCTTGTTCTTTTGTCTTTCTTGATCTAGTATTGGTTTATGCATAGTCGGATTTTATAGCTTGGTTAGAGGTGTTATCCAATGTAAATCTAATTATGTTTTAGCATTAAAACCAAATACTTTGTTAAAATGTGTTATTTAGTTTAATAAATAGTTGGTATAGCTCTATTTTTTGGACTTTTACGGAACAAGAATTTAATCTTTTTTGAAATGGATGATAAAAAAAATGACAATCATAATTGATTGTCATTTTTTTGTTCTTTGTAAATGATAAAGTTTTAATCTTCTGTTAATACCCATTCTCCTTTATCTATCAAAGGTTCTGCTTGTTTGTATTTTACAGTTTTACTTTCACCAGACATAACATTTTTAATAGTAACTCTATCGTTTCTTCCAATTTTTGGACGTTCTCTGGTAATAGTTTCTGTAACCGCTGGTCTTTGCCCTTGTGTTTGTCCTGCTGCTCTATTTTGGGCAGCTAATTCATCGCTATTAGGAATTTCTTCTTTCGTAGTTTGTAAATTTTCTTTAGGTCTTCTTACGTTTCCGGCTTCTTGGATATTAGCATTTTCTGAAGGCAACTCTCCTTTGAATAAGAAAGAAACAATTTCTTTATTTACTTTATCAATCATCCCTTTGAAAAGCTCAAAAGCTTCAAATTTATAAATTAACAAAGGGTCCTTTTGCTCGTGTACAGCTAATTGAACAGACTGTTTAAGTTCATCCATTTTTCGCAAATGAGTTTTCCACGAATCATCTATTATTGCTAAAGAAATATTTTTCTCAAAATCTGTTACTAATTGTTTACCGTTACTTTCGTATGCCTCTTGTAAATTAGTAACTACATTAAGGCTCTTAATACCGTCTGTAAACGGAACAACTATACGCTCAAATTTATTAGCTTGGTCTTCATATACTTGTTTAATTACTGGGAAAGCTGTAGTTGCATTACGTTCCATTTTTTCTTTATAATGCGAATACGCTTCCTTGTAAATTATTCCAGCAATTTCTTGTGAAGGTAATTTGCCAAAGTCCGCTTCGGAAACTGGAGAGGTAATAGAAAAATATTTAATAAGCTCAAACTCAAAATTCTTATAATCACTTGCAACTTTATTCGTTTCTGTGATTACTTCGCAAGTATCATATACCATATTGGCAATATCTACCTTAAGTCTTTCTCCTTGTAATGCATGTCTTCTTCTTTTATAAACAACCTCTCTTTGAGCGTTCATAACATCATCATATTCTAATAAACGCTTACGTACACCAAAGTTATTCTCTTCTACTTTTTTCTGAGCACGCTCAATAGATTTGGTCATCATACTATGTTGAATAACCTCACCATCTTCTAAGCCCATCTTATCCATCATTTTAGCTACTCTATCTGAGCCAAATAAACGCATTAGGTTATCTTCTAGAGAAACGTAAAATTGAGAGCTTCCTGGGTCTCCTTGACGACCAGAACGACCTCTTAATTGCCTGTCCACCCTTCTAGAGTCATGTCTTTCTGTACCTACAATGGCTAAACCTCCTGCGGCCTTAACGGCATCTGATAGTTTAATATCGGTACCACGACCGGCCATGTTTGTTGCTATGGTTACTACCCCAGGGTTACCTGCTTCTGCAACAACGTCCGCTTCTTTTTTATGTAGTTTCGCATTTAATACATTATGCGGTACTTTGCGAATACCTAACATACGAGATAGCAATTCAGATATTTCAACTGATGTTGTACCTATTAAAACTGGTCTTCCAGATTGTGATAGTTTGGTAACTTCATCAATAATGGCATTATATTTTTCTCGTTTAGTTTTGTAAATTAAATCGTTACGATCATCCCGGGCAATTGGTCTGTTAGTAGGGATTTCCATAACATCTAATTTATAGATTTCCCAAAATTCTCCTGCTTCCGTAATAGCGGTACCTGTCATACCAGAAAGCTTACTATACATTCTAAAATAATTTTGTAAGGTAACTGTAGCGAAGGTTTGCGTAAGAGCTTCAATCTTTACATTTTCCTTAGCTTCGATTGCCTGGTGTAAACCGTCTGAGTATCTACGGCCATCCATAATACGCCCCGTTTGCTCGTCTACAATCATTACTTTGTTATCCATTACTACATACTCTACATCTTTCTCAAAAAGAGTGTAGGCTTTAAGTAATTGACTCATAGTATGGATACGCTCACTTTTTACAGTGAAGTCTTTGAATAATTCTTCTTTTAGCTCGGCTTCTTTTTCTATTTCAAGATTTTGGTTTTCAATTTTTGCAATCTCTCCACCAATATCTGGCATTACAAAAAAGTCTTTATCCTGATCTCCAGAAATATATTCTACACCTTTATCGGTAAGTTCTATTTGGTTGTTTTTCTCATCAATAACAAATAAAAGTTCCTCATCTACTTTAGGCATTTCTCTATTGTTATCTTGCATATAGAAGTTTTCTGTTTTTTGCAACAGTTGTTTTATTCCTTCTTCACTTAAGAATTTGATTAGGGCTTTATTTTTAGGTAAACCTCTATGTACTCTTAATAAAAGGAACCCACCTTCTTTTGTATCGCCTTCGGAAATATGTTTTTTAGCTTCTGCAAATACACCTGTTAGGTACTGACGTTGCTTTTGAACAATCTCCGAAACTCTAGGTTTTAATTCGTTAAATTCATGACGGTCACCCTCTGGAACTGGACCAGAAATAATTAAAGGGGTACGTGCATCATCTACCAAAACAGAATCAACCTCATCTACAATAGAAAAATTGTGCGGACGTTGTACTAAGTCTTTTGGTGTGTGGGCCATATTATCCCTTAAGTAATCAAACCCAAATTCATTATTTGTTCCGTAGGTAATATCTGCATGATAAGCAGCTCTACGACCTTCAGAATTTGGTTTATGGTAATCTATACAATCAACAGAAAGACCGTGAAATTGAAATATTGGGGCCATCCAAGCACTATCCCTTTTTGCTAAATAATCATTAACAGTTACCAAATGTGCTCCCTTACCAGTTAAAGCATTAAGATATAGTGGCAGGGTAGCAACTAAAGTTTTACCTTCTCCTGTTTGCATTTCAGCAATTTTCCCTTGATGTAATGCTATACCACCTATTAATTGAACATCATAATGAATCATGTCCCATGTAACATCTTTACCAGCAGCATTCCATGAGTTTTGCCAAGTAGCACTATCACCATCTAAAGTAACATATTCTTTTTCTCCAGAAAGTTGTCTGTCATATTCGGATGCAGAAACAGAAATGGTTTTATTATTAGCAAAACGTTTGGCAGTTTCTTTAACCACTGCAAAAGCCTCTGGTAAAATTTCATTTAAAGTGTTTTCGGAAATTTTATAGGCTTCTTCTTTTAATTTATCTATTTCAACATAGATATCTTCATTTTTGTCAATATCTGTTGAAGCATGTACTTCTTCCGTAAGTGCATCAATCTTACTAGTTATCTCCGAACAGTTTTCTTTTATTTTATTTTTAAACTCTATAGTTTTTGCTCTAAGCTCGTCATGGCTTAAATTTTCTATAGTCGCTTCGAAAGATTTTATTTGTTTTACTAAAGGTTGTAATTCCTTTACATCTTTTTCTGATTTGTCACCAACAAAAACCTTTAGTATTGAATTTATAAAACTCATAATGCTTCTTCTATTTTAGATTGTAAACCTTTTAAAACTCTAGTTAAAATGATGGTTTATCAATTATATTTTATGGTTATTATTTCTTTGTTAACCGTATAATTTTACAACAAAAGCTATTCCAGTTTAATCTTTTGTAAAAATTACACTACGTGGCTGACAAAATTACATAAAAAAAAAGCCTCCAAGGAGACTTTTTTACAGCAATTGTTATAATATTTTATTAATATTCATCCTCATTCCAGAGGTAATCTTCTTCGGTAGGATAATCTGGCCAAATTTCTTCGATAGACTCGTAAATTTCTCCACCTTCCTCTTCCATTGATTGTAAGTTTTCTACAACTTCTAACGGAGCTCCTGTTCTAATAGAGTAGTCAATCAACTCATCTTTGGTAGCCGGCCATGGCGCATCACTTAAATAAGATGCTAGTTCTAATGTCCAATACATGTTAATAATGTGTTTTAAATTTTTGCAAAAATAATTTTTAAATATAAATAGCCAAGGTTTTTTGTAAGTATTTCCACTATTTTATTAACAAAATCCCCGTGCTAATATTTTGATAACGAAGAAATAACGAATTTATTAGCCTTTTTTTTCAGGTATCCATTTAATTTCTTCAGCTTTAAGGTCAAAAGACAACTTTCGTGCCAATACAAATAGGTAGTCGGATAATCTGTTGATATATGACAAAACATTAGGATCTGTTGGTTCATTTTCATTTAAAAAAGATACCATGCGCTCCGCTCTTCTGCAAATAGTACGTGCAATATGACAGTATGACACGGTTGTGTGTCCTCCTGGTAAAATAAAATGAGTCATTTGGGGTAAACTTACCTCCATAGCATCCATATTATCTTCTAGAAAAGTAATATCGGTATCCTTAATTTTAGGGATGGTAAGCCGTTCTTTTCCGTTTTTAAGAATCGCTTTTTCAGGGTCAGTTGCTAAAATAGCGCCAACGGTAAATAATTTGTCTTGTAAAAGAGTTAGCGTTTTTTTGGACAGTGTATCTATTTCTTGATCTCGGATAAGACCTATCCACGAGTTTAATTCATCTATGGTGCCGTAGGCATCTAGTCTAATATGATGTTTAGGAACTCTAGTGCCACCGAAAAGAGCAGATGTTCCTTTGTCACCAGTCTTAGTATATATTTTCATATTTGTTTATTTAATATGGGTAAATCAACAATGTACTAATCTAACTTTTTATTCTTTCTATTATAATCGCTCATAAATTTTTTTGACTTTCTATCTTTTGATTTTTGGCGATTTCTCATAGTAACAAATAGATATATAGCAACTACGCCTCCTAAAACATAAAACATGGTATTATTTTCCATACTATTTCAATTTATTCCCTTCGACGGGTTTTTTATTCCATGATGCATGTGTCCAAATGCTTCAAGGTGTTTTTAACGGCTTGCAAGAAAATTGCAAGGTAATTTACATTAAAATTAAGCTTTTAGTATCTAATTTTAAAATGTTCCTTTTCTTGTTCTCGACGAAAAAAAAGTACTCCACAATAAAACAAATCAATACTAACGGTTACTTCATCTAGTGCTATAATGTTGTTCCATTGAGAAGAGGATTCTTTACTATGATGAATACTCTTAATAAAGACCCAACTAGTATTTTTTATTTCTTTTTTTTCTATTTCTTTATCCCAAGTAAGACAATCATTCATATAAATAGCATCGTAGGTAGAGGTATTAGTATTTAAACCTGGAAATCTTTTTTTAATTTGATGTTTATATAATTCACTTTCCGAATTAATTTTTAAACTTTTAATTTTAAAATAATCAATACTTTTTAGTAATACATCAGCACTTTTGGTCGAAGCATATTTCTTTTTGGAATATAGGCATTTGGTAACATAAGAATATACAAAAGGAGAATGTACACCATGTTGATTCGTAGCTCTTAAAAGAAATTTAATGTGATGAATAAAAGAATACAATGGATAAGGTTAGTTTTCTATGATTGCAGAAAGCTCAAACCAGCGTTCAGTTTTAGTTTCTATAGCAATGTTTATTTCTTGTAATTTTTTAGATAGTTCGGCAATGTCGTCTCCAGAAAGTTCCGGATTGGTAAATTCATTTTGAGTTTTTGTCTTTCTATTTTCTAGCTTTTGAATTTCTCTTTCTATTTGGTTATATTCTTTTTGTTCCGCATAAGATAGTTTATTTGCCGTACTTTCTTTTTTCCATGAATTTTTAGATTTGGAGTTAGAGCTTTCTTTTTGTTCTCTTTTTTCAATTACTTGGCTGTCTTCATATGCTCTGTAATCTGAATAATTGCCTGGAAAATTTTCTATGACAGCATTGCCTCTAAATACAAATAAATGGTCTACAATTTTGTCCATAAAATATCTATCATGAGAAACTACCATTAGGCAACCAGGGAAGTCTAATAAGAAGCTTTCTAGTACATTTAGAGTAACAATATCTAAATCATTAGTAGGCTCATCTAGTATTAAAAAATTGGGGTTTTGTATTAAAACGGTACATAGGTATAACCTCTTTCTTTCACCACCACTTAGTTTTTCAACAAAATCATATTGTTTTTTTCTGTCAAAAAGAAAACGTTCTAATAGTTGTTGCGCTGAAATTTGTCGTCCTTTGGTAAGAGGAATATAATCGCCAAAATCGCGAATGACATCAATTACTTTTTGTCCTTCTTTAATAGCAATCCCTTTTTGGGTGTAATATCCAAATTTTATGGTATCTCCTATAATTACTTTTCCGCTATCCGGCTCTCCTTTTCCAGCAATGATATTTAAAAAGGTAGATTTTCCGGTGCCATTTTTTCCAATTATACCAACACGCTCTCCTTTGGTAAAACTATAGTCGAACTGGTCCAAGATGGGTTTATCCGGAAAAGCTTTGGAAATTTTATGAAGCTCAATAATCTTACTACCCATTCGGGTCATATTAATTTCTAACTGAACTTCATGTTCTTTTCTTCTATTGTTAGCTTTTTCTTTAATGGCGTGGAAATCGTCTATTCTAGATTTAGATTTTGTAGTTCTGGCCTTAGGTTGTCTTCGCATCCAATCTAATTCTTTTTTAAACAAAAGTTTAGATTTATGATGTTCTACTGCTTCTTGCTCTTTTCTGGCTTCTTTTTTCTCTAAATAATAAGAGTAGTTCCCTTTGTAGGGGTAAAGGTTACCTCCATCTAGTTCTATAATTTCATTACATACACGTTCTAAAAAGTAACGATCGTGCGTTACCATAAACAGAGTCATATTTTCTTTTGCAAAATATTGCTCTAACCACTCTATCATCTCCAAATCTAGATGATTGGTAGGTTCATCTAAGATTAATAAATCGGGTTTATTAATTAAGGCATCTGCTAGAGCTAGTCTTTTCTTTTGTCCACCGGAGAGTAAACCTACTTTTAAGTTTAAATCATCTAGTTTTAACTTAGATAAAATTTGTTTGTATTGCGTTTCAAAATCCCAAGCATTAAAACGATCCATAGCTTCAAAAGCCTTTTGGTATGCTTCAGTGTCTTCTGGATTGTTTAAAGCTTTTTCATAAGCACGAATTATCTTTAGAACTTCATTGTCTGACGCAAAAATGGTTTCTTCAATACTTAGTTTTGGGTCCATTTTTGGTTCCTGTTCTAAAAAGGAAACCCGCGTGCCTTTACGATAGTTTACTTGTCCTTTATCTGGAGCTTCTGCCCCTGAAAGGATATTTAATATTGAGGTTTTTCCACTTCCATTTTTGGCAATTAAAGCTATTTTTTGGTCTTTATTAATGCCGAAAGATAGGTCTTTAAAAAGGACAAGTTCGCCAAAGGATTTGGCAATATTTTCTACCGTTAGTAAGTTCATTTTTGTTAACTAAATTTTAGTCGTTTCTACGTCTTAAATGAAATAATAAATACAGATATCTTATTACTAATGAAAGTAAAATAAAAATAAGAATGATTGAGAATACCTGAATTTTTGCGGCCCAAATAAAAAGCGAAATTAATATTAGTGAGAGTAAAGTAATTAAGTATATTTTAATCCAATCTGGAAGGCTTTTCTTTCTTAAAACAAAAGCAACATAAAGGTTTAAAGGAAAGGCCCATAAAATATTAAAATTCCTTGCCGTTGCGTTGTGGTCTGTTCCAAACCAAAGAAAAAGAATTAATAAACCTGCAATTCCTGTAGAAAAGAATAAAAGAGTATCTAACCATTTGGTTCTTTTTTTTGTGCTATAATCTTTTATGGTGAGTAGAGTTACAAGAATAAAAAGGAGACCAAACCAAAAAAATGGACTTAGTAGAAAAATATTGTTTTTTTCTTGGGCTTTAGTTTTTAAAATCATTTCTGTTTTAGATACTAAAGGTGTATTGTCTTTTTTAGAAGTATTTTCTAATTGATGGTATACATAAATAGGTAAGAATAGATGTTCTTTTGATGTTGCTTTTATATCTATAACGGAACCAAGAGCTAAATCTATGCCAAAGGTAGACCATTCATTAGTATCTAAAGATTCATGTATTAGTTGTCTAAAGGTCGATTCTTTTTTTAAATGACTGTGGGAAGGTTTAAGGTCCTCGTTTGTAATTTTTTTTAATACCTCCGGGATTTTAGTCGCACAATTATCAAACAAAAAATCATATTTATAATATTTATTCTCGGGCAATAAATTGTTTTCTAAAAACTGAAGAAGTGTATTTTTTTCTTTTAGGTTAAGATTAAGTGTTTGTTCTTTTACCCATCTATTCTCTATTTTGTAACTATACATAAAGTTCTCAAAAGAATGTCTTGCTAATCTATAAGGTAGTTTCCCGGTAGTGAACTTTAAGTAAAAATTAGGGGCGTTAAAATCGAACATTCCATAATTATAGGTAACGTCAATACCTAAAGTAGGGTCTTGTATACGAAAAGCACTATGACCAAATTTAGAGCTTAGTTCTTCTTCTGTTCCTATAGTTAAGACGCTAACTTTGGATAAAGGGGTTAATTCTATTTTCTTTTGAGCATTGTTAATGATGCTGAAAAAAAGAACGAATAAAAAAAATAATTTCTTTATAAACATGTTTGGGCAAAAAGTTAGTGTTTTGCAAATATCTGAATAATTTAGCAACAAATCTTATTCCTGAAAAAATGTCTTATTTTTACATAAATACGTAGAATAAAATGAAAAGACATATTCCCAATTTAATAACCTTGCTAAATTTGTTTTGTGGCTGTGTAGCTGTTGTTTTTGCAGTACTTAATCAATTAGAGATAGCGGCTTTATTTGTTTTTTTAGGGATTGTTTTTGATTTTTTTGATGGTTTTGCTGCAAGAATTTTAAATGCGCAAAGTCCAATGGGGTTGCAATTAGATTCTTTAGCAGATATGATTACCAGTGGTTTAGTTCCTGGTATTGTTATGTTTCAACTTTTAGGAATGTCTATGACAGGAGGATGGAATGTAGATTTATCTTCCCAAGCTACTAATGATACATTTTGGGTGGGCTTAAAAGTAGCTCCACTTCCTTTTTTTGGTTTTTTAATTACACTAGCATCTGGTTATAGATTGGCTAAATTTAATATTGATGAAAATCAGCAATCATCCTTTGTTGGCTTGCCAACACCAGCTAATACTTTGTTAATACTTTCTTTACCACTTATTTTATTATACCATAATAACGATACGCTTAATGGTATAATTCTTAATTCGTGGTTTTTAGTGGGGATGACTGTTCTTAGTGCTTTCCTTTTAAATGCGAATATTGGACTTTTTGCTCTAAAATTTAAAAATTGGGGATTTAAAGACAATGCATTACGATATATATTTATTATAGTTAGTTTAGTGCTCATAGTAACGATGAAATTTATGGCAATACCTGCCATTATAGGTTTTTATATTATAAGCTCTCTCGTTACAAATTGGAGTTCTGATAAATAACCTTAATCGATATCAATATTTAAGTATACAGTGGTTTGCTTTGTAATAAAGTGTAGTTTATTTAATATGTAATTATGCAGAATTTAGTTTTTGGTTTAATGCGTAAGCCGTCTATAGTTGTAATACTATTTTGTTTATTAAGCTCTTTTGCTTTTTCTCAGAAAGAGTCTACTATTACGAGTACCAATGTAGATATTGTAAAGAATATTGTTTTTGCAACCTACGAAAAAGATACATTGCTGTTAGATTTGTATAGACCCGCTATCTTCAAAGGAAACCTACAAACTATCGTAGTGATAAGAGGAGGTGGTTTTAAAGTGGGAGATAAAAATGGTTTTGCTCCAATTTCTGAAAAATTAGCAAAAAGAGGTTTTGCAGCTGTTTGCATAGAATATAGAACAGCAAAAGAGGCTCTATTTCCAGGTGCTGTAATAGATGCTAAAGCTGCAGTACAATGGGTAAATGAGAATGCTAAAGAATACAGGTTAGATGCTAATGCAATTGGTGTTTTAGGGGGGTCAGCCGGCGCTCATTTAGCTATGATGTTAGCGACAACCAATGAAATTTCTGCATTGAATCCTGTCGGCAATTATAGCGATTTTAAAGTAAACGCAGTGGTTATATTGGCAGCGGACGCAGATTTTTCATTAGTTAAGGAAAGTAAGCCTTTGGCAGATTGGTTAGGAGCATCTTATTCTGAAAATAAGGATTTATGGAAGTTAGCTTCTCCATATTTTCATATTAATAAGAAATCTGCCCCCATGTTATTTATACATAGTAGTGCAGATAACATAGTGCCTTTTAAACAATCGGTAAATAGTGTAGCAAAACTTTCAGAATTTGGAGTGTATTGCGAATTAGTTTCTTTGCCTAGAGCACCACATGGTTTTTGGCATAATAAAGAATTGGGATTACTAAGTATAGATAAGGCGGCTTTGTTTTTTAAGGAACAAATGAAACAGAAGTAATAATCAATAGTTTTCTAAGCAATTACACTCTGTCTTTAATTTTAATGTCGCAGATTAAATATGGTAATACATGAAAATTATACAATTACACGATATTCTTAAAGCCAAAAATAGAATTACTCCTTTTATAAATACAACTCCGATTGTTACTTCTTCCTTATTAAATGATTGGTTAGGGCACGATATTTATTTTAAAGTAGAAGGATTACAAAAAGTAGGAGCATTTAAGGTTCGTGGTGCATTGAATACTATTGCATGGTTGATTGAGAAAGGGAAAAAGCCAAAGCATATTGTAGCAAACAGTTCAGGGAATCATTCTCAAGCTGTTGCCTGGGCTGCTAAAATATTTAAAATTCCTGCAACTATTTATATGCCGGAGTATTCCTCTAAAGTGAAAATACAAGCTACTAAATCCTACGGAGCTAAAGTTGTTTTGTGTGAAACAAGGGATATAGCAGATTCTATGGTTGCCGAAGCGTCTGTTAAAGATGGATTTTATTGGATACCACCTTATAATCATGAACAAGTTATTTCCGGGCAAGGGTCCGCGGTTTATGAAGCTATTAAGGAAGTAGGAAAAGTTGAGGCTGTTATTGCACCTTGCGGAGGAGGAGGTTTACTAGCAGGTTCTGTTATAGCAGCAAAAGGATTACTGCCGAACGTTAAGGTAATAGGGGCTGAACCAAGAAATGCAAATGATGCTTCTTTATCCCTACAAAAAAACGTAATACAGCGCTTAAAATCAAAACCAGATACACTAGCAGACGGGGCCATGACTATGTCTGTTGGGGTGTTGACTTTTGAATATTTAAAAAGGCTAGATGCTTTCTTCGAAATAAAAGAAGAGCAAATTATATATTGGACTCAATGGCTAACCCATTTGTTAAAACTTAGGATAGAACCAACAAGTGCTATGGGCATGGAGGCTGCTAAACAATGGTTGCAAAAACAAAAAACAAGGAAAAAAGTCCTAATTGTGCTTTCGGGAGGTAATATGGATAGGGAAACCTCTTTGAAAATAAGGAAGAAAGATTACTTGTTGAAAACCCCTAGTCTGTAATTCTTTTTTCAAAATTTCGGAGTCTAGTTATAATATTAGTAATTAACTTGCCCTTTTTAATAAGAAACCCATGTCTGGAAAGAAAAGAGAGCATCCTAAAGAAAAATCGAAATTACATCCAAGAAGTAAGCATAGAGGGCGTTATGATTTTAAAGCTTTAATTACTGCTTGCCCGGAATTAGAACCTTTCGTAGCATTAAATGTTTATAATGATTTATCTATTGATTTTTTTAATCCTGAAGCCGTAAAAATGCTAAATACAGCTTTATTGAAATTTCATTATAATCTTGATTTTTGGGACATGCCTTCTAATTATCTATGTCCGCCAATTCCTGGAAGGGCGGATTATATACATAATGTGGCGGATATTTTATATAGGAGTAATCCAGAAATACTTGACGGAAGAATCAAGAAAAATGGACATATAAAGTGTTTGGATATTGGTGTTGGTGCTAATTGTATTTATCCAATTATAGGCGCAACGGAATATGGTTGGAATTTTGTTGGTTCAGAAATAGATATAAAAGCAATAGTGGCGGCAAATAAGATTGTATATAAAAATGAATATTTAACAGAAAAGGTAGAGATTCGTCTGCAAGAAAGTTCTAGGGACTTTTTTAGAGGAGTAGTTAAAGAAGGGGAGTTGTTCGATTTGACTATTTGTAATCCGCCATTTCATGCTTCCATAGAAGATGCGCAGCGAGGAACCAAGCGTAAGATTAAAAATTTAAAAGGTGAAAAAGCAAAGACTATTTTAAATTTTGGAGGGCAGTCTAATGAATTGTGGTGCGAGGGAGGAGAAATAAAGTTTATTAAAGATATGATATACCAAAGCAGACAATACAAGGACTCTTGTTTATGGTTTTCTACTTTAGTGTCTAAAGAGTCTAATGTACCAGGAATACATAAGTTATTAGAACGCATAGAAGCAAGTGAGGTAGGAACCTTACCAATGGGACAGGGGAATAAAATAAGTAGGGTCGTAATTTGGACTTTTAAGTCCAAAGCAGAACAACAAGATTGGCAAAGAAAAAGGTGGAGATTAGTCTAAAAGTCTAACTTCTTTTTACGTAATTCAAAGTTTTGACCTAAGTAGACTTTTCGAACCATTTCATCTGCAGCTAAATCCTCAGGAGCTCCGGATTTTAAGATGCCACCTTCGAACATAAGATACGAACGTTCTGTAATGGCTAGTGTTTCTTGTACGTTGTGGTCCGTAATTAATATGCCAATATTTTTATCTTTTAAATGAGCTACAATACGCTGTATATCTTCTACGGCTACAGGGTCAACACCAGCAAAAGGTTCATCTAATAGTATAAATTTAGGGTCAGTAGCTAATGCTCTCGCTATTTCCGTACGGCGACGCTCTCCACCAGAAAGCAAATCTCCCCTGTTTTTTCTAATATGTCCTAAGCTAAACTCTTCTATTAACGACTCCATTTTCATGAGTTGTTCCTTTTTACTCAGTTTAGTTAGTTGTAGTACACTTAATATATTCTTTTCTATAGTCAATTTTCTAAAGACAGAAGCCTCTTGAGCTAAATAACCAATCCCATTTTGAGCTCTCTTGTACATGGGAAAATTGGTAATTTCCATATCGTCTAGATAAATTTTCCCACTGTTGGGCTTTACTAAACCAACAATCATATAAAAAGAAGTAGTTTTTCCTGCTCCGTTGGGCCCTAGAAGTCCAACAATTTCTCCTTGATTTACTTCTAAAGAAATACCTTTTACTACTTGTCTGCCACGATAGGCTTTCATTATATTTTCTGCTCTAAGCTTCATACTTTCAAATCTAATTCTATTTGGTTAGCAACAAAAGAAATTATGTAATTTTTAACCAAAAGAATATTATACTAGTTAATTGGCTTTTAAATTCTTTTTGGCCTTTTTAGCTTCCTTCTTCATAACATAAGAAGATATATGTATACTCACTTGGTACAGTATTAATACAGGTACAGCCACTATAACTTGGCTAGCAACATCTGGAGGTGTAATTATTGCAGATAAAATAAGAACAACAACAAGTGCTATTTTTCTATACTTGCGCATTATTTCTGGGGTTACTAGGCCAATTTTGGTTAAAAAGTATATAATTATGGGTAATTCAAAAAGAATCCCGCAGGCAATAACAGAGGATCTTACGGTAGCAATAAAAGAGCTTAAATCGAATTCGTTTAATACTTCTTTACTTACTTGGTATGTTCCTAAAAAGTTAATAGATAATGGGGCTACAATATAATATCCAAATAGAACACCTAGAAAGAATAAAAAGGAGGCTATAAAGATAAAACCTTTTGAGTTTCTTCGTTCTTTTTCATACAGACCTGGACTAATAAACTTCCACATTTCATATAAAATATATGGAAAACCAATAATAAATCCGGCCCATATGGATGTCCAGATATGTGCAGAAAACTGTCCAGACATTAATCTACTTTGTATAGTGAACGGTAATTTATCCGCGCAAAAATCAGAATCGAACCCTAAATATGTTGCTATGTCGCAAAATAGGCGATAGGTAGGAAAATCCATTTTTTTGGGACCAAAAATGACGGTGTCAAAAATAAATCCTCGCATTAAAAAGGCTATACTACCTATGATAACAACTGCTAAGGTGCTTCTAATGAGGTGCCAACGTAATTCTTCTAAATGGTCAAGAAAAGACATTTCTTGTGTGGCGCTTGGGTCTTTTTTACTCATTATAAAATGCCTTCATTTATTAAATTATGTAAATGTACAATTCCTTGGTACGTATTGTCTTTTATGGCTAATAATTGCGAAATTCCGCTATTTTGCATTTCTTCTAAAGCTTTAACTGCTAAAACGTCCGTTTCAATTGTTTTTGGGTTGGTAGACATAATGTCCTTGGCGGTTAATCCTTTTATGTTATCATGCTTGTTAAGCATTCTTCGAATATCTCCATCGGTAACTATACCAACTATTTTAGAATTTTCTATTACCGCTGTTACACCCAGCATTTTTTCAGAAATTTCTACAATAACCTTTTTAACATCGGAATCTGCGGTTACTTCTGGTTTTTGATTTTTGTCTACAATATCTGCAACCCTAAGGTATAGTCTTTTTCCTAGCGCTCCTCCGGGATGATATTTCGCAAAATCAGAGCTACTGAATCCTTTTAACTCTAATAAACAAGTTGCTAAAGCATCTCCCATTACTAGTTGGGCAGTAGTACTTGTTGTTGGGGCTAAATTATTAGGGCAAGCCTCTTTCTCCACGTAGGTGTTTAAAACAAAATCTGCTTGTTTGGCTAAAAAAGAATCTATGTTTCCAGTAATTCCAATTAGTTTATTATTACCTCTCTTAATTAATGGGACAAGAACTTTTATTTCTGGGGTATTCCCACTTTTAGAAATGCAAATTACCACATCATTGTCTTGTATAGTCCCTAAATCTCCATGAATGGCATCGGCGGCATGCATAAAAATTGCAGGTGTTCCTGTAGAGTTAAATGTAGCAACAATTTTATTTGCAATGATGGCACTTTTACCAATACCAGTAAGAATAACTCTTCCTTTAGATTCGATAATTGTATTAATACTATTCGCAAAATCTGAATTTAACAATGAGGTTAAATTCCCTATTGCTTTGCTTTCAAGGTCAATTGTTTTTTTTGCTAGGGCAAGTAAAGCTTCTGTATTACTCAATGTATTGCTTGATTATGGGTTGAATTCCTAAAAGAATGTCTTATCTTTAAGATTACAAAATTAAGCAAACTTAATTTTATACAATATTTTTACAAAATAGAATTTAACTTTGCTTTTAAATGTAACTTGTAATTAGTTATATATTTTATTAAATTGATATTCTAATATATTGGAAGAATTTGTTGAAAGATGGCAATAAGTGATATGAGTTTGAGTAGTGATGATTTACACATAGCATTAAAAAAATATTTTGGCTTTTCTCAATTTAAAGGATTGCAAGAAGAGGTAATAAAGAAAATTTTAGAAGGTAAAAACGCTTTTGTTATTATGCCTACAGGCGGTGGTAAATCTATGTGTTATCAATTGCCGGCATTAATGCAAGAGGGTACAGCAATTGTTGTATCTCCTTTAATAGCTTTGATGAAAAATCAAGTTGATGCCATTCGTGGAGTCTCTTCTGATTATGGAGTTGCGCATGTTTTAAATTCTTCGTTAAATAAAACAGAAATAAAACAAGTAAAAGAGGATATTGTTAATGGGGTTACAAAGTTATTGTATGTAGCGCCAGAATCTTTAACAAAAGATGAGTATGTAGAATTCCTTAATTCTGTAAAAATTTCTTTTGTAGCTGTAGATGAAGCTCATTGTATTTCGGAGTGGGGTCACGATTTTAGACCAGAATATAGAAATTTAAGAAATATTGTAGGTAGGTTAGGAGATAATATTCCAATTGTAGGGCTTACTGCTACTGCAACTCCCAAAGTGCAAGAAGATATTATTAAAAATTTAGGAATTAATGGAGCGCAGTTATTCAAAGCTTCGTTTAATAGACCTAATTTGTTTTATGAAGTACGAACAAAAACAGCAAATATAGATGCAGATATTATTCGTTTTGTAAAACAAAATACGGGGAAATCTGGAGTTATTTATTGTTTAAGTAGAAAAAGAGTAGAGGCTCTGGCGCAAGTTTTGCAGGTTAATGGAATTAGTGCCGTTCCTTATCATGCTGGTTTTGATGCTAAAACAAGATCTAAGTACCAGGATATGTTTTTAATGGAAGATGTAGATGTTGTTGTTGCAACTATAGCCTTTGGAATGGGTATAGATAAGCCAGACGTTCGTTATGTTATTCATAATGACATCCCTAAAAGCATAGAAAGTTATTATCAGGAAACAGGGCGTGCAGGAAGAGATGGAGGGGAAGGACATTGTTTAGCGTTTTATTCGTATAAAGATGTAGAGAAGCTAGAAAAATTTATGTCCGGTAAGCCCGTTGCGGAGCAAGAAATAGGAAATGCACTTTTGCAGGAAGTAGTTGCTTATGCGGAGACATCTATGTCTAGGCGTAAATTTATGCTACATTACTTTGGAGAATCTTATGATGAGGTTAATGGAGAAGGGGCAGATATGGATGATAATGCTAGGAATCCAAAAGATAAAAAAGAAGCCAAAGAAAATGTTACAAAACTAATAAGTGTTGTGCATGGTACGGCAGAGAAGTTTAAGGCAAAGGAGATAGTTAAAACCATCATTGGAGAGGTAAATGCTTTAATTTCATCTCATAAAACCAACGAAAAGCCATTTTTTGGAATAGGTAAAGATAAAGATACGGGATACTGGATGGCTTTAATTAGACAAATTCTTGTTGCCGGTTATCTAAAAAAAGAAATTGAGCAATACGGAGTTTTAAAGGTTACACCAAAAGGTAAGGCATATTTAGATAAACCAGAGTCATTTATGATGACAATGGATCACGTGTATAATCAAGAAAGTGATGATGCTATTGTAAGTGCTTCTAAGGTTGCAGGGGTATCCGATGAAAAACTATTAAAACAACTTAAAGATTTAAGAAAGGCGCAAGCAGATAAGCTTGGTGTACCTCCTTTTGTGGTTTTTCAGGATCCGTCTTTGGCAGATATGGCGTTAAAGTATCCTATTAGTATGGAAGAGATGCTTAATATTCATGGTGTAGGAGAGGGGAAAGCTAAAAAATACGGAAAGCCATTTGTACAATTAATAGCAGGTTACGTGGAAGAGAATGATATTATTCGCCCAGATGACTTGGTGGTAAAAAGTACCGGTGCTAACTCTGCTTTAAAACTTTATATAATACAAAATGTCGATAGAAAATTATCTTTAAATGATATTGCTTCAGCAAAAGGAATAGAGCTTCCAGATTTAATAAAAGAAATGGAACAAATTGTTTTTAGTGGTACTAAACTTAATTTGGGATATTGGATTGATGAGATTCTAGATGAAGACCAACAAGAAGAAATTCACGATTATTTCTTAGAAGCAGAAACGGATAACTTAGAGGAGGCAAGTAAAGAGTTCGATGGGGATTATGAAGATGAAGAACTTCGATTGTATAGATTGAAATTTATAAGCGAAGTAGCTAATTAATATACGTAAATAAAAAAGAGTCAAAGTTGCATTGCTTTGACTCTTTTTTATTTAAGCGGTTAATTCTATTTCATGATATTTTTGCGGAATATTTTTAAGGTGTAGAAGTTCCACTTTTGTTTTTAGAACGCTTTAGTTGTCGTTGTATTTTTTTTATCGCAGATTCAATAGACTTTTCTGGTTCTATAATATTGTATTCACCCCAAAAATCTGGGTCAGAAAAACCTATTGCTTCATCACTTAAAATAATAGAAGTTTTTATTCTTTCCTTTGCTTTAGGCATGGATTGAATATGGTTTTTCTCCCAATCGGTTACCGCCATTTCGCAGGTCATGCTATAAACAGAATTAAATAATTTTTTATCCCAATTAATTTTAAATTCTAATAAAACATTACTGTATCCGTAATACCATTTGTTATTCTTTTCTCTGTAATCTACTCTATAGGCAATTTCGGTAGGCCAAACCTTAGCATTTCTCGGTTTTCTGCGAACAAACATTCTAGCTGCATCATCTTTGTTAGTAATATTTAAAGAGTAAATAGCACTGGTTAGAATTTTATTTTCTTGATCTATATACAACTTACCCTTATACATTGGTCTTTGGACACTAGATTTTTGTTCAAAGTTTATTACGTAGATTAATTTGTTGTTTATTCTAGTAGAGCTGTCAAAACTAAAAGTATAATCATCTAGAGACTCATTGCTAAAAATAAACTCAGGATACTTCATTATATCTATATAAAGAGCATTAAAAGGTCCGCCTTGTAACTTTAAGGCAACCGTATCCATTTTAGTGTAATCTGTGCTTTTTCGAGCTTTGTATAGCTGTACGGCGTCATTCCGGTGAGACGTATATGGCGTTTTGTAAATGTTTACAACAGCTTCAGAAAGAGAAACATTTTTTCTTCTTTTCTTTATGGTTTCTCTATAAAATGCAGTCATTAAGGTTGGGTCATCAAAATAATTTTTCCCTTTTTTAGTTAGAGTTTCTCTTACTAAGCTTTCTGCATTTTTTGGAGCACTTATGTTTATTTCGGCAAGTTCAGTTACGGAAATTGTTAAAAATATTTTATTCTTTTTTTTGTTTAGTTGAGAAATGGAAACAAGTCTCGTTTTGTATCCAAGAAAAGAAATTAAAACAGTAGAGCTCATTTTTTCTTCAGGAATTTTTAAAGAGAATTGTCCTTCTGTATTCGTAACCGTTGTAATGTTAGATTCCTGTACGGCTAATGTGGCAAATATTAGGGGTTTTTTAGATGCTTCATCTAAAACCTCTCCTTTGTATTCCGTAAAATTAATTTCTTGTTCTTGAAACCCAAAAGCGTTAAAGTTGTTAAGAGCACTTATTAGTATAAGGGACAAGAGAATTCTTAAGTTACTTCTTTTTATATAGCTTATTTTTATAGATATCATGATGATTATATTAAGAAGCGTAAATTAAATAAAATAATTATTGCTTGTGGTTTACTCACTAAGTTAGTGATTTTTAGATGGGTAACTGTTAAATTTTGAAATAAAATGTGGTTTTAATAGTCCTTTTTTAGGTTTAAAAAGTATTATCATGAGTTTTTGCAGAAGTAGAAACCAAACGATTTATTTCTTGCAGTTCAGCAGCAGTAATGTCTCTCCATTGTCCAATAGGAATGTCCAAGGAAATATTCATAATTCGTGTTCTTTTTAGCTTTTTTACATCGTATCCAAGGTACTCGCACATACGTCTAATTTGCCGATTTAAACCTTGAGTTAGAATAATTTTAAACTGATATTTACTTATTTCCTCCACTTCACATTTGCGTGTTACCGTATCGAGTATGGGCACGCCGTTTCGCATTTGTTTTAAAAAGTTTGGGGTTATAACTCTGTCTACAGTAACCATATACTCTTTCTCATGATGGTTTCTGGCTCTAAGAATTTTGTTCACAATATCGCCATCATTAGTCAAGAAAATTAATCCTTCACTAGGTTTATCTAACCTTCCAATAGGAAAAATTCTCTTGGGGTAATTTATGTAATCAATTATATTGTTTTTTTCTACTTTGGTGTCTGTAGTGCAAACAATCCCAATGGGTTTATTAAAAGCAATGTAAACGGGTTTTTCTTTAGGTTCGGAAATAAGTTTTCCATCTACTTTTACTTCATCACCTTCTATAATTTTGGTTCCCATTTCAGGAACTTTTCCATTTATAGTAACTCTTCCTTGGTCAATTAGTTTGTCTGCGGCTCTTCTAGAACAAAAACCAACTTCACTTAAGTATTTATTAATACGTGTCTTTTTGGGTTCAGTCATGAGGGGTTACTATTAAACATGTAAATATAATTTGAATGCAAATATCGGAATCTTATACAAATTTGTTTTATAATATGTGTTTTCTTTAATCCGAATAAACTTCTCCTCTATGAGGTTTTAAAGCATCTCTTACCGCTATCATATTAGCCTCTTCGGTGACCATGAATGCAATACTATGCATTTCGTTTATTTGTGTAAAACCAGTAATTTTTTGTGTTAGCTTTTCTATTTGAATATATTCTTTTAAGTGTATTTCATGGTGCTCTGCAGTTTTTTGCGCTGCGGGTCCTCTAAAATCCCAAATCAATTTTATTTTTCTATCGCTCATTTTATAGTACTAATTACGTATAGTCTTCTTTTTTTTAGATAAATGAATCTTATAATATGGTCTAATGTAATAATTCTTAAGAGATGCCCAAAATTCTGTTAAGGAAAGCTGTTAATTCTTGCATGACATTATCTTATTGCTATTTTTGCGGCATGTTTGTATTAAAGAAAAAATCGAGATTAATAAGTAGTTTATGCTTATTAGTCATATTTCTGTTGGTCTTTATTTCTTGTGGGTCCTATCTCAAAAAAGAAGTAGATGAGAAACCTTTGGCTAGAGTAGGGCAATCCTATTTGTACATGGAAGCTGTTGCTCCTTTTCTAACAAAGGGAATATCATCTTCGGACAGCGCAGCAATAATTACTAATTATATAAATAACTGGGCATCTAAACAATTGCTGCTGTCTAAAGCAAAAATTAATTTGTCTGAAGAAAAACTTGCTCAGTTTGATACTCTTGTGGCTAATTATAGAACAGATTTGTATACTAGGGCATATAAAGAGGCATTAGTGCAACAAGGGAGCGATTCTATTGTAACAGATGCGCAATTACGGTCTTTTTATGAACGAGAGAAGGATAATTTTAAATTAAAAGAAAGGATTTTAAGGCTGCGTTTTGTAGAAATTCCAAATCAGTTTTTAAATAAAAATGAAGTTGTTAAAAGGTTAAAGAATTTTAAAAATGACGACATTAAATTTTTAGATTCTATTTCGGTACAATTTCGAAAGTTAAATTTTAATGATTCTATTTGGGTTTCTGCTTCTAGAGTTATTGAAGAGATTCCTCCATTAACAATTGAAAATCAGGATAGATACTTAAAAAAATCACAATTTTTTGAATTGAAGGATTCATTAGGGGTATATTTGGGGAAAATTGTGGAGGTAAAAGAAGAAAATACAATTGCACCTCTTTCATTTATTAAGCCTAGTATAAGACAAGTATTGCTTAGTCGAAGAAAACTTGATTACGTTAGAAAGTTAGAAGCAGAGATAATAGATGAAGCTATTAAAGAAAAAGAATTTGAAGTTTATGTTCCAGAAGAATAAATTAGTATTGTTATTAGTTTTATGTGTGTTTTCTTATACGATTAATGCACAAGAAACGCCTCAAGAAATTCCAGATACACAGGTAGAACCACAAGAACTAATAGTAGAAGAGACTAAGATAGTCGAGGAAAAAGATTCTGTCTCTAATTTTAAAAAAGTAAAATTAGATGGTATTTCTGCTGTTGTAGGGGATTATGTAATCCTAGAGTCGGATATTGAAAAAACTTTGATAGATTTAAAGAGTCAAGGGGCTTCCACGGAGGATATTACAAGATGTAGTCTTCTTGGAAAATTAATGGAAGATCGTTTGTATGCACACCAAGCCGTCCAGGATAGTATCTTGGTTTCTGATGATGAGGTTAATGCCACAGGAGATAGGCAATTACAATCCTTAGTGCAACAGATTGGATCTATGGAAAAGGTTTTAAAATATTATAAAAAAGAAAGTGAAGTAGCTTTTAGGGAAGAGTTATATAAGATTAATAAGCTGCGTATGCTTTCTGAGAAAATGCAAAACAGTATTGTTTCTGAAATAGAAATAACTCCAGAAGAAGTCCGTCAGTTTTATAATAAGATACCCAAAGACGAAAGACCGGTGTTTGGAGCAGAAATGGAAATTGCGCAAATAGTAAAATCACCAAAACCATCGCAGAAAGAAATACAAAAGGTTATAGATAAATTAAATGGTATAAAAGCAGATGTAGATGATAATGATGCTAGTTTTAGTGTAAAAGCGATTTTGTACTCTCAGGACCCTGGATCTAAATCTAAAGGAGGCTTTTACAGTATTACAAAAGAAACAGGTTTTGATAAAACTTTTAAAGATGTAGCTTTTAGTTTGCAAGAGGGAGAGATTTCAGAGCCTTTTGAAACGCAGTTTGGGTATCATATCATATTTATCGAAAAAATTCGAGGGCAAGAATTAGATTTAAGACATATTCTAATTCAACCAGAAATATCGGATGACGCAATAGCAGAGGCGAAGAAAGAATTAGATAGTATTAGGGCTAAAATAAATAAAGGAGATTTTACTTTTGCACAGGCAGCACTTAATTTCTCAGATGAAAAAGAAACAAAATTTGATGGTGGTTTGCTAAGGAATCCAACAAATTTTGATTCCCGTTTTGAGTTAACTAAAATGGATCCATCATTATATAATCAGGTACGTAATTTAAAAGATAATGAGATTTCTCATCCAGTTATAGAAGAAGACCCGAGGGGTGGTCCTCCAAAATACAAACTATTAAAAGTGACGAATAGGTATGATGAGCATGTAGCTGATTTTGCTAAGGATTATATTAAAATTCAAAAACTTGCTCTTACGGAGAAACAATTTGGCGAAATAAAAGAATGGATGGCAGAGCACATAAAAGATACTTATATTAGTGTTAATGACTCTAAGAAAGATTGTGATTTTTCTAATAAATGGGTAAAAGAATAATTACATGTCAGATGTTACTGCGGTTCAAAACCTTGTAAATAAGCATAAATCCTTAAAGAAAGAGATTGGTAAAATTATAATTGGGCAAGAAGAAGTCATTGACCAAATACTACTTTCTATATACACAGGCGGGCATTCTTTATTAATAGGTGTTCCTGGTTTAGCAAAAACCTTAATGGTTAATACGATAGCGCAAACATTAGGTTTAAACTTTAAGAGAATTCAGTTTACACCAGATTTAATGCCAAGCGATATATTAGGGAGTGAGGTTTTAGATCAGAACAGGAATTTTAAATTTATTAAAGGCCCCATTTTTTCTAATATTATTTTGGCAGATGAAATAAATAGGACGCCTCCAAAAACACAAGCAGCCTTGTTAGAGGCTATGCAAGAAAGGGCAGTTACTATTGCTGGTGTGCAGCATAAGTTAGATTTACCTTATTTTGTGCTAGCAACGCAAAACCCAATAGAACAAGAAGGTACGTATCCATTACCAGAAGCACAGTTAGATCGTTTTATGTTCGCTATAGAATTAAAATATCCATCTATAGCAGAGGAAATTGAGGTGGTGAAAAATACAACTTCGGATAATATTGTAAAGGTTAATGCATTATTTAATGCGGAAGAAATTGTTGCTGTACAGCATTTAATTAGAAGGATTCCTGTTCCAGATAATGTGGTGGAATATGCAGTGAAATTGGCTAGTAGTACAAGACCTAATATAGAAGGAGCATCCGATTATGTTCGTCAGTATTTAGATTGGGGAGCAGGCCCTAGGGCATCTCAAAACCTTGTTTTGGCTGCAAAAGCGCATGCAGCAATTAGTGGTAAATTTTCTCCAGATATTGAAGATGTAAAAGCGGTTTCTCTTGGAATATTAAGGCATAGAATTATTAAGAATTACAAGGCTGAGGCCGAAAGTATCTCTGAAGAAGACATTATTAAGCAATTATGGTAGTTTCATTGCTTTGGGTCAAACGTTTTCGCTTGCATTATTGTTAAAATTTGACCTAAAAATTTTGGGAATCTCTTTTTCTTGCGAGTTATTTAGCTATTTCCTTAAAATATAGGTTAAGACAATGAATTTCTTTCATAAAGCTTGTAGATTTTAGTAATTTTGTGAGATTGCAATAACTTAAAAAACTAGATATTCTATTATATGAGCATTTATAAAGATTACCTTAAACAGATAGAAGAGCGAAAAGGTCAGGGACTTCATCCACAACCAATTGATGGAGCAGAATTACTTAGTGAAATTATTGAGCAAATTAAAGATGTAAATAATGAATATAGGGAAGATTCTCTTAATTTTTTCATCTATAATGTTCTGCCTGGAACTACTAGTGCTGCTAGTGTAAAAGCTAAATTTTTAAAGGAAATCATTTTAGGGGAGTCAGAAGTTAAAGAAATTACACCTTCTTTTGCTTTAGAACAATTGTCTCATATGAAGGGAGGACCCTCCGTTGAAGTGTTGCTAGATTTGGCTTTAGGTGAAGATGCATCTATAGCAAAACAAGCAGCTGAGGTTTTAAAAACTCAGGTTTTCTTATATGAAGCAGATACGGACCGTTTAGAGGACGCTATGAAAGCAGGAAGTGCTATTGCAAAAGAAATTATAGAAAGTTATGCGGAAGCAGAATTCTTTACAAAACTTCCAGAAGTAGAAGAAGAGATAGAAATCGTAACGTATATTGCTGGTGTTGGAGATATTTCAACAGATTTATTATCGCCTGGAGCAGATGCGCACTCAAGATCAGATAGAGAATTGCATGGTCAGTGTATGTTTGAGCATAATAAAGAAATGCAACAAGAAGTGTTGGCTTTAAAAGAACAGCACCCGGATAAGCGCGTAATGTTAATCGCGGAAAAAGGAACCATGGGAGTGGGGTCTTCAAGAATGTCAGGAGTTAATAATGTTGCTTTATGGACAGGGGTACCTTTTAGCAAATACGTGCCATTTATTAATTTTGCACCTGTAATTGCAGGAACAAATGGCATTGCTCCAATTTTCTTAACCACAGTTGGGGTAACTGGTGGTATTGGTATTGATCTTAAAAACTGGGTTACTAAAAAAGATGAAAATGGTAAAACCGTTTATGATGCAGACGGAGAACCAGTTTTAGAACAAGTATATACAGTAGATACAGGTACGGTACTTACGATAAATACAAAAGAGAAAAAACTATATAAAGACGGTAAAGCCGTTAAGGATATTTCTGCAGCATTAACACCTCCAAAAATGGAGTTTATTAAAGCTGGAGGGTCTTATGCTGTTGTTTTTGGTAAAAAATTACAAACTTTTGCGTGTAAAGCTTTAGGAATAGATGTTCCTCAAGTATACGCTGCGGCAAAAGAAGTTTCTATAGAAGGGCAAGGGTTAACTGCCGTTGAAAAAATATTCAACAAAAATGCAGTAGGAACCACACCAGGAAAAACATTGCATGCTGGATCTAATGTTAGAGTAGAAGTTAATATTGTAGGTTCTCAGGATACTACAGGATTAATGACCTCTCAAGAGTTAGAGATGATGGCAGCAACTATTATTTCTCCAATTGTAGATGCAGGATACCAATCGGGTTGTCATACTGCTTCAGTTTGGGATGATAAGTCTAAAGCTAATATTCCAAGATTAATGTCATTTATGAATGATTTTGGATTAATTACAGGACGTGATCCTAAGGGGAAATACTTTCCAATGACCGATGTTATCCATAAAGTATTAAATGATATCGCTGTAGATGATTGGGATGTTATTATTGGTGGAGATTCGCATACACGTATGGCAAAGGGTGTTGCTTTTGGGGCAGATTCTGGAACCGTTGCTTTAGCTTTAGCAACAGGAGAGGCTACTATGCCAATTCCGCAGTCTGTAAAAGTAACCTTTAAAGGAAATATGAAACCGTACATGGATTTCCGTGATGTGGTACATGCTACGCAAGAGCAGATGTTAAATCAGTTTGGCGGAGAGAATGTATTCCAAGGAAGAATCATTGAGGTGCATATTGGTACCTTAACTTCGGATGAGGCCTTTACATTTACAGATTGGACGGCAGAGATGAAAGCTAAAGCATCTATCTGTATTTCTGAAGATGCTACATTAGCAGAGTCCTTAGCAATTTCTAGAGATCGTATCCAAATTATGCTAGATAAGGGTATGGATAACGATAAGAAGGTATTACAAGGCTTAGTAGATAAAGCAAACAAGCGTATTGCAGAATTAAAGTCAGGAGAAAGACCAGCTTTAAAGCCAGATGCAGATGCGCAGTACCATGCAGAAGTGGTGATTGACTTAGATAAGATTGTGGAGCCAATGATTGCGGATCCAGATGTAAATAACGAAGATGTATCTAAGCGTTATACACACGATAACATTCAACCATTATCTTTCTACGGAGGTACTAAGAAAGTAGATTTAGGATTTGTTGGGTCTTGTATGATACATAAAGGGGATATGAAGATTTTAGCGCAAATGCTAAAGAATGTAGAGGCACAACAAGGAAAAGTGGAGTTTAATGCGCCTTTAGTAGTTGCACCACCAACCTATAACATTGTAGATGAGTTAAAAGAAGAAGGCGATTGGGAAATATTAGAGAAATACTCAGGTTTTGTATTCGATGATGATGCACCAAAAGGTTTAGCACGTACTAAATATGAAAATATGTTGTATTTAGAGCGTCCAGGTTGTAACCTTTGCATGGGTAACCAAGAAAAGGCTGAGCCAGGAGACACAGTAATGGCAACCTCTACACGTTTATTCCAAGGAAGAGTGGTTAGAGATACAGATGGTAAAAAAGGAGAATCTTTATTATCCTCCACGCCAGTAGTGGTTTTATCTACTATTTTAGGAAGAACACCTACTATGGAAGAGTATGAAGCTGCCGTAGAAGGTATTGAGCTTACTAAGTTTAAACCTTCTCAAAAGCAATTAGTAAGCTAGTTTTAGGTTACGATTATAATATTTTAAAAAGTCCGAGTTTTTAAGCTCGGACTTTTTTGTTCCATGAATTTTGTACTTGCCATCCTGCCTTTTATTTAGGATATTTCTCTTTTTTCTTCCCTAAAGACACTTTGTAGTCGTCTATAGTTCCTTTAATTTTTAAATTAAGGTATTTTGTTTTTTGGTTAGCATCTACTTTTACAATTTCATCTTCTTGTTGGGCATTGCTAATACTATCTTTCTTTCCTCCAAACAGTTTTTGCCAAGCCGCTTTTTTTACGGTTTTCCAAGGAATACGTATGGCGTAGTCTATGTTTTGATTATTATCATGCGTACCAGAAAGTTGCATATGCCCTAGAGTAGAAGCAATGGTCATAGCGGGAATGGTAATTTTTCCTTGTTGTATATTTAGGCTATTTTGCAAGGTATCAAACCTAATATTTTGCAAGTTTTTATCCTCCATATAATCGGAAAGTGCTAGCATTGGGTTGTAATTTTTTAATCTTCCGTCTAATACTTGTACATCCATATCTAAAGTAGATTGGTCTAAGTCGGGTATCAAATCTGGATACACTCTAATTTTACCTTTAATTCTAGAAGTAAGCTTTCCTTGTAAATTATCGGAAATGAGATGGTCTTGTCCAAAATTTTCAAACTTAAACAGCAATTTATCCAAATCCACATTATTTAAAACCAAATTGGGTTGCATATAAATATGTTTTGGGTCACTACCATTAAAATACCCGTTTAATTGAATATTTCCTCCTGCGGCATTCATATCTAATGTATCTACATAAAGGTAATGGTTAGGAGTAGTTCTTAAATTGGCTTTAATATTTTGTAAGTCTATTCTATGGTATATAAAATGAGCAATATCTGCCTTGAATTGCATATCTGTAAATGGCAACTCATATACGTTAAATGCATCAGCATGCTCTTTTACATCTTCAGTTTTTGAAGTAACAACTCCTGTTTGTTTTGGCGAACTTGCATCAAAATTAAAAAGGGCATCAAAATCTATATAATTTGCTTTTAGTGCTAAATAATTATCTCTTTTCTTTATTTGTGTATCCTTCCCTAAATAATAGTTAAAATCAAAATTAAAATTGGTAGTCCCTATTTCTCCATGAAAATCTTTTATAACTATATGTTCCTCTCCGTAATGTATATTTCCTTTAAAATCATGAAAACGAAGTGGGTGTAACTTCATTTTGGTGTCTAGCTTATCCAAAGCCAAATCTATAGAATGTAACGAAGAATCTTTATAATGCATGCTAGACGCAAAATGCAATGCCAAATTGTTAAAGGTTTCATGTTGGTACTCTTTGGGAACGTAATTTTCTCCTTTATAAGAAAATAGGTCTTCGAGTTTTAGTTTTTTAGCAGTAAGATTAATATCTAAATCTACCTCTCCGTTAAGCTCTGGTTGCATCCAAAAGCCATAATCATGTATGAGGCCGTTTAAATGAAAATCGCTATCATCTATATAACCTGTAAAATCTACCAATTGCAAGTCTTTATCATCTATTAATACATCGGCATGAAAATCATGTAGTTTATGCGGATAATGCTTTAAGTCTGCATATAAACTATCTATAAAAAACTCTCCTTTTGGTAAATAGGTAGTTTCTGTAAAATCTTTGGCAGAAGTTTTAAAAGAAAGCCCTAAGCTCAAGTCTTTTATTTGTTCGTCGATACCAGTTTGTATAGAATCCTGTTTTGAAAAACCAGTTAGTTGCGAAACATCTATGGTGTTAGAGTTTATATCTAAATGTGCTTTTACAGGAATGTTGGTATGGTGTACTATAGCTGGTAAATTAGAAAGAAAACCACGTATAGATACATCGGTATTACCCATTACTAGTTGAAACTTATGTAATGTTGCTTCCTTGCCATTCATTACTAAATGTACATTTAAATCCTGTAAGGGAGCGGGAAGCTCTTTAGAAGATAGACTCAAATCTTTTACCAATAATTCTGCAAAGTAAGCTTGGTTGAGTTTTTCTAATGCTTTTTCGGGATTATCTATATCTATAATATCATGAAAATTCATTTCTAGAGATACTTTCCCAGAGGCATCTTGTACTTGTTGTAGGTCAAAAAAGTCTGTAACAAAATCAAGATTAAAATTCGAGTTTAGTTGCATGTCGATTTCAGGCGATTCAAAATTCTTTACAAAAAGAGATCCTTTAAATTCTCCCTTTTCTAAAGAGGCGGTCATATTGGTTAAAGAAAATTCCATAGTACTGGTATTTCTATTAGCACCATTTGTAAAATGGCCGTTGAAGCCCATGTTATCTATTTTTTTTCTTTTTTCGGTATTCTCCAAAAAGGCTTTTCCTGCTCCAAAGTTGGCGTTTATAAAAGGTCGGTTTCCTTTGTTAGATGGGCCTTGAATAGTAGCATTAAAATAAATTTCACCTGCATTTTTGTACTTATCTAATATGGGTATTACATCTGTAGGAGCAAAAGCAATAAGCATATCAAAATTGGGTTTTGTTCCTTTTATAGAAAGGTCAAGGTCTACATCATTCTTAGTGTTTATAGAGCCTTCTAGTTCAAAATCCCCATTTTCCATGACAATACCCGATGGTTGTATGTCTAGAATACCAGTGTGTTCATTAAATGCCACATCGGTATGAATTTCAAAATGCTTTTTATGAATAAAAGTGGTATCTCCATCTTTTATTACATTTAATTCAAAATCGGTATCTATATGCCCTGCGATGATACTGTCTGTTTGACTAAAGCCTCCTACGCCCGTATAAATGAATTTTTCAACATCGGTATTGGTAGCTTCATCTAATGTGTGAATATCCAGATTTTTAAATTTAATTTTTTTTAAATGAATACTAGTTGAAGGTGTTTCCGTTTCTTCTGTGCTGGCTAAGGAATTTTGAATATTGGTGGTGTTATTTTCATGAATTACGATATTAAAAACGCCTTCTTCTAGAACTAAAGACTGAATATCATAATTGCCCTTTACAATATCCCATAGATTAAAACCTACAAATATGTCTTTTACGTTTATGATAATAGGTGCATTGTCTTCTTTTGTTTCCAAAACCTGCACATCATATATTTTTATAGAGACATACGGAAAATTGCTAAAAAGAGATAATTCACTTTTGCCAACACGAATAAGACCTTTGTGTTCTTTATTTAGTTTGGTAATTTCTCCTTTAATAATTTCAGATTGGTTACTCTGAATATATAGCATTAACCCCCCTATTAATAGCATTGGAACTAAGATTAATGCTAGTAAAATTCGTTTCCAGAATTTTTTAATCTTCACAGTAGATATTTTTAGGGATTAGGAAAGGTCTGTATTACTAAGAGTAACGAATTCTTGTGAAAAAAATTTTATTTCGAAGAGGATTTAGTTATTAGAGATAACCATGCGAATAGATTACATATTTGCTTTATAAGCATGTGCTAATTTTTGTATATTAGGGTAGTTTAAAAATGGAAAAAAATATAATCTTATGGCATTTGATATTGATATGATAAAAGCTGTGTATTCTGGCATAGCAAAAAGAGTAGATGCGGCGAGGGATGTTGTGGGAAAGCCTTTAACTTTAGCAGAAAAGATTTTATATGCTCATCTATGGGATGGTAAAGCTGAGAAAGCATTTGAAAGGGGTAAAGACTATGTAGATTTTGCTCCGGACCGTATAGCGTGCCAAGATGCAACAGCGCAAATGGCACTATTGCAATTTATGCAGGCTGGTAAAGCAAAAGTCGCTGTACCTACAACAGTACATTGTGATCACTTAATACAAGCGAAAAGTGGCGCAGTAGCAGATTTAAAATCAGCCAATACCACTAGTGCAGAAGTCTTTAATTTTTTAGAATCAGTTTCTAATAAATACGGAATTGGTTTTTGGAAACCTGGAGCGGGTATTATTCATCAAGTAGTTTTAGAAAATTATGCCTTTCCAGGAGGAATGATGATTGGTACGGATTCTCATACTGTAAATGCTGGTGGTTTAGGAATGGTAGCTATTGGTGTTGGTGGCGCAGATGCAGTAGATGTAATGGCAGGAATGGCTTGGGAACTTAAATTCCCTAAATTAATAGGAGTTAAGTTAACAGGAACAATTTCTGGTTGGACAGCTCCTAAAGATGTTATTCTAAGAGTGGCAGAAATTTTAACTGCGAAAGGAGGTACAGGAGCTATTGTAGAATATTTTGGCCCCGGTGCCATATCCTTATCCTGCACTGGAAAAGGAACTATTTGTAATATGGGTGCAGAAATTGGAGCTACTACGTCTACTTTTGGTTATGATGATGCTATGGAACGTTATTTACGAGCTACAGATAGAGCAGATATTGCAGATGCAGCAAATGAGGTTAAGGAATACTTAACTGGTGATGCAGAAGTTTATACAAATCCGGAGGACTATTTTGATGAGGTTATAGAGATTAACTTATCGGAATTAACCCCTTTATTAAATGGCCCTTTTACACCAGATTTATCTACCAAAGTTGGTGCAGATATGAATGTAAAAGCTACAGAGAATGATTGGCCTTTAGCTGTCGAATGGGGACTAATAGGTTCTTGTACCAATTCTTCCTATGAAGATTTGTCTAGAGCGGCTTCCATTGCACAACAGGCTATTGATAAAGGAATAAAAATGAAATCGGAATTAGGAATTAACCCTGGCTCTGAACAAGTACGTTATACAGCAGAACGAGATGGTATACTTAAAGTTTTTGAGAACTTAGATGCTAAAATATTTACGAACGCTTGCGGACCATGTATTGGTCAATGGGCAAGATATAGCGATCCTAAAAATGCACCTAAAAATAGTATTGTGCACTCTTTTAATAGGAATTTTGCTAAACGAGCAGATGGTAACCCAAATACGCACGCTTTTGTTGCTTCGCCAGAAATTACGGCAGCAATAGCTATTTCTGGCAGATTAGATTTTAATCCGATAAAAGATAAGTTAATCAACGAAAAAGGAGAAGAAGTAATGTTTGATGAACCTACCGGATGGGAATTACCTCCAAAAGGATTTGAGGTAAAAGATGCAGGCTTTTTAGCTCCAGATGAAGATGGTTCTGGTGTTGTGGTTAAAGTGTCTCCAGATTCTGAAAGGTTGCAATTGCTAGAGCCTTTTACTCCTATAAAAGATGAGAGCTTACTTGGTGCTAAATTATTAATAAAAGCTTTTGGTAAATGTACAACAGATCATATTTCTATGGCTGGGCCTTGGTTGCGCTTCCGTGGACATTTAGATAATATTTCTAATAACTGTTTAATAGGAGCTGTAAATGCTTTTGGTAAGAAAACAAATTTTGTTAAAAATCAATTAACAAGAGAATATGGTGGTGTTCCAGATACAGCACGAGCATATAAAGCGGCTGGTGTTAGAAGTGTTGTGGTGGGAGATCATAATTACGGAGAAGGTTCTTCGAGAGAGCATGCCGCAATGGAGCCTAGACATTTAGGAGTTGCAGCAGTTATAGTAAAGTCATTCGCTCGTATACATGAGACAAATCTTAAAAAACAGGGTATGTTAGGTTTAACATTTGCCAATGAAAGTGATTACGACTTAATAAAAGAAGACGATACTTTTAATTTTATCGACATTGCAGAATTTGCTCCAAATAAGCAATTAACAATTGAAATTGAACATGCGGATGGGAGTAAGGATGTGGTAATGTTAAATCATACGTATAATGATGCACAAATAGAGTGGTACAGAGAAGGTTCTGCCTTAAATGTTATAAAAATGGAAAATGCTAACTAATTGCTAGTTGTAAATATTTAATAAAAACTCCTGATATTGGTCAGGAGTTTTTTAGTTTTGAAAGATTGATTGAGTAAATCATCTCAAGGTACTCTTGGGAGGTATAAAAGAAATTAATTTTAAACATTTCGATGTAAACATCGGAGTATTAAACCCTCTTGAGGGAATAGACTTATGACAAAGAAAACAATAATTAATGTTTTGCTAATTGCTGCTGTAATTTCTTTTTTTGTTACTCCAGTGGGTTATTATGGAAAAGTATATCTAAATAGACTATTTGCGAAAACTCCGTCAATTATTTTATCCGAAGAAAGAGAACAAATTGCAAATTATGATTGGAAGTTAAAAAATGCGGAATGGCAGTTTTTTAATTTTAATAAGTCAAAAGGAAAAGTTGTTTTTATAAATTTTTGGGCTTCATGGCGATTGCCTTGTGCGGCAGAATTACAAGAGATTCAGGAAGTTTATAATACGTATGGTAATGCGGTAGATTTTTATATAATAACAGATGAAGAGAGAGAGCCGGTAGAGCTTTTTATGAAAAAAAACAAGTTTACATTTCCTGTAACTTATTTAATTATTGGAGGGGATTCCCCTCTTGATGTTTTGGAACCGCCTGCGTCTTATGTTTTAAATAAAAAAGGAGAAATTGTAATTAAAGAAACAGATATAGCAGATTGGGATAATGCAACGATATCTGCTTTGTTAGAGGAGCTAATTAAGGAATAGTATGAAGTTGGATAAAAAACAAATTGGCAATACCCTTTTTGTTCTTTTAGCTGTTGTTTTATTATTTACTCCTTTGGGTTTTCCAGTTAAAGTTTTTGTAAATAGACTACTATCCTTTAGTCCAAATGTTATAGAAGAATCTGAACAACAAAATATAGAGGATTATAACTGGTTGCTGTATGATTCCGATTTAAAAAATTTTAATTTGGAAAATGCAAAAGGTAAAGTAGTGTTTATAAATATATGGGCAACATGGTGTCCTCCTTGCGTTGCCGAAATGCCTAGTATTCAGGAGTTGTATTCCAAATATAATAAGGAAGTTGTTTTTTTAATTATAGCTCAAGATGAAGCTAAAAGGGTTGATTCTTACGTAAAGAAATACAATTATAATTTCCCAATATTTTATCAAAAATCTAACAGCCCAGAGGTATTATCTTTTGATAGAATCCCAACAACCTTTATACTAAATAAAGATGGATATGTCGTGGTTAAGTCCACCGGTTCAGCTAATTGGAATAGTGATTCTGTAAGGGAGTTACTGGACACCTTGTTGTTGCAATAAAAAAAACACTTTAATTATTGTGTAACTAAAGTGCTTTTTGTGCCCACGACTGGAGTCGAACCAGCACGTCCATAAGAACACTACCCCCTCAAGGTAGCACGTCTACCAATTCCGCCACGTGGGCATTAGAATAATGCTTGGCAAAGATAAAAAGCTAGTTGGTATCTCAAAATTTATTCATCTTTAAATGTTAAGAATAAAAAATCTATTTGGGTAATGAGTTAAAAAGTGTTTAAGTTTTTCTTTACAGTTATTTCTATTCGAATATTGTAATTTATTTTAGTACAATTTTCTTTTGTAATAGGATTGAATGAGTATTTATTGGTAAAACAACCTTGTAATTCTTGTATGTCTATCTCCACGTTTTCTGCCCCTGAATTCCCTACAGTATAATTGGTTGAGATGTTCCTCTTGTATGTATAGAAATAGGTTATCTAAAGAAATATGTAGTAGACGTTATATTTGCTATTTTCTTTGGATAACACTATTAATTATTTTTCTTTTGTTTAAAAGTAATTTTGCATGCTAAAATACAGCCTTATAAGTATGAAAAAAGGACCATTTTTTGCAGTGATTTTATTTATAACTCTTTGTGTTATTCAATGCAAAGAAGTAGAAAAAAAGAAGTTAGGCAAAAAAAGTAAAGTTTTTAAATCTATGATTAAAGAAGGAGATTTCAGTGCGATTGTTGATGGAGAAAAGGTTAGTTTGTATAGATTAAAAAACAAAAATGGGGTTGAGGCGGTATTTACTAATTATGGACAATGTTTAGTTTCGCTGCATATTCCCGATAAAAACGGGAACTTCTCTGATGTTGTCTTAGGGTTGTCTAATATAAAGGAATATGTAGGCCCAAAAGGTGGTTTTTTTGGCGCAACTATTGGTAGGTATGGTAATCGTATAGCAAATGGCTCCTTTACATTGAATGGAGAAAAATATAGTTTGGTTAAGAATAACGGAGAAAATCATCTTCATGGCGGCGAAAAAGGTTTTAATGCAGTAGTATGGACAGCAAATGTAATTGGTGAGGATGAAGTGGAATTTACTCGTGTTTCTCCAGATATGGAGGAGGGGTATCCTGGAAATTTATCCGTTTTCGTGAACTATAGATTAACTAGTGACAACGAATTGGTAATAAAATATTCAGCTACTACGGACAAGACAACGCATGTGAATCTTACGCATCATTCCTTTTTTAATTTAAAAGGAGAAGGAGAGGGAGATGTTATGGACCATGTTTTAACATTAAATTCGGAAGAGTTTACGGCCTTAAATAAAAACCAAATACCAACTGGAGAAATAATCAAAGTAAAAGATACTCCATTTGATTTTACTAGTCCTAAGGTAATAGGAGAGGATATAAATAAAAACCATGAACAGTTGGTTATTGGGAATGGTTACGATCATAATTTTATTGTAAAGGAGTTTCCGACTAATAAAAATGGTATTCCTTTTGCAGCAAAAGTAGAAGAGCCGGAATCAGGGAGAATTATGGAGGTTTACACAAATGAACCAGGAATGCAATTATATACTTCTAATTTTTTGGATGGTTCAGTAATAGGTAAGAGTGGTAAACCGTATTTGAAAAGAGGAGCCGTTTGTTTAGAAACGCAGCATTATCCAGACTCCCCAAATCATCCAGAATTTCCATCTACTATTTTAAACCCTGGCGAAACGTATTCTTCTATTTGTATTTATAAGTTTTTGGTTAAAGAATAAATGTAATTTTTAACCTTGCAGTAATTCTGTTCAGTTAATGTAGAGGGGTAACTGCTTTTGGTCAAAGTAAACTAAGTGTAATAAATACCAGAGAAATTAATTCTTTGTGGATGATTACGGGGATTCGGTGTAGGCATAGAAATCCAATATTTAGTGCCTCCAAATAGTAATAAATTGAAAAACCGTAATTTACTAGTATTACTTAATAATAGGTACTTTTAACTTATTACTAGCACAAAAATACATAATTCAGAAAAAAATAATTATCAAGGAAAGGCTAAAGTAATATTAGAAAAATAAAATTCTTTAAAGAGCTTAAAATTTAAATAAATGAGACTAAGAAATTTATGGTTTGTTTTTGCACTAACTGTTTTTTTTATTTCCTGTAAGGAAGCAGTAAAGGAAAAGGTTTTGGAGGAAAATGTAAAACAAAAAAATAAGCCGAATATAATTTATATACTAGCAGACGATTTGGGTTATGGAGATTTAAGCAGCTACGGTCAAAAGAAATTTATGACGCCTAATATTGATAAAATGGCTGCTAATGGAATAAAATTTACAAATCACTATAGTGGAGCAGCGGTATGTGCACCTGCCCGTTCTTCTTTAATGACAGGTCAGCATACAGGACATACACCCATAAGAGGAAATAGAGAAGTACAAGGCGGAGGGCAAACTCCCTTACCAGAAAATGCCATAACTATAGCAGAAATTCTTAAATCTGCAGGTTATGTTACCGGCGCTTTCGGAAAATGGGGTTTAGGTTATACCGGTAGGGAAGGAGATCCAAATGCCCAAGGTTTTGATGAATTTTATGGGTATAATGATCAAAAAATGGCACATAGGTATTACCCTCCTTATCTGTGGCGTAATCAGGAAAAAGATTCTTTAAAAGGAAACGATTGGACGAATAAAGTTACTTATGCCCCTGATGTAATACAAGAAGAAACTATGTATTTTTTAGAAGAGAATAAGGATAAACCTTTTTTTGCATATATACCATTAGTATTGCCTCATGCAGAACTAATATCTCCTAAAGATTCTATTTTTAAAAAGTATGAAGGGAAATTTGCAGAAAAATCGCATTTAATAACATCAGATAACTATACTTCAGACTATGGTCCGGATATGGAATATTATAAGTATTGTTCCCAAAAAGTTCCCAACGCTGTTTATGCTTCTATGGTAGATAGAATGGATGTTTATGTAGGACAGATTATTGATAAAGTGAACGATTTGGGAATAGCTGATAATACTATTATAATGTTTGCTAGTGATAATGGAGCACATGGAGAAGGAGGAGCTGATATAGATTTCTTTAATAGTAGTGGAGGTTTGCGAGGAAAAAAAAGAGATTTGTACGATGGGGGTATTCGTTCACCCTTCATAGTACTATGGCCAGGAAAAATTAAAAAAGGAACATCAACAGAACACCTATCTGCTTTTTGGGATGTAGTGCCAACAGTAGCAGAAATTGCAGGAATTGTTTCTCTTAAAAATACAGACGGAATTTCTTTTTTACCTTCTTTATTGGGAATGAAAGGGCAACAAAAACATAAATATTTATACTGGGAATTTGCCATAAAAGGAGGGAGGCAAGCTATACGTATAGACGACTGGAAAGGAGTTGTTTATAATGCTTTTGAAGGAGAGAAAAGCAATTTAGAGCTATATAATTTATATGTAGATGTTAAAGAAGAACATAATGTAGCAAAGGAACATCCAGAGATAGTTGCAGAAATGAAAGAGCTTTTGGCGTCATCCAGGACACCATCTGGTATTTTTCCTTTACACAGAAAGGAGAGGTAAAAATGACCATATCTGTTTAGAGTCAGAGTTAATGGTTTTTTTAACTTAGTTAATAAATCGGCCTTTTTAAAGACCGATTTATTTGTTTTAAGATTTTTTTTATCCTAAAAAAGTTATTCTAGTAGTAGATTATTAGGCTTAAAAGCCGTTTCTGGATTGGCGAGTTTCTGTTTGTTAACCTTTAGGTTTCCTTTTATAAATTTAGTGCCAATAACATAGGCCTTAGCATTATTTACAGCGTCAACTGCCAAAAGGGTTTCATCCTTAAAATACCAAACAGAAAAACTATCTCCGTAAGTACCCTCTCCGGATTCTTTTCTTAGTATTATCTGGTTGTATCCTTGAGAAAGACCTACCATTTGTAGTTTCACATTGTATTGGTCCGACCAAAACCAAGGAATAGTATCGTATATAATCTCTTTACAGCAAAGAGTAGCAGCGGTGACTTTTGCTTGGTCTATTGCATTTTGTACTGATTCTAATCGTAGATATTTATCATAATGTGGGTTATAATGGTAAGAACAATCTCCAATAGCAAAAATATCAGGGTCATTTGTTCTGGTGTTTTCGTCTACACAAATACCATTTTTGCATAAAATTCCTGCTTGCTCGGCAAGCTCTTTGTTTACAAAAATACCTACACCAACAATAACAATATCTGCAATATAGCTTGTGTTATCAGCGCAAAGAATTGTGTTTTTATCGTTTTTGTACTCTATTTTATTAACATTTTTAGAGGTAATAATATCCACACCATTTTCGTTATGGATTAGTTGAAAGAAAGAGGACATTTCAGGGGCTGTTACTCTTGCTAATATCCTTTTTTCTCTTTCTAATACAGTAACTGTTGCACCAAGTTTTTTTAATGAAGCAGCTGTTTCTAATCCAATATACCCACCACCAATAATAACTACTCTTTTAGTGATGCTTTTTGATAATGCTTCGCGAATGTTGTTTATATCTGCGGCAGTTCGTATTGGGAATATATTTTTAGCGGTTTCTATTCCAGGGATGGGTGGAATAATTGGTCTTGCTCCAGAGGCTATTACTAATTTATCATAAGATTGTAAAGAACCATTTCCGAGTACTATTTTTTTGTTTTCTCGATTAATTTCTTTTACAGTACTTCCTAAATGCAGAGCAATGTTTTCCGATTTATAGCTTTCAGAAGATCTAAGTTGGTTTTTTTCTATAGTATCTCCACTAGTTAAATACGCTTTGGAAAGAGGTGGGCGATGATATGGTAATTCTGGATCGGTATCATACAGATGAATATCTCCTGACCAACCTTCTCTTCGTAATCCAAAAGCTAAATTAACACCAGCATGGCTTGCTCCAATAATAACGCAAGTTTCATTTTCTTTTTTGGGGGTATTATTCATTATTTTGCAACTTTCAATACAACGCCATCAATAGCATCACTTATCTCTAACTGGCAGCATAGACGGCTGTATTCATCCGTATTGTCGTCTAATTCTAACATGTCCATTTCTATTTCACTTGCCTCTCCTGTTTTTGCCATATTTTCAGGGGTTACATGTACATGACAAGTGGCGCAGGAGCAAACACCACCACAATCTCCGTCAATACCTTTAATATTATTTTCAACAGCTAAAGCCATTACAGAACCAGTAGTTCCTTCTAGGGTTATTTTTTCGTTGTCGCTTGTTATAAATGTAATTTTTGCCATAATAGAGTAGTTGTTTTAAATAGTTTTAGGATTAAATTTTACGTGGATACTGTCATAACCAACTTTGCGCTTAAATTGGTCTAAATCTTCTATGTTTTCTTTGTAATCTAAAATGTCTATAGATTGTATTTTGTTAGATAATGTTTTTAATAATATGCGCATTATTTGGCGAGCATGAGTAGCACCTAAACAGTTATGGTGACTAAAGCCAAAACCTACATGCGGATTAATTTTTCTGTCTAGAATAATCTCATTTGGATTTTCAAAAACTTTTTCATCTCTGTTTGCTGATGCCCAGCATAAAGAAACGCGACTATTAGCCTTAGCTGCATGTTCGCATACATATGTATCTTCGGTAACTACGCGTCCCATTTGCGTTAAAGGCGAAAAATAGCGAATTAACTCTTCCACAGCATTACCTATTATTTCTGGTTCTTTTTGAATGCGTTGTAAAGATTCTGGGTGCTCTGAAAAATAAGCTATTGAATTGGTTACAGCATTAATAACCGTGTCTCTACCGCCAGCGAAAGTTAAGACCATAATGCCTTTAATTTCTTCCTTTGTAAGCTTTCTTCCCTGAAACTCAGAATTTACAAGTTTTGTAAATAAATTTTCAGAAGGGCTATTAATTGCTTCTTCAATTTGATTTTCTATATAATCGTACAAAACCGTTGCTTTATCACCATCTAAAGCTTCTCCTTCACTTCTAAATACATGTGTTCCCCAAGAAATCCATGTTTCGGCCTCAGAAGCATCACTATTAATTAGTAATGTTAATGCATTAGATTGTAATGGTAAAGAAAATTCAGTAACCACTTCTATACTTTCTTTGGTAAGAGCATGCTCTACTATAGACGTTATAATTGCAGTTAATTTCTTTTCATATTCCGCTTGTAATGGTCTTCTAAACCATGGTTCTATAATAGCTCTATAATCTTTATGTTCAGGTGGGTCAACTTCAAATGGAATTTGGCGCGTATCTCTAATATCTACTTCAGAAGGAATAACAATACGGCCTGGTGTTGCACCAGATTGAAACGTTTTATAATTATGCGCACTTTTACGCACATCTTTATGTCGTAAAAGCATCGTTACTGGATCATTTTGATCGTTCATTTCTCCAAGACCAGTTTCTAATCTAGCTTTCTCAAATGGATCAGTTAGTTTGCTTTTTTCCATATTTTTTACGGTTAAATCTTTATCTATTGTTTGTACGACTCTCTCTGTACAGCAAAAATTGAAAATATTAAATCACATAAAGTTATCTATATTGACCAATTTATAAACGATATTGTATAACCGTGTTTTTTAATTAGTCTTGGATAAAAATTATAGTATTAATTGGTTGTATTACAATTAATAATTTTAAAATCTTAGTTTTGGTTTTTTAAGTTCTTGATATGAAAAAAATACTAGTAACAGGGGGTGATGGACAATTAGCAAGATGCATTAAAGATGTTTCTTCTAAATATGCCGAAGACTTTACTTTTGTATATAGGAATTCTTTGGAGTTAAATATTGCGGATGAAGAAGCTGTTTCTAAAGAATTGGAGTGTGGAACTTACGATTATTGCATTAATTGTGCCGCGTATACTCATGTAGATAATGCAGAGAAGGAAAAAGAAAAAGCTATTTCAGTAAATCATATTGGTTCAAAAAATTTGGCCATTGCCTGTAAAAAGCATGGTACTATGCTCTTACATATATCGACCGATTTTGTTTTTAACGGAATTAAAAGAGTTCCTTACACAGAGGAGGATATAGAAGAACCCTTGAGTGTTTATGGGAGTACAAAACTATTTGGAGAGAAAGAAATTAAGAATAATACGTTTAAATATTTTATAATTAGAACATCATGGCTCTATTCAGAATATGGACATAATTTTATGAAATCCATGTTGAAACTAGGCAAAGAAAAAGAAGAACTTTCTGTAGTTAATGACCAAATAGGAACACCGACTTACGCTAAAGATTTGGCAGAAGTGTTATTGCTTTTTATTGTAAAAGAAAATACAGATTATGGTATTTATAATTATAGTAATGAGGGCACAGCTAGCTGGTATGATTTTGCTACAGCAATTTTTGAAATTAGTAATATTTCAGTAAAAGTTCATCCAATCCCTAGTAAAGAATACCCGTTACCTGCGCAAAGACCAAACTTTAGTGTTTTAGATAAAGCTAAAATAAAAGAAGCTTTAAAAATTGAAATTCCTAATTGGAAGGATAGTTTACTTAAAGCATGTAAAACTTTAAGCTAGACATTAAGCCGTACTACTTTATTAAATATAGCAATATCGTATTTCGGAATAAAAGAAGTTGCAAAATAAAAAAACCTCTAAGAGTTACTAACTCATAAAGGTTTTTTGGTTTTGTAGTGACCTGGCTGGGGCTCGAACCCAGGACCCTCTCCTTAAAAGGGAGATGCTCTACCAACTGAGCTACCAGGTCATAATTTTAAAAGAACTTAGCATGTTTGTGTTTATAAAAACAGCTCACATATTTATATAAAAAAACCTCTTTTTTAAAGAGGCTTTTAATAATCTGTGACCTGGCTGGGGCTCGAACCCAGGACCCTCTCCTTAAAAGGGAGATGCTCTACCAACTGAGCTACCAGGTCATAATTTTAAAGAACTAAAATCCTTAATGCGGGTGCAAATATAATACGTTTAATTAATTTTACAAGTGTATTTTAAAGAAATTTTAAAATTCTTTGAAATGGTTATTAATTAGCTGAATTTTGCATAAAAATAAGCTAAATGAAAATTGTTTTAGTGGGGTATATGGGTAGTGGTAAAACTACTGTAGGTAAGTTACTTGCAAAAAATAAGAATCTTAACTTTATAGATTTAGACGAATATATAGAAGAATCAGAAGGAAAAACTATTCCAGAAATTTTTGAGCAAAAAGGGGAAATTTATTTTAGAAAAAAAGAGTTCCACTATTTGCAAGAAGTACTTTTGTATAAAGATAATGTAGTTCTTTCTACAGGAGGAGGTACTCCTTGTTATACTGGGAATATGGAAGTAATGCTTTCTGCTACAGAAAATGTGTTTTATATTAAAGTGGGAATATCGGAACTTGTTAGTCGCCTTTCTTTAGAAAAGGAACATAGACCTCTAATAAAGAATATTAGTGATAAAGAAATGCCAGAATTTATTGGCAAGCATATGTTCGAGAGGAGTTACTTCTATACTAAAGCGCATCATACAATCAATGTACACAATAATACGGTTAGTGAGGTGGTAGAAAGTATTTCAGATGTTTTAGTCTAAAAACACACGATCGTTACTGCCTTCTAAAACAACATGAACATGTTCTTGTAAAGAAGTAGATAAAGAGATTCCTTTATAATCTGCTTTTACAGGATATTTTTTATGATTTCTGTTAACTAATACTGCTGTTTTTAATTGTTTTAAAGGAGTTTTTAAGAAATGATGAACGCCATAAATTAAAGTGGTACCAGAATTTAAAACATCGTCGACCAAAACAATAGACTTATTTTCGTAGTTAGAAACGCTAATAGATGTTTTAACCTCACTATTTAACGGATTTTTCTTGTTCATATTTACTTTGCATAAAACAATTTCTGCATCTGTAATTTTACGAAGTACACTTTGTATTTTTTTAGCAAGTTTTAATCCAACACCGTCTATACCAGCAATTATTATCTCTTTTTCTTCTACGTTAGCTTCGTATATTTGATAAGAAATACGCTTTATTTTATGTTGAATTTGTTTATGACTTAAAATTGTATTCTCCATGTTCTAACTTAAAATTACTTTTCAAAGATAAAAAACAGTTCCTTACCTGCTCGTGGTAAAATAGAATTTGATGCTTTTTCTAAAATTTTTATAGTAAACAATGGTAAAAATATAGATTTATATTCTTCTAAATTCCCTCCAAATGGAGGGCCTTTTTTTACAAAGTCAAAATTAAATAAGAGGCCTACTAATTTTCCTTTCTTCTTTAATAATCTATACATGGTTGTTACATACTTATTTCGTGAGCTCGGATGAAGAGCGCAAAAGAAAGTTTGTTCTAGGATTAAATCAAAATCGGCTATTTGTAGGTTAAAAAAATCATCCTGAATCAAATGTTCTTTGGGGAAATTAGAAGTGTGGTTTAGAATATATTCTAAAGGTTGCTCAGCAATATCAATAACATACACATTAGTAAAACCGTGCTCATGAAGATAAATAGCTTCGTGCCCTCTACCTGCTCCAGGAATTAAAATTTTAAGATTTTTGTTTGTTAACTGAGTAATATATTCTCTTAAAGGAGTAGAAATGTTTCCAATATCCCATCCAGTATCCTCATTTTTATATCTATTTTCCCAAAATTCTTTATTCAGATTCATCTAAATAGTCTTCAATTTCTCTTCGGTCTTTTTTGGTTGGCCTACCAGTTCCTTTCTTTCTATAATGATCTTTAGCATGTTGTAGCAATTCATCATGTATAAAAGCTTCTTTTGGTGTAGTATCTTTTCTGTATATGTCTACCAGCTTAGCACCAACGCGACTTTTCGGAATATCTAGAACGGTAAGCTCATAATTAATTTGATTCTTGCGAACAATTAATTTATCCATAGGAAATACTTCTCTAGAAGGTTTTACTACTTGTTCGTTTACTTTTATGTGACCTTTTTTACATGCAGTAGTAGCAATATTTCTAGTTTTAAAGTACCGGGTACTCCATAAGTATTTGTCTATGCGCATTTTTGAATTAAAATTCTTTGTTAACGTACTCTACAAAAATAAGGGAAAATTGTATCTTCGGCCTTTAAAATATTTTTTTGATGAAATGGAATAAAATTTTAGTGCTAGTAGCAATTTCTATATTTGCTTGTTCTTGTAATAATGATGATGATGATGGCGGAGTTAACGAGGTTGAACAAAGATTATTGAGTGAAGTAGCATTAGAGAATGATGCGGAAATAGTAGAGTACTTAAAAACACACTTTTATAATTATGAGGAGTTTGCAAATCCACCTGTTGATTTTGATTATAAAATACAAATTGGGGAAATAACAGGAGATAATGCGAATAAAACTCCATTATTTGATCAAGTAGATTTTAAAACAGTTAAAGTTTCTTCCAGTAGGTTTAGAGTATTAGAAGACGAAGGAGATGTTGATCATAAAATATATTTTTTAACAGTTAGAGAAGGTGGAGATAATAGTAAAGAAACAGCAACGGCAGGTGATTCGGCTTATGTTCGGTATCAGGGATTTAAGTTAAGTGGTGAGGTTTTTGATGAATCAAATTATAACATACCGTTTTGGTTCGATTTATCTAATATACAGGCTACAGGAGCCAGAGGATTTACAGAAGGATTGACCTTTTTAAAACCTAGCACTAATGTAATTTCTAATGAAGATGGAACTTTTACAGCGGAAGGGTTTGGAATAGGTATGGTAATAATGCCATCTGGATTGGGGTATTTTGATACTCCACCATCGGGTTCTTCTATTGGTGCATATAGTCCTTTAATATTTAAATTTGATTTGATTACTACAGAAGAACAGGATCATGATAATGATGGTGTGGCATCTATTGACGAAGACTCCAATGGGGATGGATATTTGCTTAATGATGATGCAGATGAAGATGGTACTCCCGATTATTTAGATGCAGATACCAATTAAGAACATAAACTTGAATAAATTTTAAAAACCAGAAAATATTAGTTTTCTGGTTTTTTGCTTGATGAGTGTTTTTAAGTAGGGGAAACAATTTAACTATTATTTACTCTCAAAGGAAAAGAGCAAATAAATGGGAATTATTATTAGGAGAAATTAGAAAGGTAAAATTACTTTCTGGTATGCAAAAAATCTATGGTTACACTATAAGATTTTTTTTATTAGTTTTCAGTCTTGAGAAGAGTTCGTAAACATAACTAAAAGGGTACTACCATTAAAGTTTCTAATTTTAAGTTTGTTCTATTTTTTCCATAAGCATAAAAAATACTGGTAAAGTATTGTTTTCCTTTTAAATATTTTTTATCAAAAGCTTTTACGGAATCTTTATTGGTAAAATAATTTATGGTTGCTTTTACTCCCATGTCATGGTTAGAAAAAAATATGAAACTCTCGTTATTTTGTCCACTAGGAATTCTAGATACAACGGCTATATCCCTGTCGTTCTTAAAATCGGAATAGCTAATGGTTTTGTTCGGAATATTTTTATGATTAGAAAATACAATGTCTTTTCCATTTAATTTAAAATAAGGATTTTCCTCATTAAATATAGATATGAATTTATTTTCATTCTTAAATGGACCAACGTAAATTAAATTACCTTTTTTAATATCCATAAAGGAAGAACTTGAAGAGTATCTAATGGTAAAATCACTGTTAAACTCAGCGAATAAACGCATGAGGTCATGAGATGATTCCGCGCCCATTCCTGTAATGTAATTGTAATCAGAAGGCTTTGTAATATCTTTTAATTCAGGTTTTTTTTCAAGTAACTTATAATAGTCATCAATATTCTTAATGGAATAATCTCTTGTCCATCCTTCTTTTCCAGTAATTGTTTTTCCTTTAATTCCATAAGCATCTCCAATAAATAATGTGTTTTGCTTTTCTTCTAAAAAAAAACCTTCCCAAATTCTAGGAGGTTTATTTGGCAAATTTTTTAGAATAAAAAAAGAGCAGATTAACGCAGTAAATAAATATGGGATACTATTTTTTATTGTAATAAACGATGTTAAGCGTTCTTTCGCTTTTCTTTTTTCAAACCGAACATTATATTGCCCTTTATCTATTTTTATTAACCAATGTAGTAGTTGCCCTTCTGTTTTGTAATAATCATTTAGTTTTTTTCTAAGATTATAAACATTTACCCTAACACGCGTGCTGTTTTTGTCTGTAGTAGGGCGGTCTCCGAAAAACTCAAGATCAATAATATCTTCTTTTACTATATCGCCATTAATACTTGTTTTTACCAAATATCTTAATAAAGCACTGCTTTTAGGTGATTTTTGAAAAGTTTTACTTTTCAATATAGCTTCACACAATTCTATTTTTTTTTCATCAGATAGCATTTGTGTATATTTTTTATGGATCAACTTGTTATATTTAACCGTTACAAATACCGTTAAATCATCGTTAAATATACTGTTTTTGTACATAATTTATAATTTGTAGCTATGTTAATTCATTTTAAATAAATATTGATGAATATTAAATTTTGCAAAGTTGTTTATGTATTAATATTATTTTTTCTAGTGGGGTGTAATTCAAAACCAAAATTACCATCAACTATGGAAGTGGAGAAGATAGCTAATAGAGTAGCCGATTGGCAAATTTCTACTTTTGATGATATGGGAAAATATAGGGCTTTACCTCCTAAAGAAGAGCAGAAGAAATGGCATAATAGAGATAAGCACCATGAATTAGAATGGACTAATGCCGCACTTTATGCAGGAATGTACGAATGGGCAGAAATTAACCCGGATGTTACATATGAAAAGTGGTTATATGATATAGGAGAAAATAACAAATGGGAACTGTATAATCGTTTATATCATGCAGATGACCATGCAGTTGGCCAAATGTATTTAAAGATGCACAAACTATACGGGCATCCTAGGTTATTAAAACCTATGAGAAAACAGTTTGATTCAATTTTGGGTAGTAAAAAAGTGGATAGTTTACATTGGGATTGGTGCGATGCCCTTTTTATGGCCCCACCCGTTTGGGCAGGATTAGCCAAATCTACAGGGGATACAAAGTATTTAAATTTTATGGATAAGCAATATCATAAAACATATGATTTACTTTGGGATAATAAAGAACATTTATTTTCTAGAGATGCCTCCTATTTGGATAAAAAAGAGCAAAATGGGAAAAAGATATTTTGGTCAAGAGGAAACGGATGGGTTTTTGGCGGTTTGGCACTGATGATCCCTGATTTTCCTGAGGATTGGCAAGGGAAATCATTTTATGTTGACCTTTTTGCGAAAATGGCAGCAACTTTAAAAAATACCCAACGAAAAGATGGTACTTGGTCCTCCGGATTATTAGGAGGAGAAGAGGCATACCCAGTAAAGGAAATAAGTGGTTCAGCTTTTTTTGTTTATGGTCTGGCTTGGGGAATTAATCAAGGGATTTTAAGCAAGGAAGTTTATGAGCCCGTAATGTTAAAGGGGTGGCACGCATTAACAAAATGCGTTACTCCAGAAGGTTTAGTAGGCTATATACAACCTGTAGGAGCAGCACCCGGAAATAGTTATAAAGAGTACACAGAAGTATATGGTGTTGGCGCTTTTTTAGCGGCCTCTGCAGAGGTTTATAAATTTACTGAAATTAAGGAGTCTAAAAAAATAGCAAAAGAGAATACATCCTTATTTACAACATTTATGGAAGATGGAGGTTGGTGCTGGTATCAAGATCCGCGAGCCGTAATAAAGAATGGTAAATTAGTTTTTGGAGGGTTAAGTGGGCGATCAGGAGATGTTAAAATTGGGGTTTATAATTTAAAAGATAATATAAAGGAAGGAACTATAGTTTTAGATAAAAATTTCCAAGCAGATGATCATGACGTTCCAGCTCTTTATGTTAGACCAAATGGGAGTATTTTAGCAATGTGGGCTAAACACGCCAATGAAAAAAAGCATTATTATAGTGTTTCTTCGGTAGGTAATTATCTGGAATGGGGAGATATAAAAGAGTATATCCATACTTATAAAGAGGATAAAGGAGTTACGTATATGAATTTGTATTATTTAGAAAACGAAAAGTTATTGTATAATTTTTTTAGAGATGGACCAACGTTTAACCCTGCGTTTATTACCTCGTCCGATCATGGAGATACTTGGAGTACTAATAGTTTGCATTTTATAGAAGATAATGTTGACGGGAGACAAAGGCCGTACACACGCTATTTTCAAAAGGATGAAAATACAATCGGAATTTCATTTACAGATGGTCATCCAAGAAGATATGGTAATAGCTTGTATTACGCTGAATTTTCTAATGGTGCATTTTATAATGTAGACGGAACAAAGATAAAAGATTTTGAAAAGCCTTTAAATACGACTGAAGCTGAGAAAATATATAAAGGAAGTGAAACTAAAAAGAAAGAGAAGGGTTTTGAAAGTGTTATAAACAGTGCTTGGTCCTGTGCTACAGGGAAAGATAAAAATAACAACCCGCATATGGGGTATTCTTTATATTTAAGTAATGATGATCATCGTTTTCGGATTGCTTCTTGGAATGGAGAAAAATGGATTGATAGAGAAATTGCATATGGGGGAAAGTGCTTGTATACAATGGAGAGCAGCTACACTGGTTTAATGGCTTTTGATCCCGAAGATGTTTCAAGAGTATATATATCTACAGATGTAAATCCTTCCACGGGAGAAGATTTAGGTGGGCTTCATGAAATTTACACGGCTAAAATTAACATGAACGATGATGTGTCAACTATTAATTGGGAGGCAGTTACATCTAAATCTAAATATAGAAATATAAGACCAATTGTTGTTGCTGGGGAAGGGCATAAAGTATTACTATGGTTAAATGGCCCTTGGAACTCTTTTGTTAATTATAAAGCAGACGTAAAAGGAATTGTTTTGTCTAAATAATAAAAGTTACTATGTTTTAGAAATAAGGAACTCTATGATTCTTAATCTTTTGTTCTTTCTATTTATTGTATCTATTTAATTAAAAACAAATTAAGATGTATAATCCAGGCATTAATAAGGGTTGTGTTGTAGTTTTAGTAGACAGGTATGCAATTATGGAATAGGTGGAAGAGGAAAAGATTGGAGTTGTCTCAATGTAATTGATTTGGCAACTGCTAAAAAAAATAATTAAACAACAAAAAACCAGAACAAAAAAATGCTCTGGCTTAATTTTTTATAAAATACTGCGCTCTTTTAATACGGCATATAAAAGAATACATTTATATTTTAAAAGAAAGGTTTAAAATTATTTGGTCAGGCCTCGTATCTAATCTGCTTTCTTCTATAGTGCTAATGTTGTTATTAATAAATTTAGCTTCGTTGCTGCTCATACCTCTTTCGTAACGAATATCAATTCCTAATTTACCTAGATTTACACCTGCACCAATATGAACCCCTATAGAAAAATCATTTTCTATGTTGTCTATGCTAATACCATCAAACTCTGAATCTAAAATATACTGGAAAGCTGGTCCGGCAAATACATGCAAAGGTCCAATTATTTTTGTCCCAACCAATATGGGAGCATCTAATTTACTCATATCAAAAGTATCTCCGTCGTAGTCAGATTTTGTTTTGGTATAAACCAATTCTGGTCGTACATAAAATCTATTTCCTAGTTTGCCAAAAATACCAATATGGTAGCCAATATTTCTATCTGGATTCTCGGCAGCCTCTGTAGCAGAAGCAATATAATCTCCATTTGCACTAAAATTGAGTCCGCCAAGTATTCCGAACCCAGAATCGGATTGGGAAAAAGCAGAAAAACTTAACAAAGTTAGTACTGCCAATACAATTGTTTTTTTCATAATGTTCTTGTTTTTAAATAGTTCAATAGCACAAAAATGATACCATTGTTTATTTCTTCTCAAATAGGTAAACGATGCCTATAGTTCATTATTGTTAATCTAATAAGAGCATAAGTACAATTAACATTTAGATTTATAAGCTAGAGAGCCTATATTTTACTTTGGTTTTCATCTTTATCTTTTTCTTAGGTTTTTTATGCGTCTTAGTTGATTATATTTGTGAACTTAAATAAAGATTTGAAATTTACATTACATCATACCGATCCTCTAAGCAAGGCTAGAGCAGGAACAATGGTTACCGATCACGGGCCTATAGAAACACCTATTTTTATGCCAGTGGGCACAGTAGCTTCTGTTAAAGGAGTTCATCAAAAGGAGTTAAAAGAAGAAATTAATCCAGACATAATTCTAGGAAATACCTATCATTTATTCCTTAGGCCCAAGACCCCAATTTTAAAAAAAGCAGGAGGCTTGCATAAATTTATGGGTTGGGACCGTAATATTTTAACCGATAGTGGAGGGTACCAGGTATATTCTCTTTCTGCGAACAGAAAAATAAAAGAGGAGGGTGTAAAGTTTAAATCGCATATTGATGGTTCGTATCATATGTTTACTCCAGAAAACGTAATGGAGATACAGAGAGTAATCGGAGCAGATATTATTATGGCTTTTGATGAATGTACCCCATACCCATGTGATTATAAGTATGCTAAACGTTCTATGCATATGACCCATAGATGGTTAGATAGGTGTATAAAGCATTTAGATAAAACTCCTTTTGAGTATGATTATACTCAAACATTTTTTCCGATAGTTCAAGGGTCTACTTATAAAGATTTACGAAGACAATCCGCAGAATATATAGCGAATGCAGGTGCAGAAGGAAACGCAATAGGGGGACTTTCTGTTGGCGAACCAGCAGAAGAAATGTATGGAATGACCGAAGTGGTTTGCGAAGTTCTTCCAGAAGATAAACCACGTTATTTAATGGGGGTAGGAACACCAATTAATATACTTGAAAACATTGCATTAGGAATAGATATGTTCGATTGTGTGATGCCTACTCGTAATGCAAGAAATGGAATGTTATTTACAGCCCACGGTACTATTAATATTAAAAATAAAAAGTGGGAAGATGATTTTTCTATGCTTGATCCAGACGGGACTACTTTTGTAGATAGAGAATATTCTAAAGCCTATTTAAGACATTTGTTTGCTGCAAATGAGTATTTGGGGAAGCAAATAGCTACAATACATAATTTAGGATTTTATATGTGGTTAGTGCGTGAGGCTAGAAAACATATTATTGCGGGAGATTTTAGAGCCTGGAAAGATACAATGGTAAAACAAATGGATAAAAGATTATAATGTTAACGATACTAGATAGATACATTTTAAAACGATATTTAGCCACATTTACGGTTATGTTATTGCTTTTTATTCCTATTGGTATCATGGCTAATTATGCAGAGCAGAATGGCAAAATGTCAGCAAATGATGCTCCAGTAAATGAAATACTTATATATTATATGCATTTTACAGTGTATATAGGTAGCTTGTTATTTCCAATATTTTTGTTTCTTTCGGTTATTTATTTTACATCCAAACTTGCAAACAATACAGAAATTGTAGCTATTCTTAGTTCCGGTGTTTCTTATAACAGATTTTTAAGACCTTATATGATAGGGGCTACTTTGGTGGCCATACTTATGTTTTTTACAACAATGTTTCTAGTGCCAAAAGCTAGTCTTGGTTTTAACGAATTTAAATATAAATACCTAAAAAAAGGGAAACAAGACCGTGTTACAAATAATATATTTAATCAATTAAACGAAACTGATTTTATTTACGTAAGTAGTTTTAATCCGGCAAGACAAATAGGTAATAATTTTACTTACGAGCGTTTTGATAAAGAAAATAATTTAGAATTTAAAATTGCTGCATCTAATATTCGATGGGTAGAAAAGGACAGTATTTATCGACTTACCTCCTATAAAAAAAGAACCATTGTTGGAGATACGGCTATTATTGAAAGTAAAAGAAGGTTAGATACATTGTTTGCCTTTAAGATAGATGATTTAACCCCTGTTTCCTATGTTGCAGAAACTAAAAATTTGTTTGAACTTAATACTTTTATTGAAGATCAGAAAAGAAAAGGAGCGTCCAATATAAACACGTATATTCTGGTTAAATATAAAAGGTGGGCTTTGCCATTAACTGCATTTATTTTGACGGTAATTGCAGTAGCAGTTTCTTCCGTTAAAAGAAGAGGTGGTATGGGTGTAAATTTAGCTTTTGGAATATTGGTAGCTTTTGTTTACGTCTTTTTTGATAAAGTTTTTGGTACTCTTGCAGAACAATCTGGTTTTTCGCCACTATTAGCTGTAGTAATTCCAAATGTTGTATTTGGATTATTAGCGTTTTATTTACTGCAAAATGCAAAACGATAGGCTTCGAAATTTAATTCACCTTCACTTTATAGTTTTTATTTGGGGGTTTACCGCGGTTATAGGAAAGCTTATTTCCGTAGATGCTCTAAGATTAGTGTGGTTTAGAATGTTAATTGCATTTTTATTAATAGGTGGGTATATTCTGTTTTCAAAATTGCGTTTTAAACTTTCTAAAAAATCTTTTTTATGGATGTTTTTTGGTGGGATAGTAGTAGCATTGCATTGGTTTACCTTTTTTATGGCAATTAAGGTTTCAAGCGTATCTATTGCATTAGCAACCATGTCTATAGGAGCGTTTTTTACATCTTTATTAGAGCCTATTTGGTACGGTAGAAAAATAATAAAATACGAAATCCTTTTAGGTTTAGTGGTTATATTAGGTCTTTACTTAATTTTTAGAGTCGATTTGGCAAACTGGTATGGTATGGTTATAGCAGCAATATCTGCATTTTTGGCAGCCACTTTTTCAATAATAAATGGTAAACTGGTAAAAACAGACACTCCCTCTATTATTTCATTTGTAGAGTTAGGAGCGGGAGTACTATTTTTGTCTATTTATTTTTTAATCGCAGGAGAATTTAATTTAAACTTTTTTAAAGTCTCTAGTAAAGACTGGTTGTATCTGTTTATTTTGGCATCGATTTGTACTGCATACGCTTTTATAGCTTCAGTAAAAGTAATGCGATTCCTAACTCCTTATACAGTAATGCTTACCACAAATTTGGAGCCAGTATATGGTATTTTCATGGCATTTATTATTCTAGGAGAAAATAAAGAGTTAAACTCTATGTTTTATGTTGGCGCTCTGATTATACTTGGAACTGTGGTTATAAATGCTATTCTGAAAAATAGAAAAAAATTAAAGAAAAACTAAGGGATACCATTTGTATTAAAGTTTTATATTTGTTGACTTAAACTAACGAAACCTATTTGACTTATGGAATATTTAGATTTTGAACTTCCTATTAAAGAGCTGGAAGAACAGTTGAATAAGTGTGTAATTATTGGCGAAGAGAGCGATGTAGATGTTACACAAACTTGCAAGAAAATTGAAAAAAAGCTAGCAGATACACGTAAGACTATATATAAGAACCTTACTGCTTGGCAGCGTGTGCAGTTATCCAGACATCCAAACAGGCCTTATACTTTGGATTATATTAACGCTATTTGTGGAGATTCTTTTTTAGAATTACATGGAGATAGGAATGTGAAAGACGATAAGGCAATGATTGGTGGTTTAGGAAAAATAAACAATCAAAGTTTTATGCTTATTGGTCAGCAAAAAGGATATAATACTAAAACAAGGCAATACCGTAATTTTGGTATGGCAAATCCAGAAGGGTACAGAAAGGCATTGAGATTAATGAAATCTGCTGAGAAGTTTAATGTGCCAGTAGTTTGTTTTGTAGATACGCCAGGTGCTTATGCAGGTATAGAAGCCGAAGAGCGCGGTCAAGGAGAAGCAATTGCTCGTAATATTTTAGAGATGACACGTCTTAAAGTTCCAATTATCGTAGTTATAATTGGTGAAGGTGCCTCCGGTGGAGCCTTAGGTATAGGAGTGGGAGACTCCGTTTTAATGTTAGAAAATACATGGTATTCGGTTATATCTCCAGAATCTTGTTCCTCTATTTTGTGGAGAAGCTGGGAGTTTAAAGAAAGAGCAGCAGAAGCTTTGAAATTGACAGCTCCAGACATGAAAAAAATGAATATAGTCGATGAAATAGTAAAAGAACCTATTGGAGGTGCTCACTCTAATAGAGAAGAAACTTTCGAAACAGTGAAAAACAAAATCTTTAACCAGTATGAGGAATTGAAAAAGTTATCACCAAAAGACTTAGTAAGTAAAAGAATGGATAAATATGCAAATATGGGAGTCTTTAATGGCTAATTGCATTTTTTGTCTAGTTTCGTATAATCCGGAAAGCTTAAATTCCGGATTTTTTTTGTTATCAACATAATTTTGTAACTTATTAACAGAGAATCTTAAGTAACTGTGGATATCGTAAGCATAAAAATCCATGTTAACTAAAGGTTAATTGTATATTTTCGTATTCATGGAAAAACCAAACCCAGTTATTGGTCGTAAAGTAGATAAATCTACCCTAATTAATTTAGAAAGGGGTAAGATACCACCTCAAGCAGTTGATTTAGAGGAGGTTGTTATTGGTGCTATGATGATTGATAAAAAGGGGGTAGATGATGTTATTGATATTCTTCATCCAGATGTGTTTTACAAAGAAGCCCATAAGAATATATTTGAAGCTATCTTTAAATTGTTTGAAACTTCGGAGCCTATAGATTTATTAACCGTTTCCACACAATTGAAGAAGGACGGTAAATTAGAGAGTTCAGGAGGTGATTTTTACCTAATAAAACTTACACAAAAGATCGCTTCTTCAGCGCATATAGAGTTTCATGCACGTATAATACTTCAGAAATTTATACAACGTAGTTTAATTAAAATATCTGGGGAGATTATAGAATCGGCTTATGATGAGTCTACAGATGTATTCGATTTATTAGATACGGCGGAATCTAAATTATACGATGTAACACAGGGAAACCTTAAACGTTCAGCCGAAACTGCTCAGAACTTAGTAATACAGGCAAAAAAACGTATTGAGGAAATCGCCGGAAAAGAAGGAATGAGTGGCGTTGCTTCTGGTTTCGATAAACTAGATAAACTTACTTCTGGTTGGCAACCGAGTGATTTGATTATTGTGGCAGCCCGTCCAGGTATGGGTAAAACGGCCTTAACATTATCTATGGCGAGGAATATTGCAGTAAATTCTAATACTGCAGTTGCATTCTTTTCTCTGGAAATGTCATCGGTACAGCTAATTACCAGATTAATATCATCAGAAACTGGATTGTCTTCTGAAAAATTAAGAACGGGAAAGTTAGAGAAACATGAGTGGGAACAATTAAACGTAAAAGTTAAATCTTTAGAAGCAGCTCCTTTGTTTATAGATGATACTCCTTCTCTTTCTATTTTCGATTTAAGAGCAAAGTGTAGAAGATTAGCTTCGCAACACGACATTAAAATGATTATGATTGATTATTTGCAGCTTATGACCGCTGGTGGTAGTCAAAAAGGAGGGAATAGAGAACAAGAAATATCTACAATTTCTAGGAACTTAAAAGCTCTAGCAAAAGAACTAAATGTGCCTGTAATTGCTCTTTCGCAATTATCACGTGCTGTGGAAACTCGTGGAGGAAGTAAAAGACCTGTATTATCCGATTTAAGGGAATCTGGAGCCATTGAACAAGATGCTGATATTGTCTCTTTTATTTATAGGCCAGAATACTACAAGATTGATGAGTGGGATGATGAAGAACAAAGTCCTACAGCAGGGCAGGCAGAGTTTATTGTTGCAAAACACAGGAATGGTGGTTTAGAGAATATTCGTCTTAAATTTATTGGTAACCAAGGTAAGTTTGATAATTTAGATGATTTTGATTCCCCTTTTGAGTTCCAATCGAAAATGAATGAAGATGAGGATAATCCTTTTGTAACTAAAAACCTCCCAAATCCTAACGAAGCTTTTGGAAGTTCTATGAATGACGGTTCTCCGGATGATAATGATGTACCTTTTTAAGCATTAATTAATTCCTGGAATAAGTTTTTTGTCTTTAAAAACCATTAGTTTTTAGGCTATCTTTGATTATAGATTATACTATTGGTATTTATGAAAAAGATAATATGTTTTTTATTTTTTGCTTGTTCATTATTTTCTTTATCTGCTTCTTCAATTCTTATCCCAATGGATGCAGAGTACCAGAAAAATCATTTAAAGGCGTATGGAATAACCTATTGGGTTCTTGCAAAACAGCAAAAAGTACAATGGTTACTTAATTATAGAGGTGGCTCTTTTTTGTTGCCCGATGGAGAGGTTATTCGTAAAGAATGTCAAATTCGTGGTGTGTCTTTTGAAATTTTATCGGATGACCAGGCGAATACAATATTGCAAGAAATAAGTAGTCCCTCGCAAAACCAAGAGGCAGTAATTTTAGAAAAAGCTCCTAAAATTGCTGTGTATTCTCCTAAAAGTAAACAACCTTGGGATGATGCGGTAACTATGGTGCTTACCTATGCAGAGATTCCTTATGTAACCGTTTATGATGAAGAAGTAATTCAAGATAAACTGGCTCTTTACGATTGGTTGCACTTACATCATGAAGATTTTACCGGACAATACGGAAAATTCTATGGTAGCTATAGAGCAACACCATGGTATATAGAAGGGAAACAAAATGCTGAGGAGTTAGCTATTAAACTTGGCTTTTCTAAAGTTTCCGAAGAAAAAGGAGCAGTTGCATTAAAAATTAGAAATTATGTAATTGGGGGTGGTTTTATGTTTGCTATGTGCTCCGCAACCGATAGTTTTGATATTGCTTTAGCTGCAGATGGAGTCGATATTTGTGAACCTATGTTCGATGGTGACCCATCTGAAGCTAACTACCAAAGTAAATTAGATTTTAATAAGTCGTTCGCTTTTAAAGATTTTATTTTAGAAAGAAACCCATTAAAATATGAATTTTCTTCTATAGATATGACAAGTAAAAGAAGGAGTATATCTAAAGAAACGGATTATTTTTCCTTAATGGATTTTTCTGCAAAATGGGATCCAGTGCCAACAATGTTATGTCAAAACCATACCTCTTTAGTAAAAGGTTTTATGGGGCAAACTACTTCTTTTTCAAGAGAGCAAATTAAACCTACAGTTTTAGTATTGGGGGAGAATAAAGTTAATAATGAAGCAAGATATATTCATGGTATAAAAGGCAAGGGTTTTTTTACTTTTTATGGTGGGCATGATCCAGAAGATTATCAGCATAGGGTAGGAGACCCAAAAACAGAATTAGAATTGCACCCTACATCCCCTGGATATCGCTTAATTCTTAATAATGTGTTGTTTCCAGCAGCGAGAAAAAAGAAGCAAAAAACGTAATTTAACTCCGAATAAGTTTTTCTAAGATGCGTTCTACCCCAAAGTTGTCATTACTTTCCGTTCTGTAATTAGCAGTTTCTTTTACATTTTTATGAGCATTAGCCATAGCAAAACTATATTTAGACATGGCTAGCATTTCCAAATCATTGTTATAGTCTCCAAATACCATAGTTTCTTCTGGTAAAATATGGTAAAGTTCTTGTACTTTTTTTAACGCGTGCCCTTTGTGGGCATTAAAATCTGATAAGTCTAGCCAATTTTGACCAGATACTTTTACTTTAATATTTTCTTCTAAATGCCTTACATGCGGATAAATATAATGCTCAGAACTTTCAAAATGATATATGGCAACTTTTAAAACTTCGCCTTTGTAATCTTTTAAGTCCTCTAGCATCTCATAGGCAGAATAAAACTCCTTTAATTTTTGAGCAAATTCTTTAGATGAATTAAGAAGATAAGCTTTGTTTTTTGTACAAAGAACAGGGTGAACATCTTTCATTGTATCTATTAGATTCAAAATGTTGTTTTTAATAGAGGAGGGAAGGGGGGTAGATAAAAGTTCCTTGTTTTGTTGCATAACAAAACCTCCATTTTCTGCAATGACAATAATATCATTCTTTATAGGGGAAAGCTTGTCGATTATGCTGTTGTATTGTCTACCACTTGCAGCTACAAATTGAATACCTTTATCTTTTAAGTTTTGGTGTAATTCAAAAAAGCGGTCACTTACTTCATGCTTAGAATTTAGCAAAGTGCCATCCATATCTGTGACCACCATTTTTATTTTAGATAAATCCATTCTTTTTCTTTTTTTGTAAAGGTATTTCATTGGTGTTAATTTTACGTCAGTAAATCTTATTTTTACTTTATAATCGAGATTTTAATTCCTAGAGTTAGTTTGCTTTTTTTAATAGAATTTTACAATGGTTTATATTCAGAAAGAAATACGTTTGCCGAAATATTGTAGGGGCTTTCATTTGGTAACAGATGTTATTTTAAATCAATTCTTAGAGATCAAGAGAATCAAAGTCGGTGTTTTACATGTTTTTATAAAGCATACCTCTGCCAGTTTAACAATAAATGAAAATGCGGACGAAACAGTTAGAGAAGATTTTGAAAGTCATATAAATAAAATGGTGCCAGAAAATATGCCTTATTATTTGCATAATTATGAAGGCCCTGATGATATGCCAGCACATATTAAAGCTTCTTTATTGGGGGCTTCGGTTCAAATTCCTATAACTAATGGAGTATTAAATATGGGTATTTGGCAAGGTGTTTATCTTTGTGAACATAGAAATAACGCTTCGGGAAGAAATTTGGTGCTAACAGTTTCTGGAATTTCTATCTAAATTTAGAATATAAAAAAATCCGATTCGTTAGAATCGGATTTTCTTATAGTGAGATAACGTTCTTAATTTATTTAACTTGCTCTACAATTGCTTTAAAAGCGTCTGGGTGGTTCATTGCTAAATCTGCAAGAACTTTTCTGTTAAGTTCAATGTTATTAGCTTTTACTTTTCCCATAAATTGTGAGTAAGACATTCCATGTAATCTAGCACCAGCGTTAATTCTGGTAATCCATAGTGCACGGAAAGTTCTTTTTTTGTTTCTACGATCTCTGTAAGCATATAACATTGCTTTTTCAACCGCATTTTTGGCTACTGTCCAAACGTTTTTACGTCTTCCAAAGTAACCTTTGGCTTGCTTCATTACCTTTTTTCTTCTGGCTCTTGAAGCTACTGCATTTACTGATCTTGGCATAATTTAAATTGTTTTTTGTAGTAGGCGGACGATTGCTCGACTCTTTTAATTGCCTAACTCCAGGGTTAATAACTGTTTACCGAAAAGAATAATTACTTTAAACGTAACTGTTCTTTTATGCTGTTAACATCAGCTTGGTGTACCAATGCTGAATGTGTTAACGCAAGCTTACGCTTTTTAGATTTTTTAGTCAAAATATGACTCTTAAAAGCGTGCTTTCTCTTGATCTTACCAGTACCTGTAAGCTTAAATCGCTTTTTAGCACTGGATTTTGTTTTCTGTTTAGGCATTTTCTCCTATGTATTAAATTATCTCACTGTTTTATGCTGAAACTGCCTACGATTAAATAGGCAGATATTCAGTATGCTATATATTCTAATTTTAAAATCTAAAAAGACAAAAATTAGTTCTTATTTTTTGGTTTTTGGAGCAATGAACATAGTCATTCGTTTACCTTCTAACTTAGGCATTTGCTCTACTTTTCCTAGTTCTTCTAATTCAGAAGCAAGTCTTAATAATAAAATTTCTCCTTGATCTTTATAAACTATAGATCGTCCTTTAAAAAACACATATGCTTTTAGTTTAGCTCCTTCAGCTAAAAACTTTTCGGCATGCTTCTTTTTAAATTCATAATCATGATCATCGGTGTTAGGTCCAAATCGTATTTCTTTAACTACAACCTTGGAAGCTTTCGCTTTCATAACCTTTTCTCGCTTTTTTTGCTCATAAAGGAATTTCTTGTAATCAATAATTTTACAAACTGGAGGATCAGCTTTTGGAGAAATTTCTACCAAATCTAAACCTAGTTCTTCCGATTTTGCCATTGCTTGTTGCAATGTGTATACACCAACCTCTACATTATCTCCGACCAATCTAACGTTAGGGGAAATAACGAGCTCGTTGATTTTGTGTGGGTTTTTGTTTTCCCTTCTAGGTTGTGGCCTAAATCTTTTTCTAATTGCTATGACTTCAATATTTTAATTAAACTTATTTTTTTTAAAACGACTTTAAGGTACTATTTATTTCATTATTTACCAAGTCTGTAAACTTCTCTATGCTGATGGCGCCTATATCTTCTCCTCCATGTCTTCGAACAGAGATGGTATTTTGTTCTTGGTCATTATCTCCTACAATTAGCATAAATGGTATTTTGCTCATTTCGGCTTCTCGTATTTTCTTGCCAATAGTTTCATTTCTACGGTCTACAAGGGCGCGAATTTCGTTATTTTCTAAGGAATTAAAAACTTTTTCGGCATATATTTCATGTTTCTCACTAACTGGCAAGATAATAGCTTGCTCTGGAATTAACCATAAAGGGAAATTTCCGCCTGTATGTTCGAGCATTAATGCTATAAAACGTTCTAAACTTCCGAAAGGAGCTCTGTGAATCATTATAGGCCTGTGAAGCTCATTATCACTACCTTTATAGTTAAGATCAAAACGTTCAGGTAAGTTGTAATCTACCTGTATAGTTCCTAATTGCCAGCTTCTTCCTAAAGCATCTTTCACCATAAAATCTAACTTAGGACCATAAAAAGCAGCTTCTCCGCTTTCTATAATAAAATCTAAGCCTTTTTCTTTTGCAGCGTTAATTATAGCATTTTCTGCTTTCTCCCAGTTTTCTACTTCTCCAATATATTTGTCCGGATTGTCTAAGTCTCTAACAGAAACTTGTGCGGTGAAATTATCAAACCCTAAAGAACCTAATACATATAAGGTTAAATCAATTACATTTTTAAATTCTTCAGCTAATTGGTCTGGTGTGCAAAAAATATGAGCGTCATCTTGCGTAAATCCACGAACTCTTGTTAAACCATGTAGTTCTCCGCTTTGTTCATAACGATATACAGTGCCAAATTCAGCAAAGCGTTTTGGTAAATCTTTATAAGAGTGAGGTTTAAAATTATAAACTTCACAATGGTGAGGGCAATTCATAGGTTTTAATAAAAACTCCTCATCCATTTTAGGGGTCTTTATAGGTTGAAAGCTATCTTCTCCGTATTTTGCATAATGACCAGAGGTTACATATAGTTCTTTTTGTCCAATATGCGGTGTAACAACCATTTCATATCCAGCTTTTTTTTGAGCTTTCTTTAAAAATTGTTCTAGTCTTTCTCTTAAAGCAGCACCTTTAGGAAGCCATAAAGGTAATCCTTGTCCTACTTTTTGAGAAAAAGTAAAAAGTTCTAATTCTTTGCCTAGTTTCCTATGGTCTCTTTTTTTGGCTTCTTCTAGTAAGTGAAGGTATTCTGTAAGTTCCTTTTGTTTAGGAAAAGAAATACCGTATATCCTAGTAAGTTGTGTGTTTTTTTCATCACCTCTCCAGTATGCTCCGGCAGCACTGAGTATTTTAATTGCTTTTACGATACCCGTATTTGGAACATGTCCTCCTCGACATAAATCCGTAAAAGTATCATGATCGCAGAAAGTTATTGTTCCGTCTTCAAGATTTTCAATAAGTTCTACCTTGTATGGGTTGTTTTGCGTTTTGTATAATTCAAGAGCTTCCGCTTTGGAAGCAGAACGCATTTTAAAATCGTGCTTTCCTCTAGCTATTTCAATAGCTCTTTTTTCGACAGCATTAAAATCTTTTTCGGAGATGTTATTGTCTCCAAAATCAACATCATAATAAAACCCGTTTTCAATTGCGGGTCCAATAGTTAATTTAGCGTTTGGATATAGTTCTTCAATTGCTTGAGCTACAATATGAGAACTAGAGTGCCAAAAAGCTTTCTTGCCTTCAGGATTGTTCCAGGTAAAAAGGGTTAAGGCTCCATCTTCATTTAGCGGGGATACTGTTTCTAATGTGGTGTCGTTGAATTTCGCCGAAATTACGTTTCTAGCTAATCCTTCGCTTATGCTTTTAGCTACTTCCATTGGGGTAGTGCCTTTTGCAAACTCCTTTATCGAGCCATCTGGTAGTGTAATCTTAATCATTCCTGCTTTTTAACTATAAGGATGCAAAGATAGTATGTTGCTTTGAAGCGGGCAATATACTTTATATGTTTTTAGCTGTATATAATAGGAATAATGCTTTTGTATAATGTTCTATATATGTTTTTCTGTTTTCTGTTGGGTTTATGGGGGGGGGGGGTTGTTTTAGTTGGTATTTGTTTCCATTTAGGTTTTATATGGGTGTGTTCTGGGGTTAGTATTGGTTTTGTTTAGGAGTTAAGTTGTGGTTTTGGTATTTTTTTTTGTTGTAAGTGGTTGTTGTTTAGTTGTTTTGTATGTGGGTTTAAAATATTTTACAATAAATATTAAAAATGGTTTGTGAGAAATAAAAAGAGGTGTACATTTGCAGCCCGCAAACAATAAGCTTGATTGAGTTGTTTGCTGGTAATTAAGAGTTGTAAGTTCATTGAAAAGCTGTTTTTAGATAAGGTTAAATAAAAAATAAATTTTTTTTAAATTTAATGTTGTCAGTTTAAAAAACAGTTATATATTTGCAGCCGCTTAGGGAAATAACTTAAGTAAAAAGACAATAAGCTAGCTTTGGTTAGTGTATTAGAGTTCATTGAAATATTGTAAAGACAAGCGTAAGAATGTTGTTAGG
>NZ_CANMDU010000011.1 GCF_947496775.1 uncultured Maribacter sp. | reverse complement strand
AAAATCCAGCGAAGCTAGCTTCGCTGGATTAATTTAATTATTTAATAAATTGTCAACCTATTTTAGGACGACTCAAAACATAGAGAACAAAGACTATAAAGAACTTTGCTTTCTATGTTTTTTTACTATTTTTTTTGTATAAATTACATTTATTTACACACAACAGCATGTGCTATAACATAAATTTCTCCATCTAAGTTTTCTTCAATACTATATTGACCAGGCGCTACAGTTGCTTTTCCTTTTTTATTTAAAGGAAACATTCCATTACCTGCATACGTATGCGTTTCTTTTACGGTATAGTAGGGGTCAATATTGTACGTAACAGAGACATCACCTGCATTATAACTAACATCTACTGTACCAACTAGTTCTCCTTTTGAAGTATCACATTGACCCGCTGCAGCCCAAATATCATAAGTATAATCTCCTTCATTTAGTGGGCCTATAGTCCAACCCCACCTATTAAATCCTTGAGGTGTATCACTAAAACATGTATTACCATCAGTTCCTCTAGCAAAAGCTGTTTCACAAGAAGATGCTTCTGGTTCACATGCTAATAAATAAGGAATAATAACACTTTGTTTGTTGTTTGTAGGAATTAGTACAATAGCAAGATTTTGTCCAGCCATAGGTTCAAAATTTTCTCCATTTACTACTGCAGAATCAACAATTTCTAACCCTTTTTCTTCGCTCCAGTCATCACCAAGGTAAGTACATGAAACACAATTCTTATCGTCTATTAATTCCCAAATAGCCCATTGAAGGTCTCCAAAAGTGTAGTTACCTCCACTTGGACTTGGTTGTCCAATAAAGTCTTGATTAAGAATCCAATTAACTAAATCAAAGTTTTGCGGATTTTCAAATTTATTATCAGGTAAAATATCATAACTGGAATAAACTTCAGCATTAAAACACTCTACGTTTAATGATAGGTCTACATCTACACACCAAGCGGGAATATCTGATCCCGCTAAATCTCCTAATTCAATATCTATCAAAAAATACGAAGCATCTGCAGGTTTTACAGTAGTACACGCCTCTACAAATTCTGGTAGGATTGGCAGTAAATTTACGTTGCATAAATCTTTATTCGAGTAGTCTGATTTGGATTTATCCTTTTTGACTTTACTCTTAGCATCTACCGAATCTAGGTTAGAAACATCCAATGATTCTGTTTCGCATGAAACAAAAACCAAAGCAAAAGCCATAAACAATGTGATAATTTTTTTCATATTGTGGTGTTTTGAAGGTTATTAATTTAATTATAAGTAACTTTTTAATATACTAATAAATTAACAAATAGACTAGAGGTCCTAGGTTAACGACATATGAAATCGTTGAAATACAACTTATGTTTAAAATAAGTATTTTTTAAATACAATTACTTGATATACAGTTGTTAATGTGAAAATGTGTTTGCCAATATTTAAATTGTATAGTTGGATTCAGAGGATTAATACTACCTTTCGTAATATGACTTGCTAATATTTATAAACTTAGTAAAATAGCTGTTATGGTAAACCGGGTAATATTTTTTAGACCATTTAATAAGTTTTTTTTTAAAATTAGCTAATATTATTCCTGAAACAAATACTATTAAAGTTAGTATCGGAGAAGCTCCTAGTTACTTTGGAACTTTTAGATTTATATCTTAAGTAATTAATATAATGCAGACAAAAAAGTCCACCAGAAATGGTGGACTTTTCTAATATATAAAGTTTGTTCTATTTAAGTATTAAGCATTACAGGCATAACAAGCATTGTAACAGTTTCTCCTTCATCTAAACCATCTACAGGAGTAAGAATCCCAGCTCTATTAGGTAAACTCATTTCTAAAGCAACATCATCAGAGGTAAGGTTATTAAGCATTTCGGTTAAAAAACGAGAGTTAAAACCAATTTGCATATCATCTCCTTGGTAAGAACATGTTAATCTTTCTTCTGCTTTATTACTGTAATCTATATCCTCAGCAGAAATGTTTAATTCTGCACCAGCAATTTTTAATCTTATTTGGTGTGTAGTTTTATTAGAGAAAATAGAAACCCTACGAACAGAACTTAACAATTGTGTTCTTGGAATAGTAAGTTTGTTTGGGTTTTCTTTTGGTATTACCGCTTCGTAGTTAGGATATTTACCATCAATTAGTCTACAAATTAGTTCTGTGTTTTCAAAACTGAATTTGGCATTACTATCGTTATACTCAATAGTAACATCGGCCTCACTACCAGCTAAAATTCCTTTTAATAAATTCAAAGGTTTCTTGGGCATTATAAACTCTGCTACCTGAGAGGCAGTTATATCGGTACGCTGGTATTTTACTAATTTATGGGCATCTGTTGCTACAAATGTTAAGTTCTCTGGGGAGAATTGAAAGAAAACACCGCTCATTACGGGTCTTAAATCATCATTACCAGCAGCAAATATGGTTTTATTAAGAGCGGTTGCTAAAACATCTCCTAAAATAGTAGTAGAACTTGGTTCCGCTAACTCTACTGCCTTAGGGAACTCTGCACCATCGGCATAAGCTAAAGCATATTTACCGTGGTTAGAGCTTATTTCAACAGTGTTATTATTTTCAACAACAAAAGTTAAAGGTTGCTCAGGAAAGGTTTTTAAAGTCTCTAATAATAATTTTGCAGGGACAGCAATAGTACCTTCAGCATCAGAATCCACTTCTAAAACAGAGCTCATAGTGGTTTCTAAATCCGAAGCAGAAACCGTAAGGCTTTTTTGTTTTAGATCAAAAAGAAAATTATCCAAAATAGGAAGGGTATTACTATTATTAATAACACCACCTAATATTTGTAATTGCTTTAATAAGTATGTACTAGATACTATAAATTTCATGCGTTTATTTTTTGTTCAAATTATCTTTTGGTAAGCCAACTTTAAAAGTAAAAAGTAATGTAAGTATTACTTTTTGTCATCCAAACAAAGATATTTTAATTGGTCATTTTATGGAAACAAACTTATCAACAGAATTAGAGGGAGTAAAAGACCCTTTTTAGAGTGTAAAACTCTGTTAATAAGATAGTAGCGTCTTTGTTGTGCCCATTATTTATTAACAATATGAAATTTAAAAAAGGAAGTAGAGATATTCTTTCGCTAAAAATAAATAATTAAGAATGTTTATAACTCTACCTATAGAAGGTTTACATTTTTTTGGTAAAAAAGGAAAACGGGAGACTATTTATTGTAGGGTTACTCTTTTATGTACACTCCAAGCTTGGGGTTTATCATGAAATAACACTTTGGTTTTTCGCCATACCTTTTTAAAGAAATCCGAATTTCTATATACTTCTAAATACGACTCATCTTGCCAGTAACTATAGGTAAAGAAAATAGTAGGGTTGTTTTTATCTTGATACAGTTCTAGAAACTGACAACCATTAAAATTTCTTATATTCTCTTTTGTTTCCTCAAAAAGATTTTCGAAAGTACTAATGTGTTCTTCTTTAAAGGTAAGTTTAACAATCCGGACTATCATGTTATAAAAAATTAATGGTTACTGTGTCTCTATAATCTAATCCTAATAGGGTAGAAGCCCCACCAACGGTATCTAAATTACTTTTGTAAATGGCCAATTCTATATATCCCGAGGAGTTAAAAAGCGCTAGCAAATCTCCAGCTCCTTTTCGGTTATTTTTTTCCAGGTCAAAATTTATAATATCACAATAGTGGTTTCTAATTTTTTTAATAACATTATTTCTTGCCTGTAGTTCAAAATCTCTACCTTTTCTATAGGAATCAAAAACATGTTTAGGAATGTTAGTAATAACATTACCGTAATTATCAATATAAATTACCCTTCCTGTTATTTTATTACCATTATCAGAGACTTGAGCAGAAAATTCTCGAAGTTCTTTTAAATTAACAAATGGTTTGCCAATAACTTCTAAGGTGCCGCCCCTTGCAATATGGCAAGCAACTTTTACAAATATGTCTTTAACAGGAAAAGCTGTTTCACTTGGGTTGGGTAAATTAATTTCTACTATTTTCTCTGGTTCTCTTTCGGAAGTAATTAAACCTATTACGCCATTGTTAGCGCTAATAAAGTAATGACCGTCTATTAAAACCACTATATGTTCGTTTTCTGGAGTAGCTTCGGAGTCTACACCAACAATGTGAATGGAGCCTTTTGGGAAGCTTTTATAGGAGTTTTCTAAAACATATGCACATTGTTGAATGTTGAAAGGTTCTATATGATGCGATATGTCTACAATCTTAATATCTGGCAACTCTTTGTAGATAGCGCCTTTTAAAGCACCTACAAAAAAATCTTTCAATCCAAAATCGGTAGTTAGTGTTATTATTGCCATACAGCAATGTTGATATGTTTTTGGTTATGTAAACTGAAAATTTACTTAAGTTTGTTAAACAAAATTAAACAAAAAAATAGCGGAGCGAAATTATTCTTTCGTAACCTTAATTTTTAAACCAATAAAATTTTTGAACGAACTTATTTTAGAAATAACGGAGATTAGTCCAAGAGAGTTTTTTGGACAGGGAAATGAGAATATTAATCTTATTAAAAAATACTTTCCCAAATTAAAAATTGTTGCTAGAGGTAGCAAAATAAAGGTGTACGGAGATGAAGAGCTTTTAGAAGAGTTTGAAAAGCGTTTTGATATGCTTACGGCTCACTTTGCAAAGTATAATACTTTGGATGAAAATGCCATAGAAAGAGTTTTAACTAGTGAAGATGGAGCAGAGGATACTTCTTCTGATGATAGTGGAGAAACCTTAGTACATGGTGTTAGTGGAAGGCTAATTAAAGCAAGAACCGTAAACCAAAGGAAATTAGTCGATGCTGCTAAAAAAAATGATATGGTTTTTGCCATAGGGCCAGCAGGAACAGGAAAAACCTATACTAGTGTGGCTATTGCTGTTAAGGCATTGAAAGAGAAGCAGGTAAGACGAATTATTTTAACGAGACCTGCGGTAGAGGCAGGAGAGAATTTAGGTTTTTTACCGGGAGACTTGCAAGAGAAGTTAGATCCTTATATGCAACCATTGTACGATGCGCTTAGAGATATGATTCCTGCTGAAAAATTAGCGCATTATATAGAGAATGGAACTATTCAAATAGCGCCAATGGCTTTTATGAGAGGGAGAACTTTAGATAATGCTTTTGTTATTTTAGATGAAGCTCAGAATACCACACACGCCCAAATGAAGATGTTTTTAACGAGAATGGGTAAAAATGCAAAGTTTTTATTAACAGGGGATCCTGGACAAATAGATTTGCCTAGAAGAACCATATCTGGTTTAAAAGAAGCTATTCTGATACTTCAAAACGTAGAAGGAATAGGAGTAATATATTTAGATGAAAAAGATGTAATTCGTCATAAATTAGTTAAAAAAGTAATTGCAGCATACAAAAGTATAGAGCATCAGAATTAATAAAGAATATGAGTAATACAATTATAGATACCAATTTTAATTTTCCGGGACAGCAAAGTGTTTATAAAGGAAAAGTAAGAGAAGTGTATAAATTAAAGGATGATGTTTTGGTAATGGTTGCCACGGACCGACTATCGGCTTTTGATGTAGTAATGCCTAAAGGAATTCCTTATAAAGGACAAATTTTAAATCAAATTGCTACTAAAATGATGGCAGATACTGCCGATATAGTTCCTAATTGGTTAACCGCTACTCCAGATCCCAATGTTGCAGTAGGAGAGGCTTGTGAGCCTTTTAAAGTAGAGATGGTAATACGTGGTTATATGTCTGGTCATGCAGCCAGAGAGTATAAAGCAGGCAAAAGAGTTCTTTGCGGAGTGCCTATGCCGGAAGGTATGCGAGAAAATGATAAATTTCCTTCCCCAATAATTACTCCTGCTACGAAAGCAGAAATGGGAAATCATGACGAAGATATTTCAAGAGAGGATATTTTAAAAAAAGGAATTGTTTCTGAAGAAGATTATATAGTCTTAGAAAAATATACGAACGCCTTATTCCAAAGAGGGACAGAAATAGCAGCGAATAGAGGATTAATTTTAGTAGATACCAAATACGAATTTGGAAAAACGGCCTCTGGAAAGATTGTGTTGATTGATGAAATACATACGCCAGACTCATCTAGGTATTTTTATGCAGAGGGTTATAAGGAGAGGGAAGAAAAAGGAGAGGCACAAAAACAACTTTCTAAAGAATTTGTAAGGCAGTGGTTAATTAGTAATAATTTTCAGGGATTAGAAGGACAAACCGTACCAGAAATGACAGATGAATATATTACTTCAGTTTCTGAAAGGTATATTGAACTTTATGAGAATATTACAGGAGAAACTTTCGTAAAAGCCGATATTTCTAATATTCAGGAGCGTATAGAAAAAAATGTAGTTGCATATTTAGGCTAAGGTTACTTTAATAAGACTTTTAACGTAACTGTCTTTTTTTTCTTGAGCTCGGTTAGTATTTTTAAGAAAGCAATTGCGGTAATATAGGCATCGCCAAGTGCGGTATGTCGGTCTTCTTTGCTTATATCAAACTTATCCGTTAGTTCGTCTAGAGTATAAAAATCTTGTTTTTTTAATAGGTTAGATTTTAACTGTGTTTTTTTATAAAGTGTAGAAGTATCTAAGTACTTATTTTTTAATTCTGGTAACCCTAATCGGCCTAAAGCTTGGTTGAACATATTAATGTCGAACATGGCATGGTGGGCAATAATTACGGCATTACCTAAGTATGCTAAAAATTGAATAACAGACTCCTCTTCTGAAATTAAATTTTTCTTGCTATTATTTAGAATACCATGAATTTTTGCGCTCTCTTCTTTGTAAACATTCTGTTTTACATATACTTCGAAGGAGTTATGTACTTGAATTTTATTATTTTCTAAAGATAGCGCTCCAATGCATAAAATTCTATCACTTATAACACTAAAACCGGTTGTTTCTGTGTCGAAAACCACAAAGCGAATTTTAGAAATATCTTGCGGTGTTTCTTCTTTAAAAAGACTTTCGTACCTATTCCAATATTCCGGATATTTTTTTTTGCTTTTAAACCACATTAGCGCAATAAGTTATTTACGTTATATCGTACCGTAATCAGTTCTTGTATTTCTTTTACGGTTTTAAAAGTACGTTTTAGTTTTATTTTTTCTTCTTTACTTAATTTGTCCAAAGCAATAAATCTACCAGAGTCATGGTGCAGTAATCCTTGTTTGGTTCTAAATTTTAAAAGCGCTTTGGTGGCATAGGAACAAGCCAAGTATATTTCAGAGTTATTAGGTTCTATTTCGGCTAGTTTTTCATAACGTTCCCAAGTATTACTAATAGATTTAACAGAATGCGATAGAATTAAAACTCTTGCAGCATCAACCAAAGGCATTAATGCTCTTGATTTTAGGTCGAAAAAATCTTTGTGCTGTCCATCTTGTTCTACTAAAAACGATCTAAAAAATCCAGAAGGAGAGGGGTTTTGTAGTGCTCCATTTGCTAAATGCAGCAAGAACAACGGGTATTTTTTTGTGGTATCGAAAATATGATCCGAAAGAGTATTTACCAAATCTCTGTTGCCATACGAGATAGAATAATCAAAAAAGATAGAAGACATAAGAATCTCATCTGGACCAGGGTTAATAATCCAATGCGATATCATGTTTTTCCATTCTTGTAAACTTAAACACCATTTAGGGTTAGATGCCATCATTTCTGCTGGGCAATACTCATAGCCAATGGTGTGTAAACCTTTTGTTACATGTTTTGCTAATTTTAAAAAGTATTTGGTAACTTTTGGTAAATCGCTTTCTGGAACATCATTAAAAACCAAAAAATTATCCTGATCTGTATGGAGCATTTGTTCTCCTCTACCTTGACTACCAATAGCCATCCATGCAAACTCCGTAGGAGGCGGAACTTTCATTTTTTTTAGTGAAATAGTAATGACTTGTTTTATGCATGCATCATTTAACTCCGATATAATTTTAGAAATAAGCCCCATAGGTATATTTTCATCTAAATATCCTTGTAGTAGATGCATTATACTTTTTCTAATAGGTTTTATTTGTTTGTACTTTGTAGTTCTCTTTATAGCTTTCACTAGCACAGCAGGATTATCTCCAAGAGAAACCATAACATCATGCTTTGATAATATGCCTACAGCTTTCGTATTTACGGTTCCATCTTGGGTTAAGCAAAGGTGACTAATGCTGCTCTTCATCATAGCCATTTGAGCTTGGGTAACCGTAAGATTTTTGGGATACGTAATAACTGGGGAAGACATAATTGCAGAAGCGGTAGATGTTATTGGGTGTTTTCCTGTAATAATTTTATTTCTTAAATCTTTATCCGTAACAATACCAATAGGTAAATCATCCTTCAGAATTAAAATAGAACCAATTCTATTTTTTGTCATTATCTGCGCTACTTTTTTTACAGGGGTATCTTCGCTGCAACTAATAATTTTTTTAGAATATTTTACGGGTTGTAAATCTAAAAGTTTTACTTCGGGGTTTATAGTATCCACAGTTTCATTGCCGTATAATTTTCCTTTATGGCTTTTAGAGTACGGGTTTCTTGTGTTCGATGCAAAACTCTCCATTAAAAAAGTACTCACCGCTTCATTTTTCTTAGCGTATGGTTTAAAAGCATCTAAAGGAATACCGTATAATATAGTTTCTTCATGTGCTTTTGCTTCTAATTTGTAATTTTCATTAGCCATTAAAGGGCGTAATCCAAAAATATCTCCTTCATCGCAGATATCTATAATTTCGTTATTAGTGGTCTTTCTTAGGGCTACTGCTCCTTTGTGTACTATGTAAAATATGGTATGCGGCGTAGTATCTTCATTAAAAATAGTGCTATTTTTTTCCTGATAAACAATAACCACTTCTTGGGAAAGAGATTGTAACTCTTTTTTAATTAATAGGTTAAAAGGGGGGAAGTTTTTAAGAAAATCGGCAACTCTTTCTGAAATAGTATTTTTCATAAAATTAAAGTAATACTATTGTTTAACAACTAAAAGGAAAAAACGTAATTTTCTTTAAAGAGCAGAGGTATATAAAAATGAAGGTATAAAAAAACGGTTTGTAAATTTACAAACCGTTGATTTTAAGAAAATAATAGTAGCGAGAACGAGAGTTGAACTCGTGACCTCCGGGTTATGAATCCGACGCTCTAACCAACTGAGCTACCTCGCCAGGTTTTTTTAACGGCTGCAAATATAAAGTTAAATTTCGTTACCTTCAACTATACTTTTAAAAAAATATTCTACATTTTTTATTTTTTTATCATTTATAAATATATATATTGGCATTATAAATAAGTAATCAATGAGTGATAAAATAAAATTTGAAATAGAATTCGTAATTCAGGCCTCTCCGCAGCTATTATATCAATACTTATCTACGCCATCTGGATTATCTGAATGGTTTGCCGATAATGTAAATTCTAGAGGAGAAATGTTTGAATTTATTTGGGATGGTGCAGAAGAAGAAGCAAAACTTTTGAAAAAGAAAAATGATGAGTTTGTTAGATTTGCATGGGAGGATAATGAAGATGATAGCTATTTTGAATTAAAAATAATTGTAGATGAGATAACGAAGGACGTTTCTTTATTTATAACAGATTTTGCAGAAGATGATGAGCTAGATGAAGCAAAAATGTTATGGGAAAATCAGGTTTCCGATTTAAAGCACATTTTAGGTTCAAAATAAACCTTTTCACATAATAATATTATCTTTGGCCTTAATTTATTAAGGCTTTTTTTATGGTTAATTTTAATGGTGAAATTTTAAAGGATGAAACTCTTTATTTAAATATTGAAAATAGAGGTTTGCGATATGGCGATGCCTTGTTTGAAACCATTAGATTTGTTACTGATGAAGTTATTCTTTGGGAGGAACACTATTTAAGACTTATGTCTTCTATGCGTATTTTACGTATGCAAATACCCATGGAATTTACTATGGAGTATTTAGAAAGCCAAATTAAAAGTGTGGCTGCTAGTAATGGTCTGGACCAGGCCAGAATTAGATTAACCATTTATAGGAACAATGGAGGTTTATATACTCCCAAAAGTAACTCTGTTTCTTTTGTTATTGAAGCAACTCCACTATCATCTCCTTTTTTTATGCTTTCGGAGAAGCCGTATGAAGCAGAGCTTTTTAAAGATTTTAAAGTAAATGCGGATATGTTATCTACTTTAAAAACGAATAACCGAATTTTAAATGTGGTAGGTAGTGTTTTTGCAAAAGAGAATGATTATGATACTTGTTTGCTTTTAAACGGAGAGAAACAAGTTGTAGAGGGTTTGAATGGGAATTTATTTTTGGTAAAAGGGAATAGTATTAAAACCCCTCCTTTGAAAGATGGTTGTGTTAATGGAATAATAAGGACACAAGTAATTAAAATGGTGGAGAAGTTAGAGTCATTTGTCTTAGAAGAAGCTTCTATTTCTCCTTTTGAACTTCAAAAAGCAGATGAGTTGTTTATTACGAACAGTATTATGGGTATACAACCTATTACAAAGTACCGTAAAAAGAATTTTTCAATAGAAACATCAAAAGAGCTTATAGGTAAATTAAACGCTGTTATACGCTTGCAAAAACACGTTTAATTTAGACTTGGATTTTCAGGAGCGTTGGACCACAATAGATAAGCGCCTCCTAATTCTATCATTTTTTCTTTCCAAAATGCATCAGCGGATTTTTGAATAATAGAACTTTCGTATTTATTTTTAACTACAATCCAAGAATTAGAAGAAAGTTCTTGGTCTAGTTGAAGGGAAGCCCAACCGGTATATCCTAAAAAGAAACGAATATCATTTTCGGAGATTAGTTTTTTGTTGATTAAGTCTACAGCCTTTTCAAAATCGCCACCCCAAAAAATCCCATCTGATATTTCGGTGCTATTAGTTATAAGCTCTGGGACTTTATGAATAAAATATAAATTGTCTTGTTCTACAGGCCCTCCATTATATACCTGAAAAGGAAAACTAATTTCGGTAACTAGTTCATTAATAAAAAATTCTAAAGGTTTGTTAAGTATAAAACCAACAGAACCTTCCTCATTGTGTTCTGCCAATAATACAACAGACCTATTAAAGGAAACATCACCAGTTAATGTAGGTTCAGCAATCAAAAGTTTTCCTTTGTTTGGCTTAGAGTCTATCATATTCTATCATCATTAGGTAACTAAAAATAAGGTATTTTCAATAAAAACCAAAAAGCTGGGGTATAAAAAAAAGCGCTTCTGCTAAGAAACGCTTTATATACTGTATTTTAAACAGATTAGTTTACCGCCTTGCCTAAATCAGCACCTGCTTTAAACTTAACAACATTTTTAGCTGCAATTTGGATAGTTTTTCCAGTAGAAGGGTTTCTTCCTTCTCTTGCATTTCTTTTAGATACAGACCAAGATCCGAAACCTACTAAAGATACACGACCACCACCTTTAAGAGATCCTTCAACATTTCCTAAGAAAGATTCTAAGGCTTTTTTTGCTGCTGCTTTAGTGATTCCTGAATCAGCTGCCATTGCATCGATTAATTCTGTTTTGTTCATAATGATATTAATTAATAGTTAAAATAATTTTAATCCTCTAACAAATTTATACGGATTTCTGGGGAACACAAGTAAAATGGGGGGAAATCCCCGTTTTTGTTGATAACTCAAGCTGTTTGTTAATAAAGTAGGGTGTTTTTTACGTTTCTCGCAGCCCAATGATAGTGGGGCTTTACGCTACATATGCGTTTTTTGATAAATTTAAACCATTTAGAACTTCATTTGTCTTCATTTTTAGTTTTCCCGGAAGCTGAATTTCTAATAAATTAATATACCCTTGATTAACGGCTATTTTTATTTCCTTTTTCGTAAAAAGTAAGGTACCATTTTTATAATTATGTACTTCTTCGATTTTGGAGATAGCATATATTTTTAAGAATACTTCTTCTTCTTCTTCTTCTTCTTCCTTATTGTATAAGGTAGTCCATGCTGCAGGATAAGGACAGAGTCCTCGAATATGATTGTATATATTCTCTAATGGTAGTTCCCAATTTACCTTACAAGTTTCTTTGTGAATTTTATAGGCAGACTTTAATTCTTTAGAATCGTTCTGTTTGGTAAGTATTACCTTATCATTTTTGATAGCATGAATTGTTTTAAGAACTAATTCTGCTCCAAGATTCATTAACTTATCATGTAAACTTCCCGCAGTATCTTCAATACTAATGGGTGTTTCTTCTTGTAGAATTACTTCTCCAGTATCTATTTTATCGTCTATAAAAAAAGTGGTTACCCCTGTTTTGGTTTCTCCATTAATAAGAGCCCAATTTATAGGAGCAGCTCCTCTATATTGGGGTAGAAGAGAAGCATGTAAATTAAAAGTGCCGTATTTAGGCATTTGCCATACTACTTTTGGTAGCATTCTAAATGCAACTACAATTTGTAAATTGGCATGTAAAGCTTTTAATTCCTCTAAAAATGCAGTATCCTTTAGATTGGTTGGTTGCATAATTTTAAGGTTTTTCTCTAGAGCATATTTTTTAACTGCTGAAGTGTTTAGTTTTCGACCTCTGCCTGCTGGCCTATCTGGTGCAGTAATTACACCAACCACATTATACTGAGCCTCTACTATTGTTGCTAAAGTAGTAACAGCGAAATCTGGCGTACCCATGAAAACTATTTTTAAATCTTTCATCTTAAGTAATTTCGTATTCGTTTTTAGAATTTATTTTTATATATCCGTTTTCTAATAGTTGTTGTAGTGTAAATAAGATATCTTTTTCCGTATATGGGAGTATTTCAATTATTTTTCTAGAAGAATGACTTTTAGAAGTAATGATTTGTAGTATTTCCTTTGCAATCGTTTTAAAATCGCGATTGCTCTTTTTTTGATTTGTAAAACATACATCACATATTCCGCAATCTTCTTTTGCCTTTTCACCAAAATAACGTAGCAATAACTTATTTCTACATTCCGAATCGTTGTTTATAAAAAAGAGCATTTTTTTAATGAGCTCTTTTTTAGTATTATTTCTTTCTACTACTTTATTTGCAAACCTATTTATGGTTAAATCATCTTCTCGAGGAGGTAAAAATGTAATTTCCATATCGCTATGCTTTCCTTCATAGGTAATCATTTCTGCTTTTTCTAATTGTTTTAGAATAGAAAGGATAAGCTCTTCTTTTTGACCCGTTTTTTTTGCAAGTAGAAAGGGGTTTATTTTGGTGTCGAATTCAAAAATACCACCATAAGTCCTTAATATAGTTTGTACGATTAGAGCAATAGAATCGTTATTTTCTAGATAATTTAATAAGCTTTCTTTAGAAGTTATAAACCTAATAGTGGTTTTTATATGGAATGTTTCTGATAGGGTTATTACGGAATTTTGATCTAAAACCTTTAAAGCATTATATGCTAGTAACGGGTTGAAAGAATATCTGGAGCAAAATTCATTAAAATGAAGTTGGTGTTTAGAATTGTGACCTTCTCCATAGGATATCTGAAAGAAATTGCTAAGTTTCCGGTAAATAATTTTTAATTGCGAAACGTTTGGTAAAATACTTAGAAATTGATTTTTTACCGCTTGTTCATCCGTTTTATTAGTAATAAGGATTACTTCAGAGGGGTTGCCATCTCTACCAGCTCTACCTGCTTCTTGGAAATAATTTTCTATACAATCTGGAATTTGATAATGAATAACAATTCTCACATCGGGTTTATCAATACCCATTCCAAAGGCATTTGTAGCTACCATGATGTTGGTTTTATTAGCTAGCCAAGATTCTAATTTATCATTTTTTTCTTTTTTAGAAAGCCCTCCATGAAAAAACGTAGCGCTAAAATTATTTCGATTTAAAAAATTAGCAATTTCAACAGTGCTTTTTCGGTTTCGTGCATAAATAATCCCGCATTTGGGATCTCCTTTAAATAGATCTTTAATTCGTTGTTTTTTATTCTCATCCCAAATTACTTTATAGGATAAGTTACTTCTATAGAAAGAATCTTTTGCAAAAAATGCGTTTTCTAATTTTAGAATGTTTTTTACATCCTTTACCACTTGGTCTGTTGCGGTAGCAGTTAGCGCAATAATGGGTTTATCGGGAACTAGCTCCCTTAGCTTAGAACACCCTAAATATGCAGGTCTAAAATCGTGACCCCATTGCGAAATACAATGTGTTTCATCAACAACAAGGAGGTTAACATTCATTTGTTGTATTCTATCCGCAACCATTTCTTGTTGTAAGCGTTCTGGAGATAAATACAGAAATTTATAGTTTCCAAATACGCAATTATCTAATAGATTGTTTACTTCATCAAAAGGGATTCCTCCTGTTAAACCTATGGCTTTTATGCCTTTATTATTAAGGTTGTCTACCTGATTTTTAATTAAAGCAACTAATGGTGAGATTACAATGCAAATACCTTCCAAAGCTAAAGCGGGTAATTGAAAGCAGAGTGATTTACCGCCACCCGTAGGTAATAAAGCAAGAACATCTCTACCATTTAAAACGGCAGTAATTATTTTTTCTTGCGATCCTCTAAAGGTGCTGTAACCCCAATGTTTTTCAAGAAGTTCTTTTGGATCTATTAGCACTAGTTATGTTCTGTTATTTGCTTTTTTATAAAGGTAACTCTATCTACAACTGTTCCTGTGGGAACGGTTGTAATGGTATATCCAAATTGGGTATATGTTTTTTCTAAAAGAGAGTGAATCTCAACCGCTTCATCAAAATTTTCTAATCGTTCATTATCCGAAACATATATTTCTTTCCATGGTGGAAGTATAAAAACTTGTGTGTATTTATTATCCTCGCAGGTTTTTATATATTTTTCAGGATATTCTTGTTTAAAATAATCCATATAAGCAAGAACATCAGGAACACCTCTATCAAAAAATAATAATTTTTCTTTTCTGTTATTTGCTTCCAAATATTGTTCTAATCGTCCATTTAATAGCATTTCGTTAAAAGCATTTGGATCTTCCACAAAGGCCAAGGGATTAGATGCTAAGGAGCTTTTTTTAACTTCTTTTTTTGCTTCTAACGTCATGGTTCTAATAATTTCATGAAAGCAATAAAAACCTTGTTTTTCTAAAGCATTAATTATGGAAGTCTTTCCTGTTCCAGGACCACCTGTAATTACTATTTTTTTCGGATTCAATCTCAATCTTTTAGATAAACAAAAGTACGGAAACCAAAAGGATTAAAAAATTGGCAGCTAACTACTATCTTTGCATAAAAGATATTAAATATGGATGCAGATAAATCCAAAGAATTTTATGATAAATTAATTAGTCAATTATATGATACATCTAGTTGGCCATCTACTTATTTATATAAATTTATAGTACTTACGGATCAGGAAAAGATAAAAACCATACATACTATTTTTGATAACACAGGTGCAGTTATAGATTCTAAAAAATCTAAAAACGGTAAATATACTAGCCTTTCTATAACCGTAAATATGCAGAATCCTGAGGCTGTAGTCGCAAAATACAAGGAAGTAACGCAAGTAGAAGGTGTAATATCCTTGTAAAATAGCATATATAGGATAATTTTCTTATTTTGCAGTCGTTATAAGAATACTTCCTTTATACATTTATAAGCATAAAATTTTCAATTTGAATTTAGTAGAAAACTTAGAATACAATACTGAGCGTCCTCAACTTATTATACCGGAATATGGTCGCCATTTTCAAAAAATGGTGGATCATGCAGTTTCGATAGAAGATGCTGAAGAAAGAAATAAAATAGCAAAATCTATAATTGCTGTAATGGGTAATTTACAACCCCATTTAAGAGACGTACCAGATTTTCAGCATAAACTTTGGGATCAATTGTTTATAATGTCTGATTTTAAATTGGATGTTGAATCCCCTTTTCCTATTACTTCTAAAGAAGTTTTAAGAAAAAGACCAGATCCTATAGAGTACCCTCAAAATTTTCCAAAATATCGTTTTTACGGTAATAACATTAAACGCATGGTTGATGTTGCTGTAGAATGGGAAAAGGGAGATATGAGAGACGGTTTAGAGTACGCTATAGCAAATCACATGAAAAAATGCTATCTAAACTGGAATAAAGATACAGTAGATGATAAAGCTATTTTTAAGCATTTGTTTGAATTAAGTGAGGGTAGAATTGACTTAAAAGAAGAAGAAATTACACTTACAGATAGTGGGCAATTCTTAAAAAATAGGGTAGCTAAAACTCCTAGGAATAACAATTCAGGAAAAAAATATCAAAAAAATAATAATCGCGGAAAGAAACGCTATTAAACTTCTTCATACAACTACATGGGAACTTTTAAAATTGAAGGTGGTCACCAACTTTCGGGTGAAATAACGCCACAAGGAGCTAAAAATGAAGCTTTACAAATTCTTTGTGCCGTTTTATTAACTGCAGAGAAAGTAACAATAAATAATATACCAGACATTGTCGATGTTAATAAGCTTATAGCCTTATTAGAAGATTTAGGTGTTAAAATCCAAAAAAGAGGTAAAGGTACATATACCTTTAAAGCAGATGATGTTAACTTAGAATATTTACAATCCGACCAGTTTAAACAAGATGGTAGGGGGCTTAGAGGCTCTATTATGCTTGTAGGACCGTTATTAGCTCGTTTTGGAAAAGGGTATATTCCTAAGCCGGGAGGGGATAAAATAGGTCGTAGAAGATTGGATACTCATTTTGAAGGCTTTATAAACCTTGGTGCTAAATTTAGATATAATAAAGAAGAACATTTTTATGGTGTAGAAGCTAAAAAGCTCAAAGGAACATACATGTTACTAGATGAGGCTTCTGTTACGGGAACTGCTAATATTGTAATGGCAGCTGTTTTAGCAGAAGGTGAAACTACTATTTATAATGCTGCTTGCGAACCTTATTTGCAACAGCTTTGTAAAATGTTAGTGCGTATGGGAGCAAAAATATCTGGAATAGGTTCTAATATGCTTATTATAGAAGGAGTAGACTCTCTTGGTGGTACGGAGCATACCATGTTGCCAGATATGATTGAAATTGGTAGTTGGATTGGTCTTGCTGCAATGACAAAGAGTGAACTTACTATAAAAAACGTAAGCTGGAAAGATTTAGGACAAATACCTACTACTTTTAGAAAGCTTGGTATTACCGTAGAAAAGAAAGGTGATGATATTTATATTCCTTCTCATAAAGATGGTTATGAAATCCAAAACTATATTGACGGCTCTATATTAACTATTGCAGACGCTCCTTGGCCAGGCCTTACACCAGATATTTTAAGTATTATTTTGGTAGTAGCCTCACAGGCAAGGGGAGAAGTACTTATTCATCAAAAAATGTTTGAAAGTAGGTTGTTTTTTGTAGATAAGTTAATAGATATGGGTGCTAAAATTATTCTTTGTGACCCACATAGAGCAACTGTTATGGGGCACGATTTTAAATCTAGCTTAAAAGCAACAACCATGACCTCTCCAGATATTAGAGCAGGAGTTTCTTTATTAATTGCAGCATTATCTGCAAAAGGAGAATCTACCATTCATAATATTGAGCAAATAGATCGTGGATATGAAAACATTGACGAGCGTTTACGTGCTATTGGAGCTAAAATTGTTAGGGTGTAAATTCCTTATGACGCAAATATAAAAGTAAAAAAGCAACTCTAAGAGTTGCTTTTTTTATTATCAATAGATTTAATAGTTTGCTATTTGTTCAAAGTAATTTATTTTTCAACCAAAGTCCCATCCGGATACTTAGCAAATCTTCCCTTTTCTTTTGGGTGTACATTATCGGTATACTGCCAAGGCCACCCGCCAAATTGAGTAAGACCATATTCTTTCATAGCTTGTTTTATTTCTTCTTCGGTATTCATAACAAAAGGTCCATGTTTTACTATCGGCTCTTTAATTGGTTTTCCTTGTAAGAGTAATACATGTGCTTTTTTAGTGCCAGTTTTAAGTATAGTTTCTGAATTAGAAACTAAATCAATACCATAGTTTGCGGTAATTGTATTTTCTTCAATCATAATAGAATCTCCTTCATAAAAATAGAGTGTTCTACTAATATTGTTTTTAGAAGCAGGTATTAAAAATTCGGTATTAGCATTTATGGTTAATGTCCATATTGCAACCTCGTTTTCCGGATTAGCCGCCCAAGAATTCGGAGCAGGTTTACATGCGTTTATTCCATTGTACTTTCCTGCAATTATTTTAATGGTAGCATTATGGTTTGTTACAACAGGAATATCTTCATTCCAGAGCATAGCAAAATGCGGTGGTACAAATTTATTGTCTTTTTCTAAATTTAACCATATTTGGAAAAGTTCTAGAGGGTTTTCTTTTTCGGCATTAAGTAAAGGAAACATTTCTGAATGTTGAACTCCAGCACCGGCAGTCATCCATTGTACATCTCCATTTCCAAACCTACCGGCTGCGCCAAGTGAATCCGAGTGATCACAAAAGCCTTTGTTAGCAAGTGTAACGGTTTCAAAACCTCTATGCGGATGAGACGGAAACCCTGGGATTGTTTTTCCGTGATACATACGCCAACCATCTTTAATAGTAAAATCGTTGCCTAAATTTCTACCTTCTAAAGACTCCGCAGGTCCCATTTCTTCATTCCCTTTAGGGTATAAATCATAATGGTACGCACAAAAAAGAAAAGGGTCTTGTGTTTGCCAAGGAAAGCCGAGAGGAAATACAGATTTTATAGAACTACTCATATCTTATAATGTTTAGCGTCATTTACTTCTATCCAATATCCATCTGGGTCTTGAAAATATATTTGTTTTACACCATCAGCTCTTACCGTTACTTCATTTTCGTTTCCAGGCCAATCATAGTAAGGAATGTTATTTTCTTTTAAATGTTTTGTAAAAGCCTTGAGATTTTGGGTAGCTAAACATAAATGAACAGATTTATGTTTTTTATATTCTGGGTTTTCTTTCTGAATTAAATGAATTTGAGAGTTGTCGTTTATAATAAACCATCGGAAACCTTTAGCTAGTGTGGGGTGCGGCGTTTCTTTTAATTTTAAAATAGTGCCATAGAATTTAGCACTTTTATCAGAATCTTTAACAATTACAGAGTAGTGATCGTATTGAAAATTAAAGTCTTGAGAAGAGGCAAAAAAGCACTGAAGTAATAAAAAGAGAAATACTGTTTTTTTCATTATTTTGTTTTAAAAGTTAAGTTCCATTATTACAAATTTTATTCCGGATTTTATATAGGTTTTATTCGTCTTTTGTAAGCCAAATTTATGATAGAAGGTGGCTTTGTTTTCTCTAGCATTACACCAAAATTTTGTTGCGCCATGACCCTTGGAATAAGTAATGAGATGTTTTATCATTTTGGAACCATACCCTTTTTCTTGATGTTTTTCTTTAGTGGCTAATTTTCTAAATTGAGCTTCCTTATTACCCAAAAATAAAGAAACCACACAAACGAGTTCCCCTTGTATAAAGCCTCCAAAATGTTGTCCTTTGGAATCTTTTTCTAATATTACATGCTCTAAAGGAAAATCCGGATACATTACAACATGCCTTATAGGCCATGTTTGTTTATAAGAAATTGGCTTAATTATTAAATTTTCATTCAATTTATAAGGTTTTTGTTAACTTAAACATGATTAACCCATAGTATACAAATACTGCTCACTTTTAATTTTTCCGTTTTCAACTTCGTATACACAAATCTCTTCCATTTGTTGTCTTCCTCTGTCTTTAAAAGTGCAATCAAAACTCATTTTGGCAGTAAAAAAGTTTCCAGCTACTACAGGTTCTGAAATTTCACTAGCATGAAAATCTTCTACACTTTCTAACCATTCTTTACTTTTGTTCCACACATTCTGCTTACCAGATATTAACTCACCTGGCATACCCGGCATTTCTTTACTTGTAATATCTTCCGCATACAGTTCCGTAATGCAATCAAGATTTTTACCTTCTAAACACATTGCACGCCATTTATTTGCAATTTCTTGAGTATTCATTTTTTGAAAATTTAATTGTTAGATTTTAAATGTAGTTAAAAAATAAAGAATTACTTTTTAATTATATGTTATAATTTACTTGACAATTGAGATTTATACGTTATAAATTTGCAAACAATGAAGGTTTTAAGAAATGGTTCTCAAACATCTCTTTTTTATCTTAAGGCATCTTTATAAGTAGCTAAACAACGTTCTCTAGCAAATTTATGTTCTACTATAGGGGTGGGGTATGTTAATTCCTGTATATCTTTTACCCAAGTGTGTATATAAATATTTTGATTGTCAAATTTTTGAATTTGTGTTGTAGGGTTAAAAATGCGAAAATATGGAGCCGCATCTACGCCGCTTCCTGCCGCCCATTGCCAATTACCAATATTGGCACTTAAATCATAATCTAATAGTTTTTCCGCAAAATAGGCCTCTCCCCAGCGCCAATCTATTAGTAAGTGTTTGCATAGAAAGCTTGCTACAAGCATCCGAACCCTATTGTGCATATAGCCTGTAGTATTTAATTGTCGCATTCCTGCATCTACAAGTGGGTATCCTGTTTTTCCATTTTTCCAGGCATTAAATTCTTGTTCATTATTTCTCCAAGGAATTCGGTCATATTTAGGCTTAAAGGAGTTGGTTATTGTATGCGGAAAATGCCAAAGAATTTGCATAAAAAACTCACGCCAGATTAATTCATTCCAAAAAACCTCATTTTCTTCTGCAATTGCTTGTTGCATTACTTTTCGGATAGATATAGTGCCAAAACGTAAATAAGCACCTATTAACGAGGTTCCATTTTTTATGGATGGGTAATCTCGAGTATCGCTATAATTTGCAATTAGCGAAGAAGTAATGGAGTATTCGGGTACTATAATAGTAGATTTGGCAAATCCGATTTCTTCTAAACTTAAATTTTTAAGAGTATTGTTTTTAACACAATTGTCCAGAAGAGTTTGGCTGGGAAAATGTTGTAGCTGCAGACTTGGATTAAATAAGGTTTTCCATTTGTTTTTATATGGCGTGTAAACAATATAAGGATTACCGTCATCTTTTAAAATGTCATTTTTTTCAAAAATTACTTGATCCTTAAAAGTTTTAAAATGGACTCCTTTTTTACGTAGTAAGGTTTGTATTTCCGAATCTCTTTTTTTGGCATATGGTTCATAATCATGATTCGTAAAGACAGTATTTATAGAATATTCTTTACAAATTTTCTCGAAAATTTCTTTTGGATTACCATAGTATACGGCTATAGAACTCCCATGTTCACGAGAAAGATAACTGCGCATTTTTTGAACAGTATCAAATATAAAGCTCACCCTAGCATCTTCTTTTGGGAGTTTTGATAAAATGCTTTTGTCAAAAATAAAAATTGGTAATACGGAGTGCTTGTTATTTAGGGCATGGAATAAGCCAATATTATCCGTGAAGCGCAAATCTCTTCGAAACCAAAAAATGGAATATGTTTTTTTCATATTCTTTATTTCTTAAAATTAAAATGAATTAAAAAGTAGTACATTAGTTTGTTATTTGTTTAGCAATGAGAATTATAATTGTTGTTTTTTTATTTTTTACTCAAACGGGAACATTTTTATTTGGCCAAATAACTCCAAATGAATTAGGTGGGATACCTAATTCTGTTTCGGAAACATCCGGTTTACTTTTTTATAATAATAAAATAATTACACATAATGATTCTGGTAATTTACCTCAATTATATGAAATAGACACGCTTTCTATAGCGGTAACGAGAACTGTAAATATAAGTAATGCAACGAATGTAGATTGGGAGGATATTGCGCAAGATGATTCTTATATGTATATAGGAGATATTGGAAATAATATTGGTGTTCGAAAGGATTTAGTAGTTTATAGGATATCAAAAGAAGATTATAATGCAATGGATACTGTAGTTGCTGATAGAATTACTTTTAAGTATGAAGATCAACTAAATTTTGTAGACTCAGGTAATAGCGATTGGGATGCGGAAGCAATGTTCGTTTTTGAAAATCAATTGATTATTTTAACAAAGCAATGGAAAAGTGAGGGTACGGTAGCTTATGTAATACCTAGTACACCAGGGGAATATAGCGCTACTAAATTAGATTCTTATTCTACAAATGGTTTGATCACAGGTGCTAGTTATACTGTTGAGGAAAATTTATTAATGCTTGTTGGTTATACAAAAACCTTGATTCCTTTTTTATATAGAATTAAAGGAATAAGTGAAACTTCTATTTTTAGTGGAGAAATCACAGAATTAAATTTAAATGTACCTAATGTTCAAGTGGAGGGAGTAACTTATATTTCTGAAAATCGATGGTTTTTTTCTACTGAAACATTTAGAAATAGAAAAGCGTCATTATTTGCTTTTTCTCTAAAGGAGAATGAGGATACGGAAGAACTCTTAAATAGTAAAAGTGAAATGCTTTTGTATTATAACCAAGAGCAAAATAAATTGTTTTATGAGTTGCCAAGTGATGCGGATGTCTTTGGAAGAGCAGTATACGATGTAGCTGGTAAGTGTGTTTCCTGTGAATTAGAAAATGAATCAAATACTAATTTTGTGGATATATCTGGTTTAAAATCGGCAGTTTATTATATGACTATTTATAGTAGAGATAAGGTTTTTTCTAAGCCATTTATTAAATATTAGTTTTTCTTTTTTAAGGATTTATTAACAAATGAACTTCTTGTTAATGTGTAGTTTTGTTAAAACTAAAAATTATCAATCATATGAAAAAATTAATTCTATTAGCTTTTGTAACTGTTGCATCTTTCTCAATAAATGCTCAGATACAGGCACCGGCGCCAAGTCCTTTTTCTAAATTAGAACAAAAAGTGGGCTTAACTGATGTAACTGTTGAATATTCAAGACCTTCAAAGAAAGGAAGAGAAGTATTTGGAAACTTAGTTCCTTTTGATAAATTATGGAGAACAGGAGCAAACAAAAACACTATTATTTCTTTTAGTGATGATGTTACTGTTGGCGGAAGTACTCTTAAAGCAGGCTCTTATGCTGTATTCACTAAACCAGGAAATGAGACTTGGGATGTTTTGTTTTATTCTAATACAGAAAACTGGGGAACTCCTAGAAATTGGGATGAAAGCTTAGTAGCAGCAAAGGCTACTGTTAAAGTTTATTCTTTACCTATGCCAGTGGAGAGCTTTACGGTTACTATTGATGATTTAAATAATAATGGAGCATCTTTAGGTATTCTTTGGGATAAAACAATGGTGAATGTTCCTTTTACTGTTCCTACAGATGCAAAAGCATCTAAAAGTATAGAAAAGGTAATGAAAGGTATATCTGCTAATGATTATTATGCAGCTGCATCGTATTATTATGAAGCGGGTAAGGATTTAAAACAAGCGCAAGAATGGATTAATAAAGCGGTATCCATGAATGATAAAGCGTTTTGGATGTCGAGAAGACAATCTCTTATTTATGCTAAATTAGGAGATAACAAAAACGCTATTGCTGCGGCAAAGAGGTCTTTAGCTTCTGCCAAAGAACAAGGTAATGCGGATTATGTAAAAATGAATAAAGATTCATTAGCAGAATGGGGAATAGAAGTGGAGTAAATTTCTTCTTCTAATTTTAATAAATAAAAATGGCCATAATCTTAGATTATGGCCATTTTTTCATAAAAGAACTAGTCTTTATAATTCGCGTAAACTTTTAGCTGCTAATTCTGCAGTAATATCTCTTTGAGGCATACCAAACATTTCATAACCAACCATAAATTTCTTTACTGTTGCAGATCGTAAAAGAGGAGGGTAGAAGCTCATATGAAAATGCCACTCAGGATGTTGTTCTCCATTAGTCGGCGCTTGGTGAATTCCAGAAGAATAAGGAAAAGAAGTATCAAATAACTTGTCATACTTCTGCGTTACTATTTTTAATTGCTCAGCATAATCTGTTTTTTCTTTATCACTAAGTTCTCCAATATTTGTTCTGTGCTTTCTAGGAACAATCATTACTTCATAAGGCCAAACAGCCCAAAATGGCACTAAACTTACAAAACTATCGTTCTTAGAAATAATGCGTTCTTCTTCTTTAAGTTCTTGCTCTAAATAAGCTGATAATAAACTTTTTCCGTGTTTTTGAAAATACTCTTTTTGTTTTTCAGTTTTCTTTAAAACTTCATTTGGGATAGATTTTTGAGCCCACACTTGTCCATGGGGGTGCGGGTTACTACAGCCCATTATAGAACCTTTGTTTTCAAAAATTTGTACATGGTTAATTTCAGGTTTGGTACCAAGTTCTTGGTATTCTTCTTGCCAAGTGGAAATTACTTCTTCAATATCAGATACTTCCATATCTGGTAAGGTTAATGAGTGATTAGGAGAAAAACAAATTACTTTACAAATACCTGTTTCACTTTCAGCCTTTAAAAGACCATTATCTTCTTTAAAATCGATACTGTCAGGAAGTAAAGCTCCAAAGTCATTTGTAAATACAAAGGTGTTTTTATAATCAGGATTTACTTCTCCGTTAATTCTTGTGTTTGTGGCACATAAATAACAGTTAGGGTCATGGGAAATTTTTTCTGCCTTGGCAGTTTCTTCCTTTTTCCCTTGCCAAGGTCTTTTTGTTCTATGCGGAGAAACTAATACCCATTCTCCAGTTAATATGTTATAACGTCTGTGCGGGGTAGCATTAAAATTATCGTTCATGTATATTAAGAATTTAATATTTGTACGCTGTCGTCTATTTGTAAATGGAAACACTCAGAAGTAATTCCCGTTTTTTCTTTATACGCAGCTAAAATGTCTTCAACAGCCTTATCTACATTTTCATCTTTTATGAGGTTAATTGTACAGCCGCCAAATCCGCCTCCCATCATTCTGGATCCCATTACTCCTTCTTGCTCTTGGCTTACAGCAACCAGGTAATCTATTTCTGAAGTGCTAATTTCAAAATCAGCAGACATAGACCTATGACCTGCCAATAGCGTACTTCCTACCTCATTTGCATCTCCTTTTTCTAATGCCTTTATCATTTTTAAAACACGACCGTTTTCTTTAATTACGTATAATGCTCGTTTAAAATCTATAGGATTAACTTCTTCTTTTACTGACATTATAGCTTCTTCTGACACATCCCTTAAGGAAGCTACATTCGCATTCTTCTCCTGAACTTTTTTAACAATTGCCTCGCAAGATTGTCTACGGTCGTTGTACTCATTGCCTACAGCCAATTCGTGTGTAATATTAGAGTTTATAAGAACCCAGCTATAACCAACAAGGTTAATAGGTACATATTTATAACTTAAATCTTTACAGTCTAGAAATAAAGCATTTCCTTTTTTTCCAAAAAGCACCGCATATTGATCCATTAATCCGCAATTAAGTCCTATTCTGTGTTCTGCTTCTTGACCAATTTTCGCAATCTCCGTTCTGTCTATATTTAAACCTAGCATTTTAGACAGGGCAAGCGTAAAGCCACAACATAAAGCGGCGGAAGAAGAAAGTCCTGATCCAATAGGAATATCACCTCCAAAAACACAGTCCATACCTTTTAAGGCATAATTTTTCTCATTAAGAATTTCTATTACTGCCTTGAAATATTTTCCCCAGAAGCAAGAAAATTCAGGTCCGTTTCCTTTGGTATCTAGACTTATTTTTTCAGGAAGTGTTAAAAAGGCTTCAATATTAAATGTATCAGTGTCATTTAATTGTAAAGCAAAATAAATTGCTTTTTCTATAGATGCTGGTAATACAAATCCTAAATTATAGTCAGTATGTTCGCCTATTAAATTTACTCTTCCAGGAGATCTTACTACTACCGGATTTGGAGAATAATTATCTTTAAAAAATTTTGTTACGCTGTCTTGTATCATAATGATAGAAATTTATGATTATTTCTCGCAAGATACGTAATATTTTATAAATGTAATATTTACATTTAATAATTATTTGGACAGCTTATATTTCAAAATTATACCCTTTAGCTATCAATTCATCAAACATTTCTTTATTAAAACAATATAAGAAAGCTCCTTTTTTTGAGTTAGATCTATCCTTTTTATCTGTTTTTATTAAAATGTTTAGAGATAATATTTTTTTTCTAAAATTTCTAGAATCTAAGGGTCTTTGGTAAATACACTCGTATAAAGTTTGTAATTCTGGTAATGTAAAATACTTCGGCAGTAGATTAAAACCAATAGGTTGGTGCCTTACCTTGTTTTCTAATTCTACAATAGCATCATCGACCATTTGTTTGTGGTCTAAAATTAAATCTGGCATTTCATCAATGTTGAACCACTCTGCATCAAATTCTTTTACATGTTCAATATCAAAATCATTAATTCCTATAAGACTATAATGTGCTATTGAAATTACTCTTTCTCCTGGGTCTCTTTCCACATTTCCATATGTTTTTAGTTCCTCTAAATAAATGTCTTTAAGTCCTGTAGATTCTAATAAAATTTGTTTGGCTGCGTTTTTTATAGATAAATCATTTTTCACAAAAGCACCTACTAAAGACCATTTTCCTTTTAAGGGCTCCACTTTTCTTTTAAATAAAAGAAGCTTTAGGTTTTTAGAATCAAAACCAAAAATGATGCAATCGACAGCAACTAATATTTTTTGCTCAACATCATATTTTAATGAAGTATCTAATAATTTCATTTATAGAATATATAAGTATTGCAAGAGTATTGCTCTTGTACATTTGAATAAGTGTACAAAATACAATAAAAAACAATGTTAGTAAAGAAATATAATTATGTCTGTAATGAAGTCTTTTTTAGTAATCTATCAAAAACCTCGAACATATAGGCAATACAAATAACCAAAGCAGCACCTATAAAGTTTAACCATAAGTAACCTAGTTTTTCTTCACCAGAGGAATATATATGTATGGTATAATAATAAATAATGAAAATTATTAGTTGCGTCGCAACGGCAGCAAAAAATACAGCATTTCCTTTGATATATTTAAAAAAGAAAGCTAGTAGAAAGATGCCTAAAACATTACCATAAAAAACACTTCCAATGATATTGACTAATTGTATTAAATTATCAAACAAATTAGCAATGCATGCAATGAGAATAGCAATTACGCCCCATAATAATGTAAACCATTTTGAAGCAACAACGTAATGGTTTTCTGTTTTATTTAAGGTATTTCTTTTATACAGATCTAATGCAGTTATAGTTCCTAGTGCATTTAATTCAGACGCTGTAGAAGACATTGCTGCAGATAAAATAACAGCCAATAACAAACCTATTAAACCCTTGGGTAAGTTGTTTAATATAAAATGAATAAAGACGTAATCTTTGTCGTTGGTCTCTGCACTTTTATTTGCCTTTTTTATAATATTTTTTGCAGTTATCCTGTTTAGACTATCCTTTTTGTTTATTAGTTTTATATGCTGTTTGGCTTCTTGTACGGCAGCATATTCTTTAAGGTCTAGGGCAGAAGAAAATTTATTTTGAGCAATGCGTTTTTCTTCTTCTAGTTTTACTTGATTTTTTTGCAATACGGTGTAGTCTTCTTTAAATTCGGAATTTAACACCGTTTCTGTGGCAGATGGATTAAAATTTAGAGGAGATGGATTGTATTGGTAAAAAACAAAAACCATTACACCAACTAATAATATAAAGAATTGCATTGGAATTTTTAAAATGCCATTAAATACTAATCCTAATTGACTTTCGCGTATAGATTTTCCTGATAAATAACGTTGTACTTGACTTTGATCGGTTCCAAAATAGGAAAGCGCAAGGAATAACCCTCCTGTAATTCCACTCCAGAACGTATATCTACTTTTTGTGTTAAAACTAAAGTCAAGAATATTTAATTTATCACTGGCACCTGCAATTTTAAGTGCTTTACTAAAAGAAATATCATCTGGTAAATAGTTTAAGATAAAGAAAAATGTAATAAACATACCAGACATTATGATGAACATCTGTTGTTTTTGAGTAACACTTACTGCCTTAGTTCCACCAGAAACAGTATAGATTATCACAAGAGTTCCAATAATTATGTTTAGGATTTTTAAATCCCATCCTAATACAGCAGATAAAATAATAGAAGGAGCAAATATGGTAATCCCAGCTGCTAATCCTCGTTGAATTAAAAATAATATAGCGGCAAGAGTTCTTGTTTTTAGATCGAATCTATTTTCTAAAAATTCATAGGCAGTGTACACTTTCATTCTATGGTACAGTGGTATAAAAACCATACAAATGATAATCATGGCTAAGGGTAATCCAAAGTAAAATTGAACAAAACCCATTCCGTCATGAAATGCCTGTCCTGGGGTAGATAAAAAAGTAATTGCACTAGCTTGCGTGGCCATCACAGATAGACCAATTGTCCACCATTTTGCTTTGTTTCCACCGCGAATATAGTCATCTACATTAGTGCTTCCTTTTGTTTTCCATACGCCATAAACAACAATAAAAACAAGTGTTCCGCATAGAATTATCCAGTCTATTGTTTCCATATTACGAAAAACTAGTCATTAAATATAAAAAAACAAGAACGTAACAAATGTTAAGGAGAAGCACAAAAGTGTATTCTTTTTTCCAAGTAAAATGGGTTACATCCTTTTTCATCCTTTTACTTTTATATTGCTTTCTATGTTATCTTTCCCTATAGAAATCATGTTAGAAAATAACTTGTAGGCACCAGGAACACCAGCGGGTAATTCTCTAAAGAAACTTAAGCCGGTATATATATAATTTCCTTTTCCGTATGGAGCAACTAATAGGCTTCCTTTTTTTGCAGATTCGCCTTCGTCCTTCATTTGCAGAATAGGAGTAAATTTGCTATCCCATTTATTTGGAAAATATAGTCCTCTTTCTTGTACCCAACCATTAAAATCATTCTTACTTATTGAATTTGGAAAATTTATTAAAGAATGATGTTTTTCTAATATTTTAACTTCCGAATTTTCATCCGTAACTCTATCTCTAGATATTTCGAGAGCATATGGGGCAAGGTTTTCAAATTGTTTTCCCCACCTACCAGCGGTGTTATATTGTACTATTAAGTTACCACCATTTTCTACATAGTCTAGTAAAAATGGTTGTTTAAACTTTAACTCTTCCACCACATTGTAAGCACGAATACCAACAACAACAGCGTCATACTTTTGTAAAGAGCCTTTTGTAATAGCAGAAGGGTCTATTGTATGAACCGTATAGCCAATTTGCTCTAAACTATTAGGTACTTTATCCCCAGCGCCCATAATATAGCCAATATTCTCGCCGGCTTTTTTAATGTTTAAGCGTACGACTTTAGCTTCTGAAGGCAGTAATATGGTTTGCGTTGGAATATGATCGTATGCAATGGTTACTAATTCTTTTGAAATTTCCTTTCCATTAACTTTTAGTATTGGAGAAATGAAACTTTCGTTTTCATTTTCAGGAGGACTTATTCTAAAATATATAATCTGCTCGTCTCCTTTTTTTGCAATGTTAAAGGCTTTTGTCTCTTGGTCTACTTTCCAAGATTTATCAAAACATAATTGCACCTTCCCATTTACATTGTTTTGATGCGCTTTAATGGTAACTCCGACTTGTTTAGCTTTATTATCTGCAAAGATTAAAACTTTATCTTTAAAACTTGCAGTTGCTTCTGGAACTACCTCAAAAGGTTGAAAAAGCTCTCCTTTATCTCTCTTGGCATGTTTAAATACAACCGGTTTAGTAAAAGTTATTTCAGATCCGTTAAAGTCTATAATGTAAGTTGCTATAAATGCTCTAGGGGTTTCGGGTTTTCCAAGGTAGGCTTCGTTTTTTACCGTATACATTCCTAAGGAGCCTTTTTCATTTAACCAATAAGGGTTTGTGTATTTCGTATTTTCAGGTATACGAAGTTTAGATTTTAAATCTATTTTTACATTCTCTTCTAAAATTATGTTTTCATGAGCGTCTACATTTTCTTGTAATGAAGCTTTTTTTAGAAGCATAGGGGAATTACTCCTATTGATAATTTCGATGCTAACATCTACCGTTGCTCCAGGATTAGTATTTGGAGTTGTTGTAAATGCTTCAAAATGTAATCCGGCTAAATCTTTAATAATACTTCTTAATTCAATAGATTTTAGAGTTTTCCAGTGTTCATCCTTACTATTTTGCAACAAAGAATATGCTTTTACTAATTCAGGAATATGTGCTGCCGGGTTTTTAAAATTAAAATCTTTTTCAACTTGGTTTAAAATGGCGCCAATTTCCTTGCCACCATCAATTCTAGACCACGTGGTATTTATTCCATCGAAAAGATCATTTCTATTTTTTGATAAATCTCCTTTTAGTAATTCTACATATTCTTGTGTGGAACCTCTCTGGGATAAACGTCCAAATCCTTGGCATAAATGCTGACTACTGGCTATTGCTGCTATCTCGTTATTAGAAATTCCTAACATCGGATAATACACGCCAATATCTACATTAAGCATATTCGATTTATCCGCTTTTTTAAACTTTTCTTCACTACCGTAAAACCACCAAGAGGTATTAAAGAATAATCTTTGTGGTTGCCATGTTTCTGTGGTTTGTAATTGTTGTGAATAGGAGTTTTTGTCATTAGCTAAATCAAAAGCTTCTACACTTAACATGGCAGAGGAGGTATGGTGACCGTGAGTGGTTCCTGGGCTACGATGGTCAAATCTGTTTATTATAATATCTGGTTTAAAAGTTCTAATGGTGCGAACAACATCTCCTAAAATTTCTTCTTTATTCCATATTTTTAAAGTCTCGTCCGGATGTTTAGAATACCCAAAATCATTAGCTCTACTAAAAAATTGTTCGCCACCATCTACACTACGAGCTTTTAATAACTCTTGCGTTCTTAGAACTCCTAGTAATTCTCTTAATTCGGGGCCAATAATATTCTGACCACCATCGCCCCTGGTTAAAGATAAATATCCGGTTCTTGCTTTTACCTCATTCGATAAATAAGAAATAAGTCTGGTGTTTTCATCATCTGGATGCGCAGCAATATATAATGCTGTTCCCAAAAAGTTTAGTTTTTGTATTGCATGATACGTTTCTGAAGGGGTGTTTTTTTTAGGTGCTTGCGAAGAAATAGAATTAGTTAGCAGAAATGCAGTAATACAGTATAGTAGTCGGAGGCGCATAATTTTAGTTTAGTTTGCAACCAAAGATATAAAGATTAAGTGCCTCAAATTTTATTTTAGAAATTCTTTAACAGTATAGCGAATTATTCTTTTGGGGTTTTCTTTTCTTCATTCAATAGAGAGATAGCTTTTTGCATCATTAAACTATTAGGGTATACTAACAATTCGCCGCTTTTTTTTCTTAAAGTAACATGGTAGGCTTTTATATCTTCAATTAAATAAGGACCATCGCTATCTAGGTCTTTATCTAATATTTTTACAGTATCTCCAATTTTAAAAGGATATGCAAAAAATAAAATAACTCCAGCAGTAACATTACTTAAGATAGACCATTGCGCAAACAAAGCAATACCTAGAATAGCGAATATGGAAGAAAATAATACGGCAACTTCCTTTAAATTTACACCCCAAACAAAGGTTAATAGACCCGCTACTAAGAAATATAATATTATACTAATGTATTTGTTTACTAGTCTAGAGCGTGCCTTAACTATATTGTTTTTGCGACCAGTTTTTCTAACAAGTTTGGTGATTATAAATTTTAAAATAATAAAAACAACTATGGTAGTTATGGTTGCTAATAATTCAAATTGATAGTTTATTAAATAGTCTTTCATTTTTTATGGTAACTAGTACTTTAATATTATTATAAACCTAAACTATCTCTTAAATACAAATCTTTATTCCCATTTTTACTCCAATAAGGAGAGTTAATGGTTTTTATTCTTTTGGCTGAAGTAGTTAGTTCTTTTTTATGATTTCCATATCCGCTAGTAAAAGTTTCTTGCCAACCTTCTATCGTATAAGGAAAATGGTTTGTATACTTTATAGTTAGGGTTCTTTCTGCTTCGGGATAGTAGATAGAGTAGTGGTTGTATTTACCTTCTTTTTTTTGTGTGGCTATGGCTTTATAAGCTTTTAATTCTTTATGAGAGAGTCTTATAAATTCTAAAGAGGGTATAATGTTTATATTTCCAATTGGTAAGGAAGAAGGGTCGATTCTTAATTTGTTCCAAAGTTCATTTTCCAAAGTTTCTTTAGAGATTGTAAAATTTTGATCGGCTTCATTCTCAAAATAGGAGTGAGAAGTAATTTTAAAATCTTCTGCTTTATTATTTAACTGCGCATAAACATGACCGCACCATTCTTGCGCGGAGAAAGAAATTTTTGTAGCATGTTTATTATCATGAACGCTATAAAAGCTACTAGTCATAATAGAATAAGGGTAAATACCTGTATGGTATTTTTTAGTGGCGTTTAGTTTTAAAATAGGAATGTTGTCTGGGTGGTTTTTATCTGCTTTCACCTGTTTATCCGCGAGAAATGGTTCTGTAACATAAATAAGAACAGCTTTTCCTTCTCTCATTTCTCCATAACGAGCTTGACTAAGTTGGTACGAGGATACTTCTGCAGTACCAGAATACCAGTACTTTTTAAATTCTGAGGAAATGTTTTTTTTAGGAGTAATCTTTTGTATTGAGATATTTTTATTTTCCTTGTTTTCGGCAATCTCTTTTGTATTGTTTCTGCATGAAAAGGATAAAACTATTAAACAGAAACTAAACAGTATGCTTAAATTATTCTTTTTTGTTTTCATGGCATTTTGGGTTTCATCAAAATTACCAAAAATATATTTTAGAATTAAGTTCTTTTTAACAATAGGATAAATCTTCACTACAATTTATGATGATTTTAACGTGCTTCAATTTTTGTAAGAATTAAAAAAGTTTAAGTGCTGTGTAATCTTATAGTTAAGTTACTGTTTCTTATGTCTTTTGGTATACTACTTGGTCCGTTTTAAAATATAATTTTAAAATTAAAATAAGATGAAAAGAGTAGTATTTTTAGTGAGTATTTTTGCATTTGCAATATTGAATGCACAAGAACAAAAAAACAAATTAGTAATAGAAAAGGGTACTTGGTATTTAGGAGGAATGGTATCTCTTAGTAATAGAAATGGAGAAAATAATTATTATAATGGTTATGATGAAGTAGTTAATGATAGTTGGAAAACCAACAACTATTTTTTTTCCCCATTGATAGGCTATACCTTAAGTAATAATGTTACCGCTGGTTTAGGCTTGTCCTACAGTACTTCAAATAGATCTAGTACTTATAAGAGAGAATTGAATGAAAACCTAACTTCTAAGTTTAAAAATGAATCTATTGGAGTAATTCCTTTCATTAGAGCATATAAGGCCGTAGGAAGTCGTTTAGGGTTGTATTTGCAGGGAGAAGTAAATTATTCCAAATATTGGTCAGAAAATAGTTCTTCAGATAGTTTAGACTCTACCAATAACGGAGAGGTTTTGTTTGTTGGTTTACGACCAGGAATTACTTTTTTTATTGCTCGAAAGTTTGCTTTAGAAGCTAGTTTAGGCTCATTAGGCTATAGCAAACAAAAAAGAGAAACCGAAGAAAGTGAGTTATATTCTGAATCAGATTCGTTTATTTTTTCTTTAAATTCTTCCGATTTACTTTTTGGATTGGCTTATTATTTTTAAAATATTAATAAGACCTTGGTAAATTATTGCCAAGGTCTTATTAATTTATTTATAGTATCATAAACTACTTGCGTTGGCAACCCAACAACATTGGTATACGAACCTTCAATTTTTTCAATTGCAATAAGACCTATCCATTCTTGAATGCCATATGCGCCAGCCTTATCAAAAGGCTTGTAATTATCAATATAGTACCAAATTTCTTTATCACTAAGTTCTTTAAACTTTACTTTGGTAGTGTGGTTTACAATGGTTTGTTTTTCTGATGTTGTAAAACAGACCGATGTTATAACTTGGTGCCATTCCCCAGATAGTTTTCGCAACATTTCATAAGCTTCATTACCGTTAGAAGCTTTAGCTAAAGATTCCATATTATGCCAAACAACCGTATCAGAGGTTATTAATATTTCATTTTCTACTAATTCATCTTTTAAAGGAGATGCTTTTAGTACTGCTAAATAGTCCGATATCTCAGCGGCTTTAAGGCTGTCGGGGTAAATTTCATCTACCTCTTTTAGACGAATTTCAAAAGGAATATGTAAATCTTTAAAAAACTGTTGTCTTCTAGGAGAACCAGAGGCTAGAATAATTTTATACTCTTCAATTTTGTCTGTTAACATCTTAGTCGTTTGATGCGCTATAATTACCTAACCAATCGCCGCGTACTTTTAGTACTTGTTCTATAACATCTCTAACACAAGCATTACCACCATTTCTATGCGAAATATATTTAGAAACGGCCTTTACTTCAGGTATAGCATCTTGAGGACAAGTTGGTAATCCAACAAATTCCATTGGAGGAATATCTGGCATGTCATCTCCCATATAAAGAGCGTTTTTGGCATCGATATTGTTAGCTTCTAAATATTCCTTTAACGGAACCATTTTTAAATGAGCCCCCATATAAATAGTCTTAACACCTAAACCTTCTAATCTGCTTTTTACGCCTTCATTTGTGCCACCGCTTATAATACATACATTATACCCTTTTTTAATAGCTACTTTTAGGGCATAACCATCTTTAACACTCATAGTTCTTAACATTTCCCCAGAGGTGGTAACTTGTACTGTGCCATCCGTAAAAACGCCATCTACATCAAATACGAACGTAGTAATATTTGCTAAATACTCTTTATAACTTTTTTCCATATTTACTTAAAATTGCATCTGTCATAACGTTATATATTTTAAGATGCTCTATATTTTTAATTTGCTCTTTATGTATGTCTATTGTTTCTAAATCATTTCTACGTCCTGGTCCTGTCTGTACAGTTTCTGGGTTAAACAAAGTAGCCTTTTTTGCTGTTTCTAAAATTAGTGGTTTTAAAATATCAAAAGACAAATTATTTTCTTCGCAAATATCATTACCAATTTGATATACGTAATTGCTGAAATTATTAATAAAAACAGCAGCTAAATGTAATTTTTTTCTCTGCTCAGAAGTAATATCATAGACATTGTCAGATAAAACTTCGGCCAATTTTTTTAAAAGGGAATAACTCTCATTATTATTTGCCTCTATACATAGCGGAACGGTCTTAAAATTTACTTTTTGGTTTTTTGTAAATGTTTGCAAGGGATAAAAAACACCATGATTTTTATGTTCTTGCAAAATATTCATAGAAATACTTCCTGTTGTGTGCGCTATAACACCCTTTTTACCATGGAGATAATGAGATACATCTCCAAGTGCATTATCACTAACAGCTATAATGTATAAATCCGCAGTTTTAATTTTTTTAAAACTAGTTTGTATGTCTGATTTTTCTCCAAAGTATGCTAATGCTTTTGGATTGCGACCAACAACTTGAACAACAGTAATATCATTATACGTAGTTAATGTATTAAATAAATGTTGGGCAATATTTCCTGTGCCTAAAATTACTACTTCTAACATAAAGCTAAATTAAGGATATAATTATTCTTGATAAAGAAAACTAAAAAACTGTTTTGCAAAATATTCTTTTTAGGATTATGAAGCATTTTTTTGACGTTCGGACTCTGGAATTGTAATACTATAGAGTGGGCTATTTATTTTAACATTTGCAAAATAAATAATACTCATAAAAAGGCTGTATTTTTACAACCTGAAAAGTAATACTCCTTTGTAATGACTAATATCCTTAAGAATTTCTTTTTTTCTACCCGTATTATGGCTGTCTTATTTATTCTATTTGCTACTGCCATGGCTTTTGGAACATTTATAGAAAGTTGGTATAGTACCGAAACGGCAAGAATTTGGATTTATAATACTAGTTGGTTTGAAGCAATAATGGTGTTCTTTGTAATTAATTTCGTGGGAAATATTTTTAGATACCAACTCTTAAGAAAAGAAAAATGGGCGGTATTAATATTGCATCTTTCATGGATTTTAATAATTGTTGGAGCCTTTGTTACCAGATACATTAGTTATGAAGGAATGATGCCAATTAGAGAGGGGAACTCAGAGAAGGTTTTTTATTCAGATAAAACTTATTTAACGGCTTATGTTGATGGAGAAATAAACGGTGAACCTAAAAGAAAAATAATGGAGGACGATTTAATAGTAACTCCAGAAGCTTTAAAATCCAATTTACCTTGGCATTCGGATTATAACGGGCAAGATTTTACAATATCCTATGTAGATTTTATAAAAGGAGCAAAACTAGGTTTAGTCCCGGATACAACAGGAAATTATTTTTTGAAAATTGTAGAAGCAGGTGGAGGACAAAGGCATGATCATTATTTAGAGAGTGGGAAGGTAGTAAGTATTCATAACGTTTTGTTTGCTTTAAATAATAATACGGAAGGTGCTATTAATATCTTTGAAAAAGATGGAGAATATACTATAAAATCGCCTTTCGAGGGAGATTTTATGCGTATGGCAGACCAATTTAGAGGGGTTGTTGTAAAAGATAGTTTACAGAAGTTTCAATTACGTTCTTTATATAATACTGCAGGAATGCAATTTGTTATTCCAGATCCAATTATTCAGGGGTCTTATGGTGTTGTGAAACTTCCTAAAGAAGAAGTAACAAAAGCAAGTCAAGATGCATTAGTGCTTAAAATTGAAAGTAACGGGGAGTCTGTTGAAAAGAAAATTTTGGGAGGAAAAGGTTCGTCTAATTTTACAGATAAAATTAAAGTGGGAGGGTTAGATTTTGCCCTAGCTTATGGATCAAAAGTATATGAGTTGCCATTTAGTATTAAACTTAATGATTTTATAGCCGAAAAATATCCTGGCACAGAAAAAGGATATGCTTCTTTTATGAGTAAAGTTACTATAGAAGATACCCGCCCTTTTGATTATAAGATATTTATGAACCATGTTTTGGATCATGAAGGCTATCGTTTTTTTCAGGCAAGTTTTGATCCAGATGAAAAAGGAACCATACTTTCTGTAAATCATGATTTTTGGGGTACATGGATTACGTATATTGGCTATACTTTACTTTATATAGGTTTATTAGGGATAATGTTCTTTGGAAAAACCCGCTTTAGAGACCTAACAAAGAATTTAGAAAAATTAAAAGCAAAAAGAGCATTACTCTCTTTATTGTTATTAGTAGGAGGGACAATCTCAGCAACTGGTCAGGCGCATTCTGCAGATGATGGTCATGATCATAGTGCAGCACCAACATATAAACAGGTAGATTCGGTATTAATGGCTACGATGGTTTCTAAAGAACATGCTGCTAAGTTTGGAAGACTGGTTATTCAGGATGAGAGTGGTAGAATGAAACCCATGAACACCTTTTCATCGGAACTCCTTCGTAAACTAAGCTTAAAAGACAATTACGGCAATTTAAATGCAGATCAGGTATTTTTATCTATGATGATGAATCCTGCTATTTGGTATAATACGGAGTTTATAGCGGTAGATAAGAAAAAGCAAAACGATAGTATTCGTAAAACCATAGGGGTAGAAAAAGGCCAACCATTTGTAAAAGCAACTGATTTTTTTGATGCAAAGGGCAACTATAAATTAGAACCCTTTTTGGCCGAAGCTACTTCAACCAATAATCCAAATAAATTTCAGCAAGATATAAAAGATGCTAATATTCGTTTGAGTTTACTTAATCAGGCTTTAAGCGGACAAATTGTTAAAATATTTCCACTTTTAAATGATGAAAATAATAAATGGATTTCTGCTGTAGAGTATAGAGGTGGACAGTATCAAGTAACAGATTCTCTGTATGCTAATTTTGTAAAAAATGCAGTGCCTTATTATTTAATGACACTTTCTAAAGCTAAAAAATCTGGAGACTATACCGAAGCAGATAAGTTATTAGAGGCGTTTAAACAAAATCAAAAAAATCATGGTGCAGAAGTTTTACCTTCTGATCAGAAAATAGAAGTAGAGGTAATATACAACAAGCTAAATATATTTAATAGACTATACACGTATTATGCCCTAATAGGAAGTTTAATGTTTTTCATTTTAATATTTGAAATTTTTAAAGATCGCGAAATATGGAAAATTGCTATTTATTCTTTTAAAGGGATTATAATAATATTCTTTTTATGGCATACAGCAGGCTTGGTATTACGATGGTATATTTCCGGGCATGCACCATGGAGTGACGCTTATGAAAGTATTTTGTATGTGGCTTGGGCAACTATGGGTATGGGGTTATTATTGGGTAGAAAAAGTGATATGACTATTGCTGCTTCGGCTTTTGTAACTGCTATGTTGTTATGGATAGCACACCAAAGTTGGATAGACCCTTCTATAGCAAATTTGGTTCCTGTTTTGGATAGTTATTGGTTAATGATACATGTTTCTATTATCGTTGGTAGTTATGGACCTTTAACGGTTGGAATGATATTGGGTGTGGTATCTCTAATTTTGATAATGCTAACTACGAAGAAGAACAAAAAAAGAATGGAAATCAATTTAAAGGAGTTAACCATTATTAATGAGTTAGCTCTTACCGTTGGTTTAATAATGCTAACCATTGGTAACTTTTTAGGAGGACAATGGGCCAATGAAAGTTGGGGTCGTTACTGGGGTTGGGATCCTAAAGAAACATGGGCTTTAGTTTCTATTATGGTATATGCATTTGTTATTCATACGAGATTAGTTCCTGGTTTACGAGGTAAATGGACTTTTAATTTTTTAAGTGTTATTGCTTTTGCAAGTATAATGATGACCTATTTTGGTGTTAACTTTTATCTAGTTGGCTTGCATAGCTATGCAAGTGGTGATCAGGTAATTACGCCGACCTTTATATACTATACTGTTTTTGGTGTTTTCGTTTTAGGCGCAATTAGTTTTTGGAGATATAAAGTAAATTACTCTAAAAATTAATAAATACCCGGATTGTATTTACGTTTTTTTCAGTAATCATTTATAGATTATATTTTACTGTTTTCGTAAATTTAACTCGATAATCTATATGTAAATGCTTTGTGTCTTAGGCGGGAATAAAAATTAGTTTCCAATTAATATTACGCATGCTTGCTTCTAGATTGTTTATGGAACCTAAATTTATGTAATGGGAAATAATTATAAGGGTATTAATACTATTTGTACACACGTTGGTGAATTAGAGGATAAGCAATTTAAAGGTGCTGTTTCTCCTCTTTATATGAGTTCTTCTTATGCATTCCAAGACGTAGATATAAAAAGGTACCCAAGATACTTTAATACACCTAATCAAGAGGCACTTTGTGTTAAAATAGCGGCATTAGAGCATGCAGAATCAGCCTTGATTTTTGGTAGTGGAATGGCTGCTGTAAGTACTGCTGTGCTTGCCTTTTTAAAAGCTGGGGATCATGTGGTTTTGCAAAGAGAATTATATGGGGGTACCTATAATTTAATTAACGAAGAATTTGATAGATTTGGAATAGAATATTCTTTTGTAGATGGTTTAGACGCTAAGGATTTTGAGACAAAAATTAAAGAGACTACAAAGGTAATTTATATAGAAACACCTTCTAATCCATTATTAAGCATTGTAGATATAGCTGCTATAGGTAAAGTGGCTAAAAAGCATGGAATTATTTCTATAATAGATAATACTTTTGCCAGTCCGGTAAATCAAAATCCTATAGATTTTGGTATAGATGTAGTAATTCATAGTGCTACAAAATATATGGGAGGTCATTCAGATATATGCGCAGGAGCAGTCGCTTCTTCTAAAGAAAACATAGCACGTATATTTCATTTAGGAAAAAATTTAGGAGGTAGCTTAAGTGATTATACAGTATGGCTGTTAGAAAGGAGTTTAAAAACTATGGGAATTCGTGTAAAGGCGCAGAATGAAAATGCGATGAAAATGGCAAAGTATTTAGATAGCCATAAGGATATTAAAAAAGTATATTACCCTGGATTACCTTCTCATAATGGTCATGAATTGGCAAAGTCTCAAATGAGAGGTTTTGGTGGGATGCTTTCTTTTGAAATTAAAGAAGGGTTTGATGCGGAAAAGTTTCAAAAAGAATTAAATTTAATAAAACCATCTATGAGTTTGGCTGGTGTGGAAAGTACTATGTTATCTCCCGCTCAAACATCACATTCGTTATTAGGAAAAAAAGAAAGACAAAAACAGGGTATTGCCGAAAACCTTATTCGTTTCTCTGTTGGTATTGAAGAAACAGAAGATTTGATAGAAGATATAAATAATGCACTAAATAAGGTAAGAAAGTAGATAGTTAACCGACAGTAAGTTTATAAAACCAGATGAATGAAATTAGATATATTAGTTTTTGGAGCGCACCCAGATGATGCAGAACTTGGAGCAGGAGGAACAATTGCCAAGGCAATAGCAAACGGTAAAAAAGTCGGAATTGTAGATCTTACTAGAGGAGAGTTAGGTACAAGAGGTTCCGCAGAGATAAGAGATATGGAAGCGGCCAAGGCCGGAGATATTTTGGGAGTTTCTGTTAGAACTAACATGGGTTTCGCAGATGGTTTTTTTGTAAATGATAAAAAACATCAACTAGAAATAATAAAGCAAATACGAACGTATAAACCAGATATAGTTTTATGTAATGCTATTGATGATAGGCATATTGATCACGGAAAAGGAAGCCGTTTAGTTAGTGATGCATGTTTTTTAAGTGGCTTAATTAAGATAAAAACTAATGCAGAAGAAGATAAAGGATTGCAAGAGGCGTGGAGGCCAAAAAATGTATACCATTACATACAATGGAAAAATTTAGAACCCGATTTTGCAGTGGATATTTCGGGATTTGTGGATAAAAAAATGGATTCGATAAAAGCTTATGCATCGCAATTTCATGATCCAAATAGTAAAGAGCCAGAGACACCAATTACCAGTAAAAATTTCTTAGATAGTGTAGATTATAGAGCAAGAGATTTGGGTAGGTTAATTGGAGTACGTCATGCAGAAGGGTTTACAGTAGAAAGAGTAATAGGAGTAGACCAAGTTGGAGATATTATTTAAGCCGTTCGCTTGTAATTTTTTTTCGCTTTAGGGACAGTAAAATAAAAGCAAGAACCTTTTTCTAACCTGCTAGTAACCCATATTTTACCATTGTTTTTTTCTACCATTTCTTTACATAAAGAAAGGCCTAAACCTGTTCCTTTCTCGTTATTTGTTCCGTATGTGGTAATGTTAGAATTTTTTGCAAAAATTTGTTTCTGTACGTCTGTATTCATCCCAATGCCAGTATCTTTAACAAAAACCTCCCATTGATTATTTTTCTCCATAACACCAATAGTTATTTTACCATTTTCCGGAGTAAATTTTAGAGCATTGCTAATTAAATTTCTAATTACAATATCTATTTGGTTACTATCAATCCATGAAATAGTATCATTGGGTATTTGATTAACTAATGTAATGGATTTATTTATGGCAGTTTCGGATAAAAGATTCATGTTTTCTTTTACTAAATTTTCCAATGGCGTAATAGAAGGTTTGGTATTAGCACCATTCATTTGACTTTGTCCCCATGTTAAAAGGTTATTTAAAGTAAATGATATATGGTCTATATCCGATTTTAATTTGGGAACAAAATCTAAAAATTCTTCTTGCCCAATTTCTCCATTTTTGAATAATTTTAAAAGCCCTTGAAAAGCTCCAATTGGCCCCCTTAAATCATGCCCTATAATAGAAAACAATTTGTCTTTCGTAGAGTTTATTTCTCTTAAATTAATCTCACTTTTTTCTAAATCTTGCCTTTTTGTATTTAATTCAATATTCAGGTTTTTTTGTATTTTTTCGTTTCTACGGATAATAAATGTAATAACAATAAATATGAGTAAAATAAATAAAGCCCCATATACATAGTATTTTTGGGTAGCAAGCGCCTTTTTATTTGTTTCTATAAGCTCTTCTTTTTGTCTTTCGTGCTCAATTTTTGTTTTGAGCATGGTTAAACCTTTCTGATTTTCACTAGTAGATAAAGTGTCCGATATTTTTTGGTATAACTCATGATAAGTTAATGCCGTAGCAAAGTCTTTTTTATTTTTGTTTACTTTATAAAGGGTTTTTGCACATTTTTGTATTCCTTCTTTTGACTTCAATTGTGTTGATAATGCAAATGCTTCTAAAGCATACTTTTGAGAAATACTGTCTTTATGTTGGCCCAAAAAAGCTTCCGACATTCCATTGTATAAATCGATTTTTCCACGGTCATCTTGTAATGTTTCATGCAACATTTCACTTTGATTATACCAAAATAAAGCCCATTTGTATTTTTTTTGCTTTAGGTATGTTTTTCCTTTTATTTCATAAGCAAAAGCAAGCCAATCCATTATTTTTTCTTTTTCAAAAATGGCAATACTGGCATTAACATTAAACATGGCATACTCTAATTTACCCATATCTGCATAAGCAGATGCCATATTGCTCATAGTTTCAGCAGAATAAACAGGGTTGTTTATTTCTTCATTAATTTTTTTTACTTTTTTGTAAAAATGAAGTCCTTGTTCATAATCTTTTTGACTTACATAAAGACTAGCTATATTTTCGTTTAAAATTGATAGCATTAATTTATCTTTAATTAAAGTAGCATATTCTATAGCGTCAAGATACCCACTTAAGGCTTTTGCGTAATTTCCTAAATAACTGTATTCCCCTGCAAGACTATTTTTACATCTTAATATTTGTTTGTTGCTTTTTGTTTCTTTGGAAATAAAAAGTGCTTTTTCGTAAAAGTTAATTCCTTTCAGGTGCATTCCTTGATCAGAATAATAGGTGCCGATTCCTATTAAGGAGTTAATTTCGCCATTTTTATATTGAATATTTTTACTTAGGTTTAATACTTTGGTAGATAAGGAAAGTAACTTGTCTGTATTGTAATATCTTAAATTTAATGCTAAATCCATTAAATTACTAATATGTACTGTATCTCTTTCGTTAGTATTAGTTAGCTGCTCTAACTTGGAAACTTGTTTTTCTAAGCTATCTTTTTTTGATGTTTGGCCAGATAAAACTATGGTGCCAAGAAGCACTAACGTAATTATTGTTTTACGCATAGTTTTTTTTAATAAACTGTATGATGTAGTAGTACAGTTTTGTGCCATTTATCCTTAATAAAATTAGGAAGATAAAATTACTGTGATAAGAAGGACTAAACTAAAATATGTTGTGAAAGAGGTGTTTTTGTGTGTTTTGTCTTAAAAATAGTGCAGTTCGTCGATTAATTGTAAGACGGAACAAACAAATAAAGTTTAATTTTTTTCATATTCCTGAAAACTAAAGGAGAAAGTACTGCCTAAGTTTTCCTTACTTATAGCCCATATAGAACCATTATTTAACTCTACCATTTCTTTACATAAAGATAATCCTAAACCAGTTCCTTTTTCGTTTAAAGTTCCGTAGGTGCTATAATGGGATGTTTCGTTAAATAACTTTTTTAAATTCTCTTGTTTTATACCTAACCCATCGTCTATAACAGAACATATAATTTGGTTGTCTTTTTTACTAGAATTTATAACTATTTTTCCTTTTTCTGGGGTAAACTTTATAGCATTACTGATTAAATTCCTTAGTATTAAATCAATATGGTTTGTGTCTGCAAGTATAAAGTGGTTTTCTGAGATTAATATTTTTGCTTCTATTTTTTTCTTTTCAATGGATTTAGAAAAAAGATTTATGTTGTTTTGCGAAATCTCTCTAAGACTAACTTTTTCTTTATTTATTGTGGTGCCTTTCATTTGAGTTTGGCCCCATGAAAGTAAATTGTCTAAAGTAAATTGAATGTGGTTTACTTGCGTTTTTAACTGTGGAATAAAACGTTTAAATATAGTATCATCTTCTAAACTTAAATTTAGTAACTCTTTTAAAGATAACATTGGACCTCTTAAATCATGCCCTACAATAGAAAACAGTTTATCTTTTGTTGTATTTATTGTTTTTAGTTTATTTTCATTGGCAGCTAGAATTTCATTTTTAACTTTTAAAGCGGCACTCATTCTTTTTTGGGTATTTAAATTTTTTCGAATTAAAAATGCAATAGTAATTAAACCTAATAAAGAAGCTAAACTGACATACAATAATTGTTTTTGCTTAAAAAGTTTAGTGTTACTTTGATGTATTAACTCATATTGTTCTTGTTGGTGTGTTCTTTCTATATCCAAAAATGCTATTCCAATTATTTGCTCATTCTTGGATAAAGAATCCGACATTTTTTTAAATAATTTATGGTATTTAAGAGCCTTTTTAGGGGAATTTAATTTTTCGTATAATAATGATAAATTTTCCGCGGACTGTGATATGCCTCGCGGGTATCGTATTTCATTTGCAAGATTAGATGCCTTTATGGCAAATTGTTCTCCTAACTCTAAATTGTTTTGATGAATGTATATTTTAGACATACCACTATACAAATCCATAACACCAATGTCGTAGTTCGTAGAAAGTTGTATGGGTTCACTTTTTTTGTACCAAATTAACGCTTCTTCATATTTTTTTTGTTCAAGAAGGATATCTCCTTTTAACATGTAAGCGTAACCTGTCCATTCTTTTGAATTATGTTTTTCTACTATTTCAATTCCTTTGTTAAGACTTTTTGAAGCATTTTCTAAATCATTTAACCCAATATAAACTCTTGTCATGTTACATAATGTGGAGCCCGTTAGAATACTATTATTAATTTCGTCCCCAATATCTTTAGCTTTATTAAAATATTTAAGAGCTCTATGGTATAATTTTTTATGGCTAAATGTAACAGCAATATTTTCATAAATAGTAAATAGGAATGTTTTGTCCTTGATTTTTAAAGCTAATTTTTCAGATTTTAGATATTCTTTTAAGGACTTAGTGCTATCTCCCATATGATCATACTCAATAGCTAGATAGTTACTAATGTTCAACAATAAAACTGTGTCTTTTGTTCTTAATGCAATTTTTTTTGCTTTTTCTAAATTATTAAAGACCAAAGAGTCTTTGCCTTTTTCAAGATAGTACGTACTCATTCCGAAATAAGCTTGTCCAATTCCTTTTTCGTAACCTGCGGCAATGCTATAATCTAAAATATTGCAAGAAATAGTATATAAAGAATCGGAAATAGAATAAGTGTATTCACGCGCCAGTTTATTTAATAAATTAATATATGTGGTGTCTTTCGTAGAAAAATAAGCGCTTTTTTCTTTCTCTTTAATTAAGTTTATGAGGCTATCCTTTTTTTGTTGAGAATATAAATGTAATGGATGGGTAAAACAGAGCATTACAAAAAGGAATATTTGTAGGAAGGAACTGTACTTAAAAAAAAACTTTAAGTTATTCATTTTAAGATTTTTGGACAAAAACTAGAACAATTTAATAAAAATACACTTGCGTTCTTTCTTGTAGAGACGGAAGCGTATTTCTCACAAGTTAATTATTATTATTGACTAGTACTAACACTTTTCTTATTTTTTTAGGTGGTTTATTTTGATAGATTAAATAAAAAAAATTACATTTGCCATCGCTTACAAATGGTGGTTGTAGCTCAGTTGGTTAGAGCATCGGTTTGTGGTACCGAGGGTCGCGGGTTCGAATCCCGTCCTCCACCCAAAAGCAAAGCCTTATCATTAATGATAAGGCTTTTTTGTTTATACGAATTTCGCGACATTATTTTACTTTATCTACAATTATTCGTTGTTCTCTATTTGCAATTTCCCAGGCGGTGTAGAAAATAAGTTTAGTCCTGTTTTCTAATAAATCGTAGTTTATTTTATCAGGTGTATCTGTTGGCCTATGATAGTCATCATGGGTTCCATTAAAGTAAAAAATTATAGGAATGTTATTTTTCGCAAAATTGTAATGATCACTTCTGTAATAAAATCGATTAGGGTCGTTTTCATCATTATATTTATAATCGAATTCAATATTGGAATATTTGTTGTTTACATTTTCGGATAAATCATGTAAATCTTTACTCAATTTATCTGATCCAATTAGGTATAAGTAATTACGGTTTCCTTTCCTTTTTGGGTCAATTCTTCCTATCATGTCTATATTTAAGTTAGCCACCGTATTTTTTAAAGGAAAAAGGGGTTGTATATCTGCATAGTATTGAGAGCCTAAAAGACCTTTTTCTTCTCCTGTTACATGTAAAAAGACAATAGAACGTTTTGGGCCATTACCTGCGTCAGCAGCCTTTTTAAATGCTTCAGCAATCTCTAATAAAGCAACTGTTCCTGATCCATCATCATCCGCACCATTATTTATTTCTCCATTGTCAGTAACTCCAATATGGTCTAAATGGGAAGAGATAATTAGGTATTCTTCTGGCTTTTCGGTACCCTTTAAAAAAGCCACTACGTTTTCAGAAGCTAGGTCATTATTTGCACTTTCAATATGAAACGAAATAGGACTTTCTATTGTAGTAGGATTATTTTTAGTTTCTATTTCTGGATAAATAGTTTTGGATAAATGTGCGTCTAAATAAAGGCTAACGAACTCGTCTTTATTGGTTTTTATTTCCATTCGTCCACTGTTGTTTCGTTGCATATAATTAAATCTACTTTTAAAACGACTAAAATTTGTAGAATCATAATACAAAATACCAATGGCACCATGGTCTTTAGCTATTTTAATTCGTTTTCCTAAAGACTCAGACATATTACTCCAAATAGACTTTTCTTTAGAGCCGGAAAGTATGTAATTGCCATTTTCTTTTTGCGGTTCGCCAGATTTTACCAATACAATTTTTCCTTTTACATCTATATTAGTATAATCTGAATATAGACCATCTTCAATACCATAACCCACATAAGCGATAGATGAATAAGTACCACTAAAAGAATTAAAAGTTAAAACGTGATCTCCTACTGGGAACTTCTTGTTTTTAAAACTTAATACCCCTTTAGGAACTTTATTTAATGATAAAGGCACTTTTTGAAAATAATTGCCATCTTTTTTAGCAGCGGGTATACCTAATTTTATATACTCTTTTTTAAGATAATCAACGGCTTTTTTTTGCCCTGGCTGTCCTGTTTCTCTACCTTCAAAGGCATCGGAAGCGTAGATGTAAAGATGTTCTTTAAGTTCTAATTCTGTTATTGAAGAGGCAATTTTTGTAACTTCAATTTTAGTATTATTCCCTTTTTTGTCTTCTTTTTCGGAAACTGTTTTTTGAGAAGTATTGCAAGCTAAGCATAGCCCTAAAAGCCCAAAGAGTAAATCTTTCATATAATTTATTTAAAAAGTCAAAACTTTTCAAATGTAAACAAAACACAGCACTTCTACTATATACAAGTTAGCTTGAGTGTTATAAATACAAAAGGGCTATTCTTCATGTAAAATAGCCCTTTTGTATTTATAATTTTTTTTGATTTAGATATTAAGAATTTATTTTTTCCTCTTTTAAAATTGCTTTAGATTTTCTAACCTTTATTTTTTTTGTCAGCCAGTCAGGATATTCTTTAGCATCTTCTGCATCATAAATTCTTAATTCTTGGTCGGGTAAAGGAGTTCTTAATTCATCAGCTTCGCACTTTAGGATAATACTTGCTGTGTCTACACCAGAGTGCGCAGCTCCCGCAACGCCGTGGGAAAGAATACTAGCTCCGCATAGGTATAAGTTATTAATTTCACTTTTCGCCTTGTAGGCAAAAGGCCCAATGTTTTTAAAACTCTTTTCTGTACCATATACGCTACCTCTAGTAGAGTTTACATAATACTCATTTGTTATAGGGGTTCCTAAATCTTGGTGAACTATGTGCTGTCTAATACTGGGTATTACTTTTTCCAACCCATTAAGCATTTTATCGGTTAGTTTATCTTTAAAATCCAGATAAGCCTTAGATCGTTTTTCTTTTTCATTCTCAAAAGGTTTAAAAGAATCGTAATTAATAAATGTAATAACTTCTAGGGAATGATTTTTTCCGTCATAACTAGAAGGGTCCTTTAGGGTAGTGCAGCTTATAAACATGCCTTCAAAAGCATCTCCTTCCAACAGGTTTACTTTCATTAAATCATCGTAACATTCGTCCGCGTCTTTCCCCGGCATAAGCCAAATATTACCAGAATCTAGTCCAGCTTTTTTAAGGTCTAAATTTACAGTTAAAAACAGCATTAATGAGGTGCAGGAATATTTTGTTTTATTAAGTTTTTTAAATAATTTATTACTAATACTTTCTTTACCAATTAGATCTAAATAGGTTATTCCTGGGTCTGCATTAGATATTATATTCTTAGCAAATAACTGTTGTCCATTTTCTAATTCTACTCCAACAGCAGTTTTTTTAGATTCTCCAGATAAAAGTATTTTTTTTACTGGAGTACTTGTACACACGGTGCCATTATATTTTTTTATAACGTTTGTTTTTGCTTTAATTAAAGCACCACCACCACCCATAGGATAATAACTACCATTAAAATAGTGACTCATTAATGCGCAATGTAAAGGAAAAGGGGCTTTGTTAGGCTGCAATCCATGATCCCCGCATTGTATATTTAGGATATTTTTTAATAAAGGATCTTTTATATGCCAATCAATAACTCTTTTAAGACTAAACAATCCATATTTACCCATATGTCTTGTTCTGTAAGGTATAGTTAGTTTTTGCCAAAATCCTTTAATGTACGGTAAGGAATATATTTGTGTGCTTACATTTTTAATCAATATTAAGTACTTTTCTATATTCTTTTTTTCTTTAGGAAATTTTGCGGATAATCGAGTAGATAATTCATCAAGATTGGAAGGGTAATCGAACCTTTCATTTCCAATCCAACAATGTTCATAAGCATCTTTATTCATTCTAAAAAAAACAAGCTCATTGGCAATGCCTAGTCCTTTGTATAAGTCACTAGTAGATTCTCCTTCTCCAAGTAACCCGACATAATGCACTCCGGGAGTAAATCTGTGTCCATTTAAATAAAAACTATGACACCATCCTCCTGGAACGTCATGTTTCTCCAGAACAAGAACTTTTTGTCCTGCTCTAGATAAACATATTGCGGCTGCTAATCCGCCGGCTCCCGACCCTATAATAATAGAGTCCCAATTTTTTTCTATTTCTTTCAAAGAGTAGTTTATTTTTTTAATGCTTCTTCAATAGCCTTTTCTACCAACGGTTCCATAACTGCGTAGCCTTCTTCAGTTGGGTGTACTTCATCTTTCGCATATTTTTTGGGTAAACCATTTCTTTCATCCGCCATTGCAGAAAAATAGTCTAAATAAATACAATTGTTTTTAGAGGCATACTCCTTAATCATTTTATTTAGTATCATTATTTTTTCTGCAGGTTTTACATCGGGTTTCCAAGGATATTTAAATGCTGGCAGGGTAGAGGATAAGATTACTTTAATTCCATTTGCCTTAGCAATTTCTGCCATTCCCTTAATATTGTCGGCAATCATATTTAAAGAAGATGGGCCAGTATTACCAGCAATATCGTTAGTTCCTGCTAAAATAACTACTACTTTTGGTTGCAGAGCAACAACATCTTGTCTAAAACGAATTAACATTTGGGGTGTTGTCTGTCCACTAATACCTCTGTTAATGTATGGTTTGTTTTTGAAAAAATCAGGGCGTTTATGCAGCCAGCCAATAGTAATGGAATTGCCCATAAATACAACTCTATTTTCATTTTCCAAAGGTGCCGTTATTGATGCATTCTCCTTTTGAAAATGTTGTAAATCTGGCCAATCTTGGGCGGTTGATTTGAAAATTCCTAAAAAAGCTAACATTACGAATATGATTTTACTTATTTTTTTCATCCTATAATTGTTGTATTTCGTTAGGATTAAGTGCCAATTCTGTTTTTATTTTATCCGCAGACGGTTTTTGGACATATAAATATGCAATAAGGCATACGGCAATTACTAAGGGCAATGCATTACTAGTAATGTAAAAGGCATAAATAGAAAGTAGTGCGGGAATCTCTATTAGGAAAAATTTGATATGGGATGCCGATTTATACTTTTTAAGTTTTTCTGTTAAAGTATTATCTGTTTTAATTGTACTTAGTTTTTTTTTAAATACTACTTGACTTCCAAAATAACCGATAATTGCTATAACAGGAACAATGTATAGAAATACGTTGTTAGACTCTGGCTCTAATGTAATACCTGTAGTTTGCGAATACGCAATGACCGAGAAAAGTAGTAATCCAATTACTAAAGAAAGGTGTAAAAAAGAAAGTGTTTTTAAAAAAGATTTTGGTTCCATGGTTAAAATCAATTATTTATTGAATAAGCCTCTAAGATAGCCTATATTTTTAATAGGTTATTCAGGAAAGGAATCTTTTACTTGATATTGGAGATTAAAATGCCTCAAGTTTCGGTTTTAACAAAAAATAATTACTAATTATTGCTTCTTGGGTTTATTTCTGAAGCTCATTATACATTATTTTTAGGTTGTGTAGACATTTTTTTCGAATTTAGATAAAACTCTCCTAGATGTCTACGGTCTACTAAGGCCTAGCACACTTGTACAGATACAGTTTTTGCAGTATAATTAATAGCAGGACCATTAATAGTAGGGGTGATGACTACAGTAGCAATGGGCTATTTTCTGTTCTGTGCATAACAGCATAACCATCCTATAAAGAAGGAGAGGAATAGTAGTTGCTTTATGTTTTAATTGTAATTAGTCACTACTAATGTATGAAAATAGATTTAGAGAAATTTAAAAGGATAAAACCTACTTATATGGCTAATTATAAGTAGGTTTTAAGTAGGATTGTTTATGATTTATCTGTTAACGTTTTAAGGAAATGAATAAGGTTTTTTTGTTCCTCATCTGTTAAGCCTAATGGGTCTGGAGGTAAGGTTTGTAATTCTAAATCAATTCCAATACCTGCACCGCCGCCTCTGTTATAAAAATCTATAACCTCTTCTAGTGTTGTATATACTCCGTTGTGCATGTACGGAGCGGTGAGTTCAATATTTCTAATCGTTGGTGTTTTAAAAAAGTGCTTGCGTTCTTCGGTTTTGTAAAAGTAATAACGTCCTAAATCAGCATCAACTAGTGCATTAATGGTATCGTTTTTAGCAGGAACACCCAATAATTCCATTTCGGTATCTTTATACAAGGTTGGTACTGTACCATTAAAAACAGGAGCAAAATGACAGGTTGCGCATTTTGCTTTCCCCATGAAAAGATTAAAGCCATTAATTTCATTGGTAGTCAATGAATTTTCTTTACCTGTAATGTTTAAATCAAATTTTGAATTGAATTTGTTTAGACTTCTAATGTATTCGGCAATAGCATTTCTAACTGTATAATCTGTTACTTCACCTTCATAAATGCTATCAAAACGCACTTTATAGTTAGAGTTTTCCTCTACGACTTTCTGCAAGGTTTCTAAATTGGTATGAAATTCAGAATCGTTTTTTACTACAGCAACGATTTGACCTTCTAAGCTACCAGCTCGGTTGTCATAAAAAAAGTTTTGTTGTAATGATGCATAGGTTAGGGTAGGGCTATTACGTAATTGCCCTTTTGGTTTAACCATTCCATCGGTGAAAGCTTTTTCTTTGACATGGCAAGTAGCGCAACTCATGCTACCATCTTTAGAAAGCCCTTTATCATTAAATAAATCACGACCAAGAGCAACCACTTTTTTAGAATATCCAATGTTTTTGGCATCAGAATAATATTTTGGGTTAAATGTTTTATCCGAAAACAAAGAAGGTGCATTGTTGTTTAATGCTAAGGTAAAAGGGAACTCAACACTCCAGTCTTCAACGGTTTTGTTAAATAAATCTAACTGCTTATGCGTGTGGTTTTTGATAAAACTGTAACGGTCAAACTCATTAAATTTTACACTTTCTAAACTTTTAAGCGTGGCGTTAATTTCATTTACCCAATTGGTATAAAGTGCTTTATTTTTGAATTTTGTTTTAGCAAAATCTAGATATTCTCTAAGACTTTTATATACAATAGTTGCTTCTTCTAAGGATTGCTCTAATACTGGAGAATCAAAACCTGTAATTCCAGTTTGCGATACGCGTAAAACGGCATCTCGCAACAACCATAAAAAATGATGATTTTTAAAATAGGAGAGTTTAGTGTTTTTTTCAATTAATTTAAGTCGGTTTCTAATGAGTTCTGCAGTATTTTTAATTGTAGTCACCTCTAAACTATCTGCATATATAGTTTCTTCTAGAACCTGAAAGCTCTTAGGAGATAATATTTTAATATTTGTAGCGTCTTCTTCTTCAACTTTTAAAATATTTGGAGCATTTAAAAATTTGTAATTCTCTGCATCATGAAACGCCATAATCGGTTCCATTTGCTTAAAAATTGCTCTAGACTTTAAATAGTATTTTGCAAAGTTTTCTCTGGAAGTACTTTTAGATAAACTGTCTGTATATGCTTGACATTTAATTAACTCATGAGTATATTTTTTTTCGATTTGTTCCCCTAATGTAATTTCAATCGTCTCTTCTTTTTTCTTTACCTCATTACATGAAATAATAGATAAAGCAAAGAGGTTTATGAAAACATAAACCCCTTTTCTTATATTTTTTGTTAAGTAACTATTCATCTAAACAAACTAGTTTGATAAACCTTTAATAACAAATAACTGACTTCCTTCTTTACGGCTATTTGCATCTGGATTAGCAAAAGGATCTGTAAAAGCAGAACCGTCTGCAGGCTCCCAACCATGGTTTTGAGTAATCATGATAAAAGTATCATCAATTCCTAAAGCATCAGAAACATCAATCATACCAGTAATTTCCCAGTTTTTTTCAGTGTTTCCAACTCCGTTTAATGAAGCAGAATTTTGGTCGCATTCTAATACTGTTTTAAGTTCACCAGTATTTAAGTTATACTGATATAATTGAGCGAAATGTGATTTTTCTGGAGTGTCAGGGTATCCATTAGGATCTTCCTGGATGTATGCAAAGTTTTTAGAAACCACAATGTTGTCAGGGCTATGAAAAGCTTTGGCTTTACCGTCTAATTTATCACCATCTAAAACACAAGATATTGTAGCTTTTGTTGGGTCATCTTTACTTAAAATCACTTTATAAACCCTTCCGTAAAGTGTTCCTTTGCCAACAAGACCATCTTTTTTTCTTCCTGTAACGGCCATGTATAATTCTCTTTGGTTAGCAGCAACACCTCTTCTCCAGTCGATGTCTTCAAGTCTAGAGAATCCCATTGCACCTTTTTCTTTTGCTTCAGCATCTAAAAGGTCAATAGCTCTTTCTTCCATTTCAACAAACTCAGCCTCATAAGTTTCACCTTCAACCATGTCCATTTCGTAGTTGATACCTTCAGTAGTTACTTTTAAGGTATATAACTTACCATTGTTAAGGTCACCTTGCTCTGCAACATACATTCCCAATTGTCCAGAAGGAACCTCGTTGTTAGAGTTATCGTCTCCGATAAAGATTACAGTTTTTCCAGGAAAAGCATCTTTACCAATTGCAACAGCATTTTCAGTAGACCATTGCCCTAAAGCTGGTAACATGGAAGCTACAGAAGCGTTAGTTGTGCTTTTGTAAGGGTCAGTTGAGAAAACACCTTTTAAAGAACCACCCCATTCACCGCCAGAAAGGTACATAGGACCAAAACCATGCTCTTCAGGTGTAATTAATGAACCTGAACATTGTGCAGTGTTTGCAGTAGCTTGTGCGTTTAAAATGTATTCTCCTTTTACAGGCTTAAAAGATTTGTCAAACTTTATTCTAGCAATAGAGTAGTCTGCTTCTATATTATTAATTAAAGTAAAGCTATCATCAGCTTCTTTTAATAAACCAGCGCCATCTGCCATAGAACCATAAACAAAATCAGGAGATTCTGGTAACATGTCTCCAGAACTTAATATGGAGTAAATTTTAACATTGCTAAACTCAGGTGCTAAATTGAAATAAGCTGGAGTGTCTGAGTGGTTTTTTAAGACAACACCTTTGTCTTCTCCACCGTTGCCACCACCAACAAAGTCGTCTAGTTTTTCACATGAAGCCATAGATGCCACACCCGCTGCAAGGAGTAAAAAATTGTTTAGTTTTTTCATTTTTTTAAATAATTTATAGGGTTATATAATTTGAGATAAAATTAGGGGGGCATGTTTAAGAGAGTTTTAACCCAGTATTTTATTTAGTTGATGTGAACGTTAAAAATATTAGCATTTTGTTATTACTTAGAATCGTTCAAAATAGTTCTTGCGTGAGTGTAATCATTTGTTTTTTAGTGTTTTGTGGAAGTGTTTTTTTGGGAAGATGTTTTTGGTAAATGTGCTGTTTTACTATTTGTAAACATTAACTTTAAGTTGAGATTAATACATAAATAGGTTAATTACTTACCAAATGTTTTTAAAACCAGAGTGTTATAGTAAGTATTGAAAAGGTTTTTATTTTTATGATACTGCATTAATATGTGTTTCTTGTTTACAGTTTTTAAATGTTGGTCATATTTAAAGTGGTGATAACTTAGATTTAAGAGTAGGTTTAAATGGTTGTAGCGGTTAAGGACTAATTTTCCAGATAACAATTTTAAAATAAAAACCTATAAAATGAAAACCATCCCACAACTGAGTAAAACCATTTTTGCATTACTATTAATTGCTATCACTTTTTCGTGTACTAAGGATAATGACACCGTAGAAAAAGAAGAGTCAATACAAGTGGAACTACATGAATTAGTTAAACTTATTAAAGAAAACGAAGAACTTAGCTCCTTTGTTAATGTTCTAGAACTTATAAATGAAGAAGTATTAGTGCAACTAAATTCAACAGAGCAAAAAACAGTTTTTGTACCAACAAATAATGCTTTTGAATCGCTTTTTTCATCGCTAGAAGGTTATAGTTCTTTATCTGATTTTGATTCTTTGGAAAAGAAAATAATATTGGCCAAAATTGTAAAGCACCATATTATTAATGGGGAGGCTTTGATGAGTAAAGACTTATCTACTGGTATAAAGCTAGTAACGGAATCTAAAGAAGAGTTTTCTATAACTATTGATGGTGACATTTTTATTACCGATGAAACGGCAGCTCTCGCTAAAATTATTAAAAAAGACCAACAAGCTATAAACGGAGTTGTACATGTTATAGATGAAATTTTAGTACCAGAATCTGTTTTGAGCCAATTAATTACTGAAAAATCCATTTTAGAATTGGTTTCTGAAAATAGCGAATTGAGTTTGCTTAATGAGGCAATCGCCAAAGCAGGTTTAACAAATGCTTTGAGTACTGATGGTCCTTTTACAGTATTAGCACCGAGTAATGCTGCTATTGAGCAGTTGTTTAATTTGTTAGGAGACAATTTTAATAGTTTTAACGATTTTAACGGTCTTGTTGAAATAGAGATTTTAAAGCGTATTCTTTTATATCATGTAGCTCAAGGAAAAATGACAATAAACGAGTTGCCCGTAGGAAGCCTACCCACATTATTAGAGGGTGATACTGTTGAGGTTATTGATTCAGGAACTGGATTTGTTTTCGGAGATGCTTCTGAGATTAATGCTAACCTGGTACTTGAAAATATTGAAGCTAGCAATGGAATTATTCATGTAATAGATAAAATATTAATTCCGGCTGAAGTACAGGAGTTTTTAGACTCTATTAATGTTGTGAATAAAAAATCACTTAAAGAACTAGTAGAGGAGAATGAGAATTTTTCCTTTTTAAAAAGAGCATTAACCATTACAGGTCTTTTAGGTACCCTTGATCAAGATGGTCCTTTAACCGTTTTTGTACCTTCAAATGAGTCGTTTAGTGGTTTACTACCGTTATTAGGAGGAGCGTTAACTACTATTGAAGATTTTGATACAATCGCAGAGATTAATTTGTTACGTGATATTTTGTTATATCATATTCATAATGGTGAGTTGTTATCCGCAGACTTACTGCCAGGAGATGTTACAACATTGTCCGGAGAAAACAAGCTTAAAGTAGTTTCTACCCAAGAAGGTTACGGATTGGTTGATGCCACTAAGCTAGCGGCGGATATTTTAGTAGCTGACGTTAAGGCAAAAAATGGAATAATTCACACCATAGATCGTGTTTTATTGCCACAATCTATCATAGATGATTTGGCATCTCAGGCAAATAAGGTTTTGGCTGACGTTTTAGCAGAAATAGATGATTTAGACGAAGCTTATAAACTTTTTTTATCGCTAGGTGGCAGTTTACAGAATGCGTTAGAGAACGAGTTTACTTTCTTTTTTCCGACCAATACCGCTTTTGTAGAACTCTTTAAATCAATAGAAGGTTATGACTCATTGGCCGATTTTAATACCGCGAAAGATATCGAAATTTTAAAAACCATAATAAAATATCATTGTGTGGAAAGTGGTAAACTTTTGTCATCACAATTAACTAACGAGCAAATTTTAACCACGGCGCAAGGTGAAACTTTGCAAATTGTACTTAATAATGGTACGTATTTGGTTGATAAAACAGGTTTACCCGCTAAGGTTAAAACAGCCGATAAAGAAGTACTAAAAGGCGTAATACATATTGTTGATAAAGTATTGTTGCCTCAAGAATTAATTGAAAAACTATAGTTCTTAGAATTTTTCAAAAACACCCAAACCAAATAAAGCAAAGTCATACTTAACAGGGTCGTTTGGGTCCAATTTTCTAAGATTCTTATCAAGTTCAGCTAGGGCTTTTGCATCATTTTGTTTACGATGTAAAAGCCCTAATTTTCGCGCAACATTTCCTGAATGAACATCCAACGGACATGATAGGGTAGCAGGGGAGATACTTTTCCATAAGCCAAAATCTACACCGGTGGCGTTGCTTCGTACCATCCAGCGTAAATACATATTTATACGTTTGGCTGCTGAACCTTTTAGCGGGTCAGAAACATGTTTGGTAGTACGTTGCGGATGTGGAATTTCAAAAAATACCTTTTTAAATTCGGAGATGGATTTGTGCATTCCTGTATTGCAGGCATTTTTAGCAAAAACACTTTCTAAACCCTTATGGTTTGTGTAAATGTTTTTTAGGCTTTGTACAAAAAAAGATAAATCTTGACTGTTAAAAGTTCTGTGCACAAAACCTTCAAAATTAGCTAGGTCTTCAGGTTTGTGGTTTAGTACAAAGTCATGTGGAGCATTATCCATACGCTCCATCATTTTTTTTGCATTGGTGATAATACTTTTTCGGTTTCCCCAAGCAATGGTTGAAGTTAAAAACGCACTTATTTCTATATCTTCCTTTTTAGAAAACTCATGAGGAATCTGAATAGGGTCTGTTTCTAAAAACTTAGGAAGATTATATTGCAATACCTTGGCATCTAAAAAATCCTTTAGCTCCGCTTTTGTCATTACTCCACAATAGTATTGTCTAAAACCTCTTGATCAGATTTTGTAATGTTACCATCTACCATAACCAGTTTTCTATCCGCTAATTCCGCTAGCTCAGCATTATGGGTAACAATAACAAAAGTTTGTCCAAATTTTTCCCGAAGTTCAAAAAACAACTTATGTAGATTATCTGCGCTTTCAGAATCTAAATTTCCACTAGGCTCATCTGCAAAAATTATAGAAGGACTATTAATTAAGGCTCTGGCAACGGCAACACGTTGCTGTTCTCCTCCAGATAATTCAGATGGCTTATGATTGTGTCTATGTGATAACCCTAAGAAATCTAACAATTCTTTAGCTCTACTTTCTGCTTTTTCTTTTGGAGCTTTTTTAATGAAGGCAGGAATACATACATTTTCTAAAGCTGTAAATTCCGGGAGTAATTGATGAAATTGAAAAATAAAACCAATATGCTCATTTCTAAATTTAGCGAGATCTTTATCAGATAAATTGGTAACCTCTATATTATTAATCTCTAAGGAACTATTTTCTATATCCGTTTGCGTGTCTAAAGTTCCTAAAATTTGTAAAAGAGTTGTTTTTCCGGCACCAGATGCACCGACAATAGAAATAATTTCTCCTTTTTTAATATGAAGGTTTACACCTTTTAATACCTGAAGTTCACCGTAAAATTTTTGAATATTGGTGGCCTTTATCATCTGCATAAAAATTTAAGTAGATGAAAGTAAACAATAGGTCGGACATTACAAAATATCGTTGAACTATATAAGAAGAAACGAACCTTGTAATTTATTGCTTAGATAAGAGACTACAATAAAAAATGCTTTTATTCTTAAATGTTAAGAATTATAGGTTTTAGAACATATATTTGTAATCGCGCTATATAAAGAATTTAAAAATATGTCATCATATAAAAATTTAGAAGACTACGATCAAGAAATTACTAATGAGGTAAAAGATAAATATACTTCCATTTTAGGAGGTATAGGTGAAGATGTTACTAGAGAAGGATTAGTAAAAACGCCTGAAAGAGCAGCAAAAGCAATGATGTTTTTAACGCAAGGGTACGATTTGGACCCTGTTGAAATCTTAAAAGGTGCCATGTTTAAGGAGGACTATGATGATATGGTAATCATAAAAGACATAGAACTTTATTCTTTATGCGAGCACCATATGTTACCATTTTTTGGTAAAGCACATATTGCCTATATTCCTAATGGGCATATAGTAGGTTTAAGTAAAATACCTAGAGTTGTTGATGTTTTTGCAAGACGTTTACAAGTGCAAGAACGTTTAACTCATGATATTTTAGAGTGTTTAAATAATACATTAAAACCTCAAGGAGTAGCTGTTGTTATAGAGGCTTCCCATATGTGTATGATGATGCGTGGTGTTCAAAAACAAAACTCAGTTACCACAACATCAGGGTTTAGAGGGCAATTTGAAAAACAAGAAACCAGAAATGAATTTCTAAAACTAATAAGTTCAGATTTGTCATAAAAGTAATATAGGGTATTCGTTTTAAAAAATAATTTGGCATTCTTGTTGCAATGTATTGCGTATAATGTATTACAATTATGACAAAAGAACAATCAGATAAAAAAATAAAAAACCTGTTATTCGGATTGCTTTTTGATGGGATAGGAATGCTGTCTTTTGCGATTCCTTTTATTGGAGAGTTTTCGGATGTTATTTGGGCACCAGTCTCTGCTTGGTTAATGACAAGACTTTATAAAGGCAAGGTAGGCAAGGCTGCAGGTTTAGTTTCCTTTGTAGAAGAATTAGTACCTGGATTAGATATAATACCAACCTTTACTATTATGTGGTTGTACACTTATGTTTTTAAGACTTCAAAATTTAAGAAAATAATAAACATAGATTAAAGGGTTTTATTTCTTTTACTGTAATATCCTTTTACCATTGTAGCAAATGTTACTGAAAAGAGGTTTCAAAAATTGTAACTTTACTGGAGTCCGTTTTTTTGACCTAATTTGTGATGAGTAGAAGAAAATTTATAAAAAAAGCATCCCTAGGTGCTTTTGCGAGTATTATAGGTTCTGAAATAATATTTGGAAGCAATATGCCAATTGGTTATAAGCCTTTAGCGTTACAAGAAATAGATCCATTTGAAATGTTTGATAAGAACCCAGAAATGACTGTTCTTAATAGCAAACCATGGAATATAGAGGCTAAAGCTCATTTGTTAGACCATAGAGTTACACCAAATAAAAATATGTTTATTCGTAACAACGGAAGGATTCCAGAAAAAATTAATATAAATAATTGGACACTTACTATTGACGGAGAATCTGTTAAAAAAAGTAAAACGTATACTTTACCCCAATTAAAATCTAAATTTAAACATTATACATATCAATTAACCTTAGAATGCGGGGGTAATGGTCGTAGTGAGTATAATCCACCAGCAAAAGGGAACCAATGGACAATTGGGGCGGTATCTTGCGCTAACTGGACAGGTGTTCGTTTGAAAGATGTATTAGACGATGCGGGAATAAAAGAAGATGCTGTTTATATTGGGTACCATGCTATGGATTCTCATTTAAGTGGAGACCCTAAAAAAGAGCCCATTTCTCGTGGTGCTCCAATGTATAAAGCTTTACAGGAAGAAACATTATTAGCTTTTGCAATGAACGGCGAAGATATTCCATTGGCTCATGGTTTCCCCGTACGCTTAGTGGCTGGTGGTTGGCCGGCATCTGTTTCTGGAAAATGGATTAATAGAATTAGCATCCGAAATAAGGAACATGATGGTACTAAAATGACTGGAACAGCTTATCGTGTTCCTTGTAAACCTGTTGCACCTGGAGAGAAAGTTAAAGATGAAGATATGTGTATAATTGAATCTATGCCTGTTAAATCTTTACTTACTTATCCTAAAACAGGAGCTATGATTAGTGAGGGAAAAAAGCTGAACATTCGCGGACATGCATGGGCAGGAGAATTAAAAGTATCAAAAATGGAGTATTCTATAGATTTTGGTTCTACCTGGAAAGTTTGCGAGCTAGAACAACCCGTGAATAGATTAGCTTGGCAGCATTTTAATGCAAGTATTTTTTTTCCTAAAAAGGGATATTATGAAGTATGGGCCAAAGCTACAGATAGTAGGGGTGTGGCACAACCCATGTTAGTCCCAGGTTGGAATCCCAAAGGATATCTAAATAATGCTTGTCATAGAATTGCTATTAAAGTAATATAGTAACTATGGATTTAAAAACATTTCAAAATCAGGTGCGTAGTGTTTATAAACTACTTCTAATACTATTTGGGTTGGTAGTTGTCACTTCCTTTGGTGCTATTTATTTTGTAAATAACCCTGATTTATTAGAAAAAGACGTTTTGAAAGGTTCTAATAATTTAATAGATATTCCTTTAGAAGCAAACTACGATAAAATTGAGAATGGAATTCATGTAAGAACTGGTTTGGTAGAAGATGTGGGTCTAATGGAAACTGTTAATAATTGTACTAATTGTCATTCCTCCAAGTTAGTTATTCAAAATAGAATGAATAAAGAACGTTGGGTTGCCACCATTCGTTGGATGCAGAAGACACAGAATCTTTGGGATTTAGGGAAGAATGAAGATGTAATAATAGATTACTTGGTAAAAAATTACCCTCCAGAAAAAAAGGGCAGGAGGGAAGTTTTGACCAATGTAGAATGGTACATGTTAAAAGAATAAATGTTACTTTTTTGTATGAATATTTATGTTGACACTTTTGTAAATACCGTTAAAGGAAGTTTAAACTGGACATGGAAATCTATTTGTTTTGATGTTCCTTGGTATACGAATTACTTTTGGGGCTTATTTGTTATTTCTTTAATTGTTTGGGTTTTAGAAATTGTATTTCCATGGCGTAAAAAGCAATCTATTTTTCGAAAAGATTTTTGGTTAGATGCTTTTTATATGTTCTTTAATTTTTTTGTATTCTCTATTGTTATTAGCGGATTTTATACCATAATAGAACTATTGTTTTCAGAAATAGGAATAGGTATTCAAAGTTTGTCTTTAATTAACCTAGAAGCGCTTTCTGTTTGGTTTCAGTTACTCATTTTCTTTATAATTTTGGATTTTGTGCAATGGTTTACACATGTTTTATTACATAAGTTTCCTTTGCTTTGGGAGTTTCATAAAATTCATCATAGTGTAAAAGAAATGGGTTTTGCAGCACACTTGCGTTACCATTGGATGGAAAATATATTGTATAAACCTTTAAAAACAATTGGGGTAATGTTATTGGGTGGTTTTGAACCAGAACAGGCTTTTATTGTTCATTTTTTTGCTATTACTATCGGGCATTTAAACCATTCTAACATTAAAATTACATGGGGTCCGTTAAAATATATATTAAATAATCCTGTAATGCATTTATATCATCATGCATATACTATACCTAAAGATAGGTATGGAGTTAATTTTGGTATTAGTTTAAGTCTATGGGATTATATTTTTAGAACCAATTATATACCAGAATCTGAAGGGGAAATTACTTTAGGTTTTGAAGGAGATGAAAAAGTTCCAAGTTCTTTTTTAAGTCAATTAACTTTTGGTTTTAGGAAAGAAAAAGAAAAAAATAAGACTGCCTAAAAATTTTAGACAGTCTTTATAAAATTTAATTTGTATTTATTCAATTTCAACACCTGAAAATGTAATATTTAAATCTTCAGAACCACCTGTAGAAGTTCCCCATGCATCACTATCATCTGTAGTTTGTGGCTCATGTATTAAAGCTATTTGTACATTCCCAGAGCTGGCTGCACCAGCTACCCATGTAGTTTTAACACCTAATTTACTTCCTTCAGCACCATCTGTATCATCACTATCTCTTGTCATAGTTAAACCTATACCGCTTACAGCATATTTAAAAAAGTGCTCATCTGCTTCTGGAATAATGTCATCATTTAAAACATCATCTGCAGGATCCTCAGATTCATTTGTTAGTACAAGACCTAGAGAATATGTTGCTCCAGCAGTAAAAGTACCAGTAATAGTTTCTGTAGACGCTCCATCTTGCCCGTCTGGTGCAATACTTGCTAAAACTACCGTGTCTGTATTATCCGTAGTGTTTGTAAAGGTTAAAGTTACGTCTGTAATTAATTCTTCTTCAACGACTTCTTTTGGATCATTGTCATCACTTGAGCAGGAGGTAAATGAAGTGATAAGTGTTAAACAAAATAATGCGCTAATAAAAAATTTACTTGTTTTCATAGAATTTAAATTTAAATAATTAATGTTTATTGTTTTTGTAGTATTCATTTAATAATTGAGTTTTACTTGTAATGTTATATTTCTTCCTAAATCATCAGCAAAGTATCGCATACGATTTAAGTAATTTCTATAAGAAGTGTCTAAAAGGTTGTTAATCCCAACACCTATATTTAAGCGTGTTTTTTTATGTAAAGGAAAAGTGACTTCACTATAAAAATGTAGTAAATGATATGCAGGCGGAGGAGAACTAATATCTATAGTTGTCATTTCTCCATTAAGTTCGTTTTCTACTTCAAAATTAAAATCAGGAAATTCATTTTGTTCTAATACCCAATCAGATTTTAGACTAGCAGAAAAATTATGCCAAGCCTCTTTACTGTATTTAATTTCATTTGTGGTATTAAATGAAGGAATATCAATTAATGGTAAATTAGTATCTAAATCATATCCTTTTATAAAAGCTGTTTTGTTTTGCCACTGTAGCGCATTCGTTATTTTATAAGTAGCTGTAAGGTCTATACCAAATAGGTTAGCATTTGTTTGTTGGTAACTCCATAAAGGAAAAGGGCCTCTTGTTGTTAGTATAAAATCTAAAGGTCTTAGATATATGTAATCTTTAATTTTGTTATAAAACACTTCGGTTATAACATTAAATTTTGATGTAGTATAGGTGTGCGAAGCAGAAATCCTGTTAGCAACTTCTTTGTTAAATCTAAGATTTCCTAGTTCAAATCGTGCTGCGGAATGATGTAACCCATCGCTAAATAACTCTGATGCATTAGGGGGTCTACTAGCTAAATTATAGTTTAGTATAATTTGATTTTTTTCATTTAACCTATACTTTACTCCAACAGAAGCAGAGATGTTATGATAGTCGAAAACAGGATTAGTTAAAAATTGTGTATTTGTTTCTTCTATAATAATATCCGAAAAATCTACATTATAACCACGTTCTTCCCATCTAGACTTGCGATAGAATTTTTTAGCATCCATTCTGTTAAAATCATACCTTAACCCAGCATCTAAAACTATAGCATCATGTACACGCCATTCCGTGGCAGTGTATACTCCAAAATCATACTTAGTATAATCTGGAATTAAACGTCTTACACCAGTATCTGGATTTGCAAAATTATCCTGATACCTTGCCATGAATCCAAAATCAACTTTTCGGTCTAGGTTTGCATCTAAATTTACATCGGCTAATAAGGTATGTGTTTGTAGAGTTAGATCAACGGCAGGTATATTTTTTCTGTCCCCAATTCTTACATCAAATTCAAAGCGTTGGTTGTTTTGATAATCATATTGTAAACTAATTTTTCCAAAGTTTTGAAATCGTTTATAATAGTTTGCTTTAGCTAAATGATGTGTAATTTTTTGCTTGGGTACATTTATGGAGTAACTAAAATCTTCAATTAAAATGGGTTGTCCTAAATTTATAGCACGTTCAAGATCAAAGGCACTACCAATATGAGAAGCTCCTAAAATACCAATTTCACTATTTAAATAACTATAATATAATTCAAAGCCAGATTCAAATTTCTTTTTCCCCAACCTAGCAGCTAACCCAACAGAGTTTAAACCTGTATTGGTAAGATTATAATCTGGAGTTTTAAAATCCCCATTCTTTTTATAAGAACCCTGAATTTGAGCAAACCAGCCAGACTTATAGTTTTTATTTAATGTAGAAGATATATGGTAACCTCTTCCGTTAATTTGTCCGCCAATAATAGTTCTTCCATAAAGTGTGTCTTTAAGAATAATATTATTAGGATTAACAACAACTACACCACCTATAGCATCACCTCCATAGGCTAATGAACCAGAACCCTTTATAACAGATATTTGATTTGCACTATTTATATCAATATTAGGTGCATGTTCTATTCCCCATTCTTGATCTTGTAAACGCACATTGTTATTTAGAATTAAAATTCTACTGCTATGCAATCCATTTATCATGGGTTTTACAATAGTATTTCCTGTGTTAATTGAAGAAACTCCAGAAATTTGTTGTAGCGCATCTCCTAGGCTTGCAGCACTAAAGCGCTCTAAATCTTTAGTTTTTATAATAGATTCTTGGCCTGTTTTAGTTTTTTTAATGAAGCTATCACTGCTTAAGGTTACTTCATTTAATTCTTCTATATGGTGCTCTAAATTTATTTTAATGTAGGTGTCACCATTTATTAAAACTGCAATACGTTTAGTTTCGCAACCAATATGAGAAACTTCTATATTGTAAGTTTGATCACATAAATCTTTAAATGTGAATTTTCCTTTTTCGTCTGCTATTGTTATCTTATTTGTTCCAACAAGTTTTATAGTTGCATTTATTAAAGGCTTTTTGTCGTGAAAGTCTAAAACTTCTCCAATAAAAATACTTTTACAATTTTGACCGTAAATAAAACCTGAGAATAGTACAAATAAAATTAGATAGATATTTTTCATTTTTATGAAATATCATGATTACTAATTTATTTACTAACTTAAATGAAGTACTATGCTAGGTATGGGGGGGCTTTGTTTCTATTTTTATTTAAATAGCTTTGTTTGTGAAGTGTTTCAACATAACCTAATATTTTATTTTCAGGTATTTGTTGGGTTTTAGTAAGCTTTTTAAATAAAAAAAATGGAGTATTATTATAATCTAAATTAGTCAGATTAAAAGCAACTAAGCAAATATCGCAAGGGGTTTTTTCTTCATTTTCATCCCCATTATGACTAGCATTATCAATTTGGCAATGACTTAATTCTTGTTCATGAAAATATACATGTAAATTAATAGTATTACTAGCTAGTAATACTATTAAAAAAAAGAGAGATGATATTTGTATAATATAATTTTTCATCAGAATTCTTGTAAAGATAAAGCTTATCTAATAAATAGAACAAAAAAGTTGTCTTATTAGTAATACCTTGAGGTTTATTTAAATAAAAAACCTAAACCTAATCTGTTGAGCATTTTCTTTTCAAAATTCCAAAAGAATTTGAACTGACCAAATAGCCAACCAAAAACAACTAATAATACTTGGTAAATAGGGAATATAATTAAGATTCTTAAAATTACGTATATAATAGTTCCCCACCAGGCTTCCGGAAAAGTTTCGCGAACTAACCCTATGGAATTAAGAATAGGTTTAGCTAAAAAAACAGCTGCAGAACCGGTTATAGAGAAAACAATAAGTACTAATATTATTTGTATATTGGAATCTAAGCCCCAACGTTGTTTTAGTTTTTCCATGAACAAAATTAAAATATGGACTGCAAATATACTTTTTAAATACGAGGCACAAAAGGACCTAATCGTTGATTGTATTTTCTTTGAAAAAAGAGGAAATAATTATAGAGTTTGTAATTTACTTCATATCCATAATCAATGTTAGGTTGGTAATCTATTTGTAGTTCGTATAGATTAGAATTATACACCATGGGCTGCAAAACACGTCTATTCCATTCCGTAACGTAAATTTGATTTCTATTTTCCATATACGTTTGCGTGTAATAATTCTCTGGTCTTGCCGTGCTTTGTAACCAGAAATTAAACCCAGGTTCAATAATAATTATTTCATATTCTATTTTATCGCTACTAATAGTAATAGTATCTCCTTTTGTTTGTTTAAAAGCACTTTTCTCTTGTTCGGAAATAGAAATGGCATTTTTAGTACTGTTGCAGTTCCAGGCAAGCAGCAAAAGAAGAACGGAGGCAAAAGTATATAGTATGTTTTTTTTCATGATAAACTGGTTTTAGAAATCTTAAGGTACAAAAAAAGGCTGTTTTAAATAAAACAGCCTTTCTTAATAGTATAACTGGTAAATTATTTTCCAAATAAACCTCCAAGAAGACCACCAAGTCCTCCTGCACTTTTGTTTCCACCTAGAACCATTCCTGCTACATCATCTAAAATACTACCATCACCATCTGAATCTAAGAAAGATTCTATTAAAGATTGTTGTTGACCAGCGTTGTTACCACCACCTAATAATCCACCAAGAACATCTCCGATACCATTTGCATCACTAACATTTTGTTGTTTAGCTTGCTTTCCTAAAACTCCCATTAAAAGTGGAGCGGCTACTTTAAGTATATTTGCAACACTACCTGCATCTATCCCTGATTTTTGGCTTAATGCGTTTTGTACTTGTGGTTGTTTATCTCCAAGAATATGACCCAAAATCCCAGCACCATCATCCATTACAGATTGATCAACACCTCCACCAAATAACCCACCAAGGTTATCTAATATTCCACCGTCATGCTTGCTTGAAAGTGCAGACATAAGTCCTTGCGCTCCTTCTGGTGTAGAAGCATTTCTTTTCATTGCTCCCATAAGAACGGGCATAGCCATGCTTAATAACCCGGCTGTACCGCTTTCAGATTGTCCTGTTTGCCCAGCTACACCGCTGATTAATTGTTTGCCCATTGGGCTGTTTAATAAGTCTAATAATCCTGACATGTTATAGTTAATTTAATTAATGTTCCAAAGTATTAAATTTAAAGCATTTTTTGAATATTATGCCTTAAAAATATCTATTATTTGTGTTGCAAGTTCCATGCCAATTCTATTTTGAGCTTCAATAGTAGATGCACCTATGTGCGGACTCAATGAAATGTTTGGATGCATTAATATTCTTATTTCGGGTGTTGGTTCCGATTCAAAAACGTCTAAACCGGCAAAAGATACTTTACCATTATCTAACTCTGTAACCAAGGCTACTTCATCAATGGCTCCGCCACGTGCAGTATTTACTATTCCAACACCATTTTTCATTACTTTAAAGTCGTCTTTGTTTATGGTATACTCTTTTTGAGCAGGTACATGTATCGATATAAAATCAGAATTACGTAATACTTCTTCTTTAGACCTACTTTCAAAGTTGAACTTTACAGATTGTTCATCAAAAAAAGAAAAAGTAATAGATTTTTCAGGTACACTAGGATCAAAATAAATTACTTTCATTCCAAAACCTAGGGCTATTTTGGCAGTTTCTTGTCCTATTCTACCAAAACCAAATATTCCAAGAGTTTTATTTCTTAGTTCCATTCCGCTAGCATAGTCTTTTTTTAGTTTTTTAAATTGCCTATCTCCGTCTAATGGCATATTACGGTTAGCGTCATATAAAAAACGAACACCGCTTAGTAAATGAGCAAAAGCAAGTTCGGCAACCGAAGAAGAGGAAGCTTCTGGAGTGTTAATAACCTTAATACCTTTTTTCTCAGCATAAGAAACATCAATATTGTCAAGTCCAATGCCACCACGTCCAATTAATTTAAGATTAGGGCATTGATCTATAACTTCTTTGGTTACTTTGGTTGCACTTCGCACAAGTAGCGCTGATATTTTTTTATCATTTATGTAATTTGGCAGTTGCTCTTGGGCCACAGTAGTTGTTAATACGTTAAAACCTTTAGATTCTAGAGTAGAAACACCTAAGGCGGAGATACCGTCATTTGCTAAAATTGTCATATATAATTTTTAGATTATGAAGTAAGGAATTTGTGATTAATTATCCTTTTCTTTCCATTTCACTCATTACATCAACTAATACACCAACACTATCTAATGAAAGTGCATTATACATAGAAGCCCTGTAGCCTCCTACGGAGCGATGGCCATTTAATCCATTAATACCAGCTTCTTGTAACATAGTTTCGAATGGACCTTTTAATTTATCGTCCGAGAGATTAAATGTAGCATTCATATTGGAGCGATCTGCCTTATTAGCAAAGCCATTAAAAACTGGATTAAGTTCTATTTCAGAATATAATAATTGTGCTTTTTTATTATTAATTTCTTCAATAGCCGAAATTCCACCTAAATTCTTTAACCATTCCAAAGTTAACATAGAAGTATATACAGCAAAAACAGAAGGGGTATTAAACATACTTTCTTTGTTAATGTGCACTTGATAGTCTAACATGGAAGGAATGGAACGAGATACTTTTCCAAGGATATCTTGCTTTACAATAACTAAAGTAGCACCTGCAGGGCCCATGTTTTTTTGCGCGCCAGCATAGATTAGGTCGAATTGAGAGAAATCTAATTGTCGGGAAAAGATATCAGAACTCATATCGCATACTAACGGAGCATCAGTTTTTGGAAATTTCTTTATTTGCGTTCCAAAAATAGTATTGTTCGACGTAAGATGTAAATAATCTAATCCTTTAGGAATGGTATATCCTTTTGGGATGTAGTTAAAATTTTCATCTTTAGAAGATCCAACCTCCATAATATCACCAAAAATTTTAGCTTCTTTTATTGCTTTGTCACTCCAAGTTCCAGTATTTAAATAACCAGCTTTGTTTTCTAATAAATTATATGCCACCATTAAAAACTCTAAACTAGCACCACCTTGTAGAAAAAGTGCTTCATATCCTTGTCCTTCTAAACCTAATAATTCTAAAGCAAGGGACCTTGCTTTTTCCATTACAGTTACAAAGTCTTTACTTCTATGTGATATTTCTACCAAGGATAAGCCTGTACCATTAAAGTCCATTACGGCCTCTGATGCTTGTAGTAAAACTTCTTTAGGCAGTATACAAGGACCTGCACTAAAATTATGTTTTTTCATATGTAATTTTTTTATTTAGAGGTATCTGTTTTAATAAATTTTAAGAGCCTGTAAAAATACTAAGAATCTTGCTTATGAGGGTAACTCTTTAACGCTATATTGTAATTAGAAAAGAAACGGTGTCTATATGATCTGCATATTCCCATAATTGAGGTTTTTGCGTTTCTCCAAAGATAATTTCATTATCCGAAAAATTATGAGCTACAACACACTGCAATTTTTCTTTGTCAGTCTCTAACTTCGATTTTAATTCTTCTACAGTGTTATACTCTTCATAAAATAATGTTGCTATTGGAGAGCCGTAATTAGAATCTTCTTTTAGCATTAAGAAACCATTATCTAGAATTTTAAACTCACTCATTAAATAAACTGCCTTGTTATAATCGTAGTTGTTGGCATATTTATTTTGATTAATAATAGGATGATTTTTGTAGATAGATTTATAGAATGTATCAAAATTGTATCCTTTAGGTACAAACAATTTAGAGACACTTCTACAGCCTAACCCGTAATACATGAAAATATCATCCCCCAAGGCCTCCAATTGTTCCGTTGTTTCATTTCCAGTTAAAATGGCAACGGAATTTCTATTTTTTCTAATAATGTTTGGACCTTTACTAAAATAATGTTCAAAATAACGAGCTGTATTATTACTGCCTGTGGCTATAACTGCATCGAAATTTTCTAGTTTTCCTTCTGTAAAAACTATATCTTCTTGTAGTGTAGGTTCTACATAAGTTAAGTATTTGGCTATAAAGGGAAACATTATTTTATCATTAGAAGATAGTTTAATTATAGCTTTATTGCCAGTAATTAGAACCGTTAAAAAATCATGAAAACCGACTAAAGGAATATTTCCTGCCAAAATTAGAGCTACTGTTTTTTTCTTATTAGAGCTTAAATTATAGTCTTTTAGCCATGTGTTTAAATTCTTTTCTGTTAAGAGGTCTCCCCAACTTTTTATACTTAATAATACATTTTCTTTTGTAAACCATCCATTATAGTTCTTTGCAGAAGAAACTATTTGTGAAAAATCTTCTTTCTTTGATATATCATTTTCTGAGGAATTAGCGTTATTATTTGCAAATTCACAAAACTCTTGAAAGAATGTTCCAAGTTTAACAAAAGCTTTTAATCTTGCGTTATGGTCTATCATTATATTTGTAAAAGATTTTATTTGGCATTAACTTTGCGCAAAAGTATGGTTACTGTATTCTTGAAACAAGTTAAGAGCGAGTAAAATTCAGTAGTTAATACCCTCAGGTAAGTTTTATGAGGTATTTTAAGGGAAATTTAATTAGAGTTTCGAAATAAATATCGGAACGTTTAAATCTCGATTGTCGAGTAAAGAAAAAGAAAATTATGGCGATTATTATAACAGATGAATGTATAAATTGTGGTGCCTGTGAGCCCGAGTGTCCAAATACGGCTATTTACGAAGGAGCAGATGAATGGCGTTATAATGATGGTACTTCTTTAAAAGGCGATATTGTATTGCCTAATGGTAAGGAGGTAAACGCGGATGATGTGCAGGAACCCATTAGTGATGAAGTGTATTACATAGCTCCGGATAAATGTACAGAGTGTATGGGCTTCCATGAAGAACCGCAATGTGCTGCTGTTTGTCCTGTAGATTGTTGTATTCCAGATGATGATCATGAAGAAACTGAAGAAGAATTATTAGGGAAGCAAAAGTTTATGCATCCTGATGGATAAATAAATTATTACTGTATAGTATTACTCTTTAAATAATTATATAATTAAAAACCCGAACTGTAGAACAGTTCGGGTTTTTTACAAAATATACAAAACTCAACTTAAAAATTAAAACCTAGTTTAGCATAGTAGTATGATCCGCCAAAACCCATTTGCACTGCCTCCCAATACCCACCAGAGTCTGTTTCTCCGTCATTTTGTTGGTCCGGATATACGTTAAACAAATTGTTTCCACCTACATTTAACTTTAAATTTTCGGTTAAATCAAAACCAAGGTTTAAATCTACTGTCATTTTGGATTCAAAAACATCTTCTGTATCTGCAAAATCTATTAACACAATTTCGCTAAATCTAGTTGCAGCAATCGAAACGTCAAATTTTTCCCTATTATACCCTAAGTTAAGGCCTAATTTGCTGTCTGGAGCAGAAGCCAATAGGAAGGATTGATCTCTATTACTAAAGAATGTATCTTGGTCTAAATTTCCATTATTAATGCTTTTAATATCCATGTTATTAAAGTTTCCTGTGAAAGTGGCCGATACGCTGCCATTATCTAAGTGTTTTTTCCATGCTAATACAACATCTAAACCTGTAGTTTCTGTATCTGCGCCATTTGCGAAAAACTGAGCATTATCTACATTAGGAAGTTGTGGCGCATCAAACGGACTTGTTAATACAATACGGTCTTTAATATTAATATAGTAACCATCTATAGTTGCGTTAAAGTTTCCGAAAGAAGCTGTAAAACCTAAGCCTGCATTTACTGCTTTTTCTTCATTTAAAGCGTTTATGCCAAAAGATGCGGTTACAGGACTATTATTTGGAGATAATAAAGATTCCTGAGCAACACCACCATCAAAACTTGTGAATTTTAAATTGTAATAAATTTGAGCTAGTGAAGGAGCTCTAAAACCTGTACTAACGGAACTTCTAATATTAAAGTTCTCGGATGCTTTAATACGCATTGCTAGTTTACCATTAAGTGTACTACCAAAATCACTATAATTTTCATACCTAGCGGCTCCACTTAATAAGAAAGATTCAGAAAAATCTACTTCTGCATCTGCGTACAAAGATAAGTTAGATCTGTTACGATCTACCTCATTTGCAGGTCCATAACCTGGAAAACCTTGCGATCCACCAGGTCTTAAATTGCCTGTCTCTGGATCTGTTGGTTGCGTTTGTGTAGATGGGTCTGTAATTATAATACCATTTGTATCAAACGTACCATAAGCTGCTTCTTCTCCTGCAAAAATCACAAAATTTTCATTTCTATACTCAGCACCAAAAGCAAAGTTAAGTCCGTCTAGAATTTCATCATAATATTTAGAAAAATCTAAGTTTAATGTATTCTGAGTTAAACTATGACCACCTGCATCAAAATCTGTTGGGGAGGACTCTTGAAGAGAAGCATTTAAACTACCTTTTATAAAGTAATGAAAGTTGTTTTTACCATATGTGTTACTAAAATCTACTTTCCAACCATTATCTAATTCTGTTCGAAAACCAGCAGAGATAGAGTTATCTAAAATAATTGAAGTAATTCTAGGAGTAAAACCATCGGGATAAATGCTTGTAACTATTCTTTCTGTTGGATTGTTTCTTGTAAAGGCAAACGCATCGGTATCTCTATAATTTCTTCCTCCAAAAGCGTATATTTCGGATTTGTCAGAAACAGGAATATTGGCATTTAACATAAAATTAAACCCTGTAATAGAAGCTTCACCAAAGCCTCTTCTAAAGTTGTATCCAGGACGCAAAGTTTTATTTTTATTTATGTACTCTGCGGTTAGGTTTATATAGCCACCCTTTTCTCCAACACCAACACCATAATTTACTCCGGCTTTTACAGATCCACCATCAAAGCTTTTATCACTTCCTATTTGGTTACCATCTTTATCTGTATCTAATCTATTACCATCGGTATTAGGTGTTCCATCAGGAAAATCACCATCCGCATTCGTATTGTACGCACCATAACTAACAAAACCAGTTACTTTGTCAATATTGTCTTTTAGTACAATGTTTATTACTCCAGCAATAGCGTCTGACCCATATTGTGCGGCGGCACCATCTCTTAGGATTTCTATTCTTTTAATAGCACTAGTAGGTATGGCATTTAAATCTGTTCCGGTGTTACCTCTACCACGAGTACCAAAGATGTTAATTAAGGAGGATTGGTGTCTTCTTTTTCCATTAATTAATACTAATGTTTGATCAGGCCCTAGACCACGTAAAGAAGCTGGGTCAATATGGTCAGCACCGTCAGACCCTGATTGTTTGTTAGCGTTAAAAGATGGAGCTGCATATTGTAATAATTGGTTAACCTCAATACTACCGCTTTGTGTGGCTACATCAGCAACATCTATAACGTCAACAGGAACAGAAGAGTCCGTTGCAGTTCTTTTAGGGCTTCTAGAACCTACTACTTGTACACCATCTAATTGCATACCTTCGGATAAGCTTACATTTAGGGTGGTTCCGTCTGTTTCTTTTTCTAAAGTTCCAAAACCAATATAGCTAAATACTAGAGTCGCTCCGTTAGCAACATCTATACTGTAATTACCATCAAAATCTGTTGTTGTTCCATTAGTTGTTCCTTTTTCAACAATGTTAACTCCGCCTAATGGAATCCCAGACTCATCTGTTACAATACCTTGTACTGTGTTTTGAAAAATAGTGAGCCTTTTGTTGCTGTTCTCGTGAGCATAAGCTTGGCTTGTGCCAAATAAGATGCAAAATAAAAATAACTTTAATAGTGTTTTTTTTGTGTTCATATATAAGTGTATTGATTTCAAATTGAAATGTAAACAACTTGCGGACTCCTTAAGAATCCGCAAAATTTGCTTAAAAATAATTTCTATTAAAACGTGTGATTAAAACTTGAATGTAACCCCTCCGTTAACTGTAGTACCGTTAAAACCGAATTGATTTACTTCCCAAGGGTATTTAAAACGCCCCCCTAAATCAGTAACAACATCTCCTTTAGTATCGATTTCATCTGGGTAAACATCTAAAAGGTTATTTACACCAATATTAGCAGATACTTTTTCTGAAAATTTGTAATTGAAAATTAAATCTGTAATTACTTTTCCTGTAAATGTTTGGTCATTAGCAGGAGTAGTGGCATGTTGCCATGTAACCTCTCCGAAATAGGTATTATTTAAACTCACCATAAAGTCGTTAAGATTATAATCAAAACCTAGTAAAATTTTAGATTTTGGTCTAGCAGATATAATTCTAGATTCTTCTTTTCTATTAAAAATGTCATAACCATTTTGTGCTAATAGAGTAGGGGTGTTGATTTCTCCGTCTATTTTAGTTTCATTGAAATTGGCGGATAATGTTGCTGCCAATGTTCCGCTACCTAATGTAATATTCTTATAATTAGCAACAAGATCTACCCCTGTTGTATTTGTATTTACAGCATTAACAAAGAATTTTAAGCTAGTAATAGAATTATCTGTTAATATTTGTTCCACAGGGTTTATTGAAAGATCGTCTCCGTCGAAACCAATTTCTCCTGTGAATAATACTCTGTCATCCATTTTTACATTATAAAAATCTACAGAAAGCGAGAGATTATTTACTGGTTTAAAAGTGATTCCAGCAGAAATGTTTTTAGATGTTTCTGCTGTTAATTGAGGTACCCCTAACCCTTCTCTAATAATTGGATCTACATTGTTAAATGTCCCTTGGTTAGATATTGTTCCTCCAGAAACTAAAGTTTGTACATTGCTTAAATATATTTGATGTAAAGAAGGGGCTCTAAAACCAGTACTGTAAGATGCTCTAATAGCTCCTTTTCTATCTCCTAATAAGTATCTAGAACTAATTTTCCAAGAAGTATTACTTCCGAAATCACTAAAATCTTCATATCTCAGTGCACCACCTACTAAGAACTTTTCAGTTATATCCCATTCTAAATTTCCATATAAACCTAAATTATTTCTTGTTGCTTCTACTACGTTTGCAGGTTGAAGACCTGGGAAAGATTGTGCACCCCCTGAAATATAAGATGCCTCTTCACCAGCTTCCGCCGTAAAACGTTCTGATCTATACTCAGTACCAAATCCAATATTAACATCACCAAAGTTTCTAGAGAAATCTAAATTGGCTAAAGTAATCCCGAAAGAGTAGGCTCCAACATCAAAAGCTGTAGGGCTATTTGCACCTAATGCGGGGTTTAGACTATTTTTAACCATGTAATCAACAGCGTTTCTTCCATAAGTACCACTAAAGTCCATATTAAATCCTAATACTTCTGATTTAATACCAGCAGTAAAATTATTATCTCTAATATCGGTTTCGAATGTAGGCTGAAAACCGTTATAGGGTTCGTTTGCATCATGTAATAAATTGTTTGGATCTTGTACCCAATAAGGAGTTCTGTACAAAGCAAAACTTTTCCCTGTTCTGTACGTTAATCCACCGAAGGCGTAAAACTCTCCTTTGTCATTTTTAAAAGGAACACCAGCATTAAAAAATACATCTGCGTTTTTCATTTCTGGTTGGCCAACGGTCATTCCAAGATCTGGGTTATCTGCTAACCAGCTTCCCCAAGTAGGGTCGTCTGCAGGCACACCAAAAAGGTTATCTTCCCCTGGCTCACCGGCACGGTTTGTTATGTCTTGTTGGTAATACCCAAAGGTCATATTTAAATACCCTCCATTATCTCCAAGATTTATAGCAGTATTTAAATCTGCACCAAAATTAAAACCATCTCCTTCGGAAGTGATTCCTGTTTTAACGTTTACCGTAGTGTATTCTACATTCTTTTTTAAAATCATGTTTAGAACTCCCGCGATAGCATCCGAACCATACTGTGCTGATGCTCCATCTCTAAGAACTTCTACCCTTTGAATAGCAGCTGTTGGTATACTTTTTAAATCAACTCCGACCTCTCCTTTACCGGGGGTATCGTTAATATATACTAAAGCACTTTGGTTTTTTCTTTTCCCATTTATTAAAACCAACGTTCTACTTGGTCCCAATCCTCTTAAATCTGCAGGGTCAAAATGCGCTGTAGCATCGGATACAGTTTGGTTTGTAGAGTTAAAAGACGGAACCTTGTAAGTTAACATTTTATCTACAGTGGGTTGACCTGTATTTTTTAGATCAGATACTCCAATATTATCTATTGGTACAGCAGATTCTAAAGCAGTTCTTGGTTTAGTACGGTTACCTACCATTATAACTTCATCTAAAGCTTCGCCTTCTATTAAAGAAATATTAATAACAGAACGTCCATTCACTATTTCTTCTTGAGTTCCAAAACCTATATAACTAAAAATTAATGTTGCTGCATCATCTACGTTTAATTCATAATTACCATCAAAATCAGTAGTGGTACCATTTGTTGTTCCTTTTTCAATAATATTTACACCTCCTAATGGCGCTCCAGATTCATCTGTAACTTTACCTTTTACTGTGTTTTGAAAGAATTCTGTTGTAGAGGTAGTTTGTATCGCACCAATAGAACTGGTTGGAGTTTTATTTACTTTAACTCTGTCGTTTTTTTTATGATAAACTACATAATATTTGTTACCAAGATATTCAAAATCAAACTTAGTGTTCTGTTCTAATTTATGAATAATTTTGTCTAAAATATTGTATTTGTATTCTTCTGGATTTAACACCGTATTAGATACGTGAGCCGGGTTGTAGGTAAAAAACACTTCGTGTTTAATACTAATTTCTGATAGAAATTCAGAAAGAGTAATTTTTGCAATTACTTTTTCAGCAGCATTTGTTTTCTTTATTCCTAGAAGTAGGAATAAAGAAAACGCAACCATAATTAGTCGTTTTTTGTTCATAGTGTTCAATTTAGATTATTTAGGTAGTTGTTAGTTTTCTGTTAGTTCAATTGTATTATCTTTTTTGATAATAGTTATATCTGCAGATTTTTCAATAGCAGCAAGACAGATCATTAAATTTTCGTTAGGAATACCTCCTGTAATTAATTTTTCTTTTAATTTTTCATTTAAAAATTTCACTTCTATTCCATATGTGTATTCCATATTTTTCATAACCTCCTTTAGGGTAAGGTTGTTAAAAATATAGGTGCCATCTCTCCATAAACTATATGGAACATCTAAGTCTACTTTTTTATGTGTGATATTTTCTGATGATTTTGAAAAGGATACAAATTCCCCAGGAATCATTTTTTTGGTAAGCCCATTATCTAGTAGTAAATGAATAGAGCCCTCATCTAAAACAACGTCGGTTTTTTCTTCCCTTGTATTCACATGAAATTGTGTGCCATAAACTTCAACTTTTAAATCTTTAGTGGTTACCCAGAATTTTGCTTTTGTTGCGGGTACGGGTTTAACTTTAAAATATGCTTCTCCCGTTAATACAATATCTCTAGGATTTTCCTTAGTATAGTTGATTTCAGAATTACCATTTAAAACTACTTTTGTACCATCTGGTAAACTTAAGTTGATAATTTCACCATAAGCAGTTTTATGCGTTACGCTATTTTTATTTGAATTGTTGTTAGTAAGAAAAATAAACAAAATGGCAACAGTAGCGGCTATTCCATACGGAATATAAGATGAAATTCTTTTAGTTCTAGTCTTAGTTTTGTTAATAGTATTTAAAACACTATTAAGTTCTGCCTCTACCTTCTCATTCGCAACTTTCGTTTTTTGAAATGAAATTCCAAGTATAATAGATTTAGCAGTATCAATAGTCTTTATTTTGGATTCGTTATTTCTAATCCATGAATTCCAATATTGAATATCATTTCTATTACTTTTTTTAGCCCAATTAATAAAGGACGTATCTTGTAATAAATTATCTAAAAGTTCTTGGTCTATTTGTTCCATGCAAGTGTGTCTTCATATATAAAGAGACACTGGAATAAATTATATACCCTATTTTTTTCTTTTTTTTAATTAAGGGTTTAAAACACGGGAAATAGCTGCAGATTCTGACTTGTTTCTAAGTTTGGCGAAAGCTTTCTGCAGAGTGTTAGATACACTTTGATAGGTAATATTCATTACTTCTGCAATTTCAGAAGATTTTAAATTGCTATAATATTTAAGGTATATTACTTCTTTCTCTCTGGTAGGTAAGGAGTTTAATAATTGTAATAATGCAGTAGATTTAAGTTGGGTGGTTTCTTGTTTAGACTTAAGCTCTTCAATAGAAAAAACAAAGCCTTTTTCAGATTCCATAATTTCATCATAAGAGGTAAATTTTTTTTCTTTTTTTAGCTCTTTTAATAATGCTCTTCGGTAAGAAACGAATAAGTAGGATTTAACATGAGTAACTTCTCCAATTTTACCTTTATTCTCGTACAGATAAACAAAAAAACTTTGTAAAGAATCTTCTGTTAATGAGGAATTTCCAGAAATTTTTATACCATAATTATGCAGCATAGGATAAAAGTGCTTAAATAAGCTAGAAAAAGCATTTAAGTCTCCCTTAATAAACATAAACCACAAAGATTTTTCTGGCGAAATTTCCATACTGTTTTAAGTCAGATATTTCCAAATATATAATTTTTATCCTTAAAATGAATAAAATTCACAATAATTAGATGCAAATTGATGAATAATCAATAATGTAGTAACGTGTTGTGATTTTCATAATTTCTCCTATCTGGATATAAAAAATTCTAAATACAGAACTATAAACTATATTTGCAGCGATTTAAAATTTATTTATATGAAAGCTGGTATTGTAGGTTTGCCAAATGTTGGTAAATCGACCCTTTTTAACTGTTTGTCTAATGCTAAAGCGCAAAGTGCTAATTTCCCTTTTTGTACTATAGAACCTAACATAGGAGTAGTTAATGTGCCAGATGGTAGGTTAGAAAAACTAGAAGAGTTAGTAAGTCCCGAGCGCGTTTTACCAGCAACTGTAGATATTGTAGATATTGCAGGTTTAGTAAAAGGAGCTAGTAAAGGAGAAGGTTTAGGAAATCAGTTTTTAGGAAATATTAGAGAGACCGATGCTATTCTTCATGTTTTGCGTTGTTTTGATAATGATAATATTGTACACGTAGATGGTTCTGTAGATCCTATTAGAGATAAGGAAACTATAGATATGGAGTTGCAGTTAAAAGATTTAGAGACTGTAGATAAAAAATTAGAAAAAGTAAAAAAAGCTTCTAGAACAGGGAATAAAGACGCCCAAAAAGAAGAGGCAATTTTGGTTGCTATAAAAACAGGATTAGAATCAGGAACTTCGGTAAGAGCAATAGAAATAAGTGAAGACGATAGAGCAGAGTTTGTGAAACCTTTACAGTTTATAACAGATAAACCAGTTTTGTATGTATGTAATGTAGATGAAGATGCTGCTGTTTCTGGTAATGCTTATGTAGAAAAAGTAAAAGAAAATGTAGCTGTAGAAAATGCAGAAGTTATTGTATTGGCTGTTGGTACTGAGGCGGATATTACAGAGTTAGAAACTTATGAGGAGCGCCAAATGTTTTTAGAAGATTTAGGGTTAGATGAGCCTGGTTCTGCTAAACTTATTCGTGGCGCTTATAAATTATTAAACTTAGAAACTTATTTTACAGCTGGAGAAAAAGAGGTTCGTGCTTGGACCATTCCGGTAGGAGCAACTGCTCCGCAAGCAGCAGGAGTAATACATACCGATTTTGAGAAAGGCTTTATTCGTGCAGAAGTTATTGGTTATAATGATTATGTGGAGTATGGAAGCGAAGCTAAAGTAAAAGAAGCTGGTAAAATGCGAGTTGAAGGTAAAGAATATATTGTAAAGGACGGTGATGTTATGCATTTTCGTTTTAACGTATAGTAGTTATTTGCTACATGTAAAAAAAGGCATTAAAAACATCGGTTTTTAATGCCTTTTTTTATGAAAATTATTCGTTTATCTATTTTGAACATTGTATTTAGGTTAGTTACTTAAATTTACTTTTAAATAAGTAGTCTAGTTTAGCGGTATGTTTAAAACCTCTTCAAAAACTACTGTTGGTATTATTTATGCCATCCTAGGAATTTTATTATTCTCTGCAAAAGCAGTATTAGTAAAATTAGCATATGGGTATTCTATAGACCATTTAACTTTGCTTTTGTTTAGAATGGTATTTGCTTTACCATTTTATGTGGTTATAGCGTACAAGTACAAGAATTCTAAAAGTGATACCATAAGCACTAAAGACTATTTATGGTTATTCTTGTTTGGTTTTTTAGGGTATTACTTAGCAAGCTTATTTGATTTTATTGGCTTGCAATATATTAAAGCTGGCTTAGAAAGAATTATCCTATTCATATATCCAACCATTGTGGTTTTGCTGTCTTGGTTGTTTTTTAAGAAAAAACTATCTACGCAACAATCTTTGGCTATTTTTATTACGTATGTAGGGGTTCTAATTACTTTTTGGGATGAAATAGGTTTAGAGGGAACTTCGGTATATAAAGGAGCTTTTTTAATCTTTTTAAGTGCAATTACTTATGCTTCTTATTTGGTAGGTAGCGGTTGGTTAATTCCTAAATTTGGAGTGCTTCGTTTTACTGCTAATGCTATGATAGTATCTACGTTTTGTGTTGTGATTCATTTTTTAATTCAAGGAGATTATGCCATTTTTAGTTATCCAAAAAAGGTGTATTTTATTAGTGCCGTAATGGCAATTTTTTGCACTTTAATTCCGTCTTTTTTAGTCTCTTCTGCAATAGAAAAACTTGGGGCAAATACCTTTTCAATTTTTGGAAGTTTAGGTCCGGTTTCTACTATAGTTTTGGCTTTTGTTTTTTTAGAGGAACGTATTTCATTAATACAAGTAGTTGGGATGTTAATCGTAATTGGTGGCGTGTCTATAATTTCAAAGAAAAAAGAGAAATAAATAGTGAAAAACTATCTATTTCCTCTCTTTTTTCAATGAAATACCTATTCTATCAACAAAAATTCTTTTTTTATTGTTAATTACTTTAGTCGTTAAGGGTTTTATTTTTTTGTAAGTCGTGTTATATTAGCAACACTTTCGTTTAAATTCCTATATATGGCAGAAAATACCCAATATACCGAAGATAATATCCGTTCATTAGACTGGAAAGAGCATATTAGAATGCGACCAGGGATGTATATTGGTAAATTGGGAGATGGTTCTTCTGCGGATGATGGTATTTATATTCTTTTAAAAGAAGTTATAGATAACTGTATTGATGAATTTGTAATGGGAGCTGGGAAAACCATTGAAATTGCAATCCGTGATAATATAGTTAATGTTAGGGATTATGGTCGTGGAATTCCGTTAGGAAAAGTGGTTGATGTTGTTTCCAAAATGAACACAGGGGGTAAATATGATTCCCGTGCGTTTAAAAAATCTGTAGGATTAAACGGTGTTGGTACAAAAGCAGTAAATGCCTTGTCTAGCTTTTTTAAGGTGCAATCCTCAAGAGACAGTCAGCTAAAGGTTGCCGAATTTAGTCAAGGTAATTTAATGACAGAAGAAGGCCCCTCCGAAACCTCGCAGCGTAAAGGGACTAAGGTTTCTTTTACGCCAGATGAACTTATCTTTAAAAATTACAAATACCGTAATGAGTATGTGGAACGCATGCTTAAAAATTATGTGTATTTAAACCCTGGGCTTACCATCGTTTTTAATGGGGAGAAATTTCATTCAGAAAATGGGTTAAAGGATCTTTTAGAAGATAATAATAATGTAGAGGATATGCTTTATCCTGTTATTCATTTAAAAGGAAATGATATAGAAGTAGCTATAACACATAGTAAAACTCAGTATAGTGAAGAGTATCATTCTTTTGTAAACGGACAAAATACAACACAAGGTGGTACGCATCAAGCAGCATTTAGAGAGGCATTAGTAAAAACTATTAGGGATTTTTATGGTAAGAGCTATGAAGCTTCGGATATTAGGAAATCTATTATCTCGGCCATTTCTATTAAAGTAATGGAGCCTGTTTTTGAGAGTCAAACAAAAACAAAATTAGGCTCTACAGATATGGGAGGGGATTTGCCTACTGTCCGTACCTATATTAACGATTTTGTGGGTAAATATTTAGATAATTACTTACATAAAAATGCGGAAACTGCAGAATTTTTACAACGTAAAATTATGCAAGCCGAACGCGAGCGCAAAGAGCTTTCCGGTATTCGAAAATTAGCAAAAGACCGTGCTAAAAAAGCTAGTTTACATAATAAGAAACTTAGAGATTGTCGTATACATTTAGGAGACACAAAGAAAGCCAGAAATCTAGAAAGTACGTTATTTATTACAGAGGGAGATTCGGCTTCTGGTTCCATTACAAAATCTAGAGATGTAAATACCCAGGCTGTTTTTAGTTTAAAAGGAAAACCCCTAAATTCTTACGGAATGTCTAAAAAGGTAGTCTATGAGAATGAAGAATTTAATTTGCTACAAGCGGCGTTGAATATTGAAGAGTCTATGGAGGATTTACGATATAATAATATTGTAATAGCCACGGATGCCGATGTAGACGGTATGCATATTAGATTATTGCTTATAACCTTCTTTTTACAGTTTTTTCCTGAATTAATAAAAGAGAATCACCTATATATATTACAGACACCTCTTTTTAGAGTTCGTAATAAAAAAGAAACTATTTATTGTTATTCTGATGAAGAACGAAAGAGTGCTATAAATAAGTTAAGCGGTAAGCCAGAAATTACACGATTTAAAGGTTTGGGGGAGATTTCACCAGATGAATTTGTTCATTTTATTGGAGATGATATTCGTTTAGAACCGGTTATGTTAGATAAAGCGATGTCTATTGAAAATTTACTGCAATTCTATATGGGTAAAAACACACCAGACAGACAAAAATTTATCATAGAAAACCTTAAGGTAGAGATAGACCTTGTAGATCAAAATTAAGTACAAACCACCTAATACCTATCTTTCTGCATGGAAGAGAATGAAGAACTGAACGAGGAGCACATTACGAATAATGAAGAAAACCAAGAAGAAGCCTTAATAAAGGTTACTGGCATGTATAAAGAATGGTTTTTAGATTATGCTTCTTATGTAATATTAGAACGTGCAGTACCAGCTATAGAAGATGGTTTTAAGCCTGTGCAACGTAGAATACTTCATTCGTTAAAGGAGTTAGATGATGGTCGTTACAATAAAGTTGCTAATGTTGTGGGGCATACGATGCAGTATCACCCACATGGGGATGCTAGTATTGCAGATGCTATGGTGCAAATTGGCCAAAAAGATTTGTTAATAGATACGCAAGGAAACTGGGGTAATATTTTAACTGGGGATAGAGCAGCTGCCTCTAGGTATATTGAAGCTCGTTTGTCAAAATTTGGCTTAGAAGTAGTTTTTAGCCCTAAAATTACAGAATGGCAACTTTCTTATGACGGTAGAAAAAAAGAACCAGTAAACTTACCTGTGAAATTCCCGCTTTTATTGGCACAAGGGGCAGAGGGTATTGCGGTAGGATTGTCTACTAAAGTTTTACCTCATAATTTTATAGAACTAATAGACGCTTCTGTAAAACATTTAAAAGGACAGCGTTTTTCTATATTTCCAGATTTTCCAACGTCGGGTATTATTGATGTTAGTAATTATAATGATGGCCTTCGAGGAGGAAAAGTTAGGGTAAGAGCAAAAATGGCGCAAGTAGATAAGAATACGCTTGCTATTACAGAAATTCCGTACGGAACCAATACCTCTTCTTTGATAGATTCTATTTTAAAGGCCAATGATAAGGGGAAAATTAAAATAAAGAAAATAGAAGATAACACGGCAGCGGATGTAGAGATTTTGGTGCATTTGCCAAGTGGTATCTCTCCTGATAAAACTATAGATGCTCTGTATGCTTTTACGGCATGTGAATCCTCCATCTCCCCTTTAGGATGTATAATAGAGGATAATAAACCTTTGTTTATTGGCGTAACTGAAATGTTGAAACGTTCTACGGATTATACTGTGGAATTGTTGCGAAGAGAATTAGAAATTCAATTAAATGAACTGGAAGAACAATGGCATTTTTCTTCCTTAGAACGCATTTTTATAGAGAACAGAATTTACCGTGATATAGAGGAAGAAGAAACTTGGGAAGGGGTAATTTCTGCTATAGATAAGGGGTTAAAACCACATGTTAAACATTTAAAGAGAACAGTTACCGAAGAAGATATTGTTCGTCTTACGGAAATTAGAATTAAGAGGATATCTAAATTCGATATTGATAAAGCACAGCAATTGTTAGATAGTTTAGAAGAGCGTATAGCAGAAGTTAAGCATCATCTTGCAAATATTATTCAGTTCGCAATAGACTATTTTAAAAACTTAAAAGCCAAATATGGAGAAGGCAGGGGGCGTAAATCTGAAATAAGAATTTTTGATGATATTGAAGCTACAAAGGTTGTTATTCGGAATACAAAACTTTATGTAAATAGAGAAGAAGGCTTTGTAGGTACCTCTTTACGCAAAGATGAATATGTTACAGATTGCAGTGATATTGACGATATTATTGTGTTTACCAAAGACGGAAAAATGATGGTTTCTAAAGTAGATACCAAAACTTTTGTTGGTAAAAACATTATTCACGTGGCTGTATTTAAAAAGAAAGATGCTCGAACCACATATAACATGATTTATAAAGATGGTAAGGGAGGGGCAACCTATATTAAACGTTTTAATGTTACTAGTATGACTAGGGATAAGTTGTACGATTTAACAACGGGTAAACCAGCATCTCAGGTTTTATATTACAGTGCTAATCCTAATGGAGAAGCAGAAGTAGTAACTATAAATTTGAGACAAGTAGGGAGTGTAAAAAAACTAAAGTGGGATATCGATTTTTCGGATGTTCTTATAAAAGGAAGAGCCTCAAAAGGTAATATTGTTACTAAATATGCTGTAAAGCGCATAGAGCTTAAAGAAAAGGGAGTTTCTACATTAAAACCTCGTAAAATTTGGTTCGATGATGTAGTACGTAGATTAAATGTAGATGGTAGAGGAGAATTGCTCGGTGAATTTAGAGGAGACGATTTACTTTTAATTGTTACGCAAAAAGGAATTGTAAAAACAATGCTACCTACTCTAACGTCTCATTTTGATGATGATATGGTGGTACTAGAAAAATGGAATCCTAAGAAGCCATTATCGGCTATATATTGGGATGGAGAAAAAGAAAGACTTGCTGTAAAACGTTTTTTAATTGAGCACGAAAATAGAGAAGACCTTATTATTACAGAACATCCAAAATCGTACTTAGAGTTAATTTCTACAGATTGGAGGCCTGTCGTTGAATTGGAATTTGTTAAACCCAGAGGAAAAGAACAAAAGCCTAATTTAAGTATAGATATAGAAGAGTTTATTGCTATTAAAGGAATAAAAGCTTTAGGAAATCAATTAACTTCAGAAAAGGTTAAGAATGTAAATGCATTAGAATCTTTGCCATATGAAGAAGAAGCGGAGACTCCGGTAGAAGAATTAGAAGTGGTAGAAGAGGTTTCCGAAAATGTTGTATCCGATAAAGAAACTCCGAAAGTAACTTCGCAAGGCGAAAACAAACCATCTAAAGAGGATTCCGATGAAAATTTAGATGTAGATTCGGATGATGACGGACAAATAACACTTTTCTAATTTTATGAAAAATTTTATTCAGGAGTTTAAAACTTTTGCTGTAAAAGGCAATATGATAGACATGGCTATAGGTATTATAATCGGTACAGCCTTTAATAAAGTAGTAAATACTTTAGTAAAAAAAGTTTTAATGCCGCCATTATCTCTCTTGTCCGAAGGAGTTTCATTAACAGATAAAAAAATAATTTTAAGAGAAGCAGCTTCGGGCGTAGATGAAGTTGCTATTTGGTATGGAGAGCTTGTAGAAGTTTTGGTAGATTTTGGAATTATTTCATTAACAATTTTTGTGGTTTTAAAATTTATAAATCATTTTAAAGATAGAGCAGAAGACCCAAAAGATAAGACGGTTGCAACTCCAAAAGACATTGAGTTGTTAGCTAGTTTAGAGACTTTGTTAAAACAACAAAATGAAATTTTGCAAAAGAATGATAAATAACTTTAATAGTTTAAATAATATAAAAGCTACAAAGAATAACCTTCTTTAAATAGCTATCTTTGAAAAAAATATATGTAGTTTATGGATTTAACCAACCCCCTAATTTATGGTGTTCCTTGTTTTATTGCTTTTATACTGTTAGAAATAACATATAGCCATACACACGGTGACAAAGATTTGTATGTATGGAAAGATTTAATGGCAAGTGGCGCTATGGGAATAGGTTCTGCGATTTTGGGTCCATTAATTAAGGTAACCGTTTTAATAACAGTTTTTAATTATACATACGAATTTTTTAACCCTCTAGTAAATGGGGTTCGTACAAATATTATGGGGTACGAATCTTTTGGGTATTCTTGGTATATCTTTTTGTTATGTCAATTAGCAGATGATTTTACGTACTATTGGTTTCATAGGGCAAATCATGAGATTAGAATATTATGGGCAGCACATATAGTGCATCATTCATCTGATCATTTTAATTTGGGAACTGCTATAAGAAATGGATGGTTTACATTATTGTATAAACCTTTCTTTTATATGTGGATGCCCGCCATAGGTTTTCCTGTTGAGGTGGTAATTTTTGCTTTAGCTATAGAGTCTTTTTGGCAATTTCAATTGCATTCTAAATACGTGCCAAAAATGGGGATTATTGAAAAATTCATGAATACGCATACCATGCACCAGGTGCATCATTCTCAGAATGTGGAATATTTAGATAAAAATCATGGTGGTTTTTTAAATATTTTTGATAAAATTTTTGGAACATGGAAAGAGTTAGATGATGATATTGAAGTAAAATTTGGTGTTATCCATGCCCCAGAATCATATAACCCCATAGTAATCCTAACTCACGAGTTTAAAGATATTTGGAATGATACTAAAAAATCTCCAAAATTGGCTCATAAGTTAATGTATATTTTTGGTCCTCCGGGATGGAGCCATGATGGTAGTACTATGACAGTAAAGCAGCAACAACGTTTGTTTAAAGACCAAAAAACTAAAAATCCAAACTCTGTTTTTAGTAGACCTAATTAGAGGATTTATTTTTTTTTAATAGTATTTAATTTGTAGCAATTTACATGGCTGGAGAAGCTAATTTACAAGAGCTTATTAAAGGGATAAGTCCTAAACTCCATGATGGAGAATATGTTTTTTGTACAGTAAAAAATATAGATAAAATACCTAGAAAAGATACTATCTGTGAGTTCAAAGAACAAGAAGGAACAACTATTGTTATTGAAAAAAACAAAGCAGATTCTTTGCAATTGAAGTATGAATTTATTGCATCTTGGATTACGCTTACGATTCATTCTGCGCTAGATGCTGTTGGTTTAACAGCTGCAATTGCAACGGAGTTAACTAAGCATAAAATTAGTTGTAATGTTGTTGCGGGCTACTTTCATGATCATATTTTTGTAGATGTAAAAGACGCAAAATTGGCTATAAATTGCTTAATAAGAATGTCGGAAATCTAGTTTAAACTGTTTATTATTGTTAATATATATAATTATCTGATTTTAAGCAAATTAAAATTTAATATATGTTGCTATGTGTAAAGATAGTTTTCTTTTTAGACCTGCTATTTTAGATGATTTAAGTGTTTTAAAAATTTTTGAACAAGGAGTAATTAGTGCAGAAAGACCGTTTGATTCTACGTTGAAACCAGATCCAATTTCTTATTATAATATTGCTGAATTAATTACTTCTCCAAAATCTGACGTACTAGTTGCTGTGTATAATAATAAAATAATAGCTTCTTCGTATGTAAAAATTTTAGAAGCAAAACCATATTTAAAACATAGCGATTACGCCTATTTAGGTTTCATGTATGTAATGCCTCAATTTCGAGGAAAAGGAATTAATAAAGCTATTATAGAAGAAATAAAAAAGTGGTGCTCTTCCAAAGGTATTTATGAATTGCGTTTAGATGTATATTCAGCTAATATTTCTGCTATTAGGGCATATGAAAAAGCTGGATTTCAAAACCATCTAGTTAATATGCGGTTGACAATAAAATAATTTAAGTGTAAAACACTAAAAGAACACATTGTTTTTTAAATTTAGAAAGTTTTTTTAAAATAGTTATGGCAGATAATTTAAAAGGAAAAATTAAAGAATATGGCTTAGGAACAAAGACTTCTTATGATGGACATAGGACTTTAAATAAAGATGGTACTTTTAATGTTACTAAAACTAATCGTCCTTTTTTGGAAAGATTTAATTTCTTTCACTCTCTAATTTCTATGCCGTGGTGGCGTTTTTTTGTTATTATTTTAATAGGTTATTTTGTAATAAATATTTTTTTTGCTGGCCTTTATGTATGGATAGGGGTAGAAAATCTTACGGGTATAAATAGTTCGGATAATGCAAAGGCTTTTTTAGAGGCATTTTTCTTTAGTGCGCAGACCGTAACTACTTTAGGTTATGGGAGGGTGGCACCTATTGGTGTAACGGCAAATATAGTTGCGGCGATAGAATCAATGCTAGGCTTGCTATCTTTTGCATTGGCAACGGGGATGGTTTATGGTAGATTTTCTAAACCTAGACCAAAGATAAAATATAGTTCTCATGCCGTTGTTGCTCCTTTTAAGGCAATTAATGGATTTATGTTTAAAATAGTAAATCCGCATGAAAATCAACTATTAGATGTGGAGGCAAATTTAACTTTGTCAATGAAGAAAGATGATTCCGGAGCAAGAGATTTTTATCAGTTAGAGTTACAAATTCCTAAAGTTATTTTCTTTCCATATATGTGGACTATAGTGCATCCAATAGAAGAAACAAGTCCATTGTTTAATTTGGATGAAGCTTGTGTTTTAGAAAAAGATGCAGAGTTTATTGTTAGCATAAAAGCATTTGATGAGTCTTTTTCACAACATATTTATTCTCGTTCGTCTTATAAAGCTTCTGAAATTAAATGGGGCGAAAAATTTGTGTATACGGTTAAGTCAGAAAATGGAGGGATGATTGTAGATGTTGGGCGTTTAGATGAAACGGAAAAGATAAATTTAAATTAAAGTAATATTTAAACTTTTGATTAAAGCTAAAATCTTTAATTTGCTGATTATAAGTTATTTATAAATTATATTTTATTATTTGATATTGAGTGTAAATGGGAGAAAATGTAGCCTGCAAAATCTTTAAAGGTCTTCCTTTATCCTCTCCAAAAAAGGATCGAATACGTACTGCGTTGACCAAGGTAGAAGTTAAAAAAAGCACTCTTATTTTAGAAACTGGTGGGCTCATATTGTATCAATATTTTGTGCCCTCTGGTTGTTTAAGGTCATTTTTTGTGGATCCACATAGGAAAGAACCTACCGTACAATTTGCAGTTAGAGATTTGTAGATTATCTACCATACTGCTTTCTTCTCTTCGGTTTTCGGAACCCTTCAAATATAATGTTTGCAAGATGTTGCCTCGTATAAAATATCTAGAGAAAGTTAGGGTCTTTTTATGTTGAAGTTCCAACATTAGAAGGCTTTTTTAGAAAGAAAATGTAAAAGGCTTTTGTTGGTTTTCAAAAAAGAATTTTTGGAAACTTTGCATACTCTACATAGCTTTTATAATGACGTATCTAAACATAGGGTAACGCGTAATAAACTATCATATAGTATCGTACTTAGGTGTGACTACAGAAAGCCTCAGTAGAAACAGAAAAGAAATACCTACTTCTGCTTCCTAGTTTCTTATCATATATCAATTTTTATCTCAATTTTGGCTTCTACCTTTGTGTTTTGGTTTTATATAAACGAAGGATACATGAGGAAAGGAATACTTATAATCTTAACATTAGGGCTATTTATAAATAGTTCAGCGCAGCTTAAAAAAAGAACAGTTAAAAATATACGCGAAAAATATAAAAGTACAAAAAAGGTATTATTTGTAGTAACAAGTCATGATGTGTTAGGAAATACCGGTAAAAAAACAGGGATCTGGATAGAAGAATTTGCTGCGCCTTATTATCTGTTAACGGATAAGGGGGTAGAAATAACTATTGCGTCTCCTAAAGGAGGGCAGCCACCAATAGATCCTAAGAGTGAGTTGTTGGATTTTAAGACACCAGTAACCGTACGTTTTAATACCGACAAAGTAGCACAAGCCAAACTAAGCAAAACAATAATGCTTGCAGAAGTAAATACAGCAGATTACGATGCTGTCTTTTACCCTGGCGGACACGGACTATTATGGGATCTTGTTGAAGATAAAGTTTCAATAGCAATAATAGAAACTTTCTATGCAAGAAATAAGCCTATAGGTGCGGTATGCCTTGCACTAGGAGTTTTTAAAAATGTTAAGAAAGTCGATGGTACGCCATTGGTAAAAGGGAAAAAAGTTACAGGGTTTACAAATACAGAAGAGGAGGCGGTACAATTAACCAATGTAGTTCCTTTTTTAGTAGAAGATATGCTCCTAGACAATGGTGCTATATACTCCAAAGGAGTAGATTGGAAACCTTATACAGTGGAAGACAGATTGCTTATAACAGGGCAGAACGCTGCATCTTCAGAGAGGGTTGCAGAGATTCTTTTAGAGCGATTAGAAAAATAGACGACTAACTACTTTTTTAATCCAAAAGCGGTATTGATGCATAATCAAGCCGTTTTTTTTGTATTTTTTCTTTTTCTAGGTATATATAGGGGTAGTGCAAATTGTTAATATTTGTAGGATAAATATTTTGTTTTTTTGAAGGTTGTATATAATTATGAGAGTATTTTGGAGTAGTGTTTTTGTGTAAGTATTATGTTTACACAGTTGTTGTGCTTAATTAACAAAACGAATGATTGAAGAATTTACGACAAAGGATAGAAAAAAAGAGTTTGACAAGATATTTAAAGAAAAGATTGTAGTTTTTTTCAAAACACAAGGATTTGAAAGACATACTAAAACATCTAAACGGATATTTAAAGATTTGGGAAATGGCTTATCGGTATTTATCTTTTTTGAATATAAAACCTTTGGACATGGATTTTATGACATAAACATAGTGTATTTCGATTCCGAAATTGGAGATGTCTACGATGATGAATATTTAGCGATGGCTCAAATAAAAAAGCCTACAATTCGCGGACATAACTCAATAGAGTTAAATTCTTCGACTGATTTATGGATAGAAGAAATGAAAATGAATATAATTCCATTTATTGAAACAAATTCAACCCATAAAGCCATATTGAATTCGGATAAATTTTACTTTTCTAAAGCACGAGAAAATGAATGTAAAGAACTAATGAAAAGAAAATCTGAAAAGCAATAACTAAGCACAACACGGTGTATAAGTAATAGCGGTTTAAATGATAAAACGAAAGTATAAACATATAACAAAGGTCATTGCAAAACCGAAAGATTTGCGAGTAGAAATCCGCTACTACTCATACACAAAACCGTTGTTGGTAATTACCAAAAAATGTCGATAGAAGATATAACTGAATTAGGTGAAAAAGAAAATAAAAAAACACCTCTTGAATTAGGACAAAGGTTAATTGAGCTAAAATCCAAAGAATATGGAATTTTAGAATGTATTGCATATGTTAGAATTAATCAAAATTGTTCTCTTTTAGAAGCTAAATCTATTACTATTAACTCTTCGGCTTGGATTGACAAAAAAGAAGAATTTAATAAACATCAAGAAGAGCAAATGCAAGAGTTTTTAGAAGTATATAAAAACGATAACCGAAATATAGAAATACAAGAATGTAATTTGAATATTAGATATGATTTACCTAATGAGGTTTTAGATAAATTACCTTTAGTATATAAAAAAATGAAAGGTTGGATTGGATTTGGAGAAAACAGAATTCCATATTGGTTCAGTTTTAATGAAAATGAAAAATCAATATATGCTTCTATTGAACCCAGCGGACTTCACTTTATTGGGAAAATGGAATTAAACGAATGGATAGAATGGAAAACTGAAATAAAAAAAATTGCAACGGAAATTTTAGAGTTTAAAGTTGGAGAAATCGAAGAGGGAGAAGTTGGACACGAAATTGAATGGTTAAAAAAGCCCAATGAAGAAAACATATCTAATAGTAAATGGTGGAAATTCTGGAATTAAAAAAACGACCTACAACACGGTGTGTAAAACACAGCTAATAGTTTCTTACCCAAAAGGTTTGTGTATATTTATAAAGTCCGCCAAATTTTTAATTTGGCTTTTAAAAAGAGATAAATTATAAACAAAATATAAAAATTCGGCTTTGTGTCAATCCGAAAAGTTAGTGTCTTTTTCCGCGCTACGTTTCATACACAAACACGTTATAACACATTTTAAAAAACATGTATTCAAATGAAATATAAGAATCTTATTTTAGATTTTGATGGTACATTAGCAGATACCAAAGAAAGTATTTTACAGTCAATGAAGTTTGTGGCTCATAGTTTTGACATTGATAATTATGACGAAAAATTAATAGAAAACTTAATAGGATTGCCACTGCAAACTACTTTTGAAGAAGCCTTTTCAATTGACGAAAAATTAATACAAGAAGCAACTTTAATTTATCGTAAACATTATAATGAAATTGTAATCGACACGATTTCTCTTTTTAATGGTGTAAAAAGCACATTGTTAGATTTTCATAAACAAGGAATAAATCTTACTGTTGCCTCAAGCAAAGGGAAAGAGGCATTAATTAAAATACTCAAAAAGCAAAATGTTTGCGACATTTTTACATTTGTTGGAGGCGAAGAAGATGCTAAAAATAAAAAGCCTTCACCAGACATTGTAAATCTCATAATAAATAAATATAATTATCATCCATCTGAATGTTTAGTAGTTGGCGATACAATTTTTGACATTGAAATGGGGCAAAGGGCCAATGTAGATACGTGTGGAGTTACTTATGGAAACAACACGAGGGAAAAATTAGAAAAACAAAAGCCAAATTATATAATCAATAGTTTTAAAAACCTGGCAGAGATTGTATAAATTAACCTTAATCCTCTCTTTTGTTTTTTGTAGTTTGTACTATGAATTTAAAGAAAATCAAACCTAAGGTGTATAATCGCTAATTTAACCCGTAACTGACGGTTATACGAGACCGTTGTTATTAATTTCGTTGCAATTTTTGATGCTTCAGCCTGTATGAAAAGATTAGTAGTTATGTCCTTTATTTTTCTTGTATCCGGACTTTCATTACATGAACAGGTTAATTCAATTACGGAATCTGACTTGTGTGGTTGTTGGATTTTTGATTCACCTAAAAACAATCAACGCCTTAAAAAAAATATATTTATCTCGTGTAAATTTTCAGGTTCTAAACTTTCGCTGAAAAAATCAAAACTCATATTTCTTGCTAATAAATGTGAGTTTCAAGAAGTAAAACTAAGTTCGGTAATTTGCCTAATAATAAAAATATGAAAAGAATTTTATTTGTACTATCAGTTTTAACTGTTACTTATTCGTACTCTCAAGAGAAAAAAATATGGGCTAAATCTTTTATGAATAAAAAAGCCCCGGAAATTGTGGTGGAAAAATGGTTAACCGATAAGCCAGAAACACAAGGAAAGTTTATTCTAATAGATTTTTGGGCAACATGGTGTGGTCCTTGTAAAAAAGCAATTCCTGAATTGAATGTATTTCAGAAAAAATTTATAGACAGCTTAGTGGTTATAGGAATTAGCGATGAAACTAAAGCTAAAGTAAAAAAAATGAAAACCCCAAAAATAGAATATTATAGTGCAATAGATACAAGGAAGAAATTAAAAGAGGTTTATGAAGTTCAGGGGATTCCCCATTGTGTGATTATTAATCCTGATGGGGTTGTGGTTTGGGAAGGTTGGCCGCACCTTAAAGGGTTTGAGTTAAACGAAGAAGTTATACGTAAATTATTAAATAGTTACTAGTTGTTTTAGGTGCTTAAAAAATCATGTTATATGTTATATTAATCATAAATAAATAACTGGGAATAACAACCTTTTAAAAAGTTTGTTATTTTTAATTGCGGGGCGATAGGCTATTAGGGCTTAATTTTCGGACGTTTGTGTTGAAATAAATAAGTGTTTTTCTTGTGTATTATTTTACGTTAAAGGAAGGGGTAAAGTTGTTCGTTTTTATGAATACCTATTAAAAATGTTGTTGTTTTTTTGGTTTCTCTTAATTCTAAAGTTTTAGTATTGCAGAAGTATTTACGGTTTTTAGTATTGCTAATTACATTGATTGTTTTTAAAGGGTTTAGCCAAGAAAATACAAAATTGCTGCATGGTAAAGCCATAAGCAGCAAGAATGATGTTTCTAATATCTTAATTGTAAACTTAAACTCCAAGAAATCTACTATTACAGATTCTTTGGGGTTATTTTCTCTTGAGGTTGCATGGAGAGATTCTGTTAGGTTTACTGCGGTGCAATACCAAGCAAAAGAGTTGGTAATTACAGATGCTATTTTAAAGAAAGATTTGGTAATAATAAACCTTGCGGATAATGTTATTAATTTAAAAGAGGTTACAGTTATGCCATATAATTTAACAGGTAAGATTAATTTGGATATAAAGGCGTTACAAGTTGAATCTGTTGTTACTTCTTCTAAATTGCATTTACCCAATGCAAATATTGAAAAAATGCCTCAAAGCGAACGTCTTCTTATAGAGGCAGATAGGGGTAAGTATATGCGTTTTTATGTTATTGCCTTGACTATAAATACCCATAAAGTATTGAATAAACTCTCTGGTAGGACAAAATCTTTTGAGGAAATGGTGGCTCGTGACCTAGATATGCAATTGGAGGGTGAAATAATAGATAAATTCTCTAAGAAAACAATGTCCGAAGATTTTGATATTCCTGAAACCAATATAGATGGGTTTCTTACCTATTGCATGTCTCAAAAAGACTTTTCGGAATTGGCTAAAGCAAAAAATGCAATGGAAATTTGGGAGTATTTAATAGTTAAAAGTAAGGAATTTAAAAAGGCGGTTTCCTTAAATAATTAAATGTCCTTGCAGTATATATACGCATGGCAAGTTTTATAGTATTACAACCTCAATCATCTCGTAAAAGTGTATTGGTCTTAATTGCTTAGAGACAAAAAATAAATATGTTTGTATATTTAAACCTTTATCTAGACTAAGAGTCTTAATTTAAATAAAATGCAGAACAAAAATGACAAATAAAAAGACTCCTTTTTCCTTTCAAATAAGAATTGTTCATAGGTATTTAGGCTTTTTTTTAGCGGGAATAATGGCCGTTTATGCCTTAAGCGGAATACTTATGGTTTTTAGGCAAACCGATTTTTTAAAAAGTGAGGTTGTTGTAGAAGAGCAATTTAAACCTAATCTATCGGAAGAGGCATTGCGTTCTAAATTTAGGAAAGGTGTAAAGGTGGAAAAAATAGAGAATGGAGTTTTTTATTTTAAAAATGGTAACTACAATCAAGAGACGGGAGTAGCAACTTTAAAAAAAATGAAATTGCCATTTCTTTTGGAGAAAATGGAGCGAATGCATAAGGCAACAACAAATAGCCCTCTGTATTTTCTAAACATATTTTTTGGCTTTGCACTATTGTTTTTTGTGCTTTCTGCATTTTGGATGTATACCCCTAAAATGCCTGTTTTTAAAAAGGGAATGTATTTCGCTGCTGCGGGAATAATACTAACTCTTGTTTTATTATTTGTATAAAAAGTTTTTGTGTAGTTATATTTAGCTATACTTTTAAAGAGTTGGAGTAGGAAGGCAGCTATCTATATAGTTTTATAGAGTGCTTTGAGTTATAGTATTATGGTGTATATAAAAATAGATTAAAATGAAAACTAGTAGTATTAGAATAACTAAAACTATAAAAATGTCCTTAAAGTATTCTTTTAATTTGTTTTTTCCATTTGTATTTATTTGGTTAACATCTTGTAAGTCAGATAAAAAAACAATTCCTAAAAATCAGCAACCCAATATTGTCTTAATTATAGCTGATGATGTTAGTTGGAATGATATTGGTCCTTATGGAAATTCAAAAATTAGAACCCCTAATTTAGATAAACTAGCGGACGATGGAATGTTATTTACAGAAGCTTTTTTAACCACGAGTTCCTGTAGTCCTAGTAGAACTAGTATAATATCGGGCCTTTATCCTCACAATACAGATGCGGAACAGCTCTCGTGGCCTTTGCCAGAAAACAAAAAAACTTTTGTGCAAGAGTTGAAAAATGCAGGATATTGGACAGGTTTAGCTGGTAAATATCATTTAGGGGACCCGGTAAGAGATGATTTTGATGTTCTTCTGGAAATGCAATGGAAAGATGCTCCTATTGGTTTAGATAGACGATTAGTTGGTGATGGAAGTGGATGCGATGACTGGATGTCTCTTTTGCAAAATCGTCCAAAAAATAAACCTTTTTTCACTTGGCTAGCATCTTTTGATGCGCATCGTCCTTTTTATAAAGGAATAAGTAACACTCCTCATGAGGCAGAAGATGTTATGCTGCCGCCATACATGCCTAATACCGAAAAAGTAAAAGAAGATTTTGCTCTTTATTATGATGAGATAAATAGAATGGATGCTTATATAGGTAAAGTAGTAAAAGAGTTAGAGAAGCAAGGGGTTGCAGAGAATACTATTGTCCTTTTTATAGCGGATAACGGTAGAGCTTTTCCTAGAGATAAAACAACGCTTTATGATGGGGGTATAAAAACACCATGGATTATGAAGTGGCCTGCTAAAATAAAAGCAGGGACCACGAGTAATAGTTTAGTGAGTTCTGTAGATATAGCACCTACGTTTATGAAATTAGCTAATCTTGAACCTTTGGAAGAGTTTAATGGTAGTAGTATTGTGCCATTGTTAGAAGATGGTAAAATTGAAATTCATGAAGAGATTTATGCCGAAGATCATTTTCATGACTATGAAGATTATACTAGAGCGGTACGTACTAAAAAATTTAAATACGTAAAAAATTATTATACAGATTTACCCAATACGCCTTCTGCCGATATAATTAGGGGGAGAAGTTGGCAAAGTATGCTTTCTGAAAAAGCTAAGAATTCTTTAAATAAAGCTCAGTTAAAATGTTTTGAAATTCCAAGAGATGAAGAGGAGCTTTTTGATATTGTTAATGATCCTAATGAGCTTATTAATTTGGCTAAAAATCCTGAGTATGCAGAGGTATTAGCCGATATGCAATCTAGATTGAGAAAGATTAGGAAAGAAACGAATGATGTTATGCCAACAGAAAGAACTCAGGATGATTTTTTTAGAGAAACAGGCTTTCCAACTAAGTATCGCATAAGGCCAAGACCCTCTAAGGCGGTATATATGAAGGCAAGAGAAGAAGGTAAGGTTTTGGAAAACCCTAATTTTAAAGAGTAGTTGTTAGGTGCTTTGTTTTTAGTTTATTAGCGAGGAGTAATAATTTTTTGGGACAGATGTAATTAGCATATTTACAGTAGTATTAATTTCTTTATTTAAAGTTTTAATTTAATTAATGAAACAAGATATTTAGGTATATATATAATATGTGTCTTTTTATGCGTTGTATCTAATACATTAGTTTCGTTTCATTTATTAACTCGTATTTAATGAAAAAAATTTCAATCTTACTTCTTGTAATATGTATCTCTTGTTCCACTAATGATGTGGATATTTCTAAGTATCCCATTGTTACCACTATTAAAGAAGTATCAAAAGAATATGATATCCAAGTAGATTTAAGTGGAAAATCAGAGACAAGTAGTTTGACCAAATATTTGGACGGCTCTATAGAGCTAGAATATACTTATGATTTAATTGAAACAGATTTCTATACTCCATTGTTTTATTCTATAACTATTACTAAAGATAAAACTATAAAAGACGCTAAGGAAAACTATAAACTTAGTAACGATGCGTTGGGTTTAGTTGTTAATTCTTTTGGACAAGGAACCGAAGAAGTTACAAACATGGATTTGCCTGGTGATGAAAATTACTATGCTAATCGCACTTATGATGGAGCTCCTAATGGTTTTTTATTCTCTATGAGAGAAGGTGTTTATTCATATAGTTTAATAGTATCAGGAATATACATGGAGGATAACAGTTTTATATATGATGTAATTTTACCTGAAATACAAAATTTAAAAGATTTTGATGTCATGGAATAGGGTGTAATTTGTTCCTTGCTGAAACGATTTAATAACAGAACATAGGTAAATATGTATCTTTAAGTTAAATTAGAAACTTAATGCAACATTATTTAGAAACGCTAACAAAAGAATTTGAGCATTATAAAAATGCTGAAATTGCTTTGCAACAAAAAGCTTATGTGCGTAATCAATTTGAATATTTTGGATTAAAGACAGCTGTTAGAAGAGGTATTCAAAAACCTTTTTTGGTTAAAGAATATTTGCCGTTGCATTCCGAATTAAAAAATATTATAGAAATGTTATGGGAGAAACCGCAAAGAGAATTTCAGCATTTTGGTCAAGAACTTGTTTTTAAATATGTTAAAAGATTAGAAATTAAAGATATAGCGCTTTTTGAGTTTATGATAATAAATAAATCTTGGTGGGATACCGTAGATTTTATTGCTGTAAAATTACTTGGAGCTTTTTTTAAAATATTCCCTGAACAACGTAAAAAGTATATAGAAAAATGGTTGTTGTCTAATAATATATGGCTACAACGGTCTGCTCTTTTGTTTCAGCTAAAATACAAAGATCAAATAGATACGGAATTACTAAGTAAGGTTGTCCTTTTTTTACTCGGGTCCAAAGAGTTTTTTATAAATAAAGCTATAGGATGGGTTTTAAGAGAATACAGTAGAACAAACCCTACATGGGTTGTTCGTTTTGTTGAAACTACAGAATTAAACCCTTTAAGTAGGCGAGAGGCTCTTCGTTTGATGTAGTATAGGTATCTTGCCTTGGTACAAGAAAGCCTTATATGTTTTATATATAAGGCTTTTTTGTTTTTATAAAGAGTTATTCTTCTATGGTGCTAGACTTCCCTTTTTTGTTTTTTTTCATGCGTAAATCAAAAAACTCAACCATTAAGGAAAATGCTATTGTAAAGTATAAATATCCTTTTGGTATTGTTCCAACTTCATTTCCAAATACTTCTAAATGTGCTAAATGAGCCGCTTCAGCAATCAGCATAAAACCTATTAATATTAGGAACGAAAGCCCCAATACTTGTATAGAAGGGTGTCTGTTTACAAATTCTCCGACAGGGTTAGCAAAAAGCATCATTATAACAACAGAAATTACAACAGCAACAACCATAAGAACAAGAGCGTCGTTTGGGTTTGGTGAAATTCCATTTGTCATTCCTATAGCTGTTAGTATAGAATCAAAAGAAAAAACAATGTTAATTATAGTTATTTGAACAATTGCATTGGAAAGTGAGGTAGAGCGTGCTTTGGTAACTTCTCTTTCGTCATGCCCTTTATCTTCTACTTTTTCATGAATCTCCTTCGTACTTTTATAAAGTAAAAACAAACCACCTGCAAATAGTATAAGTGCTTGGCCACTAATACCACCGCTGATCCAATCGGAGTTAAGTATCCAGAATGGTTTTTTCATGGAAGTTAACAGAGAAATACCAAAAAGAAGAACAATACGCATAGCCATAGCAAGTACTAATCCTATGTTTGTAGCTTTTTTTCGTTGTGTTTTGTCTAGTTTTCCGGCGGCTATAGAAATGAAAATGATGTTATCTATTCCTAAAACAATTTCTAAAAAAGTAAGAGTTAATAATGCAATCCAAGCATCTGGATTTGAAAAAATTTCGAACATGGTTATTTGGTTTTAGTAGCAGTTCCTGTTTTTACTATAAGTTTTTTATTTTCGTCTTTTACTGCGCTTTTGTATTCAAATGTATAAGAATCATTTGTAGTGCTAAGAATTTTGTAGTGTATAGCTGTATTGCTATGGATATCTTTTAAAACAAATTCGCAGTCATTTACCCAACGGATTGATGCGCTGTCTATCTTGTTGTCATAGTAGTCTATGCTGTAATTAGCATCTCTAATGAATGTGCCAGTTTTTGTTTCTCCATTTATTTTATAATTAAAAGTGAATTCTCCAGTCTTAAAGGCTTTGCAGTCTCTCTGAGGTTGGTAACAAGAAATGGCAACACAAAGTAATAGAATGCCTAGGGTGATTTTTTTAATCATAGATACAAATTAAATAAATTACAAGTTAATCCTAGCAAATATTTTGAAATACTTCTGGTAAACAATTTAAAGAAAGGTTTAACCTTTGAAAGATTTAAAAGTTCCGTCGGTGTAAAAGAAAACTATTTTTTCTATAGATTTTGATTCTGTTAAATCATCCGGCTTTTCTTTAGATACGTTTTTTGATAAAATAGGGGAGGTGGAGTTTAGCTTCTTTTCGTTTGCAGGAAAAGAACCTTCTCCTTTAAGAAGCCAATATAAATTTACTTCAGGAAAAACGTTAACCACTCTTAAAACAAAATCTAGACTTGGATTATTTCTGCCAGATAATAAATGAGAAATACTAGAGCGCTGTACATTTATTTTATCTGCAAAAGTAGAAGCAGACAAGTCGTGATACTTAAGAATTTGGGTTAGTCTTTTTATAAAATTTTCTTTGTTTACCATTGTAACCAATATGTTGTTTTATGAATTATATGCCATATATTTTTCTCGTTAATAGATTGTTCTTGTTAGAATTAATATTTAAATATATAGTTTTTATAAATAACTATAACTAATTGATTATTAAATATTTGAAACTTAGAAAAACAAAACATTAAGAATTCTTTAATTCATCATATTAGATGAAAGTAATTGTCATGTAACAAATGCATGATTTGTGGTTACAAATGTAATTTATATTGATTGTATTTTTGCATTGTTACTTAAAAAAAAATAAATGTTATCATCAATAGAATACCAGAATATTAAAGAAGAATCTGTGCAAGGACGTTATGTTGTTATGGAGCAAATTGAGCTCATTTTGGGTCGCCTTCCAGAGGAATTTACAATAGAAGAAATTGGTTATTCTGTAAAAAATAAAAGCATTAAAAGTGTTACAGTTGGTAGTGGAAGTAGAAAAATTTTAATGTGGTCTCAGATGCATGGAAATGAATCTACAACAACAAAAGCTGTTTTAGATTTATTAAACTTTTTACAACAAGATACCCAAGAGGTTGTAGAAATAAAGAATAAATGTACCATTAAAATAATACCAATATTAAATCCGGATGGCGCGTTTGCATATACAAGAATTAATGCAAATGAGGTAGATTTAAATAGAGATGCTCAAAACCGGAGTCAACCAGAAAGTGTTGTTTTAAGAAAGGTATATGACTCCTTTAAACCTAACTATTGTCTTAATTTGCATGACCAACGTACCATTTTTAATGTAGGGAATACCAATAAACCAGCAACAGTTTCTTTCCTTGCACCAGCGCATGATTCCGAAAGAAATATATCTAAGTCCAGAGCAATTAGTATGCAGTTAATTGTGGCAATGAATGAAGAATTGCAAAAAGTAATTCCTGGGCAAGTAGGAAGATATGACGATGGCTTTAATTCTAATTGTGTGGGGGACGCTTTTCAAATGTTAAATACACCAACTATACTTTTTGAATCCGGACATTATCCTGAGGATTACCAGAGAGAGCAGACTAGAAAATATATATTTATATCTCTTGTTAAAGTGTTGGTTGTTATAAGTAGTAATTCTGTTCAAGAGTATAAACTTAAAGAATACAGTAAAATACCTGAAAATGGCAAGCTGTTTTTTGATATTTTAATATTAAATACGGAAAAGCTAAATTCTCATATAAAAACGAAAAAGGATATTGGCATTCTATTTAAAGAAACACTAAAAGGTACTAATCTTGAATTTGTACCATATATTGATAAGATGGGCGATTTAAAAAATAATTTTTTTGGACATAAGACTTACGATTGCGAAAAAGAAGAAGAGCTGATGAACCTGAATAAATTACCTTTCATAGACGAAATTCTTAAAAATATTGTGTGATTTTACTAAAAACTTAAAAAACTTTACATTTTTGTTAAAAATACTCAAGTTTTATTAAATTTAATTCTGTAATTTATTATTTTTGCATCTAAATTAATTACAAAATGAGTAAGGTTAAGTTAGACGAAATTGATCACCAAATTCTGGATATGTTGATTGACAACACCAGAACACCATTCACAGATATAGCAAAAAAGCTTTTAATTTCTGCTGGAACGGTGCATGTTAGAGTTAAAAAAATGGAAGAAGCAGGAATTATAAAAGGTTCTTCTTTAACTTTGGATTATGTTAAATTAGGGTATTCTTTTATTGCTTACGTGGGTATTTATTTAGAAAAAACGCATCAGACTAAATTTGTTTTAGAAAGATTAAATGAAATACCAAATGTTACTGTGGCGCATATTACAACTGGTAAATTTAATATCTTTTGTAAAATAAGAGCTAAAGACACTACGCATGCTAAAAATATAATATTTAAGATAGATGATATTGAAGGCATTAGTAGAACAGAAACAATGATTTCGTTAGAAGAAAGCATCAATGATAAAAAGAGATTAATGCATACCATCTTCAACGAGTTGTAAATGTGTTAATTTATATTTAATTATAAGAGTCCCTTTCATTTTGGATTGGGACTTTTTTTGTTACTATTATAAATATGAAGAAATCAGAATTAAAACCAATAGAGTATAAAGAGTTTTATGCTACTTATTTAAATGCAATAGGGGATGTGAACTTATTTACTGAATTGGTGGATGGTAAAAATTGGATGATTCAATTTATAAATAGCTTAGATGAATCTAAATTAGGCTATTCTTACGGAGAAGGTAAATGGACAATTGCTGAAGTAATTATGCATATTATAGATACGGAAAGAGTGTTTCAGTATAGAGCCTTTAGTTTTTCTAAAAATGACAAAAGTGCTTTACCTGGTTTTGATCAAGATGAGTATATGGCAAATACAGATGTTAGTAATCGTACTAAAGAAAGTATCTTAGAAGAATATTTATCTGTAAGAGAAGCTAGTATTTCTTTATATAAAAATTTACAAAATACACAGTTAAACTATACCGGGACTGCAAGTGGTATAAGGTGGAGTGTTGCTGGTATTGGCTTTGTTATTAGCGGTCACCAAAAACACCACTGTACTATTTTGCAAGAAAGATATTCCTAGGATTTAGATTCCTCCTCATTCATATCTAATTCTAATTTCTCTGTTTCTTCTATTTTTTTAGAAGCATTTGAGTTAGTGCCTCTTTCTAAACTGTCTTCAAAATTTGCAATAAAGTTAGATAAGCTTTTACTGATTTTTACAAGGTATATGGTGTCTTCCGTGCGTAATTCTACAGTTTCTATAATTTCACCATTTAAATTCTTAAATATTATAATATCTTCATCGCCATAGCCATGTGGGTAGGTATCTATTAATAATGTTGTTAAATTATGATCTAATTTTTTGTAATCTACTAGTTTGCGTAACATGTGAATATGGTTTATAGGTTATTTGTAAACCTAAACTATATAATTTATGCTTTGCAAATTGTAGAGAGTTGTAAAATGAAGATTTTAGTACATGAATGTCTTATTCTTTGTAGTAAGAAAATGCTTCATAATATAAATCGTTAGAAACTTTTATATCGTATACAGCTTTTCCTATGCTATTTAATAAAACAAAATTAATATTGCCATGAGAGTTCTTTTTATCAAATTTTAATAATTTTAAAATACTTTCAATATCAGCATCCGCAAACTCAATTTTTGGGTAACGATTTAAAAATGTTTCTTTAATATCTTCTAGCTGTTCTTTTGGTAGCCCTGTTAATTTATATGATAAATAACCTTCGAGTATCATTCCTATAGCAATAGCTTCGCCATGTAAAAGAGTGGGTAGGTCTTTGCTTTCTAAATAATGAGATTCTACGGCATGGCCTAAAGTATGTCCGTAATTTAATATTTTTCGAAGATTTTGTTCCGTTGGGTCAATAGTTACTACATCATTTTTAATAATAACGGAATCATGTATATGATCTTCCATTTCTTTGAAAGAAGTAACTTTTTTTAACTCGCTCCAGTATTTTTCATCTTTGATAAGACCGTGCTTTAGCATTTCTGCAAATCCACTTTGAACTTGTCTATCTTCTAAAGTCTGTAGGAAATAAGGAACAATAAGCACCATCTGGGGTTGGTTAATTACTCCTACTTGGTTTTTTAAAGGACCTAAATCTACTCCTGTTTTTCCTCCAACAGAAGCATCTACCATAGAAAGAAGCGTAGTCGGGATATTTATAAAGTGTATACCTCTTTTAAAAGTAGAAGCTACAAATCCTCCTAAGTCCGTTAAAACCCCGCCGCCTAAATTCAACATAATACTTTTACGATCACCACCAAGTTCAGATAAAGCATTCCAAACACCTAAGCATGTTTCTATATGTTTGTTTTCTTCTCCAGATACTATTTCTATAATTTCAAAAGAATAATCTCCAGTTATTTGAGACATAAACATTGGAAGACAATGTTCATGTGTATTCTCATCTACAAGAATAAATACCGTAGAGTAAGCTCCTTTTTCTAAATGGGTATTAAGAGCTTCGAAAGCATCTTCATTAAAATGAATAGAATAAGAGGAGGTGGCTATAGATTTCATATAAAATTTAAGATTTTCTTACATAGTTAAACTGCCGCAGGACGAGCCTGCAAGGTACTAAATGGAAACTAATTTTTATTTAGAGGCAAGCCTCAGAACATTTACATTTTTATTCCAAAGTAAAGCTCTAAAAAAACGTTTATCACTGCAAAATAAAGGTAATTTTAAACGTAAAATATATAAAATGTGTTATTATATTTGATTCTGATTAATATAATAAAAAATGAAGCATATTTTTGAGAATACGGCAACAGCATTTGCTTTAAAAACGGATTCTGAATTAGAAAGAGGGTATTTCCTTTTTAAAATGATAGCTAATGAACCATTAGTGAAAATGGGAACGTTAATGACCAATTTTGCAATAAAGGCACATTTGCCTGTGGAAGGTTTAATAAGGGCAACCGTTTTTGATCATTTTTGTGGAGGTGTTAATGAGGAAGATTGTCTTCCTGTGGTTAGCAAGATGTGGAAAAAAGGAGTTTGTTCTGTTTTGGATTATTCTGTTGAAGGAAAAGCAGAAGAAGCAACTTTTGATCAAGCTCTTGAGAAAATATTGAAAATATTAAATTTTGTAAAAGAAAAAGATTCCATCCCTTTTGCAGTATTTAAGCCAACCGGATTTGGAAGATTTGCTTTGTATGAAAAAGTAAGTAAAAAAGAAGATTTATCTCCTGAAGAGCTTAAAGAGTGGGAGCGTGTTGTTTACAGGTTCGATAAAGTTTGTAAAAAAGCCTACGATATGGAAGTTTCTCTCCTTATTGATGGTGAAGAAAGCTGGATGCAAGATGCTGCGGATCAATTGGTAGAAGATATGATGGAAAAATACAATCAAAAAAAACCAGTTATCTTTAATACTTTACAGATGTATCGTTGGGATCGTCTGGAGTATCTTAAAAAATTACATAAACGTTCTTTGGAAAAAGGATTTAAAATAGGCCTTAAAGTAGTTCGAGGGGCTTATATGGAAAAAGAAAACGAGAGGGCTAAAGAAAAAGGATATCCTACGCCAATATGTGCAAGTAAACAAGAAACTGATATAAATTTTGATGCTGCAGTAGATTATATAGCAGCTAATGTAGATGATATTTCCTTATTTTGTGGTACTCATAATGAGGCGAGTAGTTATAGGTTAATAGAAATATTAAAAAACAAAAATATCTCTAGAACCGATAAGCGAGTTTGGTTTGGTCAATTATATGGGATGAGTGATCACATATCGTTTAATTTAGCGGATAACGATTATAATGTTGCTAAATATTTACCATTTGGACCAGTAAGAGACGTTATGCCTTATTTAATTAGGCGAGCAGAAGAAAACACTTCCGTTGCAGGGCAAACGAGTAGGGAACTTTCTTTAATAAAAGCAGAGCGTAAGCGCAGGAAAATTTAATATTCTAGAGTGCTAATTTGTGCTTTGCTGTTGCAATTTTTCACCGTTAAAAAGGCCTCTTTTCCGTGTAATTCTCCTTCAATAAGATATGTTTTGCACGGATTAGATTTTGTATCACTTTTGCTAAAATCTACATCTCCTTCTTTAAGTAGAAATATAATGTCTGTAGTATCTAACTCTTTGTTTAATAGCATTTGATTTATATCGTCTGAATAATGTAGTTGTTTAGATCTAATATCTTTTAATACCCTACAATTTGGTAAATAACAAAAGGAAACGCCAGTTTCCGCGGTTTTTTTCTTAAAAAAGAAAGTTAAAAAAACTATTCCTATAGATAAGCCAAATAAAAAATAGCCTAAACGTTTTACAAATGCCATATTAAAATATCAGAAAATTGATGTCGCTGTATTGTAGGTCGAACCATTCTCCTACAGTTTTATTGGTTAAAATTCCGTGGTAAAGATACAGCCCATTTCTTAGACCTTTGTCAAAACGCAAAGAATTTTCTATTCCGCCATCATCTCCCAATTTTAATAAATAAGGAGTAAAAATATTACTAATAGATACTGAAGCAGTTTTTGGGTACCTTGATGGAATATTTGGAACACAGTAATGAACAACATCATACTTTTCCACGGTGGGTTTGTTATGGTTTGTTATTTCACTAGTTTCAAAACAACCTCCCATATCAATACTGACATCTATAATTACGGCCCCTTTTTTCATGTTTTCTACCATTGTTTTACTAACAACAACGGGGGAGCGGTCTTTTCCTCGAGTAGCTCCAATAGCAACATCACATCTTTTAAGTGCTTTTAAAAGGTTTTTTGGTTGAATGGTTGATGTGTAAATAGTTTGATTTAGGTTCGTTTGTATTTTTCTTAATTTGGTAATAGAGTTGTCAAATACTCTAATATTAGCACCTAAGCCAATAGCGGATCTTGCAGCAAACTCACCTACAGTTCCAGCGCCAATAATTACAACTTCCACAGGTGGGACACCACTGATATTGCCAAACATTAACCCATTTCCCTTATTAGTATCTGCCATTAATTCCGAAGCAATTAAAACGGAAGAAATTCCGGCTATTTCACTTAAAGAACGTACCGCAGGATATTTTCCATCAGAATCTTGAATGTATTCAAATGCAATGGCAGTAATTCGTTTTTTTGCCATTGCCTCAAAGTAACTCTTATTTTGAGTTTTTATTTGTAAAGCAGAAATTACTGTTGCCTGAGGGTTAAGCATTTCTATTTCTGTAAGGGTAGGAGGTTCTACTTTTAATAGTAGTGGACAAGAAAATACTTTTTTGGTATCTTTAGTTACTTCTGCTCCTGCCTCTGTATAATCCATATCAGAAAAATTAGCACCTTCTCCTGCACCAGCTTCAACCAATACTCTATGTCCATTTGCAGTAATAGCATTTACCGCATCGGGGGTTAAACAGATACGTTTTTCTTGGTATTGATTTTCTTTAGGAAGGCCAATGAAAAGCTCCCCTTTTTGTTTTAAAATCTCTAAAGTCTCTTCTTGGGGTAGTAATTGGTCTTTGCTAAAAGGCGATGTTAATTCATTCATATAAACATATATAAAGATGGTACCATAAATAAATGGCTAATATCAAATTTACAATTTTTAATGAAATAATATGGGTGCGGATAAAACCCTTAGTAAAGTTCGTAAGGTGAGGTTAGAATTTTAGATGAAACCAATTAAGCAAAGTGTCTTGCATATGCTTAAATTGTTTTTCTATATTATGAGTAGATAGCTTTCGGTTTAATTCTTCGGATAGCGAATAGACTTTAAATTTGTCCTCTACCTCATATACCTTTTTATTTTTATCGACTTCTATTGTGTCAGTGCTTGTAGAATCTTTGTTAGCCTTTTTTTGTTTTTGTTTAAGAATGTTTAATTCTCTTTCCATGGCTTCAATGTCAATGCCATGAACATATCTGTCATAAAGTTTTATTCGTATAAAATAAACTATGGGTATCACCACCATACATACCGGGATTACCCACCATATGTTTTCGCTGTCAATAACATTATCTTCGGAAAATATTAGTTCAAATAATTGAAATGCGTATGTGGCTATTGGTATTATTATTATATGATACCACCAATTTTTAGAGGTAAAAAACCATAAGATTAGTAATGTAAGAGGGATTAATTTACTGGAGTAAAACCAAATATTAGTTGAAATACTATCAAAACCATTACTTCCTACTGTGATTCCTAAAAAAGAAATAGTATCATGAGCTCCACGGCTATTTGGTCCGGGAAAGTAATCGTATGCTTTAAATAGAAAAGGTGTGAGCGCTATTATGCTTAAGATAAATGATTCAATTATTATCTTTTTTTTTGCCTTTCTTGGATTTACTATGGAGTCCATATAGAGCTAACAATTTGGTTTAACTTATATAGAACAAAAAAGGAGCAATATTATTGCTCCTTTTTTCTAGATTTTTAATATTTAACTTTTATCGTTTTAATTTGATAGAGCCTTTATCTATCCCTTGTTCATATAACGAATCATCTTCTGAAGATGTGTTAGGGGAACAAGAAAAAGCCATTAAAGTAACCAATGCTGCACATGCAAAAATAATTTTTTTCATTTTCTAAGGTATTTAGTTAGGTATTCGGTGTTCTTCTCGATACGAAAGTAACTAAAATTACCTAGAAAATATGCATTTAAACGTTAAAATTCAACACTTAATCGGTAATACATGTATTTAATCGGTGTTGTAGGTAAGTAGTGAATTGAATTGACCAATCTACATTTGTAATTTTCTGTTTGTTGAATCTACGATTTCAATTTTAATAGATGTGGTGTTTTCTGGTAAGTAAGAAGGTATTTTTTCTGGCCATTCCATAAACACCCAAACATTTTTATTAAAATAGTCCTCTAAACCAAAATCTAAAGCTTCATTCTCATCATTTAAGCGGTAAAAATCAAAATGATAGGCTATTAACTCGCCTATATTGTTTTCATACTCATTAACTATTCCAAAAGTTGGGCTATTGGTGCCATCTATAACATCTAATTTTTTTGCTATTTCTTTTATTAAAGTAGTCTTACCAGCTCCCATTTCTCCATAAAAAGCAACAGTTTTGGTTGGGATATTTCTTAAAATTTCTTCAGCAACTTCAGGTAGTTGGTCTTCAGAGTATATTATTGTCATAAAAAAATTACTTAGGCTCTAATACCACAAAAGGAATAATCATTTCTTCTAAGGAAACACCACCATGTTGGTAGGTATTTCTATAATAGTTTACGTAATGATTATAATTATTGGGGTAAGCAAAAAACATATCATTTTTTGCAAAAATAAAAGAACTACTCATATTTATACTAGGTAATTGAATATTTTTAGGATTAGTTGCTGCAACGACTTCTTTATTTTCATAGCTTAAACTGCGACCCGTTTTATATCTTAAATTTAAACTGGTTTCTTTATCTCCGATAACCTTAGAAGGTTGTTTTACATTAATGGTTCCATGGTCCGTTGTAATAATTAGCTTCATACCCATACTTTGTGCTTGTTGTATAATCTCTAACAATGGCGAATTTTTAAACCAACTCTTTGTTAATGATCTGTATGCTTTGTCATTAGAGGCTAATTCTTTAATAACTTCCATCTCTGTTTTGGAGTGAGAAAGCATATCTACAAAATTATATACAATAGCTGTTAAATGGTTTTCTTTTTGCGATTTAAAATTTTGAGAAAGTTGTTTTCCTTGTTTTAAGCTACTGATTTTGTGGTATTCCCATTTTATATCTAAACCTAATCTCTTTATTTGTGCACCTAAAAATTTATCTTCAAAGAGATTTTTGCCTCCTTCATCGGTGTCATTTTTCCACCATTCTGGATGTCTCTTTTCCATTTCTAGTGGTGTTAGTCCAGAAAAAATAGCATTTCGGGCATATTGCGTAGCTGTAGGCAGAATACTAAAATAGGCAGATTCTTTGGTCTTTTTATAAAAAGAATTTACAGTATCTTCAAAAGCACACCATTGATCATAACGAAGGTTATCTATAACCACCAATAATGTTTTGTTATTTTTTAGTTCTGGAGCAATCCATTTTTTAAACAAAGTATGCGATAATATTGGAGCGTCTTTACTAGCAAACCAATCTTCATAATTCTTATCAATAAATTTAGAAAATTGATTATTAGCTTCTACTTTTTGAGATTCCAAAATCTCGAACATGCTACTGTCTTCAATCTCTTCTAATTGAAGTTCCCAATAAATTAATTTTTTATAAAGCTCCACCCATTCTTCTAAAGTATTTACCATGGATAAATCCATTGCAATTTTTCGAAATTCCTGCTGGTAATCCGCGGTGGTTTTTTCGGAAACAAGACGAGAATGATCTAGGTTCTTTTTTAGGGATAATAATATTTGATTGGGGTTTACAGGTTTTATAAGATAATCAGCAATTTTAGAGCCAATTGCTTCTTCCATAATAAGTTCTTCCTCGCTTTTGGTTATCATCACAACCGGGAGGGTAGAGTCTAGTATTTTAATTTCGCTTAGAGTTTCTAATCCAGAAATTCCTGGCATGTTTTCATCTAAAAAAACAATATCCACTCTGGTTTCCAGAAGTTCTTCTAGGGCTTCTTGTCCACTTTTACAGGTTACAACAGTGTAATTTTTTGCTTCAAGGAATAATATGTGAGGTTTTAGCAAATCTATCTCATCATCTACCCATAGTATTGTAATCTTGTTCATTTAGTACTTATATTTGTGCGTAAATAAAATTGATTTTGATAAAATCTAATAAACTTAAAATATTTAATGATCCAATTTACGGATTTATTAGAATTCCAAGTACATTAATCTTTGATCTAATTGCAGATCCTTTTTTTCAGCGCTTAAGGCGAATTTCGCAAATGGGTATGTCTTATTTAGTTTACCCCGGAGCACATCATACTCGTTTTCATCATGCTTTAGGTTGTATGCATTTAATGCAAAGAGCTATACAAGTACTTCGTTTTAAGCAGGTTGAATTGACTAAAGAAGAAGAAGAAGGACTCTTAATAGCTATTCTTTTGCATGATATTGGCCACGGACCATTTTCGCATGCTATGGAGCATAGTATTGTAGAAGGAGTGCATCATGAACATATTTCTTTATGTTTTATGGAAGAACTGAATAAAAGGTTTAACGGAAGTTTAACGCTTGCCCTGGAAATATTTAACGGAAACTACCCAAAAAAGTTTTTGAATCAGCTAGTTTCTAGTCAATTAGATATGGATAGGCTAGATTATCTAAAGAGAGATAGTTTTTATACCGGAGTTGCAGAAGGCAATACCAACGCAGAAAGGCTTATTACTATGTTAAATGTAGTAGACGGGGAGTTGGTATTAGAGGAGAAGGGGATTTATAGTGTAGAGAAATTTATTATGGCTCGTAGATTTATGTATTGGCAGGTATACCTACATAAAACAGGAGTTGCTGCAGAACAATTGCTCATGCGAATTTTAAAACGTTCCAAAGAGTTAATTTTACGAGGAGAAGTGTTAGATTGTAGTAAAAATTTGCTCTACTTTTTAGAAAACAAAGTAGATATAAATAATTTTGACTTAGAAGTTTTAATAAAATTCTCAAAACTAGATGACATAGATATACTCTCTGCAATAAAGAATTGGCAAGAGTGTAATGATTTTGTTTTGTCTCAATTGTGTCAAATGGTTATAAATAGAAGGTTATTACACGTAAAAGTTAAAAATGAACCTATATCTGATGCTAAACTGAATAAACATTTTAAAAAAATTAAGGAAAAAAATAATCTAACGGACGAAGAAACAAACTATTTTGTATTTACTGGAGAGATTAAGAATAAAGCTTATAATAAGGAGTATCAGACCATTAACATTCTTAAAAAGAATGGAAAAGTTAGCGATGTAGCTAAGTTATCGGATTATTTAAATATTAAGGCATTATCTAAGACGGTAACCAAATATTATATCTGCTACCCTAAAGATTACGTTTAACTATTTTTCTTACTTTTGTGCTCATGGTATTTACAGCGGGTCAAATTGCAGGCATATTGGAAGGGGAAATTCAAGGAAACCCAGAAATTGCCGTTCATAAACTAGCCAAGATTGAAGAGGGAGAAAAAGGGGCATTAACCTTTTTAGCTAACCCTAAATATACTTCACATATTTATACGACAAAAGCTTCGGTTACAATAGTGAATAAAGACTTTATTCCTGAGCAAGATTTATCTACTACTCTTATTAAAGTAGATAATGCTTATGAATCTTTTTCTAAACTATTGGAGTATTATAATGAAGTAAAGAATAATAAACATGGAATTGAAAACCCTGTATTTATTGCCGATTCCGCAAAATACGAGAAAGATGTTTACATAGGGGCATTTGCATATATAGGAGCTAACGTAGTTCTTAATAGTAATGTAAAAGTTTACCCAAATGTTTATATCGGAGATAATGTAACAATAGGAAGTAATTGTACCATATTTCCAGGTGCAAAAATTTATTCAGAATCTATTATTGGCGATAATTGTACTATTCATAGTGGTGCTATTGTTGGTTCAGATGGTTTTGGTTTTGCACCCAATAAAGATGGGTCATTTAGTAAAATTCCGCAAACTGGAAATGTTATATTAGAAGATAATATTGATGTTGGAGCAGGTACAACCATAGATAGGGCGACATTGGGATCTACAATTCTAAGAAAAGGCGTTAAACTAGATAATCAGATACAAATAGCGCATAATGTAGAAATAGGAGAGAATACGGTTATAGCAGCTCAAACTGGTATTGCTGGCTCTGCTAAAATTGGCAAGAATTGTATGATTGGCGGGCAGGTAGGCATCGTAGGGCATATTACTATAGGTGATAATGTTAGAATACAAGCCCAATCTGGTATTGGTAGAAATGTAAAGGATAATGAAATATTGCAAGGATCACCAGCATTAAATTATGGGGATTACAATAAGTCTTATGTTCATTTTAAAAATTTACCCAAATTAGTTAGTAAAATAAATCAATTGGAAAAAAAAAATCATTGTGAGTAAAACAACGCAAAACCAAAGAACAATTGGAAAAGAAGTTATTTTGACCGGTGTAGGTTTACATACGGGAGAAAATGTAACACTTAAATTTGTACCAGCTCCGGAGAACCATGGATACGCTTTTAAGCGAGTAGATATAGAAGGAGAGCCTATAATAGAAGCAGATGCGAATTATGTTGTTAATACACAACGAGGTACAAATTTAGAGAAGCAAGGTGTTAAAATTCAGACCTCGGAACATGTTTTAGCGGCTTTAGTTGGTTTAGAGATTGATAATGTTTTAATTGAATTAAATGCACCTGAACCTCCTATTATGGACGGTTCTTCTAAGTTTTTTGTAAAATCCCTGGAAGAAGCTGGTATAGTAGAGCAAGAAGCTGAAAGAGAGGAATATATTGTAAAAGATGTTATATCATATAAAGACGAAGCGACTGGTAGTGAAATAACTATAATACCTTCGGATACGTATATGGTAACTACCATGGTAGATTTCGGGACTAAAGTTCTTGGTACTCAAAATGCAACTTTAGAAAAATTAAGCGAATTTAAGAGTGAAATTGCAGACGCTAGAACATTTAGTTTTCTTCATGAGTTAGAAGCATTGTTAGAGCATGGGCTTATTAAAGGAGGAGATTTAAATAATGCTATTGTATATGTAGATAAAGAAATTTCAGAGGATACCATGAAAAAATTATTGAAGGCTTTTAATAAAGAAAAGCTTTCTGTAAAACCAAATGGAATTTTAGATAATTTAACCTTGCACCAACCAAATGAGGCGGCAAGGCATAAATTATTAGATGTTATTGGAGATTTAGCTCTTGCCGGTACGCGTATTAGAGGAAAAGTAATAGCAAATAAACCTGGACACTATGTAAATACACAGTTTGCCAAGAAAATAGCTAAAATCATAAAATTAGAAAAGCGTAATAAAATACCTTCTTATGATTTAAACTTGCCACCACTGATGGATATTCATCAGATAATGGATATGCTACCGCATAGACCTCCATTTTTATTAATTGATAGAATTTTGGAACTTTCAGATACCCATGTGGTAGGTATGAAAAATGTTACTATGAATGAGCCTTTTTTTGAAGGACATTTTCCTGGAGCTCCTGTAATGCCCGGAGTTCTTCAAGTAGAGGCAATGGCACAAACAGGTGGTATTTTGGTTTTGAGTACAGTTCCTGATCCGGAGAATTATTTAACATTTTTCATGAAAATGGATAATGTAAAGTTTAAGCAAAAAGTGTTACCTGGAGATACTTTAGTATTTCATTGTAGCTTAATTACCCCAATAAGAAGAGGAATATGTCATATGCAAGCGTATGCATATGCAAATAATAAATTAGTTTGTGAAGCTGAATTAATGGCGCAAATAGCTAAAAAGAAATAATATGAATCAACCTTTAGCCTACATTCATCCTGGCGCTAAAATAGCAAAGAATGTTGTAGTAGAGCCATTTACAACAATACACAATAATGTAACTATTGGCGATGGTACTTGGATAGGGTCCAATGTTACCATTATGGAAGGAGCTAGAATTGGCAAAAATTGCAATATTTTCCCAGGTGCAGTAATTTCTGCACCACCTCAAGATTTAAAGTATGAAGGAGAGGAAACTACAGTAGAAATTGGAAACAATACAACTATTAGGGAATGTGCTACGATACATAAAGGAACTTCCGATAGAATGAAAACCGTTATTGGAAAAAACTGTTTAATAATGGCGTATTGCCACGTGGCACATGATTGTTTAGTAGGTAATAATTGCATTTTTTCAAATAATTCTACTCTCGCGGGTCATGTTACTGTTGGAGATAATGTAATATTGGCTGGTTTGGTGGCTGTGCATCAATTTGTTTCTGTTGGTCAGCATGCCTTTGTTACTGGAGGGTCTTTAGTACGTAAAGATGTTCCTCCTTTTGTAAAAGCTGCTCGTGAGCCATTATCTTATGTTGGAATTAATTCCGTGGGCTTAAGAAGAAGAGGAATACCTTCTGATAAAATAAGAGAAATTCAAAATATTTATAGAATACTATATCAGAAAAGTTATAATAATACGCAAGCGGTTCAAATTATTGAAGCTGAGATGGAAGCAACTCCGGAACGAGATGAAATTCTTCAATTTATTAGGGATTCGCAGCGTGGTATTATGAAAGGATATTTCAGTAATAATTAAACGGTAGTTCATTTTACCAAAAACTTAAACTAACAATAGAATATGGCATCAACATCAGATATTAGAAAAGGATTATGCATTCGTTATAATAATGATATTTATAAGATAATAGAGTTTTTACATGTAAAACCGGGTAAAGGTCCTGCTTTTGTACGTACGAAATTAAAAAGTGTTTCTTCAGGAAAAGTTTTAGATAATACTTTTTCAGCAGGTCATAAAATTGAGGATGTTCGTGTAGAAACACGTTCTTATCAGTTTTTGTATCCAGAAGGAGAAACCTATCATTTTATGAATACAGATGATTATAATCAAATTACGTTGCAAGAAAGTGCTTTAGATGCTCCAGGCTTATTAAAAGAAGGGACTATCGTAAAGATTATGTTCAATACAGAGGATAGTATGCCTTTATCTGTTGATATGCCTGCAAGTGTTGTTTTAGAAGTAACGTATACAGAGCCAGGGGTAAAAGGAAATACGGCCACAAATGCAACTAAACCGGCAAAAGTAGAAACTGGAGCAGAAGTAAATGTTCCTTTATTTATCAATGAAGGAGATAAAATAAAAGTAGATACCGAAAAAGGTGCTTACATGGAAAGAGTAAAAGAATAATATTTTTTCTACAATGAAATTTCCTAAAACGTATACTTTAAAAGAAATTTCTCAAATAATTCAATCGGAATATGTTGGGGAAGAAGATTTTTTGGTTACTGGTATGAATGAGATTCATGTAGTAGAAACTGGTGATATCGTTTTTGTAGATCACCCTAAATATTACGATAAAGCATTAACATCAAAAGCTTCAACTATTTTAATTAATAAGAAAGTTGATTGCCCTAGGGGAAAAGCCTTGTTAGTATCCGATGATCCTTTTCGCGATTTTAATAAACTCACCAATCATTTCCGTCCATTTGAGTATTCTAATAACTCTATCGCGCAAAGTGCTAAGATTGGTGAAGGAACATTAATACAACCTAATGCTTTTGTTGGAAATAATGTAACGATTGGTAAAGACTGTTTAATACATTCTAACGTAGCAATTTACGATAATTGTATTATTGGAAATAACGTAACTATTCATGCAGGAACCGTTTTAGGAGGAGATGCATTCTATTATAAAAATAGACCAGAGGGATTTGATAAGTTGATATCTGGAGGTAGAGTTGTTATAGCCGATAATGTGGATATAGGAGCTCTCTGTACTATTGATAAAGGGGTTACAGGCGATACAACTATAGGAGAAGGAAGTAAGTTAGATAATCAGGTACATGTAGGTCATGATACTGTGATTGGAAAAAAATGCTTAATAGCTTCGCAAACAGGAATAGCGGGTTGCGTTATTATAGAAGATGAAGTAACCTTGTGGGGGCAAGTAGGTACTAATAGCGGTATAACTATTGGAAAAAAAGCGGTTATTATGGGGCAAACAGGTGTAACAAAATCTGTTGAAGGTGGTAAAAGCTATTTTGGAACTCCAATAGAAGAATCGCGTGAAAAACTAAAGCAATTGGCCTACGTAAAAAAAATTCCAGACCTTATAAAAAAGATAGAAAAATAAACCACCTGAGGTAACTTTATAAGGTATTAATTAGCCATTAGTTTTATTTAGAGGCAATCCTAGGAAAATTTAAATCTCGATTATCGAGTAAATTTAAAAGAAGAATATTTTAAAAATCATTTACAAACGCATATTTTTGTGCTGTTCAAAAAAAAGATAAAATCGTATGAGTGTTCTAGTTAACAAAGATTCTAAAATAATAGTACAAGGATTTACAGGAAGTGAAGGAACTTTCCACGCTGGTCAAATGATAGACTACGGAACCAATGTTGTTGGTGGTGTTACTCCTGGTAAAGGAGGGCAAGAGCACTTAGGTAAACCTGTTTTTAATACCGTTCTAGAAGCGGTTGAAAAAGTAGGAGCAGATACTACTATAATTTTTGTTCCACCAGCTTTTGCTGCCGATGCAATTATGGAAGCTGCTAATGCAGGAATAAAAGTTATAATAACTATAACAGAAGGTATTCCTGTTGCCGATATGGTAAAAGCAGCTAACTATATTAAGGATATGGACTGTAGATTAGTAGGTCCTAACTGTCCAGGTGTAATTACACCAGGTGAAGCTAAAGTTGGTATTATGCCAGGTTTTGTGTTTAAAAAAGGTAATGTAGGGGTTGTGTCTAAATCAGGGACATTAACATATGAGGCTGCAGATCAAGTAGTTCGTCAAGGATTAGGAATAACTACTGCAATTGGTATTGGTGGTGACCCAATTATTGGCACAACAACTAAAGAAGCTGTAGAGCTTTTAATCAACGATTCCGAAACGGAATGTGTGGTTATGATTGGAGAGATAGGTGGTCAATTAGAAGCAGATGCTGCTAAGTGGTACAAAGAAAGTGGTAGTAAAAAACCAATAGTTGGTTTTATAGCAGGGGAAACTGCTCCTGCAGGAAGAACTATGGGGCATGCGGGTGCTATTGTTGGTGGTAGTGATGATACTGCGCAAGCTAAAAAAGCAATTATGAGAGAATGTGGAATTCATGTTGTAGATTCTCCGGCAGAAATTGGACTTAAAGTAAAAGAAGTAATGGGATAGATAGCACACTATGTGTTAAATATTTTACAATTAGTACTTACATATAATCCATCATTCTTACATTAGAATGATGGATTTTTTTTACATTATATTTTAGAATTAGTTCCCCTAATAATTACGTAAATTACATTAGACTAATTTTTTTAAATAAATTTCAATGAAAAAAGTACTTTTTAGCTCAATTCTTAGCTTACTATTTTTGCTAAGTTGTAAAACAAACACAGAAAAGGAAGGTTATATTTCTTCTTCTATAAAAGATGCTAATGGTTTTACCTATGAAACTGTCAAAAATGACCCAACCGGTTTACGACTGTATACTCTAGAAAATGGGTTAAAAGTGTATTTGGGAAAAAATGCCGAGGAACCAAAAATACAAACCTTAATTGCTGTACGGGCTGGTTCAAAATATGACCCTGCTGACAATACTGGATTGGCGCATTATCTGGAACATATGGTTTTTAAAGGAACAGATAAAATTGGTACGCAGGATTTTGAAAAGGAAAATGTTTTATTAAAAGAAATTTCTAATTTATATGAGGCTCATAAAAAAGAAAAAGACATTATAAAGAAAAAGGAAATTTATAAAAAAATTGATTCCATTTCCTTAAAAGCTTCAGGTATTGCTATAGCTAATGAATACGATAAAATGGTTGGTTCCTTGGGTGCAGAAGGCACCAATGCTTTTACATCTAACGAGCAAACAGTTTATGTTAATAAAATACCTTCCAATGAACTGGATAAATGGTTAAGTGTAGAGAGTGAGCGTTTTAAAACGTTAGTCTTGCGACTTTTTCATACGGAATTAGAAGCCGTATATGAGGAATTTAATAGGGGGCAGGATAGTGATAGTAGAAAACAATATTACGCTGTTTTAGAAGGGTTATACCCAAATCATCCATATGGTACGCAAACAACTCTTGGTAAATCGGAACATTTAAAAAATCCGTCTATGGAGGCCATTCATGCTTATTTTGATGCCTATTACGTACCCAATAATATGGCTGTTATAATGGTTGGAGATATTGATTTTGAAGAAACTATTAAAAAAGTAAATTCTGCTTTTGGTACCTACAAAAATAAGGAGGTTATTCATCCAACTTTTCCGGAAGAGATTCCATTAGCAGCTTCTGTAAAAAAGGAAGTTTATGGACCAACAGCAGAATCGGTTTATGTTGCTTTTAGAACTAAAGGAAAAGGAGATAAGCAGGAGGTAATGGTAACATTAATAGATTATATGTTAGCTAATTCTAGTGCAGGATTAATAGATCTAAACCTGAATCAAAAACAGATGGTGCAGAATGCATCTTCTTATACCAATTTTGATAACGATTATGGATTTCATTTACTTTACGGTATGCCAAAACAAGGGCAAACTTTGGATGAAGTCAGAGATTTGTTGTTAGAACAAGTTGATAAAATTAAAAAAGGGGAATTTGAAGATTGGTTACTTGGTGCTGTTGTGAATGATTTGCGTCTTTCTAAAATTAAATCTTTTGAAAAATCATCCTCTACGGCTTACGAATATTTAGATGCTTTTATTGGTTTTCAAGACTGGAATAGCCGATTGGGTATGTTAGATGAGATGAAAAAAATTACAAAAGAACAAGTAGTAGCTTTTGCAAATGAATTATACGGGGATAACTATGTAGAGGTTCATAAAATTAAGGGAGAAGATAAGAATATAATAAAAGTCGAAAATCCAGGAATTACTCCTATTAAATTAAATAGAGATAAAGAATCGAACTTTTTAAAGGAATTTAATGCCGTTTCCTCTCCAAATTTAAAACCTCAATATGTAGATTATAAATCTGCTATTAAGGAAACAAAAACAGAAAATGGTTTAAAAGTATCTTATATCGAAAATCCAAATAATGATATCTTTAATTTAAGTATCATTTTTGATATGGGTAAGGATAATGACCCAATGGTATCTTTAGCGGCCGGTTATTTAAATTATCTAGGGACCGATAAGTTTTCTCCAGAAGAACTAAAACAAGAATTTTATAAAATTGGAATATCATATTCGGTAAATGCAGCCGATGACAAAACATATGTTGGTATTTCTGGATTAAAAGAAAATTTAAATGCTGGTTTGGAATTGTTAGAGCATCTTTGGGCAAATGCTGTTCCTGATCAAGAATCGTATGATAAATACGTGGACAAAATTCTTAAAGGTAGACAGGATTCTAAAACCCAGAAGGGCAATATATTTTGGAATGGACTTATGAGTTACAGTAAATATGGGGGTAATTCTCGTTTAAGAGATATTTATAGTATGTCTCAATTAAGGGCTATAACTCCGAAGGAATTAGTAGAAAAAGTAAAAATGTTAAAAGAGTATAAACAGCGTATTTTTTATTATGGTAAAGATATAGACAATGCTTTAACTTCATTGAATAAAAACCATGCTATTGATGTTAACGCATTGAAAGAGTATCCAGAAAGAAAAAAGTATGTTGAAAATGAAACTGGAGGTAATGTTTATTTTGTGGATTACGATATGGTACAAAGTGAGATGTTATTATTAGCAAAAGGAGCAGAGTTCGATGCTAAAAAAATGGCAGTTTCACGATTATTTAATACTTATTTTGGAAGCGGGTCATCTTCAATAGTTTTTCAGGAAATTAGGGAATCTAAATCTTTAGCCTATTCTGCCTTCTCTAGGTATAGCAATGCAAGAGAAAAAGGAAATTCAGATTATATTATGGCTTATGTGGGCACGCAAGCTAATAAATTACCGGAAGCTGTAGATGCAATGATGGAACTTATGACGAATATGCCCGAAGCCGAAGAACAATTTAATCATGCAAAAGAAGCAACTTTAAAAAAAATAGCAGCACAAAGAATTACAAAATCTAATATCTTCTGGACCTATGAATCTTTAAAGAAAAGAGGGTATGATAATGATAATAGAGAAGATATGTATAATGCTATTAAAGATATGAAATTGAGTGATTTAAAAACTTTTTTTAATAGTAATATAAAGGGAGAAAATTATAATGTGATGGTAATTGGTAACAAAAAAGATATAGATTTTAAAGCCTTAAAGAAGTTAGGAAAAGTGCAAGAAATGAATATTGATGAATTATTTAATTATGAAAAATCCGCACCAGTAAAAGGGTAGGTTTAATATTACCATAAAAGCCCTCTCATTATTTATGAGGGGGCTTTTTAATTGGTATATTTGTTATACCAACTTTTAAATAACAAATAAGGCTAGTATGAAATTATTAGAAGGAAAAAACGTAATTATTACGGGGGCAAGTAGAGGAATAGGAACAGGAATTGCGCAGGTTTTTGCAGAAAACGGGGCAAATGTAGCTTTTACATATAGCTCTAGTGAGGCACCTGCTTTAGAATTAGAAAAAGAATTAAGTGGCAAAGGTGTAAAAGCTAAAGCTTATAAAAGTAATGCTGCAAGTTTTAGCGAATCGGAAGAATTGGTAGTTAAAGTTCTAGAAGATTTTGGAGGTATAGATGTACTAATTAATAATGCAGGTATTACAAAGGACAATTTGTTAATGAGAATGGGAGAGGCAGATTTTGATAAAGTAATTGAAATTAACCTTAAATCTGTTTTTAACATGACTAAAGCTGTGCAGCGTACTATGCTAAAACAACGTAAAGGCTCTATAATTAATATGAGTAGTGTTGTTGGGGTTAAAGGAAATGCCGGGCAAGCAAACTACGCAGCTTCTAAAGCGGGAATGATTGGTTTTACTAAATCAATTGCTTTGGAATTAGGTTCTAGAAATATCCGTTGTAATGCTATTGCTCCCGGATTTATAGAAACTGAAATGACAGCTAAATTAGATGAAAAAGTAGTGCAAGGATGGAGAGATGGTATTCCTTTAAAAAGAGGAGGGGCACCTGAAGATATTGCTAATGCTTGTTTGTTTTTCGCTTCTGATTTATCTGGATATGTTACAGGGCAAGTGTTAAATGTAGATGGTGGAATGCTTACTTAGTATTTTTTAAAGAAAAAATTATGATATACGTTACTACAGAAACTATTGGAGGTCGAGAAATTGAAAAAAGTTTAGGTGCTGTTAGAGGAAGTACGGTAAGGGCTAGAAATATAGGTAGAGATATTTTTGCTGGACTTAAAAATATTGTTGGCGGCGAAATATCGGAATATACTAAGTTGTTAGCAGATGCAAGAGAGCAAGCTATAAAACGTATGTTGGATGATGCGCAACGTTTAGGTGCAGATGCTGTTGTTAACGTTCGGTTTACAACTTCCCAGGTAATGCAAGGAGCTGCTGAAATGCTAGCCTACGGTACCGCAGTAAAGTTGAAATAATCTATAAAATGGAGTTTCTTCCTTTGGTTATGATAGTTTTAATTTATGGAGGCTTTTTTGCTATTTTAATTTATTTAATAATTAGGAGAGTAGAAGCCAGGAAAAAGGAAGATTTCGAGAAGAGAGACAATTAATACATGCAAACACAAACGGTACTATTTATTATTTTAGCGGTTATAGTAGCTCTAATTCTAGTACTTGTACAGTATTATCATAGGCAAAAAACAAAAGGAAAGACCATTATGGTGCTTTCCTTTTTGCGTTTTATATCTATTTTCGGAGTTTTGTTACTTCTTATCAACCCAAAGTTTATACAAAACCAATACCAAATAGAAAAAGCAAATTTGGTTCTTTTGGTGGATAATTCCTCTTCTGTAAAAAACGAAAGTAATATAATAAAAAAGACTTTAGAGGAACTTGGTTCTTCAAAAGAATTAAAGAGTAAATTTAATATAAGTGCTTACTCCTTCGGAGAGAGTTTCAGGGCAAAAGACTCCCTTACTTTTTTAGAGAAAAATACTAATATTACCAAAGCATTACGAACTACCGAGGATATTTATGGTAGAACTACTACTGTTGGAGTTTTATTAACAGACGGAAACCAAACCATTGGAAGGGATTACGAAAATATAAAGTTAAAAAAGGAATTGCGAGTGTTTCCTATCTGTATAGGTGATACTACTGTTTATGAAGATGTTAGGGTCGAACAAATAAATACTAATCCTTATTCTTTTTTAAATAATAAATTCCCGGTAGAAGCTGTAATTAATTACGATGGAAACTCTAATATAAATAAAACGGTAAGTGTATTTGTTGATGGTAAAAAGGAATATCAAGAAAAATTATATTTTTCGGAAAAAGAAAATTCAAAAATTATACAAACTAACGTTACCGCAAAAAGTATAGGGGTAAAATCTATCACAATTTCTGTAGAGACTTTAAAGAACGAAAAGAATGAGTTTAATAATAAAAAATCGGCATATATAGAGGTCATAGATGAAACTACAAAAATAGGTTTGGTTTCTTCTATACTCCATCCAGACATAGGGGCTTTAAAAAAGAGTATCGAAGTTAACGAACAACGTCAGGTCTTTATAATTTCGCCAAATACGGACAAGTCTTCTTTAGAGAATATAGATGTATTTATTTTGTATCAACCAAATTCTTCTTTTACACAAGTTTACGACTTCATATCAAAAAAAAAGGTACATACTCTTACTATAAGTGGTATTAAAACAGATTGGAGATTTTTAAATAGTGTTCAGAGGCATATTGCAATTAAAAATGGATATCCAATACAAGATGTTTTACCTAAACTAAATTCTTCTTTTTCTAAATTCGATGTTTCGGAGTTTTCCGTAAATGACTACCCTCCATTAGAAACAAATGCAGGACCGATTACTCTTCATGGAAAAATGGAATCTATTTTAAAAATGACAATTAAAGGGGTGGATATTGATAATCCTTTATTAATTGTTTCTGGTGAAACTGCTAGAAAGGATGCATATTGGTTTGGAGAAAATATTTGGAAATGGAGAGTTCAGGAATACAGGAACAGTAAAGATTTTAAGAATTTTGATGATTTTATAGCCAAAATCATGGTATATCTTACGAGTTATAAAAACAAAAATCGCTTAAACGTAGATTATAAGTCGGTATATCAAGGAAGTAATAATGAGAAAATAACGGCCACTTATTTTGATGAGTCTTTTACTTTTGATTCAAACGCAAAAATAATGGCGACTATAATAAATAAAGAAACTGGGGTTAAAAAGGAGGTTCCAATGTTATTAGTTTCTAATTTTTTTGAGTTAGATATTTCTAATTTAACTCCTGGAAAGTATAGTTTTAATATTTCGGTTTTGGATAAGAGTTACTCCAAATCGGGCTTTTTTTCTATTACGGATTTTGATGTAGAAAAACAATTTCTGTCAGCAAATACAAAAAAATTAGAACGTTTAGCTAGTAAAACAAACGGAAGATTGTTTTTTTCTAATAAAACTACCGAATTAAAAAAACAATTAGTAGAAGATAATGCTCTTTTACCAGTACAGAAAAAGACCGAAAATATTGTACCTTTGGTAGACTTTAGAATTCTTTTGGGTATAATTGCATTAGCATTAACCATAGAGTGGTTCCTAAGAAAATATTACGGATTAATTTAAAAACAAGATAAATGGATAAGTTACCTAAAATTGCAATACCAGTGGTATTTGCACTAATTGTATTTGCAATATTAATCTCTAAATCAGCAGTGACAATAGGCCCAGGAGAGGGAGGTGTTTTGTTTGAACCCTTCGGAGATGGTATTAATACGGAACGTACTTATGGGGAAGGCTTTCATATTGTAGCACCTTGGAATGATATGATTGTACAAAAAGTTCGTCAGCAATCTATTTCTGATAATATGAATGTACTTTCTGTAAATGGTTTAGATATTACAGTTAGCGGTACAATATGGTTTGAACCTGAATTTAAAAACTTAGGATTATTAATACAAACTAAAGGAGAGGATTATATTAGAGAATTGTTAAGCCCTGCAATTAATGCTGCTGCAAAAAGTGTTGTAGGAAGGTATACACCAGAACAATTGTATTCTAGTAAAAGAGATATTATAGAATTAGAGATATTAGAAGAAGTAAGAAAAGAACTTGATGGGCAATATGTAAATGTTAAGCGTGTATTAGTGGAAAACGTAAAACTTCCTACTACTATAAAAGATGCAATTGAGCGTAAGTTAAAGCAAGAACAAGAATCTTTAGAATACGAATTTCGTTTGGTGACTGCAAAGAAAGAAGCAGAAAAAGTTACTATCGAGGCGCAAGGTAAGGCAGATGCTAACCGTATTTTGAGTGCTTCTTTAACAGATAAGATATTACAAGATAAAGGTATAGATGCAACCTTAAGATTATCCGAGTCTCCAAATGCAAAAGTAATTGTTGTTGGAAGTGGGGATTCTGGGTTACCTTTAATTTTAGGAAATAATTAATTTACTGTTAGTTTTATTAAGAAAAAGCTAATAGTTGTTAAAAAAATGATTTTTAATTTTTTCAGATTAAAATAAATTTTACTTTTACACTATCATGAGGAATACAAATACACATCATCATTTTCATACTGGCTTTCAAGCGAGGTGATAATGTATTGTGTAAACTAAATATATATAACCCGTTTGAGAAATCAAGCGGGTTTTGTTTTTAAATCCCTTTGATTTCCAAACAAAATAAAAAAAAGGAATGACTAAAATTAGAATTGCAATTCAGAAGTCCGGGCGTCTTAATCAAGATTCCATTGAGATATTAAAAAATTGCGGAATATCAATTGATAACGGAAAAGACCAATTAAAAGCTTCTGCTAGGAATTTTCCAATGGAAGTATTTTATTTGAGAAATGGAGACATTCCGCAATACCTAAAAGATGGTGTTGTAGATATAGCTATTATTGGAGAAAATGTACTAATTGAAAAAGGAGAAGGAATAGGTTTTGACGTAAAACTAGGTTTTTCTACATGTAAAGTTTCTTTGGCCGTACCCAAAGATGTGGAATATACATCTGTAAATTATTTTGAAGGAAAACGCATAGCAACCTCTTATCCAAATACTGTTAAAGGGTATTTAAAAGAAAAAGGAGTTCAGGCAGATATTCATATAATTAATGGTTCTGTAGAAATTGCTCCAAATATAGGTTTGGCAGATGGTATTTGTGACATTGTTTCTAGTGGTAGTACTTTGTTTAAAAATGGCTTAAAAGAAGTGGAGGTTATGTTAAAGAGTGAAGCTGTATTGGCTGTATCTCCTAAAATTTCTGAAGAACGCAAAGAAATACTTAAAAAATTACAATTCAGAATACAGGCCGTATTAACAGCAAGGCAGTCTAAATATGTTCTTTTAAATGCTCCTAATGAAAAACTAGAAGAAATTATATCTTTATTACCTGGTATGCGAAGTCCTACGGTACTGCCATTAGCGGAAGAAGGATGGAGTTCTGTACATACTGTAATTAATAAAAATAAGTTTTGGGAAGTTATAGACGAGCTTAAACAAGCGGGTGCAGAAGGTTTATTAGTTTGCCCTATTGAAAAAATGGTCTTATAGTTTTTTATGGACTATGGAAAAGAATTTAAGAATTATAGTAATTCCCGAAAATGAATTGGATACGATAATTCCAATGATATTTCTGCTGAATAATGGTAAAGTTTCAGAAGTTACTTTAAAAGAAAGGCTATCCGAAATGATTAAGTTAAACTACCAATGTATTGGCGTTTATGATGGTTGTAAGTTGATTGGTATTTGTGGTTTTTGGATTCTTAATAAGTTTTATGTAGGTAAACATATAGAGGCAGATAATGTTTTTATTAGTAAAGAATATCGTAGTATGGGAGTAGGCAAATTAATGTTAGATTGGATAGCAAACCATGCTAAGGACATAGGATGTAATAGTAGTGAAATAAACTGTTATGTTGATAATAAAAGAGGTATTCAATTTTGGGAAGACCAAGGGTATGTTGCAGAAGGATACCATATGAGAAACGTTTTTGATAGGAAAAATGAATAAAATATATAATCCAAATAATAAAGATTGGAAAACCATTCTAATGCGACCAACACAAACGGTGGCAGATATAGAAGGTACTGTAAATAGTATTTTTGGGGAAGTGCAAAAGGGTGGTGATGCTATTTTAGCCAAATACACCCAAAAGTTTGATGGTGTAGATTTAAATTCTAATATAGTATCTCAAGAAGAAATTTCTTCGGCTATAGCATCTATCCCTGAAGATTTAAAAAAAGCCATTCAATTAGCAAAAACCAATATAGAGGTTTTTCATGCAGCTCAAAAAACTAGTAGAGTAGAAGTAGAGACTACAAATGGTGTACAATGTTGGCAAGAAAAGCGACCTATACAAAAAGTTGGTTTGTACATTCCCGGAGGAACAGCACCCTTATTTTCTACAATTTTAATGTTAGCAATACCAGCGAATATTGCGGGTTGCGAAGAAGTAATATTATGCACACCGCCAGATAAAGAAGGTAAGGTAAACCCAGCAATTTTATATACAGCAAATTTATGTGGTGTTACAAAAGTTTTTAAAGTAGGTGGTATTCAGGCTATTGCAGGGATGACTTTTGGAACAGAAACGATTCCGCAAGTGTACAAAATATTTGGACCGGGAAATCAATATGTAACTGTAGCAAAGCAAATAGCTACTAAACATGGGGTAGCTATAGATATGCCTGCTGGTCCTAGTGAACTTTTAGTAATGGCAGACGATTCTGCAAATGCTGCATTTGTAGCATCAGATTTATTGAGTCAGGCAGAACATGGTGTAGATAGTCAAGTAATTTTAGTTTCTACTTCTAAAGAGTTTATATTAAAAGTAGAGAGTGAAATAACAAAGCAGATTAAGAATTTACCACGAAGGGATATTGCAGAAAAAGCTATTGCTAATAGTAAATTAATTTTTGTAGAAGAAAACCAAACTGCAATAGATTTAATCAATGAATATGGTCCGGAACATTATATTCTATGTGTTTCTAATGAAGATATATTTTTAAATCAAATTAAGAATGCAGGTTCTGTATTCATTGGTAATTATACTCCAGAAAGTGCTGGCGATTATGCATCTGGAACAAACCATACATTACCTACTAACGGTTATGCCAAACAATATAGTGGTGTAAATTTAGATAGTTTTATGAAAAGCATGACTTTTCAAAAAATATCATCTAATGGTATTAAAGAAATAGGAAAGGCTATTGAATTAATGGCAGAAGCAGAAGGGTTACAGGCACATAAAAATGCTGTAACATTACGTTTAAAAAGTTTAGAATAGAGAAATGAGTAATTTCAATTTAGATAGTCTTGTAAGACCAAACATTCGAAAATTAAAAGCATATTCTTCTGCCAGAGGTGAATTTCAAGGGAACGGAGAAAAAATGATGTTATTAGATGCTAATGAAAGCCCATTCGAGAATGGATTAAACAGGTATCCGGACCCGCAACATCGTAAATTAAGAGCTAGAGTTTCGGAAATTAAAGATGTTCCAGTAGAGAATATTCTTTTAGGTAATGGTAGCGATGAACTAATTAATTTGTTTTTTAATGCTTTTTGCCAACCAAGAGAAGATAACGTAATTGTGTTACCACCCACATTTGGAATGTATGAAGTTCAAGCCAATATTAGTGATATAGAATTACAAAAGATTGAATTGTCGGAAGACTTTCAGCCCAATATAGATCGTATTTTAGAAGCTAGTAATGCCAATACCAAAATGCTTTTTATATGTAGTCCTAACAATCCAACAGGCAATTCAATTGATACGGATAAAATAGAACAATTATTAAACCAATTTAAAGGATTGGTGGTTATTGATGAGGCTTATATAGACTTTAGCAGTAAACCAAGTTGGACTAAAAGATTGAATGATTTTCCTAATTTAATTATTATTCAAACCTTATCTAAGGCATACGGTTTAGCAGGTATACGTTTAGGAATGTGCTATGCATCCAAAGAAATTATAGAGATTTTAAATCGCTTAAAATTACCGTATAATATAAACTCATTAACGCAAAGAAAAGCACTTAGTAAATTGGAAAATTTGCCTTTAATTCAAGAAAAAATAGAAAGATTGCTTGAAGGTAGAGAGTTTGTTGTTAGTCAACTGCAGAAAATAGATTGCATAACTACAATATACCCTTCCGATGCAAATTTTGTTTTGGCGAAGTTTGATGATGCGGATAAAAGATATAAAGAACTAATAGCTAAAGGAATAGTAGTTCGTAATAGAAGTACTCAGCATGGATGTTCTAGCACGTTACGTTTAACTATTGGCACCAGAGAAGAGAATATAGTATTGATTAAAGCTTTAAAAGATTTAGTATAAAATGAAAAAAGTACTTTTTATAGACCGCGATGGAACTTTGGTATTAGAACCACCTGTAGATTATCAATTAGATAGTTTAGAAAAGTTAGAGTTCTATCCAAAGGTATTTCAATACATGGCCAAAATTGCTAGTGAGCTAGATTATGAGTTGGTTATGGTTACCAATCAAGATGGTCTAGGTACCGATTCTTTCCCAGAAAATACCTTTTGGCCTGCGCAGAATAAAGTAATTTCTGCTTTTGAAAAAGAAGGAGTGGTTTTTAAAGATGTTCATATAGATAAAAGTTTTCCTCATGAAAATGCGGAAACTCGGAAACCAAGAACGGGTCTATTAACCAAGTATTTTAATACCGAAGAATACGATTTGCAAAACTCCTTTGTTTTAGGAGACCGTATTACAGATATGGAATTGGCTAAGAACCTAGGTGCTAAAGGAATATTTTTATCAGAAGACCCAGAATTAGGCGCAGATGAGATAGAAGCCGATAAAAGGAGTATTCTAGATGTTATAGCACTAACATCTACCGATTGGGCAGCAATTTACGAGTTTTTAAAGTTAGAGGATAGAGTCGCGGAGATTACTCGTAATACTAATGAAACCAAAATATATATTAAATTAAATTTAGATGGTTCTGGAAAAAATGACATTAGTACAGGGCTCGACTTTTTTGACCATATGTTAGACCAGATAGGCAGACATGGATCAATGGATTTAACAGTAAAAGTAGATGGCGATTTACATGTAGATGAGCATCATACAATTGAGGATACCATGATAGCCTTGGGTGAATTATTTAATAAAACACTTGGAAACAAACTTGGAATAGAACGCTATGGTTTTTGCCTACCAATGGATGATTGTTTGGCACAAGTTGCCGTTGATTTTGGAGGTCGTAATTGGTTGGAATGGGATGCCGAGTTTAAGAGAGAAATGATAGGAAAAATGCCAACTGAAATGTTTTTCCATTTGTTTAAGTCTTTTACCGATGGAGCTAAATGTAATTTAAATATAAAGGCGGAAGGCGTTAATGAGCATCATAAAATAGAAGGAATTTTTAAAGCTTTTGCAAAAGCAATGAAAATGGCAGTTAAAAGAGATGCTAACAAAATGTTTTTACCAAGTACTAAAGGATTGTTATAATTAAGAGGTCAAGAATTAAGAAGTAGCTATTTTTTAACTACTTATATTCTTAACTCCTTAACTACTTAAATAAAAATGAAAATAGTAATTATAAATTACGGAGCCGGAAATATTCAGAGTATAAAGTTTGCCATTAAACGTTTAGGATATGATGCAATATTAACAGATGACGTTGCAGAAATAAAATCTGCCGATAAGGTTATTTTTCCTGGAGTAGGAGAGGCTAGTAGTGCTATGAGTAAACTAAGAGAAAGCGGTTTAGATACTTTAGTCCCCAATTTAAAGCAACCAGTTTTAGGTATTTGTTTGGGTATGCAGTTAATGTGTAATAGCTCCGAGGAAGGAAAAACGAAAGGTTTAGGTATCTTTGATGTAAATGTTGTAAAATTTACAAAAGACGTAAAAGTTCCTCAAATAGGGTGGAATGAAATTTCTAGTCTTAAATCTACTCTCTTTTCTAGTATTCCTGAAAAATCACATATTTACATGGTACATAGTTTTTATGCTCCAGTTTGTGAAGAAACTATTGCAGTTTCGGGTTATGGTGTTAATTATAGTGCCGCTTTGCAAAAAGATAATTTCTACGGAACTCAATTTCATCCTGAAAAAAGTAGTAAGATAGGTGAGCAAATATTACGCAATTTTTTAAAAATGTAATGAGTATAATATCCTATAATATATCTACTAACAAAGAATTATTGAATGTACATTTCATTCATAATTATATAAGTGCAATTTCTTATTGGGGAAAAGGAAGAACTTTGGAAGAGGTAAAAAGCACAATAGAAAATTCATTATGTTTTGGGGTATATACAGATGAAAAAGTTCAAATCGGTTTTGCCAGAGTAGTTACCGATTATACTTTTTTTGGATACATTATGGATGTTATTATTGATGAAAAATATCAAAGAAAAGGTATTGGAAAACGGTTAATTTCTTTCATACTTAATAATAAAATAATTAAAAATTTAAGCACTGTAGCTCTAAAAACTAAAGATGCGCAAGAGCTTTATATTAAATATGGATTTAAAACAATAGGAGACTCTCCGTTATGGATGTCCATGGATAAACAAAATTTAGAATGAGAATAATACCGGCAATAGATATTATAGAAGGGCAATGTGTACGCCTTTCTAAAGGGGATTATAATACAAAAAAAGTATATAATGAAAACCCTTTAGAGGTAGCTAAAGAATTTGAGGCACACGGAATAGAGTACTTGCATTTAGTAGATTTAGATGGTGCAAAGTCTAAGCATATTGTAAACCATAAGATTTTAGATCAAATTGCATCTAAAACAAGACTAAAAATTGATTTTGGAGGTGGTTTAAAGACCGATGATGATTTGCGCATAGCATTTGAGAGTGGTGCTAATCAAATAACAGGAGGAAGCATTGCTGTGAAGGATACCAAAACATTTACCCAATGGATTTCCACATACGGAGCAAATAAAATTATTCTTGGGGCAGATGCCATGGATGAAAAAGTTGCCGTTTCTGGTTGGTTAGAAGAATCTAAAGAAGAATTAGTGCCTTTTATACAGGAATATCAAAAAGCAGGCATAAGTTATGTAATATGTACAGATATTAGTAAGGATGGTATGTTAGAAGGTCCATCTTTTGCATTGTATAAAAAAATATTAGAGCAATCTAAACCAGGTTTAAAACTAATTGCAAGTGGAGGTATTTCTACTTTCGATGAATTACCTAAATTGAAAGAAATAGGCTGTGAAGGCACTATCATTGGAAAAGCAATTTATGAAAATAGAATAAGTTTAAAGCAGCTAGAGAATTTTATTATTTCTAATTAATTCCACACAAATACTATTAAAGAAATGCTTACTAAAAGAATAATTCCTTGTTTAGATATCAAAAACGGAAGAACCGTTAAAGGAATCAATTTTATTGATTTACGTGATGCCGGAGACCCTGTAGAATTAGCAGAAATATATGCAGAAGCAGGAGCTGATGAATTGGTTTTTTTAGATATATCAGCAACCGAGGAACGTAGAAAAACCTTAGCCGAATTGGTGTACCACGTTGGGGAAAAAGTGAATATTCCTTTTACTGTCGGAGGAGGAATCTCGTCTATTGAAGATGTTGATATACTTTTGCAAAATGGAGCAGATAAGGTATCTATAAATTCTTCAGCAGTAAAAAACCCACAATTGATTAATGATTTAGTTGCCAAATTTGGCTCGCAATGTATTGTGGTTGCAATTGATGCTAAACAAATAAATGGTGAATGGGTAGTTCATTTAGTAGGAGGGAAAGTACCTACGGAGCTTAATCTATTTGCTTGGGCTAAAGAAGTAGAGCAAAGGGGGGCTGGCGAAATTTTATTTACATCTATGAATAATGATGGAACAAAAGATGGTTTTGCCAATAAAGCACTGGCCCGTTTATCTACTGAATTGAATATTCCTATAATAGCTTCGGGGGGCGCGGGTACTATGCAGCATTTTACAGATACTTTTATAGAAGGTAAAGCAGATGCTGCATTAGCAGCAAGTGTTTTTCATTTTAAAGAAATAGAAATTGTAGATTTAAAACGTCAATTAAAAAAGGAAGGAATTCCGGTAAGATTATAAATTTTGATTAAGGCTACGAAAGAACATAAAGAGTTAGTAGTTAGAATTTTAGTTTCTGCTTTTAAGGATTTAGAAGAAGATAATTCTATAAACTTTATTGTTAAAAATGATGAAAACAGAATTGAGAGAATGAAAGCTCTTATGGGTTATCTATTTGAAAAATCTTTACTCTTTGGAGAGGTATATTTATCTCAAAATAAGAATGCATGTTTATTGCTTTCTTTTTCCGAAAAAGAAAAAATTACGTTGCGAACTATTTTTTTGGATATTCAATTGCTATTTAAATGCATCGGAATTAGAAATATTTTTAACGTGTTAAAGAGACAAAAATTAGTTAAAGAGTTTTATCCAGAAGAGAATCATATAAAGCCCGTAATCATGGGAGCTTTAAAAGAAGCTTATGGTAGTGGTTCTGCGGCAAGATTGGTATTAAAAGTAATGACAACTTACAAAAGAAATAAAAAACCTGTTGTTTTAGATACAGTATCAGAGTATAATATAAAGTTGTATCAAAAATTTGGTTTTAAAATAATAAGAGAAGAAAAAACACTTGGTTTTCCAATAAGTTTACTTCGTTTAAATTAATAAAAAATGAATATAGATTTTAATAAAAGTAACGACGGTTTAGTACCTGCAATTATACAGGATGCCATTACAAAAAATGTATTAATGTTGGGTTATATGAATGAAGAGGCTTATACCAAAACAATTGAAACTAAAAAAGTAACTTTTTATAGTAGAACTAAGAACAGATTATGGACCAAAGGGGAGGAAAGTGGCAATTTTTTAAGCCTACTCGATATTAAGATTGATTGTGATAGTGATACTTTATTAATTTCTGTAAACCCAATAGGACCTACATGTCATAAAGGAACAGATACTTGTTGGAATGAAAAAAACATATCTAATTTTGGGTTTTTAAGTAAATTAGAAAAAACCATAGAGGAGAGGAGAACTAGCTCCGATGGTACAAAATCTTATGTGGCTTCTCTGTTTGAAAAAGGAATTAATAAACTAGCGCAAAAAGTAGGGGAAGAAGCTGTTGAAGTGGTTATTGAAGCAAAAGATAATGATGATGATTTGTTCTTGAATGAAAGTGCAGATTTACTATTTCATTATTTAATGCTACTACAAGCTAAAGGTTTTACATTAAAGGATATAGAAAAGGTTTTAAAAAGTAGAGAAAAGTAGTTATTTATTTTTAATAGATTCTACTAATTTATCTTTTTTCCATATACCATTGATTACTTTACCGTCATGGCTATAGAAAATGCCTTTGCCTGAGCGTTGGTCTTTATTCCAATTTCCTACATATTTATCGCCATTGGGCCAATGATAGATTCCTTTACCTGTTCTTTTGTTATACTCGTAGTTACCTATGTAATATTCGCCGTCTGCCCAAAAGAAAGTTCCTTGGCCGTGGTATTTATTATCTTTCCATTCACCTTCGTACCGACTACCGGTACTTAAGAGGGCTAAGCCTGCGCCATTAGCTTTATTATTTTGTACGGCTCCTACGTAATGTACATCACTACCTTTAGCACTTTTAAAGGTTAAATATTTGCTTGTGGCTTTAGACGCTATGCGTTGTTTTAATCTAGAAATTTGTACTTGTCTTTTTTCTAAAGCAAAACGTAGGGAATCTATAGTCCTAATATTATTTAATAAAGTACTTTTAGAAATATCTGTACTATCCAAAGTTTTAGGTGTATTTGTAAGAGAAATATTATTTTGTAAATTTTCCTTTAAAGCTTCAAACTTATTTACAACTTCTAAACGTAATTGTAAGCTACTTTTATCTAGAGATCCCAATTCTAAATTTTGCTTTTTAAAAGCATTTTTAACGCCAGAATAATTATCCTGGAGCAGCATGGAATCAATTTGTACTAAGGCTTTATTTGTAGCAATAGTTTGTTCTACTTTTTTCTGCTGTGTTGTTATTTTTTTTAATTGATTATCAAGAGAATTTGCTTTTATTCCATAATATACAGCCAAACCTAATGCTCCTATTAATACTATATATATGCTAATGTTTGCCTTGTTTGCTTTCATAATACATTATAAATTAATCATTAAAGTGTATCGCCGGGAGTTTATTTTTTACTTTTCTAAAATCAGGGGAGTAATACATATGGAATCTTAGAGTAAAAGCCTGCTTAAATTTTCCGGCATTTTCTAAAGATTGGCCCATGGAATACATTCCACCTGCAGCAATGGTAAGTCTGGGTGTTAAAATATATCCAAGAGTAGTAGTAAGTCTAAGGTCCTCCATAACACTCCCTACAACGGCTTTTCCGCTTTGCATAATTAATTCGGATTCTGGAGCTATATAAAGTGTTTTAGGTTTAAGTTTATGATGGTTTAAAGGAATTTTTGCTCTAAATAAATAACGCCATCTATTTCTAAAAATATACTCGCTATTATTCTCGAACCCTTGTGTCCATCGGTGTTCAATACGTAAACGATGATAAACCATTGCTCTGTATACCGGTTGAGCAAACTGGTATTGGTGCCAAATTCTCCATTCTGGCACTAAACTTCTATCATTAATATCTTGTTCCTTATTGGTATTTAAATTTAGTCTTAGAACGCCTCCTAAACTAAAATTTACTTTTTTAGAGTATATATACCCTAAAGCATGGCGGTTGTATATTTGTGCAACTTGCCCTATGAATGGTGTATCTTCTGTTTCTTGAAAGCGAAAATGTGTCTGGGCATCCCAGTATAATCGTTTAGAAATTCTTATTTTCCCATAGGTATTTACCCATAATTTAGTTTTGGGCTCTTTGTAATAAGATTCTTCTGGTAATTCTTCTCCATATTGACTAAATAAAGGTACGTTAAAGAAGAAAAGTGCTCCAATAATGATTAGTTTTAATTTTTTCATTTTTCGGAAACCTCTTTTATTATATGTAATAAGCGCATAACCTTAATTGGATCTTCTGTTTTCTTTATTTTACGTTCTAGTTTTCGAGTGTCTTCTTCTCTTAATTGTAACATACGCTGATATGTAGTAGTATATAAAAGCGAGATAGATTTGGCTTTTTCGCAATCTAAATTGACTGAGGTTTGTTCTAATAAATGAGGAATAATTACTTTGGAATATGCCGAAATAATTCTTTTCTTAACCCCCTCTGTCATTAGATTAGACATAAAAGGATTCCAAACTTGGTCTTTATATAATTCGGTTATAGTATCTTGCTGTGTAGAGAGTTGCAATACTCCATTTTCTAATGCTATCAAATTTTCAAAACAATCTACAAGGTGGCGACCTATCTCTAATTTCTTATCTAAATCCGTAGTTTTAGAATAGCCACTAAGTTTACTTTCCGCAAAAGTCTTAATTTTAGATAAAGCGTTGGTATGCTTTTCTGGAATTTGGTTATTTACCGAATCAATTACATTTTGTAGGTTATTGATTTGTTTAATCATGACTTTTTCAATATTCTCAAACTCATCCGCTCTTTTTATATCATGAAGTTTAGCATCTAATTTTTCTTTAATAGTTTGTATAGCACTATAGTTTTGCATAAAATAGGAGTTTAAATCTTCTAGATTATTTTTACTATTTGTACCAAATCCGTCGGGCCATAATTGAGAAATCAACTTATTTAGTTCTACATATTCTAATATACCTTTAGAATAATTTTCTATTAGTAAGCCAACAGGAATTATTGTGTTGGTATTTATATTTTCTAATTGATTATATAAACTGTTGGTTTCTTCATCGGATACTTTTAAAATGTTTAATTGTGTATCGTTCAATAAAGCTTGGTTTAATTTTTCGCCGGTAGAATAAGTAGATGCAATACTATCTAATATGGAGCGGTCTTTTTTATTTAAAGGATAATAAGGGACTTTAACTTTAAATTTTGGAGAAAAAGTTGATTCTCCTATTGCATTTAGGATGGTGTTAATTTCATTAAAATATAGACTATTTTCTTTTAACAAACTTTGAATTCCTTCTTTAAAAGCAATAGAATTAGAAAGGTTAGGATTTTGTATGCAAATAATACTGAGATACTTAGCATCCAAATTAATTACTTTGCTGTTAGGAATAGATGCTTTAAATACTGGGAAATCTTGTAAATTTCCATTATAATCAACTGCGATTTTTTCTAAAATTCCATTTTTAAAAAACCAAGTTTCGGGGTTGTCGTTTGTATAGTTAACCCATTCATCATGAGCCAAACCATCTCTTAGAAACCTACCTACTAGAACACCTTCATTATTCTTAATCTGAAAACTCTTTTGAGGAATTCCTCTATTAAAAAAAATGCTACTTTTAAAAAGAGTGTTGGCAATTTTAGATTCAGAAATATTATTTACAACTATGTCCCATTTGCCATCTGGTTTTCCTTGATATAAAACTCCTTTTGCCTCTTTTTGTACACCACTTATATCAATTTTATACTGTAAATTAACAACTTCGGTATTTTTATTGGATTGGAATTTGCCAAATTGGAAAACCCATGGACCATTTGGTAAATTATCAGTGAAATTACCTTTGAAAAAAAATGTAGAGTCTTCTTCCTTTAATAATGCATTTAAATTAGAACGCTGCATTTTAAAATTTCCATGAAAAATAGTATCTACGTCCTTTAAATAATAATTAAATGAAGCCTTACCTTTATAAGCATTAATTTGGTATTGCCCCGTGTAAGAAAGGTTATCTTGAGCATTGTTTGTGCCTATTGCTCCAAATAATAATAACAAAAAAGGGAATATTAAAGAGTCTTTTTTTATAAACCGAATCATGCGGTATAAGTATAATTTAATTATTAGTTACACATGAATACGTTCAATAAGGGGTTTTGGATTTTTTAAATAATATTATTTTATAAAAAGTTATTAATTTTGTTTTTTAATAGAAGTTATAAAATTGGTTGGGACTATATAAATAAGGGACTTCTAATGTTTTATTTCTATTAGAAGCCCGTTACTTTTTACGGATAATATTACTCCTTTTTTATAATTTTAGACCCGCTGTTTACTCTTTCACGTGTTATAACAGCATCTCCTTTATAATAAAATTTACTTCCGGCTTTAGCTTCAATATCAATGGTATTAGAAACTGTTAAATAGGCTCTTGAATCTGCTAGTAAATTTAACTCTAAATCTTCTATTTCTAGATCATAATCTCTTAACTCACAATCTGCAGAAAGTTTTGCTTTAACATGTTTCGCAGTTCCAAACAAATCTGCTTTAGAGTCAGCTGTTAATTTTAAGGTTAGATCATTGACCATTACTTCACCTTTAAAAGAACCATCAGCAAAGGCTTCTATGCTTGCCTTATCTGTTACTAAAGTATTTTCTAATTCAATTTTGGCATCGGTAGAAACTTTAAACTTTTTAATTTCTTTTGCAGAAATATATACATTCAGAGTTTCTTTACCATGAATGGTTACAAAGTTTTTCAGTTTAACAATTAGTTTACTCCCATCTTGTTCTATTTTAATTGCCTTAAAAATATTGCTATTCGCCTCTATTTCTACAGATTCTTCTGCATCGGTAAAATGTACATATGCATTAAAATCATTCGCTATTTCTATAGATGTAAAATTGGAAAAGTTATATTCTTTAGTTTCAATTTCATCCGATGCTTTAATAATGTGGTGATCACAAGATATAAGCGAAATTAGAATAACAACAATTGATAAAAGTTGTAAATAAGGTAGATGTTTTCTTTTTTGATTTTGCATGATTTTTTTTTTTGATTGATTATAGATGAACTTATATTAATGTTTACAATTTTTTCTAAGTATTACAGTGCCTCATAAATAAAAACAATGAGATGCATTATTACCATCATTATATTCAATATGATTTTAGTTTTTTTGTGCTTTACTATAGGTAGTAAAGGCCAATATTACATGGAGTAGTAATACATTTTTGCTTTTTTATGAAGCCACTTTTACAATGTTTCTTGAATGCTATATTTAAACAGAAACCCATTGAATTGCTACAGGTTGCCATTCTTCGTCATTAATAGCATTTTTCTTGTTTTTTCTGAAAAAAACTTGATTATTTTTAACAAAAACGGCTTGTGTTTTTATTCCTTTTCTTTGTTTGTTTTTAAACCACATTATAGCTTCTTTTTGTAACGATTTCTTCCCATGTTAAATACACCAACTTTTATTCCAATTCCTGCCGAAAAACCATTTATTCTTTTTAAGGTTGCAGGTTCTAAATTAGTTTTACTTGAAAAGCGATATTTAATACCAGCTTCAAGTTGTAAATAGCGATTTACATTAAATAAGAAGTTAACACCGGGTTCTACTACAGCAAAAGCATCTGATTCTCTATAATCACTCTTTTTTGCTTCCTGATTCTCAAAATCAAAATCAGAGTCAATAACCCCTAAGCCACCTCCACCAACTAATAGTGGAAATGATAAATTGATCATAGATTTGCTAAATAGAATTGGTTCTATATGCAAACCGCCATAGGCTCCTATTATGTCTTCATTAATTCCTTCAATAGCATTAAAATAATTTTGTTGAGAATAAAAAAATGTACCAACAAAACCTACTTCTACTTTCCTATTCGCAACATAAGCCACTTTAAAACTTGGCAAAAAAGTATCTTTATTGTCCATTTCGCCAAGATGCACGGAAACACCTAGATAAACACCATGAACTACATTTTTACGATCATTAAACTCTATATAATCTCCTTCTTCTTGAGCTGTGCTTATAAAGTTAAAGCCAAGTAGGATTATAATTAATACTAAATTTTGATTTTTCATTTTTTGTTTTTTTTGATTGCTATTTAGTAGACTTTTTATTAATCATATTGTTACATTAACAGCTGTTAATTTTAGTTGTCTTTGATTAAAATGAGCCCTTTTTTTCCTTGTATAGATATACTCCCTAATTGCTCTTTCCCGTAGGTTGCATTAATTTTTCTAATTCTATTGCCTTTATGTATGACATCGGAAGTAACATTGCTAAAAGACTTAGGTAAACGTAAAAGACCTTCTTCTAATGTAGCATGGAATTTTAGAGAAGTATCTACGACGTTAATATTGATTTCTGATGATTCTTGATTTAATTTTATGAAAGGCTTTTGAGTGCGTATTTCATTAATGTTTAAGTCCGCTATTTTAAGAGTTAAATTCACTTCATTCTTTAAACTATTAACATCTATACCTGTAAATTTAATGTCTCCTTTAATTTTATTTATGACATCTATTTTTATTTCATCTTTACTAGAATATAGTTCAAGGGCTTTTATAGTTTCAATATTTAAGGTGGAGCCAGAACTATTAATTCTTAAATCTTCAGCATTTTCAACAATGAACTTTCCGTTTTTTATCCGAATATTACCATAGTTAATAGTCTCTGCTTTAATTTTTCCATATTTCATGGTAATGTCTGCAAAATTCAAATTACCATTAAGCCATAAATCTCCATGCTGTATATCTGTTTTAAACTTACCGGTCCAATCTTCTACTATAACATCTCCGAACTTATTAGTAATATCTAATTCAGCATTTTTTGGCAGATATACCTTATAATTAATTTTTAAATTACTTTTATCATAATCAAAGGGGTTAGCTTTGCTCCAATATTTAGCAAAAAAGCCTGTACTTTTTTCTGCTATTGCAGTTTTAAAAATGATATAATCTTTATTTTCATTTATAGAAGTACCTATTCTATCAATAAGATTTTTTGCATTCTCACTTTTTTTATGCGTTACTTCTATTTCCATTTTAATAACGAGACTCTCTTTGCTCCATCCTTGAACAGAAATATCTCCATAGTTATTTTCTAGATAAAGCTTTCCTGAATTTGTCATAGGAAAAGTTTTTTCTATTTTTTTAGAAATTTTATTTTGTGCATGTAGGCTAAAGTTTAAAACAATAGCCATTAAGAACAGCAATAGTTTTTTATAATGTATAACCATAATCCTCGTTTATTTTTTTTGAAGAATTTATTTGTTTAAGTAAATTCTCTATTAATTCAATTCTTTTTTTATAATTACCAATAAGTGCTTCTAGTATACGCTCATTGTCTAAATTTTTCTTCATTTCAATTTTTAGTTCATCATACTCATTATCTAAATCTTGCATAAAGGATAAAAATTCTTTTTTGTCTTCGTTAGATAAAGCGGGGTGTTCTTGCACTAATTTTACTTGGTGCTCTACCAGGCTTTTATAATGAATTTCTATATCTAAAACTTCTTTATTTGCATAACTAGTTTCTATACTTGCGTTATTTGGTTGTAATAAAAATGGGCCAGCTATAGTTAAGAGCCCTAAAACTAAAATGATACTAGCTGCTATTTTAAAACCTGTAGACCTCCATAACGGAATAACTTTTTTAGGTTCTGTAGCATCTAATTCTTTAGATATAGCATCCCACAACTTATTTTTATCGGCCTTTTTATCATTAAAAAAGTCTTTGTTCTCCCGTATATGTTTTTCAAAATTATCCATCATAACCCTTTAATAATTTCAATTAATTTCTTTTTTGCTCTATGGTATTGCGATTTAGAAGTGGAGGTACTTATTTCTAAAATTTCTCCAATTTCATTATGATCATAACCTTCAATTAAGTACAGACATATTATTTGCTTATAACCTTGTGGCAATTTTTCTATTCCTAGTTTTACTTTTATCAAATCTATTTTTTCTATAGGTTCTGGAGTTTCCTCTTTTAAATGATATTCATGATCCTCTATAGGTGTTAAGGAAATACGCTTAACTTTTAAATGATTTATACTTTTATTAATTACTATTCTTTTTAACCATGCTCCAAAAGAACTTTCATATTTAAAACTGTTAATTTTTTTAAAAGCATCTATAAAACTGTCTTGTACTACATCTTCAGCATCTTCCTTAATGCCAACCGTACGCATACTTATAGAATACATAGCATCTACATATAACTCGTACAATTTGTATTGTGAGTTTCTATCGCCAAGCTTGCTTTTTTCAACAAGCTCTTTGTGTGTATTTTGGACTATAGTTTCCAATTAAGTAATTACGATTCTTTGGTTGTTTTCTTAAATTTTAGTTATGTTCTTATTATAAAGACAATTGTAAAAGTAAAAGGTTGCATTTCAATTAAAAAATATTTACTTTTTTAAGTATGAATTTATTCACCTAATTCATTTTTACATTTTGGCGTTAAGAAAAACGATATGTTTATCTTACAAATTATTATGTTTTTAAGAGCTAACGTATTGTAAATTAATGGGATATTCTTTAATTATGTGCTATTAGAAAAATAGAACCTTATTTTTTTAGTAATCATTAACTTAATGACCTGGAATGAACGATAAGATTTTTATAGTACAGCCCCATTCCTGTAGCGGTACGTTGCCGTCCCAAACAAAGCAGGCAATCGTGCTTTACCAAAAAATACAAAAGCTATCTAAATGTTTAGATATCTCTTAGTTTGTTGTTTCTTAATCCGTACGGCACTAGTTGCAAACGAGCGCTAGCGGGGCTTGCATATCTTTATCTGCCACATAGGCATGGAAAACATTTTCGCGCAATCAGATTTACTTAACAAAATTTCATATACCTAAAATCAAAATCAATATCGATTCCATTTAAATTTTGTTTTTGAAAATTTATTTCTTCTTCTTTACTAAATTCAACATCACCCATTAACTTCTGTATTTCAATAATTTCATACCTTAAATATTGATTGAAGTTTTCAAAAATTTTCAAACTTTTAAAAGGATCATGAGAAAAGAAATGAATAGAAAAGTCTTCTAAATTCAAACAAACAGGGTCATTACTCGGGCTTTCAGAAAAAACGATAAACTTTTCAAGCTCTTTATCTTGAAAATTTTCTTTTAAAAAGCTCCAGTCAGATTCAATAAGTTTTACAAATTTCTCAGGTTTATATAAATTATACATAAAATCACTACTGTCGATTCCTCCAAAATTTTCGTAGTAATCACGGATTTCTTTTGGTAGCTTGATATCAAAATTAAAATCCAATGATTCAACTTCTACATCATATTCTTCCAAGAAATCAGTTAGTTTTTCTATCCAATTTTCTTCTCCAATCTTTTTTATAGGAATAATAGGTTCACTCATATTTGATATTATATTTAAAACATTAACGACAGCCTGTACCACCGCCCCATTGATTTCTCCCTCCGATATCCTCTGGATGATAAATTTTATGATACTTTGAGTGGTCTTTCATATCTACCAGTTGTAAAACACCCTTTTTACCACCAGTTTGAGCGGTAGTAGCATGATGCCATGTTGTTCCTTTTGGTGAAGTACTTCTGAATGTCCCTCTTCTAGTTGGTGCTACATGTTTTTGAATTCCAGGATAATTTTTCTCCATTTTCGCAGCATACTCAGGATGTCTTTGGAACTTATTGTGTAATGACTCATTAGATTTAGAGAAATGATATTTATCAGGTTTAGTATACTCATTTGGCTGTAATTGATGATTATGAAATGAATTATAAGCATCCAAATCCCTTACACCTTCTCCATTATATAAACCAAATACGTCTAATTGTGAATTACTATCCCAACAGTAACTATAAAAGTTGGGTTGCCCAGAGCCTAACCCAATCGGGTCTTGGGATATATAAGTACCTGTATCTGCGTATGCATTAACACTCTTTACCTTTATAAATCAGTTGCTTTTTTACATCGCCAGCAATTTCTTGAGTTGAATAAATCTTAACTTTTGAATTGCCATACTCAAAAGATATTTTTCTTTCAGGTAAAACGGTAGCTTTCATTTCATAAAAACCATTCCTAATTATAGAGTCTAATTTACCATCTTTATTATAATTGAATAAATCAACCATTAAAGTCTCTTCCTCTGCATCTTTATCCGATAAATAAAATATCTTTTTTATAATTCTATTATTCTGATAATAAGCTGTTTTTAATTGCTGTAAAACCATTTCATCATCATAATTTTCAGAAAATAATAACCATTTAGTATTATCGTTGTCGTAGTCAACAAAAACACTTCCCCAGTTCTCATTTTCTTTATTAAAACTATAAATCAATTTATCATTAACATAGTGATTTTTAATTGATGCCATTTTTTCTTTTTCAAAAACTTCAGGAGGTTTTAATTGGTTAATTATTGACTCATATGTAGTAAAATCTAAATATGAGTTACTCCAATTCGTTTTTGAAAATGGAATAGTATTCATTTTTTCTTTCCTTTCTATGAAGGATTTCTCATGTTGTTCAAAAATTTCAACAATCTTTTTGTATTCCTGTTTAATCATCGACAAGTTTTTCCTAGTTTTTTAGGGGTAGCAGTATCCCAAGTTCTACCTGCTTTTAATTCTTGCTTGATTTTGCCCATTTCCTTCTTAAAATCTTTCTTATTCTTACCATCTAATCTATCAAACAATTCATCTTTATATGCATTTCCATGTAATCCGTCCTGTTTATGAGAAGTATTTGGCGAAACCCCTGGTATTTTATCTGCATCAGTTCTAGCTAGCCATATTCCATTTTGCTTACCATCTGGATCAATTCCATGAGTTTTCATTTGATCTACTAATGAGTTCATCTTAGGGTTCTTAGTTCCTGTCATTACAATATGGCGTGCATCATGATTAGATCCAGGAGAAGGACCTAAGTTACTTCCTAGTAAAGCAGAATTTGAACTTAATCCGAATATATCTATAAGTTTATTTGAATCGCTTGAATAAGAGTAATGATTTGATATTCCCCCATCAAGTCCAATTGGATCCTGAGATATATAAGTTCCGCTATCAGGCGAGTAATACCTAAATCTATTATAATAAAGTCCCGTTTCTACATCCTCGTACTGCCCTTGGTATCTAAAAGGACAATCTGTTAAAGAACGTCCTTCAAACTTACGTACTTTTCCGTAAATATCATATTCTAC
>NZ_CANMDU010000010.1 GCF_947496775.1 uncultured Maribacter sp. | reverse complement strand
ACCGTCAACTTCTGTTACAGTTGCAGAAATATCAGCTTCAGTAATAAATTCCCAATCTGTTCCATTCCATTGTAATAGTTGTCCAGGAGTAGTACCATCTTGTAATTTTGGTAGTGTAATAGCGTTATCAGCAATTTCATTTGTGGTGATACCGTTATCGGCAACATCCACAGTTAAAGGGTCTCCAACAGTCCCAGTGCCAGTTAATAGTAAAGTAGCATCAGCAACTTGTGAAATTTCATTGCCAATAATACCGTCAACTTCTGTTACAGTTGCAGAAATATCAGCTTCAGTAATAAATTCCCAATCTGTTCCATTCCATTGTAATAATTGCCCAGGAGCAGTACCGTCTTGTAATTTTGGTAGTGTAATGGCATCATCGGCAATACTAAGTGGTGTTGTATTTCCATCTCCATCAAGAGTTGTATCGGAAGTAACATTACCACCAGTAGGAATATTTGCCCAAGTAACTGTGCCATTAGTAAAGTCTGTAATAAGCATTTGGTTTTCGGTAATAGTTGCAGGAGCAGGTTGTATTTTCACAGGAGAAATAGATCCATCTATTACTTGCAATACTGTAGAAGACCCATCACCAGAAATAGTAATACCATCGGTAGTAACTGTTCCAGCTGTTCCAGTAGGTAAATTATCCCAAAAAACAATCCCAGTTACTGGGTCCGTACGTAAATATTGTCCAAGAGTTAAAGATGGTTGTATTTTTACAGGAGTAACACTTCCATTAGAAATATCGTTACCTGTAATAGTACCATCTAGAATATCTTCTGATAAAATGGACCCATTAAAAATTTCTGCAGCTGTAATTGCATTAGGAGCTATTGTGTAAGGGTTAGTAATAGTACCAGTCCCTCCAATTGTTGCGGGATTAAATTCGGGATTAGTACCTCCTCCAAGTCCAGAAAGGTCTACAGTTCCATTAAAACCTCCTCCAGTACCTGTAAAATTTAGGTTGCTATTATTAAGAATAACATTAGAAATTACTCCATCTGCTGTTCCTCCTGAATTAAGTGAAGAAATATCAATTAATCCGGAGTTTCCATTTTCAATATCAATTCTTAAATTATTGCCAACAATAGCACCACCGGTTATGTTTTGCTCATCCGTATCCACGGTTCCATCGGGTAAATCAATATCCCCTCCGTTAGTTAAGGATATAGTGGTACCAGAAATGCTAAGTTGTTGTTCATCTGTATTAACCGTTGCAGCTGGTAAAGTAACAGTTCCTCCATTAGTTAGGGAAATAGTATTTCCTGATATACTTAAAGTTTGTATTTCATTATTTTCATCCCCATCCGTATCGTTAGCATTAGCTGTTGTATTGGCAAGAATATCTGCAATAACAGTTCCAGATACTGCTAGAGGTGTGCTATTGCCATCCCCAATTATTGTGGTGCCATCTGCATTAGCGCCTGTTAAACTATTGGCATCTACCCAATTTGGAATACCATTAATATCAGTACTAAATACTTGGTTAGGATTATCGTCTGCAAAATCTTCCGGTAGTAAAGAACGATCATCTATTTGGAAAGAAGTAACGGAGTTTTGAGCAAGCTCATTTGCTGTGATTGATCCTGGATTAATATTTTCACCACTAATAGTCCCTTCTTGGATTTGATTCCCGTCAATAACACCAACTTCTATGTGATTGGTATCGCCATCTGGAGTAATAATAATAGTTCTAAAAGGATTAACAATAGGGTCTGTGGTTAAATTGGTTAAAGCTCCAGTATCATCACATAAACTTACCCATTCAACACCATTATAATAATGTACGCATTCTGTATCCGTATTGTAAACCATACCGCCAGGTCTTGGTGTTATAGCATCCATTTCTGCGGTAGTAACTCTTGTAATTACCAAGACATGCGAAGTACTCTCTAGTTCTAAAACAGAAGATGCGTCTATAGTTTGCGGATTATCTCCAATTTTTATCTGACAATAAGAAGTAAAGCAAAAACAAAGACCAAAAAGCAAAGTTAATACCGGTAATTTCATAAGGTTCTCATTTGTAAGCTATTAAATATAGCTGGACTAGCAAAAATAAAATTATCTTACTACTTACCTAATATTAATGATAAAAATATGGCGGCATTAAGTTAAACGGAATAAGATTTTCGATAAACGGTTTCCTAATACCCTAACTTGTAGAAAAATGTTATTTTAATAGATATACGGCTTACGAATTAACAAAAGTTTAGATGCTCTAGTTTTTTTTAACCGGGAACATGTATTTTCTTTATCTTTTATAAGCATATAAGGGACTATATTAGTTACTCTATACTTTGATTCTAAAGTTTCTTTTTAATATAAATAACGAATAACCATGAAGAATTTTCTAACCATTTTAGCTTTTCTTGTAGTTGCAGTTTCTGTTTCGCAAGAGGATAGTCGCACTATTTTAAGAGGAAAGGTTTTATACAGGGATATAAGTGTTGCAAACGAGAATGTTATAAATTCTACCTCGGAAAGAGCAACAATTACAAATGATAATGGAGAGTTTTCTATTTTAGTAAAAGCGGGAGATGAGTTAGTTTTTACAGCGGTAAATTACCAGTTAATGGTGGTTACGATTACAGCGGAGATTCTAAAAAAGAATAGATTAGTTGTTGAAGTTAAAGAAAAAGTAACTGAGTTAGAAGAGGTGGTTGTTACACCAGAAGATCAGGAACGTTTTTTAGCTATGAAAAACGAAAAATTTAAGGAGATAGAATATGAAATTGACCGTTCTACTGAAGTAGAAAATGTTGCAATGGCTCGTGAGGTGAAAGGGATGCAAGACGGACTGAATTTTGTAAATATATTCAGAGCCATGTTTAAATCATCGGATAAGAAAGAAACGGAAAATGTTCCTAAATTAAAAGTGAGCCAAGTCCTTAGACAGGTGTATGATGACCAATTCTTTGTATCGGATTTAAAACTACCCCAAGATAAAATAAATGAATTTTTATTCTATTGTGATGCTCGTATGCCAGCGAAAAAATTACTAAAAAAAGAAAATGAATTTCAGTTGATAGATGCTTTAGTTAACCATAGCAAAACATTTCTTGAAGAAATTAATGCAAAAAAATAAATTACTTTTTGTCGTATTATTATGTTTATCTTCTTGGGTAAAAGCGCAGAACCCTTTTTCCAAAGAACTAGAAGGACGCATAGTAAGTAAAAGTGGCGATGTTGCAGCTACGCATGTACAAAACAAAACAACAAAGAGAGCTACAATAACCGATGTACATGGTTATTTTGTTATAAGAGCTAAGGTACAGGATACCTTAATATTTTCTGCAGTACAATTTAAAAAGAAAGAAATTGTAGTAAGTACAGATATGTTACAAAGTCTATTATTGAAAATTCCGATGGAAGATGCATTAACAGAATTGGATGAAGTGGTGGTAACACCTTATAATTTATCTGGAGATATTTCTAAAGATTTAAATACCTTAGAAACAGAACCGGTAGTTACAGCATCTACTTTAGGATTGCCTAATGCTTATGTAAAACCAATTTCTAAAGCAGAACGAAAATTATTTGAGGCTACTACTGGTAGGGGTATTCCTTTAAACCCTATTATTAATGGTATTTCTGGACGAACAAAGATGCTAAAAAATAGAATAAAACGAAATAAAAAATACGAGCGTACCCAGAGAGTAAGAGCGTTTTATGTAGATTCCCTTTTTATTAAAGATTTAAAAATACCCATAGCAAAGATTGAAGATTTTATGTATTTCTGTGAGATAGATACTACTTTTCAAACCATTGTAGATTCTCATGATCACTTAAAAATATGGGAATATCTACGAAAAAAAAGTACGCTATATAGAACGAATAATGCCATAAAATAAATCTATATTTTTGGCATAGCCCTTGCATTTTTGTTTACGAAAAAAATATACTATGAAGATTTTTAGGAAAATAATTTTAGTACTAGTATTGCCTTTATTGGCTTTTAGTACAACACATAAGTATTATATAAGTGTAACCAATATTACGTATTCTCAAAAGGATAAAGCTATACAGGTAACATCAAGGGTTTTTATAGATGATATAAATGCTGTTTTAGAAGAACGCTATGGGGTAAAAGCTGAATTTGGTTCAGAAAACGAGTCAGTAATAGCTAATGAATATTTAGAAAAATACTTTAAAACTAAATTTATCCTCAGGATTAATGGAGAAGATATAAAATATAACTTTCTAGGAAAGAAGTATGAAGATGATTTAATGGTCTGTTATCTGGAAGTTACCAATGTTAAAGAAGAGGAATTAAACACTATTGAAATACAAAACGAAGTATTGATAGATATGTATAACGACCAGCAAAATATAATACATTTTAAGATAAAAGGACAAAAAAAGAGCGTGATCTTAATTAAAGAAAATAATAAAGGAATGTTAAACTTTTAGCAAGTATTAACATTTTCTTAAAAATGAAGTATTTTACAGCGACTTAAAATTAAAAATAACATGAATAAGATGAAGTATTACTTTGCTTCTTTACTTTTTTTACTTGTCGCAGTTGGTTTTGCGCAAGAAACACAAACTAAAGAAAGAGAATCTGGGCATACAAACCAGAATAAATTTAAACAATTGTATGAGGAGTTTGCTACTCCAAATTCCTATCGTTCAGCATCAGGAGCTCCTGGGCCAAATTACTACCAACAGCAGGCAGATTATAAAATGGATATCACCTTAGATGATAAAAAGGCTATAATATATGGTGAAGAAACTATTACTTATTATAACAACTCTCCTGACGATTTAGAATATTTATGGGTACAGTTAGATCAAAACGTAAGAGCAAAAGACTCTAAATCTCCATTAAGAAATGGAGGAGGAGTTCCTTTGGCAGAACAACCAGGAACTTTTGCAGGAAAATATTTAGGAGAACCTTTTGATGGTGGTTTTAATATAGATTACGTAAAAGACGCCTCTGGTAAAGCATTGTCTTATACCATTAACCAAACGATGATGCGTATAAATATCCCGCAGCCTTTAAAAAGTAAGGCCCAGATGTCGTTTTCTATTAAATGGAATTATAATATTCCAGACCATACCGTAAATAGAGCTCGTTCTGGGTTCGAATATTTTGCGAAAGATGATAACAGAGCATATGTTATTGCTCAGTTTTTCCCAAGAATGGCGGTATATAGCGATGTAGAGGGATGGCAGAATCACCAATTTTGGGGTAGCGGAGAGTTTGCTTTAACTTTCGGAGATTATGAAGTAAATATTACGGTTCCAGCGGATCATATTTTGGATGCAACAGGAACTCTTCAAAATAGAAAAGAAGTTTTCTCCAAAGAAATGATGAATCGTTATGAAAGAGCAAAAAAGTCTTATGACAAACCAGTTCTTATTGTAACCCAAGCAGAAGCAGAAGCTGCAGAAAAAATAAAATCTGAGAAAACAAAGACTTGGAAATTTAAAGCTAAAAATGTTCGAGATTATGGTTTTGCTACTTCTCGTAAGTTTATATGGGATATGCAAGCCGTTAAGGTTGGTGGAAAAAATATAATGGCGGTTTCGTTATATCCAAAAGAAGGAAACCCGCTTTGGGGAGAATATTCTACCAAGGCAGTTGCGCATACTTTAAAGTCTTATTCTGAGCATTCAACAAATTATCCTTACCCTAAAGCTATTTCTGTACATGCTAAAAATCAGGGTATGGAGTATCCCATGATTTGCTGGAATTACGGTAGGCCAAACGAAGACGGAACATATTCGGATAGAGTTAAATACGGAATGATTAGTGTAATTATCCATGAAGTTGGGCATAACTTTTTTCCGATGATTGTAAATTCTGATGAGCGTCAGTGGGGATGGATGGATGAAGGTTTAGATACTTTTTTACAATACATGGCCGAGCAAGAATTTGGAGAAAAATTTCCGGAAGCTATAGCTCCAAATAAAGCTTACCCTTCTAGAAGAGGAGCTCCTGCAAAAATAGTTCCTTATATGAGTGGTGATCAAAGTACGATAGCTCCAATAATGAGTAATCCAGAAAATGTATACCAATTAGGACCCAATGCTTACGGAAAACCGGCTACAGCATTGAATATACTTAGAGAAACGGTAATGGGAAGAGAACTCTTTGATCACGCTTTTAAGACGTACTCAGAAAGATGGAAATTTAAGCACCCTACACCGGAGGATTTCTTTAGAACAATGGAAGATGCTTCTGCTGTAGATTTAGATTGGTATTGGAGAGGATGGTTCTATACAACGGATTATGTAGATATAGGAGTAAAAGGAATTAAGAAATACTATGTAAGTGATAAACCGAGTAAAAAAATGCAAGAATATATGGCAGCTCGTAATCTTACCGAAGCAGATTTACCACCATTAGTATATTTGGCAGATGAGGATAGTGAAGACTTTGATGCTAATTTAAAAGGTAAAGCACCCACTGAAAACTCTAAAACATTAAAAGAGTTTATGATGGATAATTTGACTGCAGAAGAAAGAGCAGCAGTTAAAGAGCCTAAATATTTTTACGAAATTGCATTTAATAAGCCAGGGGGTATACCAATGCCATTAATAGTGGAATATACCTATGCAGATGGAACTACAAAAAACATAACATACCCGCCAGAAATTTGGAGAAAGAATGATCAAGAAGTAAAATTGGTTATTTCTTCTATAAGTGAACTTAAAAGTGTAGTGGTAGATCCAAAATTAGAAACGGCAGATATTGATACAAGCAATAATGCATGGCCTAAAAAAGAGGAAAAATCAGATTTTGACAAGTTTAAAAGGAAAGTAAAAGGGTAATTACTTATTATACCATATATAAAGCCCTGTTAATAGCAGGGCTTTTTTTATATTGCTATATAAACTTTATTATATTTGCTACATGCTTAAATTACATTTTTTATTTATAAGTGGTGCCGAGATATTTTTTATCATGTTTATAGTGGTAATGGTATTTGGTGCAGATAAGGTACCGGGTATTGCTAAGGGTCTAGGAAAAGGAATGCGTCAATTAAGAGATGCAACCGATGATATTAAAAGGGAAATAAAAAATAGTGCCGATAAGCAAGGGATAGATACCAGCTTTACCGATGATATTAAAAAAGAAATAGATACGGTAAAGAAAAATGTAAATGAAGTTACTGGTACAATTAAAAGAAAGTAACTATAATGTTAGATGAACTGCTGCAATGGGACCAGAGTTTATTTGTATATCTAAATAGTCTAGGTTCTCCCGATTATGATTTGTTTTGGGTTACAGTAACTACCATTTTAAATTGGACTCCTATTTTTATCTTATTTTTTATAATTATTCTTTTTAAATATCCCAAAAAAGAAGCCATCGCCGTTCTATTAACCGTACTTATTTTAACCTTTTTTATAACTGGGTTTACAGATTTTATTAAAGAAATAGTACAAAGGTTAAGGCCAAATAATAATGAGGAAATTAACCATTACATACGAATTTTAAAAAGGCCAAGCAGTTATAGTTTCTTTTCTGGTCACTCTTCTAGTTCCTTTTCGATTACGACTTTACTTTTTTTATTTCTTAAAAATAGATTTAGATGGCCTTGGTTATTTTACCTTTGGCCTTTACTATTTGCTTATAGTAGGATTTATGTTGGCGTACATTATCCTTTAGATATATTGGTAGGTTCTTTGGTAGGAATACTATGTGCTCTTCTATTTTTTAGGGCATATATTAAAATTATAGCACCCTACTTAAAGTTAAGCCATCCCTAATAGGTAATAAAACAGTTTCTACTCTAGAGTCTTCTTTAATTTGTTTATTAAAATCTATTAATATTTTGGTAGCCTTGTCTTTAGGGTCTAAAGGTTCTACTACTTTACCAGACCATAGAACATTATCCGTTAAAATAACACTGCCAGGTTTTGTTTTTTTTAATACAGCCTCAAAATAGGCAGGGTAATCTGTTTTTTTTGCATCTATAAAAACCAAATCGAATATTATATCTAAACTAGGGATAATTTCTAAAGCATTACCAATATGCTGTGTAATCTGTTTGCCTAAGCCACTCTCTGTAAAATAACGACGTTGCATTTCTTCTAATTCGTCATTAATTTCAATAGTATGTAATTGCCCATTCTTAGGAAGTCCTTCGGCTAAGCATAAAGCAGAATACCCGGTATACGTACCAATTTCTAAGATATTTTCTGGGAAGATTATTTTGGATAGCATGCTTAAGACCCTACCTTGAAAATGCCCAGTAATCATTCTGGGTTGTATAACTTTTAAATGTGTTTCTCTAGTTAGTTTTTGTAATAATTCTGGTTCTTCTTCTGAATTATCTTTAATGTAAGTTTCTAATAAAGGTGATAAAAAATGCATTCTAACTTTTTAACAAAAATATATATTTAGGAATAAGAATTTGGGATGCTTAAGGTTTATTTCATTTATAATTATTTTAAAGAGTAGTACTAATTAGATTAAAAATATCTTTTCCGAAGTTGTATTTTTGAACAAAACATAGCGATGGATTTTCAAAATACATTACAATTTGCACAACAACTAGATAAAGAAGATACTTTAAACCAGTATCACCACGAGTTTCATTTTCCTGTAATTAATGGAAAAAAGAGTATTTATCTATGCGGAAATTCTTTAGGGTTGCAACCAAAAAAAACCAAGAGTTATGTAGATGATGTAATGCAAGATTGGGCGTCTCTAGCTGTAGAGGGGCATTTTTATGCAGAAAAACCTTGGTGGGATTATCACGAGCGTTTAGCAGAACCGCTTGCAAGTATTGTTGGTGCAAAAGTGAATGAAGTTTCCGTAATGAATACTCTAACAGTAAATCTTCATCTTTTGTTGGTTTCTTTTTACACACCAACACCAAAGCGTTATAAAATTATATGTGAAGAAAAAGCTTTTCCGTCCGATCAATATATGTTGCAAAGTCAAGTTAAATTTCATGGTTTTAAGACGGAAGATGCTATAGTAGAGGTAAAAAAAAGAGAAGGGGAACATTTTTGGAGAACAGAAGATATTATAGAGAAGATAAATGAAGTAGGAGATGCGTTAGCACTAGTCTTAATAGGGGGTGTTAATTATTATAACGGACAAGTTTTTGATATGAATAAGATAACCAAAGCAGGAAAAGCTGTCGGTGCAAGTGTTGGTTGGGATTTGGCCCATGCTGCTGGCAATATAGAAATGCAATTACATAATTGGGATGTAGATTTTGCGGCTTGGTGTAGTTATAAATATATGAATAGTGGTCCAGGTAATGCATCAGGTATTTTTATTAACGAAAAGCATTTAAATAATCCAAATATTCCACGTTTTGAAGGGTGGTGGGGAACCAAAAAAGAAACTCGTTTTCTTATGAAATCAGAGTTTGAGCCTATGGAAAATGCAGATGCTTGGCAGTTGAGTAACCCTCCAGTATTGTCTGTGGCTCCTTACTTAGCTTCGTTGCAATTATTTGCTGCGGTAGGAATGCCAGAAATTGTAAAAAAAAGAAATCGAATAGTAGCTTATTTGGAGTATGTTTTAACGGAAATAGATAAAGAAGTTACCAGTTCTTTTGAGGTTATAACCCCTAAAGATAGGGGAACGCAACTTTCTGTTTTGTTACATGGGCAAGGAAAACCGTTGTTTAATTATTTAATGAAAAATGGGGTGATATTGGATTGGAGAGAACCAAATGTAATTCGTGTTGCGCCAGCACCACTATATTGTTCTTTTGAAGATGTTTTTAATTTTGGTCAGATATTAAAAAAGGGGATCCAAGAATTAACGTAATGTAATAGTATTATTTAGTATAAAAAGATTTAGCGAAATCGGAAGGAGTTAATCCTTGGTGTTTTTTAAAGACTTTACAAAAATAGGATTGGTCTTGAAAACCACATTCAAACATAATTTCTGTTAGGTTTTTGTTCTCAAAACGAATTATTTCAGAAGCTTTATTTATTCTATAGTCATTTAGAAAGTATACAAAAGTCTGATTTGTCATTTTTTTAAAAAATCTACAAAAAGAATTAGAAGTAAGACCAACATGCTCGGCTAAATGACTAATAGTAATAGTGTTTTTGTAGTTTGTGTTAACATATTCAAAAACTTGTTCTAAACGTTTACTGTCAGTTACAGATTGACTTAAAAACTCATTCCCTTTTATAGCAACAGAATATGCTTTAGTATTTGCTATTTTTTCTAAAATAGATAATGTAGTAATTAATTTTTGAGATTCGCTATCTTTTCTTATTTTCTCGAATAAACTAGCTACCGAATCTTTAAAATCTTCACTAAAAAGAAGTACATGATGACCCTTATCTATAAATTTTTCAATTTCCTGAAGCTCGGGAAAAGTGGTTAGTTTTTTGCTTATAAACTCTTTTTTAAACTGGATAACAACTTCAAAATTATCCTCAAAATCGTTATTTCCAAAATCAGTATGAGGAATATTTCCTTTCAAAAATATTAATAATCCGTTGAGGTAGCTAAAAGATTTAGTACCAATCTTTAAAGATCCTTTTCCGTTTTTAATAAATACAATTTCATATTCCGGATGAATATGCCAATGGGCAGTTTCATTAGTAGAACTATGGTTGTAAGATGCAATCTTTAAAGATGAATTATGATTTACATCGATATTTTCAAAAACAGGTTTCATAAGATAAAATTACCATATAAATATATGATTTTTTTAAATCAAAGAATAGATTGTCTTAGGATGTGTATAGATTATACAAGAAAACAGAAGTTAAATTGTTTTATTTTGTTAGAGAACCTTTGAAATATTAATTTATGATTATAGAACATATTGCTATTTGGACTAAAAATTTAGAGGGTTTAGCAGCTTATTATATTAAGTTTTTTCAAGCAACACCTAGTGAAAAATATATAAATGAAAAAACGGGTTTTCAAAGTTATTTTTTATCGTTCGAATCAGGAGCGAGGTTAGAAATTATGTATAAAAATTCCGTTCCGGACAATAAGAATGATACTATAAAAGAAGAATATTTAGGTATTATTCATTTGGCTTTTGGAGTAGATACTATGGCAAAAGTTACAGACAAATGTGAGGAGTTACTAAAAGCTGGTTACCGTGTAATAAGTGGCCCGAGAAAAACAGGGGATGGTTATTACGAGTTTGTAACATTAGACCCCGACAATAATCGATTGGAGGTAACCACAAAGTACTAGGGTTGAATTTTTTTAAATCTTTATAATGAATTCTCTGAAGTTAATTTTTTCTAATCCTAAGTATTTTGGAGCTGCATGGGTTTTTAGTAGTATAAATATTTTATTCGGGACATGGGCAATTTATATACCTACTGTAAAGGAAAAATTACAAATAGATAACGGAGAACTTGGTTTTGCGATTTTCTTTTTATCCTTAGGTGTTTTTACCGTATTTCCAATAGCATCTTTAATAATAAATAAAATAGGTGTTGGTAAAGCTACTTGGTATGGCATTCTAATAAGTGGTTTAACGGCAATACTTCCTTTCTTAGCACCAAGTTATTTTACTTTAATGCTGTCCCTTTTCCTTTTTGGAGGTGCCAATGGTTTTACAGATATTTCTATGAACACTTTGGTTGCAGAATTAGAGAAAAAAAATGATGCTAAATTTATGTCTGCTTCTCATGGCTTTTTTAGCTTAGGAGGTGTGTTGGCAGGATTAGGGAGTTTTTTAATCGGTCCGTTAGAGAATCCTGTTTTACATATGGGTATAGCAATAATTTTAGTGGTTGTAGTAAATGCAATTTTTTATAGATACTATAGAAATACTAAAGCGGATCTACAGGAAAAAGGAAGTTTTAGTTTAAAATTATTTAAACCACTTATTTTATTAGCATTGATTTCATTTATTTCTATGGCAAGTGAAGGGGCTATTATAGATTGGAGTGGTATATATTTAAATGAAATCGCAATGGCGCCAGAAGCGTTGTGGGGTTTGGGTTTTTTAGGATTTCAAATAACAATGACTTTAGGAAGGTTTCTCGGGGATACTGTTAGCTCTAGAATAGGGCCCATTAAGATTGTCTTATTAGGAGCTATATTAGCTATAATTGGGTATGTATTGGTGTTAACAGCAAATACTTACTTAGCAATTTTTGGTTTTGCAGTATGCGGATTAGGGTTTTCTGTAATGGTACCAGAAACTTTTAGAATAGGAGCTAACGTACCAGGAGTGGATACCTCTAAAAGTGTTTCTTTTATTGCAGGTAGCGGATACGCAGGTTTTTTATGCGCCCCGCCAATCTTAGGTTTTTTGGCAGATAAGTATTCTTTAAACCTTAGTTTTTTAGTTTTATTATTGGGGGTAATAACAGTATTGCCGATTAGTTTTTTATTAAAAAAGAGAAAGAGTTAGTCTACAAGAATTTTTAAATCTGTAAAATAGAGTTTAAAATTATCACCCTCTTTTTTATGCATTTTTGCAATATGTATTCCATGTTCTATAAGGTAATCTTCCCAAGTAGTGGTCATAGAAGGTTCTTCTTGATTTCCCTTTCTAAATACCCATTCTTTAATCTTATAACCCTTATCAAAATAAAAATCATACGCGTCTCCAGGGGTATACCCTCCTTTATTTCCATAAACAATGGTAAGTTTTTGTAATTCTTCTTTTGCGAGAGGAGATATAGAACTTTCGGAATGAGTATAGGTATAGTTTTTAGAATCCCATACAAGATTATAAGGAGCCAATAACCAAAATTTATCATTTATAAAACCTCCATTTATTTTTTTAGAAATACTATCTAATGTGTTACGCTTATAGGATACGGTATCAGATTTAATTATTCTGGTTACTTTGTTTTTACGAGTATTCCATATCCATTTACGCTCAAAATGAGAAGTGTCTCTATCTACATTAAACGAAAATTGAATTTCTTTTACCTTCTCCCAATTTTTAAAACCGCTGGTATATGCTATTTTTTCGGGAATAGATGGTACTACTTCTTTTGGAGTAATTTCTTTTTGTTTTTTATCCGTTTTGCAACTAAAATTAAAAAGGATAAATAGCCCTAAAAAGAATATTATATTTTTCATAATAAAAGGATTTTACCATAAAGATATCAATAAAGCTAAGTTTCCCCTATTTTTGTTTTACCTAAAATATGTATAGTGACTTTCCTTAGAAAACTGTGTCTTATTATCATAAGTAACCAATTCAATACTAAATTGGCGGCTAATGACCCGTATAAAGACGTTTCCGATGAGGAATTAGTTAAAAAAATTGTAGCCAAAAAAGACTCTATGTTATTTGGAGTTTTGTATGATAGGTATGCTAAATTAGTATATAATAAATGCTACGGTTTTGCTAAATCGCAGGATGAGGCTAATGATTTAACTCAAGATGTTTTTTTAATGCTTTTTGTTAAATTGAGTACGTTTAAAGGAAAATCTAAGTTTTCTACTTGGTTGTATTCCTTTACTTATAATTTCTGTGTTAATTATGTTAATAGAGATAAGGGGCGAAAAATTAGTGACAACGCTAGCGATATTAATGAAAATGAAAATATAATTCCAGTGGAGGTTACAGACGAGAGTTTGTATGATTTGCAGGTTGCTAAATTAAAAAAAGCAATGGAGTTAATAGACCCCGAGGATAAATCTTTATTATTATTAAAATACCAAGATGGTGTTTCTATAAAAGAATTAGAGGGGCTATTAAATATAGGTAGTAGTGCAGTGAAGATGAGGTTGAAAAGAGCAAAAGCAAAAATTATCGAAATCTATAATACTTTACCCTAGATGAAGGAACAAGATAAAAATCCATTTAAAAAGTTACAGGGGGAACTAAAAGAAGTGCCGCCGGAGTTACGCAAAAAAGTTATGGATGATGTTGCTATGGCTAAGTTAATGATGGATTTAGCAACACTTTTTACTGGAAATTATTCGGCGCTTATTGATGGACTTTTAAAAACATCAAATAGAAATAAAAATAAATAATTAGGACTACTAGAAAATAGAAAATGGAAAATTTTGAAAAGATAGTATCAGACTCTTTAGGTTCAATATTTAAAGATATAGCCTCCGCTTTACCAGGAATAATAGGAGCTATAATTGTATTAATTTTTGGTTGGCTTTGTATTAAAGTTATAAAGTTGATATTAAAAAAAATATTAAAACTTGCTAACATTGATAAATTGTCTCAGAAAATTAACGATGCTAGATTGTTTGGAGACGATAGTACAATTAAAGTAGACGTTTCGAAAATTGTTTTAGGTTTTGTAAAAGGGATTTTACTTTTAGTTTTTATTATAGTTGCTGCTGATGTAATGGGGTTAAAAATCATCTCAACAGAAATAGCCAATCTGTTACGTTATTTGCCTGTATTGCTTAGTGCAGTCGTAATTTTTATGATTGGTATGTTTGGCGCAAAACTTATAAAAACAGCTATTTGTAATGTTTTTGAGTCCATGGGCATAGGAGGTTCAAAAATAATAAGTAATGTAATTTATTATATAATATTAATTTTTGTACTAATTACAGCTCTTAATCAAGCGGGAATAGATACTACTATAATTACTAGTAACTTTACTATTATTTTGGGAGCCTTCTTATTGGCTATGGCAATTGCTTTAGGCTTAGGTTCAAGAGATGTAGTGGGCGATTTATTACGCACTTTTTATAGTCGCAGAATTTACGAAGTAGGAGATAAGGTAAAAATTAAAAAGTTAGAAGGTACTGTAGAATCCATAGATAATATTGCAATGGTTCTAAAAACAAAAAAAGGAAAAGTAGTAGTGCCTATTCGTAAGGTGGTAGAAAATACTGTAGAAGTAGAACCATAGTGGTGCCGCGCATATTATTTTTAGAAAAACTCCGTTGTAGTATTGAATTTTAGTATAATAAGAACAATCTATAGAGAGGTATTAGTTTCTCAATAAATTGATTAATTTTGTATAGCATAAATTAAATAGAAGATGAGTTCAAAAAAAGGTAAAATACAAGAAGCAATAGATCAAAAAATGTTAGATGAACGTAAAGTATTCCTTTGGGGAATGGTAGACGATGATTCTGCAAAACATGTTATTGATAGATTGTTGTATTTAGATATGCAAAATAATGAGGAGATACAATTATATATTAATAGCCCAGGAGGTTATGTAACTTCTGGTTTTGCTATGTATGATACTATAAAGTCATTAAAAAGTCCTGTGTCTACTATATGTACAGGTTTAGCAGCGTCTATGGGGTCTATTCTTCTTTCTGTAGGAAAAAAAGGAAGACGTTTTATACAACCACACGCGCAAGTGATGATACACCAACCAAGTGGTGGAGCAAGAGGGCAAGCTTCTAATATAGAAATACAAGCTAAAGAAATAATTAAGACAAAAGAATTAAGTGCTCAAATTTTAGCAGATAATTGTGGTCAAGATTATGATAGAGTAATGAAAGATTTCGATAGAGATTATTGGATGGGAGCAGAAGAATCTATCGCTTATGGTATTGTAGATGGTGTTTTAGAATAAGAACTAGTTTTACAAAATTAAAAAGGGTCTATCCGTTTTGGATAGACCCTTTTTGGTTGGTTATGGTGGGTAATTTTATTTAGCTAAGATAACACCTTTTTTAATCTGTATTATTGGGAATTCTGTTCTTCTGTTTAATTCTAATTCCTCTGGAGAACAATCTTTTTTACTAGTACAGTGGTTAATGAGTTTTCTTTTTCCGTATCCTTTATAAGATAAAATATGCTCTCGGGGTACCCCATTTGCTATTAAGTATTCGTAGGTAGATTTGGCTCTGCTTTCGGATAATCTGTCATTATAAGCATTACTTCCGACAGGGTCAGTATGTGCTTCTAATCTAATAATCATATCCGGGTACATGTTTACCATTACGTTTACAACTTTATCTAATTCTCGAGCTGCATCGGGCCTTATATCACTTTTATTAAAATCGAAATAAATTTTATTTAGGTTAGCCAAAAGCTTTAAATCTAGCACAGGTTCTAAAACAATATCTTGTTGAATTATTTTCGTACTATGTTTTACGGAATATGTATTTAAGAAAACATTTTCATGAGGGTGTGTTCTTCTTACAGCCTCAATCATATAGTTTGTTTTTCTATTTATTGGTAATCTGTAATACCCGTTTTTATCTGTTGTGGTTTCTGCAGCTAGGGTACTCGTTTTTTGGTCGAAGAGTCTAATTTTTACACTGTCTAAAGGTTTATGGTTTATACCATCGGTAACCACTCCTTCTATATCTAGGGCAGGGGTAAACTTAAATTTGTAAATATCATCTCCACCTTTTCCTCCGTCGCGATTAGAGCTTATATAACCATTTATTCCATTTTCGTGAGCATAATAAGCAAAGTCGTCCGCTGAACTATTCATAGGGGTTCCTAAGTTTATTACATCAACGATTTCTCCTTCTTCATTACTAATAGTAGAGAAAACATCTAATTGCCCAAAGCCAACATGCCCGTCCGAAGAGAAAAATAATTTTCCTTCTTGGTTAATAAAAGGGAACATTTCGTTTCCTTCGGTATTTACTGTAGGTCCCGCATTTATTGGAGAACCAATACCTCCTCTTTCATGAATATTGGAATAGTATATATCTGTACCTCCAAAACCTCCAGGTCTATCCGAAGTATAGTATATTCTTTTTCTATCTGGAGTTATTGTAGGGTGGCCAGTAGAATAATAATCGCTATTTATGCGTAAGCTTCTATTTTCTTTCCACTCACCGTTTTCTTGAATAGCACTGTAAATTTTAAGATTAATTTCATTGGAAGCACCATAGCCTTCTTTTTTTTCATAATAGTTATTTCTTGTAAAATAGATTATGGTGTCTTTTTTGTAATCTGTTGAAAAAACTAAAGAACTTTCATGAAATTTGGTATTTACGCTACCTGGTATTTTTTTAGGAATAGACATTGGATTGTCTTCTTGCACTTGGAATAAATCTAACCAAGGTTCTTCGTTCCAGCCATACACATCTCCTTCTACAGCATCTTTTCGAGAGGAAGCAAAATAGAGTATTCCTTGGTTAGAATATACTCCAAAGTCACTTTCTGTAGAGTTAAAGGATACTGGTTCAACATCATACCTTTGTCGGCTATTAAATACCACAGATGCAAGGTTTCCGTCTTTTAAAAAACGTTTAACCCTAGAGTCATTTTTGTTGTATTTTTTATATTTTTTTAAATATTTTTCCGATAGTTTATGCTGGCCATCGCTATATAAAGCCATAGCATATTTAAAATAATAATCTGTAGGAAGCATGGCATCATTAATTATAGCTTCAAAATGCGGAATAGCTTTTTTGTAATCCCTAATTAAGAGATAACATTCTGCTAATTGCTGATGCGCATAACTTGTGTTTAAGTCTCCTTTAATCATTCTTTCGTATTCTTTAATTGCTTTAGAATAAGAAAATTGACCAAAGTAGTAATCTGCTTTTTTTTGAGCACCATATTGTCCAAAAGACAACTGAAATACAATAAAAAACAAGAATAAAAATAATGGTTTTGTGTTTTTCATAATCTTCATTTTTTTAGATTAGAAATATCTTGGGGATTTTATAGGGCCTTTCTTTTTCTTTATTAATTCGTAAATAAGAATAATCTCGTGTGTTCCTCCCGTATATGGTTTTATTGTTGATGTAGGTAAATCGTATGCATAACCTATTCTGATGTCTTTGCTTACCTGATAATCCATCATAGCACCAAAATTAGATGCGTCGTTAAATCTATAAGAGGCACCTATCCAAAATTTTTCGTTAAACAAAAAATTGGCAGTTACATCGTATGTAGCGGGAGCACCGTTTGTAAATTTTGAAATTATGGTAGGTTTAAATTTTAATGTTTCAGACATGTCTAAAACTAATCCTCCAATAGCATAATAGCTGTTTCTTTCTATAGCTTTAAATTCTCCATTATTAACATCTGTATTTAATATTCTAGGAGAAGAAATTCCTGCATACCATCGGTTGGATCCAATAAATACACCAGCTCCAAAGTTAGGATTCCAGCTATTAAAATTATCATTAAAAAATGGGTCTGTAATATCTGGATTAGATAATGTGTAGTTTGATAAACCAGCTTTTAATCCAAAAGACATTTTTACTTCTCTGTTTAAATAAACAGAATAAGAAAAATCTCCGTAAATATAGTTGGTACTTTCGTCTCCAAGCCTATCGTTAATATAGGATAAACCTAGCCCTATTCTCTCATCTCTTAAAGGAGAGTGAACAGAGAATGTATTAGTTCTTGGGTTACCTTCTAAGCCGGCCCATTGATTTCTATGTAAAATAGTGGCATTTAGCGTTTCTCTACTTCCTGCATATGCTGGGTTTACCGATATAGTGTTATACATATACTGGGTAAACTGTGGTAACTGTTGCGCCTTAGTTAGGACACTTGATAATAAAATACATCCAAAAATGAATATTTTAGATAATTTCATGTTGTTGTTGTTAATGGTTTATTAAGATTTGTTCTTTATTTCTTTTACAAAGCAACAATAATGTTTCTTTTTTTAATATTATAGACGTTTAACTAAAGTAAAATTCGATAGGAAACATTTATATCGTTTATTTGTAATTTATCAAGGATATGTGGACAAGATGTAAAAATTGCACATAACGTTGAAAGGCATTTTTTATAGGGTGTTTGAATAATTTTGTGTATAAAAAAAGGAGGGATGATTTCCTCCTTTTTTTATGGATTTATATAGTATGCTTATTGCTGTGTGCCTAGATAAATGTAGCCATTTAAAGGTTTAATATTGTCTCTATTTGGTATGTTGATAATATAGTAATAGGTTCCGGAAGGTAATACTCCTGTATTTCCAAAAGAGCCACTTGGAGAAAAACCGCCCCAATCGTTGTCATAATTCTCAGATTCATAAACTTTATCTCCCCATCTGTTAAATAGCAGTACATGGAATTGAAAATCACAATTTTCTACTCCAGTTATGGTAAAAAAGTCATTAATACCATCTCCGTTAACAGTTACTGCTTTAGAAACAACTATATCTTTTACCCCACAAGGAACACAGTCTGCATTAACGTTTATAGTATATTCTGCATAGAATTTACAAGAAGTATCTATTGACGAGTAAGAAATAATATATTCTCCTACTTCGAAATTAATTGGGTCAAAATAACTTCCATTTAAAGTTGCGTTTCCGCTTATTACTTCAAAAGATCCATTAGTGTCAAAGCTCTCTGGTAAATAGTTTATTAAATCTATTTCTGAGTCTTCAATACAAATATCAATAGTTATTAATTCTTCTTGAGGCTGCATTACAAATATTATTTGCTCAAATGTTTCCATGTTATCACAAGAATCGGTAACATTCCAAGTTCTTACAATCATATAATCATCTGTATCTGTAGAGAATTGCTCTTCTTCTGTAAATACTACATCAAAATCTCCGCAACCGCCCATAAATTCAATAGCAGGAACTTCAGGAATATCCTCGCCACAAGTAATTGTAATTTCTTGGTCATAGTTACTTGCTGTAATAGGACCTGTAGGTTCTATAGTAATAGTTTGCGTATGTGTATTTTCATTACCTGCACAATCCTGCGCGGTCCAAGTTCTAGTTATAACATAACCCGTAGAGCAGTTTCTATCATTTGTAGTAGTTTCATTATAAGTTACTGTAGCATTAGCATCACAATTATCTGTAATTGTTAGGGCTTCTGCATCAGGAACTGCATTACAAGCAACTGTAATATTTTGTGGTAATGTTTCTACAAAAGTTGGTGCTGTAGTATCTTCTACAGTAATAGTTTGTGTATGTGTACGAATATTACCAACACAGTCTGTTACAGTCCAAGTTCTTGTAATAGTATATTCTGATGGGCAAGAATCGTCCTGACCAGTTATATTTTCTACAACATCTACGGTGTACGCACAATTTTTTGCATTTAATACAATAGTCTCAATTGCTGGGATAGCATCGCAACTAACTGTTTCGTCATTCGGGAAATCTGCGTCACTATCATTATCATTAATAGTACCAGTTGCCGTGTTTGTTGGTTGTCCGTTTACAAATTCAATTCCAATGTTAGAAACAATATTAGAAAGTATAACTGTAAATTGTTCTTGATTTTCTACTAAAATATCATCTATTATTGGTACTTGAATATTAAACGATTTAACCGTTGGTTCAAAAGTTATTCTTCCTAATGTTTCTGTAAAGTCATTAGGACTTATAGCTGTTCCAACAGCGGTAGTATAATCCACAGTTACGTTCTCTCCAATATTTCCTGTTAAGGTAACATTGAAAATTGCGTAATCATCTGTACCCTCAGTAACAATTACTTCAGTTTGCGTAAATTGGATTCCGTCGCCTGCGTTAGTATCATCATTATTGATATTACCAGTAGCAGAGTTAGAAGAGTTCCCATCTACAAATCCGGTAGTAAAACCGTTTGCAGTAGTAATATTATTTAAAAGAACAGTAAAGTTCTCATCCGCTTCAATGTTAGTGTCTTCTGTTACTTGTACCACTATGGTTGTAGCTTGGTTTCCAGATGTAAATTGTAGGGTACCAGAATTACTTTCATAATCGGAAGCATCAAGTGCAGTTCCGTCTACGGTAGTATAATCTACAGAAACTGTTTCTCCAGCAGGAATAGTACCAGAATAGGTAACATTAAAAGTAAGTGTTACATTATCCGCAGCAACATTTCCTTCATCTTCAGAAATAGTAACATTAGAAAAAGCGATACCATCTCCAGGAGCTGCATTATCATCATTATTGATATTACCAGTGGCAGAGTTAGAAGAGTTTCCATCTACAAATCCGGTAGTAAAACCGTTTGCAGTAGTAATATTATTTAAAAGCACAGTAAAGTTCTCATCCGCTTCAATGTTAGTGTCTTCTGTTACTTGTACCACTATGGTTGTAGCTTGGTTTCCAGACGTAAATTGTAGGGTACCAGAATTACTTTCATAATCAGAAGCATCAAGCGCAGTTCCGTCTACTGTAGCATAATCTACAGAAACTGTTTCTCCCGCAGGAATAGTACCAGAATAGGTAACATTAAAAGTAAGTGTTACATTATCCGCAGCAACATTTCCTTCTAAAGTATTAACTATAGCTTGCGAAAAAGCGATACCATCACCAGCTCCAGCATTATCATCATTATTGATATTACCAGTAGCAGAGTTAGAAGAGTTTCCATCTACAAATCCGGTAGTAAAACCGTTTGCAGTAGTAATATTATTTAAAAGAACAGTAAAGTTCTCATCCGCTTCAATGTTAGTGTCTTCTGTTACTTGTACCACTATGGTTGTAGCTTGGTTTCCAGATGTAAATTGTAGGGTACCAGAATTACTTTCATAATCAGAAGCATCAAGCGCAGTTCCGTCTACGGTAGTATAATCTACAGAAACTGTTTCTCCGGCAGGAATAGTACCAGAATAGGTAACATTAAAAGTAAGTGTTACATTATCCGCAGCAACATTTCCTTCTAAAGTATTAACTATAGCTTGCGAAAAAGCGATACCATCACCAGCTCCAGCATTATCATCATTATTGATATTACCAGTAGCAGAGTTAGAAGAGTTCCCATCTACAAATCCGGTAGTAAAACCGTTTGCAGTAGTAATATTATTTAAAAGCACGGTAAAGTTTTCATCTGCTTCAATGTTAGTGTCTTCTGTTACTTGTACCACTATGGTTGTAGCTTGGTTTCCAGATGTAAATTGTAGGGTACCAGAATTACTTTCGTAATCAGAAGCATCAAGTGCAGTTCCGTCAACGGTAGTATAATCTACAGAAACTGTTTCTCCCGCAGGAATAGTACCAGAATAGGTAACATTAAAAGTAAGTGATACATTATCCGCAGCAACATTTCCTTCATCTTCAGAAATAGTAACATTAGAAAAAGCGATACCATCACCAGCTCCAGCATTATCATCATTATTGATGTTACCAGTAGCAGAGTTAGAAGAGTTCCCATCTACAAATCCGGTAGTAAAACCGTTTGCAGTAGTAATATTATTTAAAAGCACGGTAAAGTTTTCATCTGCTTCAATGTTAGTGTCTTCTGTTACTTGTACCACTATGGTTGTAGCTTGGTTTCCAGATGTAAATTGTAGGGTACCAGAATTACTTTCGTAATCAGAAGCATCAAGTGCAGTTCCGTCAACGGTAGTATAATCTACAGAAACTGTTTCTCCCGCAGGAATAGTACCAGAATAGGTAACATTAAAAGTAAGTGATACATTATCCGCAGCAACATTTCCTTCATCTTCGGAAATAGTAACATTAGAAAAAGCGATACCATCACCAGCTCCAGCATTATCATCATTATTGATATTACCAGTAGCAGAGTTAGAAGAGTTCCCATCTACAAATCCGGTAGTAAAACCGTTTGCAGTAGTAATATTATTTAAAAGCACGGTAAAGTTTTCATCAGACTCAATGTTAGTGTCTTCTGTTACTTGTACCACTATGGTTGTAGCTTGGTTTCCAGATGTAAATTGTAGGGTACCAGAATTACTTTCGTAATCAGAAGCATCAAGTGCAGTTCCGTCAACGGTAGTATAATCTACAGAAACTGTTTCTCCCGCAGGAATAGTACCAGAATAGGTAACATTAAAAGTAAGTGATACATTATCCGCAGCAACATTTCCTTCATCTTCAGAAATAGTAACATTAGAAAAAGCGATACCATCCCCAGCACCAGCATTATCATCATTATTGATATTACCAGTAGCAGAGTTAGAAGAGTTCCCATCTACAAATCCGGTAGTAAAACCGTTTGCAGTAGTAATATTATTTAAAAGAACAGTAAAGTTCTCATCCGCTTCAATGTTAGTGTCTTCTGTTACTTGTACCACTATGGTTGTAGCTTGGTTTCCAGATGTAAATTGTAGGGTACCAGAATTACTTTCATAATCGGAAGCATCAAGTGCAGTTCCGTCAACGGTAGTATAATCTACAGAAACTGTTTCTCCGGCAGGAATAGTACCAGAATAGGTAACATTAAAAGTAAGTGATACATTATCCGCAGCAACATTTCCTTCATCTTCAGAAATAGTAACACTAGAAAAAGCGATACCATCACCAGCTCCAGCATTATCATCATTATTGATATTACCAGTAGCAGAGTTAGAAGAGTTTCCATCTACAAATCCGGTAGTAAAACCGTTTGCAGTAGTAATATTATTTAAAAGAACAGTAAAGTTCTCATCCGCTTCAATGTTAGTGTCTTCTGTTACTTGTACCACTATGGTTGTAGCTTGGTTTCCAGATGTAAATTGTAGGGTACCAGAATTACTTTCATAATCAGAAGCATCAAGCGCAGTTCCGTCTACGGTAGTATAATCTACAGAAACTGTTTCTCCGGCAGGAATAGTACCAGAATAGGTAACATTAAAAGTAAGTGTTACATTATCCGCAGCAACATTTCCTTCTAAAGTATTAACTATAGCTTGCGAAAAAGCGATACCATCACCAGGAGCTGCATTATCATCATCATTAATGATAGCAGTAGCAGAGTTGGAGCTAATTGTAACTCCGGAATAAGATACATTACTAATTTGAGCAATTATAGTTTCATTGCCTTCAATTACGCTATCTTGAGTTGTTGGTATATTAATAGTACCAGTTGTGGCTCCATTAGCAATAGTAATTGTTGCATTAACAGGTACAGCGGTATAATCTGTTCCAGAAGTTGCAGAACCAGTAGTTAGGTCTGCAAAGTCTACAGTAATAACAGTACCAGTATTGTTTACTGTAGAAAGGGTGGCAGTATATATTATATTACTCCCTTCCGTAGCATTATTAGCAGAAAGGACAAGAGTAGCATTATCGTTGTCATTGATAATTCCTAAGCCACTATCATCGTTAATGCTAGGAGTGTTAGTTGCTGCTGTTAATTCTATATTGTAATTTTCATTAGATTCTAAAAGCGAGTCATCAATTATAGTAACTGTTATTGTTTGTGTTTCGCCATGTGTACCATTGAAAGATATTGGAGCTGTAGCTATAGCTGTGAAATCGCCCGGTGCAACCGCAGTGTTGTTATTTGTAGCATGATTAACTGTGAACCCTCCAGAAACAAAACCGGTATGAGTTACTGTAAAAATTGCAGTGCCAGCATCTTCATCTACAGTAAGATCATTGATGGCTAAACCAATTGGATCACCATTCTCAGTTACATATATGTTTTGCGTATGCGATATAGAGTTTCCAGAACAATCCTCAGCAATCCAAGTTCTAACAATAGTATATGTTGTTCCGGTATTGTCTCCGATGTAATTTTCGTTAAAAGAAACTGTTGCATTGGTGTCGCAACTATCATTTGCAGTTAGTGTTTCAGCACCTGGGATACTGTTGTAAGCAGCAACTGTATCAGAAGGTAAGGCTTCTACAAATGTAGGGTCACCGTTATCTACTAAAGTAATAACTTGCGTAAACGTTGAGCTTGTTCTACCGCATCCATCTGTAAACTCCCAAGTGTTTGTGTATGTCCCAGTTGAAGCGCAACCGGCATCGGCAACAAAGCTACCCGAAGTTTTATTTAAAGTAAAGTTGCAAAACTCTGTTGCTGGTTCCAAAGCTTGAGCAGTTGTTAATGCAGTAGCATCACTACATTCAACAGTTCTGTTTAGTGCATTTGCTGCTGTCGTCCAATTTACTTGCGCTGGACGATTAATAGAAACAACACTAGGGTCATGATTACCAAATCCACAAATATCTTTGGTTCCAGAGCTATATGTTGTTCTTGGAAGGGTGTTAATTTCGCCAGTAAAATTAGCTTCAGCTTGAATGCTAAAATTACCTGCACATGCACCTTCTAAAAAATAACATTGGTCTTTTACAATGACATCAAAATCAATCGTAAAAGCAGAATCATTGGTATCTACATTTCCATCTGCTACATAAAACGTTAGTGTTCTTGTACCGCTATTATAGTTGTAGGTTACTCCGCTTGGTAAAGGTTGCGTAGCATCAAACTCTACTTCATTTGGTAAAATTGTTGAGATTTCTAAATTGTGAATATTATCATTACCCGTATTTTCAATACTTAAAGATAATGTGGCGGTATCTCCTGGACTATATGTGCTATTTAGCGGGGAGGTTAAAAACTCTAAAGCTCCTAAGCTTGGTTCGTAAACTTCAATAGAAAAACCTACTAAATACAAACCATAAGATTCTCCATTGCCAATGGTGGTACCAGAGGTAGCTTTTAATCTAGTGCTATTTTGATTATTATCGATTAACTGATTTCCAGGGTTTTTTAATTCAAAAATTGAAGCATCAAAACCTAGAGTGTTTGTACTGCTAGGGTTTCTATTGGTGAAATCAGCACCATCTATTGTAATTCTGCTGTTAAAAAAGTTATCTTCATCTCTAAGAGAAGTGCTAATTCTTTCCCAAACATTATCAGGTCTTAATATTTGAAAACTATCATCATTCAGTACTCTATCTCCCTCAATAACACCTAAAACGATATCCGCTTTTACAGGTCCGTTTGGAATAGATAAAAAACCATTTACGTTAAATTCGGTTTCTGTGTTATTATCAACATGAGCGTAACCGTCAAAAAGGGTTATATTTCTTCTTAACAATTGTGGAGATTCATATACAAAAACAATTTGCCATCCACCTGCTACACCATAATTACCACCAGGAACATCATGTGGCTCTAATCCTCCGTACGAAGCTTTTATATTTGCAACTTGATAGGTTCCGTAAGGATTAGAAAGCAATTTTACTTCATCGGTTATATCTTTAATACCTATATACGGATCATTGCTAAAATGTGAATCTCTACCTCTATATATAATTTCATCTGCAACTATTGTAGTGTAGTTCGATTCTCCAGGAAGCATTAGTTTTATTTCATTGTGATTCCATGATTCGTTATTATTAGTAACTCCGCCTGGTTCTTTATCGGAAGCAGCCCAATATATATAAGCTCTTACAAATTCTTTACAAGACACCCCAGGTTCTGGGTCGGTTAAATTTGCGCTACTTGAGTTAAAGGTAGAAGTATCACTGTCAATATCTACATAAACTCTATTATTAGAATCCTGGTTATCTTCATTACCATTAAAGTTGTTAGTTGCATGAGCGGATAGCACATTGTTTGCAATCATTGTTACATCACCATTAATGGTTTCGGAATACCTAATGGAAAAAGCTTTTTGTACCTGAGCAGTTGCTGAATATGATACAACGGCAAATACTAGTGTTAAAAGGTACTTGACGAATTTAGCGTTTAAAGTAAATTTGCACATAGGCATATTTTTTAAAATAAAAATCTATCGTTAATTTAGTTAGCTTAAATAATTGCGAACTAAAATTTGCAATAGTAGGTTTAGTTGGGTTGCAAAAAATCTAGTATAGATTTTGCGAATTCAAATAACGTTCATAGTATTATTATATTGTAGATTTTCTAGTCTAAGCAGGAAGATTAATCGATGAGAAACAAAGGTGTCGATTAACAGGTGTTTTTATCGGATAACTCCGTTTAGATGTACGGTGTAGTTTGTCGATGAAGGGTTATAAAACCTCTATTAAATAAAGGCTATGTTACGGTGAAATGTAAAAAATAGTTTTTAAAATAGCGATTTTATTAATTAAATTCTTATCACTTTGAAAGTTTATATTTGGCTATTAGTAAGATTAAGATTACTTATTTGATATTTTTTAATAGTATTAATGTGATAAATGTCACATTTTAATTTGTTTTCTTTGAATTACGGCTACAAAAAATATTAAAATCACGTATTTTCTTATCTTTAAAAGAGCAATTTATATTTTAGTATTTTTGCTGGTAACTTCAAAATAATCACTCACATTTATGTCTCATTCTCATAAAAAAATCGCGATAATTGGATCGGGTTTAGTAGGTTCTTTATTAGCTATTTATTTAAAAAAATTTGGGCATAAAATCACGGTTTTTGATAGGCGACCAGATATTAGAAAAGTAAAGTTTTCTGGGCGTTCTATAAATCTTGCAATGAGTAATAGGGGGTGGAATGCTTTAGAAGAAGTAGGTATAGAAGATGAAATTAAAGAAATAGCTATACCCTTAAACAAGAGAGCATTACATGTTATTGGGAAGCCATTGTATTATCAAGATTATGGAAAAGATAATGAAGCCATATGGTCTATTTCTAGAGGGGTACTTAATCGTAAAATGATAGATTTGGCAGAGGAATCTGGTGTAGTCTTTAAGTTTGAAGAAAAAGTTTGGGATGTGGATCTCCCAACGGCTCGTTTGTTTACCGGTGAAACGGAAAAAGGAGAATGGAAGGAATATAAATATGATTTAATTTTCGGCTGCGATGGCGCTTTTTCGCGTGTTCGTCATAAAATGCAAAGAAGAAGTCGTTTTGATTATTCTCAAGATTTTATTGATGTAGGTTATAAAGAACTTACTATTTTACCTAATGAAGATGGTAGTCATAAATTAGATAAAAACTCGTTTCATATTTGGCCAAGAGGAAATTTTATGTTTATTGCTATGCCTAATTTAGATGGCAGTTTTACCTGTACTTTATTTATGCCTTTTGAAGGGGCCGTTTCTTTCGAAAAAATAAAAACAACCCAAGACGCAAAAGAATTTTTTACCACCTATTTTCCTAATGTTATGCCAGATATAGAAAATTTGGCAGAGGATTTCTTTAAGAATCCAACAAGTGCCATGGTTACTATGAAGTGTTATCCATGGACATATTGGGACAAAGTGGCATTGGTAGGGGATTCCGCTCATGCTATAGTTCCTTTTTATGGACAAGGTATGAACGCTGGTTTTGAAGATATTTTTGTTTTGAATAGTTTAATAAAAGAAAATGAAGATGATTGGGAAACTATTTTTAAAAAGTACCAAGAAAGTAGAAAGGAAAATGCAGATGCCATAGCAGAACTTAGTTATAGGAATTTTATTGAAATGAGTAAAAAAACTGCTAATCCTAAATTTTTACTGCAAAAAAGAATTGAGAAGCATTTTGCGTCCAAATATCCAGATAAATGGGTTCCTGTGTATTCTAGAGTTACATTTTCCAATAAACCATATGCCGAAGCTTTATCCTATGGAGATAAACAAGAATCTATAATGCAACAAATAATGAATATGCCAGATATTGAAGCTATTTGGGATAGTGTAACTGTGGAGAAGAAAATTTTAGCTCTTCTGGGTTAATCAGTAAAAATATAGGTACAAAAAAACCATCTATGTAGATGGTTTTTTATGTTTTATTAAAAAAAGGTACTTTTATAGTTTGGCAAACAATTTCGCCATTTTTACAGCCTCTTCTTCTGCTAATACAGGGTCTACTAAGATTCTACCACTATGCTCATCTGTAATTATTTTTTTACGAGAAGCAATTTCCACTTGTATTTGAGGAGGAATAGTAAAGAAAGAACCTCCAGAAGCTCCTCTTTCAATTGGAACAACTGCTAAACCATTTTTTACATTACCTCTAATACGAGCGTATGCTTTTACTAAACGCTCTTCGATTTTACCTTGGTATTTTTCAGATTCTTCTAAAAGAGCTTTTTCTTCTTTTTCTGTTTCTGCTAAAATTGCATTTAGTTCTCCTTTTTTATGTTTAAGGTGAGCATCTCTTTGAGATAAACGTTCTTTAGCTTCAGAAATAACTTCTTTCTTTTGTTCTATCTGAACTTTGAATTCTTTAATATTCTTTTCTGCCAATTGAATTTCTAATTCTTGAAATTCTAATTCTTTACTAATAGAGTTAAATTCTCTACTGTTACGAACATTTTTTTGCTGCTCCGTATATTTTTTAATTAAGGCTTTAGCTTCCTCAATTATGTTTTTCTTAGCTCCTATTTCAAAATTGATAGTTTCAACATCTGTTTTTAACTTGTCCAATCTTGTTTTAAGACCTAATACGTCGTCAGCCAAATCTTCAACCTCTAATGGTAGTTCTCCACGAACATTACGAATCTCGTCAACTCTAGAATCAATTAATTGCAAATCATATAATGCTCTTAACTTATCTTCTACCGTAGCTTCTGCTTTTTTTGCCATATTTATAAATATTGGATTGGATTTGTTATACTTTCCGATAAATGGATTGCAAAATTAGGGATTTTTTTCGTAAGATAATCAACTAAAAGGTTTTTTGTAAACTGCTCAGTTTCATAGTGTCCAATGTCAGCAATTACAATGTTACTTTCTGCTTGATAAAATTCATGATATTTAATATCTGAAGTGATGAAAATTTGGGCCCCAGATTGCTTTGCAGCATTGATTGCAAAAGCCCCGCTTCCTCCTAAAACAGCTACCTTAGACACATTTAGGCCTAAAAGATTGGTGTGTCTAATACAAGAAACATGCATTTTCTTTTTTAGAAGATTTAAAAACGGTAACTCCTCAATTGGTTGTTTTAATTCGCCTACCATACCCATTCCAATATTTTGATTGGTGTTATCCAAAGTAGTAATTTCATAGGCTACTTCTTCATATGGATGGTTATTAAATAATGCTTTTAATACCGATTTTTCTTTAGATTTAGAAAAAGTAATATGTATTTGTATTTCTTTTTCAAGATGAACTTTGCCTATCTCACCTAAAGTAGGGTTGGCATTTTCATTAGCTTTATAACTACCTGTACCTTCATTAGAAAAGCTACAATTATTGTAGTTACCAATATTGCCTGCTCCTGCACTATATAAGGCTTCTTTTAATTGGGAGGCAGCTTTTAAAGGAACGTATGTTATTAATTTTTTTATGGTGTTTTTTTGTGGTATTAAAATTTGAGTATTTGTTAAACCTAATACGTCACATATTTTGGCGTTTACACCTTGGGTATTATTATCCAATGCGGTATGCATACTGTATATTGCAATGTTGTTTTGTATGGCTTTAATAACTACTCTTTCTACATAAGTAGCACCAGTTATTTTTTTTAGCCCTCCAAAAACAATAGGATGAAAACTAATTATAAGGTTACACTTTTTTTCTATGGCTTCATCAATTACATTTTCTAGCGTATCTAGTGTTACTAAAACTCCAGAAACTTCGAGAGTGGGGCTCCCCACAAGTAAACCTACATTGTCAAAATCTTCAGCATAATTAAGAGGAGCAAATTCTTCTAGTATATTTGTAATGTCTTTAACAATCATTTTCATTGGATTATATGGTTATCAAAGATAAAATATTATACTTTCGTTCTAATGCAACTGCTCAGAAAAATACTATTTCCTATTTCGTTTATTTATGCTTTGGTGGTATATATAAGGAATTGGCTTTTTGATATACAAGTGCTAAAGTCTAAATCCTATAAAACACCTATTGTTTGTGTTGGGAATCTTAGTGCCGGTGGAACGGGAAAAACACCAATGGTGGAAACCATAATTTCTTTGTTTAAAGAAAATAGTAGGGTAGCGGTTCTAAGTAGGGGGTACGGGCGTAAATCTAAGGGCTATATTTTAGCTACAAAAGAAAGTGGGGTGGAAGAATTGGGTGATGAACCTTATCAAATTTGGTCTAAATTTCCCGAAATAGCATTAGTTGTAGATGCCAATAGGCAAAATGGAATAGAAAACTTAGAGGAAAAAGAAAACCCCAATATTATAATATTAGATGATGGTTTTCAACACAGGAAGGTAAAAGCTGGTTTTTCTATATTATTAACGGCTTATGATAATTTATATTCAGAAGATTGGTACTTGCCTACAGGTAATTTAAGGGATAGTAAAAAGGAGGCCAAGAGAGCAAATATTATAGTGGTTACAAAATGCCCTAAAGATTTGCCGTTGGATAGTCAGAAGCGTATAATAGAGAAGTTACGTATAAACTCTAACCAGAAAGTGCTGTTTACTTATATAGGATATAAAGATGTTTTAAATGAAAAATCGGTCTCAGTTTCGTTAGATTCATTACGAAATAAAGATATAACCTTGGTTACTGGTATAGCCAATGCAGCACCTTTGGTTGCTTATTTAGAAGAAAAAGGAATTTCTTTTAGTCATTTAAATTATAAAGACCATCATTTTTTCTCGGAATCGGAAATTAAATTTATGCAATCTAAACCATATATTCTTACTACGGAGAAGGACTATGTTCGGTTAAAAGGAAAAATGAAAAACCTTATGTATATAAGAGTGGAGCATTGTTTTTTTAATGATGGAGGAAAGATTTTTGAACAGGATATAAAGTCTTATGTAGCTGATAATTAAGAATTTTCACTATTCTTATCGAAAATGTTTTCTCCTATTTTTTGATAAAACACTTCAGGTTTAAATGGTTTGGTCACCACATCATTACAGCCTGCAGCATAAAAGCTCTCTAAGCTATCATCTAGAGATATAGCGGTTAATGCAATAATTGGAGTTTTTGTATCAAACTCTCTTATTCTAATAGTCGCTTCTTCTCCGCTAATCCCTGGCATATGAATATCCATTAAAATGGCATCATAAGTATTGTTTTTAGCAAGTTCAACGGCATCTAAGCCATTACTAGCAATGTCACTAGTAATTTCTTTTTTGGTTAACATTTTTTTGGTGATAACCTGGTTTATTTTGTTGTCTTCTACAATCATCAAATGAAGACCCTTAAACTCATAATCTTTTTCTGTAATTTCAAAAGATATTTCGTCTACGATTGCATCTTTAGATTTTGCTACAATCTCAAAAAAGAAAGAACTACCATTACCTAATTCACTTTCTAGTTGAATTTTACTATCAAATAAACCTAAAAGACTTTTTACAATAGTCAGTCCAAGACCAGTACCGCCATATTCTCTGTTGATTTGTATAGACCCTTGCTCAAATCCTTCAAAGATACTTTCTTGCATTTCTTTAGATATTCCTATACCATTATCTTCTACTTCAAAATAGAGAGTTACATCATCATCTACCTTTTTAAGAAGTTTAGCAATTACCTTTACTTCACCATCTTTGGTAAACTTTAAGGCATTACCTACTAAATTCATAAAAATTTGAGAAAGTTTTATAGGGTCACTCATTAAATGACCTGGAATATCTTCATCGTATTGTAAAGTAATTTGCGTGTTTCTTTCTTTAGCACTTTGTTGTAAAGAATCTATAACCTCTTTAAGTACCTTTTTAAGGTTAAATTCCATGTTTAATGGTTCTAATTTATCCGCATCAATTTTATTAATTTGTAAAATATCATTGATAAAATTTAGTAGATAGTCACCAGAGAATTTTAGGGCTTTTAAATGTTCTTTTTGATTTTCACTTGGATTTTCTTCTAGTAGTAAATGGGTGAGTCCAGTAACGGCGTAAAGAGGGGTTCGTAGTTCATGGCTTACCGTTGATAAGAAGTTGGTTTTTGCTTCCATGGCTTGTACTGCACCATCTCTTGCAGCTTGTAACTCTTTATTTTTGGTTTGTAATAAATCGTTCGTTTTTAACTTTATCTGGTTATTTCTATATAAAGATACTGCCAATAGAGAGATAATAATTAAAAATGCAGAGGTTAACACTGCTGTTATTTCGGATCTGTTTGCAGATTCGTTTAGTTCTTCATTTACAGTTTCTAAACGGTTAATTTCAGATGTTTTAAATTCATCTCTGATTTTATCCGCTGTCTTTTGCTCCGTTTTTAATTTATCTATATTAAAAATAGAGTCTTTAATCAGAAGGGTCTTTTTGTTTTGTTGTAATGCAAGATTGTATTCTTCTTTTTTCTCATAAGCCATAGTTAGAAGTTTATGGCTTTCTAGAATTTCAATATTAAAACTATTTTGCCGGGCTAGCTTTAAAGCTTCTTCTCCATGATCCGCACTTTCTTTGTACTTACCCATTTTAAAATATAGTTCCGTAAGTCCTAAATGCGCTTTTGTTGCTAGATATTCTTTTTCAAAAATATCCGTATTTATAATTAAGGAATTAAAATTTTTAGATGCATTATCATACTTTTCTAAATTTAAATATATGTTCCCTTCTGTTAATAGTATGTTGTTGAAGAAATTACGGTCGTTGTTAAGTTGTTTAGCTTCATTGAGCATAAAAATTGCTTGAAAATTTTTATTATTTCTAAACAGTAAAATGGCTTCTATGTATTTATGTATTGCATCTCCATAAGGATATTCAATATCTTTCAATAAAACTTCGGCTCTATCCCAGTAGAAAAGGGAGTTTTCCTCATTATCTAGTTTTAAATAGAGTTCTGCAAATTTATGATAGCTATCTAACAGAGATTTTACATCTTCGTTTTTTTCTGCTAGTGCAGAGGCTTTATTCAAGGATTCTAAAGCTAAATCTATTTTGTTTTGATTTTTAAAACTCCTAGCAAGGTTAAAATATTCCTCTACAGTTTTTTTTGGAAGAGAATCTTGAGAATACGAATAGAAACTCATTACAAAAGCAACTATAAGTATTGCAAGATTTTTCATCTTTCTGTATGTACAAAGAATTTTCAAATGTAATTTTTACTAATTAATATATTAATTAGGTCAATAAGTCTACTGCTATAACCCGTTTCATTATCATACCAGCCAATTATTTTTACCATTTTACCAATAACCGAAGTCATTTGTGAATCAAACGTACAAGAATAAGAACTATTGTTTATATCTATAGATACTATAGGGTCTTTTGTAAAAAACAATATGTTTTTTAGCTCCTTATTAGCTGTTTTTTCAAAAGTATCATTAATTTCTTTAATTGTTGTAGGTTTTTTTACATTAAAAGTAATATCTGTAAGGGATCCATTAGGAACAGGAACACGAATACCGCAACCTCCAATAACGTCCTTTAGTTCAGGGAATATTCTAGTAAGGGCTTTAGCAGCACCTGTTGTTGTTGGTACTATAGATTGCCCTGCAGCTCTCGCTCTTCTTAAATCTCTATGAGGTTGATCATGTAAGCTTTGGTCACTCGTATAGGAGTGAATGGTGGTTATATATGCCTGTTCAATACCACATAAATCATTAATCACTTTAATCATTGGAGCAGCATTATTTGTGGTGCACGACGCATTAGAAATAATGTGGTCATTAACAGTAAGCGTATTTTCATTAATACCACATACTATCATTTTAATAGAATCTTCTATTGGAGGTACTGATAAGATTACTTTTTTAGCTCCATTAGCCAAATGATAATTTAAGTCTTTTTTATACTTAAATTTGCCGCTAGATTCAATTACAATATCTACTCTCTTGGAATTCCAATCAATGTTTTTTGGATGGTCTTCGTTAAATAGAATAATTTTTTTTCCTTCGACAATAATGTGTTTGTCATCATGACTTATTTCGCTGCTATTTACGCCATGTATACTATCGTATTTTAATAGGTGAGATAATGTTCTACTATCTGCTAAGTCATTAATTGCTACAACATGTAAGTGATCTTGTTGACTAAGAAGTCTGAAAAGAGTTCTCCCTATTCTTCCAAAACCATTAATACCTATGTTTATTTTATTCATAAGAAAATATCAGATTTGAAATATAGCAAGAAGGTGTTGCACGTTAATTAATATGTTTATGCGCCTTATAGGATGATCTTACTAGGGCGCCACTCTCCACGTGTCTGAACCCCATTTTTAATCCAATTTCTTCATACTTTTTAAACTGTTCCGGAAGAATAAAGTGTCGTACTGGAAGGTGTTTTTTTGTAGGTTGTAAATACTGACCTATTGTAACAATATCTACATTGGCTTTTCTTAAATCTTCCATTGTTTGCAGTACTTCTTCTTCTAATTCTCCAAGCCCAAGCATAATACCAGATTTGGTTCTGTTGATACCACTTTCTTTTAAGTATTTTAAAACGTCTAAGCTTCTTTCATATTTAGCCTGTATTCTAACCTCTCTAGTTAATCGTTTTACAGTTTCCATATTATGAGATACAACTTCAGGGTTAACCTCTATAATGCGATCTAAATGCTTTTCTACTCCCTGAAAATCAGGGATTAAGGTTTCTAGAGTAGTGGTAGGGTTCATTCTTCGTATTGCATTAACTGTTTCTGCCCAAATAATGGATCCCATGTCTTTAAGATCGTCTCTATCCACAGATGTAATAACAGCATGCTTAATACTCATTATTTTTATTGATCTGGCAACTTTTTCTGGCTCCGCCCAATCTACATCTTCTGGTCTACCAGTTTTTACTCCACAGAAGCCACAAGATCTAGTGCAAACGTTTCCTAAAATCATAAAAGTAGCTGTACCTTCTCCCCAGCATTCTCCCATATTAGGGCAGCTACCAGAAGTACAAATAGTATTTAATTCATACTTGTCTACTAACCCTCTTAATTGCGTATATTTTTTACCAGTAGGTAGTTTTACACGTAACCATTTTGGTTTTCCTTTAGGCGGTTTTACATGTTCTATAGAATCTGTACTCATGAATAAATTTTAATCAAATATACAAACTAATTAAAAGACCTTTTGTGGTATTAAGAAGACCTAAAATTATAATTGAAATATTATTTTGTTTATTGCTTTTTTGAATTGGCTTATTTATTACCACTAATTACTTCGGCTAATAATTTTTTTGCCCGCAATAATTTTACTTTAACATTGTTCATAGGTTCATTTAGTTGTTCTGCTATGGAGGCATAACTAAGTTCGTTAAAATACCTAAGGTTTATAACCTCTTGATAATGCGGTTTTAATTTTTTTATGTGAAGTAAAAGAGTGGCAAGGTTTTGTTCCGTAATAAGTTGGTCTTCTGCGGAAGGGGCATCATCCAAGACTTTTTTAAATGCTTCATTATCATCATGCGGGTTAATAATATCTTTTTTTCTTTTTCTTAAAAGATCTACATGAATATTTTTAGAAATAGTAATTAACCAAGTTTTAAAAGCGTAGGAGTTATCATAAGTCAGTAATTTATCAAAAGCCTTAGAGAATGTTTGTACAGTTATATCTTCAGCATCACTCTCGTTTTCTGTTCTTTTTAATTGAAAACCATAAACATCATTCCAAAATGTATCTAGTAATTTACTATAAGCAATTTGGTTGCCTAATTTTGCTTTTTCTATAATATCAAGAATTGTTTGTTTGTTTTCCAAAACAGGGAACTTAGAAAATTACGTTTTTTTAATATATAGACTACTGCAATTCTGGAGTAGCGTCTTTTTTGCAATCTTGCTCGTCAGGTAATTTACCACACATGCCGCAAGCCTCTCCTTCTTTATTTAAAAATGGACTTTGGCTAGCACAAGTACCTGCAAATTTACCATCTTTTTTCGCCCATATTTTAATTGCAATTCCGGCAAAAGCTAAGGTGAGAAGACCTATAGTAAGTAGTATCAACTTCATAATAAAATTTTCAACAAAGATATAAAAATAAAGCCCCAAAAAGGGGCTTTAAGATTACTTTATATGTGTTGTTGTTAATACGCAATATTCGCAACAATTTTATTGACAGTAGGACTTACGTTACCGCCTTTAGGTTCAATAGTAATGTAACTAACCGCATTATCAGCATAAGGAAGAGCAGTAAGGTTATCTTTATTACCAGCTTCTTCAATAATTCCTAAGTTTAACATTTTGCCATTAACCTCTGCCCACATCTGAAAACATTGGTTTTCTGGCAATTCAGGAAGTTTGCTAACGTTAATATAAGAAAGTTTCTTAACAGGATTAATATAGGCTATGGCTTTAAGGTCTTTGGCCATTCTGTTACCTCTTACATTATATTTTTTAGTTTGCGGATTATTAAGAACAATAAATTGGTTTCTTACATCCTCTAATTGTTGCCTCATATCTGCTTCTAATGTTTTTATTTTATTAGAAACAATGGTGTTTTCTTGTTGTAAATTTTGATTCTGATTATAGAAAAAATAGGAAGCACTTGCAAACACACATGCAATTATACTTGCAGCGATAGCGTATCTAAAGAATTTTTTACGACCAGTACGTTCTGATTTTATTCGTGCAAGAATCTTTTCTTTTAAGCCATCTGGGGTTTTTATAGCATGTAATTTTGCAAAACTCTCTAAATTGTCTTGAAGCTCATTATAAGTGTCTCTTACTTCAGGATACATCGCGATGTATCTTTCTACTTGTAGAGATTCCATCTCATTAGTGCTACCTAATAGGTATTTTTCTAACAAATCTGAATCTAAAAATATCTTAATCTTTTCTTTCATTATAACACATTTAAAGTAAGTGCAAGTAGAACCAAAGCAGGTCCATATATTTTTTTTAACTCGCGTAAACCTATTTTTAATCTAGACTTAATTGTTCCTAAAGGAATATCTAGCTCATCACTAGCTTCTTGTTGTGTCATCCCTTGAAAGAACAAAGCTTCCAAAACTATTTGGTATTTGCTTTCTATCTTATCTAAATTGTCACGGATATCCATGAATTCCGGCCTTGTACTATCTACACCTAAATTATATACGTCGGAAACATCTATTTGGATTTCTTTATCCAGTTTTGTGTTAACGCTTCTTAATTTATCAATAGCAGTATTTCTGGTAATTCTAAATAACCAAGTAAACAATTTGGCCTTGGATGGATCATAGGTATCTGCTTTTTTCCAAATTTTCACAAAACTTTCTTGGACCACATCTTGAGCTAAATCATCGTTACGTACTACTTTATGGGCTACTCCATATAGGGTATCTCCATAGTTTTCATACAAAAGGGAGATGGCTTTGTCATTGCGCTCTTGCAAAAGTTCTACAATATGTTTTTCAAGTAGTGTGCTCATAATAATGATAGGGTATAAGAAAATTAAACACAAAGGCATCCAATATCTTCTTTTTTACCGTATATCCTTTAAACGCTAAATTATTAAATTGATTGTTAAGGAAAGCGTTATGATAAAAATAATAGTATAAATGTACAACTGGTTATTGTACATTTAATTTTGGTTGGTTTGGTATAACCCTCGTAAGTTTCTTGCGGGGGTTATCTTATTATATTTACTTCAGGGGAAATAGTTATCCCAAACTTATTGCGAACTTCAGAAATAATAGTATGTGCTAAATTTAATATTTCTTGTCCGGTTGCCTTACCGTAATTAACTAAAACAAGTGCTTGTTTTTTATGAACACCGGCATCACCAAGGCGTTTGCCTTTAAAACCACTTTGTTCAATAAGCCAACCTGCGGGTACTTTAAATAAAGTATCACTTATTTTATAAAATGGAGCCTCTGGATGTTTGGAACTAAAAACAAGAAACTCTTCTTTAGAAAGTATTGGGTTTTTAAAAAAACTACCACTATTACCGATTTCTTTTGGATCTGGTAATTTGCTTTGTCTTATAGTAATTACGGCATTGGAAATGTCTTGAATACTAGGTTTTTTAATGTTTTTTTTAAGTAATTCTTCTTCTATAGAACCATAAGAAGTATTTAAGATATGATTGGTTTTAGTAAGTTTTAAATTTACAGACGTAATAACAAATTTTCCTTTTCCTTCATTTTTAAAATAAGAGTCTCGGTATCCAAATTTACAAGCTTCTTTGCTAAAAGATTTTATCTCTAAAGTTTCTGTGTGTAATGCTTCGCAGCTTACAAAATGATCTTTAAGTTCTACGCCATAGGCACCAATATTTTGGATTGGAGCTGTTCCAGTTTTACCAGGAATTAGTGACATGTTTTCTAAACCTCCATAATTATTCTCTAGGGTCCATAGAATCATTTCGTGCCAATTTTCACCAGCCATAACTTTAAGAATAACATAATCGTTGTCTTCCTCAATTATAGATATTCCTTTTATGTTAATATGTATTACAAGGGCTTCTATGTCTTTAGTAAGTAATAAATTGCTTCCTCCACTAATAACAAATTTAGTGGGGTATTCTTTTAGAGAGAAAACATTTTTTAGTTCTTCTATATTAGAAACTTCACAGAAGTGTTTTGCCTTAGCGGAAATACCAAAAGTGTTATAAGATTGTAAAGATATGTTTTGTAAAATATGCATTACCCTATATAACTTTTAAGAGCTTCTTTTAGTATAGTAACTGCTCTTTTTAAACTATCTTGGTTTAGTACATATGCAATTCTAATTTGGTTTTCACCTAGACCTTTGGTAGCATAAAACCCTGCGGCTGGTGCAACCATTACCGTTTCCCCTTTATATCTAAAATCTTCTAACAACCATTGTGCAAAATCATCTGCGTTTTTTACGGGTAATTCAGCTATGCAATAAAAAGCTCCGTTTGGTACGCCAACTTTTACGCCATCAATGTTTTTTAATTCTGCAATTAAAGTATTTCTTCTTTTTAGATACTCCTCTTTTACATCATTAAAATAACTTTGAGGGGTGTCTAAAGCAGCTTCACTTGCTATTTGGGCATAGGTAGGAGGTGATAATCTTGCTTGTGCAAATTTAAGTGCAGTAGCAATAACTTCTTTGTTTTTAGAAACTAAGTAGCCTATACGAGCGCCACACATGCTATAACGCTTAGAAACGGAGTCAATAACTATAGCGTTTTCTTCTAACCCTACTTCTTGAAGAATCGAATAATGCCCCTTATCGTCATACGTAAATTCTCTATACACTTCATCAGCAACCAAAAAGAGATTATGTTTTTTTGCAATGGTGGCTAATTTTTGAATTTCTTCTTTACTATATAGGTATCCAGTTGGGTTTCCAGGATTACAAATTAGTATGGCTTTAGTTTTAGAAGTAATTAATTCTTCAAAATCTTCTATAGGTGGTAAAGCAAAATTATTTTCTATTCTAGAAACCACAGGGACTACTTTTACCCCAGCTGAAGTAGCGAATCCATTATAATTTGCATAGAAAGGCTCCGGTATTATAATTTCATCATCAAAATCGGCAATACTTCCCATCACAAAGGAAAGAGCTTCAGAACCACCTGTAGTAACGATAATATCTGTAGATTCTACGGTGATAGAATGTTTTGCATAATAGGTCGCAATTTTTTCTCTAAAAATCTCTGACCCTTCTGTTCGGCTATATGCAACGATATCTAAATTATTGTTTTTTACTGCGTCTAAGGCAATTTGTGGTGTTTTTATATCCGGCTGACCAATATTTAAATGGATAACTTTAGCACCATTCATTTTCGCTTTTTCTGCAAAAGGAACCAGTTTGCGTATCGGAGATTCAGGCATAGAAACTCCTTTTCGAGAAATATTTGGCATATGTAACATATTTTAAGCAAAAATGAGGAAACATAACAGAACAAACAATGATAACAAGAATTATTTCGTTTTTCATTTTTTGTTAAAGTTTTAGGTAGTTTGTAATTTATACAATAGATTTAAAGTAGGTAATGCGTTAAAATAAAGTAAGTTGAGAAAAATAGCTACACTTTTTATATTGCTTTTATTGTGCTCTGCTTTTTCTGCGATAGGGCAAAATTTTGAATTACCTAATGGTCAAGATTTTCAGAAAGTAAAATTTAAATTGGTTAATAACTTAATCGTTATGCCTATTGAGGTTAACGGTACAGAATTGTCTTTTATCTTAGATTCTGGTGTAGGAAAACCTATTTTGTTTAATGTGTCTGATAAGGATTCTATACAGATAAATAATGTTTCTGAAATTGCAATTCGTGGTTTAGGGGAAAGTGAACCTATTAAAGCCCTAAGTTCTAAAAAAAACTTTTTTAAGATTGGGGAGGTAAAAAATGCAAACCAAGATTTATTTGTGGTGATGGATAAGAGTCTCAATTTTTCTCCTAGTTTAGGTATTCCAGTTCATGGTATTATAGGTTATGAATTATTTAGAGACTTTGTAGTAGATATTAATTACGGAAAACAGCTAATTAAATTCTACGCTCCAGGAAGTTATAAAATAAAAAACAAAAAGAAGGTAGAGATATTGCCTTTGAAAATAAGGAAAAAGAAAGCGTATGTAGATGCAAAGGTACATATTAACGGCAAAGACGATTTGCAAGTTAGAATGCTTGTGGATACGGGAAGTAGTGATGCCATATGGCTTTTTGAAGATAAAAATATTGGTGTCCCGGAAAAGAATTATGATGATTTTTTAGGTAAAGGATTAGGAGGTAGTATTTTTGGAAAAAGAACTAAAGTAAACAGTATATCCATAGGAAATTTTTCATTAGAAGATGCAAAAGCGGCATTCCCTAATATGAAAACATTTAATAACATTAAAAATTTAGGGAATAGAAATGGTAGCATAGGAGGGGAGGTTTTAAAACGTTTTAATATTGTATTCGATTATAAGAATGAAAAAATAATTCTTAGAAAAAACGGCAATTTTAATATTCCGTTTCATTACAATTTAAGCGGTATAGAACTTCAACATGATGGAGTAAGGTATGTTTCTGAATATATTGGAAGTGCTAAAAAAGGAAGTTCTGATACATTTGGAAATGTTCAAATTTTAATAGAAAATTCAACTAGGTTAAGTTTAGTTCCTGAAATAGTGGTTTCGGCAATTAGAGCGGGTAGTCCTGCTGAATCTGCTGGTTTGCAAGAAGGAGATGTAATATTAGCGGTAAACGGAAAAAGAGTTTATAGTTATAAACTTCAAGAAATAATGCAGATGCTTAATCAAAAAGAAGGAAAAAGGATTCGCTTACTTATAGAAAGGTACAATCAAGATGTTCTTTTTAGTTTCGTTTTAAAAAATATATTTAAGTAATATCTTTGGTGATATTATTGGATAGAAATAAAAAAAGCTCGGTATATACCGAGCTTTTATATTTTAATTAAAAAGTAATTTTTATTTCGTTCCGTTATTTGGATCTTTTACTTCTCCTTTAATTTTTAAAACTTTCGTAGGTGTATCTGCATTAGATAAAACGGTGATAGCTTTTCTAATTGGCCCCACTCTTTTTGTATCATATTTTACAGATATTTTTCCTTTTTTACCAGGTAAAACAGGATCCTTATCATAGGAAGGGATTGTACATCCACAACTAGAGGTTACTTTACTTAATACTAAAGGAGCTGATCCCGTATTAGTAAATTCAAAAACACGAACACCGTCCGCACCTTTAACAACTTCTCCATAATCAACAGTTTCTGCTGTAAACTCAATTTTAGCTCCTGTTTCCTGAGCTGTTAGGCTAAATCCTAGTAATCCTACAAATAATACAAGTACTATTTTTTTCATAATTTTTTGTTTTGGGTATAAATCAAAATTAAATCTTTTCAGATGAACCTCCAAAATTCTTTTGTTATACTCTAACGTTACTTATTTTTGTTTCGTATTTTAAAAATAACGGAATTGATATAATTTAACATATCTTTTAATGTTACTTTTTTATACATTAAATTAATATTTCAAAAACTGTACCAAAAAATGGAAATTCCATCAAAATATAATCCACAATCAGTAGAAAATCACTGGTATGATTATTGGATGAAAAACAACTTTTTTCATTCTACCCCTGACGACAGAGAGCCATACACCATTGTAATTCCCCCACCAAATGTTACGGGGATACTACATATGGGTCATATGCTTAATAATACTATTCAAGATGTTCTCATTCGTAGAGCAAGATTAATGGGTAAAAATGCATGTTGGGTACCAGGTACAGATCACGCATCTATAGCTACAGAAGCAAAGGTTGTCGCTAAGTTAAAAGAGCAGGGAATTAATAAGGCAGATCTAAGTAGAGAAGACTTTTTAAAGCATGCTTGGGACTGGACAGAGGAATATGGAGGAGTTATTTTAGAACAACTTAAGAAATTAGGGTGTTCATGTGATTGGGAACGTACCAAATTCACTATGGATGAGGATATGTCTGCTTCCGTTATTAAAGTTTTTGTAGACTTATTTAATAAAGGAAAAATTTATAAAGGAAACCGAATGGTAAATTGGGATCCTGAGGCAAAAACAACATTGTCCGATGAAGAAGTAATTTATGAAGAGAAGCAAGGGTTATTATATTATTTGTCTTACGCCATCGAGGGTTCCGATGAAAAAGTAACTATTGCAACGACAAGACCAGAAACTATTTTGGGGGATAGTGCTATTTGTATTAATCCCAATGACGAGCGTTTTACGCATTTAAAAGGAAAAAAGGCAATTGTTCCTTTGTGTGATAGGGTAATTCCAATTATTGAAGACGGTTATGTAGATATGGAATTTGGTACAGGTTGTCTAAAAGTAACACCTGCGCATGATATTAATGATAAAGCTTTAGGAGAGAAACATAATCTAGAAATCATAGATATTTTTAATGAAGATGCATCTCTTAATAGTTTTGGATTGCATTATGAAGGTAAAGACCGTTTTGTTGTTCGTAAAGAAATTTCTAAAGAATTAGAGGAAAAAGGATTTTTAATAAAAACTGAACAACATATAAATAAAGTAGGAACTTCGGAAAGGACTAAGGCGGTTATAGAGCCTCGCCTTTCGGATCAGTGGTTCTTAAAAATGGAAGATTTAGCTAAACCCGCTTTGGATGCGGTGCTAAAAACAAATGAAGTAAAACTATTTCCTAAGAAATTTGAAAATACGTACCGCCATTGGATGGAAAATATTCGCGATTGGAATATTTCTCGCCAACTGTGGTGGGGGCAGCAAATCCCAGCTTTTTATTTTGGTGATGGGCATGAAGACTTTGTGGTAGCGGAAACTATAGAAGAAGCATTAGAGCTTGCAAAATCTAAATCAGGAAAGACAAACTTAACTACTGCAGATTTAAAACAAGATGCAGATGTATTGGATACTTGGTTTTCTTCATGGTTATGGCCTATTAGTGTTTTTGGAGGCATATTAGAACCAGAAAATGAAGAGATTCAATATTACTATCCTACCAATGATTTGGTAACAGGTCCGGATATTTTATTTTTCTGGGTAGCACGTATGATTGTTTCTGGTTACGAATATAGAGATGAAAGACCTTTCGAAAATGTATATTTTACAGGTTTGGTCCGTGATAAACAGCGTCGTAAAATGTCAAAATCATTAGGAAATTCTCCAGATGCATTACAGCTTATGGAAGATTATGGTGCAGATGGGGTTCGCGTTGGATTATTATTAAGTGCTGCAGCTGGGAACGATTTAATGTTTGATGAGGCTTTATGCCAACAAGGAAAGAACTTTGCAAATAAAATTTGGAATGGCTTTCGTTTGTTAAAGGGGTGGGAAGTTGAAGATTTGCCGCAGCCTGAAGCATCTAAGCTAGGTATAGAATGGTATACGGCAAAATTTAATGAGACTTTATTAGAAATAGAAGATCATTTTAGTAAGTATAGAATTTCAGACGCCTTAATGGCAATTTATAAATTAGTTTGGGATGATTATAGTTCCTGGTTGTTAGAAATTATAAAACCAGCTTATCAAAAACCAATAGATAAAAAGACATTTAATGCAGTAATTCTTTTGTTTGAGCAAAATTTAAAATTGTTACATCCTTTTATGCCTTTTTTAACGGAAGAAGTATGGCAACATATAACAGAAAGAACGCCAGAAGAAGCTTTAATGGTGTCGCAATGGCCTAAAGAAGTAGGTGTTGACACTAATATACTTGCAGAATTTAATTTTGCAGCAGATGTAATATCGGGAATTCGTACTATTCGTAAAGAGAAAAATATACTAATGAAAGAAGCTTTGTCTCTTTCCATATTAAACTCGGAAAAAGCTGGTTTAGCTTGGGATACGGTAATACGAAAATTAACTAATTTAGAATCTATCTCTTATGTAGATACAGCGGTAGATGGCGCTTTAACTTTTAGAGTAAAAAGTAACGAATACTTTATTCCTATAGAAGGAGCTATAGATGTAGAAGCAGAGAAAGTTAAAATAGCAGAGGAGTTAAAATACACTAAAGGGTTTTTAATTTCTGTTCAGAAAAAACTCTCTAATGAACGTTTTGTAAATAATGCGCCAGAAAAAGTTATTGCCATAGAAAGAAAAAAGCTGGCAGATGCCGAAGCTAAAATAGAAACATTAGAGAAAAGTTTAAGGAGTCTAGGATAATAAAACAATAGATATAAGTATGAAAATAATAGGAATAGGAAAGAATTATGTAAGTGATTTAAGTGAAATGCCAAAAGGAAAAGTAATTCCTTTAATTTTTACAAAGCCAGATTCATCTCTTTTAGAGAATAATGCGGATTTAGAGCTTCCTGCTTTTTCAGATGATGTTTGGTATGAGGTAGAGTTGGCTTTTAGAATAGGGAAAACCTGTAAAAATGCTACGTTAGAAGATGCCTTGTTATTTGTAGATGCTATAGCATTAGCAAATGATTTAACAGCGAAAGATGTTTTAAAACAAAGCCGAGAGCCAAATAAAGGACCATGGGCATTAGCAAAAGGTTTTGATGGTGCTACACCAATATCTAAATTTTTACCGATATCAGATTTTTCCGATGTAAAAAACATTAATTTTTCCATGACTGTTAATGGTATAGAAACTCAAAAAGGAAATAGCAGTTTAATGATTACTACTTTGGCAGAATTAATAGTTTATGTTTCAAATGTAATGACATTAAACTCAGGTGATATTTTGTTGTCTGGTACACCAGCTTTAGGTGCAGATAAGGTAAATTCTGGAGATGAAATGTTAGGGTATCTAGAAGGAGAGAAAATGTTTCATACAAAAGTGAAATAACGAGCTTAATAATTTTAAATCTTAAGATGTAAAATTAAGAGACAGATTCTTATCTTTAAGAAAAACATTTTCTTATGATAAAATTTGTCTCTTTTATTTTGTGTTTGTTTTCTGTGTCTATTTTTGCCCAAGAGCAGAAAAAAGAAATATTACCTAAAGAAATTCAAATACAAACAGCAGTTCTTCCAGCTCCCGAAGAAGATAAAAATGGAGCGAAAGTGTACGGTTATGATGAAACTGGTAATTTTGTTGTTCTCAGAGAAGGAACTAATAACTTAGTATGTTTAGCAGATAACCCTAATAAAGAAGGTATAAGTGTTTCTTGTTATTCTATAAAATTAGAACCTTTTATGGCTCGAGGAAGAGAGTTGGCCGCCGAAGGAAAAAATTTTAAAGAAAAAAGAGAAATACGTGGCGCTGAGGTTGCTGCAGGTAAAATTAAAATGCCAAAAGAACCAAGCATGACGTACATTTATTTTGGTAGCGAGGCCGCCTATGACAAAAGTACAGGTAAACTTGGTGACGGTCAATTTAGATATGTCATTTATACACCATTTGCCACTATAGAATCCACCGGTTTACCAAGTAAGCCCCATGCAAAAGGAATGCCTTGGTTAATGGATCCAGGAACGTTTAGAGCGCACATAATGGTAGGGCCATTTTAATTCGATTTTAATAATTTTTTTTAATTCTATTTATGAGCTATAGTTTGGAGGACCTTTTAAAAGCAAAAACACGTAAAGATCTTGTGAAAATTGCGGAACAACAAAATATAAATATTGCTAATGTGGTTCGCAATTTAAAATATGAAATGGAGCTTGTAAAATTGCAAAGTGAGTTGGTTCTTTTGCAAAATTGGGTAACAAAAAATAATATGCGAGTAGCTGTTCTTTTTGAAGGTAGAGATGCTGCCGGTAAAGGTGGGTCCATTAAAAGATTTATAGAACATTTAAACCCGCGTTCTTCTAGAGTTGTGGCTTTGTCGAAACCTACAGATAATGAACGGGGACAATGGTATTTTAGAAGGTATATAAAAGAATTGCCTAATCCTGGTGAAATAGTTTTTTTTGATAGAAGTTGGTACAATAGGGCGGTAGTAGAACCTGTTATGGGTTTTTGTTCTGAAAAGCAATATCAGCAATTTATGGTGCAAGTGCCAGAATTTGAGCATTTGTTGTATGAAGATGGGGTGATTTTAATAAAATTTTGGTTTTCTATCTCTAAGGAAGTACAGCAGAAAAGATTTAATGCCCGATTGAAAAACCCACTAAAACAATGGAAGTTTAGTCCTGTAGACAGGAAAGGTCAAGAGTTATGGGATAAGTATACCTATTACAAGGAGCAGATGTTTACAAAGACACATACAAATTTTAGCCCATGGATTATTGTAAAAACAAACGATAAAAAAACAGCTCGTTTGGAGAGTATGCGCTATTTATTATCTAATTTCAATTATTCTGAAAAAAAGGATAAAAACAGTATTATTCAACCAGACCCTAATGTTATAGTACGTTATTACAGAAATGCCAAGCAAATCGATATTTAAGATGAACCTAGATAAAGAAGAGAAAATTACAGAGAAGGACTTAGAACTTTTAAATTCAAAGTTAGGATTAAGAAGGCTTTTTGCAAATAAGAATATTGATTTAGAAAAAACCTTGAGAGAGGTTAAATACGAAAATCGCTTAAGAGAATTACAAGGAGAGTTGGTGAAGTTACAGACATGGGCAATTAAAAATGGAAAAAAAATTGTTGTCCTTTTCGAAGGTAGGGATGCTGCTGGTAAGGGTGGAGCAATTCGTAGGATAACTGCTCATATTAATCCTAGATATTTTAGGGTTGTTGCATTAAATAAACCTTCTGAAGATGAGCAAGGACAATGGTACTTTCAGCGGTATGTAAATAAGTTGCCAGAACCCGGGAAGATTGTTTTTTTTGATAGAAGTTGGTATAATAGGGCAGTGGTGGAGCCAGTGAATGGTTTTTGTTCCGATGAAGAATACAACATTTTTATGTCTCAAGTGAATGATTTTGAGAAGATGATAATTCAATCTAATACCTACTTAGTTAAATTTTATTTTTCCATTACGAAGGAAGAACAACAAAAAAGGTTTGTAGATATTAAGAAGAGCGATTTAAAACGTTGGAAAATGTCTGCTGTAGATGAAAAAGCACAAGACCTTTGGGACGATTATACGAAGTATAAAGAGGTAATGTTAAGGGATACTAATACGCCTCATGCACCATGGGTGATTATTGAAGCAAATAAAAAAACCGTTGCGAGAATAAAAGCAATTGAACATTTGTTAGATACAATACCATATAAGGAATAGGTGTCATAAAATTTTTATAGAGAAGAATTTTTAAACTCTTTTTTAACGAGTTTTATATATTCTTTCATAGCCTTTTCTAAGCTAATATTCTTTGCTTGTATAAGAGCATTAGCTTTAAAAGCATTTATTAAGGGAGTTTTACTGCCAGGGTTACTATAGTTTTTATTCGCTATTTTATAATAGGCATAAAGCTTTAATAGTAAATCTGCTGGAATAGGGTCTTGGTAATTGTTAATGTAATTAACCGCCTTACTAAAATCAATATGTAGCTTTTCCTTTTTCATTGGTGTCCACAAAAGAAGCTATGCATGTCTCAGCTCCTTTTACCTTTTGGTTTAATTTTACAGTAATTGCACAATCTAAAGGTAGGTATAAGTCTACTCTAGAACCAAATTTAATAAAACCGGCGTCATCTCCTTGTTGAACACTTTCTCCTTTTTCAGCATAGTTTACAATCCTTCTTGCTAGAGCACCAGCCACTTGTCGGTAAAGAATATCACCAAATTTCGGGGTGTTAATAACAACTGTAGTGCGTTCATTTTCTTCACTTGCTTTAGGGTGCCAAGCTACTAAATATTTTCCAGGATGGTATTTGGAATATTTTATACTACCACTGGCAGGGTATCTTGTAACATGTACATTTACTGGAGACATAAAAATGGATACTTGTTTTCTTTTGCCTTTAAAATATTCATTTTCTTCCACCTCTTCAATTACCACTACTTTTCCGTCAACAGGGGAAAGAATTTCATCAAATGATTTATTTGCATTTCTTTTAGGGTTTCTAAAAAACTGAAGAATAAGAATCAGTATAATTATAGCGGCTATTTGTAAGCCCCATCGTAAAAATGGGTTTACAACAAAATATTGCGCGGACAAAATAATAGCACTAACAATAAAAAATGTAGTTAAGATAATAGTCTGTCCCTCTTTATGAAACATAGGTAAATATATATAAAGTTAAATAGGCAAAAGGTGCCGCAAATATTAAACTGTCTAATCTGTCGAGCATTCCTCCATGTCCAGGAAGAATTGCACCACTGTCTTTTACTTTAGCAATTCTTTTAAATTTAGATTCTATTAAATCTCCAAGACTGCCTGTGATAACAATTACGGAGGCTAAAATCATCCATTGCAATGGGTCAATAAGGGGTTCAAATCTACCGATTATAAAAGCCGCTAAAAGTGCAAATATAAAGCCTCCGATGGAACCTTCCACAGTTTTTTTTGGAGAAACTGCAGAATATAATTTAGTACGTCCTAAACTACGACCAACTAAATAAGCAAAAGTATCGTTTACCCAAATTAGAATGAATATGCCCATTATTAAAAGTTTAGCAAATTCATTGTCTTTATAAGGTATCATAGTTAAGAAAATGCAGCCGCCACCGACATAAAATAATCCGATAATAAATTTTTGAGCTAAACTAAATGATTCTTTTTTCTTTGAGAATAGAAAAAACAAAAGAGCAATATCAACTACTATAGTAATAAACATTAGTATGTTTATTAAAATTTGATCATGTACTAAATAGATGTAAGCCCACCAAAGTGCTAAATAGGCAATGAAAATATAATATCCTTTTAAATGTACAAGTTTTTTATATTCATACAAACAGGCAAGTCCAAAGGACATAAAAAGAAAGTCAAAAGCATCGGAGTTCAGAAAAACAGCAGATAGTAATATAATTATATATACGGCTCCTGTTAATGCCCTTCTTAAAATTTCTTTCATAGTTCTATAGGTCTTCTAAGAATAAAAGATATAGATTTTTTGTAGAACTACCATAGGTTAAAAAGTCATCAGAGTTTTCATTAGTAGCTTGGAAATGTTTTAATGTTGTAATATTGGCCGGAATTTGATGACCATATTTCTTTTTTATAGTTTTAAGGCCCTCGCCAATAGATTCTACAAGTTGGCTAGTGGTTGCAAAAACGATAATATTATCCGGAAGTTCGTTTAATTTTTTTTCGTTTAACTGATTAGAGCAAACTAAGATGGAACCATTCTGAGCAATAAGATGTTCGCAGGTAGTAAAAAACACATCACTTTCATTTGTTTTGTTAGTGAATTTTATATTTTCTTTTGCGAATTTATTCTGCAATTGTTTATTCATTGCAAAAAAGGAATGATTTTCCCATTTATTTTCTTGAACGATGCTGTTTAAAGCTTGCGAAATTTCTTTAAAGGAATCGCAATACAAAAATTTACCGCCATTTTTTTTAAAATGTATGGTAAATTTTTCATCTACGGGGAGATTCAAATCTGGCATGTGAACCCCTCTGGTTTCCGCAGTTTCCTTGGAAATTTTCTTTTTGCCTCCTCCAAAAAGTATATCAAATAGCCCCATTTAAATATTTACACTTCTTTTGTTAACCAGTTATAATATACTTGGACAACGAATAAATTGGTTATTTATTTTCTATTTCTTTTTCTTCTGTGTTATGGTCAGAAGAAGCTTCTGTTTTTATTTCTTCAATAACGGAAGTTTCTTCGGTTATTTCATCTTCCTTAAAAGATCTTTTTCCAAAGATTTTTTCTAAATCTTCTTTGAAGATAACTTCTTTTTCTAAAAGACGTTCCGCTAAAATGGTTAGTTTGTCTTTATGTTGCGTTAAAACTTCAATAGCTCTTAAATACTGCTCTTCGATGATTTTAGAAATTTCTTCATCTATTTTTCTGGCTGTTTCTTCACTATAAGGTTTAGAAAAACCGTAAGAATCTTGACCTGAAGAATCGTAATATGTTAGATTTCCGATTTCATCATTAAGCCCATAAACGGTAACCATAGCTCTGGCTTGTTTAGTTACTTTTTCTAAATCGCTTAATGCCCCAGTTGATATTTTATTGAAAATTACTTTTTCCGCGGCTCTACCTCCTAAGGTAGCACACATTTCATCAAGCATTTGCTCTGGACGTACAATTAACCTTTCTTCCGGAAGATACCAAGCAGCTCCCAAAGATTGTCCTCTAGGTACAATGGTTACTTTTACTAATGGAGCAGCATGTTCTAGCATCCAACTTGTAGTTGCATGTCCGGCTTCGTGATAAGCAATAGTCTCTTTTTCTCCTGGAGTTATAATTTTATTCTTTTTTTCTAATCCACCAATGATTCTGTCTACGGCATCTAGGAAATCTTGCTTGTCTACAGCTTTCTTTTCGTTTCTAGCAGCAATTAAAGCAGCTTCATTACAAACATTTGCAATATCTGCTCCAGAGAATCCTGGGGTTTGTCTTGCTAAGAAATCTAGGTCTAATGTTTCTAATGTTTTTATCGGTCTTAAGTGTACTTCAAAAATTTCTTTACGCTCTCTGATATCCGGTAAATCTACATATATCTGACGGTCAAATCTTCCCGCACGCATAAGAGCTTTATCTAAAACATCTGCTCTGTTAGTAGCAGCTAAAACAATAACATTTGTATTAGTGCCAAAACCATCCATCTCTGTTAATAGTTGGTTTAAGGTGTTTTCTCGCTCATCATTAGAACCCGTAATATTATTTTTTCCTCTAGCTCTACCAATAGCATCTATCTCGTCAATAAATATAATAGCCGGAGATTTGTCTTTTGCCTGTTTAAATAAGTCTCTTACTCTAGAGGCACCTACACCAACAAACATTTCCACAAAATCAGAACCAGATAAAGAAAAGAAAGGTACTTTAGCTTCACCAGCAACTGCTTTTGCTAATAATGTTTTACCAGTCCCTGGAGGACCAACTAAAAGAGCTCCTTTTGGAATTTTACCACCCAAAGAAGTGTATTTATCTGGATTTCTTAAAAATTCTACTATTTCCTCTACTTCTTCTTTTGCGCCTTCTAAACCAGCAACATCTTTAAAAGAGGTTCTTGTATCTGTTTTTTCATCAAAAAGTTTAGCTTTAGACTTACCGATGTTAAATATTTGGCCACCAGCGCCGCCACCGCCACCGCCGGACATTCTACGCATTAAATAAATCCAAATACCAATAATTAGTACGAAAGGAAGTAGCGATAAAAGTAAATCGGCAAGTATGTTAGATTCTTTTCCGAATTCTACGACAGTATCTAAGTTGTTTTCTTTCTTTATATCTGTGATTTCATTTTGAAAAATCTGAAGGTCACCATAATCTAATGTATACTGAGGTACAGAACCAGAAGAAGGAATCATAGGTTTTGTAGCCACGTTTTTATGTACATCTTTTTCTAGCGCTTCTGCAGTTAAAAAGACTTTAGCTTGGTTGGTGTTGGTGATAATTAATATCTTATCCACGTCTCCATTGCGCAAGTACCCTTGTAAATCGGAGGTGGTAGTTTTTTCAGCACTTGAAAAGTTTTCACTATTAAAATATTGAAAACCAATAAGTAATAAGGCTATTATACCGTATATCCACCAGGAGTTGAACTTAGGTTTCTTTGTGTTTGTATTGTTATCTTTTGCCATTCTTTCTCTTAATTATTTATACTACTTTCAATGGTAGTGAATTTTGCATCGCCCCATAAACCTTCAATGTCATAATATTCGCGTACTTGTTTTTGAAAAACATGTACCACTACATTAACATAATCCATAAGTACCCATTCCGCATTATCTTCGCCCTCTACGTGCCAAGGTTTGTCTTTGCTGGTTTTGCTTACGATTTTCTGGATAGAGCCGACTATTGCCTTTACGTGTGTATTAGATGTACCATTACATATTATAAAATAGTCGCATACGGTATTTTCAATTTCTCTTAGATCAAGTAAGTTTATATCGTTTCCTTTTACTTCTTCTATTCCTTGTAAAATTAATGCAATTAACTCATCTGGACTTGCTTTCCCTTTTTGCATTCAAAAAATTTAGTTTATACAAAGTTATTATTTTTTTGTTCTTATAACCCTAGTTTTTAGTAATACATTTAAGTTTGCTAAAAAAAGTTACTAATGGAGTTAATCAAACTTAGTGCCACGGACTCTACAAACGCCTATTTAAAGGACTTAATGCTGTCTAATTCTTTAAAAGATTTTACCACAGTTGTTACAGATAACCAACTGTCCGGCAGAGGACAAATGGGTACTGTTTGGGATTCCGAAGGAGGTAAAAACCTCACTTTTAGTGTTTTAAAGAAATTTAACAATTTTTTAATTTTAGATCAGTTTCTACTAAGTATTTGTATTTCTCTTTCTATTTATTCTACATTGAGTAAATTACATGTTCCTAATTTGTCTGTAAAATGGCCAAACGACATTCTGTCAGGTAATTCAAAAATTTGTGGAATACTTTTAGAAAACTCTCTTTCCGGAAATAAAATACAAACTTCTGTTATAGGAATTGGTTTAAATGTAAATCAAATAGTTTTTAATAACTTATTAAACGTCTCTTCTTTAAAATTGTTGTTGGGAAAAACGTTTAATTTGGATGAGCTTTTAAAGATTTTACTTACTAATTTAAAAGTAGATTTAAGTAATATGACCAACATTGCAAAAGAAAAATTATTTTCTGATTACGAGAAGGTTTTATTTAGAAAAGATAAGCCATCTACTTTTGAAGATTCTAATGGAAATCTATTTATGGGTTTTATTAAAGGCGTATCTAAACAAGGTAAATTATTAGTACTGTTAGAAGATAAGTTTATAAAAGAATTTGGCTTAAAAGAAATTAAACTTCTGTATTAAATCTTGGTAAGATTGTCGGACAAAGTTCCCATAAAGTTTGTTATAGGGGATTTTATCATCATAGCCATCATTGCATTAAACTCACCCGAAAAACTAAGAACAACTTCACTTTCATTATCATTAAGACTAGTAATATCTGCTATTAAAGTAAAGGGTAGTTTTTCACTAGCTGCACCTAAAACCAATTGACTGTTGGGGGTTTGCGTTTTTCTTTCTAAAACTATTTCTGGCATTCCTTTTAATGCAAATAAAAAACGGTCCGAATTAAGTACTTCGAATTTAGCGATGTTATCGGGCATTAATTGTTCAAAATTCTCAAGATTGGTTAAAAATTCGAACGTCGCTTTATCGCCTTTCGCTACTTTCTTTTTGGGAGTTTCTAAAAACATAGATATTTATTGATTCCATGTAGAAGGACTTTTACGCCATTCCATCAAGGTGTTTAGTTGTTCTTCTTTTATATATCCTGTATTGGACGCTTGTTCCATAAGATGTGCGTAATCTCCTAAGGTGTGTAATTCCACGTTTTTATCCGCAAAATTCGTAACAGCTTTATCAAAACCATAAGTAAAAACGGCAACCATACCTTTTATGTTTGCATTTTGCTCTCTTAATGCCTCTACAGCATTTAGGCTACTCATGCCCGTACTTATTAAGTCTTCTATAACAACAACGGTTTGGTTTGCTTCTAAATAGCCTTCTATTTGGTTTTTTCTTCCATGAGATTTGGGTTCTGGTCTTACATAAATGAAAGGTAAACCTAAATAATCTGCTACTAATGCACCCATGCCAATAGCTCCGGTTGCAACACCAGCAATAACATCTGGCTTTCCGTAAAGAGACTCTACTTGTTTTGCTATTTCTTCTTTTATGTAATTACGAATTACAGGGTAAGAAAGTATTATTCTGTTATCACAATAAATTGGAGATTTCCATCCAGATGCCCAAGTAAAAGGATTTTCAGGATTCAACTTTATTGCATTAATTTGCAGAAGAAGCTCTGCTGTTTTTTTAGCTGTGTTTTTATCTAAAACCATGACGCAAATGTATAAAGTTTTTGTGAATGAATTGCCTCTGATATTAACAAATAAAATATCGGATACTACGGATGGCGAATATTTTTTATTAAATGGCACAGCAATACAGGAAGCTATAGATGCTTTATCTAAGAAAAAGCTTACAAAAGCATATATCTATCATCCTAACAAAGAAGAAATTCTTAAAAAGTTTACGGATAAAATTCCTTTAGTTGTTGCTGCTGGTGGAGTGGTTACAAATAAAAAAGGTAAAGTTCTTTTTATCTATAGGAATGATAAGTGGGATTTGCCAAAGGGGAAGTTAGATAAGGGAGAAACCATTGAAGAATGTGCTATTAGGGAGGTAGAGGAAGAAACTGGAGTAAAAAACTTAAAGATAGAGAACTTCTTAAAGACGACATACCATGTCTTTAAACGCAATAATAAATATAAGTTAAAAGAGGTGCATTGGTATGCAATGAAAACTAATTTTAAAGGAGATTTAATAGGGCAGAAAGAAGAGGGGATAGAGAAGGTAAAATGGAAAGGTCCAAAAAAAATACAAAAGGCACTACAAAATTCTTACATAAATATTAAAATCCTATTTGAAGAATAGGATTTTAAATTGTTATTCTGTTTTAGGTACTCTGTATACTGGATAGCTTAAATGCACATTTTCATAATGTTTCGATTTTTTATATAGCCAATCTAATTGGGCATACCAATTTTTAGAAAAACTGGTGTCTATTTTTTTCTTAGAATAAAAAGATTCTCGTAATACGGAATCTTGTTCTAGCATTAAAGCAGCGGTATCTTCAAAAACATAAGGAGAAAAATCTTCTTTTTGTTGTAAAATAGTATCAAAATAATTCCAATTAAAAAAAGAATCTACGCATGATGGTTCTAATGTTTCTAGAATATATCGAACCCCTTTTTGGTTTGTAGGGATAAAAATATCTCCTTTAGAAATTTTAATTTCTTTTTTAGTTTTGCTTACACTTGTATTGTAATGTAAATAATGACCCTCATAAGGAGATTTAGAGGTGCTGTAATCGTCAATTTTATATTTTTCTAAAAATAGTGTGGTGTCTTTTTCTATAGTGGAATAGTTAATGTCGTTTAATTCTAACAAGTTAATAATTTTAGTCCATTCTTTTTGTATGATATAACCTTTTGGGATAGGTATTGAATCAGTTGCTTTAAAATAATTTTGATAAATTATTTCTTTGGTGAAAGGCTTGTCTCTATTGTATTTAAGTCTTGGGAACCCAGTAACCTTGCTTATAATTGTGTCCGCTTCAAAACCTTTAAAATTTAAGGTAGTGGTTTTTAATGTGTCTACTTGCCAGTGTATAGGGTAGCTCTTAAGGTTGGCAAAATATTCATTAGTTTTTATTCTAGACGATTTAATTTCTTTCCTATCTTTTTCTGCTATTTCAATAGCGTTTTTCAATACAATGTAAGTGCCTTCTACTCTTTGTTTATATGGTTTTAGCATATGCGTTTCTACCATCATACCTATAGTATTCCATAATGTTGTATAGCCAGTAGAGTATCGCGGATGGTCCATAAATTGGGAAAAACCTTTTTCTGGGACTGTGTTAAAAACATTTACATACGGAGTAATATCCCAATTATTTTTTGCAAGCTTATTTTCTAAGAGTGGCATAAATTGGTTATGTAAATAATTACCGAGAGAACTTCCTAATTTATTGTGTTGTGTAAAAAGGTGAGTTAAAGCATATTGGTAATCTGCCCCATTACTAACATGATTGTCAATAAATATATCTGGTTGTACTAAATGAAAAATTTGAGAAAAAGTTTTTGCATTTTTGGTATCTAATTTTATAAAATCTCTGTTTAAATCGTAATTCAAAGCGTTGCCTCTAAACCCGTAGTCTTTTGGTCCATTTTGATTTGCCCTTGTTGAGGAGTTTCTATTTAGTGCACCACCAATGTTATATATAGGAATGGTTGTTATAACGGTGTTTTTTGGAGTACTTATTTTTTCTTCAGCTAAATCTCTATATAGTAACATGGTAGCGTCGATACCATCACTTTCCCCAGGGTGTATACCATTGTTAATTAACAAAGTAATTTTTTCTTCCTCTAATTTTTTAAAATCAAACTCTCCGTCTGGATTAAAAGTGACTAAATGTAGAGGGTATCCGCTATCGGTTTGGCCAATAGTTTGAACATTAATTTCGGAAAATTCTTTTGCTAATTCAAGGTAAAAATCTATAACCTCTTTATATGTGGCAGTTTCCTTGCTCTCAGAGTTTTCGTAAGGAGTAGAGAATTCTGTAGTATTTTTATCGGTTACAGTTTCGCAAGAAACAAAAATAACTAGAAGGAAAAATGCAATAATATTTTTCATTTTTTTAAATCTATTAAAGTGTAATGCTGTTTGTTAGTTTACACATTATCACAAAAATAGGTAAAATCTAAGGGGAAATGAATTATGCAACTTTCGTAATACGCTGCATTTCTTCTTTTTTAATTGGTTTATTGTTAAATGTAATTAAATGATGTGTTTGCGATTTGTATAATTCCCAATTCTTACGGTCTAATTCGTCTATGGAAGAAGTTACAATATTTACTCTTACGGTTTCGGTAATGGGTAATTTTATAAACTCTTCTAAAAATTGCCATCCATCCATAATGGGCATATTTATGTCTAAAAAAATAACTTGTGGTAAAGGAGTATTATTTTCTAGCATAGATGAAATGCCGTCAATGGCATCTTTGCCATTAATGAATTTATTAATATTCTTACAATCCGTTACCAGTCCTAGCATTTTTTGAATACCAAAAACCGTTATTGGGTCATCATCTATAATACAGATAGAGTTAATCTTCTTCATTAAAATATATATTAAAAGTGGTTCCCTTATTTACTTTACTAGAGACGGTAATTTTTCCGTTCATTGCCTCTACTTGGTTTTTTGTTATGTATAAGCCTATCCCCCTAGAATCTTTATGTTTGTGGAATGTTTTGTACATGCCAAAAAGTTTGTTTCCGTATTTTTTAAGATCAATGCCTAAGCCATTATCCGTAATACTTACTACGGAATAGTTATCTTTCTTAGACATACTGATTTTTATCACAGGATCTTTATCTGGATTTTTGTACTTAACGCTATTCGTAATGAAATTCATGAATATACTATCCACATATGCAGGAATAACTTTTATCTCTGCATTCTTGGGTATTTCATTTATTAAGGTTGCATTATTTTTTTTGATATAAGCAGATAAATTTTGTTTTACGCTTTCTACTTTACCATTTAAGTTAATCGGGGTTTTGTCTAGGTTTGTATTTGAACTAATAGCAACAACCTCATTAAGATTGTCTAGGGTATCTAATAAGTTATCCGATGCATTTCTTAACATATTTAAGATGCTCTCTTTCTCTGTCTCTTCTTTTTCATTAACTAGAAAATCTAAAAGCATAGAAAAATTTGCAGTGTGTGATCTTAGATTGTGCGAAACAATATGTGCAAAATTAATTAGCTTTTTGTTTTGTAGAGAAGTTACATTTATTAAATCTCTTAATTCTTCTTCTTTTTGCTTTAAATGGGTAATGTCTGTACTTATACCCACAATACCATACGCATCGCCATTATTATCGGTAAGCGGAATTTTAGAGGTAAGAAAAGTGGTAGTACTACCATCTTTTTTGATACTAATAGTTTCTTTCCCTAATACTGGTTTAAGAGATTTTATAACCCCGATGTCTTCTCTTCTAAAATTTTGAGCAACCTCTTTTTGAAAGAAATCAAAATCATCTTTACCTAATATTTCATCAGGAGAGTTCACTCCCATGTATTCGCATTCGGCCTTATTAACTAGTATTTTTCTGGATTCGGTATCCTTGATGTATACGTTTAATGGTAAGTTATCAATTAGGGTTTTAAGTAAGTGTTCGTTTTCTTTAGTTTTTATTTTAGAATGTACTTGGTTGTCTATATCGTGTATAGTTCCAAGTAAGCCTTGAAATTCATCATTTTTATATATGGGTTTTCCGGTAGAAACTACCCATTTTGTGGCTCCATTTGCTGTTGTAATTTGTAATTTTTCGGACCAGGAAACACCTTTCATCATGGCATTATGTATTGCCATAGATATTCTATTTCTACTAAAACCATCTTTATAGAAATTTATCATGGTGTCTAAAGGCAGGTCAATATCATCAGTTACCTCATGTATTTCTTTAGTAATGTTACACCAATTACCTTTTTGTGTTGTTGCATCGAACCCCCAAGTTCCAATTTTGGCTATTTCGGACTTTTCTTGGAGTATGGTTTCTAGTTTTTTTAGTCGTAATTCGTCAATGGTTCTTGAAGTAATATTTTCTGCTTGAATGATGGCTCCAATAACATTTTCATTATCATCGTACCAAGGTATGTTAGACCACTCAAACCATTGATTGTTATTGTTTTGATCTTTTATTTTTGTGGTAAATAATTCACTGGGTTGTCCAATAAAACAATTTTTAAGAATAATTTTCCAATCCTTATTATTTTCATTAAAAAGAGTAAAGATAGATTTGCCAAAAACGTCATTATTATCAAAGTAAAAACTATTAATCCATTGATCAGACGCGTGGATAACTTCGTACTTTTTATTAATAAAAGCAGTTGCTTTAGGTAATTGTTTTATTAAATAATTGTTTGTAAGTTTTAAATCCTTCTTCAGCATTTTGTCGTATTTTCCTACTAAAGTAATGTGATTATACGACATGTGTAAAGGTTTGTTGTGAACTAGCTAAAAGGCGTTGTGTTTTCTTAAAAAACTATAGGCAAAGGTATAAAAAAATCAATAAATGAAAGTAATTTCCTACTAAATATAATGATTTATACAAATAAAAACCTCATACTTGCTGAGGTTTTTATTTATTTTTGTAGGAATTATACCGTTTTGTAGGGGTTATTGGTTGGTAGTTACTGTAGGTGGTACTAAAATAGTATAGTCTCCATTATTTCGAATTACGTCTCTTACAATTGAAGAGCTAATAAAAGATTTCCCAGAAGAAGTTAGTAAAAAGACAGTTTCTATCTCAGCGAGTTTTCTGTTGGTATGAGCAATTGCCTTTTCAAATTCAAAATCGGCTGGGTTTCTTAATCCTCGTAAAATAAATTCTGCTTTTTCTTTTTTGCAAAAGTCTACGGTTAATCCTTCGTAAGTAACTACCTTAATTTTGGGTTCATCTTTAAAAGCTTCCGTAATAAAGCGAATTCTTTCTTCCAGACTAAACATATATTTTTTATCGGCATTCTTTCCTATGGCTATAATAAGCTCATCGAAAAGAGGTACGCCTCTTTCAATTATATCTTGATGACCTAATGTGAGTGGATCAAAGGATCCGGGAAAAACAGCTCTTCTCATACGGTAAAATTACATGTTTTATTCTCAATTACTGGGTTTAATATTTTGGTACTTATATAGATGGTTAAAGGCATTTTATTTTAACATCTCGTGTACTAGTCTCAATATAGTTATTACAAAACTTCTTCAATAGCATTTTTAAAAAGTTCTTCTAAAGAAATTCCGGCTTGTTGTGCCTGTTGCGGTAGAATACTCTCTGTTGTTAATCCTGGTGTAGTATTCATTTCTAACATATAGGGTTCGTCTCCAATAAAAATAAACTCGCTTCTCGAGAAACCTTTCATTTTTAATACTTCATAGGCTTTTTTAGCCATAGCTATAACATTATCTTCTTGGGTTTTGTTAAGTCTTGCCGGAGTTATTTCTGTGGATTTGCCTTCGTATTTAGCTTCATAGTCAAAGAAATCGTTTTCCGTAACAATCTCGGTAATTGGTAATACTTTGGTTTCTCCTTTATATTTTATAACACCAACAGAAACTTCTATGCCATTAAGAAAACTCTCAATAATTATTTCATCATCCTCCTTATATGCATTTTCAATGGCTGCGTACAATTCTTCTTTTTTGTGCACTTTAGAGATGCCAAAACTACTACCCGCTTTATTAGCTTTTACAAAACAAGGAAGTTTTACCTTATCTATAATTGCATCTTCATCAATAACATCTCCTAAATTTAAATAGTAAGATTCTGCAGACTTAATTCCATAGGCCTTTAAAACGCTTAGTAAGTCTCTTTTATTAAATGTTAAAGCGGCTTGGTAATAATCACAGGAAGTTTGTGGAATTCCTAACAACTCAAAATACCCTTGCATAAGTCCGTCTTCTCCGGGAGAACCGTGAATAGCATTAAAAACACAATCAAATTGTATTTTTTCATTATTTACTACAATAGAAAAATCATCTTTGTTAACAGGGTGTTCGGTATTGTCTGGAGCTACATAAACCCATTTGTCTTTAAAAATATGAATACGGTATGCATCCAAAAAATCTTTATCTAAATACTCATAAACAACATTACCACTCTTTAATGATATTTTGTATTCGCTGGAGTAACCGCCCATTATTATGGCTACTTTCTTTTTCATAGGAATCTGTAATTACTTTTTCTAATAATAAATAACAATACTTCAAAGTAAAGAAAAAAGCAATCCGTTTCCTATATTTGTCAGGTCAATTATACTCCATGAGAAATTTATTTAGTTTTTTAAAAAGTAAAACCTTTTTAATCCAGATAGGATTAGCCATAGTAGTTCTAGTAGTTTTAATATTTGTAATGTTACGGTGGTTGAATAGTAGTACCAATCATGGTGAGTTCGTTGAAGTTCCTGATTTTGCTAAAATGTCTGTAATGGATATGCGTAAATCTGTAGAAGAAGCGGGTTTGCGTTATGAAGTGCTAGATTCGGCAAATTATAATCCCGATTATCCTAGGTTTTCTATTATTGATCAAAATCCGCAGGCAGGGAATAAAGTAAAAGAGAATAGAAAAATATATTTTACGGTAAACCCTTCTGGTTATAAGAAGGTGTCAGTTCCTAAAATTATTCAGGTTACGCAAAGAAACGCGACTTCTATGTTGCGGGCTGTAGGGTTAGATGTGCAGAGAGTCACCTATATAGATGAATTGGGCAAGGACATGGTGTATACTATAAAGTATAAAGGAAAAATGATTAAACCAGGTGATAGGTTGCCAAAGACATCTAAAATTGAATTGGTATGTGGTAATGGAAATATTACTTCGAGAGCACAGGTAAAGGCAGATTCAGAATAAAATATGGTACCAATAGAAGAGGGTCCAGAACCAAATGAAGGGGAGCTTTATGAACATCATAAAGTAATTGCGTCCAAGGGGCAAGAACCACTAAGAGTAGATAAATTTTTAATGAATTTCATTGAAAATGCTACGCGTAATAAAATTCAACAATCCGCTCGAGGTGGCCATATTTGGGTGAATGATAAGGTGGTTAAGCAAAACTATAAAGTAAAATCGGGGGATGAGGTAAAAGTTCTTTTTGAACATCCGCCGCATGAATTTTTATTAGTTCCAGAAGATATTCCTTTAGATATTGTTTATGAGGATGATGTGCTTATGGTGGTGAATAAGCCAGCGGGTATGGTAGTACATCCAGGTCATGGTAATTATTCCGGAACACTTATAAATGCACTTATTTTTCATGTGGATAATTTGCCGGCAAATAGTAATGAACGCCCGGGATTAGTACATAGAATAGATAAGGATACTTCTGGTTTATTAGTAATAGCAAAGACTGAAGCAGCAATGACACATTTGTCGAAGCAATTTTTTGATAAAACTTCGGAAAGAGAATATGTAGCTTTAGTTTGGGGGAATTTAGAAGAGGATGAAGGTACAGTTGAAGGGCACGTAGGTAGGCATCCCAAAAACAGGTTACAGATGCATGTTTTTCCGGAGGGAGAACAAGGAAAAGAAGCAATAACTCATTATAAAGTAATAGAACGTTTGGGGTATGTTACTTTAATTTCTTGTAAGTTAGAAACCGGAAGAACTCATCAAATTAGAGTGCATATGAAACATATTGGCCATACTCTTTTTAACGATGAGCGTTATGGCGGAGAAAGAATTTTAAAAGGAACTACCTTTACCAAGTATAAGCAATTTGTAGATAATGCTTTTAAAATTTTACCAAGACAAGCACTCCATGCTAAAACGCTTGGATTTGTGCACCCAGTCTCTGGAGAAAAAATGAGTTTTAATTCAGATATTCCGGAAGATATAGCATCTTGCGTTGAGAAATGGAGGCAATACACCAAAAATAGTCAGTAGTATAAATTTCTTTAATAACGGTATTAAAAAGTCTTTCTTCAGGAACTAGTTAATCTAGTAAATCCTTATTATTTTTATACTCTAATTGCAAGAAAATGAAAATTGTTATTTCTCCGGCGAAGTCATTGGACTTTGATACTAAATTACCAACAGGCAAATTTACGCAGCCTAAATTTATAGAAGAAGCAGTAAAGTTGAATAAGATTCTGGCTAAAAAAAAGCCTAAGGCTTTGTCTGATCTTATGCATATTTCAGATAAACTAGCGCAATTAAATTGGCAAAGAAATCAGGATTTTTCTGTTCCTTTTACTACTAGCAATGCAAGGCCAGCTGTTTATGCTTTTAGTGGTGATGTGTATCAAGGTTTAGATGTTTATACTTTGGAAGATAGTAAGTTAGATACTCTTCAGGATTCTCTACGTATCTTATCTGGCTTATATGGCATACTGAAGCCTTTAGATTTAATACAACCCTATAGATTAGAAATGGGGACAAAATTAAAAGTAGGTAGGAATAGTAATTTGTACGAGTTTTGGAAAAAAGAGCTTACCACTCATTTAAATTCAGAATTAGAAGACGGAGAGCTTTTTGTGAATTTAGCAAGTAATGAATATTTCTCTTCTGTAGATGTAAAATCTTTAAAGGTTCCAGTAATAACGCCTATTTTTAAAGATTGGAAAAATGATAAACTAAAGATAATTAGTTTTTTTGCAAAAAAAGCAAGGGGTTCTATGGTCCGTTACATCGTGGATACTAATGCAACTACCCTAGAAGATATTAAAGGCTTTAATTTGGACGATTATCAATATAGTAAAGCTCATACTTTAAAAGAAAACGAGCCTGTTTTTATTCGGTAACATTAGCCGTATTACAGTGTTTTAAATTCTTTTTCTTTCTGCTGTATGCTTACGTTTTTTATTATTCTTAATGTTAGTGTTTCCAAATTTATAACGAAAACCTAAGGTTAACAGTCTTGTTTCTGGTCTATAGCTCCATGTACTGTATTGATCCGCATAATTAATGGTGCTAAAGATGTTTCCTTGCTTAAATATATCTCTAATTCCTAGTGACGCACTAGCTTTATTATTCCAAAAAGTTTTACGCAATGCAATGCTAAACTCATTATACCCAGTTTGTACGCCGTTTTTGTCACTTAATTTAGAAAGATAATCTAAAGAAAAATCGGCAGTAAGGCTGCGGTCTTCTAAAAACGTAAAGGTGTTTATAGTTCTAAAAAAAAGAGACCAAATGCCATTGTCATATAACTGGTTTGTATTTATATCGTTAAATCTATTTTCACTAAAAAAATAGGAAGATAAAACATAACAATGCCATCTATTGGTTAGGTCTTTATAGTAGGAAAAGTCTAAGCCGTAAGAAAACTCACGTTCTAAATTAGAACTTATTAAGCGGACTATATTTAAATCATTATCTTGAAAAGTAAGTTGACTTAAATAATTTTTTTCTTCCCGTATATAAGCTTCAAAATAATAGGTATTCTTACGTGAATAATTAAAAGCTAGAAATTTTTTGATAGAAGGTTCTAAATTTGGGTCGCCTTCTTTTACTGTAAAATTATTTAAGAAATATTGATAGGGGTTTATGTTTTCATATCTAGGTCTGTAAATTCTCCTGAAGGCATATAAATTAAATTCACTTTTTTTGTTAGCAGTGTATAATATAGAAAAAGAAGGAAACCATTCTAAGTACTTTTTTTTGGTTTTACTATCTAAAATCCGTTCAATGCCTAGTGTTTGTGTTTGCTCTACACGTATGCCTGTATTCAACTCTATTTTATCCCATTGTTTAGCAAAAGATGTATAAGCGGCAAAAATATCTTCATTGTAGGTAAAGTTGCCATTATCGGTTATGTTTACATTAGAAGAGTTTTGGTTCTCTGCGTTTTGGTTTATAAAGCTTTCAGAATCTATAAGTGCATATCTTATTCCGCCTTCTAAGGTGGTTTTTTTGCCAATGGGGTATACCAAATCTATTTGAGTGTTAAATAAATCTATTTGTTGATTTGCTTCCGTAGCAAAACTGTTTCCGTTTGTTTTAATGCCAATATTATCGTAAAAATCAGTAAAACTCTGTTGGTTATTTTTGTTTTTAAAATAGGTGTAGTGGGCACCTAAGGAAAGTGTAGCTCCTTTTTTTGCTAATCGACGCTTATAATCTAAATAAATGGAAGAATTGAGTTTTGGCTTTTGAGTTTTGTTATCTGTGGTAAAATTAGAAATAGGTAGGTCGCTAGCATCTGTAATATAAATTTCCGAGTTATATGGTTTGTCAAATCTAGGTTGCCAACTATTTAGAGAAGAAATGTTTAAGGTATTCTTTTGGTTAATTTTGTAGTCAAAGAAAAGATTTGCATTATGTATTTTCTCAAATCGATGAAAATCACGTTTTTCATTGAAAATGGTTTTCATATCATTAATATCCGTAAAATGAGTTACATAGTTATTTCTATATATTTTTTTAGAATCTGTATAGCTATAGTTCACGGAGAAGGATACACTTTTTCTTTTAAAAAAGTTATCAATACCTACGATATGTTTTGGTAAAACACCTTGTTTGTATCTATTAAAAAAAGAACCATTATAGCCAGGACTTATATCTTTAGACATTTTTATATTAATTAGCATACCCCCTTCTGCAGTATATTTGGCAGGTGGTGAGGTAATTACTTCAATACTCTCTACGTAAGAGGCCATGGTACCAGAGAGCAGATTCATGATATCATCTTTGGGGAGATTTATTATTTTTCCATTAATCATTACGCCTACATCTCCAGAACCTTTTATGGTCAACTTATCTTTTATTATAATTACGCCTGGGGTTTTTTTTAAGGCGTCTTCGAGGCTGCCATCTGTTAATGTGGTATTTTCAATATTAAATATTATACGGTCGGATTTTCGTTGAACAGTAGGTGTTTTAGCAATTACTGTAGCTCCTTCAAGTTCGTTTAGATGTATAATTTTTAGGTCACCAATGTGCTTGTCTTGATCAACGGTTACCTTTTTAAAATCGGATACATTTTCTATATAACTTGCTTGTATTAAGTAGTCTCCTTTTTTTAGATTTTTTAGAGTAAAATTTCCATTTCCTTCAGAAATAGCACCTTTAACTACCGAGGTATCAATTGCTTTATAGGTAATAATATTAGCAAGAGCTATGGCCGTCTCATTGCCGTTTTTTACAGAACCTGTAATAGTAAAGTCCTGCGCATAACAAGAAAAGTACATAAAGAAAAAGCCAATCGCAAATGCGAGCCACGGGTTAGTTTTTAATCCTGTCATTTAAAGTAAAATTTGGTTTTAAGAGAAGATAAATTTAACCTTATTTTGCTTATTTCTTAAAGTAATTAGGGTTTTTTCTTACTGTAATTGAAGAACGATGGTTTTTCCATCTTTTACTGCTAAATAAGCCTGTTTTTACTTTGTAAAATATATCCTTCCTATTGACGTTTCTTTAATAAAGGGTAAATATTTTTCGATTATGAGAAAGCATTTGGTTTTATTGCTGGTAATTTTAATAACTTCTTTTAGCTGTACCGATAGAGATGATAATATTACCAAAGTAAATCTTAGGATTAAAAATACAAGCGAAGTTACTTACCAAGAGGTAATTGTGGTTTCAGATACTACTAAATATACTAATATTTCTTCGGGTTCGTATTCGGATTATTTAGAGTACGATCAGTTGTATTCTTATGCATATATAAATATAATTTCCGATGGGGAAACGTATGTTTTACAACCTGTTGATTTTGTTGGAGAAAGTCTTTTAGCCCCTGGTTTTTACACTTACGAATTGGGCTTGGATGAAAGCGGAAACGTATTATTAAATTTTGTTGTCGATTAGGGATAATTCTTTAAAAAAGCCCTTTTGCTTCTATTTTCGTAAATAGAGGCGTGTATTAATTTTAAATTATAACAAAATACACATTAATTATACTTTTATCGTATTGTGTTACGACGGCAAAAGCCGTAATTTTGATTTTAGTATTAAAGAACCATTAACTAAATCAAAATAAGCGTGAAAATCAATACTGTTTTAGTAGCAAATCGCGGGGAAATAGCCATCCGTATTTTTAGGGCTTGTGTAGAAATAGGAATAAAAACTGTGGGGATTTACACCTACGAAGACCGTTATTCGTTACACAGGTATAAGGCAGATGAGTGTTATCAAATAGGAGAAGATAACGAACCGCTTAAACCGTATTTAGATATCGAGGCTATTATTAAAATAGCGAAAGATAATGGGGTAGATGCTATACACCCTGGGTACGGATTTCTTTCGGAAAATGCAGAATTTGCGCAGAGGTGTGATGAAAATGGTATAAAGTTCATTGGCCCTAAAGTATCAGTTTTAAGAGCTTTGGGGGATAAAATAACAGCCAAAGAAGTAGCAGTTCAGAATAATATTCCAATTATTCAAAGCAGTGATAAAGATTTAACTTCTGTAGAAATAGCCCTTTCCGAAGCAGACAGAATAGGATACCCAATTATGCTAAAAGCTGCTTCAGGTGGCGGTGGTCGTGGTATGCGAGTTATTCGAAAAGAAGCAGACTTAAGAAAAGCTTTTCCGGAGGCCCGTAGAGAATCTTTAAATGCTTTTGGCGATGATACCGTTTTTCTTGAAAAATTTGTAGAAAACCCTAAACATATAGAAATACAAATAGTAGCAGATGAACACGGTAATATGGTGCATTTGTACGAAAGAGATTGTTCTGTACAAAGACGTTATCAAAAAGTAATAGAATTTGCTCCTTCTGTGGGGTTGTCTCAAGAAACTAAAGATAGTTTGTATACCTACGCGCAGGATATTTGCAAAGCGGTAGATTATAATAATATTGGTACCGTTGAGTTTTTGGTAGATGATGATGGTAGTATTTATTTTATAGAAGTAAACCCAAGAGTACAGGTAGAGCATACGGTAACTGAAATGGTCACGAATATAGACCTTATAAAAACTCAAATTTTTGTTGCTGGCGGGTATAAATTATCGGACAAACAAATAAAAATCGAAAACCAAGAATCAGTTCATATATCTGGTTATGCATTGCAGTGTAGAATTACTACAGAAGATCCGGCTAATGATTTTAAACCAGATTATGGGGTAGTAACTACCTATCGGAGTGCTTCAGGGTTTGGTATTCGTTTAGATGCAGGTAGTGTTTATCAAGGCGTTGCTATTTCTCCTTTCTTTGATTCCATGTTGGTAAAAGCATCTGCAAGGAGTAGAACCTTAGATGGTTCTTGCCGTAAAATGATAAGAGCTCTAGCAGAATTTAGAATTCGTGGGGTAAAAACAAATATTGCTTTTTTAAATAATATTCTTCAACATCCAACTTTTAGAAACGGAGATGTTACCGTTAATTTCATTCAGAATGAACCAAAGTTATTTGAGTTTATAGAACCAAAAAATCGTGTAAACAAATTAATACAATTTTTGGGTGATACTATTGTAAATGGTAATCCAGATGTTAAAAAATATAATCCTAACCATGTTTTTTCTAAGCCTATAGTTCCTGCTTTTCCGAAGAATGAGGATTATGCTAAAGGGACTAAGGATTTGTTAACAGAACTAGGTCCAGAGAAATTTTCGCAGTGGTTAAAAAATGAAAAGAAAGTTCATTTCACAGACACTACAATGCGAGATGCGCACCAAAGTCTTTTAGCAACTAGAATGCGAACCACAGATATGCTAAAAGTAGCGGAAGGTTTTGCAAAAAATCATCCAGAGATTTTTAGTATGGAAGTTTGGGGAGGAGCCACTTTCGATGTTTGTTTGCGTTTTTTACAAGAGAACCCATGGGAACGTTTAGCTTTATTACGTAAAGCCATGCCAAATCTTTTGTTGCAAATGTTAATAAGAGGCTCTAACGGAGTTGGTTATAAGGCTTATCCAGATAATTTAATTGGTGAGTTTGTAGAAAAATCTTGGGAAACCGGAGTAGATGTATTCCGTATATTCGATTCGCTAAACTGGATGAAATCAATAGCGCCATGTATAGACCATGTACGCAAAAGAACTGGTGGCTTAGCAGAAGGTTCTATTTGTTATACAGGGGATATTTTAGACCCATCCAAAACCAAATACAATTTAAAGTATTATGTGCAATTGGCAAAAGATATAGAAAATGCAGGAGCACATATTCTAGGTGTAAAAGATATGGCTGGTTTACTTAAACCAAATGCTGCTTATGAGTTAATAGGAACTTTAAAATCGGAAATAAATATTCCTATTCACTTACATACACATGATACCTCATCTACCCAAGCTGCAATGTATTTAAAAGCTGTAGAGGCAGGAGTAGATGTTGTAGATGTTGCTTTAGGTGGCCTATCCGGACTTACATCGCAACCGAATTTTAATTCGGTGATGGAAATGTTGCGTTTCCACGAACGCGAGAATATTTTAAATTCAGAAAAGTTAGCAGAGTATTCTAATTATTGGGAAACCGTTCGGAATTACTATTATACCTTTGAGTCGGGCTTAAAATCAGGAACAGGAGAAGTGTATAAGCATGAAATTCCTGGTGGCCAGTATTCTAACTTAAAAGGCCAAGCAATTGCTTTAGGCTTAGAAGATAAATTCCCAGAAGTTACCAAAATGTATGGCGAGGTAAATACGTTGTTTGGCGATATTGTAAAAGTAACTCCAAGTTCTAAAGTTGTTGGGGATATGGCGCAATATATGATTAGTAATAGCCTAACAGTTGAAGACGTTTTAGAAAAAGGAGAAGATATTTCTTTCCCAGAATCGGTTAAGAATTTCTTTAGAGGAGATTTAGGGCAACCAGTTGGTGGTTTTCCAGAAAAACTTCAAAAAATAATTCTTAAAGATGAAAAACCTTATACCGAAAGGCCAAATGCGCATTTAGAACCAGTAGATTTTAAAAAAGAATTTGCTGCTTTTAAAAAGAAATTTAAAAAAGGTATGGGAAGAGCCTTAGAAATGACCGACTTTTTGTCTTATAAATTATATCCAAAGGTATTTACAGATGCATATAACAATCATGTAAAATATGGGAATGTGGTAAATATACCTACTAAAAATTTCTTCTACGGTATGGAAGTAGGTGAAGAGATTATGGTAGAGTTAGATAAAGGAAAAAAAGTTCTAATTTCCTTGATGTTAAAAGGAGAGCCAGATGAGGCAGGTAATGTTAGCATATTCTTTAAAATTAACGGACAATTACGTAATGTATTGGTTAAAAATACATCTGTAAAAGTGGAAAAAATGGAGAATAAAAAGGCAGATATTGCTAATGCTAAGGAAATTGGCGCTCCGTTACAAGGTTTACTGTCTAATGTGTTAGTTAAAAAAGGACAAGAAGTAAAAAGAAATCAACCATTATTTATTATAGAAGCAATGAAAATGGAAACTTCAGTTACGGCAACAGCAGATGGTGTGGTAGATAGAATTGTTTTAAACGGTGGCTCATTAGTAAATTCGGAAGATTTAGTGATCGTTCTTAAATAGAATGTAAAAAAAATAATGATTTAAACCCCTTTTGTTACTAATGCAAAAGGGTTTTTTTTGTCCAAAAAGCTTTGGTACTTTTGCAGGCTCTAAATCTATAATACGATTGGTAAGCAAATAAATGAGTATGAAACAAACACCAAGGTTAGAAGAATTTAAAAAATCGGTTACTAATAGATTCAATGTCTACAATAGCTTGTTTTTAAATTTACCTTATCGCAACATAGAAAATGTAGGAATGGTAATTCCTTTAATATTGGAACAATGTCAAAAAGGTCTTAAATCGGGTTTAAACCCTAAAGAGATTCTAGATGGCTTTTTTGAGAATTATATAGCAATAAACTCAGAGAAAGATAGAATAGATTTTATGTTCCGTATTATTCAGTATGTAGAGCGCCAAGTGGTGCTATATGATAGTGTAGAGGATGCGGCTTTCCCTAAATTGTATGAGCACAGTAGCAACCTAACTATTAAAGATTATTTTGAGTTAGTAGACAAAAATAAAAGTTGGGATAAAATAGCGGAACACTTGTCTAATTTTAGTTCTAGATTAGTATTAACAGCACACCCTACACAATTTTATACCCCTGCAGTTTTAGATATTATTGCAGAGCTACGAACTTTAATTCTAGAAAACAATATAGATGATATAGATGTTACTCTACAGCAATTAGGATTAACATCGCTTATAAATTCTAAAAAACCAACACCTTTAGACGAGGCAAAGAATATTATATACATTCTTAGAAATGTGTATTACGATGCCGTTGGGGAGTTGTATGCTTACTTAAAAAAGAATATTAAGAATACAGAATTCGAAAACTACAATATTTTAAAACTAGGATTCTGGCCTGGAGGTGACCGCGACGGTAACCCTTTTGTAACGGCAGATATTACTAGCGATGTGGCAGATGAATTACGTATTACGCTAATGAAGTGCTATTACAACGATTTAAAGAAACTTCAGAAAAAATTAACTTTTACTGCGGTTCAGGATAGCCTTAATGAGCTTCGTGCTAATTTATATGCTGCTATGTTTAACCCACAGAAGCATGTAGGATATAATGATATTATTGGTCCATTAGAGAAAATAAGAGCTATTTTAATAGATCAATTTCATGGTCTTTATTTAGAAGAGTTAGATTACTTTATGGATAAGGTAAAAATCTTTAAAACACATTTTGCAACCTTAGATGTTAGACAGGATCATAGCATACATACCAAAGTTATAGAAGCAGTTTTAAAGAAAAACGACTTAATTAGTGAAAGCATATCCGAGCTAAAAGAAGAGGAGTTGGTAGATATTTTATTGCATAAAGATTTGCAATTAAATGCAGAAGATTTTGATGAAGGTATAGTAAGAGATACTATCAAAAATATAAGCCAATTACAAAAAATTCAAAGTAAGAATGGTGAAGAAGGGTGTAATAGATATATAATTAGTAATTCGGAAGATATATTCTCGGTCTTATTTGTATACGGATTGTTCCGATGGAGTGGATGGCAAAATAAAGTAATTACTTTTGATATAGTTCCTCTTTTTGAGACTATGAATGGTATGGACGGCGCAGAAGACACTATGCAAAAACTATTTGCTATGCCAACCTATTTTGAGCATGTAGAACAAAGAGGTAAAAAGCAAACTATGATGCTTGGTTTCTCCGACGGTACTAAAGATGGAGGGTATTTAAAAGCCAATTGGTCCATAATTAAAACAAAAGAAAGTTTATCTGGTGTTTGTGCTAAGAATGATGTAAAAGCCATATTTTTTGATGGCCGTGGTGGACCTCCAGCACGTGGTGGTGGAAAAACGCACCGTTTCTACGCAGCGCAAACAAAGGATATCGCAAATAATGAAATACAATTAACTATTCAAGGGCAAACCATTACAAGTACCTATGGTACCAAAGAGCAGTTTATTTATAATTCAGAGCAATTGTTAACAGCAGGTTTATCTAACAATTTCTTTGGAGAAGAAAATGTAATTCTAAAAGAGCAAAGAAATTTAATAGAAGAACTTTCCGAGCTTAGTTTTGCGAAGTATGATGCCTTAAAACATCATGATAAATTTATGTCGTATTTGGAAAATAGAAGTACACTTAAATATTATACCAAAGCTAATATTGGTAGTCGTCCAGGAAAAAGAGGAAATAAAGCAAAATTAGAATTGTCCGATTTACGTGCCATTTCTTTTGTAGGGTCGTGGAGTCAATTAAAGCAAAACGTACCAGGTTACTTTGGTCTAGGAACCGCTATAAAAGCATTAAAAGACCAAGGCAGAATAGAAGAGGTAAAAGCCTTGTATAATGAAGTTCCTGTTTTTAAAGCGCTTATGTCTAACAGTATGATGTCGCTTTCTAAATGTTATTTTGAGCTTACCAGTTATATGAAAGATGATAAGGAATATGGAGAGTTCTGGAAAATATTACATGCAGAGTATCAACTTTCTAAGGAGATGTTATTGTTAGTAGCAGATACCGAAATTCTTATGGAAAAAGAAGCGGTTTCTCGTGAGTCTATTAAAATAAGAGAAAATATTGTATTGCCATTATTGGTAATTCAACAATATGCACTTCAGAAAATTGCTGGAGATTCTTCTTTTAAAGAATTGTACGAAAAGATTGTTACGCGTTCTCTTTATGGTAACATTAATGCTAGTCGTAATTCGGCGTAGTATTATAGTAGAGTACAAAATGTAAAAAAACCTTACTAGATGTTTCTGGTAAGGTTTTTTTGTAAAATATATGGTGGTCAATTATCCTAGCTAATTTTTCCAAAAACTAATCTAATGATAGCCCAAAAAGAGGTATAACATCGAGTATATAAAAGAGGTACAATCTATTGTATGTGCTGAGGTATTACATTTATAATTGTTACTATAGAGATAATGGGTACCGCAATTAAAATAGTTTATTATTTCTTTACTCTGTAGGTAATTCTTCTATTGGTTATAACAGTGCGTAACCGAACAAATAAAGATGCAGAAGAAGATTCTTCGGAGCATATATAGGCCTGGTTCGATAACTTTACCCGATATAGGTATCCATTTTTATCAAGACCCGCTTTTATAATAGTTAAAGTAGCGGTTTGTGTTCCATTGTATTCTGTACCATCTACAATAGAATTATAGGTGGTGCCATTATCTGTACTTACTTCCCAAGAAAAAATATCGGCGTTGGTAGCGGCAATAGAAAACACCCCATTGGAGCCAGAAAAAGCAGTAGTATTTGTTAGTACCGTGGTTATAACTGGTATGGGCCCAGATTGTAAAAAGTCTGGTATTCCATTCGGTTCCGAATCGTAAGGAGTTGCATAAGAAGCACCAATAACAGTACCATCTGCATTTACGCTGGGAGTTCCGGTGCCATAAATACCATCGTCATTCCCGTCGGCATTAACATTATTATAGGCTTCATCGGCATCTGAGCAGCCATCACCATCACTATCTAAGTCTAAATAGTTTGCAATACCGTCATTATCTGTATCTGCACAAGCAAATGAATTACCATGGGTAAATTCTATTTCAGAAATAGTAGTTGCGGTTATAGAAGTTATTGCAAGTTTATAAGAAGTAACTGGCGCTGTTCCTGTAAAACGCGTAATACCATTTTGCGTTAAGGTTAAATTTCCAGAGACATCAATTTCTAAAACAAAAATATCATTGGCGGCTCGTGTTATATTAAAAGGATTCCATGTGGTGAGTAATTTTCCATACATACGGTTTGGTGTGCTATATACTTTATAAGCCCCATCATTCCATGTAGTTAATCTTTGCGTTCCTCCATTTGGAAGAAATCCTACCATATTATGCAAGGTGCCAGCCTTAAACTTTAATCGTAAGGGAAGATCAAAATCTTCATTAGAATAAGAGGTAGACCATCTAGAATCGGTACGTGTAGTAATACTATTTGTGGTGGTAGATGCCACGGTGTTCCCATTAAAACTTAGGGCGCTTATATCTTGCATGCCAGAAGTGCAACCCTCTGCGCTATCTAAAATACCATCATTGTCATTGTCTAAATCGCTTACATCACAAACACCATCATTATCTATATCGGTATACGCATTAGGGTCTTGGGGGTCGCAATCTATACCATTATTTACCCCATCACCGTCACAATCGTCATTAGGGTTATTTAAATCGCAGCTAGAAATCGTAAAATCGCAAAGATCTCCTTGTACCCAACCAGAGCTTCCTCCAACATTAGTACTGGTAAGTGTTGTAAATGGTATAGTAGAGGTAACCGTAATCCAAGAATCGGTATAATTAGCAACTCCTTTAATTCTGTTAGAACTGGGTATGGTAACATTACAAGGGTTACTTAAGCTAATAGTACCGCCAGTATTGGTAGTAAATGCTAAAATATCAGCAGTATTAACTGCACTATAAGATATTCGTATACTGGTAATGGGTTGACTAAAAGTATAAAGGATTATACCTGTAGAAGAAAACCCTGTCCATATACCAGAGCCACTAAAAGAAGCAGAGGTACAGCCTCCGGGGTTCGTAGGAGGATTTAAGTAACCAGATCTTGTGGAACCTGTGGCGGTAACAGTTACACCGCTTATTGTACAGGTAGTTTGTGCTTGTACTTTTGCATATATAAAAAATACAAACAACCATATAATGTAAAGAAATAACTTATGCATAATGTAGGTAAATGTATTTTTTTTGTAGTTTATAGCTAATTTATTGTTGCATAGGAACTTAAACGTGATGTAAAATTGTGTTTTTTTGATGTTGAATTGTAGGAAAAAACCTATAGTTTATATATGTTATAGCGATCTTAGTGCTAACGCAGCCGTTTTATATGCCTTGGGGAATCTTGCTCTAAAAGGGCACCTTTTAAATGTTTTGTAAAAAAATGTAATAATATACTTTAGCGGAAAGCCCTTAAAATTTTATAATTCTTAAATTAGAGGAATGTATTATTACTTTATTTTGGCCCTACAGGCGTATTGCGTTTATCATTGTTTTACTCATAAGAATGATACGTATTGGTTTTTTGTAATTCTCTTTGTACCTGTGATTGGTTGTTTCGTTTATTTATTTATGAATGTTATTCGTAAGAATGATGTGGATAAATTGCAGAAAGACATAACTGCAGTAATAAACCCGACAAAAAAGATTAAGACTTTAGAGAAAAAACTTCAATTTTCGGACTCCTTTGAGAATAAAGTTGCTTTAGCCGATGCCTATCTAGAAAACAAAATGTATGCACAAGCTATTACCCAATACCAAGCAGCGCTAACCAATATGTTTAAAAACGATTTTTATGTAATTTCTAAGCTGCAAGAATGCCATTATTTTTCTTCGGACTTTGCAACTTCATTAGAATACGCGCAAAGAATTATAGACACACCAAAGTTTAAAAAATATAGAAGCTTCTTTTTGTATGGTATGGCACTAGAGAAAGAGGGGCAAGTAGAGAAGGCAGAGGAGGTATTAAAATCATATAATGCCCCGTATAGCAAGTACCAAGAACGTTTAGAATTAGCAAAATTTTATATCCGAAATAATAAATTGAGTGCCTCTAAAGAAGTGCTACAAGAAATAATTACCGAATCAGAGAATATGTCTAAGCCAAGCTATAAACAAAACAAAGCTATAATTATTAAGGCAAAAGAACTGTTTACAACAAGCCTATAATGTTCTTACATACCCATCCTTACGAGCCTTTTTTATTTAAAGAAGCTACCAAACTAATTGTAGGTACCTTGCCTCCGCCAAGATTTACTACAGGCGATTTAAAAGAAGACGATGTAGATTTTTGTTATGGTAGTCGTAATGGAATGCTATGGCCTGTATTAGACCGTATTTTTGATCTAAATTTAAAATACGAGACTACTGCTTATGCAGCCGACCAAAGACGTAATTTTCTTTTGCAAAGAAAAATTGGTGTTTGCGATATTGTTGGTAGTGCTAGAAGAGATAAAATAGATGCTTCTGATTTGGGAATGAAACAAATAGAACTCAGAAATATAGTAGGCTATTTAAAAGAATATACCAATGTGCAAATGCTAATTTTCACAGGTGGTAACAGCAAAAACGGTCCTGAATTTTTTTTTAGAAAACACCTTAAAGAAAATGGCTTGTCTTTAGCCGTAGAAAACAATGAAGTTCCCAGGATACATAGTTTTATAATGCCTAATAGCAAAAGGAAAATTATTACGGTTTCTTTAACTGCTCCATCTGGAACTGCCAATAGAGCTATTGGTAGTACGCAAGCGTATAAAGAGTTAAAAAAAGCAAACCCAAAATTCAATACACTAGATTTTAGGGTAATGCAGTACGAACCCTTTTTTTAAGTTAAGAAATAGTTGATGAAAGAGTTTTTAAATAATCTAGTACCCAAAGAACAGGCCAAAAAGTTAATTGCTTTAGGAAAGCAGAGAACTTTAGCAGAAGGCGATTATTTGGTGCGTGCAGGGGAAATACCAAGAAAGTTTGCTTTTGTTTCTTCTGGTTTGTTTCGTTATGTGTATATAAACGAAAAAGGTATGGAGTTTACAAAAAATATTATAGAAGAAAACGGCTTTATAGTATCGTACTCTTCTATGATAAATGAAAAAGCATCCCACTTTTATATCGAAGCTTTAGAAGATTCTAAAATAATAGAATTAAAGTACTCGGATTGGCTGAAAATTAAAGATAGTCATCCCTGTTGGAATACTTTTTTAGTGCAATTATTAGAGCACGCTTTTATAATTAAAGAAGCTCGAGAAAGAGATTTTTTGTTGTTAGATGCTCCAACAAGATTTCAGAATTTTTTGCAAGAAAACCCCAAGCTTATCAGAAGAGCAAAGCAAAATATCATAGCATCTTACTTAGGCATCCAACCAGAATCTCTAAGCAGAATAAAAAAGAAGCTCTCGTCTTAACTTAGGTCAATGCAAACCTTTTTGTAGGCTTTTATTTTTGAATTCAATTCTAAACAGAGAAAAATGAATTTAAAAAATAACACCATTCTTATTACCGGGGGTAGCTCTGGTGTTGGTTTGGAACTATGCAGGCAGTTAATACAAGACAATACTATAATTATTTGCGCAAGGTCCTTATCCAAGCTAAACGCAGTGAAAAAGGAGTTGCCAGAGGTAGAAACGTATTCCTGCGATTTATCTAAAAAGGAACAGAGAAATCAATTTTTAGAATGGGTAAAAAAAGAACATTCTAGTTTAAATGTTTTGATTAATAATGCTGCTTTGGTGCATAAAACTAATTTTATGGAGACCTCAGAGGCTATAGAAATGGCAGAATTAGAGATAAATACCAATTTTTTGGCACCCATTCATTTAACAAAAGAACTAGTATCAGTATTACAGAAAAATTACCGGCCCACTATAGTTAATATTACTACGGGTTTGGTGTATTGCCCTAGAGCAGATTACCCGTTTTACAATGCCACCAAAGCGGCATTACATTCTTTTACCCAAGTATTACGAGAACAATTAAAACAAGAAAATATATCTATAGTTGAGGTTTTATTACCAGTGGTAGATACTCCTTGGCATAAAGGCAATCCTCCTAAAATTGCTATTTCTACACCAGTAGCAGTCGAAAAAATGCTAGGGGAACTACAAACAGCAAAGACAGAAATAAAATTAGGAGCTGTAAAATTATTGTATTGGTTACATAGAATAGCACCAAAATTTGCCTTTAAAAAGATAAATGGATTAAATAAAGAATAGCTTTTTTAGACTTAAGTTAAAGTAGTAACTTAGAGTAATGATTTCTAAAATAATAACCTATATAATTGCATTGGTTTGGTTGGTTAATGGCCTCTACTGTAAAGTCTTAAACCAAGTACCAAGACACCAAGAAATTGTAAGTCATATTTTAGGAGAATCCTACGGGCCACTTTTTACCATTCTTATTGGTGTTTCTGAAGTGGCCATGTGTATATGGGTAATCTCCAGAATACAAAGAAGAATAAATGCCATAGTGCAAATGGGAATAATAGCTATTATGAATATTATGGAATTCTTTATAGTGCCAGATTTGCTTTTATGGGGAAAGTATAATTCCATATTCGCATTTTTGTTTATAATGCTTATTTATATCAACGAGTTTCATTTACGAAAAGGAAAAAACCAAGCCTAGTATGTTTAGTACATTAAAAAACCATCCTTTTGCAGTAGAATCTCATTTTAAAAGCTCTTTGGTATTCACTTTTGCAGTACCCAAAGAACAACTTCAGGACAAGATACCAGAGTGTTTAACCTTAGATACTTTTAAAGATACCCATGCCTTTATAGCCGTAGCTATGGTGCAAACGGAAGATTTACGTCCTAAAGGTTTTCCTAAATTTATGGGGAATAACTTTTTTTTAATTGGGTATCGTGTTTTTGTACGGTACACCACTAAAGAAGGCAAAAAATTGAGAGGGCTCTATATATTAAAATCAGAAACCGATAGTAAGAAAATGCAATTTATGGGGAACATATTTACCCATTACCAATACACTACTACAGATATTAAACAAGAAGAAACAGCAACTACCAGTAGCATTTCTTCTCTAAAATCAGACTTTTTGGTAACCGTAAAAAAGAATAATAAGGCAGAAGTACCTTTACCCATAAATTCTCCCTTTGCAGATTTTAAAGAAGCACGGAGATTTGCAGGCCCATTGCCATTTACCTTTACGTATACTAAAGAAAAGAAAGAAGTTTTAATAATAGAAGGCGTACGGCAAAATTGGAAACCCCAAGCAATAGAAGCCATAGATTATAATTTTAAATTTTTAAAAGAACAAAATTTGGAAAATGCGGTTTTGGCTAACGTTTTTGAGATTAAAAATATTCCCTACTACTGGAAAAAAGGTAGAATAGAAGTATGGAAATAAAAAGAAGAAAGTTTCAAGGGGTATTAAATATTCTAAGCTTTAATAGACATTTTTATGTAATTGGGTTGTTGGTGTTGGTAGTGCTTATAGCAGCATTAAATTTTTATAAAATTCCACTAGTAATCACAGGGATAATTCTTGGGGTATTTCTTTATGGCTTTTTAATGCCGTTGTTAGTATCTGCCTATGTATATGATTTTTCTGGCTATTATAATTTTAATTGGTTAGATAAGCTTGGGCTAAAAGAAGAACAGCCAAAACACCTAGTAAACATTAATGCTGGTTTTGATGAAACCAGCTTTATCCTTAAAAACAATTTTCCAGAAGCCGATATAAAAGTGTTCGATTTTTACGACCCTAAGCAACATACAGAACCAGCAATTGTACGGGCACGTAAAGTAAGTTTAGTGTACCCTAATACGCAACAAATAAAAACCAATCGTATACCCGTGAGCAGTAATTCGGTCGATGTGGTTTTTTTACTCTCTGCCGTTCATGAAATTCGCTCGTACAAAGAAAAAGTGCTATTTTTAAAAGAATGCAAAAGAATATGTAAACCCAATGGTACGGTAATTACGGTGGAACATTTACGGGATTTTTCCAATTTTTTGGCATTTTCTATTGGTTTTACCCACTTTTTTTCTCGAAAAACATGGAAAAAGGCTTTTACCGAAGCAGGTTTTTCTATTTTTAAAGAAACCAAGTTTACCCCGTTTATGTCTATCTTTCGTTGTAGTTCTTAATAAGTAGTATGCAAATTCATTTAAAAATTATTGGAGTTTTATGTATGGCTTTAGCATTGGTACACATTATTTTTCCAAAATACTTTCATTGGAAAAAAGAGCTGCGTTCCTTGAGTCTTGTAAACAAACAAATGATGGAAATACATACGATTTTTATTGCCGTAACTGTATTTCTTATGGGACTACTCTGTGTCTCATCTGCCACGGAAATAATAGAAACCTCCTTAGGTAAAAAAATTGCCTTAGGCTTAGGTGTTTTTTGGTTATTGCGCCTAATTATTCAGTTTGTAGGCTACTCTTCAAAACTTTGGAAAGGCAAAACCTTTGAAACTACAGTACATGTAGTATTTAGTATATTTTGGTTATATGTAACCGTTATTTTCTTTATAACAGCTTTAGGAGAATAAGTATTTGGTGTTTTTTACGCATTTGTTATAGGTTTTCCCAATAAACAGGGTAGTATTTAGTTTATATTCTACGGAAATTTGTAATACAATACTGTTTTTACAAAAGAAGTAGAAATACAAACGAGCTTTTTAACTTAATACAATTCTTTTTTTATTATGAATACAGTCTTTCTAAATATGATTTATTTTGTACTACCGTTGCTTATAGTTGGGTTACTTGTAAAATATGTTTTTAATGTAAATATTGCTATTTTATGGCCTTCGGCAATTATGTTATTTCTTTTTGTAGGTATTTCTATTTGTTCTCCATTTACTTTAAAGGAACATGAAGCGGTTTTGTTTCCTATTTTTTGTGTTCTACAATTAGTAGCGCTTGTGGCTGGTATTGTATTACTCCAAAAACAAGAAATAGTGTGGAAGCATTTTTTTATTTCTTTACCCTTTCAGCTTATATATTGGGTACAACTTTTTTATTATGGAGGTCTCCAGTTTACGCATAAGTTTTAATATATTAACTGTTAACATTAAAAAATGAAAATATATATTACAATCATTATATTCAATCTTTCATTTAGTATATTCAGTCAAGAAATGGATGCAATTAAAAATAATGAAATTGAGCAATTCGCAAAGCACTTATATGAAAAGTCTTCTTATATCTTTAAGAAAGTAGATATAGTGCCAAAAGAAAATAAAGATTTCTTGTTTCCTTGGCTCAAAGAATTTCCTTCAAAAGATAATTTGAAAAAATATTTAAAAATACTTAAAGAAAATAGTACTCTAGAAATAAACAGTAGTATTGGAACAGTACAGTTACAAATAAGTTCTTATTTATCGGAAGATGAAAATAAAGATATATTTAAATTATTAGATTTTGTAATTATAAAGAGTGACTTAACTAATCAAGAAAATGAAAAAATCAAAGTTGGAGATTATATAGGTAGTAGTTGGGGATATGACCAAAAATGCCACTCAAAAAAAATACAAACAAATTCATCTTTATGCAAGACAATAAGTAGTAGTTTTAAGTTGGATGTATCAAAAGAAGATAAAATAGCTGGTGAATTAATCGTTAAGGCTCGATTTATTTCGGGTTATGCATATAAAGAAGTTACGATGAATGATATAAACAAACCCATTATATTAAACGATTCGGAATTTAAAATCATAAATATTATCAATAATACAGTTGTTATATCTCAAGAAAACTCTAGAAGTGAACTTTTGGATGGCATAGGGTACTTTAATATTAATAAAAACGGATATAGAGTTGAATCGATTGGAAGTTCTACTATCTGCACTTATAATTATAATCTTTTTAAAGAAAACCCTAACTTATCGCTTCAAGATTATAGTAAAAAAATTCATCATAAACTTTTAAAAATAGAAAATTCCGATATTCCAGATGATACTTATAAAAAGGAATTTGGAGAAAATTATACAATACTTATATCAACAGACAGAATTGAAAAATTTATTCTTTATGTGCCTAATTACGAGGAAATGGAATTTGTAGTGCAGTTACAATAACACAATTGGCAACACCACATAAAAATAATTGCGTAGCCCTATATTGCTTACGAAAATCCTCAAGGATTTTCTATTCGTTTGTATTTACTAAATTAGTTGCTTAAATGGAACACTATTTATACAAAAATGCATTGACTGAAACAGAATTTTTTTTCGTCTAGAAACGACACCTATTTTAGACAAGAAAATTGGAAATACCAACAAAACTAGTCGCCAAGTAGAGGCTGTTCTCTTCGTTAATATTTTTTTATCTATTGATATAAAGAAAATAAATGACATTTGTAAAAACAATTAAAGTGTATAGATGCCTTTTAATTTCCACTTAAAACAGGGGTATACATATTGTTTTTACCAATTATCTTTGGTAAAAGTTTACAAATTACTACATAGATGAAAAAAATTGTATTCTCTCTAACAACGGCACTTGGGTGTATTACAGATGAATATTTTACTTTTAAATATGTTTGCGATTATCCAGAACATGGACCAGAATTTTATGGCTTTCCGTTTGTTCAAGAAACTAACACAAGTTGGATTTTTTCTATGTCTGGGGAAATTTATCTATTTGGTTTTTTAGGTAATTTAGTTTTCTGGACACTCTTTATTTATACACTAGTAGTACGCTTACATAAAATAAAAGAAAAACTAGCGCAAAAGATTATTCCTGTATTTGGTTGGTTAATTATGGCCTGGTCTATGCTGGTTTCTTTTGTTTATTTTGGAGCTATAGATTGGAGATTAAACTATACCCATGATGATTTTAAAATAAACTATTACCAATCTCATATAGCATGTGAACGAGAGTTTTTGTGGATTAAATAATGCAACACCCTAAAATTAACCAGATAGGAAAAGTTTGCATACAATAAATAGCGGAATGAAATTTGTAAATAAGCTTATGGTTAATCCTACAAAGATTTTTTAATAGATGCATTAGGAGAATAAGTGTTTGGTGTTTTTTACGCATTTGTTATAGGTTTTCCCAATAAACAGGGTAGTATTTAGTTTATATTCTACGGAAATTTGTAATACAATACTGTTTTTACAAAAGAAGTAGAAATACAAACGAGCTTTTTAACTTAATACAATTCTTTCTAAATATGATTTATTTTGTACTACCGTTGCTTATAGTTGGGTTACTTGTAAAATATGTTTTTAATGTAAATATTGCTATTTTATGGCCTTCGGCAATTATGTTATTTCTTTTTATAGGTATTTCTATTTGTTCTCTATTTACTTTAAAGAAACATGAAGCGGTTTTGATTCCTATTTTTTGTGTTCTACAATTAGTAGCGCTTGTGGCTGGTATTGTATTACTCCAAAAACAAGAAATAGTGTGGAAGCATTTTTTTATTTCTTTGCCCTTTCAGCTTATATATTGGGTACAACTTTTTTATTATGGAGGTCTCCAGTTTACGCATAAGTTTTAACACTTAATGTTGATGCATTAGCCATTAATATTTAAAAAATAGCATAGAAAAGGGTGGTTGTTTTTTTCCTTTTTTTAGGGAAAATAGTATATAAGACCTACACGCCTAAAACTTCTTAAAATGATGGTTTTACCCTCAAAAAATGTATTTTTCATACACTTACCGTAGTTTTTAACTTTTTTAGTTAATAAGTATGTAGCGGCATTACGCCTTTCTGTTTTTTAGATTACTTTTTTATTAAGATTTTTACTTCAAATAAAAAATAGGGAGTTGTTTTCTGGTGAGGGAGTGACTTATATATCTTAGTTAGCTGCAATTATGAGTAAAGAATTACCAATATTAGATGTAGAGGACTTAAGCCGATGTTTTGAGCGTATCACTACAAAAATAGACATTCTTCATGAAGCCTTTCGTGCTATGACTATGGATTATAGTCATCATATTGAAAATACATTAGGTAAAAATCATCATATAATTCGACTAAGAGAAAATATTGATTTTAGACTGGTTTCTTCTAAATTTCATTTGGAGTTACTATTTCGGCAATATTATATTATAGAACGGGAAATAAAAGAATATGCTAAAAAAAAGCCTGAAGTTATTTTCAAACAAATATTCCCTTCTCATCCATTATTTGATAACTATGAAAAACAAATAACTTCTATTTTCGATAGTATAGTCTTTCACTTATCATCCATATTTGATTATTTAAGTGCTATTATTAATTATATAATTAACAATAAAGATGAATCAATTACTAAATGGTCGCAATTAAATAATAGCTGTAGACAAAAAACAGAATTTAATAATAAAGAGGTGTCGAAATGTGTAATTGAGAAACACAACTCATTTGTAAATAAATTATACGAACACAGAACGAGGTTAATACACGAAAAAAGCGATATACACCCATCAGCGCTTAAAATAGAACTAAACTCCGGAAAAATAGACTTAAGATTTTTTGCAAGAAAAGAACTAACAAAAAAATTCTCGTATTTAAGAAAGAAAACTAAAGATAATAGATTAACTATTTCCTTTGTTTCCGAATGGTTAATCGAAACAACAATAGATTCAATTATTGATATTCTTAGGTCAATAAGTTCGGATATGAAGAGTGTATCTCGATTTCCAGAAAATATCGGTATGACTGAATGGACTATGTTGTACCGTAACCCAGAAACTGGGATTGGAGAACCTGTTTCTGACCATATGTGGAGGGAAATTGAAAAAAAAATAACTGCAGCTAACAATGGCTATAATTAATGCGGGCTTTGGGTTTTTAAGCCAAGGTTTGTGTATATTTATAAGGTCGCAAAATCCGTTGGATTTTGTATTGATTTAAAAAAAAGAAAAAACAAAACAAACGGTTTTTGCTTAGTGCCAAACGGAAAGTAATCGCATATTTGCTCCCGTACTAATCATAGCCGAGACGTTAGCCACAAGCAGGTACGTTAAAGGCACATAGTTTACAAAGTTAAAGGGACATAGTTTACACTTTTTCAAGTTATAATTTGAGATAAAAATCAAATTATCATGCCTTGGAAAACAACAACGACTATGGAACAAAAAATCGAATTTATCTGTGAATGGCGTACAGGAAAATATACCATTACGGAATTATGCAAAAGCTTTGAAATCTCTAGACCTACAGCTTACAAGCTAATAAATAGGTTTGAAAAACAAGGTTTCGAGGGTCTGAAAAAGCAATCTAGAGCACCTTCAAACCATCCCAACGCCACAAAAGAAAACATCATTGAAAGTATTCTAAATCTAAAAGCAGAATACAAGCTTTGGGGGGCTAAAAAAATCAGAGAATTATTGTTTAAAGAATTCACCAAGCAAGAAGTCCCTTCGGTGGTTACTGTGCATAATATTCTAAAGAGAAATGGTCTGGTATGTCCTCAAAAAAGAATGAGAAGAGTTAAACCAACTAATCCTATTTTCGACCCAAAATCGTGTAATGAAGTATGGAGTGCGGACTATAAAGGTAAGTTCCTGATGGGAAATAAAATCTATTGTCACCCACTTACCATTGCAGACTCTAAAAGCAGATTTCTTTTTACCGCCAAAGGGCATTACAAAGAAACCCTAAAGTCCGCAAAGGCCGAATTCAAAAGGGTTTTTAGAATATACGGCATGCCAAAACAACTGCACACCGATAACGGAAGTCCCTTCGGTTCGGTCAGGGCCATTCAACGATTTACACAACTCTCCTATTGGTTTATCGAACTAGGAATCACTCCGGTTTTCTCAGACCCTGGACAGCCACAACAAAACGGCAGACATGAACGCATGCACCGCGATTTAAAGGCAGCTTTCGCAAAACCTTCAGCCTATGATTTAAAAGCCCAACAAAGACGTTTAAATCACTTTGTAAAGCAATATAATAACATAAGACCACATGAAGCTTTGGATATGAAAACACCCGCTGATATACATGATTTCTCAAGCAGACCCTTCCCTGAAAAAATACCCGATTTTCAATATGATTCTAAATATAAAATTCTTAAAGTAACCATGAGTGGTGCAATTAGATGGAAATCATATTATTGGGTATATGTATCGGCAGCTTTAAAAGGAAAATATGTCGCAATAGAGGATATTGGAAACGGGATTTGGAGGGTCTTCTTTAGAAACGTATTTTTAGGTTTCTTTGATCAAAGAAACCTAAGAAACAAACAAGAATCTACAAGGTTAGAAACTAATTTAGTGTAAACCCTAATCTTTAACTTGTGTAAACCATGTCTCTTAACGAACAGCTGAAAACACAAAATGGAGGAAAAAGAAAAGCCAAGACTTTCTAGATTGACTGCTATCCTTACATAACTACAATCTAAAAGAATTGTTACAGCTAGACAACTTGCTGAGAAACATAATGTAAGTTTAAGAACCATATATAGAGATATTCGAACACTAGAAAAATCAGGAATTCCTATTGTAACAGAAGAAGGCAAAGGTTATGCAATTATGGAAGGATATCACCTACCTCCAGTTCTTTTTACAGAAGATGAAGCTAATGCTTTAATCACAATAGAGCAACTAGCGATAAAAAATAAAGACTTGTCATTAGTCGATAATGTTACTAGTGCATTAGAAAAAATAAAAGCAATATTACGCTACTCTCAAAAGGGAAATACAGATTTACTAGCAGAGAGAATTTACTTTAGTGGTAATAATAATGAAGAAAAAACAAGTGACAACCTAATGCTTATACAATCGGCAATTACTCAATATATGGTATTAACTATTGACTACTTTTCTTCTGACAAAAAACAAACTACTCGAAGTATCGAACCTTTTGCAATCTATAGCATTCACGGAGACTTTTTATTAGTAGCTTTTTGTCAATTACGAAATGATTTTAGATACTTCAGAATAGATTTTATTGAAAATATTACAATTGAAAAACAGATTTTTAGTCCTCATAATATGACTATAAAAGAATATTTTGAAAAATATGTAAAGAATAAATAATACCCTTGACATATCCTTGTCACAACCTCAATTTACATTTGCATAAATAATAATTAAAAAATTAAAAAAATGGAAATTGTCGGAATTATAGTCTTATCACTATCAGCTCTTTTGTTAATATTTATAGGAATAAGCAGGTTAAGTAATCCTGTTAATACTTATTTAAAAAATTCAGGAATTCAATTAGAAAATGATGCTAGCTTGTTAAATGAAATGAGAGGTGTTAGCTCTGTAATGCTTTTTGCAGGAATCATAATTGCTCTTGGAATATTTATTGCAAAACTGACCCTTACGTCACATATTATTGCAATACTTATTTTTATTGGCTTTGTAATTGGTAGAATAATTAGTTTAAAAGCTGATGGCAAACCAAGTAAGCAAATTACTCAAGGAATTATATTTGAACTTGTTCTAGGTTTAGCTAATGTTTTTTGTCTGATAAATATTTGGTCTTAAACCTAAAATAATGCCAGTGGCTAACAACGTATACAAAAAATAGCGGTTTAGGTTCAAACCTAAACCGTTTTTGCGTTGAATTAAGTATATTGAATTCTGAAAAGTCTGTGTATATAAACCCGTAACTGACGGTTATACGAGACGTTGTCAACAAGCTTGACCCGTAACAAGAATGACTTTCTTTCGTCTTTAATGTAAAATATTGAAACTGTATGAGAAAAACATGTATTTGTGTATTGTTGTTAATCTTTTCATTTGTTTCCAAAGCACAGAAAATTGAAAACTATAAAGGGAATATTCTTGTTGATATAGAGGATGAAAAAATTAAAGCTGAATTTACAATAACATTTAGTACACTTTCAGATGCAGGAGAATTAAAATTATTTCTAACTCAATTTGCCAACATATCTAATATTTCATCTAACAACAATCCAGTTGTTTATAAAATAGCAGAAGAAGCCTTTATAGGACACGATAGGGCTATTCTTATTAATACAAAAGGAGTTAAAAATAAAAAGTTGACTATACAATACACCTACGATTTAGACAGTATTCAAAACAAAGATTTTCGTTTTAATGAAAATTGGTTAGAACTCAATCTTTATACTTCTTGGTTTCCATTAAATATAGAATACGGACTTTTTGCCTATGACATAAATGTTCAATTAAATAAAGACTATCAACTCATTGGTTCAGGGAAAACATCACATGCTGGAGAACTATGGAGAATTAAACAAAATAATCCCTTTTTAGACATCCCAATAATTATCTCATCTAATTTTAGGCATTTTAATATTGGAAAAGGTAGAATAAAAATTTATTATCTGCTTCTTGACAAGAAAACAAAAAAGGCCATAAAAACAAGTGCTAAAAATCATTACAATCAGCTGAATACTATGTTGGGTAATTGTAGTAGTGGAAATCTTGTGTTAGCAATCAACAAATTCAATCGTTCAATTTCATATTCACGAAAAGAATTTATTTCCCTTTCCATTGAAAATTCATTTAAAGTGACAGATGAAAAAACACTTGCCCACGAAATAGCTCATTTATGGTGGAACAAGGCAAATGTAAATACTTGGGAAGATTGGCTAAACGAATCCTTTGCAGAATATTCATCAATAATCTTACAACGTAATTTATATGGCGAAAAGAGTTTTAATGAAAATATAAAGAAATTAAAAGAAAGGATAACCGACTTGCCTTCGCTCTACAAACTTAAAGAAGAAAAAATTGAAAATCAGAAGACTACAACCTATAAAGGAGCTCATCTGCTTTACGAATTGGAAAACAAAATTGGAAGAAAAGATTTTGAACAGTTGCTGAAAAAAGTGCATAAAGACAGAATAAATAAAACCTCTGAATTTCTAAATTTAGTTAAATCGGAAATCGGAATTGAAACAGAACAATATATTATAGACAAACTAAATGAATAAAGCCAGTTGCCTAACAAAAAACTGATTTAATAAACAGAAACGAATATGCTTTTTTTATAGCTCTACGTTTCTTATAAAAAAAACCATACGTAATAAGAAAAAGAAACATTATGCAATACGACAAAGATTTGGAATCTAAACATAAAGAACTATTTTTAAACGCAAGGAAATTTTTGCTATCCTTTGACGGAATAATTGAAACAAAAAAAGAACGAATTACGACCTATTCAAATGAAAAAGGTGGAATTTGTCATATGCGAACAATGCCTTATGGAATCGATTTTGGATTTTTAAAAGGCGCGAAAATGGAAGATAGCTTAGGACTTTTAACAGGTAATGGAAAAGCCATTAGAGTTTTACCTCAAAAAGAATTGAACAAAAAAGCTGTTGAATACTACATAAAGCAAGCTATCGAAATAAATTCAAAAAAATAATTGACTTATAAAGAAATCATAGAATGTCTTTATGACCTGAAAGATGCAGAAAAGGTGGTTTTCAAAGAAAATAAATTTGGAATTATATCTAACAATTCTTTAGGGATTTACCACAAAGAACTTAAAATGATAGCCAAAGAAATTGGACAGAACAATGAACTTGCCTTACAACTTTTTGACAGCGGAATATACGAAGGACGACTGTTGTGTAGTAAAATGTTTAAACCAAAAGACGTTACCGAACAATTAATGGAGAAATGGGTTAAGACGTTTGAGAACTGGGAAATCTGTGACAGTTTCAGTATGGGACTCTTTTCTAAAAGCAAATTTGCTCTTGCCAAAATATTAGAATGGACTAAAAGAAAACCCGAGTTTGAAAAGAGAGCAGGATTTGCAATATTGGCTTCATATTGTATGGCAGATAAAACTTCGGGAAACGAACTATTTGAGCAGTTTTTTCCAATAATTAAGCGAGAGTCAAATGATGAAAGACTATACGTAAAAAAGGCTGTTAATTGGTCATTACGGAATATAGGAAAACGTAATTTGGACCTCAATAAAAAAGCCATAGAAACAGCTTATGAAATAATGGAATTTGATACTAAATCAGCAAAATGGATAGGAAAAAAAGCACTAGCCGAATTGCAAAAAGATAATTTGAGAATATCGGATTATCCAAGAGCAGAGTACAGAAGTCCAGTGGATAAGAATAGTAATAGTTAATACAGATTTTAGCGTTTAATCCCCTGTTCTCGAGAGCATCATGCTCGTGCCATAAGGTATGTTACATAATAGGTGTTATAATAAACCTTGCAATAAAAATAGTTAAGAGTTTAATGCTATGTAGAAACAAGGATAATCTATGCACTAAGATTCTCCTTTTTAACATTCGTTTGTAACAAATACCACGAAAAGGATACTTACAATTAATAAGTTTTAAAAATAGTAAAACGTGTTACTTAATTTCAGCTAGTGAGAGCGTTGCTCTCGTGCCGTTAAGAGTAGACTAAATACAGTTGTTTTCTTTTCCCTTGCTGATGTTGTACTGTGATAATAAATAGAAAAAATATAATGAATAGAAAAACAAAGTTCATAATTGTAAGATTTGTAGCATTATTAACTGTTTATGTAATAATTAGGTTTACCCTACAGTATTTGTTTAAAGATTTAAGTGTCCTATATATTAGAATAATTTCTTTTGTTCTAGCAACTATTTTAGTACCAAAAATAAATGCATACGAGAACCAATTAGGCAAGCAAATACAGTTAAAATGGATATTTTGGAACAAGCCTAAAAATCTTTAAAAGATTTGTATTACTCCCTGCTATCATGAGCGTTATGCTCGAGCCTTAAAGAGTAAACCACATACAGTTATTTTCTTTTTTCACGGGAAACAGGAATGTTTTAAGGAAGTAAACTAGTTAATTTGGATATATGTATTTAAAGATACTCTGTAAGTAACTTATCTCTTTAGTACCTATTATATTCCTATGAAAAAGTCTTATCAAAAAGCAGCTTTACATTGTTTTTAAATAGAACCCAATTAGTTTTTTAAACTCAACTACCAATTTATAAACTAACGATTCTGGAGCTACTTCGAGGTATTAATCATTTTTGGCTTAAATTAAAATAAAACGAATCATCAAAATTATGTACATAATTATGGTGCTATTATTTTTTAAAAAGTGTTATCTTTTTAGCGAAAAATGCCCTGTAATAGAATTTCCTTCAACTCCATTAAACATAAACCAGTAATCACTTGCAGGAAGTCTCTTTCCGTTGTAATTTCCATCCCAAAATCCATTTTCAGCATCAAATTGAGCTAAAAGTTTACCAAAACGATTATAAATGGCAATGGAGCCTTCTAGACTAAAAAAGTCTTGATTAACTTTCCAAACGTCATGTATTCCATCTGCATTAGGAGTAAAGAACTTTGGAAATTTGGCAAGTATAGCTTCTTCTGAGTTTTCACATGAAAGTAAATCTATAGTTACTAAAAAACTAGATTCGTTTGAGCAGTTGGTAGTTGTATTATAGATATAAATAGTTTGTGTTTGTAGTATGGTGTCTCCTTCTGTTAACACTGAGCCTTGGCCATTACTTTCTGTAAAATAGTTGCCATTATTAAGTTCTGGTAGGGTATAGAATTCACATTCTGTTACATCCTTTAGTTCATCTACAATTGCCGGAGAATTGATCGTTACGTTAAAGCTGGTTTCATCGGAACAGTTTCCTACTCCTGTATGAATATAAATAGTTTGCGAGTTTGTAATTATAGTTCCTTCTTGTAATTGTGTTCCACTTGCATTTGGTTCTGTAAAGTAGCTATTGCCAGTGTTTAATTCTGGTAACTCGTAACTATTGCAAGAAATTACATCGTCTAAATCATCTGCTGTTATTGGTTCTGCCGCTATAAGACTAAATGTACTTTCATTATAGCAACCACCAGAGTCGGTAACTCTTACGGTGATAACTTCTTCGTTTGCAGAACTATTTGTGTAATTAGTAGTGAGGGTTAAAGGATTTCCTGTTGTATCATAATACGAAACTGTAAGTCCGTTTTGAGCGCCAATTACTTGCGATTCTACTTGAGTAAGGTCAATATTAAAACTTGTAAAACCATCTGCATCTAAATCGCAGGCTACTATATTTTCAACCGAATTAGCCGTGGGGCCATCAGCGTTTACGGTAAGTGATATTGGGTTACGTTCTAGTGTAAGATCGGTTACAATGGTACTTGTTATATTACAAGTATAGGTTCCAGAATCGGAAGTGTCTAAAGGGTTTAAAACTAAATCTGCATTTGTAGCACCCTCGATGATATTCCCATTTTTAAACCATTGGTACTCATTAGCAGAACCACTTACCATGGTTGATAATGTTATGTTTGATCCTTCACAACTACTAAAAGATTCAATATCATTGACTTTTGCCTGTGGACTGTAGAAAAACCCGAAAAGCTCTTGGTCGTAATGATTAAATTCGTTTTCAAAATCGCCGAATTCAAAGGCATTATCATTAAAGGATAGTGAATCTTCTTTATTTCCTGTTGGACCTAGCGTAAGAACAGAAGTAAAGTCAGGAATTGCCCCTTCAAATTGGTTATTTTGAAAAAATAAATATTTGGCGTTTGACCAATTAGAAAAAGAAGGAGATAACTCACCACTGAATTGATTGTTTGCAATATTTAAACTTTCTAAATTAATTAAGTTTGAATAGGTATCGGGTATTGGTCCGCTAAAATCGTTGTCCTGTAGATTAAGCCATATAAGCTTATCCCAACTTGCGAATAATGGCGATAACTCTCCCGAAAAATTATTGTGGTCTACTGAAAAATGAGTAAGATTAGTAAGATTTGCATATGAATCTGGAATGTTACCTGTAAATTGGTTATTGCCAACTTGAATGTTTTCAATCAAAACCCATTGATTATAACTCACAGGTAATTCTCCTGATAGTTGATTATAGTCTACGTTAAAAGTAATTATTTGGGTGAAATTAGCTAATGAACTAGGTAACTCTTGAGAAAGTTGGTTATTATTTAACAGAAAGCGTTGTATGTTAACCAATTGACCATACGTAACTGGTATACTCCCTGAAATATCTGTAAAACTAATATTTATGACTTTTAAATTCGTTAAGTTACCAAGGCTAGTGGGTAGTGTGCCATTCAAATTGTTTCCGCCAAGCCATAAAAACTCTAAGTTTGACATATCACCTATTTCATTGGGAATTGAGCCAGTAAGTAAGTTGTTATACAGATAGAAAGTTTCAAGATTTACTAAATTTCCATATTCAGGATATAGAAAGCCAGTAAAGGGGTTATTATTTAAGTCTAGAATTCTTAGTTGAATCATGTTCGTAATTTCAATAGGAATTTCACCAAATAAATTATTATTTGACAGTTGTATGTCTTCTAGTAAATTCAATGTTGTTAATTCAACAGGAATTTCACCACTAAGATTATTATCGTAAAGCTGTAAGGAAATCAAGTTGGTAAGTTGGGATATTTCTGGTGGAATATTACCTGTTAAATTATTTGATCTAAGGTTTATATGCTGCAATACATTAAGATTAAACAAACCCATGGGAAGGTTACCCATTAGGTTTTCCGCTGCGAGATTTAGCGTTACTAAATGTGGTAGATTACCAATTTCGTTAGGTATAATTCCTGTTAAGTTGTTTCCCCCATTTGTTAGATTTGCAGGGTTCATTTCTAAAGCAACAACATTACCCCCAGCAACGGTTAGCCCATACCAGTCATTGGTAACAGCACCACTAAAATCCCAGTCATTTGTTAGGTCTCCGTCATTCTCACTAATCCAATTTGGCCCGTCTGTGGCATTGTAAAAGGCTTGCAAAGCTGCTTTTTCAGCAGGTGTTACTTGGGCTTGCGTAAATTGAAAACAGAATAGACTTATCACTAAAATATAAAACTTCATGTGGTATTCGAATATCAAAAACAATTTGTTGTATTTCTTAATTAAATCTAAACTACTACTTTTTGTGTTGAGCCTTTTGGTTTTTATTCAATTATTTACGAAGTATTTTGTTATTTCTGTTTTTCTTAGAGGTTACTCTTTTAATTTACTCTGAATTGATTCTCACAACATAGATATCATTAGAGAAAATAGCAACATTTTCGGATAACACTTTTTAAGAACAGAAATTTTAATTGTAATGCATTTTTGCAATCTAGATTTATTTCAAGAATCTGAATTTGTATTTAGTACAAGTCCTTAAAAAATCTATGGCTATTCTAACTTTTTTAGTTAGAATTTTTGCTAAAGTGCCTTAAAAATAATTGACTACTACAGAACCCAAAATTAATGAGATATCTAGGTGTAAATTCAAAAAGAAGTAACGATGGTAATCGTTGCGCAAGCCCACCCTGCTCTCGAGAGCGTTATGCTCGTGCCTTACAGAGTAAATCAAATACAGTTATTTTCTTTTTCACGGGAAACAGGGATGTTTTTAGGAAGTAAACTAGTTAATTTTGGATATATGTATTCACAGATACTCTGTATGTAACTTATCTCTTTAGTACCTATTATATTCCTATGAAAAAGATAATATTCGTATTCTTTATTTTTAATTTAAATTTTTGTTATCCGCAAGCCGAGGCCAAAGAAGCAACACTGTCTAATTATGCTTTGGAGCTTACCAAGCAACAAGTTACTTACGACCCTAGTTATTTTTCTATAGAGTATCCTAACGGAGACGTTCCTAGTGATAAAGGTGTTTGTACCGATGTTATTATACGTGCGTACCGAAAAGCAAATATAGACTTACAGAAAAACGTGCATGAGGATATGAAAGCTAATTTTAAAGTGTATCCTAAGATTTGGGGGCTTAAGAGAACCGACAAAAATATAGACCATAGAAGAGTGCCAAACTTAATGACATATTTTACAAGACAAGGAGCAGAAAAACCAATTACCCAAAATGCAAAAGATTATCTTCCAGGAGACGTAGTTTGTTGGAATTTAAGGGGAGCCATTACCCATATAGGAATTGTAGTAGATAAAAAATCTAAGGACGGTAAACGAAATTTAATAGTTCATAATATTGGTGCAGGACAAGTTGTAGAAGATTGTCTCTTTGATTTTAAAATCATAGGGCATTATAGATATAAAATTTTACAGTAAAAAAGTAAAATTTATTTTGTTGTCTTACAGTTAGTTATACTTTTAAATGTCTAAAGTAAGAGTGTTATGAAAAAAATAGGGATTGTTGTTGGAGTGTTATTTTTTGCTGTTTTATCCTACGGGCAAGAATATAAAGTAGAAGAAAAAAAAGAAACCTTTAATTTTCAGTTAACTGTCTCGAGAATTATACATGCACCTAGGGGTATTTCGGAACAAAGAACTATTTTTTCTGCTAACGTACCTTTAGAATGTTCTTATTATACTAATAGTACAGAATTTGAAACTTCTAGGAATAATTTAGCGCAAAAAAGTCATGCTTTGGGAGCTATTGAAATAGAAATGCGATACCAATTCTATGCGTTTCTTTTTAAAAATTACCCTGAAGAAATGGATAAATACAAGCATTTGGGATATGCCGTATTGTGTAATGTAGTTGAAAGCCCAGATACAAAACCTGTTTTTAGAAAATACATGCAATCTTCTATGCGTGCCGTAAAAATGAAAGGTTTAGATTCCATACCATCTACACCAGTACCGGATTATGATGCTGTAAAGATTATTCATGTTAACAATTTTTCTTATGAAGAGGGCAATATACGCCTAGAAAAATCAAGAGTAGGAAATAGGCTAGAGGTTAAATACTATCGTACTAAGGATTATAAAGAGTTAGAAGAAAAAAAGTTTGATTTTTCTTCAAGACACAACAAATATTTTAGGCAAGAAAATTGGAAATACCAACAAAAAGCATCCGGTGCACGTGGAAATCATGCTCGTACCGTTCGGAGTAATTAGGTTTTCGTTTTGGTAAAAAAAGGAATATTTAAAACGCCAATTGTTGGTGCGAACGTAAGGACTCGTACTTGGAAAAAAATAAAGTGCAGAGAAAATAATTTGGAATTGAAATTTTTTACTTAGCCTTTTTTTTTTAGTAGCCAAGACATACTTATGGCTAATGCGCCATAAGCAGCTCCTATTCTTTCTTCTCTTTTAAAAGGGGCTACTTTAGCAACTATTCGCGTTGGGGATTTAGACTCCCAAAGGATTTTTTCCGGGTTTGCTATTTCATACACTTGCAGAAGTACATCTATTTTTGCTGCATGAGAAAACCCCACATTATAACCAGGGTACATCCATAGAGTTTGTACATGCAAATTGTATTTTGCATCAGGATTGTTTCTTGAAACTGTAACTTTTCTTTTTTTCGGTAAGGCGTAGTTAAAATATTCTATAAATAGTGGTTCATATACCGTATCTCTGTCCGCAAACCAGGAACCTCTAAATATGGCGCCAGAACCGGGATTGTGATTTTCTCTTAATTCCTCCTTAACTTGTATAAACTCTTCTTCTGTAGTATAGCCATGTACCTTCATATTGTTATAGCCAAAAGTGACGGATAGTTCTTTTTCCCCAGCTAACACAGAAATATCTCCGGAAGCTGTTTTTATTTTTTGACTTAAAATTGGGGTAACGCAAAGAATGATTAAAATAATACTCACTAATTTTTTCATGTCTTTATAACTTAAAGTGAAACAAACTTAATGTTTAAAATGACAAATTAAAGTTACAAATACATTTTTTGTTTACCTGTGAAAGCTGTCGTTTGTAACCAGTACCGAAAAGAGAAAACTTCTAGGAAAATACTTTGTAAATGGGGAGTGCATAAGTTAACTTAGTAAAGTATAAAGTATACATAATGGCTTTGTTTTCGCAATAATTTTTATAAAAGTTACGTTTGTTTTTATTTTCATCATGAAGAGTAAATTCAATGAAGGGTATAAAGTCTCCTTTTAAATAATAAGCTCAGTTGTTATACATATTATACCGTTGCCATTAATACGAAATGACTATAAACTATCAACTTACTAATTCGGATTTTTTAGAGTATCAGCTTTATACATCTTCAAAGTCGAAATCACATAAAAAGAAACGTTTACGTTCTAGGTATATAGTTTTTATATTATACACTTTATTAGGGCTTTATTTTGCCTATAAAAATGATAACAATCGTATGGGTGGTATAATGGCTTCATTTGGACTATTATGGTTTGCTTTTTATCCAATGTATGCCAAATGGAATTATAAAAGGCATTTTAAAAAACACGTTGAGGAAAATTATAAAAATCGGATTAACAAACCAGTGGAAATTGACTTTGATGAAAATTCTGCGAATGCCAAAGATTTTGCCTCTGAAAGTAAAATTAACGCAACTGAACTCAAAGAACTGATTGAAACTCAAAATCATTTTTTTTTAAAATTAACAACTGACTTATCTCTTATAATTCCAAAAAACTCGATTGAAAATAAAGTGAAATTTAAAAATCGTGTGACTGAATTAGGAGCTGAATATGTTGACGAACTGAATTGGAGATGGAAATAAAAGTACTAATGGCAACAAAGAACTGAGGTAAAAAACATAGGGCATTTGTGCTAAATCCTATCGATTTAACTTTGGAACAAAAAAAGAAAAAGCAAAACAATAAGCTTTAGCTTCGTCGGCAGAATGGAAACGAAAAGTTTCCTTACCATAGCCGAGTCGTTATAATAAAATAGAAATTAAAACCATAGAAAAATGAAAAAAGTAAAATATCTTGTAACTCTTTTAGCAGTAATTTTTTTGATAGCCTGTAGTGGCTCCGACACCTATAGAGGAGACTGGAAAGCTACAAATGTAGATGGCGAGCAGTATAACTTAACTTTTAATGCGAAGAGCTTTACGGTAACCAATACGGCCGGAGAAGTAACCAATTATAACTATACGCAGAACAGTGTAAATATAAAAAATTCTGTAGAAACCTACGGACTAAATTTAGAAGACGGTAGAAAATACCAACTTAATTTTCCACTTGCAGATGATGAATCTGTAGGCCTGTTGCTAGATAGTAATGGAAAAGTACTATATGCTATTAGTAGAGATAATTATATAACCTATGACGATATTTTTGCTTTAGATTAATTCCGTTTTTAAGAAAATAACAATAATCAAAAGAGATAATATTAAATAGTGGCCATTATCATATTGTTCTAATAATGGCTCTTATTGTGTGTGATAGTCAATTAAATGGATTATTTATTGAATTTATTGTAACAAAATGCATTTAATTGCTACATATGTGTAAAATATATATTATGGCAGGAGAAGGATACATGTTACATGCAATTAATACTTTAAGGCAAAATAGAGCTATGCTTAAAAAGCGTAGGTCAGCTAAAGAAAACGATTTACATGTCTATAGTTCTACACAAACCAAAGTACATTTTAAGGAAGTAAGTCCAGAAGAATTACAAAGAATAAAAGGCGAAATTAGAGAAAAGGCTAACAAGGTAAAAAGGAGAGACTTTATAATCACTTTAGTTATCTTTTTTATAGGTCTTGGCGTTTTTGTATACCTTAATTTTTATGCCTCTATATAGAAATAATAAATCGTTTCTTTTTTAACGTATTTTAGTTGTTTAATAAGAATAAAGAGAACACTGGTTAAATATGAAAAAAATTGGACTTATTGGTGGAATGAGTTGGGAATCTTCTCAGGTTTATTATTCTATTATTAATGAAAAAGTCAGGGAAATCTTAGGCGGATTCCATTCCGCTAAATGTGTGCTAGAGTCTGTTGATTTTGCCGAAATAGAAAAGTTACAGCACCAAGATAATTGGGAGTCTCTAAATAAAAGTATGGTAGAAGCTGCGAAAAATTTAGAAAATGCTAAAGCAGATATTATTATTTTATGCACTAATACAATGCATTTGTGCAGTCCGGAAATAACCAAAAATAGTAATGTGCCCTTTTTGCATATAGCTTCTGCTACAGGTAAAGTAATAAAACAAGAAGGCATTAAAAAGGTATTATTGCTGGGTACAAAGTTTACTATGGAAAAAGAATTTTTTAAGGATATTCTTAAGGAAGATTATGGAGTAGACGTAATTATACCAAAAGATGAAGATAGAGAAATTGTGCATACGGTTATTTATGAAGAACTAGTACATGGAAAACTAGAAGCAAGCTCCAAGGAAAATTACATAAGAATAATAAATAATTCTATAGCAAATGGCGCCCAAGGCGTTATCTTAGGGTGTACCGAAATTCCTTTGCTTATAAAAAGTAAGGACGTAGATATTCCTGTTTTTGATACTACAAGAATCCATGCCGAAAGTGCGGTAGAATTTGCATTACAATGATTATTTTTTTTAGGAAGCTACACTTATAGTAATAAATAACACAGTTATATTAAAAATAGGATCTAGAACTAAATAGCTATTTCTTAAGAATGGTATTTAGTTTATGTTTGGGTTTAAATTAAACTAGACCTAGATATGAAATTAATACACGTAAAGCGCTTTTTAACCTTTCTTTTAGTTGCTTTTTTAGTACAGACAATACATAGTTGTACCGAAAGTGCTGTAGAAGATGAAATAGAGAGACTTGGAGAGGAGGAGCAAGAAGAAAAAGGGGGAAATATGACAGCCGAAGTTAATGGGGTTAGTTTTGATGCTTTTGTAATGGGTAATAATGAAGCTGTTGGAGCTTCTATAAAAGAACTTCCTAATGGGCAGTATTTAGGGGCTATATCTGGGTATGATTTTCATACTGGTTTAACCAGACCAAAGGTTATAATTTTTTGCATTATCGGTATGGATTATGACACGTTAAAGAATGGAGAAGTTTATGATACTATTTCATCAGATTTAATATCTACAGGTGCTTATGCCTGGTATACGCAAAACAATGGTGCGGCAGGTAATGAAGGATTTGGAGATAATAAAGAACTAGAAGAAATTTATGTTAAAATAACAAGTATAGATAAGGATAAAAAACTCATTTCCGGAGAGTTTAATTATAAAGGTTCTTCTACAACTACAGGAAAAACATATAGGATAACCAAAGGAAAATTCTCTGATGTTCCTTTTGAGTTAGAACGGGAGTAAGCATTTTATAGAAGGAGTATTGTTTTTTTGTTTTAGTCTACACCTTTTATAAAGGAGCTTTTAAGTATTTTCTTATAGGTTACTTAATTAACGTATTTTAGTGCAGAAATGTAAGTTGTATTAATCCAGATAAAATACGGTATGAACGAAAAAAAATACATAACCAAAGGCAAAGGTCTTCCTAATTGGGAAAACCCAATAAGCCATGCAGTAGTAGTAAATAATATGTGTTTTGTAAGCGGACAATTATCTGTAAATACCAAAGGAAATTATGTGTCAGGAACAATTTTAGAGGAAGGTAAATTAGCATTCTCTAATTTTTTTGCGGCCTTAGAGAATGCCAATTTTAAAAAAGGAGATGTTGTTTTTATTGATATAGCTTTCGATGACTTAAAAGATGTGTCAGCAATTAATACCTTATATATGGAACTATTTCCAGAAGGAAAGCGACCAGCAAGGACAATCTACCAAGCAGAAGCATTACCATTTGGTGGAAAAGTAAAAATAACAGGAACTGCAGTAAAAGACCTATAATATATTCTCCATGGCTTAAAAATTTAATTACCCCCTTTTTAAGTGTATTTGTACCCTTTTTTTTATTGTTTTATGAATACCTTTAAAGAAGCAATTTTAGATAAAAATTAGAATTTAATTTCAGTGTATCATGAAAGTATTAAAATGGGGGGTTAGTATCGTTTTATTTTTAGGCGTAATTGTAGTACAGGCGCAAGAAATAGAGCCTGCTAAAGTAAAAAAGGTAATGAAGAAAGTTGCCGATTGGCAAATACATCATTTTTCAGACAGTTATAGCGGACGTAAAAACCCCCATCATCCATTACATTGGGCAAATGGTGCTTTATATGTTGGTATGATAAAATGGGCGGGAATGGCACAGGAGGATACGTATTACAATTGGCTTAAAGAAATAGGAGAATCTAATAATTGGAATTTACATGAGCGTAAATACCATGCCGATGATCATACGGTGGGTCAATTTTATGCGGACTTATACCGTAAGTATAAAGACAATAAAATGCTTAAACCAACTATAGAACAGTTTAATTTTATTAGAATGCATCCTTCCAAGAGTTCTTTGCGTTGGGATACTCCGTACCACCAAGATCGTTGGGATTGGTGCGATGCTCTATTTATGTCTCCCCCAGTTTGGGCAAAATTGTATAAAATTACAGGGGAAAGAAAGTACTTAGATTTTATGATGACAGAATATAAAGCCACTACAGATTTTCTAATGGATAAAAAGGAAAACTTATTCTATAGAGACGAAAGATATATGGATAAATTAGATAATGGCACGAAAATATTTTGGTCCCGAGGTAATGGTTGGGTTTTTGCCGGACTTGTTAATATTATGAATGAGCTAAATCCGAAGAGTAAGGAATATAAGTACTTCTTAAAAATTTATAAAAAAATGGCTAAAAAATTATTGCAAATACAAACTGCTAAAGGGCATTGGTCTATGAGTTTATTAGGAGATGCAGCATACCCAACGCCAGAAACAAGCGGCTCTTCTTTCTATGTTTACGGATTAGCTTGGGGTATTAATAATGGTATTTTAGATAAAAAAGAATATACCACAGCAGTTAAAAAAGGATGGATAGCAATGGTTAGTTATGTAACAGAAGATGGTATGCTTGGTTATGTGCAACCTATTGGAGCTGCACCCGGAAAGGCATGGGCAGATAAAACAGAAGTTTATGGAACAGGAGCCTTTTTAAGTGCAGGCTCTGAAATTTATAAATTATACGGAGGGAAGTAAAATACTAGCAACCTACATATTGTTTTCTTAACAAAGGCTCTTGGCCAATTATTTTAATGCTGTATACAGTATTATATACATTTCAGACTCCATACGATTATTCCTTTATATTTGAGCTTAAAATGGCATAAAAGGTTTGTATACCATAAGCTATTTTTCCTATTTCTAAATTTTCATTAGGACTATGTTGGTTATTGTCTGGGTTAACCATAGGAACAATAAAAGCTGGTATTTTTAATTCATTTATAAAAGGCGCAATAGGAACAGTACCTCCCATGGTTCTTATCTGTACAGGGTTTTCTCCAAAAGTATCTGTTAATGTTTTTACAAGAAAAGCACCATAAGGGTTATCTAATTGTGTGCGGAAGGCATCTGTTATTGAGCCTTCGGTAACCATCATAATTTTATCATGAGACAATCTAGTCTCTTTATTCGGCACTTTGGATGTTAAGAAAAAACCTTGCTTTTCTAAATGGGTTTTTACTAAATCTTTAAGACGACTACCATCGGTCTCAGGAACTAATCGTATATCTATTTCTGCGGTTGCACTTTCTGGAACAATGGTGCGCGCTTTTTTTCCTATCCAAGCGGAACCTAATCCTCTAATATTTAAGGAAGGATATTGTAAAGACTCTTGATAAAAACTACCCACTTTATCAGGTGTTTTTATCCCTAAATTTTTATGAATACTGGCAGCATCATCTGGTACATTTTTAAGAATAGTCATCGTATTTTCGTCTATAGTAACACCATCATAAAACCCTGGAATACTTACTTTGCCTTTTTCATTTTTCATACTAGCTAAAGCTTTGGATAACAAAAGGGCAGGATTAGGTGCATAGTTGCCGTAATGACCGCTGTGTTGCTGTTTTTGGGGCCCAAAAGTGGTTAGAGATAAGGTGGTTATACCTCTACAACCATAAACTATTGTTGGCTTGCCTGAGGAATGAACAGGACCGTCGTTTATGATTAAAAAATCGGCCTGTAATAGTTCTCTATATTCCTTAACCGCTTTGGGTAATGGTTTACTGCCTTTTTCTTCTTCACTATCGAGAATAACTTTTACATTAAAAGGAAGTGTAATGTTATTTTCTTTTAACAAGTCTATAGTATTTAAGAACATAACAATGGGTCCTTTATCATCGGAAGTAGAACGACCAAATAAACGCATACTATAATCTAAATTAGTATTTAGAGTGTCTATAGGTAGTGTTTTCCAGTTGTCTCCTTCTTTTGTTTTTAAAACCATTTTGTATGGGTCCGGTTGGTTCCATTTGCTTTTTTCTACAGACTGCCCATCAAAATGCATATAAAATAAAATAGTAGGTTTTTGATCCTCCATTGGTAAAGCAGCAAAAAACAAGGATTCTCCGGAAGTTGGCAAAACGGAAGAGTTAAAACCTCTGGCATTAAAATTTTTAGTTAACCAGGTTAGGTTTCTATTAATATCGGCATGCTCTAAAGCGTCGTTTGGAATGGCAATAAAATCTCTTAGTTCCTTTATAGTTTGGCGAACTTGTCTTTTTAATTGAGCTTCTTCTTGTGTATAACTTTTAAAGGCAATTAAAAGAAGGAAAAGTATACTTAGTTTTTTCATTTTTAGTCTTTGGTAATTAAAAACTAAAAGTAACGATTTCTAACTCCTAAGCATAGTTATAATTCTTAAAATTAAGAGTCTTGTTAGTAGAATAAATGGGAAGCCGTGAAAAAGAACATCTAACCAATCTTTACCTTCCATGCCAATGGCGCCACCAGCTATCCATTTAATTTTACCTTGGAGATGTGGCTCTGGAAAAAAAGGTGCCATGCCTAAAGTTAGGCATAGCAGTATAACTAATTTCCAGTCATTTATTAATTTCATTCTTTATCGAACGCTCTTTATAAAACCAGAAATACCTTTAATACCTTCTTTGTGCAGATGTTTTATAAAGGCAGAGCCTATAATAGCTCCTTTGGTAGATTTTGTAGCTTGTTTAAAGGTTTCCGCATCTTTAATGCCAAAACCAACTACTTGCGGGTTTTTTAGGTTCATTTTTTTTATTCTACTAAAATAATCTTCTTGGGTGTTTCCAAAACCAGATTGAGAACCTGTAACACCTGCTGAACTTACCATATATATAAATCCGTCAGAGGCAGCATCAATTTGTTTGATGCGTTCGTCACTAGTCTGTGGTGTGATTAAAAATATATTGAGTAAGCCGTGTTTTTCAAAAATTGCTTTATATTCCCTCTCGAAAACATCTAGCGGAAGGTCCGGAATTATGAGTCCGTCAATGCCTATTTCAGCACATGTGGCACAAAAAGCCTCAACACCATATTGGAGCATAGGGTTAAAATAGCCCATAATAATTAATGGAATATGTACCGTTTTTCTAATATCTTTTAATTGCGAAAAAAGAGTTTCCGTAGTCATCCCATTTTTTAGGGCAATGGTAGAACTCTCTTGTATGGTAGGACCATCTGCTAAAGGGTCCGAAAAGGGGAGTCCGATCTCAATAAAATCGACGCCATTTTTTTCTAAATCCTGAATAATGGTAAAAGTATCATTCAAAGTAGGAAAACCAGCACTAAAATAAATAGAGAGTAGTTTTTTATCTTCTTGTATTTTTTGTTTAATACGATTCATAGTCAATTTATAAATTGAAATATTTTATGTAATTATCTAAATCTTTATCTCCTCTTCCGGAAAGGCATAAAACAACTACATCTTCTGGAGTAAAAGTTTTGTGTTTAAAAATTGCAAGTGCATGGCTACTTTCTATAGCAGGAATAATACCTTCTAGTTTGGTTAATTCCAGCCCAGATTGCATAGCTTCATCATCGGTAGCGGAATAAAATTCAGCCCGTCCTGTTTTGTATAAATGCGAATGCATAGGACCAACGCCAGGGTAGTCTAAACCGGCAGAGATAGAATATGGTTCTGTAATTTGTCCGTCTTTTGTTTGCATAAGTAAGGTTTTGCAACCATGTATAACGCCTTCTTTTCCTAAAGCTGAGGTTGCTGCACTTTCGCCAGAATGTACACCTTTACCAGCAGCTTCTACAGCAATTATGCCTACTTCTTCTTCATGTAAAAAGTGATAGTAAGTGCCGGCAGCATTACTTCCGCCCCCAATACATGCAATTACGTAATTGGGGTTTTCTTTTCCTTCTTTTTCTTTTAATTGCTTTTTTATCTCTTCCGAAATAACGGATTGAAAACGAGTAACCATATCTGGATAGGGGTGAGGGCCAATAGCAGAACCAATGATGTAATGGGTGTCTACGGGGTTGTTAATCCAATCGCGAATAGCTTCGTTAGTAGCATCTTTAAGAGTTCTGCTGCCAGACAATGCAGGGCGCACTTCTGCACCAAGCATTTTCATGCGCGCAACATTCGGGGCTTGGCGAGCAATATCTATCTCTCCCATGTAAACAATACATTCCATACCCATTAACGCACAAACAGTAGCAGTAGCAACACCATGTTGACCAGCACCAGTTTCTGCAATAATTCTTTTTTTGCCTAGACGCTTCGCCATTAATATTTGCCCTATAGTATTATTTACTTTATGAGCTCCTGTATGGTTTAGGTCCTCTCTTTTTAAATAGATTTTGGTATTGTATTTCTTGGACAATCGTTTTGCAAAATATAAAGGCGAAGGTCTGCCAACATAATCTTTTAATAATTGGTTAAACTCTTCTATAAAAGAAGGTTCGCGCATTATTTTTAAATAGTTTTGTCTTAGATTTTCTACATTAGGATACAGCATTTCTGGAATAAAGGCTCCTCCAAAATCACCATAATATCCTTTTTCGTCAACGTTATAATTCATATTCTTTTTTCTTAATAGTCTTATAGATTTAAGTTCAAAGTCTAATGTCTAAAGTTTTCCTTTTGTTTTTTGTAAACAATAAGCTCCTAATAATTTTTGGTCTTTATTTTCTAAAATGTTATTTGATATAATCATTTTAAACTCCTAAATCCTAACTTTCGCAATAAACTGCTTTAATTTTTCTATATTTTTTAATCCAGGGCTATCTTCAAACTTACTATTTATATCTAAAGCATAGCAATATTTAGCTGCATTGGTGTGTAAGAAGGAAATTATTTTATCTGTCTCTTCTAACCCTATTCCACCACTTAAAAAGAAAGGTTTGGTAGATGGGTATTTTTTTAAGACATTCCAATCGAACGTATATCCATTTCCACCAGGTAGTTCTCCTTTAGTATCAAAAAGGAAGAAATCGCATACCTCGTCAAACTCTTTTAAAACGTCAAAATTAAATTCGTTTTTTACTGAGAATACTTTGATAATTTTTACACCTTTTGCTTTTTCTTGTAATTCTTTACAAAATACGGCGCTTTCTTTTCCGTGTAATTGTACGCCAAGAAGGTTGTATTCTTTAATTTTATTTAAAATTTCGGGAATAGTTTCATTAACGAAAACCCCTATTTTTTTGATACTATGTGGCATTGCAGGCATATTGCCAGAAAAAGAACGTTTGGAGGGCTCCCAAAATATAAAACCTAAATAATCTGGTTGTAATGCCGCAACTTCCGAGATATTGAGCTTCATTCCACAAATTTTAAGTTTTGGTATACCGATTTTTATCGGCTCCTCTTTTTTTGTGTAATAGTAATTACTCATGGGTATCTATTTTAAAGAGTTGATAAAAGTGGTTGCACTTTCTCCAGGGTTATCTGTCTTCATAAAGTTTTCTCCTATTAAAAACCCCTTGTAATTATAAGGTCGTAGTTCTTTTATTGCTTCTATAGAACTAATACCACTTTCGGATACTTTTACAAAATCGTCAGGGATTATCTCGGAAAGTGTTTTGCTGGTTTCTAAACTTACTTCAAAAGTTTTAAGGTTTCTGTTATTAACCCCAAGCATATCTAGAGAAGGCATAACGGATTTATGTAATTCTTCTTCGTTATGAATCTCTAGAAGTACATCTAAATTTAGGCTTTTTGCTAATTCTGAAAATGTTTTAATTTCTTTTCTAGTTAGGATGGCAGCAATTAATAAAATTACATCGGCTCCATGGGCTTTTGCTTCTAGAATTTGATATTCATCTATAATAAATTCTTTACGCAATAGTGGCATTCTTACTGCCGCTCTTGCGATTAATAAATCATCTATAGAACCGCCAAAATACTTACCATCTGTTAAAACAGACATGCCACAGACTCCAGCATTTTCATACCCTGTAGCTACATCTTGAACATTTAAGGTATGGTTGATAATAGATTTAGAAGGAGAACGTCTTTTGTGTTCCGCAATAATTCCGGTAGTGCTATTTTTTAATGCATTTGCTAGAGAAACCGTTTTTCTTGAAAAAAGCACAGAACTCTCTAGTTGGGAAACGGGAATTAAAGATTTTTTTATATCTACCTCCTTACGTTTGTCAATAACTATTCTTTCTAAAATATCCATTAGGCGCTGAGGTTTTGTAATTTTTTAAGGGTTTCTAGTCCTTTTCCACTTAATAAAGATTCTTTGGCAAGTTCAAAACCTTCTTTTGGAGTGCAATTTTTTACAGTAGCAATTGCAACACCAGCATTGGCGCAAACCACATTGTTTTGCGGAGCGGTTCCTTTTCCTTGTAATACATTCATAAATATTTGAGCAGAAGATTCCACGGTATCTCCGCCATAAATCTGGGACTGTTGTATAGGTTCTAACCCAAAATCGGATGGTTTAATAATTCCTTCTGTATGGTTAGAAATAGTTTTGGTGTCTCCTGTTAAAGATATTTCGTCATATCCATCTAAGGCATGCAAAACTGTAAATTTTTTATCTGTATTCTGGTATAGGTAACCATACATTCTTGCCAATTCTAAATTGAAAACGCCAACCATCTGGTTTTTAGGGAACGCTGGGTTTACCATTGGGCCAAGCATGTTAAAGAAGGTTTTCACCCCAAGTTCTCTACGAATCGGAGCAACGTTTTTCATTGCAGGGTGAAATAAGGGAGCGTGTAAAACACAAATTCCGGTTTCGTCCAAACATTTTTCTAGAAAACCTGCATCATTACTAAATTTAATGCCTAGAAATTCCATTACATTACTACTACCACAAGACGAAGAAACACCGTAATTTCCATGCTTAGTTACTTTAACACCTGCTCCAGCCGTTACAAAAGAGGATAGGGTAGATATATTGAAAGTGTCTTTTCCGTCACCGCCGGTACCACATAAATCTATAGGGTTGTAGTGCGATAAATCTACTGCTAAACAAAGCTCTAAAAGAGCATCACGAAAGCCTTCTAACTCTTCAATAGTAATGCTACGCATCATATATACGGTTAAGAAAGCGGCTATCTGACTTGTATTATAATCGCCTTTAGCAATATTAACTAATACTTGTTTAGCATCTTCTTTTTCTAGAATATCGTGATTAATAAGTCGGTTTAATATTTTTTTCATCGTTCTAATTATTTATCCAGTTTTCTAGTATTTTTTTTCCATTAGGAGTAAGTACCGATTCTGGATGATATTGCACAGCAGAAATATCATATAGTTTATGTCTTAAAGACATTATTTGTCCGTTTTCATCGAAAGAAGTAGCTTCTAGAACTTCTGGCATATCAGGATTCACTACCCAAGAATGGTAACGACCTACTTCTATTTCAGAAGGTAAATCTTGAAATAGAATATCTTCTGGTTTTGTAATTTTTATTTTAGTAGCAATACCGTGGTATACTTGTTCTAGATTTATAAGAGAACCGCCAAATACTTCAGCTATAGCTTGTTGTCCTAAGCAAACACCAAAAATACTTTTGGTGGGAGCGTATGTTGCAATGATTTCTTTAAGAAGCCCAGCTTCATCAGGAATTCCTGGTCCTGGAGAAAGTACAATTTTATCAAAAACATCTACTTCTTCCAGACTAAGTTGGTCATTACGTTTAACAACAACTTCGCAATTTAAATCTTCTAAATAATGTACCAAATTATAGGTAAAACTATCGTAATTATCTATGACTAATATTTTTTTCATTGTAGTGTCTATTTTGGAAATTTAGATAGATTCTGCAATTTCCAATGCCTTGGTTAATGCGCCTAATTTGTGATATGTTTCTTGTAACTCGCTTTCTGAGTTAGATGCTGCTACTAAACCAGCACCTGCTTGGTAATGTAATTGGTGGTTTTTGCTAAGAAAAGTACGTATCATAATAGCATGATTAAAATTACCTTCGAAATCCATAAAGCCAATTGCTCCACCATAATAACCTCTACTAGTTTTTTCGTATTTTTCTATAAGTTGCATAGCCATATGTTTTGGAGCGCCACTTAGGGTACCTGCAGGAAAAGTATCTGCAACTACTTTCATTGTGGCTATGTCTTCTTTCTTTTGCCCCGTAACTTTAGATACTAAATGAATTACATGAGAAAAGAATTGAACCTCTCTATAATTTTCCACTTTAACCATATTTCCGTTTCTACTAAGGTCGTTACGAGCAAGATCTACGAGCATTACATGCTCACTATTTTCTTTATCGTCTTTGGAGAGTTTTTTCGCTAAAATGGCATCTTGCTCATCATTACCAGTTCTTTTAAAAGTACCAGCAATTGGGTGTATCTCTGCTTTTCCGTCTTTTACGATTAGTTGCGCCTCTGGAGAACTTCCAAAGATTTTAAAATCGCCATAATCAAAATAAAATAGGTAAGGAGATGGGTTTACGGAACGTAGAGCTCGGTATACATTAAATTCATCCCCTTTAAATTCTTGAGAAAAGCGTCTAGAGAGTACTAATTGAAAAACATCACCACGTTGGCAATGCTTTTTTGCAAGTTCTACATGTTCTCTATATTCTTCATCTTTTAAGTTAGATGTAGGTTCTCCTTGAATAGAGAAATTATACGATGCAAAATTTCGAATATTTAAAATTTGCTCTATTTCTGCAATATTTTGCTCATTATTATAGCAATGAGCAAAAATATATGCTTCATTTTTAAAATGATTAATTGCTATTATGTTTTGATACACGGCATAATAAATATCCGGAATTGTAACACTGTTTTCTTTTTTAGAAATTTTTACATCCTCATAATACCGTACCGCATCATAAGCCATGTAGCCAAAAAGACCATTGTTTATAAACTTAAAATCATTTTTATTGCCTTTAAATTTTTTGCTAAAATCATCTAAAATAGAAACTACATCTGTATTGCTATCGATTTTAGTTTTTTGGGAAGTTTCATCCGGAAATTGTTGAGAAATAGTTTCGTTTTCTACTTTAATAGATGCAATTGGGTTACAGCAGATATAAGAAAAGCTATTGTCATTGGCATGGTAGTCGCTACTCTCTAATAAAATACTATTAGGAAAGCGATCCCTTATTTTTAAGTATACGCTTACGGGTGTAATGGTATCTGCTAATATTTTTTTAAAATGTGTCTCTAATTGGTACGTCATTAGATAAAATATTTAAGTTTTATAAAAAAGTAAAGGCTTGTCGTGATGACAAGCCTTTTATATAGTTTAACTACAATGATGCTCTGCTCACGTTGTTTTTCGCAAGTTATTCCACCACCAAGTATTTGTTCCTTTGTTTTTCATTAAGCATCAAATATAAAAAGGATTTTTAAAATAGCCAATAGGCTGTGCTAAAAATAATAAAACCCCGTCACTTTGTTATAAGTAACAGGGTTTTAGAATAGGTTTGGCTTAATTTAGAAAGCCATATCTACTACTAAATCGAACTCATCATAGATTGCTTTGTCTTTTAAATCGTCAAAGAAACTAGAAGAACCGTACTTAATATTAAATTTTGTTCTGTCTACTTTTAAAGTTGCAGTGGCTTTGTTTTCGAAAACAGAAACTACAAATGTTACTTCTTTAGTAATACCTTTAATAGTTAAATCTCCTGTTACAGTGTAGGAGTTTTTATTAAAAGATTTTAAACTTTTAAAGATTAATTTGGCGGTAGGGTGTGCTTTAACACCAAAGAAATCGTCAGATGCCAAATGCCCATCTAATTTACCTTTGTATTCTCCCTCTAAATCTGTTGTGTTAATAGTAGTCATATCAACAACAAACTCTCCTCCAGTAAGTTTACTGCCATTAAAATCTAAAGAACCAGATTTTAAATTAATTGTTCCTTCATGGGAACCTGTTACTTTGTAACCTTTCCAGGTAACAGTACTTTCACTTGTTTTAACTGTTTTTTTATCACCGTCGATTGGTGTGTTTGCTGTAGCTGAAAATCCAAATACTACTGCTAATGCTAAACTTAATAACTTCTTTTTCATCTTTAATTTAATTAATAGTTAACGTTGTTTTTATGTTTGTTATAATTGCGTAAATAAATTCTCTTTTGATTTGCGTACTTTTTTATAATGCTGTGTTTCATCGTTTTCTGATCTAAAGCCTATTGTTGCTATTACAGAAGCATTTAAATTTTTGTCTGAAAGACCTAAAATATTATTATACTCTTCGGCATCAAAACCCTCCATAGGGCAAGCATCAACCTGAATAGAGGCGGCGGCAGAAAGTAAATTTCCTAAAGCTAAGTATGTTTGCTTGGAAGTCCAAATATTTTTAATTTCATCAGTTAATGGAGTTAGTTTACTTTTCATGAAATCGCCATATTCTTGTAAAGAATTTTCAGGTAAATTTCTTGTTGAAATTACATTTGTTAAATAATCATCTATAAGATTATCCTTAAATGTAGTTTGATTTGCAAACACAATTAAATGCGATGATTCTGTAATCTGGACTTGTCCCCATGAAGCGGCTTTTAGTTTTTCTCTAATTTCTCTATCCGATATAACAAAAACATGGTATGGTTGTAGGCCATACGAAGAAGCGCTGAGCTGCACTGCATCAAGAATAAAATTTAATTGTTCTTCTGTTAATTTTTTCGAAGAATCAAATTTTTTAGTAGCGTATCGCCACTGTAAGTTGTTAATATAATCATTCATTTCGCTAAAATTTATCCAATAATTGGTTTAAAGTTTCTAATTCTTTTTTTGAAAAATTTGCTACTAATTTGTTTTCGGTTTCGGCCATGGTAATATCAATTTTCTCTAATTCTTTTTTACCATTGCTAGTTATGCTTATTTCTATTTTTCTTCTGTTGGCTGCACAGGTTTTGCGTTCTACATAGTTTTTGGCAATTAGTTTATCTACTAAGCGTGTGGTATTACTCATTTTAGTAACCATTCTTTCATTAATCGTACCAAGATTAGCTGGTTTACCGTTTTGCCCTCGTAGAATGCGTAATACGTTAAACTGTTGTATGGAAACATCGTAAGGTTTTAAAGCTTGAGATATTACCTCATTTATTTTATGGCTAACCAATATAACATGAACAACGGTTCTTTTGTCAATTGGAATTTCTTTATCAGTTTTTAAAATCTTTTCTATATTCATGTCTATACAACATTTGTATGTACAAATGTATAAAAATTTGTTTTATGAAACTTTTTTTTTTGGATTAAATTTTTGTTAAAAAAAAATAATTCTTGTTTTTTGGGCCATTAGAGATAAAACTTTTGTTCGTAAAGGAGTCTAAGAACAATAGGAATCTGTCGTGTAAAAAGAACACATTAAGCGGCTATATTAAAGAACAGTCTTTATGATTTTGCTAAGAAGGCCAGAGGAGTTGTTTCTATTGAGTTTAAAAAGAGTTGCTTATGGAAATTGATTTTTATGATTTTACTTAAAATTCGTCAGGGTTTAAGTCTCTTTGTGATTCAGGTTTTGTTTGCCTAATTAATAAGGTTAGGTTGTTTTAACAATAGTTGATAGTAATATGGGTCTTTAGATTTTTGCCATATCGTAGGTGAAGGTAGGAATGTATAGAACAGGCTAGGTTGTAAGGTATATAGAAGAAATGGTAAAAAAACGGTTGGGAGACATAGGGGTAGATGATACCCTGTCTTTATCAATGAAAGGAGAATCTGTACATGGTTTGGCTGTAAAAGACCGCTATTTCGGAAAAATGTTAGATAACTATACAAAAGCTTATTTACAGGAGTGTAATCTTGATTATAGAAATATCTATGTTTCACTATTAAAAGAGAGGTTACAAACAGAGCCAAGTTCTATCTTAAGCGGAAAGTTTAAAACCTTAGGTTTGGTTTAAGTAATTCTATAAATAATGTAGTATTTTTGAGATATCAAAAAAAAGTACGAAAAAATGGCAGATTTATCACAGCAAGAATGGGAGGAACAACTAGAAAAAGACGATAACGCATTTATTCTAGATGTAAGAACCCCGGAAGAAATAGAAGAAGGATATATTCCTAATTCTACGAATATTGATATTTATTTGGGTCAAGAATTCTTGACAGAAATAGAGAAATTAGATAAGACAAAGAATTTTTATGTGTACTGCCGTTCCGGTAATCGTAGTGGGCAAGCTTGTGCTATTATGAATAGTATTGGTATTGAAAACACTTATAATTTGGTAGGCGGTTTTATGAATTGGGAAGGTGAAGTTGCAGAATAAATAAAATAGATTTAGTAAATTAAACCCGCTTTTTAAGTGGGTTTTTTTAGTTAGAACCTTTATTAGTTTTACATAATAATAAATGCGAGAGGACTTATTACATTTTATTTGGAAACATAAAAAGTTTCCTCAAATAGGTTTGAAGACAACCGAAGGTAGTTCTCTTTCTATTGTTAAAATGGGTCAGCATAACCATGAAGCGGGCCCCGATTTTTTTAATTCACATATCCGTATTGATGAACAATTATGGGTAGGTAATGTGGAAATTCATTTAAAATCTTCGGATTGGTATGCCCATAATCATGAAATAGATGATGCCTATAATTCTGTTATATTACATGTAGTTTGGGAAGATGACGGAGCGGTTTTTAGAAGTGATAATTCCAAGATGCCTACATTAGAGTTAAAATCTTTCATAGGAAATAATCTTCTAGTTGCTTATAAGGCATTATTCAATAACTCGGGAAAGAAATTTATTAACTGCGAAAAGGGAATTAAGGCGGTAGATGATTTTATAGTCCAAAATTGGCTAGAGCGTTTATTTTTTGAACGCTTAGAACAAAAGACAGAAATTATTAAAGAGTTATTGCAAAAATCTAAAAATGATTGGGAGTACGTTCTTTTTATAATGCTCTTAAAGAATTTTGGGTTAAAAATGAATGGAGAACCTTTTTTTAGTTTACAATCCGCATTGCATCCATCCGTAGTTTCCAAGCTTAAGAATAATGGGTTTCAGTTAGAAAGTGTGATTTACGGTTTGCTTGGGGTTTTAAAAGAGGAGGAGTGTTTGGATAATTATTATGTGGAGTTGAGAAAAGAATACCAATTTTTAAAAAATAAATTTAATCTTTCGGAAGAAGGGGTAATGAAGCCAAAATTTTTTAAACTCCGACCTCCAAATTTTCCTACAATTAGGTTGTCACAATTTGCAAATTTGTATAGTGTGCATCAAAATTTATTTTCTAAATTAATAAGAAATACGTCCTTAGAAGATTTGCATATAATTTTTAAGGTAAGTGCTAGTGATTATTGGGATACCCATTTTACTTTCGGTAAAGAATCTAAGAAAAATAAGAAGCGAATTACTACTAAGTTTGTGAACTTAATAATTATAAATACGATACTTCCATTTAAATTTTATTATTCTAAAACTTTAGGAAAAGATAATGATGAAGAGTTGCTTAAAATTATTTCTAAAATAGCGGCAGAAGATAATTCTATCATAAACAATTTTAAAAAGTTAGGTGCATCTTGTTCATCTTCAAAAGAAAGTCAGGCTATATTGCAATTATATAATAAATACTGCACAAAAAATAAATGTTTGCAATGCGCTATTGGTACAAGTTTATTAAAAGGAAATTCCTAATTTTATCCAATGAATTTTTTCTATAAAATTTTATATTATTTTCAAAAGAGAGGGTTCGAGGTTTGCGGGCGTATTGCTGATCGTTTAGGTATAAGAGCGAGAGTGGTTCGCACCTCCTTTATATATGTAACATTTGTAACCCTAGGGTTTGGATTTGCATTATATTTATTTGTGGCTTTTTGGCTGAAAATTAAAGATTTAGTACACACGAAAAGAACTTCCGTTTTTGATTTGTAATTATGGCAAAATTGTTTAGAACAAGATTTTATGTAGCAATAGGGCTAATGCTTGCAGTCTTATTGTTTGGTGTTTTGGGGTACCGTTTAATTTTGGATTACTCATGGGTAAATGCCATGTATATGACTATTATTACGGTTACCACGGTTGGTTTTTCGGAAGTACAACCTTTGGGAGCTGAGGGTAAATTATTTACAATTGTTTTAATAATATCGAGTGTTTTTATTTTTGCTTTTGCTATTTCTGTAATTACAGAATATATTTTGAGCAGGAATTCTATGCAACTATTAAAAAAGAAGAAAGTGAAGAATACAATAGGAAAATTGTCTAACCATGTAATAGTGTGTGGTTATGGTAGAAACGGAATGCAAGCGGCAGCAAGACTAAAAGCTTACAAAAGACCTTTTGTAGTTGTAGAAAAGGATAAGGAAATTATAGAAAAATTTGAGGAGGAAATTCTATTTGTTGAAGGTGATGCAAATGAAGATAAAGTTTTAATAGAGGCAGGTATAGATAGGGCGCAATATTTAATCGCGACTCTTCCAGATGATGCTTCCAATTTGTTTGTGGTTCTTTCTGCAAGACAGATAAATAAAGATTTGTTCATCGTTAGTAGGGCTTCTTTGGTTACATCACAAAAAAAATTAGAATTAGCAGGAGCTAACCAGGTGATTATGCCCGATAAGATTGGAGGGGATCATATGGCGTCTTTAGTAGTTATGCCAGATTTAATAACCTTTATGGATAAACTTTCCGTAGAAGGGGAGCACACAACTAATTTAGAAGAGGTGGCTATTGAAGATTTTGCAGATCAGGTAGATTGTAACTCTCTTAGGGATTTAGATTTGCGCAGAAAAACGGGCTGTACTATAATAGGATATATAGCTCCAGATGGAGAATATATTATTAATCCAGAGGCAGATATGAAATTACAACCTAAAAGTAAAGTAATTGTTTTAGGGAGGCCAGAGCAGATTAAGAAATTGAATAAAATGTTTCATATAGAATAATATTAAATGACTATATATTTGATTACGGTCATTATTTTTTAGATATTGCTTGCGGACTAATTAATTTAATAAATACAAATTTTATATTATGAAGTATAAACTTCTATCGTTTTTTGCATTATTTGCTCCTTTATTAACCATGGCTCAAGAGGTCGGTTTGGATCAGAAAATTGATCAAGCTTTTAAACCTATTTCAGATTTTTTCTCAGCAGTTATTTTCTTTGAAGTGTTCGGTGTTCCATTTGTTTTAATATTATTGGTACTGAGCGCTTTATTTTTTACGATTTATTTTGGGTTTCCTAATATTAGATATTTTGGAAAAGCAATAAATGTGGTAAGAGGTAAGTATGATGAAATAGATCATCACGGAGTGGAGAAAGCAGATGTTAATATTGTTGATGGCGATATTGTTGGTACTATCGGTGATGAAAGTCAAGAAGGAGAGGTTACTCATTTTCAGGCTTTAGCAACCGCTGTTTCTGGTACAGTTGGGAATGGTAATATTGCAGGTGTTGCATTGGCAATTGCCTTAGGAGGTCCTGGAGCCACTTTTTGGATGGTTATTTGTGGATTATTGGGCATGTCATCAAAATTTGTGGAATGTACACTTGGTGTGCAGTATAGAGATGTTGGTGAAGACGGCACTATTTACGGTGGCCCTATGTATTATATAAGCAAAGGTTTAAAGGAAAGAGGGTATACTATGTTTGGAAAAATAGCAGCAGCAATGTTTGCTATTTTTTGTATTGGAGGTTCTTTTGGTGGAGGTAATGCTGCGCAATCTAATCAAGCAACTATTGTTATAAAAGAGTTAATGGGGCTAACTAGTACTAGTGCAGGTGCCATTATTGGTCTTATCTTGGCTATATTAGTAGGGATAATCATTATCGGGGGAATTAAGAGAATTGCACAAGTTACAGAAAAAGTAGTACCTCTGATGGCTGTAATGTATTTAATAGCTTGTTTGTATATTATACTAAGTAATTTTACTCTAATAGATGATGCATTTTCATTAATTTTTAAAGAGGCCTTTACTCCAACTGCAATAGGGGTAGGTAGTTTTATAGGAGTTTTATTAGTAGGTTTTAAGAGAGCAGCTTTTTCTAATGAGGCTGGCGCGGGTTCTGCATCCATTGCGCATTCTGCTGTAAAAACTAAATACTCTGCATCTGAAGGGTTGGTGGCATTGTTAGAGCCATTTATAGATACAGTTGTAATTTGTACCATGACAGCATTAGTAATTATCATTTTTAATTTTGGCGGTTTCTTTGAATATGGAGGAGAAGGTTCTGTTATGATAGATGGGGTTCCGTATGAAGGAGCAGGAATTACTTCTATGGCTTTCGCACAATACATTCCTTATTCTAATGTGTTTTTAACCGTTGCGGTAGTTTTATTTGCAGTATCTACCATGATATCTTGGTCGTATTACGGTTTGCAATCTTGGAAATTTTTATTTGGAAGAGGTAAAACAGCAGATATGGTTTATAAACTGTTGTTCTTAACCTTTATTATTATTGGAGCAGCAGCAAGTATGTCTTCAATTTGGGCTTTTTCCGATGCTATGATTTTTGCAATGGTATTCCCGAATATGGTTGGGTTGTTTTTCTTGTTCCCAGTAGTTAAAAAACAATTAAATAGATTTTTAGGAGCTATTAAAGAAGCAAAATTGTAAAACATAATTCTTTTGAAAAATTTTAAGTCCCACTTTCAATTCTCTAAACAAGAACGAAGTGGGATTTTTTATTTGTTATTATTAATAGTTACGCTTCAAATAGGATATTATTTTTTTAATACATATACTTCTAGTAGGGTAGAAAATTTTACTCTTAATACAAAAGAGCAAGCTAAAGTTGATTCTCTTAAATCAAAAGCGTTTTTAGCAAAAGAAAAGATTCTTTATGTATTTAACCCTAATTATATAACAGACTATAAAGGATATACATTGGGTATGTCAGTAGAAGAAATAGATAGGTTACATTTATTTAGAAAAAAGAACGGCTTTGTAAATTCGGCTGAAGAGTTTCAGCAAGTTACTAAGATTTCAGATTCATTACTAAAACTTCTAGAACCGTATTTTAAATTTCCAAAATGGAAAAAGAAAACGAGTAGACAAAATACGTATAAGGACACAAAAATATTTCCGATTAAAGATTTAAATGATTGTACGGAGGAAGAGCTACAGGCTATAAATGGAATAGGAGAGGTGTTATCTAAAAGAATAGTGAAATTTAGGAATGCTCTTGGTGGTTTTTTGATAGATAAACAATTGTTAGATGTTTATGGTTTAAAACCGGAGGTAGCTGAAAGGCTGTTAAAACAGTATAAAGTGATGAAGGCGCCCGAAGTTAAAAAAATCAATATAAATACAGCAACGGCTTCAGAGCTATCAAAATTATTATATATTCAAAAAACAGTTGCTTTTGAGGTGGTAAATTATAGAAATCTCAATGATTCTATCGTTTCTTTTGATGAATTAGCAAATATTAAAAATTTCCCATTCGAAAAAATTGATAAAATTAAGTTATATTTGAAGCTTAAATAAAGTATTTCAGGTATAGTAAATTTTAGCATGGATAAAAGATATTTTAGTGAAGAACATAACTTGTTTCGTGAGAGTTTAAGAAGTTTCTTAAAAAAGGAAGTGGTGCCACATGTGGATAAATGGGAAAAAGAAGGTGCTATTGAGCGTTTTATTTGGAAAAAATTTGGAGACATGGGGTATTTAGGTTTAACCTATCCTGTAAAATATGGAGGCCTTGAGCTAGATCTGTTTTATATGGTAATCCTGTTAGAAGAGCTTCAAAGAATAAATTCGCTTGGTTTCGCGGCCGCAATATGGGCTCACATGTACTTGGCAATGACGCACCTAAATAAGGAGGGAGACGAGAGAATAAAAGAAGAGTACCTAGCTCCAAGTATTGCAGGTGATAAGATAGGGTGTCTTTGTATTTCCGAACCTTTCGCCGGATCTGATGTTTCAGGAATGCGTACAACTGCTACTAAAGAAGGAGATTTTTATATTATAAATGGTTCTAAAACATTTATTACTAATGGTGTATTAAGTGATTATTTGGTTGTTACTGCTAAAACCGCTCCAAAGTTAGGGAACAAAGGTATTAGTATTTTTGTTGTAGATAGAGATGCAGCTGGAGTTAGTGCTGTTAAATTAGATAAGTTGGGTTGGCGTGCTTCGGATACTGGTGAAATAGCATTTGATAATGTTAGGATACCGGCAGAAAATTTGATGGGAGAAGAAGGGAAAGGTTTTCCTTATATAATGCAGCATTTTGCTTTAGAAAGATTAATAATGGGCGTTAATGCACATGCTAGAGCAGAGTATGCGTTAGAATATGCAATGGATTACATGTCGGAAAGAACGGCTTTTGGTAAACAAATTAATCAGTATCAGGCGTTAAGACATAAGATAGCGGAACGTACGGCAGAGATGACTATGTGCAGGGAATTTAATTATTCTGTAGCACAAAGATTAAATAATGGAGAATATGTAGTAAAAGAAGCAACTATGTCTAAACTACTTTCTACCAAAATGGCAGATGAAACTATTTATGATTGTTTACAAATGCTTGGAGGGTACGGTTTTATGGAAGATTATCCACTAGCCAGATTGTTTAGGGATAGTAGGTGTGGGCCTATAGGAGGAGGAACATCTGAAATACTAAAAGAAATACTATCCAAAATAATTATAGACAAGAAAAGCTATACGCCTGCAGTAAAGGTTTAGGTAAAATAATTTTCAATAAGGTTTGTAATGCCGATATAAATAGTATATTTGCAGCCTTAATCACAAAAGAGAGGAGGTAGTAGCATATGTTAATTATACCAATTAAAGAAGGAGAAAACATAGATAGAGCTTTAAAGCGCTTTAAGCGAAAGTTCGATAAAACCGGTACAATGCGTCAATTGAGAAAGCGTCAGCAGTTCAATAAACCATCTGTAACACGTAGAGCGCAAATACAAAAAGCGCAGTACATACAAGGTTTAAGAGATCAAGAAGAAATATAGGTTAATGAATCTATTTTCAATATAAAATCCTGCTATTAGCAGGATTTTTTTATGGAATTAAGTTAAAATATATGCTAACTTTGAGAGTATGGTATGGACTCCTTTTTTAAATTATCTTCTTTTAGAAAAGAAATATTCTAAGCATACGGTGCAGGCTTATAAAAAAGATATAGAATCTTTTGCTTGTTTTTGTTTAGAAGAATATGAGGTGCCTAGTATAGATAATATAGAATATGTTCTTATTAGGAGTTGGGTTGTTAACTTGGTTAAGGACGGATTGGAAAATCGTACAATTAATAGGAAAATAGCATCTTTAAAAGCGTACTATAAATTTTTGCTTCGTATAGAGGCAATAGAAATTTCTCCTTTAGCAAAACATAAAGCATTAAAAGTTTCCAAAAAAATAGAAGTTCCATTTTCTGAGGAAGAAATGCAAAAAGTGTTAGGGCAAATTGTTTATCCAGAAGGGTTTGAAGGGGTTAGAGATAAGTTAATTATAGATTTGCTTTATGCTACAGGTATGCGTAGAGCTGAGCTTATTCAATTAAAATGTAGTAATGTTAATTTGGAGGAACGTAGCTTAAAAGTCTTGGGAAAGAGAAATAAAGAGCGTGTAATACCTATATTGGAATCTACGGTAGATTTGTTTTCTCAATATTTTGCGGAGAGAAAAGAGTTAGCTTGTGTAAAAGATGTAAATCATGTTTTTCTTTTAAAAACAGGCAATAAATTGTATGAAACTCTTGTTTATAGAGTTATAAATGGGTATTTTAGTAAGGTGTCTAGTAAGGTAAAGAAGAGTCCTCATATACTTAGGCATACGTTTGCCACCCATTTGCTCAATAAGGGTGCAGATTTAAACTCTGTAAAAGAGTTATTAGGGCATTCTAGTTTAGCATCAACACAAGTTTATACCCATAATGGTATAGAAGAGTTGAAAAAAGTACACGCTTCCGCTCATCCAAGAGGCGGTAAAATATAAATTACATTGTTTAATTTTTAAAAATAGTATTCTATGAAAGTAAATGCGCAATCCGTAAATTTTAATGCAGAAGATGGGTTAATTGAGTTTGTACAAAACAGATTAGATAAATTAGAAACATTTTATGATAAAGTAATTAGTTCGGAAGTGTTTTTAAAATTAGATAACAATAATTTGAAGGAAAATAAGATTGTGGAGATAAAATTAAACGTTCCTAAGGATAATTTCATGGTAAAAAAGCAATGTAAATCTTTTGAAGAAGCAGTAGATTCTGCTTGTAATTCGCTGGAAAGAAGGCTAATAAAAAAGAAAGAAAAAATTAGAGCAAAAGCTTGATGAAATTTTTTTTAAATTTTGTTTTGAATAAACAAAAAAACGTATACATTTGCAGTCCGTTAGAAATAGCGGACTTTTTTATAACTAAAAAAGTAAAAAAGCCGATGTAGCTCAGCTGGCTAGAGCAGCTGATTTGTAATCAGCAGGTCGTGGGTTCGAGTCCCTCCATCGGCTCTTTGAAAAGTTCTTTAATTAATGGTTTGGGGAGATACTCAAGCGGCCAACGAGGGCAGACTGTAAATCTGCTGACTACGTCTTCGCAGGTTCGAATCCTGCTCTCCCCACAAAAAATTTTAGAAAGTACTTTTAAAAGGTTACTTTTGCAAAGCTAAAATTCGAAGTAGCTTTAAAAAATATTCTTTAAAATAGTTTTTTGAAATTTTGAAAATGTTGTAATTTTGCTTTCTGAAATTAATTTCAAGAAGTAAATAAGCGGGAGTAGCTCAGTTGGTAGAGCGTCAGCCTTCCAAGCTGAATGTCGCCGGTTCGAACCCGGTCTCCCGCTCAAAACATAAAAAACAGAATCGACCTTGCGTTGCTTCTGTTTTTTCTGTAAATAAATTACACCTTTAATGAGCTTTGGTTGTTTGAGGTGTTAGGTTTAACACTTTACGCCGGTGTAGCTCAGGGGTAGAGCGTTTCCTTGGTAAGGAAGAGGTCACGAGTTCAAATCTCGTCATTGGCTCAATTAAGGCATAAATTTGTACACTAATATAAACTAAAGATTAAAATTCATTAAACATGGCAAAGGAAACTTTTGATCGTTCCAAACCGCACTTAAATATAGGTACTATTGGACACGTAGATCACGGTAAAACTACATTAACTGCTGCTATTACTACAGTTTTAGCAAATGCAGGTCTTTCTGAATTGAGAAGTTTCGATTCTATCGATAACGCTCCTGAGGAAAAGGAAAGAGGTATTACAATTAATACATCGCACGTAGAGTATTCTACTGCAAATCGTCACTACGCGCACGTAGATTGTCCTGGTCACGCGGATTATGTAAAGAACATGGTAACTGGTGCTGCTCAAATGGATGGTGCTATATTAGTCGTTGCTGCTACAGATGGTCCAATGCCACAAACACGTGAGCACATCTTATTAGGTCGTCAGGTTGGTATTCCAAGAATTGTTGTATTCATGAATAAAGTGGATATGGTTGATGATGAAGAACTTTTAGAGCTTGTTGAAATGGAAGTAAGAGAATTACTTTCTTTTTATGAGTATGATGGTGATAATGGACCTGTTGTTGCTGGTTCTGCTTTAGGTGCACTTAATGGTGAGCAAAAGTGGGTAGATACAGTAATGAAATTAATGGAAGAAGTTGATGCTTGGATTGAATTGCCAAAGAGAGATGTTGATAAAGATTTCTTAATGCCAATTGAAGATGTATTTACAATTACTGGTCGTGGAACTGTTGCTACAGGTCGTATCGAAACTGGTATTGCAAATACAGGTGATGCAGTTGATATTATTGGTATGGGTGCTGAAAAATTATCCTCTACTATTACTGGAGTTGAAATGTTCCGTAAGATATTAGATAGAGGTGAGGCAGGAGATAATGTAGGTATCTTATTGAGAGGTATTGAAAAATCTCAAATTAGTAGAGGTATGGTAATCTGTAAGCCAGGTTCTGTGACTCCTCACTCTAAATTTGAAGCAGAGGTTTATATCCTTAAGAAAGAAGAAGGTGGTCGTCATACGCCTTTCCATAATAACTATCGTCCACAGTTTTATGTTAGAACTACGGATGTAACAGGAACTATTAATCTTCCTTCAGGGGTTGAGATGGTTATGCCTGGTGATAACCTTACTATTACTGTTGAGTTGTTGTCTCCAATTGCATTAAGCGTAGGATTGCGTTTTGCGATTCGTGAAGGTGGTAGAACAGTAGGTGCTGGTCAGGTTACTAAAATTTTAGATTAAGATAATTTATAGTTTTACATTATAGGGGTGTCCGCCGTTGGCGGATACCTTTCAATGTAAATACAAACGGGTGTAGCTCAGTTGGTAGAGCACTGGTCTCCAAAACCAGGTGTCGGGAGTTCGAGTCTCTCCTCCCGTGCGAAAGAAAAGAACGTATGTTCTGTTTCTTGTAAAATTGAAAAAAATAAACAACTATGTTAACTTATATAAAAGAATCTATAGAGGAGTTAAAAAATAATGTTACTCTTCCGCCGCGTTCAGAATCATCTAATCTTATGGTTGTGGTTGCGGTATTCTCTATTTTATTTGCATTGGCAACTTGGGGTGTGGATTCTGGTTTAAGTAAGTTGGTTGGTTTGTATTTTGATAACGTTTTAAATTAAACTGCGATCATGTCTGAAGTTTTAGAAAAGAAGTGGTATGTAGTAAGGGCTGTTAGTGGTCAGGAGCATAAAATTAAGGGATACATTGAAAGTGAAGTGTCTCGTTTAGGTTTTTCTGATTATCTGGAGGATGTTTTAGTTCCTACAGAAAAAGTGGTTCAGATTAGAAACGGAAAAAAAATTAATAAAGAAAGGGTGTATTTCCCTGGGTATATCATGATCAAAGCTAATTTAGGTGGAGAAATGATACATATTATTAGGTCTATTACAAATGTTATTGGTTTTTTGGGGGAGACAAAAGGAGGAGATCCTGTTCCTTTGAGAAAATCGGAAGTGAATAGAATGTTAGGTAAGGTGGATGAGTTAACTGTAAATACAGATAGCGTTGCAATACCTTTTGTTTTTGGTGAAACGGTAAAAGTAATAGATGGTCCTTTTAATGGGTTTAACGGAACGGTTGAAAAAATTAATGAGGAGAAGCGTAAGCTTGAGGTAATGGTTAAGATTTTTGGAAGAAAAACACCATTGGAGTTAAGTTATATGCAAGTAGAAAAAATTTAATATAATTTGTTACATATTTAAAAGTAGTATCGCTTCCATTGATACACTTTCAATTTAATTTTAAACAATGGCAAAAGAAGTAGGTAAAGTAGTTAAGCTACAAGTTAGGGGAGGTGCAGCGAATCCATCGCCACCGGTTGGACCCGCCTTAGGTGCTGCCGGTGTTAACATTATGGAATTCTGTAAGCAGTTTAATGCTCGTACACAGGATAAACCAGGTAAAGTATTACCAGTTGTTATCACCGTATACAAGGATAAATCATTTGATTTTATTGTAAAAACACCACCAGCGGCAGTTCAGCTATTGGAAGCAGCTAAGATTAAAAAAGGATCTGGCGAACCTAACAGAGTAAAATCAGGTAATGTAACTTGGGACCAGGTTAAGGCAATAGCCGAAGACAAAATGGTAGATTTAAATGCATTTACTGTAGAATCAGCAATGAGTATGATCGCAGGAACAGCAAGATCTATGGGTTTAAAAGTGGCAGGAAAAAGACCTTTTTAAAATCTTAAAAGCAATTAAATGGCAAAGTTAACAAAGAATCAAAAGGAGGCTCGTGCTAAAATAGAGAAAGATAAACTTTATTCTATTGATGAAGCGTCTGCTTTAGTAAAAGAAATAACAAATACAAAATTTGATGCATCTGTAGATTTAGCTGTTCGTTTGGGTGTAGATCCAAGAAAAGCAAATCAAATGGTTCGTGGGGTGGTAACGCTTCCACATGGAACTGGTAAGGATGTTAAAGTTTTGGCTTTGGTTACTCCAGACAAAGAGGCAGAGGCTACAGCAGCTGGTGCAGATTTTGTTGGATTAGATGAATATTTGGATAAAATAAAAAGCGGTTGGACAGATGTTGATGTAATTATCACAATGCCAAGTGTAATGGGTAAATTAGGTCCCCTAGGTCGAGTTTTAGGGCCAAGAGGTTTAATGCCTAATCCAAAAACAGGTACTGTTACTATGGATGTAGCTAAAGCGGTTACAGAAGTAAAAGCAGGTAAAATTGACTTTAAAGTAGATAAAACAGGTATAGTGCATGCTGCAATTGGAAAGGCTTCTTTCTCTGCGGATAAGATTGCAGGAAATGCTAAAGAGTTATTAGATACTTTGAATAAATTGAAGCCTACGGCGTCTAAAGGTGTTTATATGAAATCAATTTTCATGTCTAGCACAATGAGTCCTAGTGTTCAATTAGATCCAAAAACAGTTTAATTAACTGGTAGTTTAAAAATTTAATTATGACAAGAGAAGAAAAAGCAAACGTTATACAGGATTTGACTACTCAGTTAGGGGAAAGCTCTACCATTTATTTGGCAGATATTTCTGGTCTTGATGCAGTGACTACTTCGGATTTAAGAAGAGCATGTTTTAAATCGGATATAAGACTGGCTGTAGTTAAAAATACATTGCTTGCAAAAGCAATGGAGGCTTCTGATAGAGAATTTGGAGAACTTCCTGAAGTACTTAAAGGGAATACTTCTTTAATGTTTTCTGAAGTAGGAAATGCTCCTGCAAAATTAATAAAGAGTTTCAGAAAAAAATCTGATAAGCCTTTATTAAAAGGTGCTTTCGTAGAAGAAGCAGTTTATATTGGTGATGAGAATTTGGATGCTTTAGTAAGCATTAAGTCTAAAGAGGAAATGATTGGCGAGATAATTGGTTTATTACAATCTCCTGCTAAGAATGTTATTTCTGGACTTAAATCAGGTGGTGGTAAACTAGCTGGTATCCTTAAAACATTATCAGAAAGATAGTACGCACTAAAAACAATTATATTTTAAAAATTTATTAAACGATAGTAAAAATGGCAGATTTAAAAGATTTCGCAGAACAATTAGTTAATCTTACTGTAAAAGAAGTAAACGAATTAGCTGATATATTAAAAGAAGAATACGGTATAGAGCCTGCTGCTGCTGCAGTTGCTGTTGCTGCTGGTGGTGCTGCCGCTGGTGGAGATGCTGCTGAAGAGCAAACAGAATTTGATGTAATATTAAAAGCGGCTGGTGCTTCTAAATTAGCAGTTGTAAAATTAGTTAAGGAATTAACTGGTTTAGGATTGAAAGATGCTAAAGATATCGTTGATAGCGCACCAAAAGCAATTAAAGAAGGTGTTTCTAAAGACGAAGCTGAAGGAATTAAAACTTCATTAGAAGAAGCAGGAGCAGAAGTTGAGCTTAAATAATAGCAACGACATATAGCACTTATGGTTTAGGTCTTTTCGCAATTTGCGCTTAGACCTAAGCCTTTTTATATAATATGTATATAAAGTAGTATACAACCCATTTAGTATTCACGATCAAAATACTGTCCATAGATGTTCAAAAATCAGACTCAAAGAATAAATTTTGCATCCGCTAAGAACACTCCGGAATATCCAGATTTCTTGGATATTCAGATTAAATCGTTTCAAGATTTCTTTCAACTTGAAACAAAATCTGATCAAAGAGGAGATGAAGGATTATATAACACCTTCATGGAAAACTTTCCAATAACTGACACAAGAAATCAGTTTGTATTGGAGTTTTTAGATTATTTCATAGATCCACCAAGATATTCAATTCAAGAATGTATTGAACGTGGACTTACATATAGTGTACCATTAAAAGCTAGACTTAAATTATATTGTACAGATCCGGAACATGAGGATTTTGAGACTATTGTACAAGATGTATATTTAGGTACAATTCCTTACATGACACCGAGTGGTACATTTGTAATTAATGGTGCAGAAAGAGTTGTAGTTTCTCAATTACACCGTTCTCCAGGGGTATTCTTTGGACAATCTTTCCATGCAAATGGAACAAAGCTATATTCTGCAAGAGTAATTCCTTTTAAGGGATCTTGGATAGAATTTGCAACAGATATCAATGGCGTTATGTACGCATATATTGATAGAAAGAAAAAATTACCTGTTACTACTTTATTTAGAGCTATAGGCTTTGAAAGAGATAAAGATATATTAGAGATTTTTGACCTTTCTGAAGAGGTTAAAGCATCTGCAGCAGGATTAAAGAAAGTTTTAGGTCGTAAACTTGCGGCTAGAGTTTTGAATACTTGGCATGAAGATTTCGTGGATGAGGATACTGGAGAAGTGGTATCTATTGAAAGAAATGAAATTGTTTTAGATCGTGACACCATTCTTGAAAAAGATCATATTCAAGAAATTATGGATGCGGATGTTAAGACGGTATTATTACATAAAGAAAATAATGCGCAGTCCGATTATGCTATAATTCATAATACATTACAGAAAGATCCAACAAACTCTGAAAAAGAGGCTGTTGAGCATATATATCGTCAATTACGTAATGCAGAACCGCCAGATGAGGAAACTGCAAGAGGTATTATTGATAAATTATTCTTCTCTGATCAGCGTTACAACTTAGGTGAAGTTGGTCGTTATAGAATGAACAAAAAATTACAATTAGATATCGGAATGGATAAGCAGGTCTTAACCAAAATTGATATCATAACGATTATTAAATATTTAATCGAATTAATTAACTCTAAGGCAGAGATTGATGATATTGATCACCTTTCTAATCGTCGTGTACGTACGGTAGGGGAACAGTTGTCTTCTCAGTTTGGTGTTGGTTTAGCTCGTATGGCAAGAACCATTCGAGAACGTATGAATGTTCGTGATAACGAGGTTTTTACACCAATCGATTTGATTAATGCAAAAACCTTATCATCGGTTATTAACTCTTTCTTTGGTACAAACCAATTATCTCAGTTTATGGATCAGACGAATCCGTTGGCAGAGATAACACACAAGCGTAGATTATCTGCACTTGGGCCAGGAGGTTTATCAAGAGAGAGAGCAGGTTTTGAGGTTCGTGATGTTCACTATACGCATTACGGAAGATTATGTCCTATTGAAACACCAGAAGGTCCAAATATTGGTCTTATTTCTTCTTTAGCTGTTTTTGCTAAAGTTAACCCAATGGGGTTCTTAGAGACTCCGTATAGAAAGGTTACGGATTCTAAGGTGGATATGGATGAGTTTAGATATTTAAGTGCCGAAGAAGAAGAAGGAATGAAAATTGCGCAGGCAAATATTCCTAAAAAAGAAGATGGTACTATTGATTCAGACAAAGTAATAGCAAGGGAAGAAGGAGATTTCCCAGTTGTAGATCCATCAGAAATACAATTTACGGATGTTGCTCCTAATCAAATTGCATCTATATCAGCATCTCTTATTCCTTTCTTGGAGCATGATGATGCCAACCGTGCATTGATGGGATCAAACATGATGCGTCAGGCAGTACCATTATTAAAACCGCAATCACCAATTGTAGGTACAGGTTTAGAGCGTCAAGTAGCATCAGATTCTAGAGTATTAATTAATGCCGAAGGAGAAGGTGTTATTGAGTATGTGGATTCTCAGAAAATTACGGTTAAATACGATCGTACTGACGATGAAAGATTAGTTAGTTTCGAAGAAGATTCTAAAACCTATAAACTAGTTAAATTTAGAAAAACAAACCAAGGAACAAGTATTAACCTTAAACCTATTGTTGAAAAAGGAGATAGAGTTAAAAAAGGGCAAGTTCTTTGTGAAGGATACGCAACAGAAAAAGGGGAATTAGCATTAGGTAGAAACTTAGTGGTTGCCTTTATGCCTTGGAAAGGGTATAACTTTGAAGATGCGATTGTAATTTCCGAAAAAGTAGTGCGAGAAGATATATTTACATCTATACATGTAGATGAGTATTCTTTAGATGTTCGTGATACAAAATTAGGAGCAGAAGAATTAACGCATGACATTCCAAATGTTTCAGAAGAAGCGACAAAAGACTTGGATGAAAATGGAATGATTCGTATTGGTGCTGAAGTTAAGCCTGGAGATATTTTAATTGGTAAAATTACGCCAAAAGGAGAATCTGATCCAACGCCAGAAGAAAAATTATTGAGAGCAATTTTCGGTGATAAGGCAGGTGATGTAAAAGATGCTTCTTTAAAAGCGTCTCCATCTTTGAGAGGTGTGGTTATTGAGAAAAAATTATTCTCTAGATCTATTAAAGATAAGCGCAAGCGTTCAGAAGATAAAGAAGCTATTTCTAATTTAGAATTAGAATACGAAGTTAAATTTCAACAACTAAAAGACATTTTGATTGAAAAATTGTTTGTCTTAGTTAATGGAAAAACGTCGCAGGGTGTATTAAATGACTTAGGGGAAGAAGTATTGCCAAAAGGCAAGAAATATACTATGAAGATGTTGAATTCTGTTGATGATTTCGCTCACTTAGTTGGTGGAAGTTGGACAACAGATAAAGAAACAAATGCTTCTTTAGCAGATTTATTACATAACTATAAGATTAAATTAAATGATCTTCAAGGGAACCTTAGAAGAGATAAGTTTACTATCTCTGTAGGAGATGAATTGCCAGCAGGTATTATAAAGTTAGCGAAAGTTTATGTTGCGAAAAAACGTAAGCTTAAAGTTGGAGATAAAATGGCAGGACGTCACGGAAACAAAGGTATTGTTTCTCGTATAGTTCGTCATGAAGATATGCCTTTCTTGGAAGATGGAACGCCAGTGGATATTGTATTAAATCCGTTAGGGGTACCTTCTCGTATGAATATAGGACAGATATATGAAACAGTATTGGGTTGGGCAGGTCTTAAACTTGGTAAAAAGTTTGGTACTCCAATTTTCGACGGTGCTACTTTAGATCAAATTAATGCATACACTGATGAAGCAGGTATACCAAGATTTGGACATACATATCTTCATGATGGTGGTACAGGTCAGCGTTTTGATCAGCCAGCTACAGTAGGAGTTATTTATATGTTGAAATTAGGGCATATGGTAGATGATAAAATGCATGCTCGTTCTATAGGACCTTACTCACTAATTACACAACAACCATTAGGTGGTAAAGCACAATTTGGTGGTCAGCGTTTTGGAGAGATGGAAGTATGGGCTCTAGAGGCATATGGTGCGTCTGCTACTTTGAGAGAAATATTAACGGTTAAATCCGATGATGTTATTGGTAGAGCAAAAACATATGAATCTATTGTTAAAGGCGAAACAATGCCAGAACCTGGATTACCAGAATCCTTTAATGTATTAATGCATGAACTTAAAGGTTTAGGTTTAGACATTAGATTAGAGGAATAGTCAGATCGGATAAAACGATTTAAGAACACATTGTTAATTTAGTATCACCATTATATTATGGCTAGAATAAAAGATAATAACCCAATAAAAAGGTTTAATAAAATATCCATCGGATTAGCATCTCCTGAGGCAATATTAGGAGAGTCTAAAGGTGAAGTTTTAAAACCTGAAACTATTAACTATAGAACACACAAACCAGAGAGAGATGGTCTTTTTTGTGAGCGTATTTTTGGTCCTGTTAAGGATTATGAGTGTGCTTGTGGTAAATATAAAAGAATTCGTTACCGTGGTATTGTTTGTGATCGTTGTGGGGTAGAGGTTACAGAGAAAAAAGTACGTAGAGATAGAGTAGGTCATATTAATTTAGTTGTTCCTGTAGCTCATATCTGGTACTTCCGTTCTTTACCTAATAAGATTGGATATCTTCTTGGATTACCTTCTAAGAAGTTAGATATGATTATCTACTACGAACGTTATGTAGTAATTCAACCAGGTATTGCAAAAGGTCCAGAAGGAGAGGAAGTTAAGAAAATGGATTTCTTAACAGAGGAAGAGTATCTTAATATTGCAGAGGAATTACCACAAGAAAATCAGTATTTAGAAGACTCAGACCCTAATAAGTTCATAGCTAAAATGGGAGCTGAGTGTCTTATTGATTTATTAGCTAGAATTGATTTAACCGAATTGTCATATGAATTAAGGCATAAAGCTAATACAGAGACATCTAAGCAAAGAAAAACAGAAGCTTTAAAAAGACTTCAGGTTGTAGAAGCTTTAAGAGAATCTCAAGAAAATAGAGATAACAGGCCAGAGTGGATGATTATGAAAGTAATTCCGGTTATTCCACCAGAATTACGTCCATTAGTACCATTAGACGGTGGTCGTTTTGCTACTTCAGATTTAAATGATTTATATAGAAGAGTTATTATTCGTAATAACCGTTTAAAGCGTTTAGTAGAAATTAAGGCTCCAGAAGTTATTCTTAGAAATGAGAAACGTATGCTTCAGGAATCTGTGGATTCATTATTTGATAACACACGTAAAGCGTCTGCTGTTAAAACGGAATCTAATAGACCTTTAAAGTCACTTTCTGATTCATTAAAAGGTAAGCAAGGGCGTTTCCGTCAAAACTTACTTGGTAAGCGTGTAGATTATTCTGCTCGTTCGGTTATTGTTGTAGGACCAGAATTGAAATTATTTGAATGTGGCCTTCCAAAAGATATGGCGGCTGAGCTTTATAAGCCTTTTGTAATTCGAAAGTTAATTGAAAGAGGTATTGTAAAAACAGTTAAGTCTGCGAAGAAAATAATAGATAAAAAAGAGCCAGTAGTTTGGGATATTTTGGAAAATGTTCTTAAGGGGCATCCAGTATTATTAAACCGTGCTCCGACATTACACCGTTTAGGTATACAAGCATTCCAGCCGAAACTTATAGAAGGTAAAGCTATTCGTCTTCACCCATTGGTATGTACTGCATTTAATGCGGATTTTGATGGGGATCAAATGGCAGTTCATTTACCATTAGGTCCTGAGGCTATTTTAGAGGCTCAATTATTAATGTTGGCTTCTCATAATATCTTAAATCCTGCAAATGGTTCTCCAATAACGGTACCATCACAGGATATGGTCTTGGGTCTATATTATATGACTAAGGAAAGAAAATCTACCCCAGAGGTGCCTATTAAAGGTGAAGGATTAACATTCTATTCTTATGAAGAAGTAGAAATTGCTTTTAATGAAGGAATGGTAAATCTTAATGCAGGAATTAAGGTTCGTGCTAAAGATTTTAATGAAGAAGGGGAGTTAGTAAACAAAATTATACCAACAACTGTGGGTAGAGTATTGTTTAATATGGAGGTACCTGAAGAAGCTGGTTATATTAATGATGTATTAAATAAAAAATCATTACGAGATATTATTGGTGGAATTTTAGCCGTAACGGATGTACCTACTACAGCAGATTTCTTAGATAGAATTAAAACTTTAGGATATGATTTTGCCTTTAAAGGTGGATTATCGTTTAGTTTAGGGGATATTATCATACCAAAAGAAAAAATTGAAATGATTGCTGATGCCAATGGTCAAGTAGACGGCATTATGGCAAATTATAATATGGGTCTTATCACCAATAACGAACGTTATAACCAAGTTATTGATGTTTGGACTTCTACGAATGCTATGCTAACAGAGTTGGCTATGAAACGTATTCGCGAAGATCAACAAGGATTCAACTCGGTATATATGATGCTTGATTCTGGTGCGAGGGGTTCTAAGGAGCAAATCCGTCAGTTAACCGGTATGCGTGGATTAATGGCTAAGCCTAAAAAATCTACTGCTGGTGGTGGTGAAATTATTGAAAATCCAATTCTTTCTAACTTTAAGGAAGGTCTTTCGATTTTAGAATATTTTATATCTACTCACGGTGCTCGTAAAGGTCTTGCAGATACTGCCCTTAAAACGGCAGATGCAGGTTACTTAACACGTCGTTTAGTGGATGTTTCCCAAGATGTTATTATTAACATTGAAGATTGTGAAACTTTAAGAGGTGTAGAAGTTAGAGCTTTAAAGAAGAACGAAGAGATTGTTGAGACATTAGGAGAAAGAATATTAGGTAGGGTTTCTCTACATGATGTTTATAATCCTTTAACAGAAGAATTATTACTTTCTGCAGGGCAGGAAATTATGGAGTCTGATGTTAAGAAAATTTCAGCATCGCCAGTAGAAAAAGTGGAAGTGCGATCAGCATTAACATGTGAAGCTAAAAAAGGTATTTGTGCTAAATGTTATGGTAGAAACTTATCTACTAATAAAATGGTACAAAGAGGTGAAGCCGTTGGTGTAGTTGCTGCCCAATCTATTGGAGAACCAGGAACACAGTTAACATTACGTACATTCCACGTGGGTGGTATTGCAGGTAATATTTCTGAAGATAATAAGCTTATCGCTAAGTTGGGTGGTATTGCAGAAATTGAAGATTTAAGAACTGTTGTTGGTGAAGATTCAGAAGGTAATCCTGCTACAATTGTTATTTCTAGAACATCGGAAATAAAAGTTGTAGATGCTAAATCTGGAATTGTATTAAGTACAAATAACATTCCTTATGGTTCTCAATTATTTATTGAGAATGGAGCCAAAATAGCGAAAGATGATGTAATTTGTTCTTGGGATCCATATAATGGAGTTATTGTTTCGGAATTCCCTGGTCAAATTGCTTACGAAAACATAGATCAAGGGATTACATATCAAGTAGAAATTGATGAACAGACAGGTTTTCAGGAAAAAGTAATTTCAGAATCTAGAAACAAAAAATTAATCCCGACATTACTAATTAAGAATGCCAATGATGAAGTGTTGCGTTCTTATAATTTACCAGTAGGATCTCACTTAATGGTAGATGATAGTGATAAAATTAAAGAAGGTCAAATCTTAGTTAAGATTCCACGTAAGTCTGCAAAAGCAGGTGATATTACAGGAGGTCTTCCAAGAGTTACTGAGTTATTTGAAGCTCGTAATCCATCGAACCCAGCAGTTGTTTCTGAGATAGATGGTGTTGTCTCTTTTGGGAAAATTAAAAGAGGTAACCGTGAAATAATTATTGAATCTAAATTAGGAGAAGTTAAGAAGTATTTGGTAAAACTTTCTAATCAAATCTTAGTTCAGGAAAACGATTATGTTCGAGCAGGTATGCCACTTTCGGATGGCTCTACTACTCCAGAGGATATATTAAAAATAAAAGGCCCATCAGCTGTACAGCAGTACTTAGTAAATGAAGTGCAAGAAGTATATCGTTTGCAAGGGGTGAAAATTAATGATAAACACTTTGAGGTTGTAGTAAGGCAAATGATGCGTAAAGTACGTATTGTAGATCCAGGAGATACAATTTTCTTAGAAAACCAACTAATTCATAAACAAGATTTTATTGTTGAAAATGATGAAATTTATGGAAAGAAAGTTGTAGTGGATGCGGGAGATTCGGATAATATTAAAGCTGGTCAAATTATTTCTGCAAGGGAACTTAGAGATGAAAATTCTATTCTAAGAAGAGGAGATAAGAATTTAATTGAAGCTAGAGACGCTGTAGCGGCTACGGCAACACCAATACTTCAGGGTATTACAAGAGCTTCATTACAGACAAAATCATTTATTTCTGCTGCTTCCTTCCAGGAAACAACTAAAGTGTTAAATGAAGCTGCTGTAAGTGGTAAAGTAGATACATTAGAAGGCTTAAAAGAGAATGTAATTGTTGGGCATAAAATCCCGGCAGGAACAGGAATGCGAGATTATGATAATATAATCGTTGGCTCTAAAGAAGAGTACGATGAAATTATGGCTCGCAAAGAAGCGTTGAAATTTTAATTTCTAGAAATAACCCTCGATGAAAATTGAGGGTTATTTTTTTAGTTATATTCTATACTAACTTTATTTTATTAGAGTTTTAAAAGAAAGATAATATTGATAGAATTATGAGTGACGAATCAAAAAAGCAACAGCAAATTAATATAGAGTTAGATGAGAAAATTGCCGAAGGTACATATTCTAATCTAGCAATAATAAACCACTCTGTTTCGGAGTTTGTTGTTGATTTTATTAGTATGATGCCTGGCGCACCCAAAGCTAAAGTGAAAAGCCGAATTGTCTTAACCCCTCAACATGCAAAGAAGTTTCTTAGGGCTTTAAGTGATAACGTAGATCGTTTTGAAAAGGCGCATGGAACTATTAAAGATTATGAACAACCACCTATACCAATGAATTTTGGTCCAACAGGAGAAGCATAATAAAAAGGGATGAAATTTAATTTCATCCCTTTTTATTTAATTAAACTCCGAAGTAAAATGGAGTTTAACATTAGGATATTTTTGTTGTGTCATTTGTAAAGAAAAACTAGAATCCGCTAGAAAAACTAACTGCCCTTTTTTATCTTTTGCTAAGAATTTTTGTTTAACCCGAACGAACTCTTTAAATTCATCCGTTTTGTTATTAGACTCGTCTACCCAACAAGCTTTATACACAGGAAGATTCTCGTAAGTACATTTTGCGCTATACTCATGCTCTAATCTATATTGTATGACTTCAAATTGTAGAGCGCCAACAGTACCTATAATTTTTCTTCCGTTTAATTCTAGCGTAAAGAGTTGAGCAACACCTTCATCCATTAACTGGTCAATACCCTTGTATAATTGTTTAGATTTTAATGGGTCTGCATTATTTATATATCTAAAATGTTCCGGAGAAAAGCTTGGTATTCCTTTGTAGTTTAATTGTTCGCCTTCGGTTAGTGTATCTCCAATTTTGAAGTTTCCCGTATCATGTAGCCCTACAATATCCCCAGGAAATGATGTATCTACGATTTCCTTTTTTTCAGCAAAAAAAGCATTGGGGCTAGAAAACTTTACTTTTTTGCCATTGCGAACATGCAGATACGGTTTGTTTCTTTCAAAAGTTCCAGAGACTATTTTAACAAAAGCCAAACGGTCTCTATGTTTTGGATCCATATTTGCATGAATTTTAAAAACGAATCCAGTCAGTTTTTTTTCGTTAGAGTCTACTAAACGTTCCTCAGCCATTTTCGCTCTTGGCGATGGTGCTATATCAACAAAGCAATCTAATAATTCTCTTACTCCAAAATTATTTAATGCAGAACCAAAAAATACTGGTTGCTGTTCTCCTTTTAAATATGCGTCCTTATCAAAATCAGGATATACGCCGCTTACTAACTCTAAATCATCTCGTAAGGTATTTGCTGCTGCTTCACCAATTAATTGGGTTAATTTAGTACTATGAATATCGTCTATAGCTATTGTGTCTTCGATATTTTTTTTACTATCTCCACTAAACAGGTTTACGTTTTTTTCGTAGATATTATATATTCCTTTAAAATCATATCCCATTCCAATAGGAAAGCTTAAAGGGGTTACCTTAAGACCAAGTTTCTGTTCTAAATCGTCTAATAAATCAAAAGCATCTTTTCCTTCTCTATCTAATTTATTAATGAATACTAGCATTGGTATGTTACGCATTCTACATACTTCCACTAATTTTACGGTTTGTTCCTCAACGCCTTTTGCAACATCAATAACAACAATAACACTATCAACAGCAGTTAAAGTTCTAAACGTATCTTCCGCAAAATCTTTATGACCAGGGGTGTCTAAAATATTAATTTTTTTGTCACCATAGATAAAAGCTAAAACGGAAGTTGCCACAGAAATTCCTCTTTGCCTCTCAATTTCCATAAAGTCACTGGTAGCGGTTTTCTTTATTTTATTGTTTTTGACAGCACCAGCTTCTTGAATAGCACCTCCAAATAATAAGAGTTTTTCTGTTAAGGTGGTTTTACCTGCATCTGGGTGAGATATTATCCCAAATGTCCTTCTTCTTTCAATTTCTGTTTTAAAATCCATGCTATAAATTTGCGCAAAAATACGGTAAATAAAGGATTTTATAAATAAGACATGAAATTAAAAGTAAGGAGGTGATTTTGAATTTATCTCTTATAAATATCGACGAAATGCATTTTAATCGGACGAAATTCATTTTATTTACTATTCGTCTAAAGTGTTTGTTTTTTCGTTATAAGTAAGAAACCTCTTAAAAAACAGTAATACAACGAGAAAAAATGTTTTTTAAAGATTTTGAATAACATATAGAATAAAAAGAATTTGACGAAAGGAATTTTAGATTTATCTTGCATTAAATTGGATAGTGTTCCCAGCATCTTACCTGATTAAATAATCTACAAGCCATGGTGATAAGTAAAATTAAAATTACTAACACTTATGGAAATATTTACATCTTATTTCAATGAAAATTTTAATTTCAAGCAACTGTTTGTTTGCGGAATATTATGGATAACATCTTTCACTACTTTTGCCGCAAGTAAAGATTTGACCTATTTTGTTAATGATGGCTCTATATATGCATCTTTTGAAACGAGTAGAACTGATTTGGAAAAGTATGGATGTGATTCTTTTGACTTAATGAGTGTATTACCTGTAGATTTCGGTTTTTCTTCGGGGATAAGTGATGGTAGTCTTTCAGCTGCAAATTTGGATATTAGCCATAAATGGGGTTTACCTAGCGGTAGTGTTATTGTAAGTGTTTCTGGAGTAAGTACAGCTAGTAATGGGAGTGGTTTTAGAATAACTCATGAACAAACCCCAATCTTTAAATTCGCAGGAACTGTTCCGGTAATTGCAATAGTGCACCATTCGGGAGGTCTTGCGACTAATGCTAGGGATGGGTTTGTTAGTTTGGATAATGTTGAATATTCACTAATATCTAACATATCTGAGCTTTTGAAGTCAGTAGTAGAGGACAATGTCTATTACGTTGAAAATAATACAGCTCATGAAGGGTTAGGAGGAAGTAGTGGTTTTGATTGGGTGTCTAGGGGAGCTGCTTCGGAGGTACAATTTTTCACAACAAATTCAGTTGCTGCAAGCGGAATAGGAATAAAATTATTACCTCTTATTTGCCCTGATACCGATAACGATGGCGTACCAGATTATGCAGATTTAGATGATGATAATGACGGTATCTTAGATATGGATGAAGATCCAAATTTAGATGGCGATGATAATCCGTTGACAGACCCATTAGATAGTGATAACGATGGTATTCCAAATCATTTAGATATCGATTCTGACAATGATGGTATTCCAGATAATGTAGAAGCTCAGACTACGGAAGGTTATATAGCACCAAATGAAGATGACGAAGCTACTTATATATCTAATGACGGATTGAATAGTGTATATCCAAATGGATTAACACCAGTAAATACAGACGGAGAAGACACACAAGATTATATTGATTTAGATACTGATAATGATAGTGTTCCGGATAACAATGAGGGTAACGACTTTAATTTCGATGGTATTCCAGATCAGACTTATACAGGAGAAGATACAGATGGCGATGGATTAGATGATGGTTACGAAGGCAGTGACGTAAATGATGGATTTGATGTTAATGATGAGATAGATAATCCTCAGACAGATTTGCCAGATACGGATGGAACCGAAGATGTTAATTATAGAGATTTAGATGATGATGGTGATGGTATAAATACGCCAGATGAAGATGCAGATGGCGATGGTGACCCAACAAATGATGATACAGATAATGATGGTACACCAGATTATTTAGATCCAATAGATGATCGTCCTGATACCGATAACGATGGCGTACCAGATTATGCAGATTTAGATGATGATAATGACGGTATATTAGATATGGATGAAGATCCAAATTTAGATGGTGATGATAATCCGTTGACAGACCCATTAGATAGTGATAACGATGGTATTCCAAATCATTTAGATATCGATTCTGACAATGATGGTATTCCAGATAATGTAGAAGCTCAGACTACGGAAGGTTATATAGCACCAAATGAAGATGACGAAACTACTTATATATCTAATGACGGATTGAATAGTGCATATCCAAATGGATTAACACCAGTAAATACAGACGGAGAAGACACACAAGATTATATTGATTTAGACAGTGATAATGATAGTGTTCCGGATAATAATGAGGGTAACGACTTTAATTTCGATGGTATTCCTGACCAGACTTATACAGGAGTAGATACAGATGGTGATGGATTAGATGATGGTTACGAAGGCAGTGACGTAAATGATGGGTTTGATGTTAATGATGAGATAGATAATCCTCAGACAGATTTGCCAGATACGGATGGAACCGAAGATGTTAATTATAGAGATTTAGATGATGATGGTGATGGTATAAATACGCCAGATGAAGATGCAGATGGCGATGGTGACCCAACAAATGATGATACAGATAATGATGGTACACCAGATTATTTAGATCCAACAGATGATCGTCCAGATACTGATGGTGATGGCGTACCAGATTATGCAGATTTAGATGATGATAATGACGGTATATTAGATATGGATGAAGATCCAAATTTAGATGGTGATGATAATCCGTTGACAGACCCATTAGATAGTGATAACGATGGTATTCCAAATCATTTAGATATCGATTCTGACAATGATGGTATTCCAGATAATGTAGAAGCTCAGACTACGGAAGGTTATATAGCGCCAAATGAAGATGATGAAGCTACTTATATATCTAATGACGGATTAAACAGTGCTTATCCAAATGGATTAACACCAGTAAATACAGACGGAGAAGACACACAAGATTATATTGATTTAGACAGTGATAATGATAGTGTTCCGGATAACAATGAGGGTAACGACTTTAATTTCGATGGTATTCCAGACCAGACTTATACAGGAGTAGATACAGATGGCGATGGATTAGATGATGGTTACGAAGGCAGTGATGTAAATGATGGATTTGATGTTAATGATGAGATAGATAATCCTCAGACAGATTTGCCAGATACGGATGGAACCGAAGATGTTAATTATAGAGATTTAGATGATGATGGTGATGGTATAAATACGCCAGATGAAGATGCAGATGGCGATGGTGACCCAACAAATGATGATACGGATAATGATGGTACTCCAGATTATTTAGATGCAACGGACGATACACCAGAAATATTTGAAATTGAAATAAATCAAATTGTTTCGCCAAACTCAGATGGAAAAAATGATTTCTTATTTATTAGAGGAGTCGATGGAGCAGTAAATAACTCCTTAAAGATATATAATAGATGGGGCGTCGCGGTTTATGAAGGAAATGAGTATAATAATCAGAATAATGTTTTTGATGGTAGATCAAAAGGAAGATCTACTTTAAGTGCAGATGAGTATCTTCCTTCAGGAGTTTATTTTTATATCTTTGAGTATCAAAATAAAAATGATAATCTTAAACAAGTAACTGATAGCGGTTATATATACGTAAGTAAGTAATCAATTAATAAGCACATGATTATTAAAAAAAGATTTTTAACAATATTATTTCTAGGTTTAGTTTTTTTTGAAAATATAAATGCACAGCAAGATGCTCAGTATACACAGTATATGTATAATACAATGAGTGTTAATCCTGCCTATGCAGGTTCAAGAGGGCAATTAAGCATTGCAGCTTTGTATAGAGCGCAATGGGTAGGTCTAGAAGGAGCACCTAAATCGCAAACACTTAATATTCATTCGCCAATCCGAAATAGTAAGTTAGGTTATGGTTTTTCGATTGTTAATGATGAAATTGGTGATGGTGTAGTACAAGAAACTTATTTCGATGCTGTTTTATCCTATACAATAGATGTCTCTTTAGAAGGTAAATTATCTTTTGGACTAAAAGCAGGTGGAAATCTACTTAATTTAGATTTTAATGGGTTGCGCAATTTTGATGTAGAACCAGTAAATGTAGATAATATAGAAAATAAGTTTTCTCCTAATTTTGGATTAGGATTGTATTATCATTCGGATAGATTTTATGCAGGTTTATCAGCACCTAACCTCTTACAGACAGACCATTTTGATAACTCTAAACAAGATTCAAATTCGGTACAATTTTTATCTAAAGAAAGAATTAATTTCTATTTCATTACAGGATATGTATTTGATTTAAATGGAAGAACAAAATTTAAACCTGCATTATTAACAAAAATGGTTGGCGGAGCGCCATTACAAGTAGATTTTTCCACAAGTTTCATGTTTAATGATAAATTTACATTAGGAGCTGCATATAGATGGGATGCTGCATTAAGTGGAATGGCAGGTTTTCAAATATCAGATCAGTTTATGATAGGGCTTGCCTACGACAAAGAAACTACAGATTTAGGTGGTACACAGTTCAACGACGGTTCTTTTGAAGTTTTTTTAAGGTATGAACTGGTTAAGTCATTTAGACGTTTAGTTTCACCTAGATTCTTTTAAAATATTTTGAAAATGAAAAAAAGTATTCAAATATTCCTTTTTGCTTTCACTTTTATTTGTACCATAACATCTTTTGCTCAGGATAAATTAGCAACTAAAGGGGATGGACAATACGAGGAGTATTCTTTTAGTCCTGCAATTGATATTTATAAAAAAGTTCTAGACAAAGGATATGTCTCCGTTGCTTTGTTGAAGAATTTGGGTAATTCTTATTACTTCAATGCAAATTATAAAGAAGCTTCGGAAATATATAAAAGATTAGTAAAAGATTATGGAGAGGAAGTAGGACCAGAGTATTTTTTTAGATATGCTCAAACCCTTAAATCTATTGGTGATTACAAAGAAGCCAATGCCGTAATGACTAAATTTTCGGAAGTAACGGCAGATGATGCTAGAGCTAAAGGTTTTAAAGAGGAAAAAGATTATTTAAAGGAAATTAAGAAAAATTCAGGAAGATATACTATTAAGTCTTTTCAATACAATACTTCTTACTCAGAATTTGCTCCCTCTTTTTATAAAGAAGGTTTAATTTTTTCTTCGGATAGAGATACGGGGAATTTTGCAAGGTATAGACATACCTGGAATTCGAAGGACTTTTTGGATTTATATAAGGTTAATACTAGTAATGGATCTGATAGTTTGGTTTCTAGATTAGGAGATGACGTCAATACAAGATTACATGAGTCTACTTCAGCGGCAACGAAAGATGGGAAAATTTTATATTTTACCCGTAATAATACGGTGGAGGGTAAGTATAAGAAAGATGAAAAAGGTGTAATTCGCTTAAAAATATATAGAGCCACATTTGTAGATAGTATTAATGCGTGGTCTAATATAGCTGAATTGCCGTTTAATAGCGATTCTTATTCTGTAGCACACCCTGCTCTTAGTCCAGATGAAAAAACACTTTATTTTTCTTCTGATATGCCAGGTTCTTTAGGTGCTTCAGATATTTTTAAAGTTAATATCAATGAAGATGGTACTTATAGTGCACCAACAAATTTAGGTGATGCTATAAATACGGAATCTAGAGAAACATTCCCATTTGTTACTTCGGAAGATGTTCTCTATTTTTCTTCAGATGGGCATCCAGGGTTAGGAGGTTTAGATGTATTTGCAACTAAAATCGCAAAAGATAATTTTGATGGAGCAATTGTAAATGTCGGAGAGTCTATAAATAGTAAAATGGACGATTTCACCTTCATTTTTAATGAAGAAACTAAAAAGGGTTATTTTGCATCTAATAGAGAAGAAGGAAAAGGTGCGGATGATATATATAGTTTTATAGAAAACGAACCTTTGTTGCTAGATTGTAACCAACAAATTACTGGGGTTGTAAGAGACAAAATTTCTAATCAGGTATTAGTAGGAGCATCAATTAAAATAATTGACGAGGATAATCAAGAAATTCTTTCCGCGATTACTGATTCTAAGGGGGCTTATTCTTTGGAGTTAGATTGTAATCAAGGGAATTTTGTAAGAGCACTTATGGAAGGTTATGTACCTGCAGAAGAGTATATTGGAAAGTCAGATGGTAAAGCTAAAATTATTGATTTCTATTTAGAAAGAGATAAAATATTAGCAGGTTTTGGAGATGATTTGGCAAAACTACTGCAACTAAGTACAATTTATTTCGATTTTGATAAATATATTATCCGTAAAGATTCGGAGATAGAAGTAGAGAAAGTAATAGCGGCTATGGAAAAATATCCGAGTTTAAAAATTAAAGTAAACTCGCATACGGATAGTAGAGGTAAAGATTCGTACAATTTATGGTTATCTCAAAAAAGAGCAGAAGCTACTGTGGATTATATGATTTCTCAAGGCATCTCTAAAGATCGTTTAAGTGGTGAAGGTTATGGAGAAACTAAGTTGGTAAATGACTGTAAGAATGGTGTAAAGTGTACTGGAAAAGAACATGAGTTAAACCGTAGATCAGAATTTATAATATTGGAGTAAATTTTTCAAAAATTATATAAAAGAAAAGCTACCATTTTTGGTAGCTTTTCTTTTATATAAGCATTTTTCTAGTTGGGCTAACACCATTTAATTATAGCTACACCTCTTATTTTAATCTCTATACAACAAATATTAAGCAAAGAACTCTAAGCTCTTTATTTTTATGTGTAATTTAGTAATGAACTAATAATCTTAAAATTTAGAGATATAGAAAATACTAATTTACTATTATAAACCCTGATTATAGTAATACTATGAAATTCCCCCTTTTATTAATTTATTTTTTGCTCGCTGCACCTCTTTTGTTAGCACAGGAAACTTATAGAGATAACTTTAGCTCTGTATCTTATTCTAATAATGATGGGACTCTTAATTTTTCAGGTAATTGGAATGAAGTTAATGATGGTAATAGTGCTGCTAATGGAAGAATTAGAATTACTGGCGGTGATTTGCGTTTTGAAGATATTAGTAGAAACTCCCAAAACATTTTTAGGTCTGTAAACTTATCAGGGGCTTCTAGTGCCACTATTTCTTTTGATTGGCAAACAATTGGTTTAGATGGAGGGAATGATACTACAAGTGAATATATGAGTCTTCAAGTTTCTACTGACGGAGTAAACTATACTACCTTAAATACGTTTCATGGTACACAAGCAAATACTTTTAGTCAAAATATATTAGCTTATGCTTCAGCTACAACAACATTTAGATTATATAATGAAAGTACATGGGCTTGGGGAGATTGGGAGTCGGGAGAATATTTTTATATAGATAATTTTAGAATTACCGCCAGTTTTGGTGCTAGAGTATTAGTGGAAGACGTAGCAGTAGAAGAAGATGTAGGTACTGCAACTTTTGATATATCTCATGCAGGATTAAATACGCCGTCTTCATATACTGTAGATTATGTAATAACAGCTGGTACTGCAACTCAAGGTATTGATTATACTGTTAGTTCTGGAATTTATACTGGAACATTAAATTTTAATGGTACATCTGGAGATACCGAGCAAATAACAATTTTAATAACAGATGATGCCTTACTAGAGGTATCCGAGACCTTTACAATAAGTTTTAGTGCAACTAGTGATGTGTCGGTTGATATTTCGGATACTGCAATAGGTACAATTAATGATAATGAAAGTGATCCTAATGATGTGAGACCCTATGAAGAAAGATATGCAATGAATATTGTAGGAAATTTTATAATGAAGGGGAACACAAATTTAATATGTACTGCTAATTGTCCAGGATTTCCAACTAGTAATAATCCAACTGTAATAATGGGGTATTCAAATGTGGACGGAGATCCAAGTACAACCAATTCTAGTAGTAGTACAATAACTATTCCAGTTGGAGCTACTGTGGAATATGCCGCATTATATTGGGGGGGTGTTTATAATAGTAGCAATAGTGGAATTACTAATCCGCCACCAACCTTAAATATAGATGAAGTAAAACTAAGAACACCTAGCGGGAGTACTTATAATACAATAACAGCTGATCAACGTAATATTGAGACAAGTGCATTTTCTGGTTGGAATTCTTTTATGTCTTATGCAGATGTTACTAGCTTAGTGCAATCAGGAGGTAATGGTAATTATTTTGTTGCAGATATTGCATTAATAACAGGGAGTTCTTTTACAGGTCCTTATGGAGGTTGGACAATGGTAGTCGTTTACAATGATAGCACAGAAAAATCTCGTAATATTAGTATTTGGGATGGTTTCGATTTTTTTGGTTTTGGAGCTAATGATTCATTTACGGTTACAGGCTTATTAACACCATCTTCGGGAGTGTTTGAAAGTAGTGTTGGATATTTTGGTTTAGATGGGGAATCGAGTTCATCTGGTGACTTTGTTTCCATAAATGGATCGCCTATTACAAATGCTTTAAACCCAGGGAACAATACATTAAATGGAACTATTTCCGAATTTGGAGTTGATGTAGGAAATAGAAATCCAAATTTTGGATATAGTTGGGGTGTAGATATTGATATTTTTGATGCTACAGGACTTATACCTAATTCTGCCACGGAAATGGATGTTGTTTTAGGTAGCAGTAGCGAAGGTATATGGGGAGGAGTATTTGTAACGTCCAATGAAATAGCTTTTCCAACAGTAGCAAGTAAGTCATTTAATCCAACAGCAATTTCTCAAGGTAACGAATCTCGTGTAACCATAATAGTAGAAAATCCAGCTAATGGTGTGAATTTAACAAATTTTAGCTTAACAGATAACCTACCAACAGATATGGTAATTTCAACTACTCCAGATGCAACTTCTTCTAGTGGGGGTACTATTACTGCAATTGCTGGAGGTAGTAATTTTACTATTTCCGGAATTAGTGTTCTAGCTGGTAATACATGTTCTTTTAGTTTTGATATTGTGACCTTGAAAATTGGAAATTATGAAAATACTATTTTTCCTATCGACACATCAAATGATCAAAATATACCATTTGCGGGAGAATATACAGGAGAACTTTCCGTATTCCCAAGAACAGTAATTACAAATAAAAGAATAACATATAGAGTAAAGAAAGAATAAATATTTTAATTTGTAAGATATAGACTACATTTAAATATGGGCTGTCATGCGAACATTATTTCTTACTTCAAATTTCATTGTATTTATATCGTATAACTATAGTTACACAACATAATTTCCCATCCAGACTACTATGTGAATAACTTTGTAAGGGTTCCCAAAAGAAATAACTAAAAGTTATACCAATGTATAAAAGTAACGCAAATAGTTCTGTAAAGGGATTTTATGCTATTCTATTCGTTTTTTTTCTCCTAGGCATTAATAACTTTTACGCCCAAACCACTTTTACAGAAAGTGCAGCTTCGTATGGACTAAATTTGGGAGGTTCTAAAGATGGAGGACATGCTTGGTCCGATTTTGATGGAGATGGGGATATAGATGTTCTAGTTTTACGGAATAGTACTTCTCAAAGAAATTACTTAATGCGCAATAATGGTGATGGTACTTTTACTAATGTACAATCTACCTTGGTTCCAGGAATGATATCAGGAGATAGAGCAGAAAGACAAGCAGCTTGGGGTGACTTAAATGGAGATGGAAGACCAGATTTTATGATGACAAGTCATGGTACAAGCTCTTCTGATGTAGCTATTCAAATTTTTATACAAAATGCAAATGGAACTTTTGGAGATGGTGTTGGGGGCTCAAGTCCAATTACAGTAGGAAGGAATAATAGTGCCACCGTAACCATAAGTAGACTCAACGTAGAAGGGGCAGGTTTTTTCGATTTTGAAGGAGATGGAGATTTAGATATTTTTTTTGACAGCCATGCATACGGAATAGAACTTTTAAGAAACAATTATATAAATCATGTTACACATACAGTTGCTAATCCTGCACCTTCAGCATTATTTACCCACATAACCCCCGGTGATGGGAATGGAGTAGTTGAGTTTGGATTAAATCAATTTGCAACGGATGGAGATTATGGTTCTGCGGCTGATGTAAATGACGATGGTTGGGTGGATATTTTTATGCGTAAGCGTAATGAAAATGATTTTTTCTTAAATCAAGGAGGTAGTTTTACCAGTGGCTCAGATTTAGCACAAGCCGAAAACGGAAATAAAGGAGGAAATGGTCTTTGGGATTTAGACAATGATGGAGATTTAGATGCAGTATGGACCGAAAATGGCTTAACTCAAATATTTAGAAATGACGGCCCTGGCGTTTGGACTCCATTAGGAGCTGCAACTTTCCCTGGTTTGCCACAACCTTCTAATACAGATAATGGAAGCTCATCTAATGATATTGATGCACTTGCAGGAGGAGATATAGATAATGATGGGGATATTGATATTTTATTTGTTGGAGATGGTTCTGGAAGTGCGGCAAACAGAAGAAGTTATTTATTTATTAATCAACTAAATAGCCCAACACCTGCACCAGGAGTAATTGGTAGTGGTACAGCAATGACTTTTAGTCTAGATACTGAAATATTTAATACAAGTGATGGTGAGGGAGCAACAATGATTGATATTGATGATGATGGCGATTTAGATATTTATATGAATATTAATGGTAGCTCTAATCAATTATTTATAAACAATCTTCCGGCAGCGAATAGAAATAATCACTTATTAATTGACGTTTCTGAAGACCGTGGTGCAAATGGAAGCACCGGAGGGCTTCCGGAACGTGTGGCCATAGGAACTAATGTTTTAATTAGGGATTGTGCAGGTAATATAGTTAGCGGATTACGACAAGTAAATGGAGTTTTCGGTCACGGAACGCAAAGTCCAGAGGAAGTACATTTTGGATTGCCTTTGGGTGAAAATGAAACCTATATTATAGAAGTACGTTATCCTAATTTTTATGATCCTTCGGAACCTTCAGGATTTTCTAGGCTTATTTCAACAATTATTGCTACACCTAGTACAATTCCAGGGACCAATCATTATGATATGTCTACTACCGATGCTGAAATTTTAGAAAACGTAAATCCACCAAATGCAGAAGATGATTTAGTGGTGGTATCACAAGGGAATTCTGTATCTATTCAAATTAATCTATTTGATAACGATTCGGAGCCAGACGGAGAAAATTTCTTTATTGAAAGTGTTGTGCAACCAGCCGTAGGGTCTGTAGTTATTGATGATGCGGATGCAGGTCTGGTTACTTATACATATAGCGCAGGAACACCTTTTACTGGAACAAATTTTGACTATACAATTACGGATTCAACGGTTTCTGTTTGCCCGGCATTAGGTAAAAGTGATACTGCTACGGTTTATATAGAAGAACCTTGTACCGATTTAACTGGTATTGATACTGATGGAGATGGTATTAATGATATATGCGATGTTGATGATGATAATGATGGAATTTACGATGTAGATGAATGTCCTCCACTTTCAGGAGTTGTAGAATCGCAAGTAGAAGCCTTAGATTGGATAAGAGGAGATTATCGTGTTTTTGTAATAGGTAATAATACAAATGCTAATGGATATTTAGAATCTGGATTTCAAAAAGAAGCTTATAATCGACAGCTAAGTTTAACCGTTCTTAACGGTAATAATGATTTTTCTTCAACGGGGTCTGGTGATGGTTCTGGAGTAAGTAGTGTAGTTACATTTAGTAATGGTACAATGACCTATAGTACAAGTTATATTACCACTAATAGGAATGAATTTAGAAGAACAACAGGTGGGGCATTTAAGTCAGGTAGCTCAGGAGATGCTGTATATGTAGAACCAGAGCAGGGTGGTGTAGCAGGAGACTTTTATACAGTGACAATAAACTTTACAAATCCCGTAACGGCTTTTAGTTTTGATATGGTAGATATTTTAGATACCATAATTGGGGATAATCCTTTATTGAGCTATGCCGTATATGCAGATGGAACATTAATAGCTTCTATAAAAGATAATATTGTTGGGGATGATATTACAGGTCCAGTTAATATTTTAGATGGTACAAATTTACCAAGAGGAACAGCTGTTGCCGGTCAAAATAGAGAAACTAATTTTGGTTTTTTAACAGATACTCCCGTAAGTACGGTAACTATTAGATATGATATTCTAACAGAAAGTATAACTTCTACCGCGCGTGACCCTCATGGTTTAGATAATTTTGTTTATAGTACGGATACGCCCTGTGCTTATTCTAAAAATACGGATAGTGATGGAGATGGATGTTCCGACGCTGATGAAGCCTATTTAGGATTGGTTGCTAATGCAGATGCAGACGATAATGGAACATATGGTTCTGGTACTCCTACAGTTACTTCAACAGGGCAAGTTGTGGGAGCAGCCTATAATACTACCAATACATATTATCAAGACATAGGGGTAAACGCTTGTGAAGATAATGATGGCGATGGAGTTCCAGATGGAGTAGATTTAGATGATGACAATGATGGTATTTTAGATTTGGTAGAGAGTCCAAGAACTGTTTTATGGGTAACTAATGGAACACCTGGGAGTGAAGAACAAAATACCATAGATAAATTAATAGCTTTAGGATATACAGTAACCGTAGTAGATGACAATGTAGGAGGTAACGCCAATGATTATGCAGTAACTTTTATTTATGAAGATGCAAATAGCGGTACCGCTTTTACAAACGTTGCGAATATGGCGACAACTAATCGCGGAGTAATTACAAGTGAAACTTTTCTTCATGACGAAATTTTGGGAGCTAGCCAAGGAGCAACTACTAACACCACAGATGTTCAAATAACAAATAATACACATCCAATAACAGCAGGACTTGCGTTAGGGAATTACAATATAGGTAATGCGTCTTATAGAACAAACAGTTTAGACATAGGTACAGGAACAATACTAGGGCTGCATCCAAACGGAGAAATATCTCTGGCAGCATGGGAAGAAGGAGAAACTATACCATCTGGCGTTGCTCCCGGTAGAAGAGTCATAGTACCTCATGCAAATGATAGTGGAGTGTTCAATACCGCAGGAGAAAATTTGTTGGTTAAAGCAATTATTTGGACAGCAAGTATAGACACCGATAAAGATGGTATAAATAACGATTTAGATTTAGATAGTGATGGAGATGGAATACCGGATAATGTAGAAGCGCAAACCACTTTAGGATACATCCTATCTAACAATGATACAGCCGCAACATATGCAATCAATGATGGAGTAAATTCTGCTTACTTAGGAGGATTAACCCCAACCAATACCGATGGAACAGATCAACCCGATTACTTAGATTTAGATAGTGATAACGAAGGTCATGGAGATACTACAGAAGCAGGGATAGCCTTAGCAGGAGAAGATACCGACAATGATGGTTTAGATGATGCAATAGATACCGATGTAACAGGGTATAATAATCCAGGAGGAACCATAGATAATCCAATAACCCCATCATTTACTTTGCTAGATTCTGATAATGATGCAACAACAGGAGGCGATGTAGATTTTAGAGATGCTTTAGATGACAGACCCGATACCGACAACGATACTATTGTAGATGCATTAGATTTTGATGATGACAATGATGGTATTTTAGATACCGATGAAGGTTGTGGTAATTTAGTAATAAACCCATCCTTTGAACAACAAGACTTTACAGATGCGGTAGTATTCCCTGGAGGCTTTACAGGAGCAGCAGGAACCTTTATAGGAGCTACCTATAATGCTAATACATTAGCAGGTTGGACATACACTCAAAACCTTGATGGTTGGGTAGGAGGCGAAACTCCAGGTTGGTCAGGAGGAGCCACTTTTGCAGATGAATATCATGGCGTCCAGTATTTAGATGTTATGGGTAACAACAATGTAACAGGAGGAGTAAATAATATTCTCTCTCAAGTAATAAATACTACGGTTGGAAATACATATCGCTTCTCTTTTTATTGGGGCGAAGATGTAGGTCATGCAAAAGGAGCACAAGTTACCTTAGATGTAGATGTTATTGATTCAGGAAATAACTCTTTAATAAATCAAACCCTATTAACAAAAGCAGAAGGAATAGTTTCAGGAATCATGGGACCAAAGAAATGGTTTTATTTTGAACAAACCTTTGTAGCAACAACAGCGCAAACAACTATTTCTTTTGAAGCTACTCCTAGTTATACTGCTGATGGAGCTGCATTAGATTTTGTAACGGTAGAAGATATCACTACTTGTAAAGATACCGATAATGATGGCGTTCCAGACAGTATGGATTTAGATAGTGATAATGATGGTATCTATGATGCTGTAGAAGCAGGTCATAACCAAGCCCATACAAACGGAGTAGTTAATGGAGTGGTAGGTATAGATGGGGTGCCAAATGCAGTACAAAGCGAACCAAATAATGAGACTGTAAATTATTCATTAGCAGATTCTGATGGAGATAGTAATATAGATGCTATAGAGTTAGATTCGGATAACGATGGTTGTAATGATGTGCAAGAAGCAGGTTATACGGAAAGCGGAACAGAAATAGGGGAGTTAGAGGGAACTGGATATAATGTTGTAAATGGATTAGTAACTGGTAATTCTGATGGATATACTACTCCAGTTGATATTAATACGAATTTAGTTTTCGATTATAAAGAAGCAGGTACAGCTCCTGTTATTACCACAGAACCTAGTAGTTTAACTATCTGTCCAGGATGTAGTGGTACTATGACCGTCGTTGCAACAAACGGAGATATATTTCAGTGGCAATTATTTAACGGTACAACTTGGGATAATTTACCTAATTCTGGTATACATAGTGGTGTAAATACCAATACCTTATCTATAACAAATCCAACATCTAGTGATAATGGGAATCAGTACAGAGTTTTAGTTTCTAATTCTATGTTTGTCTGTACAATGGATACTTCTATTACTGCAGTTTTAAACCTTAGAGTTGCAACAGTAATTACAAATAGAAGAATAACACATAGGGTAAGAAAAAACTGATTTACTAAAAAAATTAAACGCTTGGAGCTTTTTGTTTTGTTGAGGTTATCGATAAAAGGAATAAAGTTTTTTAAGTGTTTTATTTTACTAAAACCTCACTTTTTAAGAGGTATACAATACTAATGTACACTTACACAACATTTATTTTCCAACGGAGGATGTAAAGTTATTTTTGTAGAGTGTAGTAAGATCATAGTGTAAAAGTTATGGTTTCTTAAAAGAAAGATTACAGGTATATATTTAAAATATATAGCAAAATTATAGTACTAAAATGGCCAAAACTAAAAACCTACAAATGAAAAAGTTTCTATTACCGATGTTGTTATTTATATCGGGAATTGCGTTTTCACAACAAACAGTTCTTTTAGAGGATCAATGTAATTGCGAAGTGTTAAGTGGTACAGATGTTACAGCTCCAGGTGTTGGTACACCTACAGGTGCAGACATAGGGGATATTTATGTAAATACAGATACGGGTACAATTTATTTCTGGGATGGAAATACTTGGGAGTTAACCTCTACAGATAGTCAGCAATTACAAAATTTTAGTTTTGATTCTGCTACAAATTTATTATCCTTAGATATAGAAAATGGAAATACCGTTTCTGTAAATTTAGAAGATTTAGCAGATCAGAATGCTGCTGAGGTAAATTTAAATAACCCTTTAGATGTAGATGGAGATAGTGTAAATGAGACTACAGTAGAAGAAGCAATAGCAGATTTAGCAGCAAACAATGCATTAGATTTAGATATAGATCCTACTAATGAACTTACAACAAGTAATCTAGGACCACCAACAGGGCCTCCAGCAAATAATAACCCAGGAGTAACCTATTTAGATACGGCAACCAATGAGTTGTATGTATATAATGGTACTAACTGGACAATGGTAACCGATAATCAAAATGCGGGTGAAGTTTCAGTAAATCCAGCAGGCAATATAACAAGTACAAATGTACAATCTGCTTTAGAAGAGCTAGATGCAAGTATTACCTCTAGTGAACTAACTACAACAGTAGTAGAAGGAACCGGAATAGATGTAACCTCAAGTGTAACTGGAAATAACACAGTGTATAGAGTAACAGTAGACCCTACAGATATAGTTGGTGACGGAAGTATAACATCAAGTGATATTGACGTTACAGGTGGTTCTAACGCAACATTGAATAATGTAACATTGACAATTGCAGATAATGCTATTACCAATGTAAAGATGGCAGATGACGCTATTACTACTACGGAAATTTTAGACGGAACAATAGCAAGTGCAGATATCGCAGCAGATGCTGTAAATGCTTCAACAATTAATGCAGATGTAGCAGGAACAGGATTGGTACAAAATGCAACAACAGGCGCCTTAGAAGTAGATGGAACAGCAATCACAGGCGATGGAGATATTACCTC
>NZ_CANMDU010000009.1 GCF_947496775.1 uncultured Maribacter sp. | reverse complement strand
TTAGCAATTAATATTGAAGGTGGTAATGATGTTTCGGTGGATCTTTCTGATTTAGAAGAATCTAGTGATATCGCTGCGAACACCGCTTTGATAACTACAAATACAACGAATATTAGTTCCAACGATACCGATATTGCGAACAATACTGCTGCCATTACTGCAGAAGTAACTCGTGCTACGGCTGCAGAAACTACTATTCAGGCGGATGTTGATGCTAATGAAACCGATGCGGATAACGCTATCGCTTTAGTGCAAACTAATTTAGATACACATATTACTGCGGATCAAGATACTTCTGCAACAAACGAACTTTCTGATTTAAACTTAGATGCTACTTCTAATATGCTTACCCTTACCAATGCAGAAGCTGGTGCTACCGGGGTAGATTTATCGGGATATGTTTCTTCGGATGATCAAAACTTAGAATCTGCTACGCTTTCTGCTACGAGCGAATTAGCAATTAATATTGAAGGTGGAAATGATGTTACGGTGGATCTTTCTGATTTAGAAGAATCTAGTGATATCGCTGCTAATACTGCTTTAATTACTACAAATACAACGAATATTAGTTCCAACGATACCGATATTGCGAACAATACTGCTGCCATTACTGCAGAAGTAACTCGTGCTACGGCTGCGGAAACTGCTATTCAGGCGGATGTTGATGCTAATGAAACCGATGCGGATAACGCTATCGCTTTAGTGCAAACCAATTTAGATACACATATTACTGCCGATCAAGATACTTCTGCAACAAACGAACTTTCAGATTTAAATCTAGATGCTACTTCTAATATGCTTACTCTTACCAATGCACAAGCTGGGGCTACTGGGGTAGATTTATCGGGGTACGTTTCTACAGATGATCAAGAAGTTGAGCTATTTGCTTTTAACGGATCTACCTTTGAACTACTCCTTAAAGTTGAAGATGACCCAACTACTAGAATAGCAAATTTATCATCTTTACACGCAGATGGTACCGAAACAAAAATTGTTGCAGGTAATTCTGGTATTACTATTACTGGAGATGGTTCTAGTTCACTTCCTTATGGTATATACAACAATTTTACAGAGGTAGATGGGAGTACTACAAATGAAATAAACACGGCGTTTACTACTGTAAATGTTGCCGGAACAGATTATTTAAGGATTACAGATTCTAATGGAGACCTAGACGTTCCCTTATCAGATTTATCCCCTACAGGAACAACAGGCTCCATATTTTTTGCCGATACGGATGGTAGTATTACAGAAAATAACGGGCAATTATTTTGGAATAACACAAATAATCGTTTAGGAGTTGGAACTTCAAGCCCTGCAAACAAATTTCATGTTACAGGAGCTATTCGTTCGGAAGGCTACCTAAACTCAGATGGTTCTGTAGGTGAACCTGCATATAGGTTTCATGATGATACTAATACTGGTATGTATAGCCCATTTCAAGATGAAATTAGTTTTACAGTAGGTGGTGTTGAAGCCTTAAATATTGATGAAGCATCTAGTAGCACTAAAGTTATTATTAAAGAAACATTAGAACTAGAAGGAGCAGTTCTTGATGAAAATGATTCTGCTGGTACTGCAGGGCAAGTACTAACAGCAACTGCAACAGGAACAGAATGGGTTACAAATTACAACCCAGTAAAAGCTATTGGTAAAATTTCTAGTGGCGGTGGCATTATTAAAGCAACAACAGGAGTCACAACTTCTAGAATTAGTAAAGGAAGATATCAAGTAACATTCGCAAGTGGCATAGTATCAGATGCCGATTATATTATTCAATTAACACAACCAGGTAGAGGTGGCACCGGGAATGACGACCCAGGCATATCTTACTCTAACCAAACGGCTACAGGGTTTCAAGTAATAATTGGAGATAATGACAACGGTGGCTCGGATAGAAATCGATTTGACTCTGAATTTATGTTTACCATTTTAGACTTATAACAACATGAAAAATATAGTATTTCTTTTTGTTTTTTTATTTTCTTTACTTGCCAATGCGCAAGTTCCTTCTGGAGGGGATTTAGTAGGACTACATAACGTAGCTTCTACCGATTTACCGTCTATTACCGGACCTATTGTCGGGAGTATTTTATATAATTCTACCACCGAAAAAATTTATATCTACAAAGTTGGTGGCTGGACCACTATTGGAGATTCTGATGAATGGAAGTTAGATGGCAACAAACTGTCTAACACTAATTTTCTTGGTTCCATTAATGCCGAAGATTTAGTTTTTAAAGCTAACAATACAGAAAGAATAAGGATAAAACAAAGTACCGGAAATATTGGCATAGGCACAAAAACACCGAATCGAAAACTAGAAGTGAATGGTATTATTAGATCAGGAGAAGCTAGTTCTACAACAGGAACCACTTTAATTGAAGGAAAATATTCCGGAGATAATGTTACCGCAATAATAGGAACTAAACGATCTTCAGGAGTCTTAACTTTAAGTTATGGGGTACGTCCAAATAATACAGCTACTAATTATATCTCTTCCGCCAATAATGTTGCATTTCAGCGAAGTGCTTTAGAAATTGGTAACGGACTTTCTTTTCAAAGTACTTCCGGTGGTGTTAGCATTCCGATAAATTCGGTGGTACCTATGAATGAGTTATTTAAAATTTCTCCAAATGGAAATACAGGAATTGGAACCTCTACACCATCATATAAGTTAGACGTAAACGGTACCGCAAAAATTGAAAATACTCCAACCATAACTACCGCAACAAAAGCATTAGTAAAAAACCCTGCTACTGGTCAAATAAGTGAACAAGTTATTCCAACTTTTTCGAGTAACAAATCTTATGTGCAGGTGTACAAGGGAAATAAAACTTTTACAAACGGCAATGCTACCTTATTAAATCTATTTCCCGAAGTAACCATACAAGCTGGTAAAAAAATAAAAATGACTTTATATGTACCAACAAGAGATAACACTAATCATTGGGGTGGACTCTATGTTAATGTAAATGTAAGAGTAAATGGCACATGGTACAATCTTGGAAACACTGGTTATGATGGTGGCGTTATGAGTTACAGTGCTCAATCAATTCACGCTTTAAACCATGAAATGTTATTAGATTTCATTACTAACCTTGGGCTTCCAGAAGATCAAACATATACTCTACAATTTGAATTAAGAGCTAGGTCTTATAACGGTACAACCTCGGTTAATAGAAGTCATGATATAAATAGAACTGCAAATAACTTAAATGTTCGTGGAGGGCTACAAACCTGGGCATCCGACCAAAATTATTGCCATATAATTATAGAAGAAAAAGACAGGTAAAAAATGAAAGTTGTTACATCAATTATTTTAATATTAACTTTTAAAGTACTTATGGCTCAGGTTCCTACTGCTGGAAACTTAGTTACAATACATTCTGCAACATTAGCAGAAATAAATACTATTGCCAACCCGTATGAAGGCTCTTTAATATATAATACGGATGATAAAACGCTATATCAATATAATGGTAGTATTTGGAAAAAATTACAACCTAATGAAGGTGAAACTAAAATAATTGCAGACGATAATATTATAATTTCCGGAACAGGCACGGATGCCGATCCTTATAAAATATCTTCTATTCCAGCAAAATTCACGCAAAACACAGATGGTTCTTATACTTTTTCTAACGGATTAGACCCAGATATAACTTTTTCTGGAATGCCCCTTAATTATCCTATTGTGTCAGTCAATTCAGGTAACTTAGGTAATTGTTCTCAGTTCGCGATTAATGAAACAAAAAATATTATAATTACAGGAAATTATTTTGATGGTTCTGCAAAAGTTGTTATCCCTGGACAAACAGTTAATAATGTTACCTTAAATAGTGCAACCCAGATAACGGCAAATGTCACATCTGGAGGTACTGGTGGCACTTATGACATACAAGTTACTACTAGCACAGGAACTGGTACATTACCCAATGGCTTTAAAGTAGCTACTAGTGCTACTACTTATAATTTAGGAACATTAGATATTTTTAGAACTGGAGCTATGGCCTATAATTCTGGAGTTCTACATAAAACATCTGGCGTGGGATGGAACGCACAAGGCTATTCTTCTTACCATGCTATTCCGGCCGGAGAAGAAGGGAAACTTAATTTTACAGCTGTCACAAATAACAGATATCGAATGGCTGGTCTTAATAGCGATCCAACAACTAATGCATCTTATCAAAGTTTAGATTATGCCATTTACGTCGCAGCTAATACATATATATACGTTTATGAAAACGGAAGTAATAAAGGAAATTTTTCCACATACTCCCCAGGAGATAATTTTGAAATTCAAGTAGATTGCTCTGGTAGGGTTTCTTATTACCGAAACGGGTCAGAATTTTATAGCTCTACTATTTTAGCGTCAGAAGCTCTATATTTTGATTCTTCTTTTTATCAAAGCAATAGTGGAATATCTAATATATCAATAACGTATTAAATTTATATAAACTATTATGAAACTGTTAAAAGCCATATTTTTTTTCTTAGTGCTACAAAATACTATAGTAGCACAAGAAGCAGTGCATAATTTTGGCAACATAAAAGTGCACGATGACACTTCCGTAGGATTCCATTTAAATTTAATAAATGATGGAGTATTTAATGAAAATCTTGGTTTAATCGGTTTTTATGGATACGATAAATCGCTAACTATTTCAGGAACTAACACCCCAGTTTTTTATGATTCGGAAGTTCTTGTCGATTACAGTTTATACTTAGAAACACCAGTAGAAATTTTAAATAATGGAAACTTAATTACAGGCAATGTTGTTACTCCAAGAAACAATACAGACATTCATATTAATTTCATAAATAATGCTTTTTATATTGGTGAAAATGATGTTTCAAAAATAGATGGATATGCCGCTATTACCAATAAAGATTCTTTTATTTTCCCAATAGGTGTTGCGAGTAGATTGCGTACTTTAACACTAGAATCAGAAGCAACAAATGCGTTTGCTAAGTGCGCTTATTTTTATGAAGACCCTAATGAGCCGTCCTCATTTAATGATGGTTTTGATACAGATGCAAAAGGTCCTGACTTTTTTGAAGTGAGTACTAAAGAATTTTGGCATTTAGAAGGGGATATTCCTTCGAAAGTAACATTAACATGGGATAGTTTTAGTGAAATTAATACTCTCGCCGAATTTTTAACCGATTTAAAAGTGGTAGGTTGGAGCAAATCTTTACAACATTGGGTTAACTTAGGAAATTCCGAAGTACAAGGTGGTTATACGTATGGCTCATTAACATCTGACATTTTTGTCCCAAATGATTATACTATTATAACTATAGGTGGTAATGATGATTTGTTAGAAACATATAACACTTTAGAATTAGATAATTATTACATGACCCCGAATGGAGATGGTGTAAATGATTTTCTTGTACTTGATGGCATTGAAGAATCTAAGGATAATAATCTACAAATATATAACAGATATGGAGTTATGGTTTTCTCTCAAGATAATTACACCAATGAATTTAGAGGTTACTCTAATAGAGCCGCTGTTATAAAAAAGAACGATGGACTTGCTTCTGGTATTTATTTTTATATCATAACATTAAATGATTTAAGGCAAAAACACCAAGGTTATTTATACTTAACATCTAATGAGAAAAAATAAATTTAAACCAATAATAATCAGACAATTAAATAAAAAAACTATCAAAAAGAAAGCAATGAATTATTTAAAAACTTCTTATCTTTGGTAAGCATCAGTCTTACAATAAGAAGAGTTTATTTATTTCCTTGGCAATATTTTTGTTGTATTGTCGTATAACACCTAAACACCATATACCAAAAACTAAATAAAACAAAATGCAAAGACGAACATTCCTTAAAAAAAGTGGTTTAACTTCCATTGCAATTGCAACTATGCCCCCAATAATATTAAATAGTGAAAAAGAATATTCTATTCTAGAATTAATGGGTAAGGAGGATATAAAACTTTATGGAAAAGAAATTAATCTAAGAAAGGAAGCTCACGATGCTTTTGTAGAAATGAAAAAAGCCGCTTACAGTGCCGGCATAGACTTAAAAGTAGTTTCTAGTTACCGTAATTTTGAAAGACAAACTTTAATTTGGGAACGTAAATATGCCAAATACACAGAAGATAATGGTATGGAGCCGTTAGCTGCTATTGATAAAATTATAGAATATTCTACCATACCTGGTACTAGTAGGCATCATTGGGGCACAGATATAGACATTGTTGATGGGTACCGAAAAGTAGAAGGTAATGTACTAGATCCCAGTAAATTTGAAGAAGGAGGACCATACGAGGATTTTAAAAATTGGATGAATGAAAATTCAGAAAAATATGGTTTCTATTTAGTCTACACCAATCATCCAAAAAGAAAAGGGTTTAAATACGAGCCTTGGCATTATAGCTATGCTCCTATATCTAAACCCATGCTAACCGCTTTTAGAAGAAAAAATATTCTTTTATTATTACAACAAGAAGATTTTTATGGCAGCGAGCATTTTACAAATGGGTTCATTAAAAGTTATGTAAGAAATAATATTTTAGGCATTAATAAAGACCTTCTCTAACTCTTTTGTATATTGGCGTACCATTTAAACACTATATACCATGAGAAGAGGAAGTTGGAAAATTCGTATTTTTATTGGTCTTGCTATTGTCGCCTTTGCCTTTATACAACGTTGCAACAATAGTGAAGAAAACCCATATACAGGTAGAACTCAGAATATAAATATGACCTCTGAACAAGAAATTGCAATAGGTCTTCAGAGTTTACCAGAAATTTCACAACAACATGGTGGCTTATATCCTGATGAGCGTATGCAAGCTTTTGTAGACGCTATTGGTAATAAACTTGTAAAGAACAGTATTGCTAGAGAAACACCATATAAATACGACTTTCATTTATTAGCAGATACGCAAACTATAAATGCCTTTGCCTTACCTGGCGGGCAAATATTTATTACGTATGCATTATTTTCGCAACTAAATGAAGCTCAATTGGCTGGAGTTTTAGGCCATGAAATTGGCCATGTTATTGGTAGACATTCAGCAGAACGTATTGCGGATAGTAATTTTTGGCAGACCGTTACCATGGGAGCCACAGTTGGTGCCGATATGGGGGGATTAGTTGGCGGAATTGGCCAAAATAAACTATTGACTAATGGTAGAGGTGATGAATTAGAAAGTGATGAATTAGGCGTTATTTTAATGATACAATCGGGATATCAACCTGAAGAAATGATTAAAGTAATGCAAATTCTAAAAGCGGCCGCTGGCCCAAATAGAACCCCAGAATTCCAAAGTACGCACCCAGATCCTGAAAATAGAATTGAAAAAATTAAAGAGGCAATTGAAAAGTATAGAGGAAAAGTGTAAATAATATCGATAAAAGAACCACTAATTACGACCAACTACTTTTAAGTTGAAGTCCTCATTTTAAAGGCTTTAAAAAGAGTAACACTTCATCGAATTAATTTTATAAATCGTCGATGGATATATATTTTTTTACTACATTTGGAGCACCCATAGTCTTTACACCGTCTCAAATTTAATCCTTATAGCTTTGATTTACAATCATTAAACAAAACTATATGGGAACACTATTACACTTTAAGAACATTTATCAAGAAGCTTTCGAAAATTGTCAGCCAAGCATCGTAGTAATGCTATTAAAGGCTTATTCCGTATTTTGCGTAATAATGCTATCCATGGCACTCTATGCTTTTACATATAGAGTAGTTACAGGATTCGAATTTTAATTTTCACCCTCTTTTCTGAGAACACTTTAAGTGGGAGAAAAAAGTAAATAAAAAAGCCATTCTAAACAGAATGGCTTTTTTGTCTTTAAAATACCGTATTTATCTTTTAGACAATAAGGTTAATACGTCTTTAGCATTTGCCGCTTTAGCAACCTCCTTAATAGATAAACCATTATTACTTTTAATTTTTAAATCGGCACCTTCTTTAATAAGTAATTCTAATATTTCAGCCTTATTGTACCTCGCCGCAAAAATTGCAGGTGTCATTCCAAGAGATTTTTTATTAATGTTCTCTCCGGCTTCTATCATTCCTTTTACTAAAGAAACATCCCCTTTAATAATAGCTTTACAAAATGTACTAATATCAGATTTTACAACGAAATGAGAATCCGTTAAATTTAAATTAGCACTTTCTTGATTAGCCATTAAACCAGTACACATAAGCATACTGGCAACGGCAATACTTACCACTGTTTTTTTCATGATGATTGTTTTTTGATTGATGAATAAAAATACTTCTATATACAGATAGACGACATCCCTTTTGATTTGTTGCACAATTGAGAGTTAAATAACAGTAATTTAACATTTTCAATGATAAAAATCATAGATATAACAAGCCATAAAAACCAGTAAAAAAGGCCATTTAAACCTAGTTTTAATAAACAAATCATAGTACTTTTGACATGTAAATACACTACTATTATGAATAAGAAAGTAATTCTAATGATATTAGACGGATGGGGAAAATCTCCCGATCCAAAAGTTTCTGCTATAGATAATGCAAATACACCTTTTATAGATTCTTTATACCGCACTTATCCACATGCCACTCTAAGAACCGATGGTGAACATGTAGGACTTCCTACTGGACAAATGGGAAACAGTGAAGTGGGACATATGAATTTAGGCGCAGGTAGAATTGTATATCAAGATTTAGCCAAAATTAATATGGCTATTGAAAAAGATACTTTAAAAGATGAAAAAGTATTAATTGATGCACTTCAATACGCAAAAGAAAACAATAAAAATGTTCATTTTTTAGGTCTACTTAGTAATGGAGGTGTACATGCACATACAAATCATTTAAAAGGTTTTATTGATGCTGCAAATAATGCTGGTATTCAGAATTCTTATATTCATGCGTTTACAGATGGTAGAGATGTAGATCCTAAATCTGGAAAAGGATACGTAGAAGATATTGAAAAATACATTTCTGGAACCAACACCAAACTAGCATCTGTGACCGGGCGTTATTATGCAATGGATAGAGATAAACGTTGGGAACGTGTACAACTAGCTTATGATGCTCTTGTTAATGCTAATGGAACAAAAACTAGTTCTATTGCCAACAGTATACAAGAAAATTATGATGCAGATATTACGGATGAATTTATTAAGCCACTAATTGCTACAGATACTAACGGACAACCTTTAGCAACCATTGAAAAAGATGATGTAGTTATCTTTTTTAACTTTAGAACCGATAGAGGAAGAGAGTTAACAGAAATGTTAAACCAAAAAGATTTTCCAGAATACAATACAAAAACGCTAGACCTTTACTACGTTACTATAACTAATTATAGTGATGATTTTAAAGGAATAAAAGTAATATTCAATAAAGATAATATTACAGAGACTTTAGGCGAAGTATTAGAAAAAAATAATAAAAAACAAATCCGTATTGCAGAAACAGAAAAGTATCCTCATGTTACTTTTTTCTTTTCTGGCGGACAAGAAACTCCTTTTAAAGGGGAATCTCGTATTCTTAAAAACTCTCCAAAAGTTGCTACTTACGATTTGCAACCAGAAATGAGTGCCTATGAATTACGTGATGCCTTAGTTCCAGAATTACAAAAAGGAGAAGCAGATTTTGTGTGCTTAAACTTTGCTAATGGAGATATGGTAGGCCATACAGGAATAATGAGTGCTGCAATAAAAGCTTGTGAAGCCGTAGACATTTGTGCAAAAGATGTGATTACTACAGGTTTAGAAAATGGATATTCTACCATTCTTATTGCCGATCATGGAAATTGCGAAACTATGATGAACCCAGATGGTAGCCCGCATACAGCACATACTACAAACCCTGTTCCTATTATTTTAATAGACAAAGAATTGAAAAATATTGAAAGTGGTGTTCTTGGAGATGTTGCTCCTACTATACTTAAATTAATTGGAGTACCACAACCAGAAGCAATGACACAACATTCCTTAGTGTAATTTAGCACAGAATGGCAACAACTATAAAAGACCAGCTAAGTAGAACAATTGTTTTACCTAGCTGGCCTTTTCGTATTATATCTTTAGTACCTTCAGAAACAGAATTATTGGTAGACCTAGGTTTAGAAGAATATATTGTTGGAGTTACAAAGTTCTGCGTACATCCAAACCATTTAAGACAAAGCAAAGAAATTGTTGGGGGCACAAAAAATATATCACTCAAAAAAATAAAAGCCTTAAAACCTAATATTATTCTATGCAATAAAGAAGAAAACACCAAAGGCATTGTATTTAGCTTAGAAAAAGAATATGAAGTGCATGTTTCTAATGTAAAAAATATAGTAGATGTGCTTCATCTTATAGAACAATATAAAAACCTTTTTAACTGTAAAGAAAAAGCTTCCAAAATAACTACTAATATTAAAAGTGAGCTCGCAAATTTTCAAAAATTCATACAAAACAAACCCAAAGTTAGTGTTCTATATTTTATCTGGAAAAACCCTTGGATGCTAGCAGGAAAAGGCACTTTTATAAATTCTTTATTAGCAATTAATAATTTTTCTAATCTAAGTAATACTCAAGAAAGATACCCAACAATTACTTCAGAAGAAATTAAACAAACTACTGCACAAATAATTTTACTTTCATCAGAACCTTTTCCGTTTTCCAATAAACATATTTCAGAAATTAGAAAATTAAATATTTCATCTAAAGTTATTTTGGTTGATGGCGAATATTTCTCTTGGTATGGCTCTAGACTACAAGCTGCTTTTACCTATTTTAAAGAGTTACATCTTAATCTTAATGCTAAATAACTATCTAATACACATAACGTATAAAGGTTTCCTTTCTTAAATGTAAATATTTACCTTTGCAAACTATGATTATAGTAAAAACACCTGAAGAAATAGAGTTAATGCGCGAAAGTGCTTTAATAGTTTCCAAAACATTAGGAATGCTTGCTGGCGAAGTAAAACCAGGAGTAACCACTTTACAGTTAGATAAACTTGCTGAAACCTATATAAGAGATCATGGAGCAATTCCGGGTTTCTTAGGTTTATATGATTTTCCTAATACATTATGTATGAGCCCTAACGCACAAATAGTGCATGGTATTCCTAATAAAACACCACTTGTAGAAGGGGATATTATTTCTATTGATTGTGGCGCTTTAAAAAATGATTTTTACGGAGATCACGCCTATACTTTTGAAGTTGGAGAAGTAGACCCTGAAACAAAAAAAATGCTAGATGTTACCAAAGAATCTTTATACGTAGGGATTCGTGAATTTAAAGCCGGTAATAGAGTTGGCGATGTTGGTTATGCTATTCAAAAATATACAGAAGACCACGGCTATGGTGTTGTTCGTGAACTTGTAGGTCATGGTTTAGGTCGTAAAATGCATGAAGATCCAGAAATGCCAAATTATGGTAGAAGAGGAAGAGGTAAAAAGTTTGTAGAAGGTATGGTTGTTGCTATTGAACCTATGACAAATCTAGGTACTCGTAGAATAAAACAATTAAAAGACGGCTGGACAATCCTAACTGCAGATGGCAAACCAAGTGCTCATTTTGAACATGATGTTGCTCTTGTAAATGGAAAACCAGAGTTACTTTCTACGTTTAAATATATTTACGAAGCATTAGGAATTACAAGTACCGAAGAAGACGAGTTTACACAAAATACTCTAAACAGGTAATTATGACTTTTAATATAGACAAAATAAAAGCAAAAGAACTTGTAAAAGGAATTACTGGCAAGTATGTACATTCAGAAAATGTAACCATTGGTTATGTTACTATTGATAAAGGTGCAATTTTACCAATTCATTCGCATGTAAATGAACAAATAACACAAATTATTTCTGGTAGATTAGAAATGACCATTGATGGTACTACCTCAATTCTTGAACCAAATACAATAACAGTTATTCCTTCAAATGCTATTCACAGCGCTGTTGCTTTAACGGATTGTATTGTTATTGATACGTTTTTTCCTATTCGTGAAGATTATAAATAACAACCCCCTCTTTTGAAAAAAATCTTCAAGTTAATTCTCAATATAATACCTAGGCCTATATTAATTAGGCTAAGCTATCTTATTAGACCAATAATTGCTTTTACCCTAAGAGGAAAGAATTACACAGACCCTATAGACAATAAGAGTTTTAAAAAATTTCTTCCTTATGGTTATGAAAATCAAAGAGAAAATGTACTTTCTCCATCTACCTTATCTTTAGAAAGGCACCGTCTTTTGTGGATCTATTTAAAAAATGAAACTAACTTTTTTACGGATACGCTTAAAGTTTTACATTTTGCTCCTGAACAGGCATTTTATAAGAGGTTTCGGAAATTAAAAAACATAGAATACACTACTACAGATTTAAACTCGCCTTTAGCAGATGTAAAAGCAGATATTTGTAAGCTTCCTTTTAAAGACAACTCTTATGATGTAATTTTTTGCAATCATGTCTTAGAACATATTCCAGATGATACTAAAGCCATGCAAGAGCTATATAGAGTTCTAAAGCCTGGTGGTTGGGGAATATTTCAAATTCCGCAAGAATTAGAACGTGAAACTACTTTTGAAGATAATTCTATTACCGATAAAAAAGAACGTGCAAAAATATTTGGTCAATACGATCATGTCCGTATTTATGGTAGAGATTATTTTAATAAATTAAGAAGTATTGGCTTTACAGTTGAAGAACAAGATTACACTAATGTTCTTTCTAAAGAAGACGTAAACAAATACCGATTAGCACAAGGTGAAATTATTCCAATAGTTAGAAAATAATTATTTTACAACAAGTTTTTTAACACCCTTCGTCATAAACTCTTGGGTTTCTCCATTCTTATCCAAATAAATAATATAAGCCTCTAAAGTTTTATTATTCTTAAGTAACATCTTAACCTCCTTAAGTTCCATTGCCATAAAAGAAGTAGCATACGCATCAGCTTCGGCACAAGAATTTGCTAAAACGGTTACTCCTAAAGTAGTTCCATTTTTAGTATATCCCGTAATAGGATTAATTGTATGCACATATTTCTTACCCGTTTTTTCATCTACTCTAAATTTTCTATAATTACCAGAAGAAGCCATTGCCTTATTTTGTAATTTAATAATAAGTTTTAATTCTCTTCCTTCCACAACTTGCGGGTCATCTATACCTACTACCCAAGTTTTATTTTTAATTGGGTTTATTCCCCTAGCAACCAATTCACCTCCAACTTCTAAAAGGTAATTAGTAATACCATTAGCATCCATCATTTTAGCCAATCTATCAATGGCATACCCTTTCGCAATAGCATTAAAATCAAAATAAATACTTGGGTCATCTTTTAGAATAGTATTCTCGTTAGATAATTGCACTTTGTTAAACCCAACATAATTTAATAAACTATCTACCTTTGCACTATCTAGCCGTATTTGTTTGCCAGGGCCAAAACCCCAAGCATTTACTAAAGTACCAACAGTTGGATCAAAATAACCCTTAGTCTCCTTGTGTACTTCTTTTGACAATTGAAAAACCTCTTGGAACATCTTATCCACAATCAAAGTAGAATCTCCTCTATTAATTTTAGAAATATCAGATTCTGGAATATAGGTAGACAAAGAATGATTCATTACCGCAAAAACAGAATCTATTTGCGATTGCAAATCTAAAGGAGCCTCTGAGAAATATATCAAATTATAGGTTGTACCTAATGCCGCCCCATTAGCATCGTTTCTTACTAACTCCTCTTGCTGTTTACAAGAATAGAATAAGTAAACAAAAGCTATTGCGTATAGGGAAATTTTATTAAATCTTAACAAGTCCTTCATAATCAACTATATACTCTTCATTTAAATACACCGGTAAATCGTAGTCTTTTGCATTTACTAAACCAACTCCAGCATAAAAGGTTTCGGCTTCAAATTTTAGAGCATGGTCTCTCATTTTGTTTAAATCTGCCATAAAAAAATCCATATCCTTAGGGTCACCAGGATAAGAAATAGCTTTAACGACTACAAAATGCATCTTCTTTTCTTTTAAACATACAAACTGCGGATTCTTTTTTAATTCACTATTTACGGACATAAATTCGAAACCATTAGCCTCTAATTCTTTGCCAACAATATTCATAGCTAAGTTATGCAGTTCTTGCTCTGTTAACTCTTTCATTTCTCTCCTTTAATTGCATTACAAAGTAAAGTACAAAAAAACCGATATTCAAAAATATCGGTTTTTAGTTTACTATAATTTACATAATTTTTGAGGTTTATCCTCCAAAATCATCAAATCTTATATTCTCATCGGCAAGGCCAAAATCTTCTCCCATTTTCTGAACTGCTTTGTTCATTAATGGAGGACCACAGAAGTATAATTCTATATCTTCAGGAGAATCATGTTTACTCAAATAATTATCTATAACACAATTATGAATAAACCCTACAAAACCATCTCCAGGAGCATCTATATTTTCTTTAACTTTCCAATTATCCTCTTCCATTGGTTCAGAAAGCGCCAAGTAGAATTTAAAATTTGGAAATTCTTTTTCTAACGCATAGAAATGCTCTAAATAAAACAATTCTCTTTTAGAACGACCACCATACCAATAGGTTACTTTTCTATTGGTTCTTAATGTTTTGAATAAGTGATATAGATGAGAACGCATTGGCGCCATACCTGCTCCACCACCAACATATAGCATTTCCGCTTCAGACTCGTTAATAAAGAATTCCCCATAAGGTCCCGAAATAACAACGTCATCTCCAGGTTTTAAATTAAAAATATAAGAAGAAGCTACGCCTGGATTAACATCCATCCAACCGTTTTTAGAACGATCCCATGGCGGACATGCAACACGCACGTTCAACATAATTTCGCGTCCTTCTGCAGGGAAAGAAGCCATAGAGTAAGCTCTTTCTACCAACTCCGTATTTTTCATTACCAAAGGCCAAAGGTTAAACTTATCCCATTCTGCCTGGAATTTATCCGGAGTTTCATGCTCTTCAGGGTGCGCTGTAATATCCATATCGGAATATTTTACTTCACAAGGTGGTATTTCAATTTGAATATACCCTCCTGCTTTATATCCCATATCTTCAGGAATCTCAACAACGAACTCCTTAATAAAAGAAGCTACGTTATAATTACGCACTACCTTAGCGTTCCATTTTTTAATTCCAAAAATTTCTTCTGGAATAGTAATTTCCATGTCTTGCTTTACCTTTACTTGGCAAGCTAAACGTGCTCCATGACTTAATTCTTTTCTAGAAAAATGAGGTGTTTCTGTTGGCAAAGCTTCACCTCCTCCAGATAATACATGACATTCACACTGAATACATGTTCCACCACCTCCACAAGCGGATGGCAAAAAAACTTTGTTCCCTCCTAAAGTAGATAATAAACTACCTCCAGAAGCAACCTCTATTTCCTTTTCACCATTAATTGTAATTTTTACTGGACCAGATGGTGATAATTTTTGTTTTACAAATAATAGTAAAGCAACTAACAAAAGCGTAATAATTAAAAAAGCTGTTACTGTTGCTATTATTGTTCCTAATGTACCTGCGGCTAAAATCATTACTTACTTACTTTTATGTTGTTAGCTAACACTTCTTTATTTCCCTTTGTCGATTCAACAGTAACTGTTTTTTCTTCTTTAGGAGCTTCCTCATCTCCGCCAGTTAACATACCACCAAAACTCATAAATCCTATAGCCATTAAGCCAGTAATAATAAAGGTTATACCTAAACCTCTTAATGCTGGTGGCACATTAGAATATCTAATTTTTTCGCGTATTGCTGCAATAGCTAGTATAGCTAAAAACCAACCTATACCAGAACCTATTCCATAGGTTGTAGCTAATCCTAAAGTAGCAATTTCCCTAGATTGCATAAATAAAGAACCTCCTAATATGGCACAGTTTACAGCAATTAAAGGTAAAAAGATACCTAAAGAATTATATAGAGAAGGTGAGAATTTCTCTACCACAATTTCTACTAATTGTACCATAGTTGCAATAGTTGCAATGAACATGATAAAAGAAAGAAAACTTAAATCGTACTCTGCATATTCTTCTCCTAACCACGATAATGCTCCTGGCTGCAAAAGATACTGATCTAACAACCAGTTTAAAGGCACTGTAATCGCTAATACAAATATAACTGCCGCACCTAATCCAACAGCTGTTGATACTTTTTTAGATACTGCAAGATAAGAGCACATTCCCAAGAAAACGGAGAATACCATGTTATCTATAAATATCGATTTGAAAAATAATTCTATATGTTCCATATTCTTATTTGTCTAATTTTAGTAAACTACTAAATTTAATCTTCTATTAATGCTTTGTTTCTAGTACGTTGCACCCATATAATTATTCCTACAACAATTAATGCCATTGGAGGCATAATCATAAATCCGTTGTTTTCATAACCTATAGCGTAAAACCCTGTTTTAGCAATTGGGTCTCCTAATACGGGAATTCCAAACAAGGTACCAGAACCTAATAACTCCCTAAAGAAACCGACAATGATTAAGATAACACCATAACCTACTGCATTACCAATGCCATCTAAAAAGGATTTCCATGGCCCGTTACCTAAAGCAAAAGCTTCAAAACGTCCCATAATAATACAGTTTGTAATAATTAATCCAACAAAAACAGACAAGGTTTTACTTAATTCATAAGCAAAAGCTTTAAGTACTAAATCTACTATAATTACTAAAGCAGCAACTACAATTAGCTGAACAATAATTCTAATTTTTGATGGTATTATATTTCGCATTAAAGAAATAACAACATTACCAATTCCTAATACAAAAAGTACTGAAATTGCCATTACTAAAGATGCTTTTAGCTCTGCAGTAATTGCTAATGCCGAACAAATACCTAATACCTGAATAGTAATAGGGTTATTATCTGCTAATGGGTCTGTAATTAACTTTGCGTCTTTTTTTGATAAAAGTCCCATAAATAATTAATTTTTTAAAGTTTCAAAATATGGTTCATATAATTTCAACTCGCTTTTAAGCATTGCTGAAACACCATTTCCTGTTATAGTAGCACCTGCAATAGCATCTACCTCGTTATCCGATTTATCTTTGTTTAAAGGGTCTGCATTGCCTTTTGCTACATCAATCCCCTTAAAGACTCCATTATTTTTTAAATCTTCTCCAATAAAATCATCCATAAAGAATCTTTTATTAATGTTAGCCCCAAGTCCTGCTGTTTCTCCTTTATGATCAAAGAAAACACCCTGAACAACCATGTCTTTATTCATAGCTACATATGCCCAAATAGCATCCCAAAGACCTTTCCCCCTTATTGGCGCTATATAGAATGTTTTTCCATCCTTCTTCCCAACAAATAAAGGAAGTTTTCTTCCTATACCGGCTTTAGCATTGGTTTGTTCTTTTTTTACATCAATTAAATATGCTTGGTCATTTTCTACTACATCTGACCCTTGAATAACCAATTGCTTTTCTATATACTTTTGAAACAATTCTGGAGCATCTGCTGTAGAAACAAAATTTGCATTACTCTCATCATTTTCATTAACGCCCATAGCATACAAAATATTTTGTTGCTTTTCTAGGCGTTTATTCTCATCAATATTAGGCTTTAAAAATGATGCTGCAAATGCTAATAAAGCACCTACTACAAGCACCATACCTATAGCAAATAGAATTGTATATGAATTTTTATCTGTTCTATTTTCCATCGTTAGGCTGTTTTTGCTTTTAGACGTTTCATTCTTTGTTTTACATTTCCTTGAACCACATAATGGTCAATTGTTGGTGCAAATACATTCATTAATAAAATGGCTAGCATAACACCTTCTGGATAAGCAGGATTAAATACACGAATTAGTATAGAGATAAACCCTATTAAAAAACCATATATCCATTTTCCTTTATTTGTTTGTGAAGCAGTTACAGGATCCGTTGCCATATATACTGTACCAAAAGCAAATCCGCCTATTAATAGGTGATGCCAAAATTCAGTATTCATTAAAGTATAAAACTTACTTCCTTCTGTTATCCATCCAGAGCTTACAACTCCGTTAAAAATTAGACCCATTACCAATGCTCCTATTACAGAGGATAACATAATTCTCCAGCTTCCTATTTTTGCAAAGATTAAGAACAAACCTCCCAATAAAATAAGTAAGGTTGATGTTTCTCCTACAGAACCTGGAATAAAACCAAAGAACATATCCATTACATCGTAACCCGCTTCTTTTCCTTGTGCTAAACTACCAAGTATAGTTTCTCCAGAAATAGCATCCAAATTCTCTCCAGCTGCAATAAGTTGATCTTGCTTAACAGCTCCTTCTACCCAAACTTTATCTCCGGACATCCAAGTAGGATATGCAAAGAATAAAAAAGCTCTAATAGTTAAGGCCGGATTTAATATATTCATGCCTGTACCTCCAAAAACTTCTTTTCCTATAACTACCCCAAAAATAACAGCTACAGCTAGCATCCAAAGTGGTATATCTACAGGAACAATAAGAGGCACTAACATACCTGTTACTAAGTAACCTTCTTCTACTTCATGTTTTTTTATTATTGCAAAAACAAATTCTACGGCTAAACCAACCCCATAAGAAACAACTACTAATGGTAAAATTTTCCATGCTCCTATTAGAAAATTATCTAAAGTCCAAAACTCAGGACTTAAAAAACCTCCTGTTACTGCGGAACCTGTTCCAAAAGCTAAGTTATGCTGGTAACCAGCATTGAACATTCCAAACAATAAACAAGGAACCAACGCCATGATAACAATATTCATGGTTCTTTTTAAATCATCGGCCGCCTTAATATGAGTACCATTATGGGTAGTCTCATTTGGCAAATATAAAAAGGTATGGATTGCGTTAAACGCAGGAGCCATCTTTGTTCCTTTATATTTTTCTTTTAAATTATGTAAATTACTCTTTAAACCCATTATCCTATCTCTTTAAGCATTAAGTCTAAACCTTCTCTTATAATTTTCTGATGTGGTTGTTTAGATACACAAATAAATTCTGTCAATGCAAAATCTTCTGGTGCAACTTCATACATTCCTAACGCCTCCATTTCATCTAAGTCCTTATACATACAAGCTTTTAGAATTTGCATTGGAAATATATCTAACGGGAAAACCTCTTCATAACTCCCTGTAGTTACAAATGCACGGTGCTCGCCATTCGTATTTGTATTTAAATCAAATTTCTTATTTGGTGTTAACCAAGAAAATGTTAATGCCCTAGAAGTAGAAACCTTATTAAAAACTGGCTTATTCCAACCAAAAAGCTCATAATCATCGCCTTCTGGAATAACAGAAACGGTACCATTATAATATCCTAAATTTCCGTCAGGACTACTTTTAGATCCTGTTAAAACATCCCCATTTACTACTCTGATATTTTCAGAATTTACACCACTAGCGTATAAAAAGGTAGAAATTTCAGCTCCAATAGTAGTAGTATAATATTTAGGTGCTTTTACCGAAGAGCCAACTAATGCGACTATTCTTTCTGCATTAAACTTCCCTGAAAGCAACAACTCTCCAATAATAACAAGATCTTGTGCACTTACCGTCCAAACAACTTCTCCTTTATTAATAGGACTTATTTTATTTATTTGCGTACCAACCAAACCTGATGGGTGCGGCCCAGATACTTTATGTAATTCTATATTACTTAAACCAGATAAAGGTGAAGTACCAGAAGCTCCTACAGAAACATGAACCTTTCCTGAAGTTAACTTAGACAATGCGGTTAAAGCTGCTTGTAACTGCCCTTCTTTACCTTTTAATGCATAATCTAAATCCAATGCCAATGGAGCTGTTGCGTAACCCGAAACAAAAATCGCTTTTGGTGCTATAGCAGGGTTTGCAATAACGTCATACGGTCTTTGTTTTACGAATGGCCAACAACCACCTTTTAACAAATAGCTTTTAATTTCTTCTCCGGAAGCAGAGGATAAATCTAACTTTGCATGTTCCAAAACAGCCTGTTCCTTGTCTGCCTGAATTTTCAATGTTAATATTCTTCTTCTTTCTCCTCTAATAATTTCCACTAATTCACCACTTACAGGAGAAACAAAAAACATATCTTCCTGGTTTTTATTAAAAAACAATGGCTCCCCAGCTTTTACCTGAGCACCTTGTTTTACTAACAATTTAGGTGTTATTCCGTGAAAATCATCTAGATTGATTGCATAAACATTACTTAAAACAGCTTTGGAAGTAGTCTTTTCCGGGATGCCGACAAGATTAATGTTCAAGCCTTTTTTAATACGAATGTCTTTAGACATAATTGATGTAGACCTTTGGTTAACAAAATTTGCTGCAAAAGTAATGTTTAAAAAAAAGTATTCATAATTATTATACAGAAATTTAGGCAATACGTCGATGTTAATTTTTTAGGTATGCTTTTTGTTTACCTTTACAAAAAAAAGTTACAATGTAATGCGTCACCTATTTTTTATCATAATGCTTCTTTTGTCTTCCTTAAAAACCATAAGCCAAACAATAGAAGAAGTAAGCGAACCATACAATATTAGGTCTATTATTTTCAAAGGTCCTACTGAAGACCAATTTCCTTTACTAAAATTGGGCAATCCTATTTATTTAGAATTTGATGATCTTCTTGCAAACGAACAAGATTATTATTACAAAATAATACATTGTAATTACGACTGGAGCAAATCTTCCCTTTTAAAATCTCAATATTTAAAAGGCGTAGACAACCAACGTATTACCAACTACGAAAATAGCTACTCCACCCTTCAACCATACTCTAACTACCAATTAACAATTCCAAATGAGAACGTTAAACTAAAGGTAAGTGGAAATTATATTTTAGAAATCTACAACAATGATTATGAGCTACAATTTTCCCGAAGATTCGTAGTCTACACAGATTTAGTTACGGTTGGAGCTACTGTTAAAAGATCTAGAGACTTTAACTTTCTTAACGAAAAACAAGTAGTTCAATTTAACATTAACACTACCAATTATGCTGTAGTTAATCCAAAAAAAGAAATAAAAGTCACTATTTTACAAAATTATCATTGGCCTACTGCGATTAACAACATTGCCCCACAATTTACCTTAGGCTCGGAGTTAGTATATAAATATGATAAAGAAACTAGTTTTTTTGGCGGAAATGAGTTTTACAATTTTGACACCAAAGACCTACGCGCCCCAACTGCTGCAATAGCAAAAATTGAACTAAACGACCTTTATAACCACTACCTATTCTCAAACGTACACAGATCCAAAAGACCATATAGCTACTACCCTGATGTTAATGGCGATTTTGTTGTTAGAACACTACAAGGAAGAAATTCCTCGAGAGAAGCAGAATACACCAAAGTTCATTTTAGCCTCCCTTATACCGAAGAATTAGCTCTTGATGATGTATACATATACGGCAAACACAACAATTACAGTATAAACGAAGACAACATCATGACATACAATGAAAAAAATGGCATGATGGAAGGAACCCTTGCTTTAAAACAAGGTTTTTACAATTACAAGTATATTATAAAAAGAAAAGATGGCACTATTGATCTAAATACAATTTGCGGAAATTTTCATAATACAGAAAACAATTATACTATATTAGTATACTATAGAGTTTTTGGAGAATTGTATGATAGTGTTATAGGCGTAGGTTCAGCAAATTCTAGAAGCATAAGCAATTAACGTATATTTATCCTTTTGAGAAACAATGGATAACAAACCAACAAAATCTTCTTCCGGTAGATACCAACTTAAATATAGAGGAGTAGAATGCAAAAACTGCAAGCATCCCTTAGATATAAGTGACAAGTATTGTCCAAATTGCTCACAAGCAAACAGTATTAAAAAGCTTAGCATAAAAGATTTTTTTGATGAATTTTTTGCCAGCGTTATTTCCTATGATTCCAAATTATTAAAAACACTTGCCGCCTTACTTTTAAGACCAGGAAAAATAACTCGAGATTATATCCAAGGAAAAAGAATAAGCTACACTAACCCTTTTAGATTTCTACTAAGCTTATCGCTAATATATTTTTTTATCATTAGTTTTAGTAATGACTTTTCCTCTTTAGATAGATATGGAGCAAAAGATAAAAAAGAATTCATTAATGTGTTTAAAAACATCAACTTTGATGATAAAGAAGAATTAAACCAAAACCCAATAGACTCCTTATCTAACAGATCGGAGATAAATAAAATACTTGAGCAGGATAAAATTAAAGATTCTTTATTATTTAAAAACCCTAAAAAATATTTTTCCTCCAATAATCACCATTCATTTTTTTCGAGGTTTTTTCATAAAATAGATTTTTTTACCACAACAATTTCCAAGGATACTATTTACAGTTTTAATGATGCAATAACTAAATATCAAATTGAGAATAACAGAGAAAATAAATCTGCCTTCAACTCTGCCAAGGGTTTAAGCAGATTAAAAAATCAACCCGGAAGCTTCTTAAACTCCTTAATATCAAAGCTGCCTTTTACCACATTTTTCTTTTTACCAATCTTTGCTTTCTTTATTTGGATGATTTACATCAGAAAAAAATACACTTACACCGATCATATCATTTTTAGTTTTCATAATCAATCATTGTTGTTTATCTTGCTCATTGTTAGCTATTTAATTAACAACATATTTAAGATAGATAGCCAAGGAATTTTTCTGTTTATTTTTCTCATTTACTTATATAAGTCGATGCGAAATTTTTACAAACAAAGAAGGTTCATCACAATTATTAAATATTTATTTCTAAATACAATTTTTGTAATTTTGGCAACCATTGCGATTATTGTAGTATTAACAGGAAGTATTTTTACATTTTAGCATATATGACAACATTAGTAACTAAGGGTATAAAAATTTCAGTAAACACCAACTTCGAAGGTACATTTTTTAAAAACTATAAAATGCATTTCGCTTTTGGTTATACAATTACTATTGAAAACCAAAGTAAAGATTCTGTCCAATTGAATTCAAGACATTGGAGAATATATGACGCCTTAAATGATATAGAATTATTAGATGGCGAAGGTGTTATTGGCAAAAAACCAGTAATTCTTCCAGGAGAATCACACACTTATAATTCTGGCTGTCTTTTAGCATCTCCAATTGGCGCAATGAAAGGTCATTACAATATGGTAAATTTTGGAACATCAGAAAAATTTAGAGTATACATCCCAACATTTAAATTTAGCGCTCCTTTTGCTTTGAACTAATCAAACCAACTATATATTTAACAATCCCATTACGCATTCTTGTGTTTTGGGATTGTTTGTTTTTTATATTAACCCTTCTGAATCATTCGCATAAGCTCCATTATAAATTAGATAAAAAACAAAATATACTACCTAAAATTATTAAATTCGTAATTGAAATAATAATAGCCAAGAATACTATAAATCGTCTTTCTATTTAATACCTTTGCTAAGCTAATTTTAATTTTAAAAACAACAGTATGGGTAAAGGTTTTTTTCAAGTACCTGCCGCTATAAATGAGCCAATTAAGAGCTATGCTCCTGGATCTTCAGAAAGAGCAGAAGTTCTTAAACAATATAGCGATTATTTCAACGGCACAGTAGATGTTCCAATGTATATCGGAACAAAAGAAGTAAGAACAAATATCACGAAACCGATGTCTCCTCCGCATGACCACAAACATATTGTTGGTCAATATCATATTGCGGAAAAAAAACATATAGACCAAGCTATTTCTAATGTATTAGAGTCTAGAGCAAATTGGGCCCGTTTAACATGGGAACAACGTGCCGCAATTTTCTTAAAAGCTGCAAATTTACTAGCCGGACCGTATAGAGCTAAAATAAATGCCGCTACCATGATAGCACAATCTAAAAACATCCATCAAGCAGAAATTGATGCCGCTTGTGAGTTTATAGATTTTCTACGATTTAATGTAGAATATATGTCTCAAATTTATGAAGAACAACCAGATTCTGCCGAAGGTATTTGGAATCGCGTAGAATACAGACCACTAGAAGGGTTTGTATACGCCGTAACTCCTTTTAATTTTACAGCTATTGCAGGTAACCTTCCTGCTAGTGCTGCAATGATGGGCAACGTAGTAGTATGGAAACCTAGTGACAGTCAAATTTTCTCTGCAAAAGTTATTGTGGACGTATTCAAAGAAGCTGGCTTACCAGACGGAGTAATTAATGTAGTCTACGGAGATCCCGTAATGATCACAGATACAGTTTTAGCCAATCCTGATTTCGCTGGGCTCCACTTTACAGGCTCCACATTTGTCTTTAAAGAACTTTGGAAACAAATTGGAAACAACATACACACATACAAAACATACCCAAAAATAGTGGGTGAAACTGGTGGCAAAGACTTTATTTTAGCACACGCAAGCGCAAAACCTGCGCAAGTAGCAACAGCTATAGTTAGAGGTGCCTTTGAATTTCAAGGTCAAAAATGTAGCGCTGCTTCTAGGGTCTACCTACCGAAATCCTCTTCAAAGGAAATTTTAGACATACTAAAAAAGGATATTAATTCTTTTAATAAACCTGGCTCGCCGGAAGACATGAGTAATTTCATTACAGCTGTAATTCACGAAGGCTCTTTTAACAAACTAGTCAAATACATCGACCAGGCTAAAGTAGATAAAGATGCTGAAATTTTTGCTGGAGGAAATTATGATAAATCAAAAGGTTATTTCATTGAACCTACGGTTATTATAACTACAAACCCCAAGTATAGCACTATGGAAACAGAACTTTTTGGACCTGTTGTAACCATATATATATACGAAGATAAAGAGTGGAAAGACACCCTAAAGTTAATAGACAGCACATCTGAATATGCTCTTACTGGAGCAGTACTATCTACAGATAGATATGCGATTGAAGAAGCTACTACAGCCTTAGAAAATTGTGCCGGAAACTTTTATATTAATGACAAACCAACTGGTGCAGTTGTTGGACAACAACCTTTTGGCGGAGCTAGAGCCTCTGGAACCAACGACAAAGCAGGTTCAGCGCAAAATTTACTTCGTTGGGTTTCACCAAGATTAATTAAAGAAACTTTTGTAACCCCTGAAAACTATAGATACCCGTTTTTAGGATAATAAAACTTATACAAATTCTTAAAACCCATACTTCACAAGTATGGGTTTTTTAGTGTGCAAAAAACACATTTAAAAAAAATCCCTAATTGGAGTTTATTAAAAAACTGCGATAGAAAATGCAAATTAGCTATTACTGAATGTACTCCTTATAGCTTTATCCCTTATATTTAATAGGCAGATAGACCACTTTTTTGGTCTCATAAAAATCTTCTTTAAAGAAGGTACTTAAATTAAAAATTTCAGCAGTTCTATAATCCTTTAATTCTTCGGACAAATCTCCTCCTTTTAAATACAGAATTCCGTTCTTTCTTTCGTGAACCGATTCTTTTTTAATACGCCCTTTTATCCATCTTACAAAAGTTGGCATTGCTGCCACAGCTCTACTAATTATAAAATCGTATTGAGAATCCAAATCCTCTACCCTAGAATGCAATGCCTTTACATTTGTTATACCCAAACCGTCAACCACTTCTTGTACCACTTTTATTTTTTTACCTATAGCATCTACCAAAGTAAATTGTACTTTAGGAAACAAAATAGCCATAGGGATTCCTGGGAATCCACCCCCAGTGCCAACATCTAACACATGCGCCCCATCTTTAAAAGCATGTATTTTTGCGATCCCCAAGGAATGAAGAACATGCCGCAGATAAAGCTCATCGATATCCTTTCTAGAAACCACGTTGATTTTCTGATTCCAATCTTTATATAAAAATTCTAACTTCTCAAACATACTTATCTGCTCATCAGACAAATCTGGGAAATATTTTAAAATAATATCAATCTTCATTTTTGCTAAAATTTTCAACAAAAATAGGGTTTTTACAGTCAATTATTTTTCTCTTTTTAGCAAAGTATTATAAGTACTTTATTTAGAATTAAGTTACCTTTACAAAAAAAATGTGTTATGGGAAAAACAACGATTAGGTTTTCCAGAAAAGACTCTACCGATTTTTTTAAAACCCTGAACAAAAGGGTTAACCAATACTTTAAAGAGAATAAAATAAAAAAAACAGGAGATTGGCGATTGCATTTAAAAACTGCAATAATGTTTACTCTATTTCTTGCACCCTACTTTGCCATCTTAACTTTAGGACTTCCGAATTGGGCTAATCTTCTATTAACTATCGTCATGGGCGTGGGTATGGCTGGTGTTGGCATGAACGTTATGCACGATGGCAATCATGGTTCTTACTCCAACAAAAAATGGGTGAATAAAATTATGGGAGGCAGTATTTATATTCTAGCCGGAAATGTTTACAACTGGCAGGTACAACATAATGTATTACACCATACGTATACGAACATTCAAGGACATGATGAAGATTTAGACGCAGGCAGAGTTTTACGTTTTTCTAAGCACGCTAAATGGCATAAATACCACAAATTTCAACACTACTATTCCATTTTTTTATATGGATTATTAACCTTTAACTGGGCCGTAACTACAGATTTTCAACAAATGTACAGATACACCAAAAGAAAATTGTCCTATGGTGAATTTCCGAATCCTGTTTTAAACTGGAGTAAACTTGTGATTTTTAAGATAATATATTTTTCCATTTGGATAATAATTCCTTTTATAATTCTTGATATATCTTGGTGGAAACTACTAATAGGCTTCTTTGTTATGCACTATGTTGCTGGTGTTATTTTAAGTGTTGTTTTTCAATTAGCACATGTAATTGATGATGCAGAAACACCATTGCCAGATGAGAAAGGAAACATTAAAAACACTTGGGCTATTCACCAATTATTTACTACCGTAAACTTTGGCAATAAAAGTAAATTAATAAACTGGTTTACCGGAGGGCTTAATCATCAGGTAGAACACCATATTTTCCCTAATATTAGCCATGTACATTACACAAAAATTGGCGAAATTGTTAAACAAACGGCAAAGGAGTTTAATTTACCTTACAACGAATACAAAACAACAAGAAAAGCTATAATTTCGCACTTTAAACATTTAAAAGAGCTAGGCAAAAAGCCTTCCTTACAATATTAATAAACTAACTAGAGCTAATTCCTCTAGGTATTAATTGGAAATTAATTTTTATTTCGGGACAAACCTCGAAACATTTACATCTCGATTATCGAGTAAATTTTTTTAACTCATGAGTAACAATTTATCTGACAGAATTAACAGTTTAGCTCCCTCTGCAACATTAGAAATGGCTGCAAAGGCAAGAGAATTAAGAGCTTCTGGAAAAGACATTATTGGCTTAAGCCTAGGCGAACCGGACTTTAACACTCCTGATTACATTAAAGAAGCCGCAATACAAGCTGTAAACGACGATTACAATTCATATACACCTGTTGATGGTTATGTGGAGCTTAAAGATGCCATTATCACAAAATTTAAGAGAGATAATAAAATTACTTATGACCGCGCTCAAATCGTGGTTTCAACTGGTGCCAAACAAGCATTGTATAATGTGGCTCAAGTTTGCCTTAACAAAGGAGACGAAGTATTGTTACCATGTCCTTACTGGGTAAGCTATAGTGATATTGTAAAGCTAGCGGATGGAGTACCTGTAGAAATAGAAACCTCTATTGACACCAACTTTAAAATGACTCCCGCACAGCTAGAAGCTGCTATTACTCCAAAAACTAAAATGCTTTGGTATAGCTCTCCTTGTAATCCTAGTGGCTCTATATACAGTAAAGAAGAATTAAGAGCGCTAGCAGATGTACTAAAAAAATATCCGCAAATTATTATTGTAAGTGATGAAATTTACGAACATATAAACTACGGAGTTACTGCGCATGCTTCTATGGCTGAATTTGAAGATATGTACGACCGCACTGTAACTGTAAATGGTGTAGCCAAAGCATTTGCAATGACTGGATGGCGTATTGGCTATATTGGAGCTCCTACTTATATCGCTAGAGCTTGTAACAAATTACAAGGACAAGTAACCAGTGGTGCAAATTGTATTGCCCAAAGAGCAGTAATAACAGCATTAGAAGAGCCCGTAAGCCGTATTCAATATATGGTTGACAAATTCAAAGAACGTAGAACCTTAATTTTAGGATTATTAAATGATATTGAAGGTTTTAAATGTAATGAACCGGAAGGAGCATTTTACGTTTACCCAGATGTAACTTATTTCTTTGGCAAAACAATAAACGGAACCAAAATTAATAATGCCTCTGATTTTTCTATGTACTTACTAGAAAATGCAAACGTTGCTACTGTAACAGGCGATGCTTTTGGAAATGGAAATTCTATTAGAATATCTTATGCCGCTAGTGAAGAACAAATTACTGAAGCAATTAGTAGAATTAAAGCTGCTTTATAAAACATACCTTTCTATAATAAAAAAAAGCCTGCGAAAAGCAGGCTTTTTTTTATTACTACTCGTAATCAGTAAAGTTAAGACTCTTAATACTTAATCAAAATAACAAAGAAGAGTTCCTTTTATTGTATAGACCCACCTCGCTCGTCAGCAATATTTATGTTTTCTTCCAAAAATAAGGGGTAAATAATATGAGCACCGTAAAAAGCTCTAATCTACCTGCAAGCATTAAAAAACCGCACCACCATTTACCCAAAGTTGGTAAACTATTAAAATTACTTAAAGGGTTTAAGCTACCTAAACCAGGACCTACATTACCTAAAGAAGTTGCTGCACCACCAATGGCAGACATAAAATCTAATCCCATCGCTCCTAGAACCAATGCTCCGATAATAAACAGCAGCATATATAGAACAAAAAAAGCTATAATATTATACACTATATGCTCCTTAACCGTCTTATTATTGTATCTCACAGGAATAATTGCATTTAAATGCAAAGTTCTCTTAAATTCTAACAATCCATTTTTAATTATCAATAAATGTCGCATTACTTTAATACCACCAGCAGTAGAACCTGCTGAGCCACCTAAAAACATTAAACCAAAAAAGAATACGGTTAAAAAGGGAGTCCAACTAGTAAAATCCGCGGAAACAAAACCCGTAGTAGTAACCACTGCAATTACTTGAAATAGAGAATGCCGAAAAGAACTTTCGGCCGCTCCAAACACCATTGGATGATATTCCGAAATTTCTACATTTGCCTGATAATAAACAACAAAAGCCGCAATTATAGAGAATAATAAAACAAAAATAGAATAGAATTTAAATTCTTCATCTTTCAAAGCACGTTGAACTTTTCCTTTAAAAACAAAGTAGCTCAAAACAAAATTACTTCCGGCCAAGAACATAAAAAATATAATAATATATTGTATCAAAGGGGAATCATTCCAATATGCTAAGCTCGCGTTTTTTGTAGAAAACCCTCCTGTGGACAAGGTTGACAAGGAATGATTTACAGCATCAAAAAAAGACATTCCAGCCAATTTTAATAAAATAGTCTCCGCCACAGTGTACCCAACGTAAATATACCATAGGCGCTTTGCCGTATCTGTTATTCTAGGATGCAACTTATCTGCACTTGGACCTGGAGCTTCTGCTGCAAACAATTGCATACCTCCTATACCTAACAAAGGTAATACAGCAATTGTGAGTACAATAATCCCCATACCCCCTATCCAATGAGTAATACTCCTCCATATTAAAATACCTTCTGGCATAGCTTCTATATCATCTAAAATAGAAGCGCCTGTAGTAGTGTAGCCCGACATTGTTTCGAAAAATGCGTTTGTAACATCTGGAATAGCACCTGAAAATAAATAAGGTAACATACCAGAGATGGACATAACCATCCAACCAAAAGTTACAATAATATACCCCTCCTTACGCTTTACTTCTTTTTTGTGGTCCCTAGTAGAATACATTAAAAAAGTACCAATAAACATACTTGTAATAGAAGCTAAAGAAATTCCTAGAGTTGCTCCATCTTTATATATTCCACTTACAATCGCTGCAATGAGCATAAACAAGCCATTAAAAAGCAACAGCAAGCCCATAAGGTGAAAAACTATTTTAGAATTAAGTTTCATATTACAAGAACAGCTTTTCTATTTCAGCAATCACTTTTGGCAAACAGCAAACAACTACTCTATCCCCTGCTTTAATCTCAAAACCACCAAGGGCAATAATCCCTTTACCATCTCTTACTACTCCCCCTATTGTTGCAGATTTTGGAAAATCTAACTCCCTAATAATGGTTCCTGTCACCTTAGAATTTGGTTTCACAACAAATTCTAGTATTTCTGCATTCAAATTATTTAATCGCATGGAAGCCACTACTTCTCCTTTACGAATATGTCTGAATATATTATTAGCAGCAAGTAATTTTTTATTAATTAAAGTATCTATACCTATGGAATGAGATAATTGAAAGTAATCCATATTCTCTACCAAAGCAATAGTCTTCTTTACATGTTTAGATTTTGCAACCAAACAAGACATAATATTAGTCTCTGAATTTCCAGTTACCGCTATAAAAGCATCCATAGACTCTAAACTTTCTTCTTGCAATAATTCTACATTCCTACCATCCCCATTAATTACTAATGCGTTTGGCAAATCATCAGCCAAATCAAAGGCTTTTTCTTTATTTTTTTCTACGAGTTTTACATTGAATTTATTTACACACAAATCTCTTGCGGTCTTAAAACCAACTTTACTACCACCAAGAATCATTACATTCTTAATCTCTTCTTTTTTCTTATCGGACAACTTATAAAGTTCATCTACACCCTCACTTGTGGTTATGAAATAAACTTGATCCCCTTCCTTAAAAATTGTATCTCCTCTAGGAATAACAGTAAATTGGGTTCCTAATCTCTTCAAGGCAATGGGCATAAAGTGCAATTCCGAAAATATTTTTGCAGCCTCTTTTACCATTTTACCCACGAAAGGAGCTGTTTTCAATAATGAAACCCCAACCATAATTAACTTACCGTCTTCAAAATCGTACGTATCGTTAAAAGCAGATTTACTCAGTAATAACTGAATTTCCGCAGCAGCCAATTCTTCTGGAGAAATTAATTCATCTATCCCTAATTCCGAAAACTTAACCGTTTCTTTATTATCAATAAATTCTGTATTAGATATTCTGGCGATAGTTCTCTTACACCCCAATTGCTTCGCAAGCATACATAATGTAATATTGGTAGTCTCCGAAGAGGTTACCCCAATCACCAAATCCGAATCCTGAACTTGTGCATCTTGTAATAAAGAGATTGAAGTTGCATCTCCTTTTATTACCCGTATATCTAGATGGCTATCCGCATAAGCTAAACTATCTTTTCGCGTATCTATTAATGTAATATCCTGGGATTCATAAGACAGCAATTTTGCTAAATGAAACCCTACTTCACCTGCTCCTGCAATTATTATTTTCATTTATTACTTATATTGTTTATCATAGGTAAGAACACAGGTCCCATCCAAACATCTAGAAAGAAATACCATCTTTGGTATATTTAGCTCAACATGGCTCATTTTACAAAAATTAGAAAATTTTGCAAGGCAAAATTACATAATTAAATTGGTTACCATCTACTTTAACCTTTTAAAGAACATAAGATTACCTTCTTTTATTGTGTAAATAAAGGAGTATTAGCATTCTCCTATATTGTATATTTGCCCAAAATTGCAAAAAAATGACCAAAAAGGTTACTCCATACAAAAACTCAGATTTAGGTAAAAAAGAACAGGTTACCCAAATGTTTAACACCATTTCTAAGAATTACGATGGCTTAAACAGAGTTATTTCTTTTGGAATTGATATAAAATGGCGCAAAAAAGTAGTTTCGATTTTATCCAAAAAGAAACCTGCTTCTATTTTAGATATCGCAACAGGCACAGGTGATCTAGCTATTAATATGGTAGATACTGGTGCCACAAAAATTGTTGGGTTAGATATCTCTCCTGGAATGCTTGAAGTAGGTAAAAACAAAATTGCAGACAAAAATTTAAACCATACTATTGATATGGTTGTTGGAGATAGTGAAAATTTGCCCTTTGAAGAAAACTCCTTTGACGCTATTACTGTGGCATTTGGTGTTCGTAATTTTGAAAACTTAGAAAAAGGTTTATCCGAAATATATAGAGTACTTAAACCCAACGGCTCTTTTGTTGTTTTAGAAACATCAGTACCAACAAAAACACCTTTTAAACAAGGGTATCATTTATATACTAAATACATCCTACCATTAATAGGGAGAATATTCTCTAAAGACCGCTCTGCATACGCTTATTTAAGTGAATCAGCCTCTGTTTTTCCACATGGAGAAAAGTTCAACAATATTTTAAGCAAAATCGGGTTTATAGATGTAGTGAATAAACCACAAACTTTTGGAGTAGCATCTATATATGTTGCTTCTAAATAAAGGTTATAAAGCCAGTACACGGCAATAGCGGTATGACAAAATTAGATATAAAAAATAGTTTCTTATCCAAATTCATTGGAAAAGCTTTTCTTTTCGCTACTATAATTAGTTTCTTTTTTATTAGCCACAAAACAGAAGCTCAATTTAATGAAAGACCAGTTCTTAATTTAGAAAATGAAGATGAACCTTTATTGAACTGGGGATATTATTTGGGATTTAATCAATATGATTTTAAGTTTAGCTATATAAATAACGCCCCAGATATTCTAGTTCAGAAAAGTATAGGCTTTAATGTTGGTCTAATAGGCGAATTAAGACTAAACAAACACTTAGACCTTAGATTTGAACCAGGCTTAAGCTATACCTCTAGAAACCTCGGATTTACAGGTTTTACTGAAGAACGCGACGCTATAAGGGAAGTAAAATCTACTTATATCAATTTTCCCTTACTATTAAAAGCTAGTGCAAAAAGGCTAGGCAACTGGAAACCTTATTTGGTCGGAGGTGTATCTACCTCTATGAACTTAGGAAGTAATGAAACTAGTTTAGATGATAATTCCGCAGGAACTTTTAGAATGAAAAAATCGGTTTACAACTATGAGATAGGGTTTGGTATTGATTTTTACTTAGAATACTTTAAATTTTCTCCTTCTATTCGTGGAGTATTTGCTCTAACAGATGAATTAGTAAGAGATACAGATGTTAATAGTCCTTGGACTGGCAACATAGATGTAATGCAAACCCGTGGTCTTTTTATAAATTTTACATTTGAGTAAACTACCTCAGAGCAAGCCGCCTACACACTAATTAATATTCAATTTTTATTTTACAGCAAGCATCGGAACATTTAAAACTAAACTCGATAATCGAGTATTTTTTTTTTAGAAAACCGACCTTCTTATTTCATTTAACAAAATAGAAGTAGCCGTTGCAACATTTAAACTCTCTGTAGTCTTATCTCCAAATTGTGGTATCGATATTTTATTAGAACAAAGCATCTCTATTTCTTTAGAAACTCCATTTGCTTCGTTCCCCATTACCAATACTCCTTTTTCAGGAATCTTTTCTTTATAAATGACATTTCCATCCATAAAAGCACCATATATTGGTAATTCTGTTTCTTCTAAGAAATGCTTTAAATCTGTATAAACAATATTCATTCTAGAAATAGACCCCATTGTTGCTTGTAAAACTTTAGGGTTATAACAATCTACCGTAGTCAATGAACAAAATAGATTTTTAATTCCAAACCAATCGCACAATCTAATTATTGTTCCAAGATTTCCAGGATCCCTGACATCATCTAACACAACCACCCAATCTTTAACTTCTGCTATTTTATTATCAGGAATTTTAAAAACTCCTAACACCGAACTAGGGTTTTTCAAAGAACTCATTTGTTTCATTTCATTACCATCTACTAGCTTGCAAATTTCCCCTAATTGGGCAGCAAAATTTTCTTCAGTGCTAAAAATTTTATGCAGCTCCACTTTAGACGCCAATAACTCCTCTACCGTTTTTTTTCCTTCAACCACAAACAATTTCTGCTGATTTCGGCATTTTTTTTGCTGTAAGCTTTTGATAAGTTTTATTTGGCTTTTACCAACCATTCAAATAATGTATTTTTGATTTCTATGAAGATAGTATTGCGATTTATAAAATACCTTGCTAAAATAAGCTTATTATTTTTAGCTATAGCAATCACATCTTGCAATACTCTTAAAAGAGTCGGTAAAAATGAACTTCTTATTACCAAAAATAATATTTACGCCAACGACGAAAAAATAAACAATGAAGACATTGAAAGCCTAATTGTACAGGAACCCAATAGCACCCTTTTAGGATACCCACTACGATTAAACTTATATAATTTAGCTAAAAAAAACCCAGATTCTTCTTTTCAAAACTGGCTTCATAAAAAAGAAAATAGAGAACAAAAACTAATTAATTTACTTTCCAAAAAACAAGTAAATAGACTTGGTGAATCCTTTGTTGTAAAAGGGCTAAGCGTTTGGCTTAAAAACATTGGTGAAGCCCCTGCTATTTTAGACTCTTTAAAAACAAAAAAATCGTTAGAAAGGCTTAGCGCTTATTATCGTAGTAAAGGTTATTTTAATAACAATACCACTTTTAAAATAGATAGTAGTAAAAGAAAACAGAGAATTAAAATTAACTACAACATAGCTTTAGGAAAACCTTTTATGCTAGACACAGTAACAAAAAATATTTCCTCAACAGTCATAGATTCTATTTATAAAGTTTATGAAACGCATTCTTTTATTACGTCAGGACAACAATTTAATGTTGGTGATTTTAACCAAGAAAGAGAAAGACTAACTTCTATTTTTAGAAATAACGGAATTTATAATTTTCAGGAAAGCTCTATATCCTATACCGTAGCAACAGATACAGCCAAAACCGACAATGACCAATTAATGAATATAGAACTCAACATAGCTGGTCTTAAAATAAGAGGAGATAGCACCGTAACCACATCTAACTATAATATTGCCCGCTATAACAATATTAATATTTATACGGACTACCTTTTTAGTGATGAAAAAAAAGAACTACAGTCTTTGGACTATAAAGGGTACACTATATATTTTAAAGAAAAACTAAAATATAAGCCCAAAACTCTAATTAATGCCATATTTTTTAAAAAAGACAGTATTTACAGAGAGTTAGATAAAATACGAACTTACAGACAAATAAATAGTCTTAACGCATTTAAGTATCCTGGAATAAACATTGAACAGAATAATTCTACGCACCAACTAAATACCGACATATATCTTGCTAGCAGACCTAAATATGCTTTAGAAACGGATTTAGAGGTAACAAGATCAAATATTAGAACCATAGGAATAGGTTTTGGAAGCTCGCTTTTAATGCGTAATATTTTTCAAGGAGCAGAAACATTAAGCCTTTCTGCAAATGGTTCCTTTGGTAGACTAAGCAACTCCTCCTTAGCGAGTAACTCATTTTCTGAAATAGGAGCAGATATAAACTTAAATTTTCCAAGAATTTGGCTTCCGTTTATAAATACAGATAGGATTATACCCAATTACTATTTACCTAAAACTACCGTAACTATAGGTACAAGTTTTCAAAAAAATATAGGTTTAGACAAACAAACTGTGAATAGTATTCTTAGTTATAATTGGAAACCATCTGATTTTACACAAAACACATTAGAGTTATTAAATATACAGTACGTAAATAATAAGAATGAAAATCGCTTTTTTGAAGTATACCAGAGTTCTTATAGCCAACTAGATGAAATTGCCAATAATTATGAGTCAGAACTCCCAACAACCTTATTCAACGCAGACTCTAGTTTAATAATTCCAAATGGTACAACTGGTTTTATTAATGCTGTTTTAAATAACGAAATAGCAACCACAACAGAAGATAAAGACGACGTTAGAAGTATTCAAGAAAGACAAGAAAGGCTAACAGAAAATAACTTAATATTTGCTAGCAATTACACGTATTCTAAAAACAACAAAAAAGGAATCAAAGACAATAACTTTTATCAATTTAGATTTAAGTTAGAAAGCGCAGGAAATTTCCTTTCCGGACTATCTTACCTTATGAAATTCGATGAAAAAGATGGTAAACTTCAAGCTTTTGACCTCCCCTACTCCCAATATATTAAAACAGAATTAGACTACGTTAAATATTGGGATTTAAACCGATCTAACGTTTTAGCTTTTCGAAGTTTTACAGGAATTGCTATTCCTTATGGTAATTCCGACAACATCCCATTTGTACGTAGCTACTTTGCCGGCGGCCCCAATGACAATAGAGCCTGGTTCCCATACTCCCTAGGTCCAGGAAGAACGAATGCCGCAAACGATTTTAACGAAGCAAATTTTAAAATAGCATTAAATATAGAATACAGGTTTCCGATTGCGGGGGATTTTAATGGTGCCATTTTTGCCGATGCTGGTAATATTTGGAATGTTTTTGATAATGTAGATGATTCAGATGCTACTTTTTCTGGAATACAATCTTTAGAAGATATAGCCCTCGGCTCTGGTTTTGGAATAAGGTATGACGCAACTTATTTTATTTTTAGAGTTGACCTCGGCTTTAAAACTTATAATCCTGCCGAAATAGCTTCAAAAAGATGGTTTAGAGATTATAATTTTGCAAATTCTGTATTGCAAATAGGGATAAATTATCCTTTTTAAATTCTATTTGTATTTTTACCTATTAACGCAATCGTTTTAGATACCGTATATTAGCAAACCTCCTCGTTTACAGTCCAAAAGACGATTATCTATTAATAATTTTAGTTACTTTTGTGATTCAATTTTTTTTAAACATTTAACATACAAAAAAATGGCTCACAACATTAAACCAGGAGTTGCAACAGGAGATCAGGTTCAAGAAATATTTAATTATGCAAAAGAAAAAGGATTTGCTTTGCCTGCTGTAAACGTAATAGGTTCAGATACTATTAACGGAGTATTAGAAACGGCAGCAAGCCTAAATGCACCTGTAATTATTCAATTTTCCAATGGTGGAGCTCAATTTAATGCTGGTAAAGGTCTTTCTAACGAAGGCCAAAATGCCGCCATACAAGGAGCTGTTGCTGGAGCAAAACATGTACATCAATTAGCAGAAGCTTATGGAGCTACTGTTATTTTACATACGGATCACTGTGCTAAAAAATTGCTACCATGGATTGATGGTCTTTTAGATGCAAGCGAAAAACATTATGCAGAAACAGGAAAATCACTTTTCAGTTCTCATATGATTGACCTTTCTGAAGAACCCCTAGAAGAAAACATAGAAATATGTAAAGGCTACTTAGAAAGAATGAGTAAAATGGACATGACTTTAGAGATTGAATTAGGAATTACTGGTGGAGAAGAAGATGGTGTTGATAATTCTGATGTAGATGATTCTAAGTTATATACACAACCAGAAGAAGTAGCATATGCTTACGAAGAACTTTCTAAAGTAAGTCCTAAATTTACTATCGCAGCAGCTTTTGGTAATGTTCATGGTGTTTATAAACCAGGAAATGTAAAATTAACTCCGAAAATTCTTAAGAATTCGCAAGAATTTATTTCGAAAAAATATAACGTAGAGCATAACCATATAGATTTTGTATTCCATGGCGGATCTGGATCTACAGTCGAAGAAATTCGTGAAGGTATTAGTTACGGGGTTATAAAAATGAACATTGACACAGATTTACAATATGCCTTCTTATCAGGCGTAAGAGACTATGTTCAAGACAATAAGGACTATTTACAAGGCCAGATTGGCAACCCAAAAGGAGCTGATGAACCTAACAAAAAATTCTATGATCCAAGAGTTTGGTTACGCGAAGGAGAAAAAAGTTTTGTAGAAAGATTGAAAAAAGCCTTTGAAGATTTAAACAATGTTAATACATTGTAGCCCCAAAATAAATCTAACAGTACCTAAATAGAATATATGACGGCTTGGTTTAAAAGAACAGAAAAAGGAATACAAACTTCAACAGAAGAAAAGAAAGACACTCCAAAAGGATTATGGTATAAATCCCCAACAGGTAAAATTGTTGAATCTGATGAGTTAGCCAAAAATTTTTACGTGAGTCCAGAAGACGATTATCATGTAAGAATTGGAAGCAAAGAGTATTTTGAAATTCTTTTTGACGAAAATAAGTTCAAAGAACTGGATGCCAAATTATCTTCTAAAGACCCGCTTAAATTTGAAGACACTAAAAAATATTCTGACCGCTTAAAAGCTGCACAAAAAAAGACAGGTTTAAAAGATGCTGTGAGAACAGCAGTAGGTAAATCGCTTGGTAAAGACTTAGTAATTTGCTGCATGGACTTTGCCTTTATTGGTGGCTCTATGGGAAGTGTTGTTGGTGAAAAAATTGCAAGAGGGGTAGATTACTCTATTAAAAATAAGATTCCGTTTTTAATGATATCTAAATCTGGTGGCGCCCGTATGATGGAAGCTGCTATATCATTAATGCAACTAGCAAAAACTTCTGCCAAACTAGCGCAGCTAGCGGAGGCAGAAGTTCCTTATATTTCTTTATGCACAGATCCAACAACTGGAGGAACTACCGCATCATACGCCATGCTAGGCGATATTAACATTTCGGAACCAGGAGCTCTAATAGGATTTGCTGGACCTAGAATTGTAAAAGATTTTACAGGTCAGGACCTTCCTGAAGGCTTTCAAACTTCGGAATTTTTATTAGAACATGGATTTTTAGATTTTATTTCTCACCGAAGAGATTTAAAAAAGAACATTAACTTGTATATAGACTTAATAACAAACAACACTGTTCGTAAAGCTATCTAAGGTTTTTCTAAAAAAACGTATTTCTAACAATAATTATTTCTATATTTGCGGCTTGATTGAAAATCAATCGTATACATAAAAATCATTAAACCAATATTGGAATGTATTTAACAAAAGAAGTAAAAGCCGAAATTTTTGCAAAACACGGCGGTAAAGCAGAGAACACAGGTTCTACTGAAGGTCAAATTGCATTGTTTACACATCGCATTAACCACTTAACTGGTCACCTTAAGAAAAACCACAAAGATTTTAACACAGAGCGTTCTCTAGTAAAATTAGTAGGTAAAAGAAGAAGCCTTTTAGACTATTTAAAGAAGAAAGATATTGTAAAATATCGTGAGCTTATCGTAGAATTAGGCATTAGAAAATAAATTTTAAAGGGGAAGCAATGCTTCCCCTTTCTATTATGCTCCACTGTTCAGGAGGTAAAACCCTTTTTCATTTAGGAAGAACAAACACAAAAAGCTACGTATAGTTTTTCATTGGTCCGCACAACAACACAACACACAATTTGCCATATCGTGGCAAAAGACCATTGTTTAACACCTATGCCAATAAAAGAGCATGGGTAAAATCGAATTTATGATTCCAAAAGTATTTAAAGAGGTCATAGACCTTGGTGACGGTAGAGAAATTACTATCGAAACAGGAAAGTTAGCAAAACAAGCCCATGGTTCTGTTGTTGTTACATCCGGGAAATGTATGTTACTATGTACCGTTGTTTCCAACTACAAACAAGCAGATGTGGATTTTTTACCGTTAACGGTAGATTATCGCGAAAAGTTTGCTGCTGCCGGTCGTTACCCTGGCGGCTTCTTTAAAAGAGAAGCAAGACCAAGTGATGGCGAAGTATTAACTATGCGTTTAGTAGATCGTGTATTACGTCCGTTATTTCCAAAAGATTACCATTCAGAAACACAAGTTATGATTCAGCTAATGTCTCATGACGAAAACGTTATGCCAGATGCTATGGCTGGTTTAGCCGCATCAGCAGCGATTCAATTATCAGATTTTCCATTCGAATGTGCTATTTCAGAAGCTAGAGTTGGTCGTGTAAACGGCGAATTTATCATTAACCCAACTAGAGCACAATTAGAGGAATCAGACATTGATATGATGATTGGGGCCTCGGCAGATTCTGTTATGATGGTGGAGGGTGAAATGGATGAAATTTCCGAAGAAGAAATGACCGAAGCTATTAAGTTTGCACACGAAGCTATTAAAGTACAATGTGCTGCGCAAGAAGCTTTAGCTAAAGCCTTTGGCAAAAAAGAAGTTCGTGAGTACGAACCAGAAAGAGAAGATGCTGAATTAGCTGAAAAAATTCATAGTATGGCATACGATAAAGTATATGCCGTTGCACAAGCAGGTTCTGCAAAACATGAGCGTAGTGCTGCTTTTGGAGAAATAAAAGAAGAAATAAAAGCTTCTTTCTCTGAAGAAGAGCAAGAAGATTATGGCGCATTAATTTCTAAATACTATAGCAAAGCTGAAAAAGCAGCAGTTAGAGATTTAACCCTAAACGAAGGCTTACGTTTAGATGGTCGTAAAACAGATGAAATTAGACCTATCTGGTGTGAGGTAGATTACCTACCATCAACTCATGGTTCTTCTATATTCACTCGTGGAGAAACACAAGCACTAGCCACAGTAACTTTAGGAACATCTAGAGAGGCAAATAAAATAGATATGCCATCTTATGAAGGCGAAGAAAATTTCTATCTACATTATAACTTCCCTCCTTTCTCAACAGGAGAAGCTAGACCAATTAGAGGTACATCTCGTAGAGAAGTAGGTCATGGTAACTTAGCACAAAGAGCTTTAAAAGGAATGGTTCCTGCAGATTGCCCATACACAGTACGTGTAGTTTCGGAAATCTTAGAATCTAATGGCTCTTCTTCTATGGCTACTGTATGCGCAGGTACCATGGCAATGATGGATGCTGGTGTACAATTAAAGAAACCCGTATCTGGTATTGCAATGGGATTAATTTCTGATGCTGATTCTGGAAAATATGCTGTATTATCTGATATTTTAGGTGATGAAGATCATTTAGGAGATATGGACTTTAAAGTTACAGGTACCGAAGATGGAATTACTGCATGCCAAATGGATATTAAAGTAAAAGGTCTTTCTTACGAAATTCTTGTAAATGCATTGAAGCAAGCTCGTGATGGTCGTTTACATATATTAGGAAAAATCACAGATACTATTTCTACTCCTAATGCGGATGTTAAAGATCATGCACCAACAATGATAACTAGAAGAATTCCTAATGAATTCATTGGAGCATTAATTGGTCCTGGTGGAAAAGTAATTCAAGAACTTCAAAAAGAAACAGAAACTACTATTGTAATTAATGAGGATCCAGTTACAGAAGAAGGTATCGTTGAAGTTTTAGGCGTTGGCAACAAAGGTATTGATGCTGTTTTAGCTAAAATAGACTCTTTATTGTTTAAGCCAGAAAAAGGTAGCGTTTATGAAGTTAAAGTAATTAAAATGTTAGATTTTGGCGCAGTTGTAGAATATACAGATGCCCCTGGAAATGAAGTTTTATTACATGTTTCTGAACTAGCTTGGGAGCGCACTGAAAATGTTACAGATGTTGTAAACATGGGAGATGTTTTTGATGTAAAATATTTTGGTGTAGACCCTAGAACACGTAAAGAAAAAGTTTCTCGTAAAGCTCTTTTACCAAAACCAGAAGGTTATGTAGAAAGACCACCAAGAGATAACAATCGTGGACGTGACAACAGAGGTAGAGATAATCGTGGACGCGATAACCGTAGAGACGATAGAAAACCTAGAGAAAATAAGAAAGAGGATTAAATCTTACTAATCTTATAAAGACAAAAACCCCAATTAGAAATTTCTAATTGGGGTTTTTTATTCCTATATTTTAATAAACAAGGTATTGCTAATACTGAATTACATTTAATATACTACTTACAATTTTCACAATAGGTGTCTCTAAGATATTCATCTTCTAATAACTGAAAAGTAATCCCATCTTTTTCTGGAGAACTAAACAATTCACAATACCTAGATTTATTTAAATTTATAGCATTCAACATAATAGCTCTGTAATCATCTGTTTGTGTTAAATCTTCATCTACCACAGTTAGGTTTATATAATAAAACAGCAAATCCTCATTTACATCAATACTTCTTGCTTTATCAATTAATAAATTTGCCGCTCTATCTGTATTAGCATAATATGTTAAAAACTGAGCTAGATTAAAATAGTCTATATCCCTCAACGGAATTTTTTTATAGTTGTCATTTATATAAGCAACAGATTTGTCTTTATTTTCATAATCCCTTTTCCTCATATATCTTTCACTTTTAATAATGTGATAATTAACCAACATTCTATTTATTAAAGATTGAGAAATTCCGTAATTTTTAAGTTCCATTATCTCATTTTTAAACTTATTCTCATCTACAGGTTGGGCATTATATCTCCAAATTTTAAATTTTAAAACTGCTAAATTATACTTAACTCTACTATTCTTTGGGTCTAGTTTTAATAATTTTTCTAGCTCATTATTTACAATCAACAATTGCTTATCGCTAAGTTCATACTTAAATATGCTTCTATTATTAAGAAACCTAACATAAGACAACTGTTCAGGAACCTCCATCTTACGTAATAAGTCTGGTGAGCCTTCTAAATACTTCAATTTATTAAACAATGAATTTTGTATTTTAGTAGCTTCTTCTAAATTACCAGCTTTTAGCTCCGTATTAAATACATTAACAAGCTCCTCTGCCTTCATTTTTTTGTACTTATCTTTCTTTTCCAATGACAAAGTAATTACTGCTTTTCTATGATTTTTAAGAATCGGCTCCATTTCTGCAGAAAAACCACCTACTAGCTTACTTTTTAACTCTTGCTTATTAAGGTTCTTTAAACTATTATACTTAGTCCCTTCAATATCGTTTAGAAATTCTACCCAATTCTCAGATGTGGATATAGTGGTTTTAATTACTGGAGTCTGATAACTTTGTAACGCATTAGCAATACTATTAGCACGTTGTTTCTGTAATTCTAAATTACGCTCCAAACTCCCTTCAATAGATGAATACGCCTTAATGTCAATCGTTTTAATATTAAAATCCGTAAGACGTAAAGAATCATATAAAGGTTTTATATCCTCAGCTATATACTGCGACTTATTCTTTTGAAATGGAATTTTGAATCTAAGAGTTTTATATTTTATTTTATAACCTTCTTCTAATGAAGCTACCTTTTTATCATTGTATTGAATGGAATCTAAATACATACCCATATCTAACAAATCAAAACCATAAGATTTTAAATTATATATGGTATAATAATTACATAAATTCTTATTCCCTAAAAACAAAATATTATATTCCAACTCCTTACCTATAAGGCTTGATGGTAATTTACCTACCAAAACTCTAAATTTATCTCTATCATAAGGTTTTAAAGATTTTTTTAATCTTTCAGCATATACAGGTTTTAATACTTCTCCCTTAATTTGAGTACTCTCTGGAAATATCATGTCACAATCATAACGTTCTTTATCCACAATATCTACCGCTATACCATCTGTAGGATTTTTAAATAATAACTGAAACCATTTTTTATCATTGGTTACAAAATAAAGGTTATCACCCTCTCTTTTAATAGAGAAACTTACCTCTTTTGGCTTTTGTTGAAAAGCGCTAAAACAATCCTTACAATGTTGGTTTCTTATAGATTCTGACTTTGGGTAAACAATATCATATTGCGCAGTAAGATTACATATACTTAGAAAAAGAAAAGAAAATAGAATGGTTAGTTTTTGGTTCATTATTAACAATTTAAATATCAGAAATCACTTTTATATATGCGACAATAACGCAATTTTAATCTTGTTGAATTTACATATAAATTATAAAGAAAAATCATATAAAATTAAAAAATATTGAATTCAGGATTTCTTGCTTTTTAACATATGAAGTTTGAATAATATCGGTTAAATACCATATTCATAAAATATCCATAATTCTAAAAAATTAAAAATCCAAAAGACTATTTACTCCGTAATAAAAGAAGAACAGAACACTAAAACCCACAAATGAAAACGGAGAACACTAATCCAACACAATCAGATGAAACTAAAAACCCATGGGGTCTAATAGTTTTAGTAAGCACATTTTTATTAATGCTAGGTGCTACATATTTAGTTTATGTATTTCAAAGCGATTTTGACCAATTTAATGCAGAAAAATCAAGTTCTATTATAGGGAGAGCTTTTATGACCATTGCTGGAGTATTATTTGTGTTAAAAGCAATCTATTTTATATATGTATTATTTAGATATTTTAAATATAAAGCTATAGCATCTGTATCTGATGAAGAATTACCTACGTGTACCGTAATAGTGCCAGCATACAATGAAGGTAAGCAAGTGTACGATACTTTAATGAGTTTAGCTGATAGTGATTTTCCTAATGAAAAAATACAAATAATCTCTATTGACGATGGTAGTGGTGATGACACTTGGCAATGGATGCAAAAAGCTAAAAATAAATTAGGAGATTTAGTTGAAATATACCAACAACCAGAAAACAAAGGAAAAAGACACGCCTTATACCGTGGCTTTAATTTAGGAAAAGGAGAAGTATTTGTTACTGTAGACAGCGATTCTATTGTGGCCCCTGATACACTAAGAATCTTAGTAAGTCCATTTGTAACTAATGAAAAATGCGGTGCTGTGGCTGGGAACATTAGAGTTTTAAATAAAGCTAAAGCTCTTTTACCAAAAATGTTAGACGTAAGCTTTGTATTAAGCTTTGAATTTGTACGTTCTGCAGAGAGTAGTTTAAATTCTGTTTTCTGTACTCCAGGTGCTTTAGCAGCTTACCGTAGTACTGCTGTATTTGCATGCTTACCAGAATGGATTAATCAGACATTTATGGGACAACCGTCCGATATTGGTGAAGACAGAGCAATGACCAATATGATTTTAAAGCAAGGGTTCCACGTGCTATTCCAAAAAAATGCAGTTGCTTATACTAATGTTCCAGAAGAATACACCGGTTTATATAAAATGTTTATTCGCTGGGGAAGAAGTAATGTTAGAGAAAACATTCAAATGGCTAAATATGTATTTACAGATTTTAGAGAAGGCCCAAAGACAGGAACAAGAGTATTATTTATAAATCAATCTTTAAAGATTATAATGAGTTATCCATTTTTATTATTCATGCTATTCTTTATACTATCACACCCATTACTATATATAAGCTCTACATTATTAAGCATACTAATCCTATCCTCTTTTCCGGTTATATTTTACGCAAAACAATATGACTTTAAGGAATCTTTTTGGGCATATTCTTATAGTATTCTATACACCTTTGGTTTATTTTGGATTACACCTTATGCAATCGCGACGGCAAGTAAAAGGGGCTGGTTAACAAGAGATTTACCCATAAAAAAATAATTTGGGCCGCCTATTATACAACATTGCTAGTTTGTTTTAAATTTATAAAAGAAATACGAACTAGCAATTTTTCGTCAACATACATTTTCTTATTCCCTTTTTTGAAAGTTTTATTCTCTTTTTCCGACTAAGACTAAATACTACAGAGTACAAAAAAACCTTCTTTTTATGCAGTTTAACTAAAAAATGGTTTTTTTTTAATGCTTTTGTAACATTCGTAGCTTTTTTACGTATAAGTATATGCAGTCCATGCAAATTGAACTTAATTACATTAAATGAGACAGCTTAAGATTACAAAACAGGTTACCAATAGGGAAACCGCATCTTTGGATAAGTACTTACAAGAAATTGGAAAAGTAGACCTTATTACTGCAGATGAAGAAGTAGAATTGGCACAACGAATCAAGGCAGGCGACCAGATCGCTCTTGAAAAACTTACAAAAGCCAATCTTAGATTCGTAGTATCGGTTGCTAAACAGTACCAAAACCAAGGCCTTACTCTGCCAGACTTAATCAATGAAGGAAACTTAGGATTGATAAAAGCGGCACAACGTTTTGATGAAACTCGTGGTTTCAAATTTATTTCTTATGCAGTATGGTGGATTCGCCAATCTATCCTACAGGCATTAGCAGAACAATCGCGTATTGTTCGTTTACCATTGAACAAAATTGGTTCAATAAACAAAATAAACAAAACTTTTGCATTTTTGGAGCAAGCGCATGAGCGCCAACCTTCTCCGGAAGAAATAGCAAAAGAATTGGATATGACGGTTGATGATGTAAAACAGTCCTTAAAAAATTCTGGTCGCCATGTATCTATGGATGCGCCGTTAATTGACGGGGAAGATTCTAACCTATATGATGTACTTCGTAGCGGTGAATCTCCTAACCCAGATAGAGAATTGTTGCATGAATCATTACGTACGGAAATAGAACGTGCTTTGGAAACGTTAACTCCTAGAGAAGCAGATGTTATCCGTTTGTATTTTGGTTTAGCAGGACAACATTCTATGACTTTGGAAGAAATTGGTGAAACTTTCGACTTAACAAGAGAAAGAGTTCGTCAAATTAAAGAAAAGGCAATTCGTAGATTAAAACATACGTCTAGAAGTAAAATATTAAAGACTTATCTTGGGTAAACAAGACGCAAATTACCTGTTAAACATTCCTTAAATTGGAAATTTGGCATATAAATTGTAATTTGTGAAACATAACAACAGTTTATCATGACTGTTCGTTTTTTGATTGATGAATAAACTCCGGCTGATTACCGGAGTTTTTTAATTAAAAAAATAACCCCAAAGTGAACAACCTTAAAAAAACACCTGAAAATCAACCAAATAACCCATTGCATGGTGTTAAACTAGTTACAATCCTAGAAGAGCTCACCAAACTTTATAGCTGGGAAGAATTAGCCTATCAAATAAATATTAATTGCTTTAAAAGTAATCCTTCTGTAAAATCTAGTCTTAAATTTTTAAGGAGAACACCTTGGGCGCGAGAAAAAGTAGAACAACTATATCTTTACAGTATTAAAAAATAAAACATATGCCTTTTAATATTGTCCTTATAGAGCCTGAAATTCCAAATAACACAGGAAATATTGGCCGATTAAGCCTTGGAACTAGATCAACATTGCACTTAGTAAAGCCATTTGGTTTTGAACTTAGCGATAAACGAGTAAAACGTGCTGGGTTAGATTATTGGCAGCACTTAAATGTTCTAATCTACGAAAATGCTGATGATTTTTTTAGCCAACATAAAGGCAAACAAATGGCTTTTTTATCCAGTCATGGAAAAAAAAATCATTGGGACATTCCTTTTAAAGACGATATGTTTTTCATTTTCGGGAAAGAATCGGTGGGACTATCTAAATCTATCCTCGAAAAAAACAAAGAACAACTTTACAAAATACCTTTATACAGTAAACATATTAGAAGTTTAAATATAGCCAACGCAGTTAGTATTGTAGTTTATGAAGGATTAAAACACTTATAAGACCTAGGTTTTAATTAAGAACATACATTTACGTACTTTTGTGTAAAACAAACTAAGGTTCTACCAAATGAGCAAAACAAAGATTGCCCCATCCCTATTGGCTGCCGATTTTGGCAACTTACAACAAGATGTTGAAATGGTTAATAATAGCGATGCAGACTGGCACCATATAGATATTATGGACGGCGTGTTTGTACCCAACATTTCTTACGGAATGCCAGTTTTACAAGCTATACAAAAACATGCTACAAAACCATTAGACGTACATTTAATGATTGTTGACCCAGACCGTTATATTACTACTTTTGCGAATTTAGGTGCAGCTGTTCTTACGGTACATTACGAAGCGTGTACGCATTTACATCGTTCCCTACAAGCAATTAAAGCGGAAGGGATGATGGCTGGTGTAGCACTAAACCCTCATACTAATATTAATCTATTAGAAGATATTATAAATGATATTGATGTGGTTTGTTTAATGAGTGTGAACCCAGGTTTTGGAGGACAGTCTTTCATAGAAAACACATACAATAAAGTAAAATCTTTAAAAGAGCTAATTGTAAAAAAAGGAGCCACAACATTAATAGAAATTGATGGCGGTGTAACCTCTAAAAATGCTGCTGCACTTACTGCAGCAGGAGCAGATGTTTTAGTAGCTGGTAGTTTTGTTTTTAAAAGCAATGACCCAATAACTACAATACAAGAATTAAAAAACATAGCAGGTTAATGAATATTTGGGATGTTGTTATTATTGGAGGAGGTCCGATAGGAATTGCTTGTGGTTTGGAAGCTCAAAAGAAAGGACTTAGTTACGTAATTTTAGAAAAAGGCCCCATAGTAAACTCTTTATACAATTATCCCGATAAAATGCAATTCTTTTCTTCCTCCGAAAGATTAGAAATTGATGATATTCCTTTTATATCTACTGAAGCCAAACCCAAAAGAGACGAAGCGCTAGAGTATTATCGAAGAATTGTTACAAGCAACAAGTTGCACATAAATTTATTTGAAGAGGTTATAAACATACAGAAAGAACAAAATGTATTTACTATCTCTTCAAATAAAACCACCTACAATGCAACGCAAATTGTAATTGCCACAGGGTTTTATGATATTCCAAATTTACTTCAGGTCCCTGGTGAAGGCTTAAAAAAGGTGACCCACTATTACAAAAACCCGCACTACTACTCTGGTCAAAAAGTTGCAGTAATTGGCGCGAGTAACTCTTCTGTTGATGCAGCATTAGAATGTTGGCGAAAAGGAGCAGAAGTTACCCTAATTATTAGAGGCACTGAAATTGGACCTAGAGTTAAATATTGGGTAAGACCTGATATTATAAATCGTATTGAAGAAGGAAGTATTAGTGTCCACTACAACACAACAGTTAAAGAAATAACTCCGAATACTATTGTCATCGAAAATACCGATGGAGCAACAGTCTTGCAAAATGATTTTGTAATTGCCTTAACTGGATACCGCCCCAATTTTAAATTTCTAGAAATGGCAGGTATTGAATTATCCCAGGATGAAAAAAAATTACCAAAATATAATCCCAACACCATGGAAACTAATGTTTCGGGATTATATTTAGCTGGCGTTATTTGCGGTGGTATGGAAACTCATAAATGGTTTATAGAGAATTCTAGAATTCATGCTATACAAATCATGAGTTCTATCTTACAAAATAAATAACGAAATAAAATCCCTATTTTCAGGGATATATTTAATACTAACCACGGTGTTTTCTTATGGATTAAAAAGTACCAAATTTGTCTTTTACTAACCATAATGGTTAATATTAAAATATATGTATTCAAAAAAATAAAAAGTCATAAAGAGTCAAACACACATAATGCAGGTTCAAAAAAATAGAAGTTATATGAGTTTAATTTTTCAATTAAAGAACATATTCTTCTATATGGTATTATTTCCTATTTTGGCACTTGGCCAAGACACATCCATAGACACCACTAATAATAACGATAAAAAAATATACTTTGGCTGGTCTAAAAGAACAAATTCAAAATCATTAAAACCATATTTTCAACAATTAAAAAACACCGAATATGGAGTGCAACGATTCTCTGTATTTGAGCAATTAATAATACATCACACCCAAAAAAGTAACACCGATTCTATTTTACATTATAGTAACTTATACTTAAAAGAAATTGGAAATTGGGAAGAAACGGAACATGTTAAGCGAAGACACTACGCAAAAGTTCATTTTTACTTAGGTACAGGAAGTTTTATGAATGGCCTTATAGACAATGCTATAAAATGGCACATTAAAGGCCTACAAGATGCTGAAAATTCTAATTATACGGAATACAGGTATAAAAACAAATTAGGCTTAGCAAAATGTTATATTCAGCAATCTAAAAATGATAAAGCCATAACTATCCTAAATAAATCTTTAGATGAATTTTCTCCAGAATTCCCGTCTCTTAAAATAAAAAATAATATCCTTTTAGGAAAGGCATATCGATTTCAAAAAGAATACAATAAAGCGCACCTATTTTATAAAGATGCTTTGAAAATTGCTGACTCTTTACATGATATAGAGATGCAACTAACCTCAAATTTAGAACTAGCTAAACTAAATGAAGCGCAACAAAAATTAGAGCCCGCCTTTCAAGGTTATGAATCTACTAGAAATGAAGCCAAAAAAAATGGTTTCGACGCTATCTATTTTGAAGGTTCTTTATTATTGGCTAAATATTATTATAGCCAGGAGTATCACGAACTTGCTTTAATTGGCCTATCCATGGCATACATAAATGCTATAGATAGTGAAAACTTGCAATTTCAAAGAGAAGCACTTATTCTACAAGCCGAAAATTTTGCAAAACAAAAAGACTATAAAAATTCTTATGCTATAATGACCCAATTATTTGGTGTTCTTAATAAAATAAAATCCAGTCAGCAAAGAGAGATTATTAAAGAGCTCGAAATACAATATGAAACATTAGAAAAAGAAAAAGAAATATCTAAACTAGAAGAAGATCAAATTATAAAAGAGGCCGAATTAAAAAGGCAAAAAACTATAAAAAATGCTTTTTTAATAGGTTTCCTAATAATACTAGTTCCAGTGATTGGTCTTTTATATATGTATTACCAAAAACTACAAACACAAAGTGAGCTTACAAAAAAACAAAAAGAAATTAATGAGCAAAAAGTTACCTCTCTAAAACAAGAACAAGAGTTGAATTTAATAAAGGCTTCTATTGCCGGACAAGATGAAGAGCGTAAACGTATTGCTCAAGAATTACATGATAGTATCGGAGGTAATCTTGCAGGCATAAAACTTCAAATCTCGAGTATCCCAGATTCAAAAAGCAAATTGAAAAATATATCGCAACAACTAGATGATACCTATCAACTAGTAAGAGACATTTCCCACACATTAGTTCCTAAAAAATATAAACAGAATAATTTTACTGGTCTTATTAAAGAATACTTAAACAACATCAAAAAGACAGGTCAGCTAAATGTTGCTTTTCATCCTCATGGAGTAGAAGAATTAAATGGCATAAACGACAATATTCAAATGGAATTATTTAAAATAATTCAAGAATTAATGACTAACACTCTAAAACATGCTAAAGCAGAAAAAGTTGATATACAATTAAACTTCGTAGAAAAAGAAATTTCTCTAATGTTCGAAGATAATGGTGTTGGCTTTGATAGTAAAATAGCTAATGACGGAATTGGATTTAAGAATATTAAAAATAGAGTATCGCAATTAGAAGGACAAATACACATAGATTCTTTAAAAAACAGAGGTACTATAATTTCTATAGACATACCTATTAGCAAAAAACAAAAATCATGAAATATAATCTAATCATTGCCGATGACCATAAAATGTTTATTGATGGTCTTTTAAGTATTTTAAAAGATGCTCCCGAGTTTTCCGTAACATTAACGGCAAAAAATGGTGCGCAAGTTGTAAAATATTTAAGTATAAATAGCGCTGATGATATTCATTTATTAATTACAGATTTAACTATGCCCGAAATGGATGGTATAGAACTTAATAGAATTGTAAAAGAGAAATATCCCAAACTAAAAACACTAGTAGTTAGCATGCATATAGATGGCGGTATGATTGACAAACTTATTCGTAATAATGTAGACGGATATGTGCCAAAAAATGCTGAAAAAGAAGAACTTGTTTCTGCTATAAGAACTATAATAAAAGGAGAGAAATATTTTTCTAAAGAGATTAAACAAGCTTATACCGACGCAATGTTTGAAGAAAAAAAGAATAAAGAGATAGTTCTTACTTCTAGAGAAAAAGAAGTTCTTAAACTAATTGCAGAAGAAAATACTACTCAAGAAATTGCTGATATTTTATTTTTAAGTAAACATACTATTGAGAGCTATAGAAAAAATTTAATATCTAAACTTCAAGTAAAAAACCTTGCAGGCTTAACCAAACATGCAATTAAAATGGGACTTTTAGAAAATTAAATTTCAACAATTAAAATAACACCCCTGAAAACAGGGAGAAACATTTCACTTTTTGGAGTGGTTTTTTTAAGACTGATATTTCACAATTTTGTAGTGTTATAAAACATTACAATTATGAAATACCAAATTCTATTTATTACTATTACAGCCTTATTTGTTTCTTGTAGCAATGACAAAAAAACTACAGAAATAACAAAACAAGTATCTTCTTTAAAATCGGATATTTTACTGGAAAGTAATTCTTATCTTTCTTTAAACTCAGGAAAAAATAAAGAATACAAAACACTTTTTATTTCAGGAAAAAATCTCCTAAAAGGAACAGCTACTTATAAAGTAACTAACGAAAAAGGAGAAGAATTAAATTGTGAGACATTCCCAGCTGCTAAACTTATACAAGAAGAATACAAAACTGCGAATTCCACTCTAAAAGCACAACATTTAAGAGAAGTAGTAGAAGGTTTCTTTATGGAAGAAGATAATCCAAAATTTCATAATTTATAGTAAATTACTTTAATAAAAACCAACCAAAAAATTACAAAGTACCATGATTATATTCGGAAAAAGAACAGCATACATTGGCTCCAAAACATCCTCCAATAATATTATTTGTACTCATTGCGAAACCAAAGGAGAAATTATTTACAGTGTTTTTAGAAGTCATGCGCATATTTTTTGGATTCCAGTATTTCCTATAGGAAAAAGAGCAGTTTCAGAATGTCAACATTGCAAGAAAACACTAAGCTTTAAGGAAATGTCTCCTGAAATGAAAAAGGAATGTAACACTGTAAAAAATGAGATTAAGGGTCCCATTTGGCAATTTTCTGGTCTCTTTATTTTTGCCCTACTAATTGTTTTTGCCGGCTTTGCAGGGAAAAAAGATAAAGAAAACGAAGCTCAATACCTCTCCAGTCCACTTGCTGGGGATATTTACGATTATAAAACTGAAAATTCTCAATATTCAACTATGAGGATTATTCACGTTAGTGCAGACTCTGTCTATGTACAACTAAACGATTTTGAAATTGGAAGAAGTTCTAAAATTTATAAAATAGACAAAGAAGAGAACTATTCTAAAAAAGCATACGGTTATTCTATAGATGAAATAAAAACTATGTATGATCAACGAATAATAATAGACATTGATAGAGAATAAATTATATTAAAAACAAACCTAACATAATTCAAAAATTAAAGCCTAAACATAACGCTTAGGCTTTTTTAAGATATATTATTCTGCACCTATTTTACTCCTAACAACCCCAACTTCTTTAGAAGTGATTTTTTCATAATCATTTCCAAAACTAGATCTTACATATGTTAAAACATCTGCAATATCTTCATCTGAAAGAAAACGATGAGAAGCCATTATATTTCTATATGATTCTCCATCTACTTTCTCTCCTTCCATTCCATTAAGAATAACACCTATTAGTTTTTCTTTATCCCCACTGACCCAATCCGTTTGCGTTAAAGGAGGGTTTAGACCTTGTACTCCTTTTCCATTAGATTGATGACATGCTAAACAATACGTTTCGTATACTTTTTTACCTTTTATGTTTTCGCTTTCTACTACTTTATCTTCCTTATTAGTATTATTTACTATTACTGTTTTTTTAATATTTGCATTTTCACCATAATACATTACCCTCCATATTTTCCCATTAGACGAGGATACAATATACAATGAACCATCTGGCCCTTGTGCTAACCCCATGGGTCTATTAACGGCATCAGCAGGGTTCTTAACTTCCTCCATTCCAGCAAAACCATTTGCAAATATCTCCCAATCTCCTGTAGGTTTGCCATTTTTAAAAGGCACAAAAGCTACAAAGAATCCTTGTTGGGGCAGAGGAGCTCTATTCCATGAACCATGAAAAGCTACAAAGGCACCATTTTTATATCTACTCGGAAATTGATCTCCAGTATAAAACAACAAATCATTTGGTGCTAAATGTCCAGGGAAAGCAATTATAGGCTCTTTAATATTTGCACATAAACCTTGCTTTTTAGAATCTCCTCCATACTCAGGTCCTAATATTTTTTTATTTTGAATTTGATCATAATAACAATATGGCCATCCAAAATCATCCCCTTTGTCCACTTGCAAAAACTCTTCGGCAGGGAGTTCTGCATTTTGTTCTTCTGTGTATAAATCTGGCCATAATTGATTTAATTGATCCCTACCATGCTGCATGGCATACAAACTATTAGTCTCAAAATTCCAATCAATCCCCATGGCATTACGTATTCCTGTAGCATATCTAAAACCATCCTTACCATGCACCTGATTCAATTGATCCTTTTTATAACTCCAAATTCCTGCTTGTAACTCTAATTGTAAACAAGGGTTCATCCCTTTTGAACCAGGGCTTCTAGTCTCTTCCTGACAAGCATTCGTTGGGGAACCAACAGTAACATATATATTACCTTCATTATCGAAAGTAAAAGGCTTAGAAATATGATCATTTTGTTTTAAAAATCCTGACACTACCAACTCTTCCTTACTATCTGGCAAAAGTTGCTCATCTACTAAAGGATAACGAAACACCTCCATTGGAGAAGAGGCATATAAATATCCATCGTTAATATCTATTCCTGTGCCTATATAATCGGTAAAACCCTCTTTTATATCTGCTTTCCCATTTCCCGTTGTGTCTCTTAATGCAAATAAGCCGATTCCATTTACAGGTTTATGCATATTCACATAAATATCTCCATTATTTCTAACAACCATATGTCTTGCCGCTTTTCCTATGCCTTCATGAACTACAATAGCCCCGAAATTATTAGGAAAAATAATATCCCCGTTATTACTATCTGGACTAGGCAATACCGAAACAACATCTGTTGTTTTTTCTATTTTCTGATCTTTACAAGAAATACCTACTAATAAGCTTGTTAGCACAATAATTTTAAAAAAACATGTAGTTTTCATTTTAATCATTTGGATTTTGTTTCAAGAAAGTGTTAAAATAGGTAATCGAAAAACAATAAACAACAAAACTTAATTATCCAAGAAAAACTTATTTTAATAACTAATCTCTACAATCCCAATTAAACAAACAACCACATAACATTTTTCAATTTTACAAAAAACCCTTTTCACAAATTTGACTTAAAAAGTCATATTTATTCTTGAGCATGGAAGATTTTATAGCATAAACAATCTATTTAACAACAAAATAGAAGAAAATAAAAAAGTGCTTAAACCCTAAAGTCTAAGCACTATATTAGTGACCGCGAAGGGATTCAAACCCCCAACCCTCAGAGCCGAAATCTGATGCGCTATTCAGTTGCGCCACGCGGCCATTACAATGTTTTAAGAAAGTATTTTTTTAACTATAGTAGAAATCGTTTTACCATCTGTTTGACCCGATAATTCTTTAGAAACCATTCCCATAACTTTCCCCATATCTTTCATACCAGATGCTCCAATAGACTCTATGGTTTGCACAACTACTTTCTCTACTTCTTCTTCTGTTAATTGCTCCGGTAAGAATTGTTCAATAACAGCTACTTGTTTTAATTCTGGTTCGGCTAAATCTTCTCTTCCTTGCTCAGAAAATATAGCAGCACTATCTTTTCTTTGCTTTACAAGTTTCTGCACCAATTTTACTTCCTCTTCTTCTGAAATTCCTGTACCAGAACCTGTTTCAGTTTGGGCCAATAACAATGCCGACTTTATTGCTCTTAACGATTCTAAAGCAACAGAATCTTTTGCTTTCATAGCAATTTTCATCTGTTCCATAACCTTTGATTGTAAGCTCATAACTGTAAAAATTTAGAAATGCGAAGATAAAAAATAAACCCGAAAACAGTTTCTATTTTCGGGTTTTAATAAACTTATTAAAGTGTTTCTTAATCTACATTATCATGTAAAAAAGAATTATTAGAACGTAATTGAATTTCATCGTTACTATCCGAGCTCAAAGTAGTCCTAGAAACTTTATTTTCCCCTCCATTATCATTTAAATTTACGCCTTGTCTCTTATATGCGGGCTCTTTTTCTATTTCATCAACACTAGTATGTCCGCTTTGAAATTTGTAATTATAATCTTTCAATTTTCTTCTACGTTCATCTGCTCTTTCTTTAAGCAACTCTTCAATAGGCTTATCCATTGGATCTACCTCTTCCTCTACTACCGTTCTGGCAACTGGATGAACTGTTTTCTTTTGAAAAACCAACTCATCTTCTACAATTTTTGGCTCAAATTCTTCCGCTTTAGATTTTGCGCCAGTAAGTTTGTTCTCTAACTCCATATAGTCATCCAAACTATACCTAGTTTCTCCTTCTTTACTATATTCTAATACTGGAATTACTTCTACATGATCATTAACATTAAGATCTTTAACATCATCATCTAAACTAAAAGTAATAACGTTCTCTTGCTCTTCTTTCTTAGTAGTATTTAAAGGCATATCAAAACTCATAGCAAACATATCGTCCTCCTCTTGCGGCTTAGAAGAAACTTCTTCTGCTTCTACAACCTCTATACTTTTTAAAGCATCTGACGAGTCCACAATAATAAAATCATCCTCGCTTACATTCTCTGCTACAACTTCCTCATAAAAAACATTAAAATTTCTTATATAATTATTTGTTGGTATTAAATCTAAATCATCAACATCTCCTAAATTGTGCTTCACCACCTTTTCTTCAGCGTTTTCATTTTCTTCCACAAGGTGATGTACTATATTTCCAGGTGTTAAATCTTTTTCTGCTTTTTGACTATCTTCTAAAGTGTGAATTATTTTTTTAGATTCAGTATTAACAATATCATCTTGTTGATCAATGTTAAATCCCGTTGCTATAACAGTTACTGCAATAGCCTCTCCTAATTCTTCATCTTCACCAACACCCATTATGATGTTTGCTCCATAACCAGCTTCTACTTGTATGTGATCATTGATTTCTCCAATTTCATCAATAGTAATTTCTTGCGAACCAGAAACGATTAACAATAATACATTTTTAGCACCTGTAATTTTATTATCATTAAGTAATGGAGAGTCTAGAGCTTTCATGATAGCTTCATTTGCTCTTGCTGATCCAGATGCGATTGCAGAACCCATAATAGCTGTACCACTATTAGAAAGTACTGTTTTAGCATCCCTAAGGTCAATATTCTGTGTATAGTGATGTGTAATTACTTCTGCTATTCCACGAGCAGCAGTAGCTAATACTTCATCTGCTTTAGAGAAACCGGCTTTAAATCCTAAGTTTCCATAGACTTCTCTAAGCTTATTATTATTAATTACAATTAAAGAATCTACATTGGAGCGTAATTTTTCTATACCGAGTTGTGCCTGTTGGCATCTCATTTTACCCTCGAACTGAAAAGGCATTGTAACAATCCCAACAGTAAGAACATCTAATTCTTTTGCTAATCTAGCGATCACGGGAGCAGCACCAGTACCTGTTCCACCGCCCATACCAGCAGTAATAAAAATCATCTTGGTCGAGGTACCCAACATGCTTTTTATATCTTCCATACTTTCTAAAGCTGCTTGTTCACCTACTTCAGGATTTGCACCAGCACCTAAGCCTTCTGTAAGGGAAACACCTAATTGAATTTTATTCGGCACAGGGCTATTATCTAGAGCTTGCGAATCTGTATTACAAATAACAAAATCTACTCCGTTAATTCCTGCTTGGAACATGTGGTTAATGGCATTACTTCCGCCACCACCGACTCCAATTACTTTAATAACATTACTTTGATTTTTAGGTAAATCAAAAGCGATACTTTCAAATTCAGTGTTACTCATCCTGTTTAAAAATTACTGGTTAATGTGTATGTTCTTTAAAATTTTATTTATTCTGCGTTATCTAAAAAGTCTTTCAACTTATCGGACCATTTATCAAAGACAGATTTCCTAGGAAAACTTTCCTTAGTTTGCGCCGCTGTGTTTTCCGAAACCGATTCCTCAACTAACACCGGTTCTTCTTCCTGCTCAACAACTTCTTCTATTTTTTTGTTTTTAGCATCGTTTTGTACAGCATTCATTAATAAACCCACTGCCGTTGCATACAACGGACTTACTACTTCTTTATCCGAATCTCCTGCTAAATGCTCATTTGGATACCCTATTCTTGTATCCATTCCTGTTATATATTCTACTAATTGCTTTAAGTGTTTTAACTGGCTACCTCCTCCTGTAAGTACAATTCCGCCAATTAACTTCTTTTTCTGATCGTCATGACCGTAGTTTTTAATCTCTACATATACTTGCTCAATTATCTCTACTACTCTAGCATGAATTATTTTAGAAAGATTTTTAAGTGATATTTCTTTAGGTTCTCTACCTCTTAATCCTGGTATTGAAACTATTTCATTATCCTTATTTTCTCCTGGCCACGCAGAACCAAATTTTATTTTTAATAATTCTGCCTGTTTTTCTATAATAGAGCAGCCTTCTTTAATATCATCTGTTATTACACCACCTCCAAATGGAATAACGGCAGTATGCCTAATAATTCCATCTTTAAAAATAGCCAAATCAGTAGTTCCTCCTCCTATATCTATTAAGGCAACACCTGCCTCTTTTTCTTCTTGACTTAATACAGCATTAGAAGATGCTAAAGGTTCTAAGGTAATATTCCCTAAATCCAGGCCAGCACTTTTAATACATCTACCTACATTTTTTATAGATGTAACTTGCCCAACCACTACATGAAAATTAGCCTCTAACCTTCCGCCATACATTCCTATTGGTTGCTTTATCTCGGCTTGCCCGTCCACTTTATATTCTTGCGGAAGAACATGTATAATTTCTTCTCCCGGAAGCATTATCAATTTATAAACTTGATTACATAACGTATCCAAATCATCATCATTAATAACTTCTTCAGAATCCTCTCTTGTTATATAATCGCTATGCTGTAAACTACGTATGTGCTGCCCTGCTATACCAACAACAACGGAACTAATTTTTAAGCCACAACTTGCCTCAGCTTCTTCTACGGCTTGCTGAATGGATTTAATAGTTTGGGTAATGTTATTTACAACACCCCTATGCACACCTAAACTCTTAGATTTTCCTATCCCAAGAATTTCAATTTTCCCATATTCATTCTCCTTACCAATGATTGCAACAATTTTGGTAGTACCGATGTCTAAACCTACTGAATAATTACCTTGTTCCATTGTTCTCTATATTTTGGTGCACACTACTTGATTATTAAACTCTAGACTAACCATTGTAAAATTTTCCAATGTTTTATCTTTATTTGCTTTAGCGTAAAAAGCTTTAAAATTATTAAACTTTTCTTCTAAATTATCCACTCCACCCAAATTAACAACAAATTGCTCCATCCGGAACTTTAGTTGATAATTTGCCACATCTTTAATATGAACACCAATTACATTCTTTCTCAAGAACTCATCGCTATTTATATATTTTAATATTTCATATACATCTTCCAAAGTATCACCCGATACTTTTCCTGTGATAATTGGCACTCTTGCAGAGTGATTTTTAGACAAAGGCATGCGTTTTCCTTCGTCATCCAAATAAAAACTTGCATCACTTGTAATCCTTGCAATTGGCTTACGTTGCACAATTCTAGACGTAAGCTCCCCATCCACAGCAAGATACACTTGAGCCCTTTTTACCATTTCGTTAGCCTCAATGGCTTTCTCCACGTTATTCAAATCTAATTTTTCTTTGGAGACGTTTTGAAGGTTTCCATAATTTTGTATTAACAATTTATTAACCGTCCCCTGTGTTAGGTATAAATTCTCATCTCCGACGAATTCTATACTACTATTTTTTATCTTTTTAAGGCCACTTCTATAACCGGAAAACGCATACAAACCCAGCAAAACAAAGCATAAACCAAGCATTTTCATAATGTTCCAATTAATCTGCATCTTGTAACTCTTTTTTTATTTTTTGTACTTCTAATCCTATATCTCCTGCACCCATTGTAACTAACACTTCTGGGTTTTGTTCTTTAATTTCTGAAAGAATATTTGTTTTATTAATTAATTTTTTATTTGGATTTTTGATTTTACCCAACAACCATTCCGAGGTTACCCCGTGTATAGGTTTTTCCCGAGCTGGATAAATATCTAATAACAAAATTGAATCAAATTTTGATAAACTTTCTGCAAAATCCTCCACAAAATCTTTTGTTCTAGAAAACAAATGTGGCTGAAACACTGCAACTACTTTTTTATTTGGATGCATTTCATAAACCGCATTATTTACCGCATTAATTTCCGTAGGATGATGCGCATAGTCATCTATATAAATTAAATTTTTATTTTTAATTTGATAAGAAAACCTTCTTTGCACTCCTTTAAATGTACCTAATGCTCTAGCAAGGCGATCAGCAGGGGAACCAGCTTGTATCGCCATCGCAAAAGCAACTAAACCATTTAACAAATTATGTCTTCCTGGCTTGTTAAAAGTAACCCCTGTTATAAGCGTATCAGGAGTTCCCAAATCAAAAATGTAGGCACCATGTTCTATTTTTAAATTTCGGATGCAAAAATCCGAATCGTCTTCTATTCCATAGGTTATACCATTAATTGGCAACCCATTACGCACAAACAATTTACCATTTGGCTTTAAACGTTTTGCAAAATCGTTAAATGAATTTTGTAATTCTTTTTCTGTTCCATAAATATCCAAATGGTCTGCATCCATAGAAGTAATACATGAAACATTGGGCGATAATTGTAAAAATGAGCGATCAAACTCATCCGCTTCTACCACAGAATAATCCACCCCTTCTAAAAGGAAATTACTATTAAAATCTTCGGATATACCTCCTAAGAAAGCAGTTATTGGAGTTCCCGTTTCTTTTAACAAATGAGCCAAAATGCTCGACGTTGTAGTTTTTCCATGTGTGCCAGCCACTGCGAAACAAAAAGTATCTTTTGTAATAAGCCCCAATACCTCTGAGCGTTTTTTTATCGCAAAACCATTATTTAAGAAATACTGATATTCTTCATGACTAGTTGGCACTGCAGGTGTATATACTATTAAGGTTTTTGAAGCATCTAAATATTCTGTAGCAATATTTTTTTTATCATCTTCATAATGTATTGTTATACCTAAATTCTGAAGATCTTTTGTTAATGGTGTTTCCGTTTTATCATAACCTGCTACATTTTTATTTATGAATTTAAAGTAACGAGCTAAAGCAGACATTCCTATGCCTCCTACACCTATAAAATAAACGTTATGTACTTGCTTTAAATCCATTTTACTTTTGCAACAATAATTCTACCTGATCCACAATATCTTTTGTAGCATTTGGTAATGCCATCTTTTTAATATTTACTCCTAATTCTTCCTGGTTTTCTTTAGATGTAATTACCTCTGAAAAAACAGAATTAAAATTAGCATTCAATTCTTTTTCTTTAATCATTATAGCAGCGTTCTCACGGACTAAAGCCATCGCATTTTTGGTTTGATGATCTTCTGCCACCGTTGGCGACGGAATAAACACAACTGGCTTCCCAACTATACTCAATTCAGAAACAGAACTTGCCCCAGCTCTAGATATAATACAATCTGCGGCCGCATATGCAAAATCCATTTTATTAATAAAAGCCATTACTTTTACGGTATCTGAGTTGTATTTTTTATACTCTTCAAAGTATAGTTTTCCACATTGCCACAACAATTGCACTCCTAATTCTTTAAAATAATCTAGCTTTTGCTCTATTAGTTGATTTATTCTACGAGCTCCTAAACTACCTCCCAAAACAAGTACTGTCTTTTTACCTGTACTCCCCTTAAAAAAATGCAACGCTTCTTCTTTTGTAGCGTCCATCTTTATTAAATCTTCACGAACTGGGTTTCCTGTTTTTATAATTTTATGAGCAGGAAAAAACTTTTCCATACCATCATAAGCCACACAAATCTTTGCAACTGCATCTTTTAGCAACTTATTGGTTATACCCGCATACGAATTTTGTTCTTGCAACAAACAAGGTACTTTTCTTCCTGATGCAATTTTTAAAAGCGGTCCACTAGCAAAACCTCCGGTACCTATTACGGCATTGGGTTTAAATTTAGACACTATTTTACGCGCTTTTAACAAACTACTTATTAGTTTAAAAGGAAACATTAAATTTTTAAAGGTCAACTTACGTTGTAACCCAGTAATCCACAAACCTTCTATTTTATACCCTGCCTGGGGCACTTTTTCCATCTCCATTCTATCCTTTGCACCAACAAAAAGAAATTCCGCATTTGGATATCTTTTCTTTAACTCATTAGCAATAGCGATAGCCGGATAAATATGTCCGCCAGTACCACCTCCAGAAAGAATAAATTTATAATTGTCCACTTAATATTTCTAAAGGGTTTGTCTCATCTATATCATCAGACACACTTTCTTCTATTTCGGTGTCTTTATTACTAACACTTAGTATAATACCTATAGCCAAACATATCATCCAACTAGAGGTTCCTCCCATACTAACTAATGGTAAGTTTTGCCCTGTAACAGGAAATAATTCTACTGCTACAGCCATATTAATTAAAGCTTGAAAAACAATTGGCAAACCCACTCCTAAAACCAGTAATTTTCCAAATATTGTTGTGCTCCCATTTGCTACTACTATTATTCTAAAAAGCAGTAATAGATAAAAAAACATCAATACAAATCCTCCAACAAGGCCATATTCTTCTACTATAATTGCATAAATAAAATCGGAAGAACTTTGCGGTAAAAAATTCTTTTGTACACTCTTACCTGCTCCTTTACCAAACACCCCACCAGTAGCTATGGCTATTTTTGCTTTTTCTATTTGATAGTCCGCTTCTGTGTCCTCTGGATTAGCAAAGTTATCTATTCTGCTCATCCAAGTATCTACTCTATTCGGGAATAAATCTGGAGCTGCTTTAGCTGTTAATATAAAAATGGCTAAAAATGCAACACCTGTACCAATAATTCCTAGTAAATATTTTATAGGATATCCTCCTAAAAAACAAAGCATTAATACCATAGAAAATATTATTGCTGCCGTAGAGAAATTCGCTGGAAGAATTAAGACAATCGTTAAAAAAACAGGAATCCATAACGGGAGTATACTTTCCGAAAAAGTAATTACCTTATCCTTTATTTTTGTTAAATACCTTGCTACATAAATCATTAAAACCACTGCCGCCAAATTAGATGGCTGAAAACCTAAACCAACGAGTGGCAAACGAATCCACCTACTAGCATTAGTACCTCCACTAGAGGTTCCTTGCGCCAATGTTAACACAAGAAGCATTAAAACTACTGGCATTGCTATAAGGGACAATCCTTTAAAGAAATGTGTTGGAATTTTATGCACCCCATAAATAATACCAAAACCTAAAAATAAAAGCAGAGCATGTTTCACTAAATGCCCCATAGTAGTACCGTTACCAACCACATAAACTAAATTACTACTAGAGCTATATACTGGCAAAAACGAAAATAGAGCCAAAAGAGCAACAACTGCCCAAATAGCCTTATCTCCACTAATAGTATTTAAAAGTTTTAACACGTTTATAAATTTTTAATCGCCGCCTTAAATTGATTTCCTCTGTCTTCGTAATTTTTAAACAAATCGAAACTTGCGCATGCTGGTGAAAGCAAAACAGCTTCTCCACGTTCTGCAATTTTATAAGCTACTTTCACAGCTTCTTCCATGGCATATGTTTCTACCATTAAATCTACTACATTACCAAAAGCATCTTTAATTTTAGAATTATCTTCTCCTAAACAAATAATAGCTTTTACCTTTTCTCTAACCAAAGGCATTAACTCTTTGTAATTATTACCTTTATCTACACCACCCACTATCCATACCGTAGACGTTTTCATGCTATCTAAAGCATAATACGTTGCATTAACATTTGTTGCTTTAGAATCGTTAATGTATTGCACATGGTTTATTTTTAGAACTTTTTCCAATCGGTGTTCAACACCTTGAAAAGTAGCTATACTATTACGTATAGTTTCTTTTCTTATGCTCACCAATTTAGCTGCAGTAGATGCCGCCATTGTATTTTTAAGATTATGCTTCCCTTCTAAGGCCAAGGTATCTGTATTCATTTCTATAGTATTATTTTGTGTCTTTATTTTAATTTTCTTGTCTTCTGAATATGTTCCTTCTTCTAACTTTTTAGTTATTGAAAAAGGAATTAATTTCGATTGTATTGGGTTTTCTTGTAACCATTTTACGATTACTTCATCATCGGCATCATATACAAGGAAGTCTTCTGGTCCTTGATTTTTTGCTATTCTAAATTTAGAAGCTATGTAGTTTTCAAACTTATAATCATAGCGATCTAAATGATCTGGTGTAATATTGGTTAATATTGCGATATGTGGCTTAAAATCAATAATACCATCTAACTGAAAACTACTAATCTCTAAAACATAATAATCGTAGTTATTTTCTGCAACCATTTTAGCGTAACTATCCCCAATATTACCTGCCATACCTACATGTAAACCTGCTTCTTTAAAAAGATGATTTACAAGCATAGTTGTCGTAGTTTTACCATTACTCCCAGTTATACCAACAATAGTAGCATCGGTATATTTAGTTGCAAATTCTATTTCAGAAATTACAGGAATACCTAGCCCTGCTATGTTTTGTATTAAAGCAACTTTATCTGGTATTCCAGGGCTTTTCATAACCACATCGGCATTTAATATTTTAGCCTCTGTATGCTTTTCTTCTTCCCAATCAATCTCAAAATGTTTAAGAACGTCTTTATATTTGTTCTTTATTTTCCCTTTATCGGAAACAAAAACTTCATATCCTTTCTTCTTTCCCAAAATTGCAGTTCCAACACCGCTTTCTCCACCCCCTAATATTACTAGCCTTTGCATTATCTTACTTTAAGAGTAACAACCGTTACAATTGCCAACAAAATTCCTATAATCCAAAAACGAGTTACTATTTTACTCTCGTGATATCCTTTCTTTTGATAGTGATGATGCAATGGAGCCATTAAGAAAATACGTTTTCCTTCTCCGGTCTTTTTCTTTGTATACTTAAAGTAACCCACTTGTAACATTACAGAAATTGACTCGGCGAAAAAGATGCCACATAAAATAGGTATCAACAATTCTTTTCTTATAATTATAGCAATAACTGCAATAACACCCCCTATAGTTAAACTCCCTGTATCTCCCATAAAAACTTGGGCAGGAAAAGCATTGTACCACAAAAAACCAATTAATGCCCCAACAAACGCAGTTACAAAAACTAGCAATTCACCTGCTCGCGGAATAAACATAATATCTAAATAATCTGAAAAAAAATAATTACCAGAAACCCAAGTAAAAACACCAAGAGTAAACACAATAATTGCAGAGTTCCCAGCCGCAAGACCATCAATACCATCCGTGAGATTAGCCCCATTGGAAACCGCTGTAACAATAAGAATAATCATTGGAATGAATATTAACCAAGCATACTCCTTAGCCCCATCTCCCATCCATGAAATAAAACTACTATAGTCCAGTTCATTGTTCTTAAAAAAAGGAACTGTCGTCATGGTTGACTTTATATCTTGCCCTTGAACTTCTTCTACCGTATAATTTTCTGTTATTACTGTTTTATTATGCTCTCGCATTGTTACTTCTGGATGAAAATAAAGTGTTGCTCCAACAATTAAACCTAAACCTACTTGACCTAATATTTTAAAACGGCCTTTTAAACCCTCCTTATCCTTTTTAAAAATCTTTATATAATCATCTATAAAGCCAATGACACCCATCCAAACAGTGGTTACTATTAATAAGATGATGTATATATTATCCAATTTAGCAAATAACAAAACTGGTATTAAGGTGGACATAATTATAATTAAGCCACCCATTGTTGGTGTTCCTGCTTTTTGTTTCTGACCATCTAAACCTAAGTCTCTCACCGTTTCCCCTATTTGTTTTTTCTGAAGAAACAGGATAATACGCTTACCATAAACCGTTGCTATTATTAAAGAAAAAAGAATAGCCATTGCCGCACGAAATGTGGTAAACTGAAACAGGCTTGCTCCAGGAAACTGGTATTGTTTTTCTAAATATTCAAATAAATAATACAGCATTCTTTTATTATTCTTTTACTTATTTAAGCTTTCTAATAACTCCTTTACTATTTTAAAATCATCAAAATCCACTCTTTCACCATTGGTTTCCTGATAGGTCTCATGTCCTTTTCCCGCCACCAAAATAATATCGTTCGCTTCCGCAAATTGACAAGCAGTTTTTATAGCCTGTTTACGATTTTCTATAGAAAGGATTTTTTTAAAATTTTGCGGCTCCACGCCCGCTTCCATCTCCTCAATTATAACACTAGCAACTTCTGTCCTAGGGTTATCTGATGTAAAAATGGCTTTGTTACTCATTTCAGCTGCGATATTACCCATTACCGGACGCTTAGACTTGTCTCTATCGCCACCACACCCCACAACGGTGATGACGTTTTCATTTCCAGTCCTCAATGTCTGAATTGTCTCCAAGACATTTTTTAAGGCGTCCGGCGTATGGGCATAATCCACTATAGCCGTAATTTTTTCTTTAGATATAAAATATTGAAATCTGCCATCTACGTTATCTAACTCACTTAACAATCTAAGTGTCTCCAAATTTTCTAGTCCCAATAACTCCGCCGTAGCAAAAATGGCCAGCATGTTATAGGCATTAAAATGACCGATTAATTTTGTCCATAACTCCTGATCATTTACCTTAAGTAATTGACCATCAAAACGATTCTCTAGAATCTGTGCTCTATAATCTGCAAACGACTTTAAGGCATAGGAATATTTCCTTGCTTTTGTATTTTGAAGCATTACCCCTCCATTCTTATCATCTACATTGGTTAGAGCAAAAGCTTTTTTACCTAAATTATCGAACAATACTTTTTTTGTATCTCTATATTCTGCAAAGGTTTTATGATAATCTAAATGATCATGGGATAGATTGGTGAAAATTGCTCCTTCAAAAACTAAACCTTCTGTTCTTTTTTGATGAATACCGTGAGAGCTTACTTCCATGAAGCAATACTCCACCCCAGCATCATTCATTAAACTTAAATACTTATTTATAGTTAAAGCATCTGGCGTGGTATGTGTTGTCGCATAATTCTTATCATCTACCATAATTTTTATGGTAGATATCAACCCTACTTTAAAACCTGCCTTTTTAAACAATTGAAATAACAAACTACTAATAGTTGTCTTTCCATTAGTTCCTGTTATACCAACAAGTTTCAAATTTTTTGAAGGCGTTCCGTAGTAATTAGAAGCCATTATTGCTAAGGCCTTATTTCCATTATCCACCTCTACATAAGTAACCCCATTTACCAGAACCTCAGGTAATGTTTCACAGATAATAGCTTTAGCTCCAGAATTTATTGCCTTTTCAATAAACTTATGACCATCTGTTAATGTACCTTTTATAGCCACAAAAACATCATCCAAGCTTACTTCTCTAGAATCAAAACACACCACATTTACCAAACAGGTAGTGTCTCCACTAACCGCAGACAAACTTACCCCAAACAATATGTCTTTTAGCAACATCATGAAAGCACCAATACTATTTTATGTTCTACTTTATTAATATCTGTACCATGAGATACGGATTGTTTTTTTACTCTGCCATTCCCCTTTACCTCTACACGTAATCCCAAATTTTCTAAAATTGCCACAGCATCCATTCCACTCATCCCTTTTACATTTGGCACAGTACTTTGCTTTTTCTGAGCCTGGGTGTAAAATTGTTGATAGGCTTTCTCTAAATTTTCATCCTGAGCATTTTCCATATCAATCTCATCTACCATTGGCGATGTAGCATAAATTTTTTGAGCAACAGATTTAAATACAGGTCCAGCAACATCCGCCCCGTAATAACCCACACTTTTATCTGGTTCATGAATAACCACAATACAAGAATATTTAGGATTATCTGCCGGGAAGTAACCTGCAAATGTGGATATGTATTTTAATTTATCTGGATCTTTAGAAACGTAATCTTTTTGACATGTTCCTGTTTTACCTGCCATAGAAAAATTAGACGAATACAACCCATGTCCGGTACCATGTTTTTTCTCAACTGTATTTTTTAATAGTTGCCTTACCTTAGAAATTGTTTCCTTAGAACATATTGACGGGTTAAGAACTTCTTTATCAAAAACCTCTACAGTTCTATTCCATTCTTTTACTTCTTTTATTAATCTTGGCTTCACCATTTCACCATCATTAGCAATAGCATTATAAAACGCCAAGGTTTGCATTGGTGTTACCGCAACTTCATAACCATAAGCCATTTGCGCCAAGGAAAGACCAGACCAACCTTTGTCTCCAGGATAGCGTATAACAGGTTTTCCTTCTCCTTTAATAGGCATTCCCAATTCCTTATGTAAGTTCATGTTCATTAACCTATTCACATATTTCTCTGGATCCTCTTTATAGCCATTATGAATCATTTTAGCAAATGCCGTGTTAGAAGAAACTTCAAAAGCTTTAGACATAGTAATTTTACCGTAACCCCCTCTATGAGAATCTCTCACACGATGTTTATAGATTTTCCAAACTCCTTTTTCCGTATCCTTTATAGTACTAGTATCTACTATACCATCTTCTAAAGCAGCTACAATATTCATTAACTTAAAAGTAGAACCAGGTTCATGAGACTCTCCTATAGCATAATTAAGACGCTCATAATATTTACCTTCTTTGGTTCTTCCTAAATTTGAAATTGCCTTTACCTCTCCTGTTTTAGTCTCCATTACAATAACGCATCCGTGATCCGCTTTGTAATAATCTAATTGCTTTAGTAAAGCATGATGCGCTATATCCTGAATATTTACATCTATCGTTGAGATAACATCATAACCATCTTGCGGCTCTACAATATTATCCATACCTATAGGCTTCCATTGTCCTTTGGCTATTTTTTGCTTTAAACGCTTACCTTCTACCCCTCCTAAATACTGACCAAAAGCGCCTTCTAAACCTACCCTCGTATAGTATCCATTTTCATCTACACGCTCATACCCAACACTTCGCTCCGCGATTTTACCTAGCGGGTGTTCTCTTACCGTTTTCTGCTCTACTATTATCCCACCTTTATATGGACCTAATTTTAACAAAGGAAAATTTTTCACTTCCATATAATCGGAATAATCCAGGTTCCTTGCCAACAAGGTGTACCTATTTTTATTTGCCTTTGCCTTACGTAATATTTGCTGATAATGAGATGGCGTATTGCCCAACAACTTAGCAAGAGCTGCTGCTAATGGCTTTACGTTTTCATTAAAAGTCTTCTCCTTTACAGTAACGGCATCGAAACGAATAGTATATCTAGATACCGAAGTTGCCAAAAGGCTACCATCATCAGAATACAAGTTTCCACGATTAGGAGCTATAGTAAACATTTTCGAGGTCCGCTTATCCGCAATATCTTTATACTTATCTCCGTGCACCATTTGAATACTCACCATCTTAAACATAACAATTCCTGCAAAAACAAAAAATGCTCCTGCAACAACATATAGTCTAGTTAAAATTCCTTTGTCCGTGGTAGGCATCTAGAGATTTTTATTGATGTTCGATTTAACTCTTATTTTTTTTGGCGGCGTTTCTGATGGATACAAATCTTCTTCCGCCAGTATTTCTGTTATTTTAGATTCTAACTTTAACCTTTGAACGTCGGAACGTACATCCACAAACTCACTTCTTAGCTCGCGTACTTGCTCATTTAATGCTGCTATTTTATGCACCTTGGTATCTGCGCTATGTGAACTACCTATCATTACTGTAGCCAAAAACGAAGCAAAAATGATGAAGAGCCAATTTTTTGGGGCATCTCCACTTACTAGGAATTTCCCCTTTAGGATATCTAATAAGCCTTTTTTCATTTTCATATTTTAGCCGCTATTCTAAGTTTAGCACTCCTTGCTCTATTATTCTCTTTAATTTCTTCTCTTGACGGAACTATTAACCCACCCACCTTTTTAAAAGGCACATCTATGTTACCGTAAAAATCTTTTTCTGGCTCTCCCTCAAATTGTCCAGCTCTTATAAATCTCTTCACCAATCTATCTTCTAAGGAATGATAACTTATTGCGCTTAACCTACCTGCTTTATGAAGCAAATCTGGTGTTTGCAATAAAAATTCCTCCAAAACCTGCACTTCTTGATTTACCTCAATTCTAATTGCCTGATATATCTGCGCTAGTATTTTATGTTCTTTATGTTTTGGCAAAAAAGACCTCAAAACCTCCTTTAACTCTTCCGTTGTTCTTATCTCACTCTCCGATCTCTTCTCTATAATTTTATTTGCCATGGCATTTGCATTTCGCAAATCGCCATATTGAAACAAAACTCTCCTCAAATCATCAAACACATACTCGTTAACTACACTATAAGCTGAAATAGTATTTTTTTTACTCATCCGCATATCCAAATCTGCATCAAAACGAGTCGAAAAACCTCTTTCCGCTTTATCAAATTGATGAGAAGAAACACCAAAATCTGCCAAAATCCCATCTACCTTCCGAACACCATAGAACTTTAAAAACTGTCTTATATACCTAAAATTCTCATTAATTAACGTAAACCTTTCATCATCTATCGCATTAGCCAAAGCATCTTCATCTTGATCAAAAGCAAACAACCTACCCTCACTACCTAATCTACTCAATATCTCACGAGAATGTCCGCCGCCACCAAAAGTTACATCTACATAGACACCATCTTCTTTTACAGCTAATCCATCAACGGAATCCTTTAGCAATACTGGATTATGATAACTCATTAGTAGATTTATCTGTGTTTCGTACTTTTCTCGCAAGACTCACCTTCTCTTCTTTCGAAGCTGAAATTCTAGCATCATAAAGGTCTTTATCCCAAATCTCAATACGTTTTCCTATAGGCGCTAACACAACGTTTTTTGTAATACCTACTGCCGTAATAACATCTTTAGGAATTAACAACCTACCATTAGCATCAATTTCCACTTGCCTTAGACTAGCTGTGTATTTTCTTATAAAATCAATATTCTCCTCTTCGTACCTACTTAATTCATTAAGCTCTCGCATTACCGTATTCCACTCGTTCATAGGATACAACTCTAAACAATCCTCATAGTAAGATCGTTTAATTACAAAACCATTATTCAATACAGGCGCAATCTGATTCCTTAGGCTCACAGGTAACATTACCCTGCCCTTAGCATCTGCTTTACAATTAAAAACCCCAAAGAAAAAAATATCCAAAGTCTTGTATTTACCTTTTACAACTCAAATATATATATTTTATTACCACTATTTACCACAAAATACCACTTTGTTAATAAATTCTAGTTATTTTTCATTCATTAGAGCTCAAAAACAAGAAAATCGATTCTTTTTAAATAAATAATTTCTTTAATTTTATACTTTACATACGCGACATTTAAGTTTTAATATGCACAAGAGCGTAATTAGCTTTTCTATATATTTGCCTATATTTGTCACTTAAGACCAGAAGCATCCTTAATGGAAGAAGAAATAATTACTGAAGGAAAATACAGGTATATAGAAAAAGGGGAAGGCACTGCAATTATCATACTACATGGTCTAATGGGCGGTTTAAGCAACTTTCAAGGAGTTACAGAATATTTTCCTGAAAAAGGATATAAAGTATTAGTTCCTGAATTGCCAATTTATGACATGCCCCTAATCAAGACCACTGTTAAGAATTTTGCAAAATACCTGGATAATTTTATAAAATTTAAAGGATTAAAAGATGTTATTCTTTTAGGGAACTCACTAGGAGGACACATTGGACTTTTGCATACCAAATTGTATCCTCAAAATGTTAAAGCTTTAGTTATTACTGGAAGCTCCGGTTTATACGAAAGCGCCATGGGTGATGGGTATCCAAAACGTGGAGATTATGAATTTATAAAGAAAAAAGCACAAGATGTTTTTTATGATCCCGCTGTAGCTACAAAAGAAATAGTTGATGAAGTATTCAGCACTGTAAACAATCGAATAAAATTGGTAAAAACTTTAGCAATAGCCAAAAGTGCTATTAGACACAATATGGCTAAAGATTTACCAAAAATGAATACTCCTGTTTGCATTATTTGGGGAGAAAATGACAATGTTACCCCGCCTAATGTAGCTAATGAGTTTCACGAACTATTACCTGATTCTGATTTATTTTGGATAGAAAAATGCGGGCACGCACCTATGATGGAACACCCAGATGAATTCAACACTATTTTAGATTCCTGGTTAGAAAAAAGAAATTTCTAAATATTTTTCAATGAAAATAAAGTCTGCAGACTTTGTAATTAGCAACACAGATGTTTCTAGGTGTCCCAAAGAACCTTTGCCAGAATACGCCTTTATCGGTAGGTCTAATGTTGGAAAATCTTCGTTAATTAATATGTTAACGGAACGAAAAAGTCTTGCAAAAACTTCCGGAAGACCAGGAAAAACACAGTTAATTAATCATTTTAAAATAAACGAAAACTGGTTTTTGGTAGATTTACCCGGATATGGCTACGCCAGAGTTTCTAAAAAAGAAAAAAATACTTTTCAAAAGTATATTACTAATTATTTTACGCAAAGAGAACAACTCGTTTGTTCTTTTGTTTTAGTAGATATAAGACATAGCCCACAAAAAATAGATATGGAATTTATGCAATGGATGGGCGAAAACGGTATTCCCTTTTGTATTATATTCACGAAGGCAGACAAGCTGAAACCAAAAGCTATAGAAAAACAAGTAAATCAGTATTTAAAAATATTATTAGAGGATATTTGGGAAGAAGCTCCCATGCATTTTGTAACCTCATCTAGCAAAAGATTAGGCAGAGACGAAGTTCTTTATTTTATAGAAAATATAAACTTTGATTACTTTAAAAACAAGAAAGAAAACTTAGTTTAAAAATTTAGCTTGTAGCACATTAATTAAATCTTGTGCTTTTTTTAAGTCATTTATTTCGCTTGCATTAACAAAAGACTCCAACTCTCCATTTACACTTTTTAATATTACCGGATAGTCGTACACATTTACTTTAGGGACTTTATATTTTTTCACAAATTCATCTTTATGCAAAAATTCCATTTTTACAGTACTCCTTTCCCTAAATTTTTTCCATATTTCATTTTCAGAAAAAGCACCATACGTAACATCACACAAACTACAAGCATAGGTATTAGGACTTACTACTTTATGAAGACTATCTAGAACACTATTATGCCATCCAGAATTCGCATTATAGACAAAAATTAATTTTTCCATATTATATAGCTTCTACAAGGCTACAATATTAATCGCCCCTATACCGTAAAACTTACACAACAAGAGACAATTTTACAACATTCTCTTTGTTTTTTGTTTGTCCAATCATAAAAAAAACGAAATATGATAAGCGTCATATTTTTCATCGAAGGCGGGTACTAGCTTTGACATTAGAAACAACAAACTTTATATCATGGACAAAATCTCAACCCTATTAGTACCTTTTGATTTTTCTCCTTTAGCTGAAAAAGCTTTGGATTATGCTGTGGATTTTATTGGGCTAAAAACCAATATGAGATTAATACTAGTACATATTTCCGAATCCAGCGAGTCCGATAGCATAAATGCAAGGTTTGAAGAAATAAAACTAAAACACTCAAAAACACTACGTTCTCCGATAGAATTAATAAACAAGAATGGATCTATAACCGATTCTGTATTAGAGGTACAAAAAAGTCGACAAATAGACTTAATCATTATGGGTACTTCCGCTCCCAGCAAGTCTTCTATTACAAAAAGTAATACTTCAGAATTAGTAAAAGCAGCAAATTGCCCCGTTTTAGTTGTTCCTAACACTATTGAAGATTTTCAATTAAAAAACATAGCTCTTGTTTTAGGAAAAGACGAAATTAACAATAAACAGGCACTAAGTACCCTTTTAGATGTTGCTCGTAAATTCAATGCTAAAGTTCATGTTTTAACTATAGAAAACGAACCAGGAATGTATGGTTATTCTTCTACAGATGAAAAAAATGAAAACTTATTAGAATACTACCTTGAGTCATTTTACCAAGACCATATGTTTATAGAAAATAAAGATGTGGTAGAAGGCATATCTAATTACGTTTCTGAAAAAGCAATAGACCTTATATCTATTCTACCAAGTAACCAAGAGAATAACACCCACTCAAAAGGCAAATTAACCGAAGCTCTTACACTACAATCCAAAGCACCACTATTAGCTATAAACTAAGTAAAATAAAAAAATAACCGCTTATAGCGGTTATTTTTTTATTAATCTAATCTAATTATTTTCCTTTCTTTAACTCTAACTTTTCTGCAAAATAATCGCAAAAGTCCTTCATTGTAGCGGTCATCTTTTCGTCTTGAGTTGCTTTCATAAACGTATCGGACATAGCCACAAGAGTTTGGTGAAAAAATACCTTCATCTCATCCACAGGCATATCTTTTGTCCATAAATCAATTTTTAAAGACTCTTGATTTTTATTATCCCAAACAGAGAGTAACATTGCCTTAATTTCTTCGTTCTCCACCCCTCCATCTTCAGCTGACCATTGTAACTTTTCTGGTACACGATTCTCATCTAACCCAACTTTAAGAGTTATTTCTGATGTATGTAATTTTGACATTATTTTTTTGGTTTATAGTTAGACTTCTTAAAAATTTCTTCAGCCGAAACAGTCATTAATTGCACTAAGGATAACTTAGTATTTTGCATAAAAGAATTAACTATTTGCCAACCTATATATCTTCCTAATCTTCCTGGAGATTCTGCATCTAATTCTAATCCAAACTTAGAAAAGGGTGCCGGCTCCAAGAATCTTTTTGCTAAAGTATTATCTGTACTATACAAATACTCTTGCTCAATAAAATTTCTCCAAATTGGTTCTTCATTAGCTATTGCCCAATTAAATTCATCTTCAGTATAGCCTATTTTAATAGCATCTGCAGCATTCGGCAATAATTTATCTTTTAAATACAGTTCTTTTCCATAATAAATTACTTGTGCCAAAAAAGTTCGGTCTCGTGGCCCTGGCACTGCTTTATTAGCAAATGTACTAGCAACATCACTAACTAAATAATTTCTATCCATCCCCTGAGAAATGTATTTTTGAATACCTCCGTAAAATTTGTGTTCGGCTCCTAAGTAATTATCCAAACCAATTAACAATAAACTATCTGCTAAAATAATTCGGTTGTTATAATCCACATCATTAGTAACTGTTACGACATGAGGAATTTTATACTTAGGAAAATAATATTTTACATGTTTGTAAAATTCTTCTAATTGTATTTTTTCTTTTTCAAAATTTTGAAATTGCTCCCCTACCTCATGCATTAATTCAATTTGCAAAGTATCTTGCATTTTTTTTACCCAGACACTATCAGGCGCAGGGAACAAATAAGGATATTCCTTTCTTAATTTAGGCAAATCATCAGGGCTTGCTGATGCAAACTCTCTATCAAATCTAGAAATAGTTACTTCTACATTTATTTTTTCAATTTCTTTTTCTGTCATATTCTCTTCTTTACAGCCAAAAAATAGAGAGATTATAGATAAAATGATAAAAATAGGTTTACGCATATAAAGTTATTTACGATACATTTTATTATTAAAAAACTTGGTCTTATTTTAGAGGCAAAGTTACTAGTTTTAAATCAATAATAATATTTCTATGCAAACAGAAAAAGTAATAGACCACATAGTAAACTGGCTTAAAGACTATGCCACTAAAGCCAACATAAAAGGTTTCGTAATAGGAATATCTGGAGGAATAGATTCTGCTGTAACTTCTACATTATGCGCTAAAACTGGTTTGGACCTTTTATGCTTAGAAATGCCAATTCATCAAGAACAAAATCAGGAAGATAGAGCTTCTAAGCACATTCAATGGTTACAAGATAATTTTAAAAACGTAAACCGTCAACCTGTTAACCTAACCCCTGTTTTTGACAGTCTCTTAAACTCATTACCTGCTGTAGATGATGAAGAAGGACGCTTTATGGCTTTAGCCAATACCAGAGCCAGGTTACGTATGACTACTTTGTATTATTTTGCTGCTCTTCACGGGTATTTGGTTGCTGGCACAGGAAATAAAGTAGAAGATTTTGGTGTAGGCTTTTACACAAAATATGGAGATGGCGGTGTAGATTTAAGCCCTATCGCCGATTTGCTAAAAACTGAAGTATATGCTATTGGCAAAGTTTTAGAGATAAATAATGATATACTAATAGCGGCGCCAACCGATGGACTTTGGGGAGATGACCGCACAGATGAAGATCAAATAGGAGCTTCGTATCCAGAATTAGAATGGGCTATGCAAATGAGTGATGAAGGCAAAGAAGCAAATGATTTTTCTGGAAGAAAAAAAGAGGTGTTTTCTATTTACAAAAGGTTAAATACTGTTAATCAGCATAAAATGGTTCCAATACCTGTTTGCGTAATCCCTGAAATGTTAAAATAGACCACTCAACTGAAAATAATGTTGATAAAACGAATATTCTTACAAAAATTACGTTAGTAAATAAAAATAATCGCATATTGTCTTCATAATTAAATTTTTATACCTTACATTGCATGTCAGTCTTTATAGTCTATTTGTGATTACAAGGGATATAAATTTAGAAAAAAAAAGAAATGATTAAAGTACTTATCGCGGACAACCACCCCATTATCCGCATGGGCGTTAAAAGTGTATTGGATTCTACTTCAGATTTTGAAGTTATTGCCGATGCATCTACTACAGCTGAACTTTTTCAAAGATTAGAAGAAGTAAAGCCAGATGTAATTATGTTAGAAATGGATATACCAGAAATAAATGGTATAGCAACTCTAAGAAAAATAAAGAAGGAATATCCTGAAATTAAGGTCTTAATGTATAGTGGACAATCAGAAGATGTTTATGCATTAAGTTCAATAAGAGCTGGAGCGTTTGGCTATTTATCTAAATCATCTGATGTAGATTATATCGTAACTGCAGTGCGTAAAGTAAGTGAAGGTAGTATGTTTATTACTAATGAACTTGCACAACGTTTAGCTTTTGACGAAGGAACTCAAAAACCAAGAAGATTCTTTAGAAAATTATCTACTAGAGAGATAGAAGTTCTTAAACTTTTAGCTAGTGGAAAAAGAAATAAAGATGTTGCTATTGGTTTAAATCTTAATGAAAAAACGGTTAGTACCTATAAAGCTCGTTTAATGAAAAAATTAAATGTAGATAATATGGTAGACTTATTACAACAAGCAAAAGCACTTGAATTGTACTAAACAACAAAACCAAAAATAAAAAAAGCCTAACGTGTTACGTTAGGCTTTTTTTTTATGCTAAAACTCTGTTGAGTTTAGTGTTTAATAGTTTATTTAAATGAATATAATTCATAATTTCTTCTAAAGTCTCCTTATTATCCTCGGAACTATCCATAGTTTTATTTTGTAAAGCCTCCATTCTTTTCTTTATTAAATAACACCGAAGAGTTAAAATGGTTTCGCTTACTAATTGCGCTATAACACTGTTTTTATCTTTTGGAAAAATATCTTTACTTTCCCAATTATGTAAAACATATTTCTCTTCTTCCATTAAAATTGATGATATTTCTGAAATAGTCTCTTGCTCTAAATTCGCCAAGAAAGAATTTATTGCAAAATCTTCTTTTTCATTAAGCTCTTCTATCAACTTATAATAAATAGCTCTAAACTTTTCATTTGCTAGCTCAATTTCATCATCCTGGAGATCTAAATAAATTTTTTCATATACTTTAACCTCTGAAGACTCTGGCTCTAAAACCAAATCACCATCTTCATTTTCTTTAAGTACTAAATCTTCAAAAGTATGTACATCTTTCCCATATAATAATAGCTGCTCAATTATTTTTCGCTCTAGCTCATATTGAACATCTACCTTAACCTGAACTTCTTCGTTTTTAACAACTTTAAACGCTTTTTGCTCTTGTTTTTGCTGTTTTGCAGCCTCTTTTTGTCCTTTATTCCCTATTTGAGCAAGGGTATTAAAGAGAACAGCTTCAGATATATTCATAATCTGAGCACATTCTTGTATATATATTTCCTTCTGAATTCGGTCCGGTATCTTAGAAATACTCTGCACAATATCCCTAACTGTATCTGCTCTCTTAATCGGATCATTCGCAGCCTCTTTCATCAGCAAAGAGGCTTTAAACTGGATAAAATCCTTTCCGTTTTCTTGTAGGTACGCTACTACAGCATCATATTCATTATTTTTCGCAAAACTATCTGGGTCTTCATCTTCCGGAAATGTACACACCTTTACATTCATTCCCTGCTCCAAAATTAAATCTATACCTCTTAGAGAGGCTCGTAACCCTGCTGCATCACCATCAAATAAAACAGTAATATTTTTAGTTAATCTATTAATTAACCTAATCTGTTCTGGAGTAAGTGCCGTTCCACTGGAAGCAACTACGTTATGAATTCCACGCTGATGAAACTGTATAACATCGGTATAGCCCTCTACCAAATAACAATTATCCTCTTTTGCAATAGCTTGCTTAGCATGGTAAATACCGTAAAGCACTTTACTTTTATGGTAAATATCGCTCTCTGGAGAATTTAAATATTTGGCAGCTTTTTTATCATTAGTAAGTATTCTACCTCCAAAACCCAAAACACGACCACTCATAGAGTGAATAGGAAACATTACTCTCCCTTTAAATCTATCGAATTTTTTAGAATTTTGTGGGTTAGACGTATCTTCCTTTACTATCGTTAATCCTGTTTTTTCTAAATAATTAAGCTTGTATCCTTTATCCAAAGCCGCAAGTGTAAAACCATCCCATTTATCTAAACAATAGCCAAGCTTAAATTTTTTTATAGTTTCATCAGTAAAACCTCTTTCTTTAAAATAAGATAGACCTATTGCCTTGCCAAGTTCGCTTTCCCAAACCATTTCAACAAAATGTTTTTGCGCAAATTCGGACACTAAATACATACTCTCGCGTTCATTAGCTTCTTCCTTTTGCTCGTCCGTACGCTCGGTCTCCTCTATCTCTATATTATACTTTTTAGCCAAATATTTTATGGCTTCTGGATAAGTAAAATGCTCATGCTCCATTAAAAAAGCAACCACATTACCTCCCTTTCCACTACTAAAATCTTTCCATATTTGCTTTACAGGGGACACCATAAAACTCGGAGATTTTTCATCACTAAAAGGACTTAGTCCTTTAAAGTTACTACCTGCTTTCTTTAATTGTACAAAATCGCCAATAACTTCCTCTAAGCGGGAAGTTTCGTAGACTTTGTCTATGGTAGTTTTAGAAATCAATCTTTTAAAGGGTATTTATAATAATGCAATATATACAATGTATGGAATACATACAATGTATATGATACAATAGAAACAGTAAACTACAGAAGCTATCCCCTTTTTCAGGGAGTATTTTTTCATTGTTCCAAGGGTAAAAAAGAAATACAAACCGATGCACCTTTGCAGTATACAAATATTTAAATAACCTTAAAAATTAAAAAATTATGATCTGGGGAATTACACTTATTTTATTAAGCATTATTGCAGTACCATCTTTAATTCTTGCAAAAAAACCAAATGCTAAAGAATTATTAGAAAAAGTAGAACCGTACCAAGGATGGATAGGACTTGTCTTTTGCTTTTGGGGAGTATGGGGAATTATCACCGCTTTACTAAATCTAGGATGGCTTACAAGTGCCCCTATATGGTGGATTACCTTACTAGCCGGAAATATAGTTTCTGCTGCATTAGGGTTTATGCTAGGGTCTGGATTAATTAACAAATTATTCTTAGGAAAAAATGAAGCCGCCAAAGTAAAAGCAGAAGAACTAAGAGCAAAAATTGCTCCTAAACAAGGTAAATTAGGAATTTTAGGACTTATCGTTGGCGCATGGATGATTGCAGCTTCCTTTCTTTTTTCTGTAATATAAAGCATAATAACATTCTAAAGATATATCATGAAAAAATTAGTCTTTTTTATACTCCTTCTTATGACAACGCTAAAGGGATTCTCACAACAGAATAAAAACAGTATAAACGTAACTGGGGTGCATACTATTAAAACTAACCCAACGTATACCGCGAGTATGATAGTTAGTTTAAATAATGTTTATTACGACTCACAAACCATGTCTTTAGATGAGATAAAATCTAACTACATAAATAAACTTGCTAAAGAAGGGATACCTAACTCTTCTTTAAAAGAAAACCAATTACAGTATGATTTAATGGGCTATGAAAAAAATGGTGTCTTTCTAGAGTTTAAAAGTAATTCTGTAGCAGAAATGCAAAAATTCTTAAAAGTACGCTCTATGGGAGTTAGCAAATTAGAATACAAGTACGAAATAAAATTCACAGAAAAACAAATCGCAGATTATGCAAAAGGTGCTTTTGATAATGCCAAGAAAAAGGCAGAAGCAATTGCAAAAAAACTAGGGAAGCAAGTTGGACCTATAATTTCTTTCACGGACAATAATGTTAATAAAATAAGTCAATCCTGGTATTACGGTAACCCAACGGACTCCATGGATTACAACATAAGTGTTTCTTTTGAACTTTTATAACACTTTAACTTTGGTTGGTTAATTGTAAGAACGTCTTGTAAGCCCTTATTAATATGTCCATGTTTATAAGGAAAAAACAAGACGTTTCTTTTTTAAAAATAAATCCCAGCAAATATGCCGGGATTTATTTCTATAAATCGAATCGTAGACCTAAGGATATATTATTTTGCTTTATTCCTGCATCTTTAAAAATGGGGTTCAAATCATACTTCACATATAACAAAGCTCCATCGAAACCTGCATAAGCACTTACCCCGTATACAAAACTATTTGTATTATAACTTCTTTTAAGTTTCTCTTTTATACTCTCACCATTGCGCGTATATTTTAATTTTTGACGAGTTGACAAGTTAAAACCACCATAAGCCCCTAACCCTAACCTAAACTTATTATGAATAGAATAACGAATTTTCTTTTCTGACTTATCAAATTTTGACGGTCCAAATTCTAAATGCACGGGAAAAACTAAGTTATCCATCCTAAGTTTTGATTTATCTAAATTCACATCAAATTCTTCTAAAACAGTTTGGTTATTAGAGTCTAAAACAAAATATTGATTGTTTTTAGGTTTTAATCCATTAAACTGAAAAGAAACCCCATAATTTAAACGCATAAAATTAGAATTCTTAAATACTCGTGTTCTCCATTGCCATCCAAGTTCAAAAAAACGACTTCTTCCTACTTTATATGGAGTATCCTGAATAGATTTACCTTCTTCAATAACATTATTTAACCCTACAGCAATTACAAAATCGGAATAGGTTCTACGGTCGTATTTTAACTCTTGTTTTTTTCTTTGTCTTTTCTCCCATTGCAATGTAGACCCATCTCCCCGAGTTAAATCAATACTTATCCCGACTGCTTTATTTGCAGAGCTATCCGCAGCTTTTAAAACCAAAACCTCACCATAATTACGTTCTATCAAAGAAATTTTATTCGTAATAATAGCCACTCTTTCTTCTATATTTAAAGCCCTTCTTTTTGCCGCTTTTTCTTTTAACTCTTTAGCTTCTTCATAGGATATTTCATTTGTACTTAAACGTTGATTTATAAATTCTACTTGTTCTTTAAGAGCTTCCTTTTCTTGTTCTACAATAAGAGCTTTTTTTTGCTGCAAGTCCTTAACTTTATCTTCATAATGTTCTTGTGATAGTAGTGTTCCACTAAAAAACAAGGCCAAACCTAAAATGCGAAAAGTAATAGTTGTCATAAAATTTTGATTTAGTATCCCTTGCCTTTCCTGCCGTACCTTGGCAGGAAAAAAACAAAGAATTATGATTATTGATTGATGAATATTTTAATTATTACGGTCGGCAATCGCAGTCTTTGCTTTTAAAAATCTACTTTTTAAAGATTTTAAAATTTGATCCCTAAAAGAAATATCTAACTCCCCTTCTACCTCATTAAGTAAAGCTAAGGCATCTACTTTACTGTTATCCACAAATAATTTATTCGTCAAAATTTCTAACTGCGCATCTCTTAACAAAGAGTCTATTTCGGCATCGGTAACCTCATAATCTATTGCCTTTAAAAGTTGTGTTTTTTCTATAATTGCAGCAACTTTAGTTTCTAGCACAGAGTCTGGTACAATAAAAGAATCTTTAATTTTCTCTAACAAAGGATCATTATGCACAATTTGTTCTTTTGGCTCGTTTGCAGGACTAGCCATAATAGAAGAGCTTGTTTTTTGCTTTGATTTTTTTTCAATGATTTCTTTAGGCACATTAACCACTTCTATAGGTTTTTCTTCATTTAAAAGCTTATAAGAGTCTAAATTTTTCTCGTCGATTTGCTTGTCTTCTTGCTCTACTAAAACACCATTCGGCGCGCCTAAATTTTCTTTACTGATAGTAAAAAACAAGGAAAAAGAAATTAATACTAAAACACTTGCCGCAATAGCATACCAATAAAACTTTTTATTCTTAGGTTTTTTATTTGCATCTAGTTCTTTAGAAATAGTATCCCATGTCGAATTTGATGGAGATATCTCTCTTTCTTTAAGAACCTTCTGCATATGTTTTTCTATCTTATTTGGCTCCATACCCTATAATATTTTGTTCTCTTAATTTTTTTTGCAATAATAGTCTTGCTTTAAATAGTTGCGATTTTGAGGTACTCTCCGATATTTCTAACATTTCCGCTATTTCTTTATGTTTATACCCCTCTATAGCAAATAAAACAAATACCATTTTATATCCTTGTGGTAAATCATCTATTATGTTTTGAATATACTCGACCTCTAAAACGGTGTCATTTCCATAATCCACAATAGTATTTTTTTCTATAATCTCATCATCATAAACTACAAACTGTTTTTTTCGAAGATAGCTTATACTTTCTCGAATCATAATCTTCCGAATCCACCCCTCAAAATTTCCTTGGTGTTTAAAACTATCTAGTTTAGAAAAAACTTTTAAAAACCCAGCTACCATAACATCTTCCGCAAACTGCATATCTTTAATATACTGTCTACACACTCCTAACATTTTAGGAGCATAAGTATCATAAATAAAGCGTTGTGCTTCTCTATTTCCAGAGACTGCTTTTTTTATGAGTTGGGTTTCGTTTTTATAAAATGAAATAATTTTCAAAGTCTTTTAGAATTGTCTTCTATAAAGATAGACGAGTTATACTTTGAAATAGTTGCCTGAAGATTAAAATTATTTTTATATTTTGAAATAATAGACTATAAACCAGAGAGATATCTTTATTTTTTTCTATCTACAACATAATTAACCATTAGCTGTAGTGCACTTTTATAGTCAGAATCTGGGTAATTTTCTAACATTTGTAAAGCTTCTTCCTTAAAGGCTAACATTTTAGAGACCGCATACTCTAGCCCCCCTTTTTCTTTAACAAAGGCTATTACCTCTTTTACTCTCTTCTTATCTTTATTGTGATTTTTTACAGAGTTAATCACCCATTTCTTTTCCGTTTTAGAACAATTATTTAATGCATAAATTAATGGTAATGTCATTTTTTGTTCTTTAATATCAATTCCTGTGGGTTTCCCTATTGCTGTACTACCATAATCAAAAAGGTCGTCTTTTATTTGAAATGCCATACCACACAACTCTCCAAATTTTCTATATATTTCCACGTGTTCTGTCTCCGGTTGTACGGAACATGCTCCAAGACTACAACAAGCTGCTATTAGAGTTGCCGTTTTTTTACGAATAATGTCATAGTAAACTTCCTCTGTAATATCTAAACGTCTGGCTTTTTCTATTTGCAATAGTTCCCCTTCGCTCATTTCACGAACAGCAACAGATATAATTTTAAGTAAATCAAAATCATCATTATCTATTGACAACAACAACCCTTTAGATAGTAAATAGTCCCCAACTAAAACCGCTATCTTATTTTTCCACAGTGCATTTATAGAAAAGAAACCTCTTCGTTTATCACTTTCATCTACAACATCATCATGAACTAAAGTTGCTGTATGTATAAGTTCTATTACTGAAGCTCCGCGATAGGTACGTTCATTAACTTCTCCTCCATTTAACAATTTGGCAGTTAAAAAAACAAACATTGGGCGCATTTGCTTACCCTTACGGTTTACTATATAATATGTTATTCTGTTTAGCAAAGCAACCTTAGAGGTCATAGAGTCCCGAAACTTTTTTTCAAAAAGTTCCATTTCTTTATTTATAGGCTCTTTAATTTGTGCTACTATTTTCAAAAAAACATCTTTATTACTTATACATCAAAATTATGAAAAATAACTAGGCTATTAACGTTATAATATGCATTATAACTAAGGAACATGTTCTATTTTACTTTTTTACTACAACGTTCCCAGAATACACAGTTTTACACGAATAAGTTAAGATTTATTAGCTAACTGACCACAAGCCGCATCAATATCTTTTCCCCTAGACCTACGTACGGTTACCACAATACCATTTTTCTCTAAAACTGACACATACATTTCTACTGCTTTACTCGTTGCCTGTTGAAAAATACCATCGTCAATAGGATTGTATTCTATTAGATTAACTTTAGAAGGAGCAAATTTACAAAAGGCTACCAAGGCGTCTACATCTTTTTTAGTATCATTAATACCATCCCACACCACATATTCGTATGTGATTCTACTTTTTGTTTTGGCATACCAATACTGCAAAGATTCTCTTAAATCTGCTAGGGTAAAAGTAGCGTTAAAAGGCATTATGGAAGTTCTAATATCATCAATAGCAGAATGTAGAGATACGGCTAGTTTAAATTTAACTTCTTCATCTGCCATTTTGCGTATCATCTTTGGAACCCCAGATGTAGAAACGGTAATTCTTTTAGGAGACATACCTAAACCTTCGGGAGCTGTAATTTTATCAATCGCCTTTAAAACATTATTATAATTCATTAAAGGCTCCCCCATACCCATGAACACAATATTACTCAAGGGTTTATCAAAATACAATCGACTTTCATTGTCAATAGCTACTACTTGATCATAAATCTCATCTGGATTTAAATTACGCATGCGCTTTAATCTGGCTGTTGCACAAAATTTACAATCCAAACTACATCCTACCTGACTAGAAACACAAGCGGTAGTTCTAGTTTTTGTAGGAATTAATACCGACTCTACTATTAAATCATCATGTAAACGCACTGCATTTTTTATAGTACCATCGCTACTGCGCTGCATTTGGTCTACCTTAATATGGTTAATGACAAAACTTGCCTCTAACTTATCTCTGGTTTCCTTGGAAATATTAGTCATAACATCAAAAGAATGTGCAGCTTTTTGCCAAAGCCACTCATAGACTTGATTGCCTCTAAATGCTTTATCCCCGTTTTTTACGAAGAATTCTCTTAACTGCTCCTTTGTTAATGCTCGTATATCTTTTTTTTTCTCCAAGTTTAATAAGATAAAAAATCCTGTTAACCTAAGCTATATTGCAACGGATAACAGGATTTTAGTATTATTTAGAAGTTCTTATAATATTAACATTGCATCACCATAAGAATAAAACTTATAGCTTTCTAAGATTGCTTCTTTATATGCTTTTTTCATTAAATCATGTCCTGCAAAAGCAGAAACCATCATCATTAAAGTTGATTTTGGTAAATGAAAATTGGTTACCATACAATTAGCTATACTAAAATCGTATGGAGGAAAAATAAATTTATTAGTCCAACCTTCATAGGTATTTAAAGTTCTATTAGAAGATACTGCGCTTTCTAAACCACGCATTGCAGTTGTCCCTACAGCACAAATTCTTTTTTTCTTAGACTGTGCTGAATTTACAATCTCCGTAGCTTTTTCATCAATAATTAACTCTTCGCTATCCATTTTATGTTTAGATAAATCTTCTACCTCAACAGGGTTAAATGTACCTAAACCAACATGTAAAGTAAGTTCAGCAAAATCTACTCCTTTTATTTCTAAACGTTTTAATAAGTGTTTAGAAAAATGTAGACCTGCAGTTGGTGCAGCTACAGCACCTTCGTGCTTTGCATAAATGGTTTGGTATCTTTCCTCATCATCTTCTTGCACTTCTCTTTTTATATACTTAGGCAAAGGGGTTTCTCCTAATTCTCTTAATTTTCTTCTGAAATCTATATAAGAACCATCATATAAAAAACGTAATGTTCTTCCTCTTGATGTAGTATTGTCGATAACTTCTGCTACTAAGGTATCATCATCACCGAAATATAATTTATTACCAATACGTATTTTACGTGCTGGATCCACTAAAACATCCCAAAGGCGTTGCTCTTCATTAAGTTCTCGTAATAAAAACACTTCAATTCTTGCTCCTGTTTTTTCTTTGTTGCCATATAATCTAGCAGGAAAAACTTTGGTATTATTAAGAACCATTACATCACCCTCATCAAAATAATTAATAAGGTCTTTGAACATTTTGTGTTCAATTTTACCTGTTTCTCTATGAACTACCATTAGTTTAGATTCATCTCTATGCTCCGCAGGATATTCTGCTAGTAAATCTTCTGGTAATTCAAAATTGAAGTTTGATAATTTCATTTATACAATTTTTATTAGCGTTTTTTGCGGTGGCAAATATACAACTCCGAAGGAGGGGTTGTCAAGTAAATCGGCAATTAAATAGAAATTAAGCTTGTTTAACTACTATCCCAAGGTTTTTAAAATCAGTCCAATAATCCGGATACGACTTAGAAACCACTTCTGCATCGTTTACAAATAATGCAGTTTTTAAAGCTAAAGGACCAAAAGCCATTGCCATTCTATGATCATTATACGTGTCAATAGCAACGTTGGTTTTTATTTCTGGCGTTGACTCTAATGTTAAGGTTTTATCTGTTACTTTAATATCTGCTCCCAACTTAGACAGTTCAGCATATAATGCTTCTAAACGATCCGTTTCCTTAATTTTTAGTGTATGCAAACCTGTTAAATAACAACTCACACCCAATCCAAAACAAGTAACAGCTATTGTCTGCGCTATATCTGGAGCATTAGATAAATCTATAGTAACTTTAGGTAAGGTATTAGCGGTTTTCTTTTTTAATATAATTTGGTGGTCTTGAAATACCGTTTCTACACCAAAATCTTTATATATTTCTGCTAAAACACTATCTCCCTGTAAACTATCTTTCTTATAGGCCGATAATGTAATTTCGGAACCTACATCGCTTAAAGCAACTAAACTATAGAAATACGATGCGGAACTCCAATCAGACTCCACAACTAACTCCGTTGGCTTTACCTCTTTTTTAGGAGCTACAGTAATGGTATTCCCTTTAAATGCGCTTTCTACTCCAATCTCTTTTAAAAGAGCCAAAGTCATTTTTATATAAGGAACAGATGTTATTTTCCCTACTAACTCCACCTCTATTCCATTTTCCAAACTCGGTGCAGTTAATAGTAAGGAAGATATATATTGACTACTAATATTAGCAGGCAAACTTACTTTACTTTTAGTCAGTTTTTTACCTTTAATAAGTAAGGGGGGATATCCTTCATTTTCTACATATGTAATATCCGCTCCCAAATCTTGCAAGGCTTCTACTAGAACCTTTATCGGACGCTCTGTCATTCGTTGTGAACCGGTTAAAGTAACCTCTTTCCCTTCTTGACTAGCGAAATAACTAGTTAAAAAACGCATAGCCGTACCCGCATGATGAATATCAACAATACCTGAAGATATTTGCAATCCCTTTTCCATTACAACGGCATCATCCGAATTAGATACATTGCTTATAGAAATATTAGAATACAATGCTTTTAATAATAAAGAACGATTAGATTCACTTTTAGAACCTGTTATTTTTACTGTAGCATTAATTAAATTGTTGGATGGACTAGAGATGTGTAATTTCAAAACTATAGTGGATTAAAAACGAACGTCAAATATAACACTATTTCAACTTTTTATTATTCTGATGACGGTCATGATCGCGCTTTGTCTTTAATTCTAACTTTTTATCAAAAGCTTGTTGTAAATCTACTCCTGTTTGGTTCGCTAAACACAAAACAACAAATAGTACATCTGCCAATTCCTCTCCTAAATCTTTATTTTTATCCGATTCTTTTTCGCTTTGTTCTCCATATCTACGAGCAATAATACGAGCCACCTCACCAACTTCTTCTGTAAGTTGCGCCATATTGGTAAGTTCATTAAAATAACGAACACCGTGTTCTTTAATCCAAGTATCTACCTTTTGTTGTTCTGCTGTTATACTCATTTGTCTTAAATTTTAGACAAAACTACTTTTTCTGTTTGTTTTTCTATTACAGCGGTGTAAAAATCTTTTAATCCTTGATAATCCTGAGGGCTAATTATTGCTTTATTTAGGCTTAAACTGGAGCTTATCTGAAGTCCTATTGGGGTTTTTGATAAGCTGTATTTAAAATTTCCTAATCCATCTCCTACGGAGACATTAATGGATTGTGGTATAAATTCTACTTGATACCCTTCTGGAATTTTAATTGTTATCATATGTTTATCTTCCCAAGGATATCCGTAATCTATTGGGTAGTCTCTCTTTTCTGTCTTAAAGGGATTTTCTTTTTGCGTAAACCACAACAATGGAGACACGTACATTTTATCTCCTAATATTTCTGCAGCATCTTCCAAATTAAAACTAAAGTTTTCAACAACTGGCTTATTCGGTATTTTTTTATTATCTATACTATATTCCGAAATTTCTATGCCATTATAAGCCTCTTCTAATTTCTCAAGATAAGAATCCTCTGCTAACTCCGAGTTATTAATCCTAAATTTATAAGCAACATAATCTCTACAATTTCTTCTAATCTTTCCTTCTAGATTACCTTCATTAGAAATGGAAGCCATCATCATAACACTTTCCGTTGATTTATGATCTGGTAATAATGACACCGAAGAGGATAGCCCTCCTTCATTAACAATTCTGCCTGCCCAATTCAAAGCCCTTATAGGAAGCATATTAGGCTTATTATATTTACTGGTAGCATCTAAGAAAATATTCTTACCATTCGTATTAACAACCGCAACTACATAATTAAAACCGTATCTTGTAGGGAACAATGGTACCCCATTACTTCTTGTACTTACTAATACTGGTTTTGCATTTAAACCAGCTGCGCGTAACATACTCACTAACATTAGATTAATATCTGCAACATTTCCTGTTTTTAAATCATAAGCTTTTTTTACTCCTTCATCTGTAGAGTAGCCGTAAATATTATTCCAATTCATTCTAGCTTGAACATGTGTAAATACAGCTTCTAATTTTTCCGTTTCGGAAGTTTTTCCCGCTAAAACCTTTGACAAATTTTCTTTATAATATTTTTTAATATCTAATTGCTTTCCAAACTCATCATTTTCATAAATTTTCTTAACAACGCTCTCCCAAGTGGTCGAATAATTTTCAATTGAAGAGTTAGGGAATTTTACATATTGCAGCTCATATTTAACTGCCGCTCTATAATTATTCATACTATTTACATATACCTCTTCCTTTAAAGCAGGAACATCCTTCATCTGTACTTTAGAAACATTTATTTTATAATCTATCTTAGAAGAAGAAAAATCCGTCTTTGTAACATATCCTGAACTACTCCTGTTTTTATTTGTAAAAGTTATACTTCCCGCTTTACTACTCCTATTTATGTCATAAGCCAAATAACCTTTTGTCATATTTTTAAATGAAAAATACTCTGGAATTTCAACCTTTATTTCTTGCTGAACAATAGGAATATCATATTGCAAAATGATTTCATTAAATGAAGAATAAAATGGAGAGCTAACAGTATAATTATATTCTATTACACTACCTTCCTTTAAGTTAGGCATAGTAAATTTTTCTTTTTTATAATATTTAGATGTCTCTTCCTTAAAAATATCCGATTTTTTTAATTTAATCTTTTCAATTTCGTCACCAACTAAATTAAATGTATAAGCCTTAAGGCCCGTTAAACTTTCTCTTGTACCATTAGATTGATACAAACTTTCTACTATTGTACCATGTTTAAAACCCGATTTATTATATATTTTTATCCGTTCATGTACTTCTCGTTCTATTATAAAACCTTTTGATTCTACATATACAAAAGAAACCTTTATATTCCTGTATAAAATTGCTGCGTCTGCGGTGGAATCCTTGGCGTAAATTTTCTCTTTTAATTCTTCTTTAGAAACTTTTCCTAATTTTACTTCTTGAGCAAAAGACGCATGTGTAAACACACAAAATAGGACTAGTATTTTTATGAAATTCTTCATTCTATCGATTTTATACTATTAATTAACACCTTATTATTTTTTAATTAGAACAACTTGGGCTCCGTCATTTTTAGAAATCTTTTTCCTAAAACTCCTATAGTTGCTGTACTTTTCTTTTGGATGCTTGCCAGCCTTTAACAAAAAACGACGCTCATATTTTAATGACTCCCCTTGTTTTAACACTGACATTTTATATTCTCCAAATTCTGATATAATTTCTACTGGCTCGGGGAGAGCTTCAACACCATACCCTTCTGGAATTGATATTACATAACTATCTACATCCTTATACCCTCTCTGAATTTGAAATGGTAATTTCCTAGTACGATACCTTTTGGGAACAAAACTATTCTTATTTAAAACATTGGGGCTAAATAGTATTCTTTCCCCAGAAGGTTTGGCATAATTTTTTGCACTAATTTGAACTTCTTCTGTGAATTTAACCTTCTCTTTATCATTTTTAAATTCATTTTTTTCTAAAATCAAATTATTTATACTAGCCCATGTATCTTGGTAATATTCCAAAATTTTGTCTTTATCTAAATCTTCTATATAAAAACGATTATCATACCTAATTCCTTTTGTTTCTATAACAGCGGAAACCTTAATTGCTCCATCCTCTAACAACTGAATTTCGCCCTCCATTTTTTGTGAATTATTTTCATTAAGATACACTGGTGTTTTAATTACTTCCCCTCCATTAGGTCTAATTACAAATGCTTTTCTATCATCCGTAAAGTCCCCTACAAAACCAAAAGGATGTGTTTGAGAAGTACAATCTATCCAAGTATAACTTTCTCCATTCGGAATGGCTAAAATAGCATGATTTCCTTGCGCCAAAGTTGGAAAATCTTCTTCAAAATCTATCTTATTATTACCGGCTTCAACATGAACATAATAGCTTTTAACTCCTGCGACTTCCAATAAAGCATGAGTATAATTAGATAATCCTTTACAATCTCCATACTTTACCCTATCTACCTCAGAGGCTATAATAGGTTGTATACCTCCAATACCTACTTGTACACTTATATATCTTGTAACACTTTGCATATATTCATATACTAAACGTGCTTTTTCTATATCCGAATCTACATTTTTAACCAAATTGGTAATATGACTTTTTACAGACTCGGGTAATTCACTTCTTCCTTGTAACAAATTAACATACATCCACTCTCCTAATTGCTCCCAGTTTTCCACATGCGCATCATGTCCTTCGTAATGAAAATCTATAAGTCTGGTCATTATTTTAGGTGAAATTTGGTTAAACATAGGACTTAACTGTTCTTTTTTTAAAGCGGAAATCTCTACACCCTTACAATCAATAGACAAAGGAGTTTCGTTAATTTCAATATTATAATTTTCAGTATTTTTTTCTAAAACCCTTGGTTTTAAATCGGCATGTACAAAATTTAATTTAAAATGGCTTAATTCTGCACTCACCCCATAACCATCTAAGAAATTCCATGTTGGTAAAAAAGCAGTATTTTTAGTTTGTATTTCTTTTTCTAACACTATTGTATATGGATATCCTGTAGGTGTATAATCCAAATATTTTACTCTGTAATCAGAGTATAACGTACCTCCGGAAACGGCACTTACATCTTTAAAATCTTTCTCTTTTATTTTTTTGATTTCATTCCCAAAGGCATCATAAACAATTGCTTTTATATACTTAACCTTACTAGAATTACTATAGCCAGCATACGCATTAACATGTTTATTCCCATTTTTATTTAAAACAGTAACTACTCTTTTAGATTTTAAAAGCATGTTATCCTGAGCCAAGATATCAACCACCATTTCATCAAAACGTACAACAGCGTCTGCGTTGTCTTTTAGCTCTTCTTTTATTAAAAGGGAAGAATATTGAAAATCTTGAGAAAATGAATATACACTGCAAAAAAACAGTGCCAAATAGAAAAAAATGCGCATTTGACGGTTATAATTAGTTCGGTTAACTAACTAACGAATAAATACTATTTTTCTTACCTTTTTATAAGAAAAAATAAAATCACTCTTTGTTTTTTGTGTCGATACATATTGTAACAGGCCCATCATTAAGCAAGTCCACCTTCATATCTGCCCCAAAAATACCCGTTCCTACTTTTTTTCCTAATTGCGATTCTATTTCACTTATAAAGCTTTCATACAACGGAATAGCTACTTCTGGTTTAGAAGCTTTTATATAAGATGGTCTATTTCCTTTTTTTGTTCCCGCGTGTAAGGTAAACTGACTTACTACAATAGCATCTCCTTTTTCTTGAAGCAAAGAATTATTCATAACACCATCTACATCATTAAATATTCTAAGGTTTATAATTTTCTTTGCCAACCAATTTATATCTTCTTGGGTATCTAAATCTTCTATTCCTAATAAAACTAAAAGTCCAGTATTAATTTTTGAAATCTCTTTACCTTCTACTGTAACACTTGCTCTAGAAACCCTTTGTATTACTGCCCTCATTTTTTTTCAGAATGAATATCTACTCTATAATTTTCATCTTCTCCAGAAACCATTTGCACATAGCTTTTATACCTACTCCATGCAATATCATCTGTCTCTAGGGCCTTTTTTATTGCGCAATGAGGTTCATCTATATGCAAGCAATTATTAAACTTACACTCTCCTTTTAACGCAAAAATTTCTGGAAAATAGCTCCCTATTTCCTCCTTTTCCATATCTACAATACCAAAGCCTTTTATTCCCGGAGTATCTATTATTCTGGAATTAAAACTTAAGTCGAACATCTCTGCAAAAGTAGTAGTATGTTGTCCTTGAAGATGCTGCTTAGAAATTTCTTTGGTTTTTATACTTAATCCCGGTTCAATACTATTCACCAAAGTAGATTTACCGACTCCTGAGTGTCCTGAAAACATAGAAGTTTTTCCTTCCATCAACGTTTTTACTTGCTCTACATTTTTAGACGTTTTTGCCGAAATACCAATACAAGTATACCCAACTTTTCGGTATAGAGCAGCTAAGTACTTTACTTCTAATAATTCTTCTTCGGTATAAGTATCTATTTTATTAAATAAGATTATCGCTGGAATATGATAGGCATCTGCAGTAACTAAAAAACGATCTATAAAAGCAGTATGGGTAGGCGGATTATTTAAAGTTACCATTAAAAAAACCTGATCCAAATTTGTTGCAATAATGTGCGTTTGCTTTGACAAATTAACCGATTTTCTAATGATATAGTTCTTTCTTTCTTCAATAGAGGATATTACTCCTAAAGTTTCATCTCCAATTTTCTCTACATCAAAATGCACTATATCACCAACCGCAACGGGGTTCGTACTTTTAATTCCTTTAATTCTAAACTTTCCTTTAATTCTACAGTTATAAAAACTACCTTCCTCTGTCTTTACAGTGTACCAACTCCCAGTAGATTTATATACAGTTCCTATCATTTACATTAATTAACAATGCAAAGAAACAATTTTAGTTTTTAAATTGATTTACATTCTTAATCTTTCTGTTTATTAAGCTATTATAGTTTATAACTAAAAAAGGCAACCCAACAATAATTTTCACTTTTATTTGGCTGCCTTTTTATATTTTTAGTTGCAATAAAGAAAACTATTACTTCTTTCTTTACAATATTCTAAAGTTAACTTTGTAAACTAGAGGTCTAATTTTCTGTACAGTCAATTTCAGAAAGCTCCTCTTTAGCATCATCAAAATCCCCATCAAAATCTGCCAGTCCTCTATAACAATCATCAACACCCTCTAAAGCATTTATATAACCGTTAAGTGCAGCTTTGTAACTATTACAATTCTCTACTGTAGGATTCTCATTATAATTACTCGATGCTGTTGTAAACGCTTCTAAATCAGAAGCAACATCTTGTGCCCAGCTCCCATTTAAACATTTAATTGGATTCTTGGAACAATTAAGAAATAACGTTAAAAAAAATAGGGCTAAAATTGATTTACTTACTCTTAAAAAATTTTGTGTCATTTTTGGTTTTTTATGGTATATCCCATGTTATTTATTATTGGCGAAAATAATTAATACGTATCATTTACAAACGTGTTATTGTATAATTTGTTTGTTTCGCTGCGTATTTGACTAAATATGCTCCTATTTTGGTTTTAAATAGTTTTGTTAGAAATAATTTTATAGTCCTATGCAACCTTACCATCTTTTTATTGTCTTTAAAATAAACAAAACAATGAAAAATATAATTTTATTAATGGCATTTGGGCTACTATCCTATTCTGGAATTAATGCCCAAGAATTTAAAGTAATTACAAGTGTAGAATCTATTGTTCCAAGCGGTATGGGACGCTCACGGATAATAGATGCTAAAGAAGAAAAAGACTATGAAACTTACACTTCTACTCAAACAGAGGAGAACAACTCCAGAAACAAATCTAAAAGAGGAGATATCAGGGTAAAGAATTTTGAAGAAACTAAACTTTTAAATTTTTACAACATTGCCGGAATACGATTTCAAAATATTGCCGCCAATGACGCTGTAATATCCTCAAAGTTAAATAAAATGGCTAAAGAAGGCTGGGAGCTTATACACGTACTAAGTGCGGTGGAGAGCGATGCTGGAGACAAAGACGGGCAAGGTATTTTTATAACTCGTTATATTTTTAAAAAATAAACACTTTCCTTTTAAAAAAATAAAAAGCCGGCTTAAAAGCCGGCTTTTTGATATTATTTATTTAAAATCTTTTCTTGATGATTTATAGATTCTTGGTGTATTGCCTTAAACATTCTTAAAACAAACTCCTCACTCAATCCTTTAGATTCTCCTTCTAAGATCATAGCTCCAAGAATCTGATTCCAACGATTGCTCTGTAATACTGCAACGTTTTTTTCTTTCTTTAGCTTTCCAATACTATCAGAAATTTTCATACGCTTCCCTAAAGATTCTATTAACTGATTATCAATCACATCAATCTGCGCACGTAAATTGGCTAAATCTTTAGTATACGCTTCTTCAGAATCATTTTCTTTTCTGATTTTTAAATCTTTCATTATCTGTACTAATGTAGCTGGCGTAACTTGTTGCGCAGCATCACTCCACGCATTATCTGGATCAAAATGAGTTTCAATCATTAACCCATCAAAATTTAAATCTAATGCGGTTTGTGAAACATCAAAAATCATATCTCTATTACCTGTAATATGAGATGGATCGTTTATTAATGGTAAATCAGGAAATTTGTTTTTAAACTCAATTGCCAATTGCCACTCAGGAATGTTTCTGTACTTTGTTTTTTCGTAAGTAGAAAAACCTCTGTGTATTGCCCCTAAGTTTTTTATCCCTGCAGTATATAAACGCTCTATACCACCTAACCATAAAGATAGGTCTGGGTTAATAGGGTTTTTTACTAACACTATTTTATCCGTACCTGCCAAAGCATCTGCAATTTCTTGCATAATAAACGGACTTACAGAAGTACGAGCTCCAATCCATAATAAATCAATATCATGCTCTAATGCAAGTTCTACGTGTGCTCTATTAGCAACTTCCGTACAGGTTTTCATTCCCGTTTCCTCTTTTACTTTCTGCAACCACTTAAGGCCTAAAATACCAACGCCTTCAAAATTCCCCGGACGAGTTCTTGGCTTCCAGATACCAGCTCTGTAATAGCTTACATCTGTATCTTTTAATTCATGAGCAATCTTTAACACTTGCTCTTCTGTTTCAGCACTACATGGCCCTGCTATTACTAGTGGATGATCTAGCTGCATGTCATCCAACCATGTTCTCATTTCTTTTGAATTCTCCATTTTTATTTATTCTTTGTTTGTGGTATTCCGTTTAATATTTCTTTAATTTTATTGGTATTATTCATTTCATTATAAATGCCCTCATAATCGTCTGCAAGGAGCATTTTTTTAAAATCTGTAAGGTTATTAATATAGCCTTCTAAAGTCTCTATGACATTTTCTTTATTCTGTTTAAAAATAGGTGTCCACATTGCTGGGGAACTTTTTGCCAAACGTACGGTGCTTTCAAAACCACTGCCCGCCATGTCAAAAATATCACGTTCATTCTTTTCTTTCTCAATAACCGTCTTTCCTAACATAAAGGAACTGATGTGTGACAAATGTGATACGTATGCTATATGCTTATCATGTGCCTCTGGATTCATATACCGAATACGCATACCTAAGGTTTGAAAAAGTTCTAACGCTTTTTCTTGTAATTTAAATGCTGTTTTTTCTACCTCGCAAATTATATTGGTTTTTCCTTCATATAGTCCATTAATAGCTGCTGAAGGTCCTGAAAATTCCGTTCCCGAAATTGGATGGCATGCTAAAAAATTTCTCCTTTTAGGGTGATTTTCCAACACTTTACATATTTGTAATTTGGTGGAACCAGCATCAAAAACCACACAATCGTCATTAACAGCATCTAGTATTTTAGGCAACTCGGCAATCATAGCGTCTACCGGGATACTTACCACAACAATGTCTGCAAGAGATAATTGGCTATAATCTGCTTTTTCATCAATAATGCCTAAAGATAAAGCCTGCTCTACATGTTCCGCGCTAGAATCTATACCGTAGATAGTCGTATTTGGTACAAGACGTTTTACATCTTTTACTATAGACCCCCCTATTAAACCAATACCTATTACAAATACATTCATTTTTTAAAATCTTGCTATTGCTTCTTTTATTTTTTCTTCTTTTACACAAAGTGAAAAGCGTATATACCCTTCTCCGTTACTACCAAAAATAGTCCCTGGAGCTATAAATATATTTTTATCGTACAAAACATCATCTACAAAATCTTCTGACGATTTTGCTCCAGCTGGCAATTTTGCCCAAACAAACATGCCTACTGCATTCTTATCGTAAACACAATTTAATTTATCTGCTAATTGAAACATTAAATCTCTTCTAGAAGTATATACTTGATCTAAAGAATTAAACCAATCTTCTCCACTATTTAATGCTGCAATTGCCCCTTTTTGAATACCGTAAAACATCCCAGAATCCATATTGCTTTTTACCTTTAAAATAGCATTTATATGTGTCTTGTTTCCTAAAACCATCCCTACACGCCAACCGGCCATATTAAAGGTTTTACTTAAAGAATTTAACTCTAAAACAACATCCTTAGCATTCTCTAATGCCAGTATACTTGTTGGGTTTTTACTTAACACAAAACTGTATGGGTTATCATTAACCAATAATATATCGTTTGCTTTTGCAAAAGCAATAAGTTCTTGCAATTTTTCTTTAGTTGCTGTTGCTCCAGTAGGCATATGCGGATAGCTCACCCACATTAATTTAACTTTAGATAAATCTTGTTTTGACAAATCTTCTAAATCTGGAAACCAATCTTTTTCTGCTGTTAAATTATATTGTTTTGGAACTGCTCCTACTAATTTAGTCACCGAAGTATATGTTGGATATCCAGGGTTCGGAATTAATACCTCATCACCTGTATTTAAAAAGGCCATACTAATATGCATTATTCCTTCTTTAGAACCCATAAGAGGCAATACTTCATCTTGCGGGTTTACAGAAACACCAAATTTATTCTTATAAAAATCTGCAATAGCCTCTCTTAATTCTGGCAAACCTTGGTAGCTTTGATATTGGTGAGCTCCATTATCTCTTAAAGAATTAGTAACTGCCTGTATAACTCCTTCTGACGGTGCCAAATCGGGACTACCAATACCCATATTTATAATTGGCTTTCCATCTGAAATTAGCCCACGAACTTCTCGTAATTTTTTAGAGAAATAGTATTCCTCAACTGTTTTTAATCTATCCGCAGTGCTAATCATACTCTTCCATTTTTATATTCTCCTAATACTTTAAAATCTTCGGACATTATTTCTAAAAGTGATTTTGCTTTACTAAAACTAGAATACTCTTCAAATTTTATATCTACAAAAAAAGCGTATTTCCAAGGTGTTTCAATAATAGGTAAGGATTGAATTTTTGTGAGATTCAAATTACAATCGCTCATTACATTTAAAACTGCTGCTAAACTCCCTCTTTTATGATCTGTAACGAAACGAATAGACGCCTTATTAATTTCTTCTTTAGGTAATTCCTTATTTGTTTTTTTTACAATAATAAACCTGGTAGAGTTGTCTTTTATAGTTTGTATTTCTGGAGCAATAATTTCCAAATCATATAACTCGGCTGCTACCATTGGTGCAATTGCCGCAACATGCTTTAACGATTGTTCTTGAATCTGCTTTGCTGTTTCCGCAGTATCCACATCTTCTACCAATTTAATATGTGGATAGCTTTTAAAATAATCCTTACACTGCAGCAATGCCATTGGATGTGATCTTACCTCGGTAATTTGGTCTATAGATTGTCCTTTAGACACCATAAGGTTATGATGAATATTTAAATAATACTCCCCAATTATATGCAAATTATTATGATAAACTAAAGCATAATTAGGGATTATAGAACCTGCTATAGAATTTTCAATAGCCATTATTCCCTTATCTGCTTTACCTTTCAATAATTGCTCTACAAGAAAATCAAAAGACATACACTCTAACAAGTTAACATCATCCCCAAAGTAATCTCTTGCCACTTGGTGATGGTTAGATCCTTTTATTCCTTGTATAGCTATATTTAATTTCATGCCCTCTTAATTACTGCATTTCAAAACAGTTTGTTATTCACTTTTTTACAAAAAAAAAGTTCCGATTTTATCGGAACTTTACTCTATTTATATTTTAAAATATACTAGAACAGCTCCGCACTTCTCTTAAAAAAGAAGTAAAAGGTAAAACCGTTCCAGAAATATTGCTTTGTCATTTTTTATTGTAATACGATGGCTAAAGTAATAATTAAATTTAATAATGAAAGCTTTACATTAATTTTTTATTTATTTACAAATATTTAGGCCAATAAGCAATAATTTTTTTGCATTTAACCATTATTGTTGCGAATAACTAAAAATAAAAAAAGACTCCCAAACATGAGAGTCTTTATCTTAATAGATATTATTTCTATTATTTTTTACTGAAATGATACTCATCAATTTCTTCTACATCGTTAAAAATCTCAGTTTCAGAAATTACTAACTTATTCTCGGTGATTGTTGCTTGTCCGTCAAAAATTAAATACCCATCCTCTTCAACTCCAGGCACTGTTTGATTATTGTAAGTTTCTGTATATTCAAATTCTACTAATGTTAGTCTACTCTCCTCAACATCATAAGCCCAATTACCTTGAGAAGCATACCTTACTTTATGATTCTCAATTACTAACTTACACGAGTCTATTGTAGCATCCCAGTCATAATCGCTACTGGTTTCCTCTGAAACATAGGAATAGGTACCGTCACTTTTTATTGTTAGTTCTAAACCATCAACAGTATAACAATATTCCGTATTAAATTCTTTAGTTTCTCCACCAGCACAGTTCACGGTACGGGTATCAAAATCATCGCAATCGGCCTCGCCAACATTGATTGTTTCTCCCTTATATATTTCTTTTGTATAGCTCCAATCCGCAACCAAGTTAATATTACCACCCCAAGATTCTACTGTTACGCAAACTTCTGATGGCTGACTAACATTACCTTGACCATCATAAACACAAATTACATAACAAAAGGTACCTGCAGTAACTTCTGATTCAAAATTTACATCAATAGAAGTATCCTCTCCTTTTGCTGTTACGTTTCCTTTATCCGATTTTTTACTAGTAAAAAGACCTCTTTCTATAGTTTTCGGTGCCTTATTATAAACATTGTTTGTAGCGCCGGAAGGAATATCAAAATAAGAATCTGCCATTCCGTTTTCATCTTTCAATTGTACATAAGCCCCTGCAAAACCATCTGGCGCCTTAAACTCTATATTAAAACCGTTGGTTTGAAAAGCAGTTTGTTTGTCGTAATCTAAACTGAATTCTAAATCTCCATTGGGAACAGGGCTTCCTTGAACTTTAGTAGCACCATCAATACTTACTCCATTAGTTACTGCTGCAATATCTAACAGAACTTCTTCCTGCTTATTTACTCCGTCCGGATCTGGGTTGCTGTCCAATTTATTTTCATCATCTTTAGAACATGACATTGCTGCAATTGCTAAACAACCCATTAAGAATACATTTGCTTTTTTCATATTTTTTGGTTTTTATGGTTAAATCCTTAGCAAAAACGAAGAACCTTCTTACTTTACTGCCAACCAAAAAATATTATGCATTCCTCTTTCTGTTCATTAGAATAGAAATCACCTCATCTAACTCTTCTTGAATCTTAGGATTGGTACAATTTACTAAGATCGAAAACACTAGTTGCTCATTTGGATATACGTAAAAATTAGAGTAACCTCCTATTCCGTTCCCTACATGTCCAAAATAATCGCGCCCTGCTTTATCTTGACTTACTTGCCAACCCAAACCATAATAAGTTGGTTTATTGTTGATGACTTCCGTAGTTATAAATTGTTTTAAAATACTTTCTTGTAATACTCTTTTATCTAAAAAAGCTTGTCCAAAATTTGCTATATCTACTGCTGTAGAAAGGAAACCTCCCCCGGCTAATTTGTAATAATTGTTTACAGGGACAGCTTCTCTAAACCCTAATCTATTTTTTGAATAAAAAGAAGTAACATTAGGGTAATTAGCACCTTTAACTTCTGCAACCGTATTTTTTAAATGTAAAGGTTGCAAAACCTTTTCAACCACGTACTCTTCAAAAGGAAGTCCGCCAGCTTCTTGCATTGCTAGAGAAACTAAAACCCAATCGAAACTATTATACAAATAATCAGTACCTGGTTTAAAAAGCAAGGGGTCATCCTTAAATATTGAAATACTTTCTTTTATAGAGTAGTCTTTATTTAGCCCATATTCTATTCCTTTATAACCTCTGATTCCTGCAGTATGGCTTGCTAATTGGCGTATGGTAAAATCCCACTCTTTTTGAGGATAATAAGGAACGTAGTTAAAAAAAGAAGCATCTAAATCTATCACCCCATCTGCTACCATATGCGCCAAAGCTATTGCAGCTATAGGTTTAGATACACTCGCTATTCTAAATTGAGTATTCGCGGGGTCTATTATTTTTTTTGTTTCTAAACTAGTATAACCATACCCTTTTTGAAATATTGTTTTTCCGTCTTCTAAAACGGTTATTGCCAAACCTGGTATTTTCTTTTGCGAAACTAATCTTTGAAGTAACTCATCTGCTTGCGCCAATCCTTGCAACGAAGTATCTTTACCAATAATTTTTTTGGTTAAAAATATTCTTTTTAAATACCTTGTAATAGGATTATTCATAGGAGCCCTTTCCTTTTTTAGTCTTCAAAAATTAAACTACCGGTATATAAGGTTTCCACCGAAACATTTGTAGGCTCATTAAAACTCCTTACATCTCCTGTGCCTCGTAGTATACCACTTAATGCTTCTACTGGGTAAACCAAAAAATCATTAGAACCTCTATGATTAAACATAACATTCTTTGCTATAAGATTTTCCATTTCCATTCTAGAATCTCCAGAAGCAATTGTTACATTTAAATTTTCCGTAGCACCGCTTAATTTAAAGAAAGAATTCCCGTTTACTACCACCGAAAGATTATTGGTATTTACTTTTAAAATAAATTCTCCATCGGTTGTATCTGCCTTCGGTTCTCCGTAACTTTCTGAAAGTAATACTAAATTACTAAAGGACAATTCGCCTTCATTTCTAATTGGCCAACTTGTACTACTTCGTATTTCTGTAATATTTGGAGCGGTTACATAAATTTTAGTAACTCCATAATCTCTAACAAAATTGCAGTTATTCTCATCTCTCAGCACTAATCTCCCATCTTCAACTACGGCAAAGACTTCTTCTTTTAAAAACTCTCCCGTTTCTATTTCCACCTTCTGTTCTCCTTGCTTAAGTATAAGCTCTATATTTTCGAAAACAGTAATCTTATTAAACTCAGATACGATTATCTCTTCTTTACCAATAATTCCTGCTGCCTGAAAACAATCTGGAGCACTTGAAGAAGTACATGCAAAGTTCAAAATCAATACCAAAACGAATATACAATTACCCTTTTTCATTTCTATTTTTTAAAACCGAAGCCCTACTCCAAACTCAAAAGCTTCGGCATTAGCAGCATGAGACTTTAGGGTAAATTCAGCAAATACTTTATCTCCTAAATATCTTTTTAAACCTAACCTATTATACATTCTACCTTCAAAATCGAAAGGATAATATACATAATAGCCCAGTTGCGTAGTAACTGACAATTTATTAATAAACAGCTCATGACCCACAAATACACCAACTCGCTTATAATCTGTATCTGCCGAAACATTATTTTCGGGAAAGGAAATACTTTGAAAACGTATATACTCTTTTAAAAATCTAGAAAAGAAAATGTCCGTTCCAAAATGAAAAGCACTTTTTCTACCAATGCGCTTGTCTGCATAAGCAGACACAACGTAAAAAGGGTATTGCCCCATTCCTTCCACATCACTGCTATTAATTCCTGCTCTTAACGCTACATTATATTTTACTGATTCTTTAAACTTTAACTTTGTAACTTTTTCTTTATAGGGTATTTCTTTACCTCCACTCAAATCATAAACAAACCCTGCATTAAAAGCCAAAGTATTTGTAGAGGTGTTAGGGGATTTAAAACTTCCATTAGAATAATGAATTAAAGAAAGTCCTGCTTTAAAACCTAAGCCTTTATAAATATTTTCTTTGTGATAGTTTAGCATAAAATAAACTGAGGCCATAATGGAGGTTCCGTACGCATTGTTTCTAAAGTTAGTTTCCTTGTCATAAGGATTCGTATTATACGATATTCCTGGCCCTATTCTTAATTGCAAGTTTCTTTTTAAATAATACAAACTATAATGTAGAAAAACCCCATAATGTTCTCCTAAAGTACTATTATTCATATTCTGATATATGAACGAATACCCAACATCTGGATAATTATAAGCCCGCTCCCATTCTTCTTGCCCAAAGGTTTTTTTATTAAAACTTAAAATAACACCATCTGGATGATTCGTAATTAAGTGCGATATACTTGGATTATGCCGCAGTACAGAACCATAAAATGGACTAGCATCAATGGTGTATTTTTTTGCAAGTTTCTCTTCTTGTGACAAACAAGAAAAAAAAGATAGTACTGTAACTAAAAAGAAAACTAGTCTCATAAACCGCAAAAATAGGAATTTGAGACTAGTCTTTTTTCTATTCTTTTGAATAGATATTTTTTTTATTTAAAACAACTCTTTTGCAATTGAGTATACGTTATCTGATTTCCCCATAGAATAATAATGTAATACAGGAACACCAGCCTTCTTTAATTCTTTAGATTGTTGTATTGCCCATTCTATTCCGACTTGCCTAACTGCCTTATTGTTTTCGCAATTATCTACGGCATCAATTAAATCTTGCGGTAAATCTATTTTAAATACCTGTGGTAATAATTGTAAATGCCTTTTCACCGCCATAGGCTTTATACCTGGTATAATAGGCACATTAATTCCCATTTTTTTTGCTGCCTCCACAAACTCAAAGTACTTTTGATTATCAAAAAACATTTGCGTAACTACATAATCTGCACCAGCATCTACCTTTTCTTTTAATCTTTTTAAATCAGATTGCAAAGAAGGAGCCTCCAAATGTTTTTCCGGATAACCCGCCACACCAATACAAAAATCAGCATTATTCTCCATCGGAGTATCATCATGTAAATATTGGCCAGAATTTAAATTTTGAATTTGTGAAACAAGCTGAGTAGCATAGGTATGCCCACCCTTGGCTGGAGTAAAATACTGCTCTTCTCTCATAGCATCTCCTCGCAATGCCATAACATTATCTATCCCTAAATATTGACAATCTACAAGAACATATTCTGTTTCTTCCTTTGTAAACCCTCCACAAAGAACATGAGGTACAGTATCTACATTATACTTATGCTTAATAGATGCACAAATACCAACAGTCCCCGGACGCATACGTGTTATTTTCTTATCTAACAAACCTTCTTTATTAACATATACATATTCCTCGCGAGAGGTAGTAACATCTATAAAAGGAGGATTAAACTCCATTAAAGGGTCTATATTATTATATAATTCCTGAATGTTTTTCCCTTTTACCGGAGGTACTATTTCAAAAGAAAATAATGTTTTTCCCTGTGCGTTACTAATGTGATCTGTTACTTTCATTACTCTAAACTTATTTCCGTATTATACTTTTCTTAATTGACTTCTGATTAAGTTAATTTGCCCCAAATGATAAGCATCGTGTTGTAATATTCCATGCAACATATAGCTATTGGTGTACTTTTTACCTACTGTATTTTCTTTTAACCAAGATACCTTCTTTTCGAGAATTAATTTTTCTAATTCTTCTTGAGAAGCTCTTAGTTCTGCTAATATTTCCTTTTTCTCTTCCTCATTGGATACTGAAACGTTTTCCCTCCAATCTTCTTTCGTTTCCAATTCAATATCAAAAGAAGCGTTTTCTTTTAATTTTTCAATTACAAAACCTCTCCAATTTATCATATGATAAACAATAGATGCTATAGAGTTTGAAGTATTTTCTGGTCTTAAATTCCAGAATTCAGGAGAAATATTTTTCAAAGAACCCATAATAGAAGTTCCAAACCACGGCTCCCCATTATATAACCCTTTACTTTCCTCTACCAAACTCTTTATATCCATATCACTGTAAAACAATATATTTTAGTTATAGCAGCATAGATTTAACAGCGCTATAGCTCTCTTTATACTCCCAATATATCCACCTACCATCTAAATAGTCTGTCAAAATATACTTATCACTAACCGATTTTATTCGATTTACAGCTACTATTTTTTTTGAAAAACCATCTACAACAAAGTCCTCCATTATTTCCTTATTATTAGCATCATATCCATGGCTAACACTATAACTACCTAAAGAAACTTCAATATATTTTTTCATATTACTCATCCGAAATATTTGTTGCTAACCATTTCGTTGCTTCTTCTAATGACATTCCTTTTCGTTTTGCAAAGTCTCCTACTTGATCTTCCTTTATTTTTCCTAAACCAAAATAACGAGCTTCTTCATTAGCAAAATAATAACCACTAACACTAGCCGCCGGCCACATTGCTAAACTTTCTGTTAACTTAACACCAATCTCTTTCTCTACATTTAACATTTCCCAAATAGTTAATTTTTCTAAATGGTCTGGACATGCTGGGTACCCAGGAGCTGGCCTAATACCTTTATAAGATTCGTTTATTAAATCTTCATTTTCTAAAGACTCATCTGCTGCGTATCCCCAATAATTTACACGTACTTCTTTATGTAAATACTCCGCATAAGCTTCTGCCAAACGATCTGCTAGTGCTTTAATTAAAATGGAATTATAATCGTCTAAATCCTTTTTATACGCATCTGCAATTTCATCTACACCAAAACCGGTGCTAACACAAAAAGTTCCTATATAATCTTGCTTCCCTGTACTCTTTGGAGCTATAAAATCTGCTAAGGCATAGTCGGGCACTCCTTCCCTACGTTTTAGCTGCTGACGTAGTGTTCTAAATACAAATGTTCTATCAGCATGGGTAACTTCTATATCATCTACCCCAACCGTATTTGCAGGAAACAGACCAAATATGGCTCTAGCTTTAAATAGTTTTTCCTTGAATATCTTCTGTAGCATTTGTTGGGCATCAGCAAACAACTCAGTCGCCTGTTCTCCTACAACGTCATCCGATAAAATGGCTGGATACTTTCCATGTAATTCCCATCCTCTAAAAAATGGAGACCAATCTATATAAGGTTCTAGTTTCTTTAAAGAAATATCTTCTATAACCTGAATTCCTAATTGATTTGGCTTTATTATTTTAGATGCATTCCAATCTATTTTAAAACTATTCTCTCTAGCTTCTACAATAGTTTTATATTCCTTTTTCTTTGTTCTCTTTAAAAACTTATCCCTAAACTCTTCGTAATCGAGTTTAATACCGTCCTTATATTTTTTTGAATTCTCTTCATGCAACAAATCACCAACTACTGTAACCGCTCTAGAAGCATCATTAACGTGCACCACGGCGTTACTATATTGAGGATCAATTTTTACAGCGGTATGTGCCTTGCTTGTAGTTGCCCCTCCAATAAGTAATGGAACTGAGAAATTTTGCCTCTCCATTTCTTTGGCGAGGAAAACCATCTCATCTAAAGACGGTGTTATTAGCCCACTTAGACCAATAATATCAACATTTTCTTCTTTAGCTTTATTAATGATTTGCTCTGGAGGCACCATTACCCCCATATCTACTATCTCGTAATTATTACAAGCCAGCACTACGCTTACAATATTTTTACCAATATCATGAACATCCCCTTTTACAGTCGCCATTAATATTTTACCATTCCCTTTTGAATCCCCAACTTGTGGATTTTTAAGTTTTTCCTCTTCAATATAAGGTAACAAATAGGCTACTGCTTTTTTCATCACTCGGGCAGATTTTACTACCTGCGGCAGAAACATTTTACCACTCCCAAAGAGATCACCAACAACATTCATCCCAGTCATTAAATGGCCTTCTATTACTTCAATAGGTTTACCTACGCTTAAACGAGCTTCTTCTATATCTTCTACAACATATTGATCTATCCCTTTTACTAAAGCTCTGGTAACTCTATTCTGTAAAGGCTCTTCTCTCCAAGATAAATCTACCTTACTTTCTTTTGCTTTACCTACTACAGATTCTGCAAAATCTAACAAACGCTCTGTAGCATCTTCTCTTCTATTAAGAATAACATCTTCTACATGCTCTAATAAATCTTTAGGAATATCATCATAAACCTCTAGCATAGCTGGGTTAACAATACCCATATTCATTCCTGCTTGGATAGCATGATACAAGAATACAGAATGCATAGCTTCCCTAACAGGATTGTTTCCTCTAAAACTAAAAGAGACATTACTTACCCCTCCACTAACACTACAATGTGGTAAATTTTCTTTTACCCACCTTGTTGCCTCTATAAAATCTATTGCATTTAGCTTATGCTCATCCATTCCTGTTGCCACAGGAAATATATTTAAATCGAATATGATATCTTCTGGAGCAAAATTCACTTCATTTACTAAGATATCGTAAGATCGTTTGGATATTTCTAACCTACGTTCATAATTATCGGCTTGCCCAACCTCATCAAAAGCCATTACAATTACGGCTGCTCCATATCTTTTTATAAGCTTTGCTTGATGAATAAATTGTTCCTTCCCTTCTTTTAAACTAATAGAATTTACAACACATTTTCCTTGAACAACTTGCAGACCTGCTTCAATAATATCCCATTTAGAGCTATCTATCATAATAGGTACCCTCGCAATGTCTGGTTCTGCGATAACTAGGTTTAAAAACTTAACCATAGCCTCCTTGCCATCGATAAGTCCGTCATCCATATTAATATCTATAATCTGGGCTCCACCTTCTACCTGATTACGAGCTACATCTAAAGCCTCTTCAAATTTTTCTTCTTTTATTAAGCGTAAAAATTTCTTAGACCCTGCAACATTGGTACGTTCACCAACATTTATAAAGTTAGTTTCTGCAGATAGAACCAAAGGTTCTAGTCCACTTAATTTTAAATATTTTGGCTTTTGGTTGCTCATTTATAATGTAATACTTTTGGAAAAGGCTCATAAAAATGATGTAACAACTTTTTCCATTCTTGATATTTTTCACTTTTCCTAAACCCTATTTCGTGATCTTCTAAGGTCTCCCATTTAACTAATAATAAATATTGATTTTCTTCTTCAATACATTTTTTCATTTGATGAGAAATATACCCTTTCATTGATGAAATTATCAATTCAGCTTTTTTAAAATTCTCTTCAAAATCTCCAGACATTCCATCTTTAATCTTCAATTCTGCTATTTCAATAATCATTTCAACAAAATTATGATACTTGCCTAGGTTTATATGCTTTTACTACTTCTGCTATTGCTGAAATATGCTCTGGAGTTGTTCCACAACATCCTCCCACAATGTTTACCAAATTTTTTTCTGCATACTCCTTTATTTGAGAAGCCATTTGCTCTGGAGTTTCATCATACTCGCCAAAAGCATTTGGCAAACCTGCATTAGGGTGCGCCGATATTGCATGATTTGTTTTTGCAGAAACAACTTCTAAGTGCGGTACTAATTGATCCGCTCCTAAGGCGCAATTAAAACCTACAGATAAAATTGGAATATGAGATACAGATATTAAAAATGCTTCTGCTGTTTGCCCTGATAACGTTCTACCTGAGGCATCCGTTATGGTTCCACTTACCATAATTGGCACATCTATACTACGTTCTTCTTTTACTTCCTCAATTGCAAATAATGCTGCTTTTGCATTAAGAGTATCAAAAATAGTTTCTACCATAAGAAGGTCTGCTCCTCCATCTAACAAAGCTTCTACTTGCTGTTTGTATGCCACTCGTAACTCCTCAAAAGAAACAGCTCTATACCCCGGATCATTTACATCTGGAGACATACTTGCTGTTTTGTTAGTAGGACCTATACTCCCAACCACATAACGAGGTTTATTAGGTTCTTTTTCTGTAAACTCATCTGCAACCATTTTTGCTATCCGTGCAGATTCATAATTTAAATCATACACCAATTCTTCCATGTCATAATCTGCCATAGCAATGGTAGTACTAGAAAAAGTATTTGTTTCTACGATATCTGCTCCTGCAGCAAAATATTTTCTGTGAACTTCTGCAATAGCTTCAGGCTGTGTTAAAGACAACAAGTCGTTATTTCCTTGGACAGGTGATTTCCAATCTTTAAAACGTTCTCCGCGAAAATCTTCTTCTGTAAACTTATAGCGCTGTAACATAGTTCCCATTGCCCCATCTAACACTAAAATTCGTTCTTTTAATAAATCTTGAATATTCTTTTTCATAGCAATTGAGTCTCCTAGTTAGTACAAAAATTACTTTAAATTTTAGGATTTGCTAAGGTAGACTATAGCGTAGTTTTTACCAAGCCTAAAAACAGTATACAACAGGAATAAAAATAGATGTTAAAAAATGAACTACAATACCCCTTTAGCCTTTATTTCCAAATACTTATTTATAGTATCTATAGTTAGATTTTGTGGTTCGGTAAGAATAGTTTGAATTCCAAATTTATTAAGTTCAGCCACTATTAATTTTTTATCATAGCTAAATTTTTCTGCGATAGTTTTGTCAAAAATTTCTTGTGTATTTTTAGCTTCTTGTGTTTTTAGAGACTCTAACTCTGTATTTTTAAAGAAAACCACAACCAACATATGGCTTTTATTAATAGCCCTTAAATAATTCATTTGGCGATGAACAGCATCTAAACTACCAAAATTTGTATACAGTAATAACAAACTTCTAGTTGTTATTTTTCGCTTTATATGTCCATACAAATTCCCAAAATCAGACTCACTGTAATCGGTAGTTACATTATAAAGAGATTCTTGAATCAAATTCATTTGCGCATTTCTACGCTCTGCTACTACAAAATTTTCTGGTTTTTTAGAAAAGGAAAAAATACCAGCTTTATCCTGTTTACGAACTACAACACTACTTATTACCAATGCTGCATTTATGGCATAATCTAACAAACTAAGGTTCTCAAAAGGCATTTTCATTACCCTTCCTTTATCTATTATCGAATATACTTGTTGCGATTTCTCATCTTGGAACTGATTAACCATTAACTGGTTTCTTTTAGCCGTGGCTTTCCAGTTAATATCTTTTATATTGTCTCCTTGTACGTAATCTTTAATCTGCTCAAACTCAAAAGAATTTCCAATTCGTCTAATTTTTTTTATTCCGAATTGTAAACTACTCTGATTTAAAGAAATTAAATCGTACTTTTTTAATTGTAAAAAACTCGGGTATGTTTTCACCATTTGCGATTCTCCAAAAGAAAATCGACGCATTGCAAAACCAATTTTACTCGAAGTATATACATGTAATAAACCAAAAATATACTCCCCCCTCTCTACTGGTCTTACTTTATAATTTAGCTGCTCTTTTTTACCTCCCGAAATTATTACCCGCTTATTAAAATTGCGTTGCTGAAATTGCATTGGCAATTCATCGATTACCGAGCAGTACATTTTTAAAGAATAACCATTAACTAAGTTTACAGCAATTGTATTCTCATCTCCATTAGAAAATTTCTCAGGTAATTCTCTACTGGCTTCGATTCCTCTTTTGGTACCAAAAAGAACGAAAACATCTACCAAAACTAAAACCGCAAAAACAAAAAGAAGGAATTTAGAAAGTGCCAACAAACTTGGAAAAATAAAACTCAGTACAAAAAGTACTATAATTCCAAACATCGCATAAAAAAACCGATTGTTTAAAAACAAGTTCTTAAAAAATTGTACGACTGGCATTCTTGAAAATTCTGATGTTTGCTTTTTGGCCATGAATCTTCCTTATTTAGGAATTTCTACACTTTGTAAAATATCGTTGATTATCTGAACCGACGTTATTCCTTCCATTTCTCTTTCTGGCGTAATTATTACACGGTGCTGCAATACAGGAATAGCAATTTGCTTAATATCTTCTGGAGTAACAAAATCTCTTCCATTTATCGCTGCAAAGGCCTTACTAGCCTTTAATACTGCAATAGATGCTCTTGGTGAAGCCCCTAAATACAAGAAAGGGTTATTACGAGTATTTAATATTATTTCTGCTATATATTTTATTAAATGTGGCTCTACAATTACTTGAGAGATTAACCCCTGATAAGCAATAATTTTCTCTTTGCTTAAACTATTGGTTATTTGGGCCAACTTTGTCGTTTTTAGTTGATGCTCTCTAGTTATTATTTCAATCTCATCCTGTAAATTGGGATAATCGATGGTTATTTTAAATAAAAAACGATCTAGTTGCGCCTCCGGCAAGCGATAGGTTCCTTCTTGCTCTATAGGATTTTGCGTTGCCAATATCATGTAAGGGGCCTCTAAAGGATATTTAACCCCATCCATAGTAACTTGCCTTTCCTCCATAACCTCAAACAAAGCTGCTTGAGTTTTTGCCGGCGCTCTATTTATTTCATCTACTAAAATAATATTAGAAAAAATAGGACCTTTTTTAAACTCGAAATTGGACGTTTTCAAATTAAAAATAGACGTTCCTAATACATCAGACGGCATTAAATCTGGGGTAAATTGAATTCTACTAAAATCAACTTCTAAAGATTTTGCTAACAATTTAGCGGTAATAGTTTTTGCAACACCTGGAACCCCTTCTAACAAAACATGGCCTTCTGCAAGAAGCGCCGTAATTAAAAGGTTTGCTATGTGTTTTTGCCCTACAATTACTTTAGACAATTCCGCTTTTATTTGCGCTACACTAGTCTTTAGTTCTTCTAAGTTTAATCTACTATTAAATTCAATATCGTTTTCCATACTATATTGTTTTACCCTCGAAGGGATGTATTATTTTCTTTTATAGAATTTTTCTATTTCTTTATTTAATGTAATTAATGGTTCTTTAGTTCTAAATGAATGCGATTTCATTTTAATAATTAAACTCACTAATTGCTGTATTTCTTCGACCGACTTACCTGAGCGCAAGGCCAACTTAGTTATAAAATCTTCATTTAAACGCTCTGTAGACAAGTGATATGTACTACGGACATGTTCTAAAAAATGAATGATTGTTTTTTGTATAATACCATTATAATCTTGCGCTTCATAATGTAAATTACTAACGGTTTGCACAAACTCGGTTGTTGTATTCTTTAAAGGCTCTTTTATTGGGATTATTCTTTGTCTACGTTTTGCATTAAAAAGTATAAATAACCCTATTGCAATTAACAATAAATACCACCCCCATTTTAAAGGCTCTTTAGATAAGATATAGCGTAATGGACTATTACTTATTTCTGGATCTAACTTTATAGCTTTATCTATTAATACAGGTAACGTAGGCAAATAGGAAATCACTGTACTGACATAACTTGCGCTTTCCGCTTCGAGTATTTGGTAATTTGTAAAAACTTCTGGGGTAGTATGAATATAAAATACCCCATCTCCATACGGTATTCCAATAAAGTTCGTGTGTTTTTGTGCTTTTTTAGGTTGTATAAATCCTAATTTCTTAAAAGTCATTGTAGAATCTACAATATAACTAGTTCCATAAGGAATTTTTGGTGTGTACTTCAACGTATCTTTTGTATAATTTAAAGATACCGTTGCTTCTTTTTGTTTTAATTCTACAGGATTATATGCTATTTCAAAGCCTAAAGTATCTTGTACATATTGCGGAAAATGGTACGCCGATATAAAAGCCTCATTACCATATTCTACATATTGCAATAAAGAATTAAAGGAAGTATCATCTATAGTATACCTACCAGAAATACTCACATAATTTTTTAAAGTATCCTTTTCTTGCATTCGTAAATGCTGGTCGTACTCATAAAAAGTAGTATAGACTTTTTTAGAAGACTTTCCTTTAAAATAAAATGGAAGCTGCTCATAAAAAACCTTAGTATCCATAGGCTTTGTATGCGTTTCATCAAATGTTGGCGTCCAATCTACGTCATTGCTCTGATTGGTAACTATTAGTATAAATACCACTAGAACTGCCCCAAGTATAAGCATTGTTTTTTTACGCATTTTTAAACGATTTTAAAATTTGCGCATATACCAAAGATGCGGTTTTATATTCTTCTTCGTCTATAGTAAACTCTCCATACCAAATATAGGTATAGTAATATGTAGCCTTGTTAAACCCTGTAGAATAAGAAGTACCTTCTAAATCCAAAGAATAATCATACGTTGTTTTTTGAGAATCGTAACTAATTACACTGAATTCATCTAACTTTTTAAGAAGTAGTAAATAGTTATACCTAACTGCTAATCTATAATCCTTATTTTGAAGAGCTTCTTTAATTAGGACCTCAAAATTCACTTCATGTATATCTTCTCCTATCTCATAGTTAAGTTCCTCAGTTTCCTCTCTTTTTCTACTAAAAAGCCAACGACCTTCTTTATTGAGAATCATCCTCACAATAATATAGACCACTCCTAGTATTACAAGTATGTAAAACAAGGTTTCTAAATTACTTAAGATATTAGAACCTCTTTCACTATTTACACTAAACCAACTATCCAATTTATCTAACAGCCACGCCTTAATTTTATCTAGCCAAGAAACGGACTCCACATAATCATATGCACTTCCTCTGTACTCTTCTTTAAAAGAATTAGGAAGTTTCCTAATTTCTTCTGGAACATCTTTTACAGTCCCCTCTTGTGCGACAGCAGAAGTTAACCTGATTGAAAAACCAAGCATGCACAAAAAATAAATAATGTATTTTTTATTTTTCAAGACCACTAGTGATTATTTTTTTATGCACTTTATACGGATATATTAAATAGTAATAAGAAATAAGACCCAGCGTTCCAAAAATTATTAAAAGTGCCAAAAAAATAGGCATACTATCTGAGTAACGCGTAACAAACCCTTCTAAAAAACCTGCCGCTATAGTAAACGGAAATGTACTTATTACAATTTTAATACTGTCTCGCATTCCTCTTTTAAAGGATACCATTCTAGAAAATGTTTTAGGAAATAAAATACTTGCTCCTAAAAGGAAACCGGCTGCCCCTTCTATAACTATGGCAAATATCTCCATTGCTCCGTGTATCCATATTCCTTTAGCACTCTTCCAAAGAACATCTTGTTGTTCAAAAAAATATTGAAATGCCCCAAGCATAATCCCATTTTGCAATAAAACGTAGGCTGTACCAATACCACCGGTAACACCATAAGCAAAACTCATTAAACCTACTTTTAGGTTATTAAAAGTTATCCCTATAAAACTACCCCAATTACTACCACTCTTATAAACTGCTACAGGATCGCCATTTTCAATATTTTGCAATGTTTTATTTACGTAGTCGTCTCCTAATATTAAACGCACAAAAGTATCATCATTGGCCGCAGAGACAATTCCTACAAGGACCGCAACTAAAAAGAATGCAAAAGAATATAGAATATATCTTTTATATTGATATAACAACAAAGGCACTTCTACTTTAAAAAAGTAAACAAGTACATTTGCTTCTTCCCTTTTTGTTTGATATATTTTTTGATAAACTCGTACAGCAAGATTATTAAGATATGTTACAAGTTTGCTTTTTTTGTAGTAAGTTTGAGCGTACGCTAAATCATTAATTAAATGCATGTATAAATTAGCCAAATCATCCGGATTATCTACTTTTTTTTGTGCAATGGCCTTTTCAAATTGCAACCATTTTTCCTTATTTTGTCTAATGAAGGCGACTTCTCTCATGCGTAACAAATAAAACTATATAATGGCAGAAATACAAATTACGACTACTCAAAATGTAACTATTGCATTTACTGCTGCTGAAGTAGGAGAACGTATTTTAGCGTACTTTATTGACCTAGTTATAAAAATAGCTTATGTAGGAGTTATACTATTTCTTATAGGAAGCTTTTCTAGCTCGGGTGGTATAGAATTAGAAGAGAACTTTAATGTAGACCCTTGGAGTGTTATGGCTATCATTATTATTCTTGGAGCCCCTGTTTTTTTCTATACCATTATATCCGAATCTTTGCTTTTAGGACAAACCGTTGGAAAAAAATTAGTAAAAATACAAGTCGTAAAAATTGATGGATATAGAGCCACTTTCTTAGACTTTTTTATTCGTTGGGTAATGCGTTTTGTTGATATTAATATCTTTTCTGGTGTAGTAGCCTTAGTTTCCATTGGAAGTTCTAAAAACCATCAACGATTAGGAGGAATGGCTTCTGGAACTGCTGTTATAACTTTAAAAAACAAAGTAAATATTAGCCATACTATATTACAAGAAGTGGCAGACAACTACAAACCTACCTATCTTTCTGTTATAAAATTATCGGATAACGATATGCGAATAATAAAAGAGAATTTTTTAAGAGCAAAAAAGGCTAATGATTTTAAAACTATTCTACTTTTAAAAGAAAAAATTATTGGGGTAATAGAAGAAGATCCTCTTCCCGATGTAACCGCAGAAAATTTTATTAAGTGTATTCTTAAAGATTACAACCACTTTACAAAGAACATGTAGATTCCTATGATAGTTGATGGTTAGGAAGAAAAAAATCCTGTCCTAAAAAACTAAGTATGAAGAGATTTTTCTGAGGAAAAGAATTGGAAAAAATAGAAGATAGAATAAAGACTAAAGACTTAAAAGCTTGGCCGTATCACATTTGACTTTAGACTTTAAACTTCTATATAAAGCCTACACTTCCTCTACGCCTATATCATCAATTTCATTATCCATTGGTTGCTTAGGGTCGATTCCATACGAATTAGAACCGTATTCGCCATCTGTACACATTAAAACTAAGTACCAAATATTACCGATTAAGGGAATAAAACGCACAAAAAAATATCCTCCACTCTTACCTTGATCATGCAACCTTCTTACCGCCAAAGCTAATGAAGGTACAATTATCCCTAATATATACAAGCCTAACGGAATCATCATATACTCCTCTAGACCTATTGCTTCTGAGATGAATACTACACCAAAAATTATAATAATATTAAACAACACAAACATCCAATACTCCTTGCGCCTTGACCTTCCTGAAAAATCTGCATACTTTTTAAAAGCCATTAAATACCACTCCATGCTATAAATTTTAATGAATATTTTAAACGAAAAAAGAGATAAAACTAGTATGTTTTATCTCTTTTAAATTTTATCTTCTCGAAAAGGATTATGCTTCTGAAACTCCTATTTCGTTTAACTCGTTATTAGGGTTTTTAGGATTTGCGCCCCATTTATTATCTCCCTCTTCACTATTAGTACACGCCAAAATAAGATTATAGATAGGTATTAATAAAAACCAGCCGCTTTTACCAACATCGTGCATTCTTCTTACCCCTACTGCAATACCCGGAACAAGTACCGCTAACGAATAAATAGAAGACAATATAGACAAAGAAGGCATTTCCAAGCCTAAAGCAAGACCCATTATTCCGTAAGAAATAATTATATTAAATAAAAAGAACATCCAATATTCTTTTCTTCTTGCCCTTCCTTTAAAATCTGCGTATTGCTTTAAAACTTTTAAGTACCAATTCATAATTCTGTTTTTAGGTTATCGTTATTAATAAAAACTAAACGTCCTAAAAATAAAAAAATTACTATTACATACTCCATTTAAATAAAAAACCTCCTAATCATAAAGATTAAGGAGGTTTTCCTGACTAATTAAAAATAAACTATTTTTAAGCTATACTCTGAATTACTTCTTTTTTAGCTTCTTTTTTACTTCCATCAAAACCTTCAACTCCACCTACGGTTGTGTACTTCATCACAAAACGTTTATTAGGGTTTATAATTTTATATGCATACTGACACATTACTGCCGCTTCATGAAAACCAGAAAGTATCAATTTCAACTTTCCTTCGTATGTATTTACATCACCTATTGCAAAAACTCCTGGTATATTCGTTTGATAATCTTTTGCATTATTTACTTTAATAGCATTTTTCTCTATCTCTAAGCCCCAATTACCTATTGGTCCCAATTTTGGAGATAAACCAAATAAAGGAATAAAATTATCTACTTCTAAGTAAGTATCCTCTTTACCTTCATCTTTATGCTTAATAACTACAGCTTTTAGAGCATCATCACCATGTAATTCCTTTATCTCTGCTTCGGTGTATAATTTTATCTTTCCTAGTTTAGCTAACTCTGATGCCTTTTCTACAGAATCTAAAGCTCCACGAAACTCATTTCTTCTATGAACTAAAGATACTTCAGATGCGACATCTGCTAAAAATATAGACCAGTCCAAAGCAGAATCGCCTCCTCCTGCGATTACCACTTTTTTATCGCGATATACTTCTGGATCTTTAATCATATACGCAACTCCCTTATCTTCAAAATCTTGAATATTAGTCAAAGGCGGTTTTCTTGGTTCAAAAGACCCCAAACCTCCTGCAATAACAACCACCGGAGCGTTATGCTGTGTACCTTTATTAGTTGTTACTACAAAAGTACCATCCTCTAATTTATCTAAAGTTTCTGCTCTTTCTCCTAAAGTAAACCCTGCTTCAAAGGGCTTTATTTGCTCCATTAAATTATCTACTAAATCTCCAGCCAAAATTTCCGGAAATGCTGGAATATCGTAAATAGGTTTTTTAGGGTAAATCTCTGAACACTGTCCTCCAGGTTGTGGTAATGCATCAATAAGATGACATTTTAATTTTAATAATCCCGCCTCAAATACGGTAAACAAACCTGTTGGCCCTGCACCAATTATTAATATATCTGTCTTTATCATTTTACTCTAACTTAATTCTTGTATATATGTACTTACAGCTTCTTTCAATGCCGCTCTATGCTTGACTACTTCTCCTATTATTATAATCGCAGGATTTTTCAACTCCTTACTTGCGACGATTTCTTCAATATTTTTTATTGTTCCTATCCCTACTTTTTCATTTTTACGAGTACCATTTTGGATAATAGCAATTGGTAACTCGGATTTTTCTTCACTCTTAAAAAGAGAAACTATTTCAGGTAGTTTACTCATGCCCATTAAAATAATCACGGTAGCATTAGACTTAGCGGCCAATGCAACATCTGTAGATAACACATGATTTTTTGTTGTCCCAGTAATTACCCAAAAACTCTCCGAAGAACCTCTTTTTGTCACAGGAATGTTCTGCGACGCAGGCACAGAAACAGATGAAGATATACCTGGAACCACTGCTACATCTACTCCATGTTTAGCAGCATATTCCATTTCTTCTGCACCACGACCAAAAACAAAAGGATCTCCGCCTTTTAAACGAACTACTTTTCCATGACTCTTTGCTCTACTAACAATTAGTTCATTTATCTGATCTTGTTGATACGAATAACACCCTCTTCTTTTTCCAACAAAAATATGCTCAGCATTGTCTGCATATTTCAATAACTTTACATCTACCAAAGCATCGTACAAAACAACATCGGCATCTTGTAATGCTTTTGCTCCCTTAATCGTTAGTAAATCTACATCTCCAGGACCCGCTCCTACAACGGTTAAAAGTCCATTAGGGTAGTTATTATATGTTTTGCTTTGCCTTTTCATTTTATATATTACGCTTGCGCTAATTCTTTTTCTCTAAAAGCCTCAATAGCTTTTAAAAATGCTTTTGCGTCTTCTAAATAATTTACCGCAAATTCTTTTGTTGGCTCTTGCTTATTTAATTGAAGGACTAATTCTTCAAAAGAAGTTGATAAAGCTATTCTTTCTGATGCAACAAAAGTTTTGTCAAAATCTTTTATTATACCAATATGTGTATTTGTTTTTACATTTTCTGCTGTTAATATTGCTTTTGCTGTATTAACCATAGAAGAATAAGAGTAATAAATACTAGCTGCATACTTCTCTACTTCCAAAGTTTCTTCTGCACTTTTTATTTTCTCTTCACTATCAAACAAAAGTGTTGCTATTAAATCTATAACCACACCAGCACATTCTCCAACTCCAATTGCCTTTACATATTCTTCCGAGTTTCCCCAGTCGATAAAATCTTCTTGTGTTAAATTATCTACAGCAGTTAAATGCTTTAGAAAATCATAAAAATAGTGCTCTCCTTTATCGGCATAATAATCTGCAAAAGACAAACCGTTTCCATTTGCATTAAAATCATTTAAGATTAAGCGTAATGCTTCTGGGCCTCTTTTACTTGGTATTTTTACTACTTTATCTGCAAATCTGCCTTCTCCATTACCAATATTACCACCTCCTAATAAAACTTGTAATGCCGGAGCTACTAATTTATCTTTTGTTCTTACAGACATACCTTGGAAACCTATATTAGCCATATTATGCTGCCCACAAGCATTCATACATCCACTAATTTTTATAACCACATCTGGATTATTAATATAGTCCGGATATTCTGCTTTCATTACTCTCTCTAACTCCTCTGCAATACCCGTACTACTAGCTATACCTAAGTTACAAGTATCTGTACCAGGACATGCCGTAATATCTATTGCTTTATTATAACCCGCTTCCACAAAGCCTAATTTCTCTAACTCTGTATAGAAAAAAGGAACTAATTCTTCTTTTACAAACGGAATTATAAAATTTTGACGTAATGAGAAACGAACTTCATTCGCCGCATATTTTTCTATTAAATCTGCCAATTGACGAGCTTTATCTATATAAAAATCTCCTAAAAGAACTTTTACTCCAATGGCTACATAACCTTCTTGCTTTTGAGGTATTATATTAGTAGACTTCCATGCATCGAAAGCTTTTTGGTCCGCTATCTCCACAACCGGAGTTTTTACTTCTGCAATTTTATATGCCGGATATGCCTCAGCATCTATAGCAAAACTCTGAAAAGGAAGCGCTTTTTGCTCTTGTTCTAATAATTCTTTAAAGCCATCTAAACCAAAATCTTTTAATAAGAATTTTAAACGTGCTTTAGCTCTACTTTTACGTTCTCCGTATCTGTCAAAAACACGAACAACACCCTCCATTAAGGGAACAATTTTATCTGTAGGCAAGAAAGAATATAATTCATCTGCATGACGAGGTTGGGATCCTAAACCTCCTCCTAACATAATCTTAAACCCTCTTACTCCGTTTTCTATTTTAGCAATAAAACCAATATCGTGCATATAAGAAAGCCCTGTATCTGCATCAGAAGAAGAGAACGAAACTTTAAACTTACGGCCCAATTCTTGACTAATAGGATTTCTTAAAAAATATTCAAAAATTGCCTGCGCATAAGGAGAAACATCAAAAGGCTCATCTACATCAATTCCTGCTGTTTCACTAGCAGTAACATTACGAACTGCATTACCACAAGCTTCTCTCAAAGTAATATCAGACTTTTCTAGTTCTGCCCACAATTCCGGCGTTCTATTTAAATCTACATAGTGAATTTGAATATCTTGACGCGTAGTAATATGCAAACGTCCTGTAGAATACTCTTCGGAAACATCTGAAATTCGCCTTAATTGCTCTGAAGTAACTTTACCGTATGGCAATTTAATACGAATCATTTGCACACCTTCTTGACGCTGACCGTATACACCACGTGCTAAACGTAGGCTTCGAAATTTTTCCTCGTCTAATTTTCCATTGTGAAACATTTCGATTTTATTTGCTAAATCGATAATGTCTTTTTCTACAACCGGATTTTCAATTTCTGATCTAAAACTTTGCATATAAAATTCCCTCCTAACCTCCCCAAAGGGAAGGAACACTTACTCGGGTAAAGCAAGAGTATTGTTGTTATTATTTTTAAAAACCTGCAAAATTTTAATTTTTGTAGGATAATCTAGCTAACTCTCCCATTTAGGGTTAAGGGGCTATTGAATAAAACCCGCCCCAACCGTATTGTTAGATTGGCTATCTATTAAAATAAAAGAACCGTTCGTTCTATGATTTTTAAAAGCATCAAAGAAAATTGGCTTATTTAGTTTAAAAGTTACTTTGGCTATATCATTCATACCAAGTGCATCTATACTCTCATCTATACCAGAATAATCTGGATTAATTCTATGATGAACACGATCCACCTTGGCTAGTACTTTATTTACACCATGTTGAATTACATATTTATTGCCAGCCGCTAATTTTTGCGAATCCATCCAAGAAATTGTTGCTGTAAATTGCTTATCTATAGTAGGTAAATCACCTTCTTTTACTAACATATCTCCTCTACTAACATTTATTTCATCTTCTAAGGTTATAGTAACCGAAGACCTTCTAGATGCTGTTTGGAATTTTTCATCATTAAAATAAATTTCCTTAATTTTTGATTTGGTTTGCGATGGTAATGCAACTACATTATCTCCTACACTTAACTCCCCGCCATATACCTTACCTGCAAACCCTCTAAAATCATGAAATTCATCGGTTTTAGGGCGAATTACGTATTGCACTGGAAATCTAGGTGTGCCCGCATTTGAAACAGCAGCCAAATCTAACCCCTCTAAATGTTCTAATATAGTCCCTCCGTTATACCAAGGCATAGCATCGGTCTTATTTACCACATTATCTCCTTTAAGTGCACTTACAGGTATAAATGTAATATTCTGATTTTCATAATCTCTTTTACTCATTAATTGCTCAAAATCTGCTTTGATAGCATTATAAGTTTCCTCAGAATAGTCTACCAAATCCATTTTATTAATCGCAACAACAACCTCTTTTACTCGAAGTAAATTATTGATGAAAAAATGACGATTTGTTTGCTCTATAACCCCTTTACGAGCATCTATTAAAATAATAGCTGCTTGTGATGTAGAGGCGCCTGTTACCATGTTACGAGTATACTCCACATGACCTGGAGTATCTGCGATAATATAACTTCTCTTTGCTGTAGAAAAATAAATATGAGCAACATCTATTGTAATTCCTTGCTCTCTTTCCGCTACTAAACCGTCAGTTGCTAAAGAGAAATCTAAATAATCATACCCTTTCTGTTTACTGGTTTTTTCAATAGCCTCTAACTTATCTGTTGTTAAAGATTTTGTATCGTATAGAATTCTACCGATTAAAGTACTTTTTCCATCATCTACACTACCTGCTGTTGCTATTTTTAGTACATCCATGTTCTTTATGCTGTTGGCTCTTAGCTTTTGGCTGTTTACCTAATTTTAAATTTGTTTAACTTTCACTAATGGCTAACTGCCATGAGCTAGCGACAAAATTTGCTTTAGCAAATTTCTAGAAATATCCTTGTTGCTTACGTTTTTCCATTGCTGCCTCAGAACGTTTATCATCAATACGCGCTCCTCTTTCAGAAATAGTAGAATCTCTAATTTCCTGTACTACAGATGATATATCTGCTGCATCAGAAAAAACTGCTGCTGTACAACTCATATCACCAACTGTTCTAAAACGAACCATACGCTCTATTACCTCTTCATCATCCTCTTGGTATACAAATTCTGAATGCGACCAGATTAATCCGTCTCTTAAGAATATTTTTCTTTTGTGCGCAAAGTATATCGATGGAATTTCTATTTCTTCCTTCTCTATATAAGACCAAACGTCTAATTCTGTCCAATTAGAAATTGGAAAAACACGGACATTTTGCCCCAATTCAATTTGTCCATTCAACATATCGAACAATTCTGGTCTTTGATTTTTTTCATCCCATTGTCCAAAATCATCTCGTACAGAAAAAATACGCTCTTTTGCTCTTGCTTTTTCTTCATCTCTACGAGCTCCACCTATACAAGCATCGAATTTAAATTCTTCAATAGCATCTAACAAAGTTGTGGTTTGCAAAGAATTTCTACTAGAATATCTCCCTGATTCTTCTTTTACTTTTCCTTGATCAATAGAATCTTGTACGTTACGAACAATAAGTTCTAACCCAAGTTCTTTTACCAATCTATCTCTAAATTCTATTGTCTCAGGGAAATTATGTCCTGTATCAATATGCATTAAAGGAAAAGGAATTTTAGCTGGCCAAAATGCCTTTTGTGCTAAACGCACCAATGTGATAGAGTCCTTACCTCCGGAGAATAACAATACTGGTTTCTCAAATTGAGCGGCCACTTCTCTAAAAATATAAATGGCTTCATTTTCTAATGCATTAACATGTGATGTATCTTTCATCTTTTATATTTTTAGGTGTGTAATCCACACTCTCTATTTTCTAAAACTTTTGTTGGATCAAAATATTTATGCTCATTGGGTAATTTATGTTCTTCTAAATACGCATCTAATTGCGCATCTTCCCAATGATAAAAAGGACTTACTTTTAATACTCCGTCTTTGCTTACACTAAAAATATCTAACGTATTACGCAATGCTGTTTGCCCTTTTCTTAAATTCGTAAACCAAACATCTGGCTTATGCTCTTGCATAGCCCTACCAAATGGCTCTAATTTTACTTGTTCTGTGAAAATTGCATGGTTTGGATCCTCAATGCCAGGTATTCCCATTACCGCATCTCTATGAGAAGATGTCTGCTTGGGAACATACAAATGTATGTTTAAACCCAATGTATCTATTAACTCTTCCGCATGCTTATACGTGTTTGGAGTATTGTAGCCGGTATCACACCAAATAACTTTGGTATCTTTATCAACGACTGTTACGGCGTGCAAAATATTAACCTCATAAGGTCTAAAATTAGTAGTAACCACAGCATTATCTGCATGCTCTAAAGCCCAAGAAACAATCTCACTCGGAGATGCTTCTGCGAACTTTTTGTTCCATTCTACTAATACATCTTCTGTATATTTCATTATACTTTTCTTATTTATTTGCCCCATTTTATTCCATTCCAAATACGTTCATGGAAAAAATACAATATCATTTTTGTTATAAAATCGATAGATGCAATAGAAGCTGCTACAGATATTTTACCTGTTAAAATATAAGAAACAATTAAAGTATCTAACGTACCTATAACTCTCCAACTTAACGCCTTTGCAACACTACGAATTGGTTTTTCTGATTTCTTATCCTCATCAAACTTACTTTTAGTGGCATTTTTATCTAAAATCAACTGGTCAGCAATCATTAAATTATTGTTTTTCTATTACCCTATAGATTTAATAGGATAATCAAAAGTAATATTATATTTTAATCTAAGACGTTAATAATTTACTAATATTACTTTTACCCTATCGATTTAGTAGATTAATAAAAAAAAGCTTAAACGATCAAGAATAATGAACTAAAAAAGCTCAAAATCCAAAAATAAAACACTCTTAAATTTCCAATAAATATTTCTAGATGACCTAATTAAGGATATCTGCCAAGGTATTGTTACGATAAACTTGCAGGGTACTATCTCTTATTTGCAGCATTAATTTATTAACCGAGCAGGTGTGCTCATTTGGGCAGTCCTCACATTTTTCGTAGAAATTAAGACTCACACAAGGCACCATAGCAATAGGACCTTCTAGCACCCTCATAACATCAGTCATTAAAATCTCTTTTGGCTCTTTTAGTAAGTAGTATCCTCCGCCTTTTCCTTTCTTAGATCCTAAAAACCCATTTCTCTTTAACGTAAGTAAAATACTTTCCAAAAATTTTTGAGAAATATTTTCTTGCTTGGCTATCTCTGCTATTTGTACAGGATCTTTATCCTTTTGAGTAGCTAAAAAACTAAGCGCTTTTAGTCCGTATTTTGTTTTTTTAGATAGCATAGTACGAAGATAGGGAAATTGCGAGTCATATACTATACTATTTTAATAGACTAAATACCCCAGTACATTATCCAAGCGCCTGCTCAATATCGGCTATAATATCATCAATATGTTCTAACCCCACAGATACACGTACAGAACCATCGGTTATGCCAGATTCTAAACGATCCTCAACAGAAAGCTTACTGTGTGTTGTAGAGGCCGGGTGGGTTACAATACTTCGAGAATCTCCAAGATTTGCTGATAGGGAAAGCATCTTAATACTATCAAAAAACTTTTTACCTGCCTTTAGTCCTCCTTTTACCTCAAAAGCAACAATACTACCTCCTGCTTTCATTTGCTTTTTGGCAACCGTATACATTGGATGCGATTTTAAAAAAGGATATTTTACCCAACTTACTTTGGGGTGCCCCTCTAAAAATTCTGCCAATTTCAATGCATTTTCGCAATGACGGTCTACACGTATTGCCAAAGTTTCTAAACTCTTAGTTAATACCCAGGCGTTAAATGGAGACAATGCCGGCCCTGTGATTCTTGCAAAGCGGTATACCTTATCTACTAAATCTGCACTACCTACAGTTACTCCTGCTAAAACTCTGCCTTGCCCATCCATTAATTTGGTTCCAGAATGTATCACTAAATCTGCACCAAATTTTATAGGTTGCTGTAAATATGGGCTTGCAAAACAGTTATCTACAATAAAAATTAACTTATGCTTTTTGGCTATTTCCCCTAACTTCTCTAAGTCTAAAACATCTACTCCTGGATTGGTAGGTGATTCTGCATAAATAATTTTAGTTTTAGACGTAATCATTTTCTCTGCTGCATCCAAATCATCAATAGGAAAATAACTACTTGTTACCCCCCACTTTGGCAAAAACTTAGTAAACAATGTATGTGTGGATCCAAATATACTTCTAGCAGAAAGAATATGATCACCCGTATCCACTAACGCTGCTAGGGTTGAAAATACTGCTGCCATACCAGAAGCAAATGCGAATCCGCTTTCCGCGCCTTCCATCTTGCAAATTTTTTCTATAAATTCATTCGAAGTAGGGTTAGAATATCTAGAATAAATATTGCGCTCTTTTTCTTCTGCGAAAGAAGCTCTCATATCCTCCGCATCCTCAAACACAAAACTAGATGTTAGATACATTGGGGTAGAATGTTCTAAAAACTGAGAACGTTCCGTTTGTGTTCTTATCGCTTCTGTTTCAAATTTTTTCATCTAACTAATTCTTTTCTACAATTCTTAAAATATCACCAAAAACGCCTCTTGCTGTTACTGCTGCTCCTGCTCCTGCTCCTTGGATAACCAATGGATTTTCTCCATAGGATTCTGTGTAAATTTCTATAATAGAATCCGACCCTTTTATTTGCCCTAAAGCACTTTCTTTAGGAACAGAGATTAACTTTACATCTAAAACTCCTTTTTCTTCTTGAAGGTTTCCATGCAAATCTCCCACATAACGTAATACGTGATCCGGTTTTTGATTTTTCTTTATCTGATTAAACGTCTCATCTAACATATCCAGATTATCTAAAAAGTGTTTCGTATCTCCACTTTGTAATAATTCTGGTATAAGATTCTGAATTTTAACATCGGTAAATTCATTACTCAACTCTAATTCTCTTGCTAAAATCAACAATTTTCTACCTACATCATTCCCTGACAAATCTTCTCTAGGATCCGGCTCTGTAAATCCTTTTTTCATAGCATCTATTAAAATTGCCGAAAAAGGAACATTTACCTCTGAAAAAGTATTGAATATATAACTTAATGAACCCGAAAAAACACCTTTAATTCTGGTTATATTTTCTCCAGACAAATGCAATAGTTTAATAGTATCTATTAATGGTAAACCTGCACCTACATTAGTCTCATATAAATATTGTTTTTGATTTTTAACTAACTCTTCTCTTAAAAGCTGGTAATAATCAAAACCTAAAGTATTTGCTATTTTGTTTGACGAAACAATGTCGAATCCATTTTCTACAAAATCAAAATAATACGCTACAAAATCTTCACTCGCGGTATTATCTACTACTATTAAATTTTCTAAATGATGCCTCTTAGCAAAATCAAAAATGGTATCTATGGTATACGCTTCCCCTTTTTCATTGATTAAGGATTTCCAATTTTTAGAAACTCCTTTTTTATTTAAAAGCACTTTTTTAGAATTTGCGACAGCAAACACTCTAAGATCTAGCCCTTTCCTTTTGTCAATATTTTTAGCAGATTTTAATATTTGATCTACCAATGTACCTCCGACATTTCCATGTCCAAAAACAGCAATATTCACTTTCTTACTTATTCCAAAAACCTGACTATGCATTACGTTCAATGCCTTATGCAAATCTGTTTTCTTTACAACCAAACTCACATTTTTACCAGTAACTGTATTATTAAACAACAATGGAATAATCTGATTCTTTATTAAAGAATTGTATGGTTTATGAAACGAACTTAAATCTTGCCCAACTATAGATATAACCGAAACATCCCGAACTACTGTAATTCTATTTACATCCTTAGAGGTATAATCATGTGTAAACTCTCTGTCTAATGCCTGCTTTGCTTTTTGAGCTATATCTGCATCTACCACTAGCCCTATTCCCCTCTCTGAAGAACCTTGCGAAATAATACTTACACTAATATTACTATCTCCTAAAGCTTTAAAAATACGAGCATCTACTCCTACCTTGCCTAACAAACCTCTTCCTTCTAAGTTTATTAAAGCTACTTTTTCTATTACCGAGATAGATTTTATTCCTTCTTTACTAGTTTTAGCACTTATTAGAGTCCCTTCATTGCCACTATTAAAGGTATTTAAAATACGTAAAGGAATATTCTTCTCTATTAACGGAATAATAGTTTTTGCATGTAAAATAGTTGCCCCAAAATTTGCCAATTCATTAGCCTCACTATAAGAAAGTTCTGAAATTCGTTTAGCATCATCCACAAAATCTGGATTCGCCGTAAAAATACCATCTACATGCGTATAATTTTGAAGCTCTCCTGCATCTAAAAAATTAGCCAATAAAGCAGCGGAATAATTACTGCCATTTCTTCCTAGTGTTGTAGTTTGCCCATCTAAAGTAGACGCTATAAAACCTGTAAACACGGGCACTGTTCCTTTAGGCAATAAAGCAAATTCCCGTACCACATTTTCTTTAGAAATAGCTTCTAACACACTGGCATCCCCAAAATTATCATCTGTCTTGATTAAATCTCTAGAATCCATCAATTGAGCTTTCACTCCTTTCCCTATAAGTAATTTTGTAATAAGCTTGGCCGAAATTAACTCCCCATATGCCAATACCTGATCCTTAATTTTTACACTATAATCCCCTAACAAGGCAACCCCCTCATACAACTGAAATAAACCGGCAAATTCTTTAGAAAGATTTACATTTTTATAAGTATGTGTCTGATATTTTTCAAAAGCTTCAAAATCTTTTGCATAATTTTTTCCTGCTGCTGCTTTATCCAATATAAGCTCTAGTTGATCTGTTGCCTTTTCTCTAGCAGAGAGTACAACCGCAATATTTTCTCCTTCTTTTACCTTATTAGAAACAATATTTAAAACATAACCCAAACCTTCTCCGTTACTCAAAGATTTACCTCCAAACTTTAATACTTTAACCTTTGATGTCTCCTCTTCCAAATTAAAAATTCCGTGTAGCAATTTTTGAACTTGATCAAACTCTAATAAAAAAGCATCATGCCCATGTAAAGATTGTATTTCTCCATAGGTTACATTATTATTAGCTTGCGCTATCTGCTTAAAAGTTTCCCTATTTTCTTTAGCAGTAAAAAACAAATCAGAATCTACTCCTATAATATGAATATTAGTTTCGCTATTTTGTAAAACCGCAAAGGCTTTCTCCTGTCCTTTAGTTATATCAATAGTTTTAAGAAGTTGGTTCATTAATTTATAGGCCGATAATTGAAATCTTTCTTTCAATTTTTCTCCATGATGTGTTAACCAACTTTCTACATTAAAAACCTTTAATTCTTCATTAGTACTCCTATTAAAGCGCTCATTAAAAGACTCTGGCGTTCTATAACACAACATAGCATGCATACGAGCATCATGAACAGGCTGCTTAGAATTAACCAAAAATTGCTCTTGTATTTGACAATTGCCAATAAGCCAATCTGTAGATTTCCAATCCGAAGCTACAGGAATTAAATGCTCCGTTAAACTGGGATTAAGCGCAGCCATTTCCCAAGCAATACCACCGCCCATAGAGCCTCCAATTACAGCATATAGCTTATGGACATCAAGAGCTTCTAGACCTTCCAAAAATATTCTAGCAACATCCCTTGCTATAAAATCTTTATAATTTTCTATTACAAAACCATCATAACCATTACCAGGAACATTAAATGCTAGAATAGTGTATTTATTAGTATCTATACACTTCCCTTCCCCAACAATAGCGGACCACCAGCCATCTTTTCCTGTAACATTAGAATTACCTGTTAAGGCATGATTTACTAATACTATTGGCGCTTTATGCAATGGTTGACCAAATAATTGATAGGATAGTGATATGTCTTGAGACACACCGCTATATGTTTTATAATTAGTAATAGTAAGATGATGTAACATCTGATATTTTTTAATATAATTAATACTTTAGCTTATAGCGGCAAAAGCTTGCTCTAGATCGGCTTTTAAATCGGATATATCTTCCAAACCTACAGACAAACGAATTAAATCTTGTCCTACTCCTGCATCCGCTTGTTGTTCTACTGTTAACTGTTGATGTGTAGTACTTGCTGGATGAATAATTAAAGATTTTGTGTCTCCAATATTAGCCAGTAACGAAAAGACCTTAGTAGCATCTGTTACTTTTTTGGCTGCTTCAAACCCTCCTTTTATTCCAAAAGTCACTAATCCACTTTGTCCTTTGGGCAAGTATTCTTTAGCTAATTCATTGTACGTACTACTTTTTAAACCAGGGTAATTTACCCATGCAACCTCATCTCTACCCTCTAACCAAGTTGCCAATTCTAAAGCATTAGCACTATGTTGCTTTATTCTAACATTTAACGTTTCTAACCCTTGAATAATCTGAAATGCGTTATACGGACTTAATGCCCCTCCAAAATCTCTTAATCCTTCTAAAATTAGTTTAAAAGTAAATGCTGCAGCCCCTAATGCTTCGCTATACACTAATCCGTGGTAACCGGCAGAAGGTTCTGTAAACTCCGGAAACTTACCATTAGTCCAATCAAAAGTACCAGCGTCTATTATTGCTCCTCCTAAAGAAGTTCCTTGCCCACCGATATATTTAGTTAAAGAATGAATTACCAGGTTAGCTCCATGCTCTATCGGATTTAACAATGCCGGAGTAGCTACTGTATTATCGACAATAAATGGAACTTGAGCGGCTTTTGCTTGTTTAGAAATTGCTTTTAAATCTAGCACATCTAATTTCGGATTTCCTAAAGATTCTACGAAAAATGCTCTTGTATTATCTTGTACTGCTTTCCCGAAATTTTCTGAATCCGATGCATCTACAAAAGTGGTTGTAATACCTAATCTAGGTAAAGTTACATTCAATAGATTAAAAGTACCACCGTACAAACTGCTAGAAGCTACAATATGATCACCAGCTTTTAACAACGTTAGTAAGCCTGTAGAAATAGCAGAAGTACCTGATGCAAAAACGACAGCACCAACACCACCTTCAACAGCAGCTAACCTATCTTGTAAAATTTGATTTGTTGGGTTATTTAAACGGGTATAAATAAACCCTAGTTCTTTTAATGCAAATAAATTTGCGGCATGATCCGTATCATTAAATACATACGAAGAAGTTTGGTAAATTGGCACAGCTCTGGTTCCTGCAGTTTGCGTTGTATCATGACCAGCATGTAAAGCGTTTGTCGAAATTTTTTGATCACTCATGATTTTTTGATTTTTTAATAGTTGCTAATTAGATTAAAAAATCCAAACTTCACAAAATGCAGACTTTTTGCATTTAAGAAAAATCAAAGAGTTAAAAAGAAAATGGAAAATCGCTATAAAATAGCTTATTTCGTTATCTGCCTTATAAAATCATATTCTGATTTCTGGTAGAATTTAGCACCTTCTTTACTAAAATAAAGGGTTGCTAAGGTTTCAAAGGGTCTAATCCCTCCACCTTTCTTGATAACAATTCAATACGTGTTTGAACTTTTGAGCTACAAATATATATCGGGAAAATTTAATTCCACTACTTTTTTTAATAAAATAACAAATTACCTCCCTAATTTTAAAACCTCAATTATGGCTTTAATATAGAAAATTCTATACTAGAGCCTGTAAATACGGTATGTGTCTGCGTTTTAAAGTCATCCTTTTCTGCTTTAAAAATATTATCTACATAGGTCTGCGGATTTAAATCTATAAGCGGAAACCAAGTACTCTGTACCTGTATTTGTAATTTATGTCCCTTTTTGATTGTATGAAAAACATCTTGAAGTTTAATATTTACTTCTGTTTTTTTGTTTGGAATAAAAGGTTCTGGATTAGAAAAACTATTCCTAAACCTACCTCGTAATACTTCACTACGAACCATCATATGATAATTACTCATTTTTAAATGTTTTTGCATGTCTTCATGTGTCTCTGTATCTGAAGGATGCACATCTATAACCTTTACAATCCAATCTGCCGCTGTCCCTGTAGTTGCCACCTTAAGTTTTGCCAATATATCCCCTGCAAGGGTTAAATCTTTATCCATAACCCCTGTTTCAAAAACTAAAACATCGGAACGACGAGCAGCAAAACGCTGATCATCTGTCATGTACTTTCTTGGAGTAAATACCGATTTTATATCTTCAGAATATGGTACAGGCTTTTTAACATTACTTATAAACCTAATTCTTGTTTCCTTCCCTTTTTCTATACCTAAAACCTCATTATCTAAAAGAAAAAATTCTTGTTTAATAATTTCTTTTGGTGGCCAACTATCATATGTTTTCCAGCTTTTTCTCCCAGAATCGAACACATATGCTTCGGGCAATCCACTATTATGATCCCCTTTGCCTTTTAAAAAGTGATTAAAAAATTTGGTCTCTATTTTTTCTTGAAAAAACTCTGAGATTGAATCCCCAAAATAATAATTTCCTACTATATTTTTTCCTCTTCTTTTAGACCATGCTCCATGATCCCAAGGACCAAAAACAATCGTATTATAATTATCTTTATTATATTTCTCTATGTTTTTATAAGTCTCTAAAGGCCCGTATAAATCTTCGGCATCAAACCAACCACCAACTATCATGGTTGCCACACTAGATTTCACGTTCCTTAAGTGTTGAATTAACCCTCTACTTTGCCATAGTTCATCATAATTAGGATGTTCTTTTAATTCATTCCAAAAGAAATCATCGACCATATTTTTTGTTCCTATTCTAGGAGTATCTTCCGTTTCATACTGAAAAAAAGAATTTAAATTCTTTAAAGGACCTGCATCCAGAAAAAATTGATATTGATCTTCCGATGGTAATTTTGGCAAAGAATACCATGCCGTATCAATAGGCTGATCTCCATTAGGTCTTTTGGTTCCAAAAAGAGATGTAGCCCTAAAATAACTTAACATATACGCTCCGTTATGGTGAAAATCGTCAAAAAAGAAGTCTCCTATGCAAGCCTGAGGAGAAGCTGCTTTTAAAGCCGGGTGCGCATCAACAGTAGCGTAAGTTGAATAATACCCTGGATAAGATATTCCCCATATACCAACTTTACCATTATTATGCTTCACATTATTCACCAACCACTCAATGGTATCATAAGTATCTGAACTTTCATCTACATCTTTATCTGTTTTTTTATTAGGAATATAAGCACGCATATTTTCATAAGACCCCTCACTTAACCACCGTCCACGAACATCTTGGTAAACAAAAATATTTCCTTCTCTCATAAGGTGAATATTTGGTCCAATATTCTTTTTAAACTTCCCTTCTCCATACGGACTAGAACTATATGGAGTTCGCTGCATTAAAATAGGGTAATCTTTAGAAGTATCTTTAGGGGTATAAATGGTAGTATGCAGTGTTGCTCCATCTCGCATTTTTATTTCTACTTCTTGCTTAGAATAGTTATCCTTTACATAAGTATCTTCTTCTGTATTTTTAAGTGTTACAACTTCTTTACAAGACACTACAAATAAGGCTATAATAAATAACCAAACATTACTTTTCATATTTCATTTAATTAGTCGCTTAAATTTACTAAAAACAAAAAAGAACCCGCTAAGGTTCTTCTTTTATAATTTTAAAAAAATAGATGACTTACAAATTAAAAGATGTTTTAACTTCATTTACCATATCTAATTTTTCCCAAGTGAACAACTCTACCTCTTTTTCTACTCTACCATTGTACGGCGACTCGAACACTTTAGTTATAATTTTTGGTTCTTTACCCATATGCCCATAAGCAGCAGATTCTAAATAAATAGGGTTTCTTAATTTTAAACGTTTTTCTATGGCAAATGGACGCATATCGAAAAGTCCAGATACTTTTTCCGCTATAACTCCATCTGTTAAATCTACATTAGCCGTTCCGTAAGTATCTACAAAAATTGAGGTCGGTTCTACTACACCAATTGCATAACTAACTTGTACTAATATTTCATCTGCAACCCCAGCGGCAACTAAATTTTTAGCAATATGTCTTGCCGCGTAAGCCGCGCTTCTATCCACTTTACTTGGGTCTTTACCACTAAAAGCACCTCCTCCATGAGCTCCTTTTCCTCCATAAGTATCCACGATTATCTTGCGACCTGTTAACCCAGTATCTCCATGAGGTCCTCCTATTACAAATTTCCCTGTTGGGTTTATATGATATGTAATTTGATCATCAAATAAAGCTTGCGTATCTACGGGCAATTGCGCCTTAACTCTAGGTATTAAAATAGAAACAATATCTTTTTTAATTTTTGCAAGCATTACCTCATCATCAGCATTAAAAGCATCGTGCTGGGTAGAAACAACTATGGTATCTATACGCTGTGGCACATTATCATTAGAATACTCTATAGTAACTTGAGACTTAGCATCTGGCCTTAAATAATTTATCTCTTTATTTTCTCTTCTTAACTCCGCCAAAACCTGAAGAATTTTATGAGAAATATCCAAAGCCAGTGGCATGTAATTCTCTGTTTCTTTGGTTGCATAACCAAACATCATTCCCTGATCACCAGCTCCTTGTTGCTCTTTTTCCCCTCTATCTACCCCTTGATTAATATCTTGCGATTGCTCATGAATAAGAGAAATTACGCCACAAGAATCTCCACTAAATTGGTATTCTCCTTTTGTATACCCTATTTTATTGATTACCGTTCTAGCTATATTCTGCACATCTAAATAGGTATTACTTTTTACCTCCCCTGCCAATACTACTTGCCCTGTTGTTACAAGAGTTTCACAAGCTACTTTACTTTCTGGGTCAAAAGCTAAAAAACTATCTAATAAGGCATCGCTAATTTGGTCCGCCACTTTATCTGGGTGTCCTTCACTAACAGATTCTGATGTAAATAAATAAGACATAACACTATTTTAATGAGAAAAAACATTCCTGTATAGACCTGTGCTATAATAGATTTAATACTCCAAAGATTAGAGTATTAAAATCTGTTTTTTAGCATTTTTAGAGGTTGCAAGCAGTCAAATCTTTCCTCGTAGATTTAAGATACAAAAGTAGTGCTATTCAAAAATATGTCAAAATAGATTACCAAAATAAATTGCGTAAAAGAGAAAAAGTGCTTTGTTACAAATTCTAAACACTTTAAACTCTAAAGTTATTCGTTTTACTTACAACTCATACTTTGCAGTTTCTATAGTATATCTTGGTTGCACTAAATAGGATACAGTAGCTATATAAAAATCATTAGTACTATCTGTATTTAATAAGCTTGCCCCTTTTATTCCAAATTCCTAAGTATTATCTTTTTTTGAGTAGTTAATTTAGACTTTAAAAAAGTATATGTATTATCTAATCTATTCGCTTTATCTGTATAATTACAATCAGAGGTTGTTATAAAATTTTTAAGAAACGACGATTAAAACCTACTGTATTCAATTTTCTAGAACAACAAACGACGCTTTAGCTTGAAAGTCTTGAGCATAACCGTTATTCTATGTGCTCAACAAGAGCATATTAAGAAGTACATAACTTTTATATTTTAGCTTCAAAGCATAAACTCCACTTTTTGCATAATTAAAGGTTTAACCTATTATAACAAAAATGCCTATTACCTGTAAAAAACTCTATTTTCCATTAACTGTTTTGGCCTATTTATTCTCTATAAGGTGAAATTTATTTTTTTCATCGGATATTTCTCTAAAGATTTTATCTTCCTATTGTTATCTTGTATATTGTGATGCATTATTTTTTCATTAGAAATCTAACCACAAAAACATCTAAAAATGCATATTGCTATCGCAGGAAATATTGGCGCAGGAAAAACAACATTAACCAAGTTACTAGCCAAACATTACCAATGGGAACCTCATTTTGAAGAAGTAGCGGACAACCCATATTTAGATGATTTTTATAATCAAATGGAACGCTGGAGCTTTAATCTACAAATTTATTTTTTAAATAGTAGATATAGACAAATTCTTGAAATCAGAGAAAGCGGAAAAAGTATTATTCAGGATCGTACTATTTATGAAGATGCACATATTTTTGCTCCTAACCTACACGCAATGGGCTTAATGACAAATAGAGACTTTAGCAATTACTCTAGCCTATTTGAGCTTATGGAAACTTTAGTGCAACCACCCGACTTACTCATATATTTAAGGAGTTCTATACCCAACTTGGTTAGTCAAATTCATAAACGAGGAAGAGAATATGAAAATACTATTTCTATTGATTATTTAAGTCGTTTAAACGAGCGTTACGAAGCATGGGCACACAAATACAGTAAGGGTAAATTATTAATTATAGATGTAGATGAATTAGATTTTGTTGATAAACCGGAGGATTTAGGAACAATTATCAATAAAATTGACGCCGAAATTAATGGTCTCTTCTAATGACTAAATGTATACTTGCTAGTACTTCAACCATTCACAACAGTACTTATTTAGAATATCTTTTTGATGCTATAAACGAATTATATAAAGATACCAAAGAAGTGCTTTTTATACCATATGCGAGGCCCAGTGGCATTTCGTACGAAGAATATACTTCCATCGCAAAAAAAGGTTTTAATAAGATTGGAAAAAAACTAATTGGGATTCAAGATTTTAAAGATCCAATAGAAGCAATACAAAAAGCTACCGGAATTTTTACCGGAGGAGGAAATACGTTTGTTCTAGTCTCTACATTATATAGAAAAAACCTGATACAACCTTTACAAGATTCTATATTAAACGGAACACCATATTTAGGAACAAGCGCAGGAAGTAATATTGCTGGTGTTAGTATGAAAACGACGAATGATATGCCCGTTGTGTACACCCCAAGTTTTAAAACTTTAGGGATTGTTCCTTTTAACATTAACGCCCACTATCTAGATCCAGACCCAAATTCTACTCATAAAGGCGAAACTAGAGAAACAAGAATAAAGGAGTTCCATCAATTCAACAAAACACCTGTGGTAGGTCTTAGAGAAGGAAGCTGGATAAGAGTTCAAAACGATATCTGTATTTTAGAAGGAAAATCTTTAACCGCTCGCATTTTTGAGAAAGACAAAGTACCATATGAAGTAGAACCTAAAACCTCTTTACATTATTTAAAGTAGCTTTTAAATAAAACCGCAATCTTTTGCATGCCTAATAGCTTCGTTAGTATTATACACCAACAAAACATCTACCTCCGTGTAATCTTTAAACAATTGCGTAACTCGAGACATTTTTTTCTTATTCTTTACAGATCTTAAGTAAATAGCAGATATTCTATTAGGGTTTTTCGCAACTATGTCTAGATAAATATCGGGGTCATGCTCGCCACAGTCCCCAATTAAAATAAAAGATAACTTTGGATACGTATCTAATATATTCTGAATCTCGTGATACTTATGCGGTATTTTTGGTTTTGGTGTTTTATCAAACAAATGCCTTAAATCTCTAAGTAAAATTGCTCCTTTAGGAAAGTTATTTTTTTTAAGAAAAAAATCTAGATACTTATATAAATTCCACGGACTATTGCTCACATAAAAAATGGGGTTACAATTGTTTTTTAATTTTCCTCTATGCAATTGACTATAAAAATCTGCTGCCCCTTCTAATGCTTTTCTACTCATAACATGAATAAAAAAAGTATTAAAAACTGCCCTCCATTTAAATTTTGAGGCAACACCTGTATGCAAAATAGTATCATCAATATCGCTAATAACACCATATTCCGTATTTGGAAGAGCTACTAGCATTTCTCCTGTAAAAGTATTATTTGCCACTATCTCATTTTTAAAAGCAGCAGGGTTTTCATATTGAATGGTATAATTTAACCATCCATCTTTAGATATATTTTTCGATAAATTTTCCGTAGCTTCATCTACCAAAAAATACCCTTCCGAATCCGTTTTCACATATAACGAAACTTCATTTTTAAGCTCAATTTTCAAAGCAGCATTTTCTATTTCGTCTGTTTCAAATCTTTTCCAAGTATTTACAAATACAGACCACAACCCTTTTTTATGTAAATCTATGTTTTCATCTTCTAGAGCCCTTCCTCTTAAATATAAATCAGTTAAAGTCCCATAGGTTTTAAATGGAATAATTTGTAACTTATCTTTCTTAAACATATTATTTGTTTCCCTAAAACTAAATATAAAAAACCGTCTCACATAAAAGTAAGACGGCCTTATTATTAATTAAAAAATAAAACTTAATTCTTCTTAACTTCTATTTTTTCAACAGTAATATCCGTTGACTCATCCCTACTTTTCACGTTTACACTTTCAAAGTTTTGCAATTGCTTTTCTACTTCTGTTTTTGTTCCTGAAAATATTTTTTCCTCTGTTATTTTTTTTCCATTTTCTACTGAAGCATAAACTACAGTAGCTTCTGCTACATCTTTATTTATAACAGTCATTTCTACATTTGCAGTTTCTGTATTCTTTTCACTAACATAAGCCGCAACCCCTTCTTCAGCATCTAATGCTATACTCGGTGCTATTACCAATGCCACTACCGACATTAATTTTAAAAGAATATTTAAAGATGGTCCAGAAGTATCTTTAAAAGGGTCACCAACTGTATCACCAACCACTGCTGCTTTATGAACATCCGTTCCTTTGCGACCATCTTCTTCAATCGTCTTTTTAGCATTGTCCCAAGCCCCACCAGCATTAGACTGAAAGATTGCCATAAGAACACCACAAGTAGTTACTCCCGCTAAAAGTCCCCCTAACATTTCAGCACCACCTATACCTACTAGCTTTCCTCCAAAACCTACAATAACAGGAACCGCTATAGCCAAAAGGCCTGGAAATACCATTTCTTTAATAGACGCTTTAGTAGAAATATCTATACATTTTCCGTAATCCGCAACACCATTCGCTGCATCAAATATTGCCCTATCCTCTGCAGAAGCCTTAGACATATCTGTATCATACTTACGCATAACTCCTAATGCCGCTTTCAATTCAGGAATATCTCTAAACTGACGACGTACCTCTTCTATCATTGCCATAGCTGCTCTACCTACAGCATTCATAGACAATGCAGAGAATACAAATGGCAACATACCCCCTATTAAAAGTCCTGCCATAATATCTGGTCTAGAGACATCAATAGAAGTAACATTTGCTGTTTTCATAAAAGCCGCAAATAAAGCTAATGCCGTTAAAGCTGCAGATGCTATAGCAAATCCTTTACCAATTGCCGCCGTAGTGTTACCAACTGCATCTAGTTTATCGGTACGCTCCCTTACTTCACTTGGTAATTCTGCCATTTCTGCAATACCACCAGCATTATCACAAATAGGGCCATAAGCATCTACCGCCAATTGTATTCCTGTATTTGCTAGCATCCCTACCGCTGCAATTGCAATACCGTAAAGACCTGCTTGGTTATGAGAAATCATAATCGCTGCTGCAATTAACAAAATAGGAATAGCCGTAGACATCATTCCTACTCCTAAACCTGCAATTATATTTGTTGCTGCTCCAGTTTCCGATTGCTTTACAATATCCATAACTGGTTTTTTTCCAGTTGCCGTATAATACTCAGTAATTTTACCTACCAACAATCCAGCAACTAGCCCAGCTATCGTTGCCCAAAACACTCCCATAGAGGTATATGTAGTTCCTGCTTCTACCCAAGATTCTGGTAACATTTTTTGAATAATAAAAAAGGAAGCTACCAACATTAAACCAGCAGAACCAAACTCTCCAATATTAAGAGCTGTTTGTGGATTTCCTCCATCCTTAACACGAACAAAAAATGTTCCTAAAATAGACATTAAAATACCTACTGCAGCAAGAACCAAAGGAAGATAAACCGCTCCTAAACCATTAAAAGAGGCTTGAAACTCTGGCAAACTAGCGTAAACCGCTCCAAGAACCATTGTACCTATAATAGACCCAACATAGGACTCAAATAAATCTGCTCCCATACCCGCAACATCTCCTACATTATCCCCAACATTATCTGCAATTGTCGCCGGATTTAATGGATGATCCTCTGGAATACCAGCTTCTACTTTACCTACTAAATCGGCCCCAACATCAGCTGCTTTTGTGTAAATACCACCTCCAACACGAGCAAAAAGTGCTATGGAAGATGCCCCTAAAGAAAATCCCGAAAGTACATTTAATACTTCTCCTAAGCCCCATCCTTGTCCACTATAAATCATAAATAATCCACTAAGACCCAAAACACCTAAACCAACAACTCCCAGTCCCATTACTGCACCACCTGCAAAAGCTACTTCTAAAGCCTTTCCTAAAGATGTTCTTGCTGCCTGCGTTGTTCTTACATTAGCTTTGGTTGCAACTTTCATTCCTATAAAACCTGCTAGAGCAGAACAAATAGCCCCAACAATAAAAGAAACCGCTACCATTCCATTAGAGCCTTGCTCCGAATTACCCTTAAAATAAAGTAATACCGCTACCCCAATAACAAAAATAGACAGAACTTTGTATTCTGCCTTTAAAAATGACATTGCTCCTTCTGCAATATTCTTAGCGATTTTTGCCATCGTATCATCTCCTTCATCTTGCTTGGAAACCCATGCATTTTTTATTCCGACAAAAATCAGGGCCAAAATACCAAAGGCCCATAAATAATTTACAATTAATTCCATATGATATTATCAATTTGTTAGTTATATGATAGTAAAAGTATGAAATCAATAACTATAAAAAAAGCCGCTTTTAAAATTAAAAGCGGCTTTTTTTATGATTTTCAATAGTTTAGATTGTAAAAGTACGTTTCTTTTTGTGCTCGCTTTTTTCATAACGTTCCACACATTCATGATATATTTTAACTGCCTCATCAGCATTTCCCCAACCACCGGTATCAACTTTCTTTTTTTCAAGGTCTTTATACACCTTAAAAAAGTGCTCAATCTCCTTTAATCTGTGAGGATTTAAATCGCTAATATCTTTATTATTACTCCAAATAGGATCAGAAACGGGTACGCAAATTATTTTTTCATCTGGTCCTTTTTCATCTGTCATATGAAAAACGCCTATTGGCCTTACTTCCATGACTACCATTGGATAAGTTGGCAGGTGACCTAGTACTAAAACATCTAAAGGATCGCTGTCTAATGCTAATGTCTCCGGAACAAAACCGTAATCTCCAGGGTACATCATAGAAGAAAAAAGCATTCTATCAAACCTAATTTTATTTAATGTAAAATCGTACTCATATTTATTTCTACTCCCTTTTGGTATTTCAATTAAAACATCAAAAGTTATATTATTCTTTTCTGCCATTTTTTTAGTCATTTTTTTCATATGCAAAGTTAACAAATGAACGTGAGCTCCTTAATGAAATTGTATTAATTATAGATTATTTTTTAAAATTTAAACCCAAAAGAACCTGTTACGCTAAACGGCCTTGCTTCTGGAGCATCTAAATAGTTACCCCTGAAGTTAAAATCTATTCTAAAAATTTTAAAAATGTTACCTATTCCAAAAGAATATTCATAATAAATCTTTTGAGATGGGGCCAATAAAGGAGTACTACTATTTGCTGGGGTATTTAGTGCTATATTCCCATCCGAAAGGTCTCCCCAAACCCCTCTTAAACCAACAATTTCTCTTAAATTCCATTTTCTAATTAGCGGTATTCTAGAAAAAAGTCTTCCATTAAAATTATGCTCTAAATGCAAAGCTGCATAGGTATCTGTTACAAATTCATAAAAATCCAAATTAGGAAAGGTTCCGTAATTAGAAAACAATGTCTGATTTCCGGGTATAACATTTAACAAACCTAAAGGAACTTCTCCAAAAGTTTTTCCAACTTCTAAAGTACTATACAATCTACCAAATCCTCCAATTTGCCAGGGTTGACTATACGAAAACTGAAGCTTACTATAGTTAAAATCGCTATCCATAACCCCATCTAAACCTTTTGTATAATTTAATAAGAGGGTACTATAATTATCATTAATATCTCTTCTTTCTACTCCATGACCAATTGTTTTCTTACCTGGAGTATATATTAAAATAGTATTAAAATCGAACTGTCTTACCTCTGAGGATATTCCTGTAGGATTTTCTAAATCAACATAATCTAAACTAAAGTCATCTGGCAATGCGGAATTTAATTTTCTATACGTACCTCCAACAGAGACTCTCACATTAGCTAAAGGCTCCGCCTCTATACTTAGCGCACTTAAGTTAATATTAGTAAGCCTATTATTTGCTCCTACTGTAAGTAATGAAGATGATGCTATACTTCTACCTAAAACATCATTAGTTGCTGTTAAACTAACCCCAAGTTGTTCTATATCTCTTCTATTACCTCCAGAAATAATTAGTCTACTCTTATTATCTAATAAAAATTTGGCCGATATTCCATGCTTTACTTTACGATCTTTAAAACCATATGCAGCATACCCTTCTATACGCCATTTGTCATTAGACCCGTAATATGTTCTCGCCCCCAAACGAACCCTGGGACCTTCTGCATCATTAAATCCAAAAACATCATACACTGAACCTATATCCATGTTCCATTTATCAATTTCTACATAACCAGACCCCAGAATACTAATTATATTATAGTAAGACTTAAATTTCGGAACGGTCTTCAAGGTATCTAACAGTTTGTATATACCAGATTCATCTTTATTTAAAGCCTCTAACCTATTTTTTGCCCAAAATGCATCATCTTTTACAACAACTTCGGGATCAAACGGATTACCATCTGTCTTATAAAAATCTTTTGGTTTTTCATTATCAAACTTATACCTATCGTAAACTGTTGTTCTTTTTCCGTAAACCCCTTTAGATTTCTCCTTCTTTTTAAAACTAAAATCACTTAACATATAATCCCTTTTTAAAAGAAAAACGGAATCATTCACCACATCAAAATCCTGTTCTATATAAATCTCTTTTACCCAATTTATATTTGCGCTTTTGGTAACTTCTAAATTTATACTCTTAATAGCATAGGTAGAGTCGTTTACCCAAAAATCTCCTTTAAAAGTTAATTCATTTTTTCTTCTTGGGTAATACACAATATTATAACACCATTTATTATCTATGTAGGCACTATCTCTTAACGCATAATTATATGTGTCTATTCCTGTCCTAGATAAGGGACTGGTAAAACTTTTATCAAAAAACTTTAAGTAGTTGTCATATATATCATAATCTTGATACAAATCCTTTACAAAGGCTATTATAGCTTGGTTGTTGTCGAAACCAGAGTTTTTATTCCCCAGAACTTCTACTTTTTCTTGCTTGGTAATATTATCTCCATACACCTTAGAAAAAGTTTCATTTAAAAATATGGGCAAATACGTTTTTCCCGTAATTCTTGAAGTATCTAAATCTTGAAAGACAAATTCTAACCCTTTAAAGATTTTGCGTTTCATTAAAGCACTATCTATTGTATTTAAATCGAATTCCACTTTCTCATATTTATCGAAAGCATATTGCTTAAACTTACGCACTCCATTTTCTCTCTTCTTAGCCCATATTTTGCGTAAAATATCAACCGCAGGATTATTTTTCTTAGATTGTTTGCCTGCTATAAGCACCACCTCATTTAACTGCTCTCTAGAAGGCTCTAAAACCACTTTCATCTCGTAAGTTACCTTACTGGTCAATGTTATGGTTTTACTTTCATAGCCAATAAAAGAAACTACTAAAGTTTTAAAATCACTTTCAGATTCCATATAAAACCTACCATTATCATTGGTAATAGTTCCTTCTGTAGAATTCTTAAATAATACATTAGCAAATGCTACGGGCTCTCCCAAGTCATCTATTACAATTCCAGACACCTTGGTTTGTGAATGCCCCAATATTGTTGCCAAAAACAACAATACAAAAACTATTTTTTTCATTTAATCTTATGTTCTAATCATCTGTATACGCAAAAAGCATACCAATAAAAAAGCTTCGCCGACAGTTTCTGTCGGCGAAGCTATAATACTTTTACAAAAAAGTGGTGTTTATTTTATTTATATAACACTTTTTTAACGGCTGTCACTACATCCTCATGGTTTGGTAACCACTCATCCAATAAAACTGGAGAGTAAGGTGCTGGTGTATCTGCAGTATTTATCTTAACTATTGGTGCATCTAAATAATCAAACGCATGGGATTGTACATGGTATGTAATTTCTGTAGCTACATTCCCGAAAGGCCAAGCCTCTTCTAAAATTACTAAACGATTCGTTTTTTTAACAGAATCTAAAACCGCTTTATAATCTAACGGTTTAACCGTACGCAAATCTATAATTTCACAACTAATACCTTCTTTCGCTAACTCATCGGCTGCTTTATCTGCTTCTTTGATAATTTTACCAAAAGAAACTATAGTTACATCTGATCCTTCTCTACGGATATCCGCTACTCCTAACGGAATAACAAACTCTCCTTCTGGCATTTCTCCTTTATCGCCATACATTTGTTCTGACTCCATAAATATTACAGGGTCATTATCTCTTATGGCTGCCTTAAGTAATCCTTTGGCATCTTTAGGATTAGATGGTACTACTACTTTTAAACCTGGACAGTTTGCGTACCAACTCTCAAAAGCTTGAGAGTGTGTTGCAGCCAATTGACCTGCAGATGCTGTTGGCCCTCTAAATACAATAGGGCATGGAAACTGACCACCAGACATTTGTCTAATTTTAGCCGCATTATTTATAATTTGATCTATGCCTACTAACGCAAAATTAAAAGTCATAAATTCTATAATTGGCCTATTACCAGTCATTGTAGACCCAACACCAACACCAGCAAAACCAAGTTCTGAAATAGGAGTATCTATAACTCTCTTTGGACCAAATTCATCTAACATTCCTTTAGAGGCCTTATAAGCTCCATTATATTCAGCAACTTCCTCACCCATTAAATAAATGGATTCGTCTCTTCTCATTTCTTCGGACATAGCTTCCGCTATAGCTTCTCTAAATTGTAGTGTTTTCATATTTATAACAATAATATTCCTAAATTAAATACCCTAAAGGCACGCAAAAATAGGAAAATATATATCAAAATAAGAACCATAATTATCAAAAAAAGTTATAAATTTACTATGCATGCATAGTAAATTTGAAAATTATTAGCTATCTTAGCCCAATCATTTTTAAAAGCCAATTTATTAGATGAAAATATTAGTTTGTATTAGTAACGTACCAGACACTACTTCCAAAATTAATTTTACGGATGGTGACACAAAGTTTGACACCAATGGTGTGCAATTTGTTATAAACCCAAATGATGAGTTTGGACTTACAAGAGCCATGTGGTTTAAAGAAAAACAAGGAGCAACAGTACACGTGGTATCTGTTGGAGGCCCAACCATAGAACCAACTATTCGTAAAGCCTTAGCCATTGGAGCAGATGAAGCTATTCGTGTAAATGCAGAACCTACAGATGGTTTCTTTGTTGCAGAACAATTAGCTGAAGTTGTTAAAAATGGAGATTACAATCTTGTAATAGCCGGTAGAGAATCAATAGATTACAACGGAGGAATGGTTCCAGGGATTTTGGCTTCATTATTAAACATGAATTTTGTAAATACTTGTATAAGTCTTGAAATAGACGGAGAAAATGCTACTGCTCAAAGAGAAATTGACGGTGGTAAAGAAACCATATCCACGTCCTTACCTTTAATTATTGGTGGTCAAAAAGGATTGGTTCAAGAATCCGATTTAAAAATTCCCAACATGAGAGGAATTATGATGGCTAGACAAAAGAAACTAACCGTTTTGGAACCTATAGAAGCATTAAATGCAACTGCGGATACTAAATTTGAAAAGCCAACAGCCAAAGGTGCAGTTAAAATGGTCGATGCTAACAATGTTGACGAATTGATTAACCTTCTTCACAACGAGGCCAAAGTAATTTAATATAAATCCCAAGTTCCACTTTTTGGAACTCGAAAACTCAAGAAAAATGTCAGTCTTAATATATACGGAATCCGAAAACGGGAAATTCAAAAAAAATGCTTTTGAAGTTGCTTCTTATGCCGCTGAAGTTGCTAAGCAATTAGGAACTACGGTAACAGCTATATCCATAAATTGTGAAGAAAATGCCACTCTGGGCACTTACGGTGTTTCTAAAGTACTTCAAGTAAACAATGACAGCTTAAAAGACTTTAATGCAAAGGCCTATGCTAATACTATCATTGAGGCGGCTAAAGCTGAAGATGCAAAAGTTATTATAACAAGCTCTAGTACAGATGCTAAGTATCTTGCCCCTCTAGTTAGCGCTTCTTTAAAAGCTGGTTACACACCTAATGTTGTCGCTACTCCAGAAAGCACAAGTCCTTTTATAGTAAAAAGAACTACTTTTAGTAATAAAGGCTTTGCCTTTACAGAAATAAAAACGGATATAAAAGTTATAGCCGTTTCTAACAATTCGTACGGAATTACAGAAAACAATACTACAGCAAGTGTAGAAGATTTTTCAGTATCCTTAAACGATACCGATTTTTCTACAAAATCTGTAGAAGTAGACAAAGTAGTTGGAAAAGCAACTATTGCAGATGCTGAAATTGTTGTATCTGGAGGTAGAGGATTAAAAGGTCCCGAAAATTGGGGAATGATAGAAGAGCTTGCGGAAGTTTTAGGTGCAGCTACTGCTTGTTCCAAACCTGTTTCTGACCTTGGATGGAGACCACATGGAGAACATGTAGGACAAACTGGAAAACCGGTCGCTAGTAATCTATATATTGCTATTGGTATCTCTGGAGCAATACAACACTTAGCTGGGGTAAGCTCCTCCAAAACCAAAGTTGTTATAAACACGGACCCTGAGGCTCCTTTTTTTAAAGCCGCTGACTATGGTATTGTAGGAGATGCTTTTGAGGTTGTTCCTCAACTCATCGAAAAATTAAAAGAATTTAAAGCTCAAAACACTTAATTTTTGTTAATTTGTGCTCTTAATGGGCTGTTTAAATATTCGGGATACCCATCTATTTAAACAGCCTTTTTCTTTTTTACAATTATTTATGAGCTTAGTAAGATTAAAAATAAAAGGTATTTCCTATAGCCAAACGCAGAATGGCGCATATGCCCTCATTTTAAATGAAGTGGAAGGCGACCGTAAATTACCTATTGTAATAGGGGCTTTTGAAGCTCAATCTATAGCAATAGCATTGGAAAAGGAAATAAAACCTCCTAGACCCCTAACCCACGATTTATTTAAAAATTTTTCGGATCGTTTTGAGATTATTGTAAAACAAGTAATTATTCACAAACTAGTAGATGGAGTATTCTATTCTAGTATTATTTGTGAAAGGGATGGTATAGAAGAAATAATAGATGCCAGAACAAGTGATGCTATTGCATTAGCCTTACGTTTTAGCGCTCCAATATTTACGTATAAGACCATTTTAGATAAGGCCGGTATTTTCTTGAAATTTTCTTCAAAAGACAAAGATAAAGAAGAAGAAAATGACGATAGCATAATGGTTGACGAAATTTTACAAGAAGGTGGGGAACCTGTAGAAATAGAATCTGGAGCTACAGATGGCTACACAGAGTTAACTACCGACGAACTTCATAAAGAATTAAATAAAGCAGTAGCCAGTGAAGACTACGAAAAAGCTGCTAAATTAAGGGATGAAATATCCAAACGTAATTGATTTTTAAAAAGATTTGCATGAAAAGTTGGAGTTTGGTAGTACTTGTGTTTTTCTTATTTACTTTTTCATCATTCTCACAAGAAATTGGTATACAAGACAGCATAACTACCTTAAACCAGACCACTATTATTAACGACATATCTGCTCCGACTAATAAAGTAATACCTAATGCAGGCTTTTCTTTCAACAGTCTATCAAGAGGTGTCTTGGGCATGCTTGTTTTGCTCTTTATATGCTATTTATTTAGTGCCAATAGAAAAGCCATAAACTGGAAAACCGTTGGTATTGGATTGGCTATTCAATTGTTTATTGCTATTGGAGTATTAAAAGTTCCTTTTATTCAGAAAATATTTGAAGGTTTAGGTCAGGTTTTTGTAAAAATCCTAGACTTTACAAGAGCTGGAAGTCAATTTCTATTTGAAGGACTTGTTGTAGACATGGATACCTTTGGGTTTATATTTGCTTTTCAAGTACTACCCACCATTATATTTTTCTCTGCTCTAACATCTGTATTGTTTTATCTAGGAATAATACAAAAAGTAGTAAAAGGTTTAGCTTGGTTATTATCTAAATCTTTAGGCATATCGGGTGCAGAAAGTTTAAGTGTTGCAGGCAATATATTCCTAGGACAAACCGAAGCGCCTTTATTAATAAAAGCGTATTTAGAAAAAATGACCAAATCGGAAATTCTTTTGGTTATGATTGGTGGTATGGCAACCGTTGCTGGGGCTGTTCTTGCCGCATATATCGGTTTTTTAGGAGGAGATGACCCCGTATTACGCTTGCAATTTGCGAAACACTTATTAGCCGCATCTGTAATGGCTGCACCAGGAGCAATTGTTATTTCTAAAATACTATACCCCCAAACAGAAGAAATAAACACAGATGTTAATGTCTCTTCTGAAAAAATAGGTGCTAATTTTTTAGATGCAATTGCAAATGGTACAACAGAAGGTCTAAAATTAGCTGTAAACGTCGGCGCTATGCTTCTTGTATTCGTGGCATTTATTGCAATGATAAATTGGGTTTTTGGAGCATTTGGTGAATTAACCCATATAAATAATTTTTTAGTTGAGAACACGTCTTATGAAAGACTTTCTTTAGAAGCTATATTAGGAACTATATTTGCCCCTTTAATGTGGCTCATTGGTGTAGCTAATGAAGATATTATGCTCATGGGGCAGCTTTTAGGAATTAAATTAGCTGCTAGTGAATTTATAGGATACATACAATTAGCAGAACTTAAAGATATGGCCAACGCCACGCATTTTACATATAACAAATCCATCATTATGGCAACCTATATGCTATGCGGTTTCGCCAATTTTGCCTCTATCGGTATTCAGATAGGTGGCATTGGTTCCTTAGCACCAGGGCAACGAAAAACACTTTCAGAATTTGGAATGAAAGCCGTTTTAGGAGGCTCTTTAGCCTCTTTACTTTCCGCTACCATTGCCGGAATGATTCTGGGATAAATACTTACTCTTAACTTAAAATTAGCAGTTAATAATTAATGGATAATTATTAACTTTCTCCTTGCCGTACCACAAATTCTTTTTCTATTTTTACTAATATTAAGCAACACATTTTTATGAAACAATATCACGATTTACTAAAACACGTATTAGAAACAGGAAACCAAAAAGGAGACCGTACTGGTACCGGAACTGTTAGTGTTTTTGGACATCAAATGCGTTTTGATTTAAGTAAAGGGTTCCCCATGGTTACTACAAAAAAATTACATTTAAAATCTATCGTGTATGAGTTGCTTTGGTTCTTAAAAGGAGATACCAACATTAAGTACCTGCAAGAAAATGGCGTTCGTATTTGGAACGAATGGGCAGACGAAAATGGAGATTTAGGACCAGTTTACGGACACCAATGGCGTAATTGGAACAACGATGAAATTGACCAAATAAAAGAGGTTATTCACTCTCTCAAAACCAACCCAAATAGCAGAAGAATGTTAGTTTCTGCTTGGAATCCTAGCGTATTACCTGATACTTCTAAATCTTTTTCAGAGAATGTTGCCAATGGTAAAGCAGCCCTACCTCCTTGCCATGCTTTTTTTCAGTTTTATGTAGCAGATGGTAAACTCTCTTGCCAATTATACCAACGTAGTGCCGATATTTTTCTTGGCGTTCCTTTTAACATTGCATCATATGCCTTGTTTACCATGATGATGGCACAAGTTTGTGGGTACGAAGTTGGAGAATTTATACACACCTTTGGTGATGCCCATATATACAACAATCATATGGAGCAAGTAGAACTACAATTGAGTAGAGAGCCAAGACCTCTACCAAAAATGACTTTAAATCCAAAAGTTAAAGATATTTTTGATTTTAATTTTGAGGATTTCACTTTAAGTGATTATAATCCTCACCCCCATATTAAAGGAATAGTAGCTATATAATTTTATTCTAAAAAGTAATATTAATGAATAAGTTATTATCCGTGCCTTTCCTATGTATAGCAATAGTGTTTTTTTCATGCAAAGGAACAAAAGTTAGTACGGCTAGTTTCTCCAATGAACGATTGCAAAGAAAACTTCCTAAGGATAGCCCGATTTATAAAACGGACAACTTAATTATTAAAAAGATTACTAATCATATTTACGCACATATTTCTTATTTATATACAGAAGATTACGGAAAAGTAGCCTGTAACGGAATGTTAGTTCTAAATGACAATAAGGTTATTGTTTTTGACACCCCTACAGATAACAAAAGTTCCCAAGAACTAATAAACTTTACTACCAAAAAACTAAATAGTAAAATAATCGCTTTAATTCCAACACATTTCCATGAAGATTGTATTGGCGGCTTACAAGAGTTTGAAAAACACAACATACAACTACATGTGTACAAACGTACTCTTGAATTACTAGAGAAGAAAGGACAAAAGTTTTCAAAACCTATCACGGAATTTGACAATAACCTAATACTTAGTATCGGAGATGAAAATATTTATGCCGATTTTTATGGAGAAGGGCATACAAAAGATAATATTATAGGATACTTTCCTAAAGATAATGCCATTTTTGGTGGATGCTTAATAAAAGGTGTTGGCGCAAGCAAAGGTTATTTAGGAGATGCAAACACAGCGCAATGGTCTAAAACTGTACTAAAAATAAAATGGCAGTACCCAAACGCAAAAGTTATAATTCCGGGTCATGGAAATTGGGGCGGAACAGAATTGTTCGATTATACCATAAAACTATTTCGATAGATTTAATTATACTTTTAAATTTTATTTTGAAGGAAAAACCATCAGTATCCATGATTAAATACCTATAAAATTAATTGCTATTGTAATATCTTAGCCATACGAACTATAATTCGTTATGATGACTAAATTACAACTACTAAGCATCCTATTTTTCACTTTAAGTAATCTCGTTTTTTCTCAAAATAAAGATTCTTCTATTTACTTTCCTCAAGAACAAATAATACTAGAGAATTGTAGCGATGCTACGGATACTAACGAATGTCTTGTGACTTATTTTCAGGAATCAGTAAACAACAAACTCCATGAAAAGAAGTATCTAAAACTAATTTCTAAACAAAAAAAAGATACAGTTTACGTAGGAGCTAGGCTTGTTTTTAATCCAGACCAAAGCTTAAATAAAGATAACAGCTACACATGGATTTCTGGTAAAAAATTGCAAAAACTAGACCCCGTAATCAATGCTATTTTCCTAAACACCAATATTAAAGAAATTGCAAACAAAAAAACACCACTTATTTCTTATCATAATTTATGGTATAAATTTTATATCCGTAAAAATGGGAAAGAAACAAAACTTCATCCAATCCCAAATAAAAAAAAATACACAGGTGGTGTTGTAGAAAAAGTTCCTGTTTTTCAAGGTTGCGAAAATCTAACTAATAAGGATGCCAGAGTATGCTTCAACAATCAAATGGAAGCACATATTAGACAACATTTTCGATACCCTAATAAGGCTCAAAAAATGAGACTACAAGGTAGAGTTTCTATTATGTTTAAAATAAATGAAGAAGGTACTATTAGTAATATTAAAACTAAAGGGCCGCATAAAATATTGGAAGAAGAAGCCATTAGAATAATTAAGCTTATTCCTAAATGTGAACCTGGCTTAATTAACGGAAAACCAACACCCATTCCTTTTTCTATTCCCATTTCTTTTAGATTACAATAAAGCCTTTCGGCTATTTTAACTGTTTTTGTCTTTTACATAATCCTTATCTTTAATGGAAAATCATTTTATGACCCTTACAAACTCGTATCTCAACCTTTTTATGGAGACACGTAAGCATACCGAAGATATATGTAGCCCTTTAGAGACCGAAGATTATGTTGTACAGCCAATAGCAAATGTATCGCCACCCAAATGGCATTTAGGGCATACTACATGGTTTTTTGAAGAGTTTATTCTTAAGCCACATTCCAAAAAATACGCTGTCTTTAATGACGATTTTTCTTTTGTTTTTAATAGCTATTATGAGTCTGTTGGCAAAAGAGTTGTTCGTTCTGATAGAGGTAATTTATCTAGACCTTCTGTACAAAAAATATACGATTACAGAAGATATGTTACTAAGGCTATAGAAGAACTCATGAAATCTGCTCCTAGCACTGAACTGTTGAAACTACTAGAAATAGGAATTCACCACGAAAAACAACACCAAGAGTTACTTCTTACAGATATTAAATATATTCTAGGGAACAACCCTTTATTGCCAAAATATAATACTATTATAAAAGAGTGCTCCATTGAAAACATAGAACAAGAATGGATTTCCATAAGCGAAGGTGTTTACAAAATTGGACATAAAAATGACTCTTTTTGCTATGACAATGAGTTAGGCGTTCATAAGGTATACCTACAGGAATACCAAATAGCTAACAAATTAGTAACTAATAAAGAATATATTGCTTTTATAGAAGCTGGCGGCTACAACAATCATAATTATTGGCATGCTGAAGCTTGGGACTGGGTAAACTCCAATAAAATTACAACACCTTTATACTGGCACAAAATAGAGGATAAATGGCACTATTATACCCTTAATGGTCTTCAAGAAATTAACCTAGAGGCCCCTGTAACCCATATTTCTTATTATGAATCTTTTGCCTATGCGCAATACAAAAAATTAAGACTTCCCACGGAGTTCGAATGGGAAGTTGCGCAAAGTCATTTTGATTGGGGAAAACGCTGGGAATGGACAGAAAGTGCCTATTTACCATACCCTGAATACGCAAAAGCGGATGGTGCATTGGGAGAATATAATGGTAAGTTTATGGTTAACCAAAAAGTACTCCGCGGAGGTTCTATTGCTACTCCTTTAAACCATACCCGACATACATATCGCAATTTTTTTCCAACAAATATTAGATGGCAATTTACAGGATTAAGGTTAGCCAAATAATTACGACAAAGAGAAAATGCAAGAAAACACTAAAGTTCTTTTCACTAATGCTTTTGAGGAGGACATCTATAACGGTCTAACAAAATATCCTAAACAATTATCTTCTAAATATTTTTACGACGCTAATGGAGATAAGCTTTTTCAGGATATAATGAAAATGCCAGAATACTATTTAACAGATTGCGAATTCTCTATTTTAGAAAAGTATAAAGAAGAAATATCTGCCCTTTTCTACAAGCATGAACAAGCCTTTAGTTTTATTGAATTAGGCGCTGGAGACGGCAAAAAGACCAAAATATTATTAGAATATTTTTCTCATAAAAAAATAGATTTTAAATACCAACCTATAGATATTAGTCAAAATGCATTAGATCTCTTAGAAAAATCCTTAAACCAAGAGCTACCAAATGTAACTGTAGAAAAATTACAGGGGAGTTATTTTGATGCTTTAAACAAAGCACATATACAGAATGATGTAAAAAAAATTATTCTCTTTCTAGGCTCTAATATTGGGAATATGCTACACCACGAGGCCATTGATTTTTTAAATTCTATTGGGGATTATATGCATTCCGAAGATTTATTTTTAGTGGGGTTCGATTTAAAAAAGAACCCGCAAACCATACTCGATGCTTATAATGACCCTACAGGAATAACTGCTGCTTTTAACAAAAACATTCTATTAAGAATTAACACCTCTTTAGATGCGAACTTTAATTTAGACGCCTTTAAACACTGGGAAACTTACAACCCAGAAACGGGTACCGCTAAAAGTTATTTAGTTTCTACAAAAGACCAAGAGGTAACACTAAAAAATTTAGATTTAAAAATAGAATTTAAAGCTTGGGAAACCATACATACGGAAGTCTCTCAAAAGTATGATGACCAAACCGTGGAACATATTGCAAAATCCGCAGGCTTAGAAATTGTAACACAATTTAGTGACGAAAAAACATATTATAAAAATTATATTTTCCGTAAACAATCTAGTAATATTTAAATCCAGACTAAAAAGACATCTTATGAAAGCAATTTGGAATAATACAATAATAGCAGAAAGTGATAACACCGTAGTTATTGAAAACAATCACTATTTTCCTGCTGATAGCATAAAAAAAGAATATTTCAGAGAAAGTAACACGCATACTACTTGTGCCTGGAAAGGAATAGCATCTTACTACACTATAGATGTAGATGGTAAGGAAAATTTAGACGCAGCTTGGTTTTACCCAGAAGTTAGTGAACTCGCCAGAACAATTAAGAATCATGTAGCCTTTTGGAAAGGTGTTGAGATAACAGAATAATAATATACCTAGAATACGTTACTATAAAGTAAAGCGTAACGTATTCTAAGTTTACTTAAAACTATAGTTTTAACACCGCATTCTCCGAACCAGCATACTCATTCCACTGATAACCATCTGCCTCGACTTCATTTACATAAGCACCATCGATAAGATACTTAAATTCAAAAGAAGACTCTCTAGGTAAATTCATAGTACCTTTAAAAGTACCATTCTTTAATTTCTTTAAAGCTGCTCCTTTTGGTTTCCAATTATTAAAATCCCCAACAACTTCCACTTTCTTTGCTTCACTTGCAGGAACTGTAAAGGTTACCTTACAAATTGGTTTCGTTTTTAAATACTGTTTTGCAATAGCCATGATATAATAAGTTAAAATACAGCGTAAAATAACACAATAACCACCTCATTAACAATGATTAATATCATTATTATCGATTTAATAATATATTAATAACATTTAACACCTAAAACGAAAAAAGACCTCTCATTTTTCCTACAAATACAATTTTTATTTTGCAGCTTTTACAATTTTAACTATTTCTTGTACGTCTTTCTCTGTATTATAAAAATGAAAGCTAAACCTTATTCCTTCTCCTCTTTGTGAACAAACCACACCATTATCCGTTAAGTGTTGAAATAGTTTATCATTCCCATTTATGCAAAATATAGAACTATGTATCTTCCTATTTACTACGAGGTCTTCTAATACATCTAATTTGATGAATTCTTCTTTTGCATAGGCAGATATTTCTTTTATCCTCTTTTCAATTTTATCCATACCTATTTTCATCATAAATTCAACAGAAAAGTTTAGACTTCCAAAAACCAAACAGGACAAGTGTCCTGGCTCGAACTTTTTAACAAAAGGTATATTGTTTTTTTGGGTTTCATCTGCTCCTGCAGCTGAAAAACCAATGATAGGAATATTAAATTTATCTTTAACAGATTCTTTGAAAAGCATAAAGCCATTTCCGTACCCCGATAACAACCATTTATAAGCACTTGCCGCAAGAATATCTATACCAGATTCTTCAAAATTAAAATCTTCTGTTCCGCAATACTGAGTACCGTCCGCAATTATTAATAAATTAGGATTTTGGGCCTTTAATTTCTTTAGAAAATCTAAATCTATTTTCACTCCATTAACCCATTGAACAATACTTAATGCCAGAACCTGAATTTTTTCCTTTTCTACAACTTCTTCTATATCTTTTTCTAAAACAGTAGAAACAGGAATTTTTAATATATTAAATTCGCGAGAGTCAAACGGCCAACTTACCGAAGGGTAATCATTCTCCAGTAATAATATTTTTCTATTTTTTTCTAAAGAACTTAATACCATATTAATACCAAGAGAAAAATTAGAAATCAAAGCTACAGAATCACTTTTGCAATGAAACATAGAACCTACTGATTCTCTTGTTCGTTGTATTATTTCTAAACTTTTGGACCTCATGGTACTTCCTCCCAATAAAAAGTCTAAATCATGTTCCTGTCTCCAATCTAATAAATCCTCAGAAAATAAACCTAAAGAAGCTGTATTGGCATAAATGTATTGTCTTAATACTGGAAATTTACTTCTTAGCTTATCCATATGCACCGTGTTATTTACGAATTACTGTATCTTTGATGTAAATATAAGTATTGCCATGTTTTCCAAGAATAAAAAAGCACCATCTTTAGATGTTGAACAACATGAACTATTAGAAAACGCTCAAATACGTATTAAACAAAAGAAACGTTTATATACTCATTTTGTAATTTTCTTGATTGGAAGTGTATTTTTAATTCTAGTGAATAAAATTCTTAAATACGGAGAGGAGTACAATTGGTTTATCTGGGGTATAACCTTTTGGGCATTTTTATTTGTTATTCATATTTTCAATGTTTTTTTTACTCAAAAATTTATGGGCAAAGATTGGGAAAGACTACAAAGAGAAAAACTAGTTTCCAAACAAAAAAAACGTATTCTAGAAATTCAGAAAGAAATAGAAACTGAATTTCCAACACATAACATCAATAAAAAAAAAGAGTAGTGTATAACATAACTATGATAGCTGCAGCTGCAGAAAACAATGCTTTAGGAAAAGACAATGACTTATTATGGCATTTACCGGATGACTTTAAAAGGTTTAAAAAACTAACAACGGGACATAAAATAATAATGGGTAGAAAAACTTTCGAGAGTTTTCCTAAACCATTACCTAATAGAGTTCATATAATTATTACACGAGATATTAATTATACGGTAAATTATCCCGATTGTATTATTGTGCACTCTCTTGAAGAAGCCTTCGCATGGGTAAAAAATGAAGATTGTTTTATTATCGGTGGTGGAGAAATATATAAGCAAGGAGAAGCATTTGCTACTAAAATAGAATTAACAAGAGTACATACTTCATTAGATGCGGATACATTCTTTCCAGAAATTAATAATAGTATTTGGAAACTAACACAGAAAGAACATCATCCCAAAGACGACAAGCACAAATATGCCTTTACTTATTTAACGTATTTAAAAATCTAAATAAGATACAGAGACCATCATATCTTCATTTTGCACCATATTCTCAAGGACCTCTTCCTCTGCATTCGTAAAAAATTGATGCTTACTTTTAAAATTTAAAGTATTTAAAATTCCATTTTTTTCTAATACTGATTTTGTTTGTCTAGCTACTGCCTCACCTGAATCTATAATTTTTACATCCGTTGGTAGAATTTCTTTTAAAACAGGTATTAAGTAAGGATAATGCGTACAACCTAAAACTAAATAATCCATTCCTTCCTTTAGCATAGGATTTAAAAACCCTAATAAAAGGGTTTTAATTTTTTCTCCTTTTAACTCTCCACTTTCAATTAAAGGAACCAATCCCTTACCAACTCTTTCTATTATTTTAATTCCATTAGCATGGTTTTCGGCTGTACTATGAAATAAACTACTAGAAAGCGTTCCTTTTGTTGCTAGAACGCCTATTATTTTAGATTTAGATTGTAATGCTGCTGGTTTAATCGCTGGTTCTATACCAATAAAAGGAATAGCGTAATTTGTTCTTAGGTAATCTATTGCATTAGTTGTTGCTGTATTACATGCCACAACAACTAACTTACAATTTTGCGCTAATAAATACTCCGTATTTTTAATACTCAACTTTAGTATTTCTTCTTTGGGCCTTTCACCATATGGTGCATTGATACTGTCAGCTAAATAAATAATATTCTCATTAGGAAGAAGCGCCTGTATTTCTCTCCATATAGAAGTGCCTCCAATTCCAGAATCAAAAATACCAATAGGCCTATTATCCATAATATAAAATTACTCTAAAACAGAAACAATTGGTTTTCCTGTAGTTCCACTTGGAAAAGCTATACCTAACAATGAAGTTATTGTTGGTGCTATATCAGGTATTTCTGTTCTCTCAAATGTATATCCTTTTTTAATTCCTTTTCCATAAAACAATAAAGGAACGTGAGTGTCATAAATTTGAGGAGAACCATGAGTCGAGCCTGTTTTAGGATAATGAATAGTGCCAGGAGCTAAAACAACTAATACATCGCCTGAACGCTTTTGATTAAAACCATTTTGTAATATATAAGGAATACCGTTAGTGTATTGATTTTTCCACATTTGATTCCCTGTATAAACCCTATCAACATCAGAATAACTTAAAACTTCTTTTGCTATTGCCTCCTGTACCTCACTAACCTCTAATTCTAAATTTTTGATGATTTTATGATCTAAGAAAAATTGAAGATTAGAAAAATTCTTCACAATATCGGTAGTTCCATATGTATATTCTAAAAATTCCTTTAATCTAAGTTTCATCCCTTTATTCTCAACATAACCTGCAGGTATTTTATTATCTTTTAAATAAGCAGGAACATGTATTGCAGCATGATCTGCAGTTAGGAATAGTGTGTACTCTCCTTTACCTACTTCCTTGTCTAATGCAATAAATAAACGTTCTAAGTCTTTATCTAATCGCAGATAAGTATCTTGTATTTCTTTAGAATTAACACCAAACTTATGCCCCACATAATCTGTACTAGAAAAACTAACTGCTAAGAAATCGGTGTTATTGTCTTTACCTAAATTTTCACCTTTTAACGCTTCAATAGCAAAATCTGTCGTTATACTGTTTCCATAAGGAGTAGCTTTTAAAATATCATAATGTTCATTTGCGTCCCATAAAGAAAAAAGGTTATGCGGAAATATAGGGGCAGATTCCCCTATAAAAAGCCCTTCGTACATGGTGTTATCTAATCCACTTTCTTTATACGTATTAATATCCTTGATTGTATTCCAGGATTTTTTATAAGCATCTACTCTTCTGCTAGAATTAAACTTCGCAACCCATTGAGGCAAAGCATTCATATAAAAAGTACTTGTTATCCAATTACCTTCATTGCCTCCATAAAACCAATATGCCGCATTTGCCGTATGGCCTCCTGGTAACACAGCTCCTCTATCTTTTAAAGCAATTGCTATTGTTTTTCCTCTATTTTGGGTATGTAATCTTAATTGATCCGTCATAGTTGTAACGGACATTCTGTGCGGTGACATGGCGCCAGCTTTTGTCTTTGTTCCCACAGATGAATATGTAGAATCTGCTGCACAATATACCGATACACCTTCCTCTTTATCATACCAATTGTTCCCTATAATTCCATGTGTTGCAGGAGTAGTTCCTGTATATATTGAGGTATGACCAGGTCCAGTACTTGTTGGCGCATAATTAAAATGATTATTTCTGCAACTATACCCCTCCCTTAATAACTTCTTAAAACCACCTTCTCCATAATGATTAAAAAAACGAGTTAGATAATCATATCGCATTTGATCAACGACTATTCCAACCACTAATTTTGGATTTGTTACTTCTTTCTCTTTATTTTCTACCTTTTTTTTCCTTTGACCGTAGTTATAATTTGAAAAATTAAAAAATAAAGAAAGTAATACTAATGCTATAATCTTCTTGGCATGCATAATATCTAAATTGACGAGGTAAAAGTAAATAAAATACCTCTTAAAAAAATTAAATGGAAGTTAAATGACAAGCTTTATTGTTATTTTTACGCAAAGAAATATATATTTAATATATGAATTATATAGCGTCAATCGGCAGTTATGCTTTAATGATAAAGGAGGTTTTTAAAAAACCTACCAAATGGAGCATAATGAAATCTTTGATTCTCAAGGAAATTGATGAACTTATTTATGGTTCTTTAGGAATACTTATTTTTATCTCCTTTTTTATCGGTGGTGTAGTTGCTATACAAACAGCATTAAATATAACTAGCGAATTAATTCCTAAAAATTTAGTGGGCTTTGCCACAAGACAATCTATTATTTTAGAATTTGCCCCTACATTTTGTTCTATTATAATGGCAGGCAAAGTGGGCTCGTATATAACATCCAGTATTGGAACAATGCGAGTTACGGAACAAATAGATGCTTTAGAAGTTATGGGCGTAAACGCCTTAAACTATTTAGTCTTTCCCAAAATTATTGCATTAATGCTTTACCCCTTTATAATAGCCATAGCAATGTATGTTGGTATATTCGGAGGTTGGTTTGCCGGGGTTTTTGGGGGTTTCAGTACCAGTGCAGATTTTATTGAAGGCCTTCAGCTAGATTTTATTCCGTTTCACATAACGTATTCTTTTATAAAAACAATAGTGTTTGCCTTTGTACTAGCTACCATTCCATCTTTTCATGGCTATTATATGAAAGGCGGTGCACTAGAGGTAGGAAAAGCTAGTACCACCTCTTTTGTTTGGACAAGTGTAGTCATTATAATATTTAATTACATACTAACGCAACTCCTTTTAGGCTAATGATAGAAGTAAATAATATTCACAAATCTTTTGACAAAGCCCATATTCTTAAAGGTGTTACGACACTTTTTGAAAAGGGGAAAACAAATTTAATAATAGGACAAAGTGGTTCTGGCAAAACTGTTTTCCTTAAATGTTTATTAGGCCTTTTTATTCCCGAAGAAGGAAATATTTCCTATGACGGTAAAGTCTATACGGAACTAACACAAAGTGAACAGAGAGATTTAAGGCAAGAAATGGGGATGGTATTTCAGGGAAGTGCTTTATTTGATTCTATGACCGTTGCTGGCAATGTAATGTTTCCGTTGGAAATGTTTACTAAACAAGGAAAGTCCGAAATGCAGGATCGTGTAGATACCGTTTTAAAGAGAGTGAATCTAGTCGATGCCCATCATAAATATCCATCAGAAATTTCCGGGGGTATGCAAAAAAGAGTAGCTATAGCTAGAGCCATAGTAATGAACCCTAAATATTTATTTTGTGATGAGCCGAACTCAGGATTAGACCCTAAAACAGCTATTATTATTGATAATTTAATTCAAGAAATAACGCAAGAATTCAATATCACTACCGTTATTAATACGCATGACATGAATTCTGTTATGGAAATCGGAGAAAAAATTGTGTTTCTTAAAAATGGTCTAAAAGAATGGGAAGGTTCTAAAAATGAAATATTTAAAACGGATAATAAAGCCGTAACCGATTTTGTATATTCCTCTGACTTATTTAAAAAGGTACGTCAAATGTTTGTAGAGGAACGAAATTAATCTTGAATAATCTCTTTTAACTGTATAGTACTGTCTTTCAGTCTTAATATTAACCATGCGTGCAGTTTCTTAGTATCTGCCTCGGTTTGAAATCTTTTTGCTTCTCTTTTCCATTGTATTTCAAAAACAGGAATAGTATCCAATTTCGTAAAATTGGTTTGTATTTTCGGGGAAAAGCTTAAGGCTTCCAAATTCTCATAATTCGTTTTTGCCTCTAAACTAATATTTTCAAAAGGAATAGAGAACTTACCTAATTTACTTAATGTTTTTTCTAATAGCTGGATTCGAGCATCTTTATCTATTAATTCGGTTTTTTGAGATTCATATAATTGATCCACATATTTCAATTGATCTACTTGCTCATTTTTTGCACCTTGAATAATATGTAATTCTGCCCCCTTTAATCTTGCAAAATCTTCATCCTCATTCTTTTGTTTTTTCCATGTAGCAATAATATTATCTGGTATTGTTTCATTACCCATAAAAACCAACTCAATAAACGGCTCCTTTCCTCCATTAAATTCTATATCAGTAAAATCTTCCATAAACCTACCAGAGCCAGAAAATTGGTAAGGCGCTACTTTTTCTGTAATAAAACTCTGCGCCTGTTTTTTAAATAAAGATTCTTGTAGCGCATCCCAAAAAGTCATTCCCGCAGGTATCATAACCAAAATCGCTACTAATGATGCTATTCTTCCTATACGCCTTCTTTTTTGAGAGTTTGCGTAGCGTACCATTGGAAAACGCAAAAGTTTTAAAACTAAAAAGGTTGCTAACGCTATAAATATTGTATTTATACTAAATAAATACATTGCACCTAAAGCATATTCATAATTGTTTATTGCCAAACCAAAACCGACGGTACAGAGCGGAGGCATTAAAGCTGTTGCAATAGCAACACCAAAAATTACGGATGCCATGGTTCCTTTTTTAGCTCTGGCAATTACCAATGCTAAGCCTCCAAAAAATGCAATAAGAACGTCTCTAATATCTGGAGCAGTACGCGCCAAAAGCTCTGACGATTCGTCTCGAAGTGGAAATACAACAAAAAATAAATAAGCAGTTAATATACTTAGAACTACCATTACAGCAAAGTTTTTCAAAGATCGCCGTAAAGTATCTACATCGTTAATTGCAAGGGACATACCTATACCTAAAATAGGCCCCATAAGAGGTGAAATTAACATGGCGCCTATTACTACTGCGGTAGAATTTGCATTTAAACCTATAGAAGCAATAAAAATAGAACAAATTAAAATCCAAGAAGTATGCCCTTTAAAAGGTATATCTGCGATAATAGCTTCCTTAGTAGCTTCTAAGTCTGTGTTTTGGCGAATATCTAATAACTCTTTCAGAAACTGTTTTGCACTTCCAAGAAGTCCTTGAAAGTCCTTTTTTACCTCTTCGCTATTAACCTCTTCAATAACACTATTAGAATTTTCTTGATCTAAATTTTCACTCATAATTAATTAAGCGTACTCATCTCCGAATTTTTCTTTAACCTTATTGAGTACCTTTTTTATATCTTGTTCCTTCGTTTTAGGATAAATTAATAAAACTTCTTCTTTATCTACAATAATATAATCATTTAAACCATCAACAACAACAATTTTTCCTTTAGGAGAACGAATCATATTCCCTTGGGCATCTTCTGTTAAGGCTTTACTATTTACAACAGCGTTGTTTTCTGAGTCTTTATCTAACTTATCATATAAAGAGCCCCATGTACCTAAATCGTTCCAATCGAATGTTGCTGGTAAAACAAAAATGGACTTAGATTGCTCCAAAATAGCATAATCAATAGAAATATTTTCTGCTTTAGGATAATTTTCATTAATAAAATTTTGTTCAGAAGAGGTGTTATAGACCGATAATCCTTTTTCAAACAATGCATATTGACTTGGCTGAAAATTCTTAAATGCATTGACAATAGTAGATACACTCCACATAAAAATACCTGCATTCCAGAGAAAATTGCCTTGGGCCAAAAAATCTTTAGCCGTTTCATAATCCGGTTTTTCTCTAAATTGATTCACCTCTTTTATCGCCGTCTCGCTTGTCTTATTATATTCTATATAACCAAATCCTGTATTCGGAAAACTTGGCTTAATTCCTAGAGTACACAATACATCTTCCTTTTCACATTTATCAAAACATGCTGTTACATCTTTTGCAAAAGCATCTTCATCCTCTATCCAATGATCACTTGGCGCAACTATCATAACGCCATTAGGATTCATTTTCTGAATTTTTAAAGAAGCATACAAAATACAAGGCGCAGTATTACGCATTGCAGGTTCCAATACTACTTGATTTTGAGTTACCATTGGCAACTGTTCCAAAACCAAATCATTATACCTTTCATTAGTAAGAATAAGTATGTTTTCTGTTGGTACAAATTTATTTAAACGCTGAAAAGTTTTTTGGATTAATGTCTTTCCTGTTCCAAGCATATCATGAAATTGCTTAGGATATTCCGATGTACTAATTGGCCAAAATCTTGAACCAACGCCTCCCGCCATTAAAACGGCATAATAATTCTTATTCATACTAATCTTTTATTAATTCTACCTCTGCATTTGGTTGAAACAAAAACATCCTACCAGTTGCGAGTTCTATGCACTCTATTCTTTTAACTCTTCTATTTCCTTTTTTGTATAATTTACCATTATAAATTCTGAAAATACTGCCTATTGGTATTTCAAAAACGTAAGAATTTTCTGATTGTTGTGCGTCATACTTTTTTAATGCTATAAATAATTTTTCATCTGTACTGCTACTAGCCTTTGGATTTTTAAAATGTCTTGCCAATAACGGCAATATATTCGATGGGAAAATTTCTGGCCTTATAAAAGGCAACATTAAGTATTGAAAAGTACGTTTCCACTCCGTACCATGAGGTTTTATAGCTCTTCCGTATTTTTCAAAAGCCACTAAATGCGCAATTTCATGCACAAGAGTTATCAAAAACCTATATTTGTTTAAATTAACATTTACCGTGATTTGATGTTGTCCATTGGACAACCTCCTATAGTCTCCGTGCCGTGTAACTCTTTCGTTTACTATTTTAAGATGTACTCTATTTACTTTAATAAGCTGTAAGCACATAACCACAGCTCTTTCCGGTAAATATTTTATTAAAGTACTCTCCATTTTAGTTAAAATAAAATTCAATCAAAATTATGGTGTACTATTAGACACTTGAAGCATTTTACCGTTATAAAACTTGTGACCGTTTATAGCAAACTCCTTAATATAAGACGCCATTTCTAATGCGGTCGTTGGCGCTACGTATCCAGGAAAAGCTTCTTCTAACATTTCCGTTTGCACAGCTCCCAAAGCAAGAACATTAAACGATGGTCCAGTTTCTTTAAACTCTTCTGCCCATAACTCTGTTAAAGTTATTACTGCTCCTTTACTAGAGCTATAAGCCGATAAGCCAGAAAATTTTGCACTTCCCTGCACACCTCCCATAGAGCTTATCGTAACCACATGACTATTTTTAACCATAAAAGGCAACACCGCTTTTGTAATTTCAGCAACTCCAAATACATTAACCTTGTACACTTCATGAAACTCTTCTGCTGTAGTTTCTAAAAAAGGTTTATTCAATAAGGCTCCCGCATTATTTATTAACACATCCACGGTTTTCCAATTATCTTCTAAATAAGACCTAACTGTTTGGATGTCTTTTTCTTCATTTATATCAAAAGGAAATGTCTGAATTAAACTATGATTCAATTCTTCAATTGGTTTACTATTTCTAGAAAGAGCCAGTACATTATGTCCTTCTTCTGCAAAAAGCTTAGCCAGTTCAAATCCTATTCCACGACTAGTACCTGTAATAATAACGTTTGCCATTAGTAATGTATCTCTTTTGTTCTAGAATTTACTATTCCTTCTATAATTGGAATGGATGTATTTACAACATTTGCCATATGATTAAAATCCATTAACTCATTCTCATCTCCTACTTTATGATAATGCTCAAAGTTCGTGAAATCAAAAGTGCAAAAAGTCTGAGATGGCACATTAAAAGTTTCATGAAAAGGATAATTATCTGATCTTTTAAAAAGATTAAATTCTTTAGCTTTTGGAAGAAAGCCAATTACTTTTTCTCCTCCATAATTATTACTAATAGTTGCAAGATTAGATAGTTCGTATCCTGTAACATACATTAAATAATCTTTATCCACTAAAGGCACTCCAACCATTTCATAATTCAACATAGCATAAAGATTTAAATTCTTGGTCTTAAGAGTTTTTGCCAAATGCTTAGACCCTAATAAACCTTTCTCCTCCGCAGTAAACAAAGCAAATATAATGCTACGCTTATTTAATTTATTCTTTCCAAAATAGCGTGCCAATTCTAAAACAACACTGGTTCCAGACGCATTATCATTTGCCCCATTCGCAATAGTATCTTCTCCTCCCGAAAGGATACCTATATGATCATAATGTGCCCCTATAATAACATACTCATTCTTCAACACAGGATCACTACCCTCTACAATACCAACCATATTATAAGCAGCCTTATCAAAATTAGAAATGGTATCTCGGTAATTTTCAAAAAAAGGAAGCACCCCAGTTTTACTAAATTTCGTTTCAATAAATTTTGCTGCCTTTTCTATTCCTTCGCTTCCAGAATCTCTTCCCTGGAGTTCATCAGATGCCAAAAAAGCCATTATTGAGGAAATACCTTCCGCAGACGAAAATTCCACCTTTTCCGCTAAATCTTTATTAGCTATTAAAGAATTATCACTACTATCTTTATTTTCTACAATTTTGCCTTTTACCCCTTCTGGATTATTGGGTATATTGGAAGCATCAGTTTCTTTCAATTTTGTAGACCCGCAACTTACGAGCAATATTAAAATTGCAATTTGAATTATTTTTAGCATAAACTTACTTTAAGTTATAAAGATAAAAAAAGCATTCAGATAAATCTGAATGCTTTATATTCTGAGCAACATTTGCAATATATATTATGCCAACATTGTTACTGGATTTTCTAAGAACGACCTTAAAGTCATTAAGAATTGTGCTCCTACTGCTCCGTCTACCGTTCTATGATCACAAGCTAATGTAACTTTCATAGTATTACCAACAACAATTTCTCCATTCTTAACTACTGGCTTTTGAACAATAGCGCCAACAGATAATATAGCTGAATTTGGCTGATTTATTATAGAAGTGAATTCAGTAATACCAAACATACCAAGGTTAGATACTGTAAATGTACTACCTTCCATTTCAGCTGGAGTAAGCTTTTTGTTTCTAGCCTTTCCTGCTAATTCTTTTACAGAAGCACCTATTTGAGATAAACTCATTTGATCCGTAAACTTTAAAACAGGAACAACTAATCCTTCATCCACTGCTACAGCGACACCTACGCTAATATGTTTGTTATATCTAGTAGTATCACCATTCCATGAAGTATTTACTTGAGGATGTTTTTGTAGTGCCATTGCACAAGCCTTTACTACTAAATCATTGAAAGATACTTTAGTGTCCGGTAATCCATTAATTTGTGCCCTAGAAGCTTTAGCATTATCCATATCTACTTCTATAGTTAGATAGAAATGTGGTGCCGTAGTCTTAGAGTTTACCAACACTTTAGCTATAGTCTTACGCATAGAAGAATTTTTCACTTCTTCTGAGCTCTCTTCTCCTACTGGTAAAATTAATTGGGCAGCACTTGCAATTGCCGTAGTTGCTACAACTGGTTCTACGGAAGCAGATTGTGATGGAGTATACCCCTCAACATCTTTCTTTACAATTCTACCATGATCTCCGGAACCTTTTATATCTCTTAAATTAACACCTTTATCTTTCGCTATTTTTTTAGCTAGGGGTGATGCAAACACTCTTTGACCATCAGGAACAGAGGTAGCTTCATTTGCAGGAACAACTTTCGTTTCTGCTGTTTTTTCCACTGCAACTGTAGCTTCTTTCGGAGCCGCAACGGGAACCCCATTTAAAAGCCCATCTACATTCGTACCTGCTGGACCAATAATCGCCAGCAAAGTATCCACAGGTGCGCCTTCACCTTCAGCAATACCTATATGTAATAGAGTACCTTCATTAAAGGACTCAAATTCCATAGTAGCTTTATCCGTTTCAATTTCTGCCAGAATATCGCCTTCTTCTACTTTATCGCCAACATTTTTTAACCAAGCGGCCACAGTACCTTCCTCCATGGTATCACTCAATCTAGGCATATTAATAATAACTACACCTTCAGGAATTTCTACAGATTCTGTTGTTGAAACAACTTCTTCTATTGCTTCTTCAACAACAGCTGGCTCTTCAGCCGATACTCCAGAACCGTTTAATAGACCCGAAATATCTTCACCTTCATCTCCAATTATTGCCAACAAAGTATCTACTGGTGCCCCATCTCCTTCGGCAATACCAATATGAAGCAAAGTACCTTCATTAAAAGATTCGAATTCCATCGTAGCTTTATCAGTTTCTATCTCTGCAAGGATATCTCCTTCTTCAATTTTATCACCAACATTTTTAAGCCACTTAGCTACTGTACCTTCCTCCATTGTATCACTGAGGCGAGGCATATTAATTACTATTGCCATTTACTTATATTTTATGTTCTACAAATGGAAAATTTTCTTCTTCATAAACCATATCATATAATTGGTTTATTGGAGGATAATCTGATTCGTCTGCAAATTTTTCGCACTCAGATACCAAAGCTTTAACATCTTTAGCTACTTGTGCTATTTCTTCTTCAGTTGCATAATTATTCTCCTTAATTACATCTAACACTTGCGTAATAGGATCAATTTTTTTGTATTCCTCAACTTCTTCTTTTGTTCTATAATGTTGAGCATCTGACATAGAGTGACCTCTATATCTGTATGTTTTCATTTCTAAGAAAGTAGGTCCTCCGCCATTTCTTGCTCTTTCAATGGCTTTACTCATTTCTTGTGCTACAGTAACGGGGTTCATTCCATCTACAGGTCCACATGGCATTTCATATCCTAATCCTAACTTCCATATTTCTTCTGTATGGGCGGTACGAGCAACAGATGTACCCATTGCATAACCATTATTTTCGCAAACAAAAACTACTGGCAACTGCCACAACATTGCTAAGTTAAAAGTCTCGTGAAGAGCCCCTTGTCTTACTGCTCCATCTCCCATATAACATAACGTAACTGCATCACTTCCATGATACTTATCTCCAAACGCCATACCTGCTCCTAAAGGAATCTGACCACCAACTATTCCATGTCCTCCATGAAATCTATGCTCTTTAGAAAAAATATGCATGGAACCACCCATTCCTTTGGATGTTCCCGTAACTTTTCCATAAAGCTCAGCCATAACTCGCTTTGGATCTACACCCATACCTATTGGCTGCACGTGATTTCTATAGGCTGTTATCATTCTATCTTTTGTCAAGTCCATCGCATGTAACGCTCCGGCCAAAACAGCTTCTTGCCCATTATATAAATGAAGAAACCCTCTTACTTTTTGTTGAATATAAACTGCAGCAAGTTTATCTTCAAACTTTCTCCAGAACAACATGTCCTTATACCAATTTAGATACGTTTCTTTTGTGATTTTTTCCATTAATCAGGTCTTTTATTAGGATTCTATATCATTAACTAAATAAAACAAGTTTCATCTAATTAGGAAGCGCAAAAATACACATATTAATGAATGGATAAAAAAAAATGCAGTAAAACGTACAAGTAAAAATTAACCTTTAAAATAGCTTTTGTTAAAAAACGTTTTGCCCGATACAAAAAAGAATAAAACACAACTCTTTTTTTCATAAATAATTACTAGTAAAAGCTAACGGTAAAATATCTGCTATTGCATCACATTTTAACACTTTCCCCTTTTCCCCCATCAAGAGTAGGGCTATAGGAGCTTTTTGCTTAACCTCATATTCCGAAATTGCCTGCCTACAATTACCACAAGGAGCGGCAGGTTTCTCTACAACATAATTAATCGATGCTGCTGTTATTGCAATTTTTTCTATTTTAATTCCAGGATAATTAGCACCGGCATAAAAAACCGCTACTCTTTCTGCACATAAACCTGAAGGGTATGCCGCATTTTCCTGATTGCTACCTGTTACTATTTTACCATTTTCTAACAAAACTGCAGCCCCAACATTAAAACTTGAGTATGGTGCATACGCTTTTTCTCTGGCTAAAATTGCTAATTGCATTAGTTCTTTATCTCCCAACAATAATTCTTCTATGGAATCATATACAGAGATATCGAAACTTATATTTTGTTTTATCATAATTATATTCTAGTTATCTACCACGAGATAAACTTTCTAGGCATTAATTGGAAACTAATTTTTATCCCAAGATAAGCCTCGAAAACTTAAATCTTGGTTAACGTAAGTAAACTTTTTCTAAAATTAGAACATCTTCCCATAATCTGAGTAAAAAATGCTAAACAATCTTTACCTTAATATATAAAGATGCAATATCTTGGAAACGCGTTAGAACACTAAAGAAAGTTTGCTTTTATAAACCCACTAATGGGAATAAAAAAACCCGCATTACTGCAGGTTTTTTTTTATTTAGTTTTTATACTTCTTACTCATTAAAAAATTCTTCACCTAAATTAAATGTCAAAGAAAAACGTAACGTATTTTCTAGAGGGTTTCTAACTTGTGATGTGGAAAACAAATAAGATAAATCTATCTGAGCAGAGTTAAATCTAAAACCAGCCCCTAAAGTAAAAAACTTCCTAGAACCTTTTTCTTCGCTTTCATTAAAATACCCCGTTCTTAACATAAAAGAGTCTTGGTACGTATATTCCGCTCCCAACGCCCAAGTAAATTCTTTTAGTTCTTCTCCAAAACCATCTGGCGCATCTCCAAAGGATTTAAATACTCCTTCAAAAGCTCCTATTTGTTGATATTCATCATTATCCACACTATCCACATCGCCATCATTGTCAAAATCCTGAGGCGTAGGCACTAGAAGTTTATTAAATTCTGTCGTTAATCCTATGGTATTATCTTGATCTAAAATAAAATCGAAGCCAAGTCCAAATTTCAAATTAGTTGGCAAAAAATTCTCTTGTCCTCCTTCGTCATACTGAATTTTACCTCCCAAATTAGACAAGTTAAAGCCTGCTCTCCAGCGACCATCAAAGCTACTGTACGCAACCTCTCGAGAACGGTAAAAACCAGCAATATCCACCCCAAACGAAGTAGCTGCTTGCGAATCTTCTGAATTATTAGCCTGAGGAATTTTCAGATTAGACCTTATAAATCTACCTCCCACTGCCATTGAAAATGTTTCACTTAATTTTAAAGAATAGGAACCATCTAAAGCCAATTCATTTGGTTTAGCCAAAGAACCAGGGTCATTTGCAAATTGTCTTAATTCTATTTCTCCTAACGTAAAATAACGCAAACTAAGAGCAAAAGCACTTCTATCATCTATCTTGTTAAAATAGCTTGCATTTAACAAAGCTATATCCGTAATGATACTTTCTAAGTAAGGAGTATAACTAACTCCTATTCCCATTTTTCTTTCTGCAAAAGCAAATTTAGCAGGATTCCATTGTTGCGAGAAAGCGTCAGTGGAAGTGGCTACTCCCATATCTCCCATACCTGCTGCTCTAGCGTCAGACGCAATTGTTAAAAAAGGAACCGCAGTAGTAATTACACGGTCATCTTGAGCGCTTAATTTAAAAGCAAAAACGATTAAAAAAAGTAACGATAATTTTTTCATTTTACAAAAGTTGATTTAGGAATCTAATAATTAACTACAAATCTTTAACGTAGCTACTCAACAGGTAAACGACCATTTCTTTGATATCTTGTGTTGAGTAACAATATTATTTCACAATTCACTTAATAAGCTTTTTCCTACATATAATATATTTTCCAATTTAAACACAATAATTTCATAATAAAAGATTCGCTTTTACTAATAATATAACAGGATTTCCAGCGTTATCCATTTTATAACCTATCTTTTGGATATATATTTAATGTGATTTCAAAAATATTTTTAATCTATAAAATATTCTATACAAATTGCCGTTTTATATCCCGAAAGTAAGCCTAAAATTAATCTAAATACAAATTTCCATACTACTGCTTATTGTAGTAAACAATTTGAACTCAAGTCCTAATTATGAAAAAACAGTTTATTAAAGTTGTACTCTCATGTGCTGTAATAGCAGGAGGTTTTTCAGTTACCAGCTGTAAAAAGACCTCATCTTCTAAAAATGTATCGAGAGCTACCGGCTGGAAAATAAATGCAAAAGAAGGTGGTTTCCAATTCAATTCAGATTTTAAAGAGCAAGAAACTGCTCCTGGTTTAGTCTTTATTGAAGGCGGTACTTTTACCAAAGGTAAAGTACAAGATGATGTAATGCATGATTGGAACAATACGCCAACTTCCCAGCACGTACAGTCCTTTTATATGGACGAAACAGAAGTTACCAATGTTATGTACTTAGAGTACTTAGATTATTTAAAAAGCGTATACCCTCCTGAAAACCCTAAATATGCAAACATATATAAAGGAGCATTACCTGATACTTTAGTATGGAGAAATCGATTAGGTTTTAACGAAACTATGACTAATAATTATTTACGTCATCCTGCATATGCGGAATACCCAGTAGTAGGTGTTAACTGGATTCAAGCAACACAATTTGCAGAATGGAGAACAGATAGAGTAAATGAAGTAATGCTAGAAAGAGAAGGATATTTAGCTAAAGATGCTAAATATAAAGCCCTTTCTGGAGAAGATGCAGGAACTTTTAATACGGAAGCGTATTTAAATAGACCTGAATCTGTTTATAACGGACAAATAGACTCATTGCAAGGTAAAATGAAAAAAGATAGTGTTAGCAATTTTGCTAACAGAAGTAGTGGAGTAATTATGCCAGAATATAGATTACCAACTGAAACAGAATGGGAATACGCAGCTCAAGCACAATCTGGATCTAGAGAATACAACAACTATAGAGGTAGAAAAAAATATCCTTGGGAAGGTGATTATACTAGAAATGGACAACGTGTTGGCCGTGGAGACCAATTAGCCAACTTTAAACAAGGAAAAGGAGACTATGGCGGAATTGCAGGGTGGTCCGATGATGGAGCAGATATTACCGCTCAAGTAATGTCCTACAAACCAAATGATTTAGGCTTATACGATATGGCTGGTAATGTTGCAGAATGGGTTTCTGACGTATATAGACCGATAGTAGATGACGAAGTAAGTGACTTTAATTATTACAGAGGTAATATCTATATGAAAACGGCTATTGGAGAAGACGGAAAAGTAAACGTGCTTAGAGATTCTATAGTTTATGATACGCTACCAAACGGAAAAGTTGTCGCTTTAAATTTACCTGGCGAAATAAAAATGATTCCAGTTGATGAAGACGAAACTTACCTAAGAACAAATTTTTCTTCTAGTGACAATAGAGGTTACAGAGATGGTGACGCAAGTTCTTCTAGATTTTATGATAGATTCAGTGATGAAGATGAAGAAAATCAAAAAAAGATGTATGACGCACCTAAACATAGTGTGCAAAAAGATTCTTTGGGTAATTTAATACGTGAGTACGACAAATCTAACAACAGGACATCTTTAATTAACAATGAAGTAAGAGTTTTTAAAGGTGGTTCTTGGAGAGACAGAGCATATTGGCTAGATCCCGCACAAAGAAGATACATGCCACAATACATGGCTACAGATTACATTGGCTTTAGATGCGCAATGTCTAGAGTAGGTTCTAAGTCTAAAACTAAAAACAAAACAATTAGAGGAAAGAAAGCAAAATAATTTCTCTTAAAAAACGATTAAAAAAGCCCTTTACAAAAAGGGCTTTTTTTATATCTTCGAACCATGACAATAGAAGAATTACATTCCCATTTTTTACGCTCCTTTAAAATTAGTACGGATACCAGAAAAATAAATGATAATAGTATTTTTTTCGCCCTTAAAGGAGAAAAATTTAACGGCAATTTATACGCTGAAGAAGCCATCTCTAAAGGAGCACATCTTGCAATTGTTGATGAAGATTTATTTCCTGAAAATGACAATGTTATTCTCGTAAAAGACGCTTTAAATACTCTACAACAATTAGCTAATTTCCATCGACAACATTGTAAAGCAAAAGTAATAAGTATTACTGGTAGTAATGGAAAAACAACCACCAAAGAACTTATTCATACAGTACTAAAAAAACAATACAAGACCATAGCTACTAAAGGAAATTTAAATAACCATATAGGCGTTCCACTAACCCTTTTATCCATAAAAAAGGATACCGAAATTGCCATTGTTGAAATGGGCGCAAACCATAAAGAAGAGATTGCTTTTTTATGCTCTATTGCTGAACCAGACTACGGTTATATTACAAATTTTGGAAAAGCGCACTTAGAAGGCTTTGGAGGCATCGAAGGTGTTATTCAAGGAAAAAGCGAATTATACAATTACTTAACTACAAATCAAAAGCAAGTTTTCTTAAATGCGGATGACCCAATTCAAAAAAACAAATTAAGCAATTATATTAAAAAATATGGCTTTTCTCAAAAACAAACGCAGTATTATATAATTGAACTTTTAAGTTCCAATCCTTTTGTTACTCTAAAGGTAGAAAATAACACAATAGAATCTCAACTTATAGGTAAATACAATTTTACAAATTGCTGTGCCGCTATTATTACAGGAAAGTATTTTTCGATTCCACTACCCCAAATAAAAGATGCAATAGAAGGTTATGTTCCAGAAAACAACCGCTCTCAAATTATAAAAAAGAAAGGTTATAAAATAATACTCGACGCATACAATGCCAACCCAACTAGTATGATAGCCGCTTTGGAGAATTTTAACAACATTAAAGAGGATAATAAAGTTTTATTCTTAGGTGATATGTTTGAACTCGGAAGCTCTTCCAATATGGAACATCAAAATATTGCAGATATAGCTCAGGAATTAAATTTTAAGTCTGTGTATTTAATTGGAGAAAATTTTTACCAAACCAGAACTTCCCTTAAGAAATTTGCAACTTTCGAAAACCTTAAGACTTATTTAAAACAAAACAAGGTGCCAAAAAAATCCTCCCTATTAATTAAGGGTTCCCGTGGCATGGCATTAGAAAGAATTTTAGATGTTTTGTAAAATATCCTTAAACTTTAATTTATTGCAACAACAATAAAGATTTACTTCCCCAAACCTACCCAAATAGTTTTCAACAAACTAACTAAAAAATTCCGCAGAAGGATTGGTGCTTCTGCTATCAATGTAGTTTAGGATGTTCTTGTAATGAATAGACATTGTTCTAGATATACTATTAAAGCTTTTGAATTTGACCTGTCCTACTTTTCTATCCCATTTAACCAATCATATTAGTGCCGAAGTTTTGTCTTTGGTGTTGTCAAAAATCCAAGATAGGTTTTAGCACAACTTGTACACTTTTTCAATATCAGGATATCGCTGAAAGAGTATTTTTGCTCTTTCGGATTGATTATGCGCCCATTTACCTCTGTTCTTATATAGCAGATATCTACTTCGGGTTAAAGCTGTCTTAAGGCATCTCCATTAGTAAATAGTTCAGGGGGTATATTTCAAAGATTATTTCTAGAGTTTTCTATTGCATCGTTTTCAATATCGAGAGCTTCCCGTCTACGCTTAATTCCGATTTCTTGAAGGGCATCCAAGACTAGTTTCTGTACATGAAACCTATTTATAACCTGTGTGGCATTAGGGAATGATTTTTTAGCAATGAGTCCCATATTATCAGCCATATCCAAAGTAACCCCTTTTACTTTTTTTCGTTGTCTTACAGGAATCTTGCGTAGAATTTTAATGACCACTTCTGCTTTGGTTCCTTTAATCATAGCTGTTACGGCTTCTTTCTTTTGCTTTTTTTTGGTCAGTATGGTATATAGATCTCCATTGGAAAAAGCGGTTTCGTCCAAAGAAAGATAAGTTCCTAGATTCTTAGGAAACAACATCCAATTTTTTGCATGTTTCTTTTGATTCCAAGACAGTAAGTCGCTTAAATAATCTTTGTGTTGCCTTTGCATACTTCTAGGGTTCACACCATAGAACTTCGATACAACTGCCGCACTGGATGCATTGCCACTAATGGATCTCTTTTAAAAAAAGCAGCAAAACCACTAGTAATTCTAGTTCCTTTTGCTACTAATTACCAATCTCTTGTAACTACCTTTTGCGTAGATTCATTAAGCCATTTACGTCGTGTAATATGTAGAAATACATTCGTACCAGGCATAGGAAAATATTGAACCGCAGCTTCTCCAAAGAAACCTTTGGAATTTAGATTGGCTTCTTTAAATTCTTTTGGGGTACTGTATTTAATACTGTAAAGTAAAAGTGTATCTCTTCTCCTTTAATCTCATGCTTGGTCATATCAAAATACCGAACAAGGCCTTCGGGAAGTAATAAATTAGCAGCTACAAATAAAGCGCCTGAGGACATAGAAATTCTTAAACTCAAAGTTCACCCTTATTTAACTACTCCATAACTTTTTGTGTTGAGCCAAAATTCCTCGGTCTAACTTAGCACAAATAAAAAAAGCTTCCAATGAATTGGAAGCTTTTTTATTACTGTGGGCCCTACTGGATTCGAACCAGTGACCCCCTGCTTGTAAGGCAGGTGCTCTGAACCAACTGAGCTAAGAGCCCTTGTTAAGGGTGTGCAAATATATAATAGTTTTTTACTTTGTCAAAAGAAAAAATGAAAAATTTTAAAGTATTTCTGCTACTACAAAATTACTTCCACCAACAAAAATAAAATCAGATTCGTTAGCGTTTTTCTTCGCCGCAATTAAAGCTTCTGAAACTGAGTTATATACACTTCCTTTTAAACCAAAAAGTTTCGCTTTACTTTTTAAATCACCTTCATTTAATCCTCTAAAAATATTTGGTCTACAAAAATAATATTTTGCACTTTTTGGAAATAACGGCAATACCGTTTCTAAATTCTTATCTTTTACAAAACCTAAAACAATATGTAAATCTGTGTAGTTTTGCTTTTTTATCTGATTAACAACTAATTTTAATCCCTCTTGATTATGAGCAGTATCACAAACTAATAAAGGTTTAGAGCCTAGCTCCTGCCACCTACCTAATAAACCTGTATTATTTACTACATTTTTTAAACCTTGCTTAATATTCTCTTCTGTGACTTTAAAAGTCTTTAAAACCTTTAAAAGAGCTACTACCCCTTTTATATTTTTCGTTTGATACGATCCTAATAAATCCGTTATATATTCCTTACTATCCAAAGTAGATGCAAAAATTATTTCTGCATTATTCTTTTTAGCTATATCATTAAAAACATTAGCCGTTTCCTCTTGGTATTCACTAATAACAACTGGAATATTCTCTTTTATAATCCCTGCTTTTTCAAAAGCTATTTTTGGTAAAGTATCTCCCAATAAATCGGTATGATCTAATCCTATATTGGTTATTAAAGTAGCTTCTGGCATAATAATATTAGTAGAGTCTAATCTACCTCCTAACCCTACTTCAATCACAGCTACATCTACTTTTTCATCAGCAAAATAATCAAAGGCCATTCCCACTGTCATCTCAAAAAAAGACAAATTATTAGCTTCAAAAAAAGCTTTATTCTCTTCTATAAAATTAACAACATATGATTCTGAAATAGGAAGACCATTAATTCTAATTCGTTCTCTAAAGTCTTTTAAATGCGGTGATGTATACAAACCAACATTATAGCCTGCTTCCTGTAAAATGGATGCCAACATATGACTACTAGACCCTTTACCATTAGTTCCAGCTACATGTATAGTTTTAAATTTTAGATGCGGATTTTGAAGATGTAATGCTAGTTTTTTTATATTTTCTAACTTAGCATTAAAAGCAGATTTCCCTTTTTGCTGATACATTGGAAGTTGCCCGAACATCCAATCCAAGGTTTCTAAATAGGTCACTCTCCTAGTTTAAAATTAACAACAACAAAACCAACTTGTTGGCTTGGAGCTTTGGAATCCAAGTTCCATTTATGCTTAAATGCAGTTCGTTTAGCAGGCTCTAATAGGCATGGGTTATTATTTGTAGTACCTCTAACACCTGGAGTGGCACTTATAACTTTTCCATTTCTATCTACAATTATTTTTACTACCACTCTACCGGCTTCATTGCATTCTTGCGCAACTTTCCCTTTGTTTACTAAAGATCTACCATTTAACCCATAGCCACCTGTACCGCTACCCGAACCTGGACTACCGTAATAACTAGTTGCATAAGGATTTCCATTAGGTTGCCCTTTATCTCCTGCTTTAGCATCATCTCCCTCACTACCAGAAGCCGTTCCATCCGATTTATTTAAGCCACCCATCATAGCATCTAATTTTGCTTTTTTTGCTGCTTTTTCTTTTCTTATTTTTTCTTCAGCGTCTCGCTTTTCTTTAGCTATACGCGCCGCTTCAGCCTTTGCTTTCTTAGCAGCATCATCTGCTTTTTTCTTTGCTTTTTGCTGCTGTTTCACCTTAATAGATTCTTCACTTTCTTGAGTAAGAACTTTCTCAGTAGGCGCTTCTTTTGCAACTTCTGGCTCCGAAACTTGCTCTTGCACCTGCTCCTCTACCACCTCCTCTTGCATAATTTCCTCTGGAGGCGTATCCAAAGGCTCTGATCTAATTTTTTCTTTAGGTTGCACTCTTCCACTTCCAAAGTTGGTTGTACCAAAATTTACAGATATACCATTTTCCTCTGGTGGATCCATATACGTAAGACCTATATAAAAAAGGACAAGTAAAAGCACACTTAATAAAAGTGTAGTTATAGTGAAAGAATTTTTCTTATGTTTAGTGTCTAAAAATGCCATTAATTTGGTCGCACTGCCAAAATAACCTTATAACTATTTCTATTTGCAATATCCATAACGTTTACCGCCTCTTTAATAGCAACACTTTCTTCTGCTCTAAGAATAATAGTGGGTTTTTCTTGTCCTTCTAGTGCCTTTTTTAATTCAATTTCAATATATTCTCCGTTAATTCTCTCATTATTAACGTAGTATTGCAAATTTTTATCTATACTAACGGACACGTTTTGTGTATTAGTAGATTTCCCCTTTGCTTTAGGTAATAGTAAATCTAGAGCATTCGGAGAATTTGCTGTAAGCATAAAAAATATTAACAACAGAAAAACTATATCTGTCATGGAGGACATACTAAAGTCTGGACTTACTTTATTTCTTCCTTTTAGTTTCATACAGTGTTTCTAAAGAGGTTCGTTTAATAAATCTAAGAAATCTACCGCATTTGCCTCCATTTTATGCACCACCTTATCCGTTCTATTCACCAAATGGTTATATCCGATGTACGCTATAATACCAACAATTAAACCTGCTACTGTTGTTGTCATTGCCGTATAAATACCAGAAGCCAAAGACCCCATTTCCGCTTGTCCTCCGCTACTTGCCATTTCATGGAATGCCAAAATCATACCAATTACAGTTCCAAGGAAACCAATCATTGGCGCAGCCCCAGCAACCGTTGCCAATATACTTACATTTTTCTCTAATTTATAGACCTCTAAAGTACCTGCATTTTCAATTGCGGTATTTATATCATCCAAAGGTTTTCCTATTCTAGAAACCCCTTTCTCTGTTAATCTAGCTACAGGAGAATCGGTTTGAGCACATAACAACTTGGCCGCTTCTAACTTTCCATTGGTGACATGATCACGTATCTGATTCATGAAATTTTTATCAATTTTTGAAGCAGCATTTACCGCCAACAATCGCTCAAAATAAATATATAGAGCCACGGCCAACATAATAAATAATACAGATATAATAATTACACTTCCTGTACCACCATTAAAAATTAGGTCTACAACAGATAATGTTTTTTCTTCGGAGATTACCTCTCCAGCAGGAGTATCCTGCGCTAAATCTTGAAACAATAACATATAATTTCTCTTATTGGAGTTGCCATTATAACGCCATTTTATCTATTAAATTATCCATGAAGCACAAAATCACGTAAAAATATAAATGCGCCTGCTCCAGAAAGAAAACCAATAAGCGCCAACCAAGCAATATTCTTGAAATACCAAAAGAAATCTATCTTTTCCATTCCCATAGCAACTACACCAGCGGCTGAACCAATTATCAACATACTACCACCTGTTCCAGCAGAATAAGCAATAAAATGCCATAAAGGATTATCCATTCCTTCAGAAAACATTCCCAAACTCGCTGCAACTAAAGGCACATTATCAATAACAGCAGAACCAACACCAAATAACATAACTACAATGTCTGTATTGGGAATCGCTGAATTCAGTCCTTCCGCATAATGGAATAACATCCCTAAAGACTCTAAAGCAGCAACTGCTAACAATATCCCTAAGAAGAATAATATACTTGGCAGCTCTATTTTAGATAACGAATGATGTACTGGACTATGGTGCCCCACGATATCATCTCCTTCACCCTCTACATTAGAAATACTAAATTTAGAATTACTATATATCTCTGCAAAAGTTGCAACAACTGCAAGAGAAAGCATCATACCAACATAAGGAGGTAAATGTGTAATCGTCTTAAAGAAAGGAACAAAAATTATTGCTCCTAAACCCAAATACAACATAGTGGAACCAAACTTAGATTTAGGCTCTTCCAAACCACCTAATTCACTATCTATGTTTCCTTTAAAAGCTTTAAATCTACTCGCCAATAAAACAGGAACAACCATACAAACTATAGATGGCAACAATACATGTTTCACTAACTCTAAAGCAGACACTTTATTAGCAATCCACAACATAGTAGTGGTAACATCCCCAATAGGAGACCAAGCTCCACCTGCATTGGCAGTTATAATTATCATACCAGCAAACCATAGTCTTGTCTCTCTATCTTTTATAACTTTCTGAAGAATTGTTATTAAAACAATAGTAGCTGTTAAGTTATCTATTATAGCGGATAAAATAAATGCTAAAATTGAAAATAACCATAAAAGCTTACGCTTACTTCTTGTTCGTATATACCCTTTAATAGTAGCAAAACCATCAAAATAATCAATAATCTCTACTATGGTCATCGCACCCAATAGGAAAACTAAAATTTCTGCTGTCTTCCCTAAGTGATGCAGCAGTATTTCTTCAATCTGGGTCGGCTCTAATTCTCTTAGCTCCGCATTAACCTCAAAAACATCCATATGCGTTAATGCGATTATTGCCCATAAAATAGCCATCATAGCCAAGGCTGGGATTAATTTATCAATTTTAAGGTTGTGTTCTAAGGTAATGGCTAAATATCCTGCCAAAAAAACAATAATAATTATAGTCTCCATTTTTGGATTGGTTTAAATTAGTGGATTTCAATGTTAATACTAAATCCTTGTTTATAATAAACTTTGAAGAATTTTTGCTAAAGATATTCAAAATTGACTTTTTATCAGCAAAAGAAGTGGCAGAAAATAGGAATAAAAAAAATTTGCTACCTTTTAAAAGGTGCACAAGATATATTCATAAAAAATTATAATGTAATAGCATAGCATATAACAGTAAATATTATGTTACAAAAAACTACTATTGATTGAATCAATAGTAGTTTTTTTATCACTCCATTAATAAAACCGTTTTACACCAATTGCTTCAATGCAATTTCAAATCCTGTTTTACTAATATTTAATGTAGAAGAATTTTGTTGATATATTTTTAACAATGCTTCCTTAATTGTATTAGAGGTATCTGTAAAAATCAACTCATCATCTATACCAACTCTTTTTTCCATAAAATATGCAAACACCCTTGCCATTCCGCAGTTAGAAATAAAATCGGGAATTAAACTTACTTTACCATCGGTATATTCCATTATAGGTCCAAAAAATATTTCCTTATCGGCAAAAGGAACATTAGCCCCACAAGATATAACCTCTAAGCCGGTATCTATCATTTTAGATATTTGTTCCTTTGTAATTAATCTAGATGCCGCACACGGTACAAAAATCTCTGTAGCTAAGGTCCAGATACGTTCATTGATTTCCTCAAAAGGAATAAAGTCAGCTTTGGGAGCAACTAAAGTATTTCCGTTTTTATTCAAGAAAAGACCTTTAATCTCATCAAATGAAAAACCTTCTTCTTTAATAATTCCCCCATCACGATCTATAATACCCACTATGGTAGCACCCATTAAAGCCAAATAATATGCCGCAGCACTTCCCACATTCCCAAAACCTTGGACTACGGCTCTTTTTCCTTTTACATCTCCTTCGTAAATAGTATAATAATGCTTTACTGCCTCTGCAACACCATACCCAGTAATCATATCGGCAACGGTATATTTCCTAGAAACTTCAGGAGAATAATTAGCGTTTTCTATAGCTTTTATAACTCCTAACCTAAGTTGCCCTATTCTATTTATTTTATCTGCCTCTGTTGGTTTAAAATGCCCATTAAAAACACCTTCTTGCGGGTGCCAAACTCCAGCATCTTCCGTAATAGGAATTACTTCATGAATTTCATCAACATTTAAATCACCACCAGTTCCATAATAACTTTTTAATAATGGCGCAACAGCGTTATACCAACGCTTTAAAACTCCTTTTTTCCTAGGGTCATTGGGATCAAAATTAATCCCCGACTTGGCTCCACCAATAGCAGGCCCAGATACCGTAAACTTTACTTCCATAGTTTTTGCCAAAGACAAAACCTCATTAACATCTAACCCTTTTCGCATTCTGGTTCCTCCTCCGGCGGCGCCTCCTCTTAAAGAGTTTATTACTGTCCAACCCTCAGCCTCTGTTTCAGAATCTTTCCAATTAAAAACTATTTCAGCTTGCTTATTCTCGTATGTATGTAGTAATTCTTTCATAAGAATTAATTATAATAAAATTAGTATATGATATTTGTTTTCTAAATAATCTCCGAAAAAAATAAAATCTGTTTCCCCAAAAAAAGGGGTTACTGCTGCCTCATATAATATTATTAAAAATCAATTCTAGAAAAGCAAATATATACAAACAGCTGTATTTGCACAAAATTAATAGCCTTCTAATTATGCGAATATCGCATTATAACCTTATATTAGCGATTATATTTTATCATAATTTCAATTATATGGACTATACTTTAACAGAAGAGCAAAAAATGATACAACAAGCCGCAAGGGATTTTGCTCAAAACGAATTACTTCCTGGAGTAATAGAAAGAGACGATGCGCAACAGTTTCCAACGGAACAAGTAAAAAAAATGGGAGAGCTAGGTTTTCTTGGAATGATGGTAAATCCAAAATACGGAGGCAGCGGATTAGACACTGTTTCCTACGCCATTGTAATGGAAGAGTTATCCAAAGTAGATGCCTCTTCTTCTGTAGTTGTTTCCGTAAATAACTCCTTGGTCTGTTATGGTATTGAAGCATACGGAACAGAAGAGCAAAAAGAAAAATATCTTACTAAACTAGCTACTGGAGAAATTATTGGAGCCTTCTGCTTATCAGAACCAGAAGCTGGTAGCGATGCAACCTCACAAAAAACAACAGCAATAGACAAAGGAGACTATTATGTGCTAAATGGCACCAAAAACTGGATTACAAATGGCAGTACTGCTAGCGTTTATATCGTTATTGCACAAACCGATAAAGAAAAAGGGCATAAAGGCATTAATGCCTTAATAGTGGAAAAAGGAGCCGAAGGTTTTGAAATTGGTCCTAAAGAAAATAAATTAGGGATTAGAGGTAGTGATACGCATTCTTTAATTTTTAATGATGTAAAAGTCCCAAAAGAAAACAGAATTGGCGAAGACGGTTTTGGTTTTAAATTTGCTATGAAAACTTTATCCGGAGGAAGAATAGGCATTGCTTCTCAAGCATTAGGAATTGCTACAGGCGCTTATGAATTAGCTAAAGAATACTCTAATCAACGTAAATCATTTGGCACAGAAATTTCTAACCACCAAGCTATAGCATTTAAATTAGCAGATATGCATACCCAAATTGAAGCTGCAAGACACCTTGTTTACAAAGCAGCATGGGACAAAGATAAAGGGCATAATTTTGACCTATCTGGCGCTATGGCCAAACTTTACGCATCTAAAGTTGCAATGGACACAACCATTGAAGCTGTACAAATACATGGAGGTAATGGATTTGTAAAAGAGTACCATGTAGAACGCTTAATGAGAGATGCTAAAATTACCCAGATATATGAAGGAACCTCTGAAATTCAAAAAATCGTTATCTCTAGAGGTATCTTAAAAAATTAAACCAAAAACATCTTACAACAAAATAGCTCTACCCCTTACATTTTAGGGTAGAGCTATTTTTATTTTCACCCCTCCCCTGTTACCTCATTAATATTATTAGGGTTATTTGTTACAAAACACTTAATCCAAAGCATCACCCCCCGAAAAACCTTTTTCAACTGTCTTCAAAGCATTACTTTTATCATTATGATAATTTTAACCTTACAAACATCACTATTTACATATTTTTAAAGGTTTTATTATAATCATTAGGTTTTTTTTAGCATTAAACATTTAACGCTACAAAAAACTTAAATAAAATGATATTTTTGAAGAAATACGATAATCTATGAAGTGGAAAAAACAAGGGTTATACCTACCAGAATTTGAACATGAAAACTGTGGAGCAGGTTTTATTTGCAACCTTAAAGGAGAAAAGGACAACCAAATCATTCATGATGCTTTAGAAATTTTAGTAAAGCTAGAACATCGTGGAGGTGTTAGTTCTGACGGAAAAACAGGAGATGGAGCCGGGTTATTGATTGATATTCCTCATGACTACTTTAAAAGGGTATGCGATTTTGACATTCCGGAGCAAAGAAAGTATGGTGTAGGTATGGTATTTTTACCTAAAACAAAAAACCAATACAACTACTGCAAAAAAGAATTTGAGAAAGAAATAAAAGCACAAGGACTTTCTATTCTAGGTTGGAGAGAAGTTCCTGTAGATTCAACCCAATTAGGAGAAATTGCATTAGCCTCTGAGCCTAATATTGAGCAAATTTTTATTGGGCAAACAGAAGAAATAACAGAAGTAGATTTTAAAGCTAAGTTATACGCCGCTCGTAAAATCACGGAACATACGATTAGAAAATCTAAAATGTCGCAAGCCGACTATTTTTACCTTCCTAGTTTATCTAACACTACCTTAATATACAAAGGTATTATAATGCCCGAAGATATTGGGCCATACTATAAAGATTTACAAGAGAAAGATCTAGTAACTCGTTTGGCATTAGTACACCAACGTTTTTCCACGAATACTATGCCTTCTTGGGAATTAGCACAACCATTCCGCTTCATGTGTCAAAATGGAGAAATAAACACATTACGTGGTAACGTAAGTAGAATGCGTGTTAGAGAAGAAATCATGAAGAGTGATGTCTTTGGCCCTCAGATAGATAAATTATTTCCAATAATATTACCTGGAAAATCTGATTCTGCCTCTATGGATATGGTAGTAGAACTGCTAACGCATACCGGAAGGTCTTTACCAGAAGTAATGATGATGATGATTCCTGAAGCCTGGGAAAAGCACAAAACAATGTCCGAGGAAAGAAAAGCTTTCTACGAGTATAATGCTTGTATCATGGAAGCTTGGGATGGACCAGCTTCTGTTCCTTTTACAGACGGAGATTATATAGGTGCACTTTTAGATCGTAACGGATTAAGACCTTCTCGATATACCGTTACCAAAAGCGGCAAGCTTATCATGTCTTCAGAGATTGGTGTTGTAGAAGTTGCCCCAGAAGACGTAGAAAGTCATGGACGTTTAGAACCGGGAAAAATGTTCTTGGTAGACATGAATGAAGGACGTATTATTAAAGATGAAGAAATTAAAGATAAAATTGTTTTAGAAAGACCATATAAAGAATGGTTAGACAAAACAAGACTTCACTTAAAAGATATACCTTATAATAACGAAACTTGTCCTATAGAAACTATAGATATTAAAACAAGACAACGTTTATTTAATTACACTTTTGAAGATATTCAGGAAGTAATTACCCCTATGGCCATTGTAGGTAAAGAAGCACTAGGTTCTATGGGGATTGATACCCCTTTAGCTGTTTTATCAGACAGACCACAATTAATATCTAACTACTTTAAACAATTATTCGCTCAAGTTACCAACCCGCCACTAGACGGAATTCGTGAAGAAATAGTAACTGATATTAGTTTAAATTTAGGAAAAGACAGAAATATTTTCAGCATTACCGAGAGACAGTGTAGAAAATTAAGAATCCAAAATCCGGTAATATCTAATGCCGATTTAGAAAAAATTAGAGCGGTATCCGTAGAAAGCTTCAAAGCGGAGACCATTCATATGTTATACCCTAAAGCCAAAGGATTAAATGGTTTAGAAGATGCCCTAGAAGATATTGTAGTACAAGTTGAAAAAGCACTAGAAAGAAAAACTAATATTATTATTTTATCTGATAGAGGTGTAAATAAAGATTTAGCTCCTATCCCAGCCTTATTAGCTTGTTCTTATGTAAACCATCAATTAAACAGACTTCGTAAGCGGTCTTATTTTGATATTATCATAGAATCTGCGGAACCGCGTGAGCCACATCATTTTGCCACTTTATTTGGTTATGGCGCTAGTGCCATAAATCCATATATGGTAAATGAAATTATCAGAATGCAGGTTAAAGAAGGTTTCATTACAGGCATAGATGAACAAAAAGCTGTAGATAACTTTAACAAAGCTATTGGTAAAGGAATCCTAAAAGTGATGAACAAAATAGGAATCTCTACATTACATTCGTATAGAGGTTCTCAAATATTCGAAATAGTTGGTTTCAATTCTCAATTCGTAGAAAAATACTTCCCATATACTGCTTCAAGAATAGAGGGTATTGGGTTATATGAAATTGAAAAAGAAATTACTGAGCGTTACAAATATGCATATCCAGACACATTTATAGATAAAAGATTAGGTCTTAATATTGGTGGAGATTACAGATGGAGACGTAATGGAGAAAGACATATGTTTAATCCTACTACCGTTTCTAAACTACAGCAAGCTGTAAGATTAAATGATCAAGACAGCTATAATGTATATGCCAAGGCAGTAAATGAACAGTCCGAGAATTTAATGACTATTCGAGGATTATTTGAATTTGACAACCTTGACCCTATTCCACTCGACGAAGTAGAACCTTGGACAGAAATTGTAAAACGTTTTAAAACAGGGGCAATGTCTTATGGATCTATATCTAGAGAAGCGCATGAAAATTTGGCAATTGCTATGAACCGAATTGGAGGTAAATCTAATTCTGGTGAAGGTGGTGAAGACAGAAAACGTTTTATTCCAGATGCTAATGGAGATAGTCGTAACTCAGCAATTAAGCAAGTTGCATCTGGTCGTTTTGGTGTTACATCCCATTATCTAACAAATGCCAGAGAGATTCAAATAAAAATGGCTCAAGGAGCTAAGCCAGGTGAAGGGGGACAATTACCTGGAGAAAAAGTATTACCATGGATTGCGGCAGCAAGAAATTCTACTCCTTTTGTAGGGTTAATTTCTCCACCACCGCATCACGATATATATTCTATTGAAGACTTAGCCCAATTAATTTATGATTTAAAAAATGCAAATCGCGAGGCCAGAGTAAATGTTAAATTAGTATCCGAAGTTGGCGTAGGTACTATTGCAGCAGGAGTTTCTAAGGCTAAAGCAGATGTTGTTTTAATTGCTGGTTATGATGGTGGTACTGGAGCCTCTCCATTAACATCTTTAAAGCATGCAGGCCTTCCTTGGGAGCTTGGTTTAGCCGAAGCACAACAGACATTAGTTCTAAACAACTTACGTTCTCGTATTGTTGTAGAATGTGACGGACAGTTAAAAACAGGACGTGATGTTGCAATTGCAACACTTTTAGGTGCTGAAGAATTCGGTTTTGCAACTGCTCCATTAGTAGCTTCTGGATGTATTATGATGCGAAAATGCCATTTAAATACGTGCCCAGTGGGTATCGCTACCCAGGATAAAGAATTACGTAAAAACTTTAAAGGTACCCCAGAACACGTAATCAACTTCTTCTATTATGTAGCAAATGAATTAAGAGGTATTATGGCACAATTAGGTTTTAGAACCATGGATGAAATGATTGGTCAAACCCATAAAATAAATGCTAACAAGGCTATTAAACATTATAAGGCCAAAGGATTAGATTTATCCTCTATACTTTACAGACCTGAGTCTTATAGAGAGATGTCTGTTAAAAATTCTGAAAAGCAAGATCATAACTTAGAAAATGTTTTAGACTTTACCATCTTAAAAGATGCTAAAAATGCTATAGAAAATAAAGTACAAACTACTTTAGAATATCCTATATGTAATATAGACAGAACAGTAGGTGCCATTATTAGCAATGAAATTTCCAAAAGACACGGACATCTTGGATTACCAGAAAATACGTTAAACTTAAATTTCACCGGATCAGCTGGTCAAAGTTTTGGAGCTTTTGGAGCAAACGGAGTAACATTTAATTTAGAAGGTAATACCAACGATTATTTAGGAAAAGGGCTATCTGGCGGAAAAATTATTGTAAAGAAACCTGCTAAAGCAGATTTTATTGCCGAAAACAATATTATAGTAGGTAATGTATGTTTGTTTGGCGCTGTAGAAGGAGAAGCATTTATAAACGGTATTGCAGGAGAAAGATTTGCTGTTCGCAACTCTGGAGCCACAACCGTTGTAGAAGGGGTAGGTGATCATGGCTGCGAATATATGACTGGAGGAAAAGTTATAGTTTTAGGAAATACTGGAAGAAACTTTGCTGCTGGAATGAGTGGCGGTATTGCCTACGTATATGATCCTGAAAATAAATTTACAAATGGATTATGTAATACAGAAACTATCGATTTTGAAGAAATCTTACCAGAAGACGCTGCAGATTTAAAACAATGGATTGGAAAACATATTACATATACAAATAGTGCTTTGGCAAAAAAATTAGTAGCAGACTGGGATAATAGCTTAAAGAATTTTGTAAGAGTAATGCCTACAGAATACAAAAAAGCATTAGCTCGTTTAGCAAAAGGTGAAGTAATGGTAGAAGAATTAACAACAGCATAGGACAATGGGAAAAGTAACAGGTTTTAAAGAATTCGAAAGAAAAGATGAAGCATACACACCTGTAAAAGATCGTGTAGAGCATTATAATGAATTTACAGTTCCTTTGAGTGAGAAAAAAATCACAGAGCAAGGTTCTCGTTGTATGGATTGTGGAATACCTTTTTGCCATAGTGGTTGTCCACTTGGTAATTTAATCCCAGATTTTAATCACATGGTACACCAAGGAGAATGGCAAAAAGCTTCTTGGATATTACACTCTACTAACAATTTTCCTGAATTTACAGGGCGTTTATGCCCAGCACCATGCGAACAAGCATGTGTTTTAGGTATAATAGAGGATCCTGTATCTATAGAAAATATAGAAAAAAACATAGTAGAACGTGCTTTTAAAGAAGGTTGGATTAAACCACAACCTCCTAAAACAAGAACAGGAAAAACAATTGCGGTTGTTGGTTCTGGTCCAGCCGGATTGGCAACTGCTCAGCAGTTAAATAGAGCTGGTCACACAGTTACTGTTTTTGAAAGAGATGATGAAATTGGTGGATTGCTACGATACGGTATTCCAAATTTTAAATTAGAAAAAGGAATTATTGATAGACGTGTCGCTATCCTTGAAGCTGAAGGCATTATATTTAAAGTAAATGTAAATGTTGGTGTAAACTACGATGTAGAAGAACTAAAATCTTTTGACGCCATTGTCCTTTGTGGTGGTGCTACAGAAAGAAGAAGCTTACCAACTCCAGGTATAGATGCTGACGGTGTAGTACAAGCTATGGATTTTTTAACACAGCAAACCAAAGTAGTTTTTGGACAAGAAATTAAAAACCAAGTTCTAGCTACAGACAAAAATGTTATTGTAATTGGAGGGGGAGATACTGGTTCAGATTGCATCGGAACATCCAACCGTCAAGGAGCAAAATCAGTAGTAAATTTTGAAATTATGCCAAAACCACCTGGGCATCGTTCCCCTACTACTCCATGGCCCTTTTGGCCTTTACAATTAAAAACTTCTTCTTCGCATAAAGAAGGAGTAGAACGTAACTGGTTAATTAACACCAAAGAGTTCGTAACGAATGAAAACGGAAAGCTTACAGCTCTTAAAACCGTTAATGTAGAATGGGAAATGGTTCCTGGACAACGTCCTAAATTAATTGAAATAGAAGGAACAGAAAAAACCTGGCCTTGTGACTTAGCTTTATTAGCGCTTGGATTCACAGGACCGGAGACCACACTTGCAGATAAATTAGGACTAGAAAAAGACGCTCGTTCTAATTATAAGGCAGCTTATGGAAAATACCAGACTAATGTTTCTAATATATTTACAGCAGGTGATATGCGTCGTGGACAATCATTAATTGTTTGGGCTATATCAGAAGGTAGAGAAGCTGCTCGCCAAGTAGATATATACCTAATGGGAAAATCCGATTTATCTTCCAAAAATGCTGTGGGAGATTTACCTGGTGTATAATATAAAATTGACTAGTCCTGAATAATCGATACAGATTATTGATAATTAAAATTATTATTTAATTCTCAGAGAAGCTAACTTCTCTGAGAATTTTTGTTTTATACTGTTTTGATTTTAGTTTCCTTTGTTGACGCATTTGCTTGGGAGTAAGTATATGTGATACATGTGGTCTAATGTGGTTGTAAACTTCTATAACATCTCTAATTAATTTAGTTTTGATATTTAAGTCGTTTACTTTCTGATTTATATTAAATTTTTGTTTTAAAATCCCATTGACTCTTTATGCTATTGCATTTTTATAATGGCCATATTTTTCAGCCATACTAGTTTGAATATTATTCTGAACCAACAAGTTTTGATAATCATTAAAACAATACTACAGTCCTCTATCTGAATGATGTATTAGAGGAATGTTTTTGTTTTTTCTATTATAAAGAGCCTTTTGCAATGCTCTTAGCGAACCTTCTACTACTAGAGAATTAGATACCTTACAACCTATTATTTTAGAATAAGCATCAGTAATTAAAGCTAAATAGGTTGGATTATTCCTTGTACCTAAATAGGCAATATCACTTACTGTACTATAGATTGTTTATAAACTTTAGCCTTAATGGATCGATAGTATACCTGTCTATCTAGCTCAAGTAAATTACAGATAGAAACTAGAGTTTCTTTGTGTTCTTCTTTGAACTCTCCAATAACTTGGGCTTGTAATTTTTTCTTATTTGAATATCATATTCTTTTTCAGCCAAATCGATTAACATATCAAAAATGATAGTCTTCTTATCTACTCGTTCTGCTAAATGCTCTGCTCTGGCCTTATGTTACTTTAGCAATTTTACCTGAAATATCTGCTGTTATTAAGTCTTTGACACGTTATTTAAACTTTGATTGCTCCTAATCTAAATAACATATTTTCGTAACCAACGACCTATCATAGAGTCTAATAGCAAACAACCTCGGGTCAAGTCCACGAGTCATTAGAAGGAAAATTAGCATTGATTTCGACGCTTGCGTCGGAGCATTTAAATCTCGATTATCGAGTAAAATATGTTAAACTCACAAGTTACACCTCCAATTTCCCTATAGAGTTTCTATTTTATAGAAAAAGAATCCTAATCAAAATCATTGGTTTCTGATATCCGTATACATAAAGGGGTTAATTTTTAATTTATAGTCAAAAAAAAAAGTCCGATACGTAATGTATCGGACTTTGAAGAAGGCGGCTTCCTACTCTCCCACTTGGTGTAGCAGTACCA
>NZ_CANMDU010000008.1 GCF_947496775.1 uncultured Maribacter sp. | reverse complement strand
TGGTACTGCTACACCAAGTGGGAGAGTAGGAAGCCGCCTTCTTCAAAGTCCGATACATTACGTATCGGACTTTTTTTATACCCTGTTTTAATTAGAAAAATTCTTTGGTACATATTATAACACTACTTCTAGAAAATTAAACTTAAAAAAGAAATGGTATTTTAAATTTATGAGTATAGAAGGACATTTTTTTAAAGTGTAACAATTTAAAAAAGAAGTAGTCTTTGTTTTGTAATTTATTAAAGACTAAAATGAAAAATTTTCTACTGTTATTGTTTTTTAGCATTTTATTAAGCTCATGTAATAAGCAAAAACCTATTAATGATATAGAAAGTCAAGTTTCTCGATTTTTTTTAAAAACGTATAAGGCTAAAAGTTTTTTAGATGATCAACGGTTGGAAAAGATTAAGGAGGTGAAATCTGAGATAAAATCGTTATTTAATACTCATTTTAAAGATAATAATATACCTGGAATTTCTTATGGTATTGTTGTAGACGATTCGTTAATAATAAGCTCTAGTGTTGGAGTATCCAATATTCATAAAAATATAGAAGTTTCAACAAATACTTCTTTCAGAATAGCTTCGATGTCTAAAAGTTTTACGGCTTTAGCAATATTAATGCTTAGAGATCAGGGTAAATTGTCATTAAAAGACCCAGTTGTTAATTATATTCCAGAATTAAAAAGTTTAAATTATTTAACTAAGGATTCTCCCATTTTAAATATTGAAAACCTGTTGACTATGACTGCCGGATTTCCTGAGGATAACCCTTGGGGAGATAGACAGCTTTCAATGACTAAAAAGGATTTTGTCGATTTTATTTCCGGTGGAATTTCTATGTCTAAAACTCCATCATATCAATACGAATATAGTAATACAGGTTATGCTATGTTAGGGTATGTTATTGGTGAAGTTTCAGGTGTTTCATATCAGGATTATATTAAAAATAAAATTTTAATTCCTTTAGGTATGTATGATACACATTGGGAATATAGTACTATAGAAGAGGAAAAATTAGCTCTTGGTTATAGGTGGGAAGATGAAAATTGGAAATTAGAACCAATGTTACATGATGGAATATATGGAGCTATGGGAGGTTTAATTACTACAATTAAAGATTTTAGTAAGTATATTAGTTTTCATTTAAATGCATGGCCAATTAGAAATGATGATAATAATGGTATCGTAAAAAGAAGTACTATTAGAGAAATGCATGTTCCTAAGTATAATTTTTTAAATTCTTGGAATAGAGATTGGGATAACAAACCGTGTGCTGGAATGATTGGATATGGTTATGGTTTAGGTATTTCTATGGATTGTAAACGCATAAAAAAAGTTGCTCATGGTGGTGCTTTACCAGGATTTGGAAGCGATTATGCTTTTTTTCCAGAATATGGTATTGGAATAATGGCTTTTGGTAATAAAACGTATACTTCTCCTATGCCATCTGATAAATTAGAAAAGTTATTATTTGAAACGTTAGATCTGCAAGGACGAAAATTGCCTCCGTCAGAGATTTTAATTCAACGAAAAGAACAAATTACAAATTTAATCACTACGGAAAATGTTAATCTTGTAAGCGATATTTTTGCAGAAAACTTTTTTTTAGATGATACTATAGAGGACCGCCTAATGGAAATACAAAGAATTAGACGTGTCGCTGGTAGGGTTATAAAAATACATGGCATTTCTGCCAAAAATCAATTAAGAGGAGATTTTATTATACAATGTGAAAATGGGGATATAAAAGTGTTTTTTACACTCTCCCCAGAAAAAGTGCCTTTAGTTCAAAAAATGAATGTGAGTTTTAACGCTAATAAGAAAGTTATGAATTAAGTATGTCTTTGTAATCCTCAAAAAAAGCTTCAAAGCTTTCCATAGTATCTTTTAAAAATAACATAGTTTCTTGCCAAGTATTTTTATTATGTATGGAGACATTATTTTTTTCAATATAAATTCTTGAAATTTCTTTTTTGTTTTCTAGAATAAAATAATCTTTAAAGTGGGATTCAGGTAAAAAATCTTCTCGAATTATGGATTTAAGGGTAATTAATTTTTCCCATAATTCAATTCTTTTTTCCAAACTGTTATGGTCAACATCTAAAGATACCATTGCCTTTTTCAAATCAAAATGAAACTTAAACGTAAGACCTTTAATGTTGGTATTATAAAGAGTCCATTTTCTAGGAAAGGATTTACCAAAGGATATCCAAAAATCTTGTTTTAAACGTTTTGACTCTTCTTTGCTGAACATTTACAATATATAAGCAATTAGTATTCCTATTGCAATGACAAGTACTTTACGTAAATTAAATTTATGTCCTTCAGAACTTTCAAAGAGAATAACGGTAGAAATATGTAAAAACACACCTATAACTAGGGCGTTAATTAAAGCGTAGTATTCTTGAGAAAGCTCAAAATTTGCAGCTATAAAACTTCCTATAGGTGTCATTAGTGCAAACAAAACAATAAAGAATATAGCACTTAGGAGTTTTATTTTAGATTCTACTAAGAAAATACTTAGAATTATTGCAATTGGTATTTTATGAATTAGTATACCGTAAAGCATAGTGTGGTTATGTTCTATAGGAACACCTTCTAATAAAGAGTGTATAGAAAGGCTTATGAATAGTAACCAAGGAAATTTGGAAGAATCTTTTTCTACATGAACGTGACCATGTTCTGCTCCTTTGGAAAAGAACTCCAAAAAAATTTGTAATAATATACCAAGCATAACAAATACACCAATCGTTTTTGAATTGGCATGTTTGTATACTTCAGGAAATAGCTCAAATAAAGTAAGAGCAAGTAAAAAAGCACCACTAAAAGCTAAGAGGAGTTTAAAGTTTTCTTTTTTCTTTGGCTTGGCAATGTATACAAACAAAAAACTTAGTAAAACACTTAAGATGGGTAGTGTATAAGTCATGAATTAGTTATACTTAATTTTATATTGCATGGAAAAATATATTGGGGGTAAAATTAACGTATTTTTGTGTGAATATTTATAGATACTATGAACAATAATTTTAAAATGTTAGCGAAAACCCTATTTGGTTTTGAAGAGATACTAGCGAAAGAATTAAAGGATTTAGGAGCAATAAATGTTGAGGAAGGGGTTCGTAGTGTTTCTTTTGAAGGAGATACTGGTTTTATGTACAAAGCTAATCTTTGTTTGCGGACTGCAATTAAAATAATTAAACCTATACATTCTTTTTCTGTGCGTAATGAAAATGAATTGTATAGAAAGGTTTATGCCATGAATTGGGATGACTATTTAAATGTAAATACAAGTTTTGCGATAGATACAACCGCAAAATCGGATAATTTTACACATTCTTTATATGTTTCTCAGAAAGTTAAAGATGCTATAGTAGATAAATTTAGAGATACAGATGGAGAAAGACCTGATGTAGATGTTAAATTTCCGGATTTGCGTATCAATGTTCATATACATAACGAACATTGTAATATTTCTTTAGATAGTTCTGGTAGGTCTTTGCATCATAGAGGATATAGAACGGCAACCAATATAGCACCTATTAATGAGGTTTTAGCCGCGGGTCTTTTGTTATTAAGTGGATGGAAAGGGCAATCGGATTTTTTGGATCCTATGTGTGGAAGTGGTACTATGCTAACTGAGGCCGCTATGATTGCTTGTAACATTCCCGCAAATATTAACAGGAAGGAATTTGCTTTTGAAAAATGGGAGGATTTTGACGAGGAACTTTTTGAGAAAATTGTTGACGTGTCTTTAAATAAAACTCGCGATTTTAATTTTAAAATTATAGGATATGATAAAGCTCCTTCTGCTATTCGTAAAGCGCAAGATAATATTGAGAATGCTAATTTAGCGGAATATATAACGATAGAAAGAAAGAACTTTTTTGATACCGAAAAATTTACGCAAAATCAATTGCACATGGTTTTTAATCCACCATACGGAGAACGTTTGGATATAGATATGCAGGATTTTTATGCATCTATTGGGGATACCTTAAAACAAAAATATCCAGGTACGGATGCTTGGTTTATAACGTCTAATTTAGAGGCATTAAAATATGTAGGACTTAGACCCTCTAGAAAGATAAAAGTATTTAATAGTCATTTAGAATCTAAATTGGTAAAGTACGTAATGTATTCTGGTAGTAAAAAGGCAAAATATCAAAATAAAGAAGAGTAGAAATATGAAATTAAAGCATAAAGCACTTCTTTGTAATTTTGTTTGTTTTGCAGTTATATTTGTAATTGCTAGGCTATTGTTAGGTTATTTTGTTCCACTGCAAAGATTAGTTTTAGCCGTAATCGCAGCAGTGATAGCTAATGTTCTTTCGCCAAAATTTGCTGTAGCCAAAATAAATGGTAAAGAGAAAATGGTTATGAAATGGATTTTGAAAAAGGGCATTAAAGAGTTTTAGATTACTCTTGTATTTCTTCTTTATCTTTTTTCTTTTCTTTTTTTACTTTTTTGTACAACGGTATAAAATACGATATGGAGTAATTATACCCTATTCCAAAAGAACTATTATCGGTTACTTTATTAAAACCTGGAATCCATAAATTGTTAAATCTTGAAGCCTCTGGGTCTTTATCCGTAATTAGTACGCCAACCCTAACACTAGCACCGAGATAAAAGTTGGTAAAAAGTTCTACTTTGGCTCCTAAAACTGCTTCCAGCCAATGTGCGGAAAGTCCGCTAAATTCTTCTGGAGTAGTAGAACCTGTAGAAAAATCATCTGTATCCCAATATCTGTTCCTATTAAAAATTTGATAATTATTTACGGTTTGCGAAAAATTGGCATAAGCATATCGGGCTCCAATAAAAATAGAATTACGTTCTCCATACCAGTTCGCATAGGTATTATAATCTATTCCTAATTTAATGTAGTTTCCTTTGGTTGTAAAATTGTATAAAGGAGAGGTTGTAGTATTTTCATTACTTGGTCCTAATTCTTCTTGTCTGGTATTGGTTTCGTTACCTAACTCAGCAGCTAAATACAATTTTTGCGTTAAACGATAATCTGCTACAATTTCAATACCATCATAATCCTCATTAGTAAAAGATAAAATAGGTCTACTAAGGTCAAGTCCAACTCTTAATCCATAGGATTGTTTGTATACAACCGTATCTTTAGGCTTGGTGTCTATAGGTTTGCTTTGAGCGTATAAACCAATACTACTAATAGTAAAAAAAAGACTAATGATATATTTTAACATGCGTAGTATTTATATTTTCTAGATTTATGTCTGCGGCAATAAATTCAATGCCTTTAATCCAATTATCAGAGTCAGCTGTAAGAGTAGCGGTAATACCGTTGTAATTTGCGATAAATCCACAAGCTCTGGATACATATTCGTCTCCTAATTCATAACTAAACGTTACAGTGTCAGGGTTTCCAATTTCATTATTATTGTCATCATCTTCTGAATCTAAAATAAAAGTAAAACTAGTAGAATTTCCTACTGTTTTAAGGGGGATAGAAATGTTTTTTAAATCTGTTCTATCTTTAAGAGAATCCGTTTGTATGGCATTAGTTTGCCCTTCGCCAATTACTCTAATAGAAGTAGCTGTTAATGCGGTATCCGTATCTGTAGTATCGTAAAACCCTATTTGTAATAATGGCGTATCTCCATCTACGCAAATATCATCTTTCTCACAGGCTAAAAACAAAATTACACCTATAAGCAAAGCTCCTAAAATTTTATATTTTACCATATACCTATATCTTTTCTAAAAGTACAACATTTTCTACATGATGTGTTTGCGGGAACATATCTACAGGTTGTATTTTAGTGATTTTATAAAAATCTTTCATTAGTGCTAAATCTCTTGCTTGTGTTGCACTATTACAACTAACATAAACTATTTTATTTGGAGCAATATTTAGAATTTGTTGTACCACATCTTTATGCATACCATCTCGTGGTGGGTCTGTTATAATAATATCTGGTTGTCCATGTTCTTGAATAAACGCCTCATTAAAAACATTTTTCATGTCACCTACATAAAATTCGGCGTTAGTAATGTTATTATTTTCAGCATTCGCTTTTGCATCTAATATAGCTTCGGGAACGGCTTCTATGCCAATTACTTTTTTTGCTTTTGTAGAAACAAATTGAGCAATGGTTCCTGTTCCAGTATATAAATCATATACCAATTCTTCTCCTGTTAAACCAGCAAAATCTCTAGTTATTTTATATAACTCGTATGCTTGGTCGGAATTAGTTTGATAAAAAGATTTTGCATTTATCTTAAATTGCAAACCTTCCATTTCCTCTATAATATGGTCACGGCCCGAAAAACAAATTATTTCTTGGTCATATATGGTGTCATTCTGTTTTTTGTTAACCACGTATTGCAAAGAAGTAATGGTAGGAAACCTTTCTTTTAAGTGGTCTAATAAAGCTTCTCTTTTCTCTTTGTGGTCTTCGTAGAATTGAATTAGTACCATTATTTCTCCTGTAGATGTTGTTCTAAGCATTAGGGTACGGAGCATTCCTACTTGGTTTCTAGGATTAAAGAAAGACATACCTGTGTCTTGAGCAAATTCTTTAGTCGCAATTCGGATTGCATTAGATGGGTCTTCTTGTAAATGACATTTTTTTACATCTAATATTTTATCCCACATGCCAGGAATATGAAAGCCTAAAGCATTCTTGTTATCAAAATCTTGCCCAGAATTAATTTCTTCCAGGGTTAACCAACGACTATCCGAAAAAGAAAACTCCATCTTATTTCTATAGAAGTATTGTTTTTTAGAGCCTAAAATAGGAGTGGTTTCAGGAATATCAAGATGTCCAATACGAACTAGGTTGTTCAGAACTTCCTTTTCTTTGTAAAATAACTGATTATCATAACTCATATTTTGCCATTTACAACCGCCGCAAACGCCAAAATGTTCGCAAACTGGGTCAGTTCGCTTATCAGATAGTGCATGAAAGTTTATAGCCGTACCTTCAAAGTAAGCTTTTCTCTTTTTGGTAGTCTGTATATCCACTATATCTCCAGGAACGGCATTGGTTGTAAAAACTACGCGGCCATCAGGAGCTTTTCCTATAGTTTTTCCTTTTGCGCCAGCATCTATTATTTCTATATTCTCAAGAATTACTCTCTTATTCTTTTTTCGCATAGGGCAAAAATAAGAATAGCACTTCATTTATAACAGTATCTTTAAGAAGGAATCTGATTAATTTAAGTTAAATAAAAGTGAACCTTTTTGAATTTATCGAGTCTTACATATAGAAATAAGGTTTAATGGCACTAAATAAGGTATTTGATGGCTTACTTGTTCTTCAATATAAAGCAGGGAATAAAAAGGCTTTAGGGTTATTAGTAAAAAGGTACCATACAAAATTTTGCAAACATGCCTACTGGTTTACTAAGGATAAGGATGCTTCTAAAGATGTGGCGCAAGAAAGCTGGAATTCTGTTATAAAGAATATTGATAAGTTAAAAGATGAAAATAGTTTTGGGAGTTGGTCTCTAAGAATTGTTACAAGGATGGCTTTAGATTACGTAAAGAAAAATCAAAAAGAATTAGAAAGAAATAAAGAATTATATAATTTAAAAAAAACGCAAGAAATTCCAGTCGATACTAAGGAGCAAGATTTGGTGCTATTGAAAAAAGGAATAGAAAAATTGTCTGATAATCAAAAAATAGTATTGCAATTGTTTTATACGCAGGGATATTCTTTAAAAGAGATGAGCTCTATTTTAGAAGTGTCCGTCGGAACCGTAAAATCTAGATTGTTTAATGCTAGGGAAAAATTAAAACTTATATTAAAAAAATAATGATGGAAAAAGAAAAAATAGATGTTTTAATTAGAGAAACATTAAGTAGAGATGAAGCTGAATTTTATAATGAATTAGAAGAGCAAAATTTAATTAGGGAGCTCATAAATACAAGTAAAAGTAGTAGTGGTTGGCTTGTTGTTATTATGAGTATAATGCATATCCTAGTTTTTGGGTTCTTTATTTATTGTACAATAGAATTTTTTGATGCAGAAGATACTAAAGAGCTTTTAACATGGCTTGCAGGTGGTTTTATGGCTATGTTTGTAATGGTGATGCTTAAACTTTATGTTTGGATGCAGATGGATAAAAATGTATTAAAGAGAGAGATAAAACGTTTAGAATTGCAAATTTCTTCTTTGTCTTTGAAGATTACAAAATAGGATTTAAAGTAATTAATATTTTGTAATTTGGCGCTTCTTAGGGATGATTTCTTTCCCACGCTGAATTTTCGAGTTCTTCGAAAGGATAAAGGTAGATAAGGAATGGTTATTTTATTAATTTAAACAAAATTAAAATGGCTGTTTTAGACCAATTAACATCGCAACAAGCGATAGATTTAGAAAACAAGTACGGAGCGCACAATTACCATCCATTACCTGTAGTGTTGAGTAGAGGAGAAGGTGTATATGTGTGGGATGTAGAAGGAAAAAAGTATTTTGATTTTTTGTCCGCTTACTCTGCAGTGAACCAAGGACATTGTCATCCTAAAATTGTGGGGGCAATGACAAAACAAGCAGAAACATTAACTTTAACATCAAGAGCATTTTATAATGATATGCTTGGTATGTTCGAAAAAAAGGTAACTAATGTTTTTGGTTTTGATAAGTTTCTACCTATGAATACTGGGGCGGAAGCTGTTGAAACAGCTTTAAAAGTATGCAGAAAATGGGCTTATGAAGTAAAAGGTATTCCCGAAAATGCAGCGCAAATAATTGTTTGTGAAAATAATTTTCATGGTAGAACTACAACTATAATTTCTTTTTCTAATGACCCTGTAGCAAGAGCCAATTTTGGGCCATTTACGAATGGGTTTTTAAAGATTGAATATAATAATTTGCAAGCTTTAGAAGAGACTTTAGAAAGTTCAAAGAATATTGCGGGTTTCTTAGTAGAGCCAATACAAGGAGAAGCTGGGGTATATGTTCCTTCTGAAAACTATTTAGCAAAAGCGAAAAAACTATGCGAGAAACATAATGTATTATTTATCGCCGATGAAGTGCAAACAGGTGTTGCTAGGACGGGAAAAATGTTGGCTGTAGATCATGAAAATGTAAAACCAGATATTTTGGTGCTTGGAAAGGCTCTATCTGGCGGTGCTTATCCTGTTTCTGGTATTTTAGCAAATGATGCCATTATGGGAGTAATACGCCCTGGAAACCATGGGAGTACATACGGAGGCAACCCAATTGCAGCTGCAGTTGGTATTGCTGCTTTAGAAGTGGTAGAGGAAGAGAATCTTGCTGAAAATGCAGAAACCCTTGGATTGTTATTTAGGGAAAAATTAAATGAGTTTATTTCTACGAGTACTATTGTTAACGGTGTTCGCGGTAAAGGGCTCTTAAATGCAATTCTTGTTGATGATACAGAAGAAAGTACTACTGCTTGGGATATTTGTATGGCAATGAAAGAAAACGGATTATTAGCTAAACCAACGCATGGTAATATTATTCGTTTTGCTCCGCCTTTAGTAATGACGAAAGAAGAATTGTTAGAATGTGTAACAATTATAATAAATACTCTGAAGCAATTTGAAAAATAACATTTAAAAAGCGAAATAAATAAAAAATCCCTGAAATACTATTTCAGGGATTTTTTTATATATCATTTATTCTTTCCCAATCTCCATTTGCAATAATAGCAGCAATTATCCCAAAATAAGCTATTACTATAATTAGGGCAAAAACAGCAAAAGCCAGTCCGATATAGGAGAGTATTTTGCCAGTTTTGGCATTTTCGTAACCTTCATATTCACTTGGGTTTTCATTGTAAATACGGGTTGCTTTATTAGCATTTATTATACCAATAATACTGAAAATAGCAGCGAATGGTCCACAACAACATAAAGAAGTAACTAAAGAAACTATACCCATAGTTAAAGAAGTACTTGCTCCTGGTAATTTATTTTTATGCATTTTTTATTTGTTAAAGTATTCCTCTACTCTTTCTCTCATAAGTTCTTCATTTTCCAGAGCATCTAAGCCTATAATACTGAATATAAACCACACGCAGAATAGTAAGAAGAGAAGGTTTAAAACAATGCCAATAATAGCTAATATTTTTCCAGTTTTTACGGAGTTAAAATCCGAATATAATTCGGGTTCGGCATTATATAGTTTGGTAGATTTTATGGCTAAAATTAGAGCTACAATAGCAAGAAGTAGTCCTAAAACTCCATAACACCAACATAATAAAATCGAGGCTATACTTAATCCTATAATTGCGCCTGTATTTGGTAATTTTTGTTGATCCATAATATTACATGAGTTAAATAAATTTTAAAATATAATTAATTAAAATAAAGCCTATAGCGGTTATTGTCAAAGTTACTATAATTTTATTAGCATATTTTATAGTTACAAAGTTACGAACTAAAAGAAAAATTAATAAAGCAATAATACTGTATACGGGAGGATACATTATAAATGCAGCCAAAAAATCTCCTTGAAGTAACAAAGCTAAAGAACGCTGTAAACCACAGCCAGGGCAATCTATACCTATAAATTTCTTTGTAATGCAAGGTAACATAAACTCATCTAAGCTAAATAAAAGAATGGTGATTAATAATTTCATGACTTAAATGAATAAAGATGCTGAAAATTACTATTATTTTTGAGCTTTTAAAACAAAATAATGAGTGTTTTTAAAGTAGGAGACATTGTGGAAACAATAGATGATGTAATTTCAGGGACAATACTTAGTATTGATGGACCTAAAATTACAATGGAAGATACAAATGGTTTCGTTATTTCATTTTTAGCTTCGGAGGTAATGAAAGTAGGGGAAGATATAAAAGTATCTAATTTTGAAGTTGCTCAAATAAAGTCTGAAAAAGAAATTCCTAAGAGAAGAAAAATTATAAATACTAAACCAAAAGAACGTAATGCCCCTAAAATGGAGGTAGATCTTCATATCCATAAGTTAACTAGGAACTCCGGTAATATGACTAGTTACGAAAAATTGAATTTGCAACTAGAAACAGCAAAAAGGCAATTAGAGTTTGCTATGCGAAAAAGAATCCAGAAAGTGGTGTTTATTCATGGAGTAGGAGAAGGAGTATTAAAAGAAGAATTAGGGTATCTTTTTAGAAGATACGATAATTTAAAACATTACGAAGCCGATTACCAGAAATACGGAATGGGGGCTACGGAAGTATATTTTTTTCAGAATATTTAATTTACTGTTGTTGTAATATCTCCGTAATCGGAAATACTTAAATCCGTTATTCTTTGGCTAGAAGATGTCTCCAAAGTAATATCATTTAATATAATTTTGTGCGTATAGGTTATATTATCTTCTGTTGTAGTTGTAATAAGTACAGCGCCGTTTTTCGCAATTATTTCTTCTAGTACCGTAGGAGTGGTTAGCGGTACACTAGAGCAAAAATAATCTTTGGTTGCTTTATCAGAAAATGTTCTATAGATAAGTTTTGATGGACCGCTAGCACTAATATTACTTTCTATAGTTTCCGTAGTAATTTCGTTTTTTAAAACATTGGCTGGTAATTCTAATATTAAAGCTTCTGTATCATTTATTTTAAATAACAAGTTGGTAGCAGCAATATCAATAGTGTTACAGGTAGTAATTGTAGTAATACTATCAAAATCTATAGTTTCGATTTGTAAATCCCCATCATCACATGAAGAAAGAGTAATAACAACTAAAAGAAATAAAAGCTTTTTCATAGTTCAAATTTAAATCAAAAAAATATATTTCGCTTTAATGATTGTCTTATTTATATCTTAAATACTAAAGTTTTATAAAAATAGTTAACAATGTTAACTATTTTTATAAAGAATAGCGTTACTTTTGTTTTCTATTCTATTTTGGAAAGAAAAGAAGTGTCTATGGAAAAGGTATATTTAGATAATGCAGCAACTACTCAGGTACGTTCTAGTGTAATAGAAAAAATGCAAAATGCATTGCGAAGTTTTTATGGAAATCCATCTTCCACGCATAGTTTTGGGCGATCAGCTAAGACTGGAGTAGAGAGTGCTAGGAAGACAATTGCTAAATATTTAAATGCACAACCATCGGAAATTATTTTTACTTCTGGCGGTACAGAGGCAGATAATATGATATTGAGATGTGTTGTTAGAGATATGCAAGTAAAAACGATAATAACCTCTAGAATAGAACACCATGCTGTTTTACATACGGTAGAAGAATTAGAAAAAGAATATAATATTACATTGAAGTATGTAGATTTAGATGCCCATGGTACACCAGATTTTACACATTTAAAAGCACTTCTTACAGAAGATGATTCAAAAACTTTGGTGAGTTTAATGCATGTTAATAATGAAATAGGTAATAAAATAGATATAGATGTGCTTAGTGCTTTATGTATAGAAAATAATGCATTACTGCACTCCGATACGGTTCAATCTGTTGGACATTATGCTTGGGATGTTAAAAAAACACCTATAGACTTTTTAACTGCTGCGGCACATAAATTCCATGGTCCAAAGGGAATAGGTTTTGCTTATATAAAAAAGAATGCGCAAATAAAGCCATTAATTTCGGGAGGGTCTCAAGAAAGAGGTTTTAGAGCAGGAACAGAATCATATCATAATATAGTTGGCTTAGAAGAGGCTTTTGTACAAGCTTATGATAACTTAGAGGAAGAAATGACCTATGTAAAAGGGTTAAAAAAGTATTTTATAGATACTATTAAAAAAGAAATTCCAGGAGTTATTTTTAATGGGCATTCGGGTGATATGGAAAAAAGCACCTATACTTTGGTTAATGTTTGTTTGCCTATAGATGAGCAGAAGGCATTAATGTTATTATTTCATTTAGATATAAAAGGGGTTGCTTGCTCTAAAGGAAGTGCGTGCCAATCTGGTAGCGATTTGGGTTCTCATGTATTAACTCAGGTACTTTCTGTAGAAAACCTTAAGAAGCCATCTTTGCGATTTTCTTTTTCCAAGTATAATACTACTAAAGAAATAGATTACGCTATTGCTGTATTGAAAGAATTTGTAGATAAATAAGGAGGGATTAAGATCGCTTTTCTCTTTTTTTCTCTTTATCGTATGGAAATTTTCGAATAGCTAATTTCATCATACGATTAATTAAATCTGTCGTGTTTTTTCCCGATTTTTTGTTAATTCTTTTTTCGTACTTCCACAAAAGTTTCCCCGTAATACCATCACTTATTTTCATGCCTATTCTGCCGTAATTTGCATCTCCTAGGAAATAATCAACAAGGCTAAAATTAGAAGGTATTCCTTTAGATAAAAGAATCGTAAGATCTAGGTTTCCGCTAATTATACCATCAACATTAAGTATTTTACTTAATTCTGTTGTAGTGTAAATATCAATATTTTGGTAGTTTATGTTATGCTTGGCTAAAATGGCTTTTGTGTCTTTCGTATTTTGAAAAGCAACAGTAAATTTCTTTTTCTTTTTTCTATTAGAAAAATAAGTTTCCAATGCGTTTTGTACCGCATAGCCTTCTTTTTCTTCTAGTTCTTTTAGTTCTTCTTTACTAAGGTTATCTTTTAAATTAAGATTCGTTAAAAAAGGTAAAATGGCTAAAGTTTTGTGTGCTTTACTAAGTTCATTAAACTTTGCACTTTCATAAATGTTTTTTTGAGCATGCGCGGAAATAGATGCTAATAGGAAAAATGAAATTATCGCTTTGTACATTACTTAATTTATAAACGCATACTTAACTTTAGGTTAAGTACACGACTGGTCATAAAATTTGGAATTGCAAATTGTTGTTTACTTTCAACATCTCTGACCCATGTATTAGTAATGGAATTTTGATTGTTAAAAAGATTAAAAACTTCAATCCCTATAGTAAGTTCCTTAAAATTATGTGTCCAATGATTTTTGGAGAACTTTTTGTTATCGCCTACAAAAATATAGGAAATTCCTAAATCTGCCCGTTTATAATCTCTTAATCTTTTCTGAAAAATATATGGGTCGGCATAACTTGGGGACCCTCCAGGTAAACCGGTATTATATACTAGGTTTAAATACATTTTTAAATCGGGCATATTGGGGATGTAATCTTGGAAAAGAACAGCTACTTTTAACCGTTGATCAGTTGGTCTAGATATGTATCCTTTGTCCTCTATATTCTCTTCTGTTTTTAAGTAACTTAAAGAAACCCACGATTCTGTTCCAGGAACAAAAGCCCCATTTAATCTTAGCTCAGCCCCATACGCATATGCTTTAGCATTGTTTAATGCGGCATATCGAATACGCACATCTTCTATAGTATATGGATTTACGTTGGTGAGTTTTTTATAATATACTTCGCCAATCATTGTAAACGGTCTATCCCATAATGCAAAGCTATATTCATTTCCTGCTACTATATGTAATGCTTTTTGAGCCTTTACATTTGGGTTAATAATACCTTGACTATTTCTTAGTTCTCTATAAAACGGGGGTTGATGGTATATGCCTGCTGCAATTCTAAAAAGCATATCTTTTTTCCAATTGGGTTTTATTCCTATTTGTGTTCTAGGGCTATATACAGTTTGCGATACTTTTTCTACTCCCGTTCCACTAGTTGTCCAGTATTGACTTCTTATTCCCGCATTATAATAAATATCATGCGTGTTCCATGTGGTGTTTTTGCTAAATTGTATATAGCCAGAGAATCTATTAGTTTTAATAAAATTAGTAGCGTAAATACCTTCAAAAGCTTCAATAGGAGCATTAAATGGTTCGTTCGGTTGGTTGTTCGTGAATTGGGATTGCGGTGGTCTAATAGAAAAACCGGTAGAATCAATAAATTCAGATTCTCTTAATTGGTCTCTTATATCTTCATGGGTATATTTTATGCCCCATTCTATTTCTTTATTTTCTTTAGAATATTTTCCTTTATGTTCTAAGTTAAACAACAAGGCGTCTAAATCATTTCTAGATCTATTAAATTGAGACCCTATTCCTTTGGAGATATCTGTACTACTATTTTCGTTAAAAACGATTTCTGAAGGACCTAGTCTATAAGCAGCAATTACATCGGAATATTCTTCTTCTGTAGTATGGTATACAGATGAAATAGCTTTAAGAGTAACATGGTCAGATACAAAGTAATTAGCTTTTAAAGCTCCAAGAGCTGTATTAAATCTATTGTCTTCTTTTCCTTGATAATGTACTAATAAAGTCTGTGGGTTATTTAAAGTGCCAAAATTGGTTTCTCTAGTTAAAGGCTCGTTTTGATAATTGTTAATAGAAATATTACCTAAAAAGTTAAACAAAAGTTTATCAGAAAATTTATAAGTAGAATAAGTTTGAAAATCTCCAAAAGTTGGATTAAAATTGGTGTTCGTATTCTTACTATTTACCAACAAACTATTGTTCCTGTAGCGCACACCAGTTATATTGGACAATTTTTTATTCTTACTCATGGTTTCAATAGAAGCGCTTGCTCCTAAAAGACTTATATCTATTTGTGCTCCAAATTCTATAGGTTTTTTATACGTAATATTTAATGTAGAAGATAGTTTATCTCCGTATTTGGCTTGGAATCCTCCTGCGGAGAATTTTACACTCTGTACTAAATTACTATTAATAAAGCTAAGTCCTTCCTGCTGTCCAGAGCGAATTAAAAAAGGTTTGTAAACTTCTATTTCATTAATGTAAATAAGGTTTTCGTCATAATTACCACCTCTTACTGCATATTGCGTACTTAATTCGTTATTAGAGTTTACTCCTGGTAGCAATTTTAAAATGTTTTCTACGCCGGCATTTGCTCCTGGAATTTTTTTTATTTGTTGGGTAGAAAGGTTGGATATTCCTAAGCTCTTCTTTTTTCCAGTCGCCGTAATAGTTACTTCATCAATTTGTATGCTATTTGCTTTTAAAATAGGATAAAATTCAAAAGTCTCATTCGTAGTAAGGATTAGTTTTTCTAAAACTACATCGGCATGGCTTATATGGGAAAATGTAATATTTGTTTTTTGGTCCGATGTTATCTTAAGGATGTAATATCCATTTGCATCGGTCGAAGTTCCATTGTTGGTTGAGGAAACATTAACATTAGCTAGTGGCTTGTTTTGTTCGTTTAAAACTACCCCAGTAATAGTTGCTGTTTGAGCAAAACCTTGGAAGGAAAAACACAATGCAAAAATTAGTACTAGAGCTTTAAGTAATTTCAAACCAATTTATTTTCTGTAAAAATTAGTAACTAATTCACTTTTGTTTCCAACGTTATCCGTGACAACAATTTTTAGTTCGCATTGCTTTTTATTTAAGATTTTATCATCAAAATTATACGTTAAAGTATTTTTTTTAGATTCATATTCCATTAATATCCATTCGCCATTAAGCGTAGCAGAATAGGTATTTATGCCACTCAAATCATCCGTAATCTTTACAGTTAAATATTTGTAATTATTAAGCCATTGTTTTTCTTTAAAATTCTTTAAAGAAATTTTTGGCGCAATAGAATCTTTGGCTATGGTATAAGTGCCTAAGTATTTTGTTCTGGTAGTAAATGTGTTGCCACGTTTATAAGTAGAGACATGGCTAGGTCTTTTTTTGTGATCTAACCTAGCAATAAAAAGTTGTTTTTGTTCTTCTTTTGAGTATTTAGAGGCATCAAAAGTTATGGTAAAATTCCTATGCGCAGGAACTTTGTTACTATGAATAGTTACCGTATCATTTTGGTTTTCTAAGTTCATATAAAAATTTTCATAAAAGGTATTGGATGGAAAATATACTTTGGCAGGACCAATACTATAATTATTTGGTTTTTTGGCAATAATATAATTTGCTGTCTTTTTTTCTGCTTTTTTTATTTTTAGGAGGTCTTTTTTTCCTTCTATGGGAATGATAAGTTTGGTAACGTTATTCTTTAAATCTTTTATTAATAATTCTACAGAGTACGATAGGCCTTCTATAATATTTATTTTTCCATCATTTTTTAATTCATTATAAATACTTAGCCTATTTCCAGCCGATTTAAAACATTTTTGGATACGTTGCTTATACTTTCCGTAATAATCGTAATCTATTAAAGTGTTTATATATCTAGTTTCCGTAAAGGAAAAAGTTTCAAAATCGTAGTTAGTGTAGGTAGTACCATTTACAGACATATTTACAGAATAAATTCCATTTTTATTTGCGGCCATATCTTGGCGGTCAAAAGCAATAAATCCAAATCCGATAGTCCCAGAGGCATTAATTTTATCTGCTAAAAAAGTACCGTCTTTTTGTTTTTTAAAGTTTAATTGTACTCTTTTGTTACTTTGTTTTATCTGAGCATCCTTACTGATGGGATATCCAAACAATTTTAAAAGAGTAGGGTTGGTAGCATCTGCGACTTCATAACCATATAAAAGGGGATTTGTAGGTTTTTCAGTAGCACTGCTACGTATTTCAAAATGAAGGTGGGGTCCGGCAGAACCACCAGTATTTCCACTATAAGCTATAAGGTCACCTTTCTTTATTTTTAACTCTCCAAAATCCGGAAAAACTTCCACTTCGTACATTTTTTTTTGGTACTGTATTTTCTTTATATATGATTCAATCTCAGGAGAAAATTTTTGTAAATGACCGTAAACAGATGTGTATCCGTTGGGGTGTGTTATATAAAGAACTTTTCCATAACCCCATAAAGACACTTTAATTCTGGTTATTGTACCATCGCCAATACCATATACCTTAATGCCTTCTCGTTGTTGCGTTTTTATATCTATACCGGAATGAAAATGATTAGAGCGTAGCTCTCCAAATGTGCCTGCTAGTATCATAGGAATATCTAGAGGAGATCTAAAAGCATCTTTCGGATATTGGTTTTGAGAAAAAACATGAAATGAAAAAAGTAAAACAAAAGTAAAAACAAAATAAAAGTGCTTCATAATATAAATAAGTTAGTGCGAAAGTAATTAATCAGAATTAAAACTTAAAAAACTATGTTCTTTGTTCGTAACGCGATAATCCAGATTTTGACCCTTTGGGACTTGTATTGCAATAAGAATTAGTATCGAACTAATGCTCCCGATGCTTTACTCGAGGTAGTTTACTCTTTGATATATTCAACGTTTACAAATGATTAAAAGTATTCTGAGAATATAAATGATAAAAATATTGCTAAGTCTTAAGATGAATGTTAACTTTGTGTAAAATGCATTGATTTTTGTGTATGAGTGAATTGGTAAAAATAGTTGATTCCTTAGAAAACAAAATTAGCAAGTTGTTGCATAAACTAGAAGTACAACAACAGGTTAATGAAAAGTTAGAAAAGGAGTTAGTAGCCATAAAAATGGATCACGATGTTACTCGTAAGAGTATAACAGAGTGGCGAGAAAAGTACAATTCGCTTAAACTTGCAAATTCAATGCTGGGCAGTAATACAAATAAAACCGAAGCTAAGCTTAAAATAAATACGTTAATAAGAGAGTTGGACTATTGCATAGCACAACTCGCTGAATAATGTTTTACAAATAAATATGTCAGAAAAGCTCAAAATAAAGCTTTCTATTGCAGACAGGGTATATCCGTTAACGATAGATCCTAGTCAAGAAGAAGGTTTGCGTAAGGCTGCTAAAAATATAGAGCAGCTAGCAAAGAAATTTGAGCAGAATTATGCGGTACGGGATAAGCAAGATGTATTGGCAATGTGTGCCTTGCAATTTGCTTCGAAAATAGAGCAAAAAGGCATTGAAAAAGCGGAAGGAACTGATGAAGCTACCGAACGATTAAAAGCGTTAGATGTTTTAGTGAGTTCTAAGTTAGGAATAAAATAAGTTCATATAAATAACCTAAAGTTACTGCCCACATTGGTAATATCTTTTGACAAACTCAACATTAAATTGTTTAAAAAGGGTGAGTTTAAATAGTAAAAGCAGGCCTTACTTGTATAAGGATTCTTGATCTGTTTGTTAGCCCTAAACTTGTATTTTGGAGTTTGTACAAAACTTCGCTAATGTGGGCTTTTTTTATATTAAATTTTTAACAACTATGGATAACAGTATATTGATAATAGCAGGTATAGTAGGTCTTGTAATAGGATTTGCGATTGCAAAATTTATGGAAAAAGGAAAAGCCTCTAAAACTATTGCTAATGCAAAGAAAGAGGCGCAAAGCATTATAAAAGAGGCAAAGATAGAAGGGGAGAGTGTTAAAAAAGATAAGATGTTTCAGGCTAAAGAAAAGTTCTTAGAGCTAAAGGCGGAACACGAAAAAGTAATCCAAAATAAGGATAGAAAGATTGGGGAGGCAGAAAAGCGAACTAGGGACAAAGAATCTCAAGTAAGTAGTGAACTCGCAAAAACTAAAAATTTAAATGGGCAATTAGAAAGTAAAATTAAAGATGCCAAGCATAGGGCAGAATTTTTAGAAAAGAAGCAATCAGAAGTAGAGAAACTACATAAAAATCAGGTGCAACAATTAGAAGTTATTTCTGGTTTGTCTGCAGATGAAGCTAAAACGCAATTATTAGAATCTTTAAAGGAAACCGCAAAGTCAGACGCTATGGCTTATATTCAGTCCACTGTAGAGGAAGCTAAGTTAACTGCCCAGCAAGAAGCTAAAAAAATTGTTATCAATAGCATTCAACGAATTGGTACAGAAGAGGCTGTCGAAAATTGTGTTTCTGTTTTTAATTTGGAGTCCGATGATGTTAAAGGGCGAATTATTGGTAGAGAAGGGCGCAATATTAGAGCTATAGAAGCAGCAACTGGTGTAGAAATTATTGTAGATGATACTCCAGAAGCAATTATCCTTTCTTGTTTCGATTCTGTTCGTAGAGAGGTAGCTCGTTTATCTTTACACAAATTAGTTACGGACGGTAGAATACACCCAGCGCGAATAGAAGAGGTGGTTAAAAAGACCGAAAAGCAAATAGAGCAAGAGATTGTTGAAATTGGTAAGCGTACCGTAATAGATTTAGGAGTTCATGGATTACATCCAGAATTAATAAAAGCGGTTGGTAGAATGAAGTATCGTTCTTCTTATGGTCAAAATTTATTGCAGCACTCAAGAGAAGTTGCAAAACTTTGTGGTGTTATGGCAGCAGAATTAGGGCTAAATCCAAAACTAGCAAAAAGAGCAGGTTTATTACATGATATTGGTAAAGTCCCTAATACTGAAGCTGAGGTAGAAACACCACATGCTATATTAGGAATGCAATGGGCAGAGAAGTTTGGTGAAAAACCAGATGTTTGTAATGCAATAGGAGCGCACCATGATGAGATAGAAATGAAAACATTAATTTCTCCAATTGTACAGGTTTGTGATGCTATTAGTGGCGCAAGACCTGGAGCAAGAAGGCAGGTGTTAGATTCTTATATACAACGTTTAAAAGATTTAGAAGAAATTGCTTTTGGATTCAATGGCGTACAAAAAGCATACGCTATACAAGCGGGTAGAGAGTTGCGCGTAATTGTAGAAAGCGAAAAAGTAAACGATGATAAAGCAGCAGCACTTTCTTTTGAAATTTCACAAAAGATTCAGACGGATATGACCTATCCTGGGCAAGTTAAAGTTACCGTTATAAGAGAAACAAGAGCTGTTAATGTAGCTAAGTAAGTATTCTAAAGGCTTGTTTTTTAAAAAAGCAAAAAGCTATCTAGAAACAATATGTTTTTGGATAGCTTTTTTTGTATCTGATATTTATCATATATAGGAGAGATTACGGAATGTAACTTTAAGGGAGAAATACAGATTTAATCCTTATGAAAAAAAGAACACCTATAGCAGCGATAATGACTAAGAAAGTAATTACGCTACAAACTGGAGACTCATTAAATAAGGCAGAATATCTTTTTAAAAAGCATCATATTCGTCATATACCTGTTTTAAAAGGAGAAAAAGTAGTAGGAATGCTTAGTTATACCGATTTGTTGCGTATCAGTTTTGCGGATGCTGTGGATGAAGATGATGATTCTGTAGAAACTATAGTGTACAATATGTTTACTTTGGAGCAAGTAATGGCTAAGAAATTAGTGAGTGTAAATTCCGAAACGAGCATAAGAGAAGTGGCAGAATTATTGTCTAAAAAAGAGTTTCATGCAATTCCTGTTATGGATAATGAAGAATTGGTTGGTATGGTTACTACTACAGATTTATTGAATTATATGTTGGAGGAGTTTTAGTCAATATAGGGTAACGACTCAAAGCTTTGTTTTAATTTAAAACTAAACTCAGAGACGTTACTTTTTTATTTTAATTAAACTAAACACAAACACTTAAAATTGATTTTACTCTTCTTCGGAAGAAGTTTCTTTATTTCCTTCTTGTTCTTCCGCTCTGTGTAGGTTGTTTTCTAGAATATTTAGTTTTTTTAGTTTTTCTGTCCATGTAGCAAGAGCATCTTTATGTTTCTCTACATTTTTAATAACTTCTTTTACTAGAGGGTTGTCTTCGGAAGCATTAGAAAAGAATTGCAAATTATTTTCTAACTGGCGAATTTCGTTTTTGCTCTCTCCAATTTTCTTGCGAATAAAGGAACGTTCATTATAAATAGCTCTTTCGTTATCTTCCGAATTGGCTAATTGCTGTATTTTGTTTCCGTATTTTAATAATTCGGATTCTTGTCTACTAACATCTAGCTTATTAAAAAGCGTATCTAGTATTTTATTAAACTTTTGGTTGATATGCTTTTTGTTAAAAGGAACTCTTCCTATTTTTTTCCATTCTGCTACAAACCCTTTTATGGCAGATAAATCCGCATTTCTCTCTCCAGAGAGTTTAAATTCTTTGAGTTTCTCTAAAAAGGTAATTTTTAACTCATAGTTAGCCTCTTCTTCTTTATTGGATTTGTTTTTTAAAGCATGTACGCGGTCGAAATAATGGTTACAAGCATTTTTAAATTCATTCCATATTTTATCAGAATACTTTCTTGGTACATGGCCAATTTTCTTCCAATCACTTTGTATGCGCTTCATTTGTGATGTGGTAGAATCCCAATCCTCACTATCTTTTAAAGAAACAGCTAAAGCTAAAAGCTCTCGTTTCTTTTCTAAATTTACTTGTTGTTCTTTTTTTAGATTTTTATAGAAATTATTTTTATTTCTATTGAAATTACGAACAGCTTCTTTGAAAGCAGCCCAGGTCTTTTCATTCTCTTTTTGAGGAACTTTGCCTGCCTTAAAGAAAGACTCTCTTAGGCCTTCTAGAGTTTTTATTTGTTGCTGAAGTTGTTTGTGATTATGAGAAACATTGTTAGATAGGATACTAATTTCACTAATGATAGCGTTTTTCTTCTCTAAGTTAATTTCATATACTTTATCTTGTTCTGCATAATATTCTTGGCGCCTATTATGTAATACTTTAGTGGCAGCACTGAATTGTTCCCAAATTTCTTCGCGATGGTCTTTTCCTACGGGTCCAATATCTTCTTTCCAAATTTTGTGTAGTGTTTGGAGCTCTCTAAAGGCTTTATTTAAATCGGGTTCTTTTCCTAGTTCTTCTGCTCGGAGCACTATTTTTTGTTTTTCTTCTAGGTTATGTTTAAAATCTAGGTCCCGTAATTCTCGATTAATATTTAAGAAATCGTAAAATATTTCTATATGATGCTGGTAGGTGCGCCATACATCATTGTAATTTGCCCTAGGTACAGGGCCCGCATTGCGCCATTGTTCTTGAATGTCTTTAAAATTCTTATAGGTGGTGTTAATGTCTTCTTCAACATTTACTAAACCTTTTAGATTTTCAATGATATTTAATCTTAGAGTAAGATTTTCTTTTAGGTTTTTCTCTAAACCTTTATAGTAAGTATTCTTTTTTTCGCGATAATCGGAATAAACTTCATTAAACTGTCTTTTAGTAACAGAATTATATCTAAAGTCTATTTCATTGCCACCACCAGCAATAAAATCTTCTTTTTTATGCTCTAAGAACTCTTGAAACTTTAAATCAAATTCATGCTTAATACCATCTACATGTTTTTTTATGGCTTGTACTTTTTCATTACGAACTAAACGTTGTAATTCTCCAACCAAATTTTCCATAGACATAGAGTGGTAGTCTAGAATTGGAATTTCGTGTCGTTTTTCGTTATGTGTATCTTCTGCATCTTCTGCATTGGATTCATCTATTTCTTTGTGAATAGTTTCCTCATTTTCATTTGTAGACTCTTCTTGAGTGGCAGTAGATGATTTTTTTGCTACTTCTGCTATGGTCTCTTCATTGTTAGGTACTTCAGTAGTTTTCTCCAAACTTTTTTCTGTATTGGTAGTTTCTGAATTATCTTGCTCCCCTACATTTTTATGTAGTTCTTGTTCTTTTTCTTCCTGCATTATCACTTAATTAAGTTGTTTTAATACCAAATAAACTACAAAAGAATCGATTAAAATAGTTTCTATTTTCTTTATGTTTCAACATAAAATAAAACCGTAACCTAAGCTCTTCTTATGTTTGCAATTTTATCTAGAGAAAATATAAGTCAAATTTAGTGTCAAACATTTATAAATTCATTTGGTATAATAAAAGTATTTGTAAGATAGTAACAACAATACGAATAGCAAAAAATATAGGAATTTCTTTTTTGTCTAGTACTTAAATGAAATGGATAGAAATCTTTGCTTAAAGTGCATTTTAATACTTTGTAATAGAGTTATTCATTCCAAATATCCCAAGCTTTTTCGGCTTGTATTTCTAACATTTTTTCTCCGTTGCAAATAGTAGCTCCTTGGGATTCTCCTTCTTTAAGAAAGGCCGTTTTTTCTGGATTATAAATTAAATCGAAAAGCAGATGTTTTGGAGTGATATAATGATAAGGTAATGCAGGTTTATCTGTAATATTTGGATGTGTACCTAATGGGGTAGTATTAACAATAACGGTATGTTCCTCTATAATCTCTTTCGTAAGGTCGTTATAGGCATATTTGTTTTCTCCAGACTTTCTAGAAACGTACGTATGAGAAATTCCAAGGGAGTCTAAAACAAAAGAAACCGCTTTAGACGCCCCTCCAGTGCCTAAAATTAGAGCTTTGGTATGATGTTTCTTTATATGAGGTTCTATGGTATATTGAAAACCATGAACATCGGTATTGTAACCTTTTAGACCGTCTTTGGTAACCTTAATAGTATTTACGGCACCTATTTTTTCTGCATCTTTATCTAGGCATTGTAAAAAAGGTATTATTACTTCTTTGTACGGAATGGTTACATTTAGGCCATTAATTGTATCCGTGTTTTCGGCTATCGCTTTAAAAGCATTTATAGTCTCTAAATCGAAATTCACATAGGAATAATTCTCCAATCCTAAGTTTTTGAATTTTTCTTTAAAATAACCTCTAGAAAAAGAATATGAAATATTTTTTCCTACTAATCCGAACTTATAATGCTTCTTTTCTTTTTTTTTCATACCAATCTATACCCAATAAAACACTTATTCCAAGAACCACAAAAAAAATAGCGCTCCATGTTTCAGAAATCTCAAAATTTGGAAAATAGCGTTCATAATTAACAATAATATCTTTTCCATTAGAGTCTACAAGAGTTTCTCCTAAAGAATTTGTTTTGTAAATAGTTTTTTTCCAAGGCCAGACTACTCCCAGAGACCCGGTAATAAAACCTATTATCAGTGCTGTTGTAGTGTGTTTAAAACGTTTTAATACAAAACTTAAAAGGTGAGAAAGTGTAACTAATCCGGCTGCTGAACCAGTAGTAAATACGGCTAATATGGTTAAGGTTTTAACTCTTTTTGAGTTTTTAACAAAACTAAAATCTCCAGAAAAAACTTCGGAAATAGTATCATACAATGCATTTACAGAATCTACTAAAAGTAAAACATAATTGCCGAGTAAAATTAAAATGAACGAACCGGATAATCCCGGCAGAGTCATTCCGGAAACACTAATCATTCCGCAGAGAAAAATAAATAATAGATTGTCATTCTCTTTAGCAGGGCTTAAAAAGCTTATAGATACACCTATACATAAGCCAATTGCTCCGGTAATTACTGTGCTCTTATTCCAATGCTTAAAATCCTTTGCTATATAATAGATAGACCCTAAAATCATTCCAAAAAAGGCAGACCAAACAAATAGTTCTTTTTTTTCTAAAAAATAATCGAGTACTTTAGAAATGCTAAAGTAGCTAATAAGCATTCCAAATATCAAAAGAGCAAGGAAACGACCATTTGTATATTGCGCAAAGCTTCTGAACCTTCCGTTCAGAATTAATTTTAAAGCTTTTAAATTTATTTTTTGCAAAGAATAGATGAATTCTTCATAAAACCCCCCAACAAAGGCAACAATTCCTCCGGAAACACCAGGGACTTTATTTGCTGCACCCATGAATAGGCCCTTAAGGACTAATAAAAACTGGTCTTTTACGTTTCTGGGTGTGCTCATTATTATGTCGTAAAGCAGCTGTTACTTTCATCCATAGTTTTAAATACCTTGATTCTCTTACGTATACATGGTAAAAGGACGGTTCTTTTTTATATTTCGCAAGGTTTCGTTAAGGTACTTTATTTTTTGTTGGCTGCTTTTTCCATGATAAAAATAAGAGAAAATCCTAGGATAGCAAGTAGTACTGCGAACATAATCTGCGGGTCTCCATCAAAATTAACAGGAGAAACACTAGTATCCTTAATGGTTATTATTTTATCTCCAAATGTTTTAGTTTCTAGTACCTGTTTCCAAGGCCATATTTTATTTAAAGAACCAACAATAAAACCAGTTAATAATGCTAGAGTTAGGTTTTTGTAATTAGCGAACATCCATTTTAGCAATTTGGCAAAGCTTAGTAAACCAAATATGGCGCCTAAACCTACTGTAAGAACTATTTTAAAATCTCTTTCATGTACAGCATCTAGAATAGTTTTGTAGGAACCTAATAGCACCAAAATAAAAGCTCCAGAAATACCGGGTAATATCATGGCGCAAACTGCTAATGCACCAGATAAAAATAAGAAGGGTAGGCTATTTACGTTTTCATTAGGAGGTAGAGTGGTAATGTAAAAAGCTAGTACAGCACCAAAAACAAGTGCCAGGATTGTAGCAATATTCCATTTTTTAATCTCTTTTCCTACGAAAAAAACACTTGCTGAGACTAACCCAAAAAAGAAGGACCATAATAAAACGGGTTCGTTCTCTAATAACCAACTTACAATGGTAGCTAAAGAGAATAGGCTAATGAATATTCCTAGAAATAAGGCGGCTAAAAAGCCTCCGTTTACTTGCTGCCAAAAAGCTTTAAAACCATCGTTTTTTAATGTTTTAAGTAAGGAAGGTCTTATATTGTTTATGGAGCCAATTAGTTCTTCGTAGATGCCAGAAATAAATGCGATTGTTCCACCAGAAACACCTGGGACAACATCTGCAGCTCCCATAGCAATTCCTTTTAAAGTTATGAAGGCGTATTGAATTGGGGTTCTTTTTTTCGTCATAAATAAGGATAAGTAGTTAGGACTTTTTTTGAATAGAATTTACTATTTCTTGTGTCCATAAAGTTTCACTGTATTGCGGATACTCTCGTTTGAATATACTAAACGCTTCAAAATTATCTTTTAGTGCATCTATTAAAGAGATTCTTGCGTTAATAGTATCTCTGGATAATAAATACAATCCTGGGATTTTATAGTTTATTTCTGCACTATCTGGATAAAACTGCTTTCCTTGCGCTAAAATCTGCAAGGCAGAAGCATAATCTTTATTTAAAATAGATATGTTAGACCAATTTAACCAAGTTTCGAGCTCATAATTTCCAAGGTCTACGGCTTGTCTGTAGGCAAAATCTGCCTGATCATAATTTTTTAATTCCACATTAATTTGAGCACATTTTTTCCAGTACGTAGGACTTTTTTCATCAATATTTAAAGCTTTATTGATATAATAAAGTGCTTTTTTAAAGTTCTTTCTTTGAAAATAGAAATTCGTTATCGCTAACCATCCTTTATCTAATAACGGGTCTTCATGTACCGTTTGGTAATAATAGTATTTAGCCATATCATAGTTACCTATTTTTTCGTAACATTTTCCTATTCTTAGAAAAGCATGAGAAGTGGGGTCTTCTATTTTTATAGTAGTTTCATAATTTTCAATAGCTTCTGGGTAGCGGCCTAGTTTTTCTAATACTTTTCCTTTTTCAAAATAAGCTCCGATAAAGTTATCATCCGATATTATTGCAAAATCAAAAGCACTTAAAGCTTCTTTGTACATTTTCTCTGAATAATATTGCTTACCCAATTGATGCCACGCTACTTCGCAATAAGGATTTCTATCTAAATAATCATTTAAGTATAGTATGGCTCCCTCGTAATCTTCAAGAAACTCAAAGCAGTAAATTACATTGTATAAAGAAGAGTAATCCTGTTCGTCGAAAGAAACGCATTGCATAAAACTATCTTTGGCTTTTTTAAAATCATCCATAAATAAATACTCCATTCCTAATAAAGAATGTATATCAAAACTATCATTAGAAAGTTCTAAAGCTTTATTTAGCAATTTTATGGCCCCTTCGTGATTATCTTTTTTGGATAAAATATTAGCACGTTGTATATAAATTTCTTCATTACTGCTGTCTAAAAGTTGTAGCTTGTCTAATAGTTTTTCTGCAGATTCAAAATTGTTTTCGAACACCATTACCTCTACATTTAGAAGTTTTAACTCTATGGAGTCTGGGTGTTGTTTTAGACTTATCTTTATTGCTTTTTTAGCCAAAGAAATTTTCCCATTATTAAGGTAATGGTGAATAATATCTTCAAAATCTTCGGCATCAAAAAAATAGATGTCGTCTGTCTTTAACATGGATTCAAACTTTGCTATCGGTTTGTTCGGCCTTTCATTAGATTCTAATGCCATAGGAACGTTTTATGTAGTCTATAAGATTAAAATTAAACTATTGGCTGAACTATACCTTGTCTATTGGAGCTATATTATTAACAAATTAGTTAACAAATTATTGTAAGTAACTGTCTAAAATTGAAAGAATAATAGTACATCCTAGTTTAATTTCTTCGTTTGAAATAGTAAGTGGGGGGGAAATTCTAACAGCTTTTGGTTCAAATAATAACCAGAATAGAATTAGGTTTTCCTCTGCTGCTTTTAGAATTATGTGATTTGCAATAGTGTCATTTTCTACTATTATAGCAAGCATTAGCCCTTTTCCACGAACTTCTTTGATTAGAGGATGTTTTAGTAATTTTCTAAAAAGAGTCTCTTTTTGAAGAGATGTAGGGATTAAGTTCTCTTTTTTTATGGTATTTAATGTTGCTAAACTAGCGGCGGCAATAACAGGGTTTCCTCCGAAAGTGGTTATATGGCCTAACTTTGGGTTGCTTTTTAAGGAATTCATTATACTAGTAGAAGATGTAAAGGCACCTACAGGCATTCCAGACGCCATGCCTTTGCCAATAACTAGAATATCTGGAATACAGTTATAATGTTCAAATGCAAACCATTTTCCTGTTCGTCCAAATCCCGGTTGCACTTCATCTAAAATTAATAAAGCTCCTACCTCATGGCATTTTTCTTTTACCTTTTTTAGATACCCTTTCTGCGGAAGTATAAAGCCAGCACCTCCTTGAATAGTCTCTAGAATTACAGCCGCGGTTTTAGTTGTTATTTTTGCTATATCCGGAATGCTATTAAAAGTTATGAAATTTATATCTGGTATAAGCGGTCGAAACGGAGCTTTACGTTCTTCGAACCCCATAAGACTTAAACTACCCATTGTATTGCCGTGGTACGCTTTTTTTGCAGCAATAATTTCAGAACGTCCGGTGTATTTACGGGCTAATTTTAGCGCTCCTTCTACTGCTTCCGTGCCAGAATTAACAAGGTACGTAGATTCTAGTGGTTGTGGTAATATAGACGCTAGTGCTTTAGTATATTTTACGGCAACATCTTGTATGTACTCGCCATAAACCATTACATGCATATAGGAGTCTGCTTGTTTTTGTATTGCACCGACTACATTAGGATGGCAGTGCCCTAAAGTGCAAGCAGAAATCCCAGCGACAAAATCTAAATGAGCATTTTCTTCCGTATCATAAATATAGCTGCCTTTTGCATGGGAAACTTGCAGGGCTAAAGGGTAAGGAGACGTTTGTGCTTGGAATTTTACAAAATCATCTTTCATAGTAATGCCTTTATAGTTGTCTGTTGTTACTTAACGTTCAAAAGAGATAAGTGTAAAGACTAAGAAACTATTATTCATTTTTAGCTTTTGATTGTTTCTTTGGTTTTGTTGCTTTGTTGTTAGAAGGAGGTATTTTATTTACGGGATCACCTTCGTTTTTTCTTCGTTCCTCTTCTTCAGCATCAATATCTATTGGGTTATCTATACCACGAATAATAGCTAACTCTAAATTGTTATCATCTTCATCAAAAATGTCCTCTTTGGTTAAAATTCGTTCGTCACCTCTCCAAATGAAACCTTTTAGAATTCGGCTATTTTCTGGAAGTTCGGCATCTGGGAAAATAGTGCCATCAGGGTTTGTTGTAAATGTTAAATCCTCTACATCATTATTGGCCATGGTAATTCTAATAGCACTGCAAATAGTTTTATTAATACCGATGAACTCATCATCATCATTATACATGTAATAAATGACTTCTGTGTTTTTTATAAGATCAATTATTTTTAGCTCATTTTCTTCAAATTTACCAAACAAGTCTTTTCCTTTTGCTTGATTAAATCCTGTTTTTCCTATAGTGTCTTGAGAGATAATAAAAGCATTATTAAGTACTTTTAGAGAGTCTAACTTTTCGGTTTTAAGATTAGAAATTAAATGAATACTATCTCCGGTCATTTGGTTTTCTCCGTTCCAAAGAATAGGATTTCGTACAAGTTGAGTTATACCGGTTTTTTGCTCAGAATGAATAGAATCACATTTTCCGCTAAGGTCTTTTTTATAAAATTTAGCATTTCTAAACGCTCTTAAAATACGCTCTTCTGGTTTGCCGGTAATCATAAGAGTGTCTCCATGCATGTATAAAGAGTCTTTTTCCATAACGCTGATGGAAACTGCTCTTTTTGTTGCAAATAGAGAATCTTTTGCCTTATAAACTTCCGCATAATGTGCTCTAATTAGTCCGTGATTAATAGTATCCGTGACTACTATGTTGTTGGTAGCCGAAGCGAACTCTAAGGCTTTGTTAAAATAAACGCTATCTCCTTGAATAATTCTGTCATTATAATCTATTCTGGTATTTTTAATACCGTATCCCGTTTCTATTTTAGTGTCGTAAAATCCACGTTCGCAATATATTTTATACGATTCTCCAATAATAGTGGAGGGGCCATACATATACGCATTTTTAGAAGTGGTGTAGTAATCTAATTGTTCCGAATCTAATGTATATTGAGGGTTTTGAACATGTACACTATCTAAAAATTGGTATTTTTTGGCTTCCATAAAATACTTTCCAATTTCGCTTGTAAGTGTATTGGCAGAATCTATTACGGTACCAAAATCTTGATAATAAGCTTCTTGTTTTTCTCTATCTAAACGAAGAGTGTCCGTTCTTAGAGTCATGTCTGTATTTTCTAGAAGTACATTTTCGTAGGCTTTTGCAAGTTTTAAATTTCCATCATACTCTATTTTACCACTTGTCATTTTTACAGAATCGCCTTGTTGTAGACGAATGTTTCCTATGGCTTTGAGCTTATTTTCATGTTGATAGAAAATAGCAATATCGCACCATAGGTCGGCTCCTTGGTGTTCAAATTGTACTTGCTTTTCGTCTTTGCTAAATATAGAAGCTCCAGGATATTTAACTTCGTTTTTAGTGAAATTAGCGCCGTAAACTATATTAATTTGTTTGCTGGCTTCTTTGAGTTCGTCTTGCGCCCATATAAAAGAGGAGCTAAGAATAAAAAGTAAAATGTATGGTAGCTTTTGCAATCCTAAAAAATTTTATTCAAAAATAGGATTTTTTAAACGAGGTTTAACACCTTTATGATAGATTTAATACCAATACAAAATAAAAAGAGCCACTCGAAAGTGGCTCCCTTGTATTATCTTAATATTGTTTGCGTTCGGTCGGGGCCAACGGAAACAATTTTAATAGGAATCTCTAATTCTTTTTCTAAAAAAGCTATATAGTCATTAAGAGCCTTAGGAAATTCTTCTGGGCTTCTCATTGTGGTTAGATCTTGTGACCATCCATCCATTTCAGTATATATAGGTGTAACATTCTCTGCCTCGATATTAAAAGGCAAGTGTGTAATTTCTTCTCCTTTGTAATTGTATGCAGTACATACCTTTAGTTTAGGAAAGCCACTAAGAACGTCTCCTTTCATCATCATAAGTTCTGTAACACCATTTACTTGTACAGCGTATTTTAAAGCGACTAAATCTAACCAGCCACAACGTCTGGGTCTTCCTGTTGTTGCTCCAAATTCGTTACCAACTCTTCCCATTGTTTCTCCGTCAGTATCAAATAATTCGGTAGGGAAGGGGCCACTACCAACACGGGTAGTATAGGCTTTAAATATCCCAAATACACCACCGATTTGGTTCGGTGCTACACCTAATCCAGTACAAGCTCCAGCTGCAGTAGTATTAGAGGATGTAACAAAAGGATAGGTTCCAAAATCAATATCTAATAAAGAACCTTGCGCTCCTTCTGCTAAAATTTTCTTTCCTTCTTTTTGTGCTCTGTAAAGATATTCTTCGCTATCAATGAAAGTAAGTTTCTTTAATTCTTCAACAGCTTTAAAAAAGGCAGTTTCTAATTCCGGTAAATCATACTGAATATCTACATCATAAAAACCAATCATAGCTTCGTGTTTGTTAGCTAAAGAACGGTATTTTTCTTTCCAGTCAGTCAATTCTAAATCTCCGATACGCATGCCATTTCTACCGGTTTTATCCATGTAAGTTGGGCCAATTCCTTTTAAAGTAGAGCCAATTTTTGCCTTACCTTTTGCAGCTTCAGAAGCGGCATCTAATAATCTATGAGTCGGTAAAATTAAATGTGCTTTTCTCGAGATTAGAAGTTTAGAAATAAAATCAATATCAAATTTACCTAAAGCATCTAGCTCTTTTTGAAAAATAACAGGATCTATTACAACGCCGTTACCAACAACATTCATTGCTGTTTTATGAAATATTCCAGATGGAATGGTATGTAAAACATGTTTAATTCCATCAAATTCTAATGTGTGACCCGCGTTAGGTCCTCCTTGAAATCTTGCGATTATATCATAATCTTTGGTTAGTACATCAACGATTTTTCCTTTTCCTTCGTCTCCCCACTGTAGTCCTAACAATAAATCTACTGCCATTTAATTAATTGGTTAGTTGTTTGCGTTATTTTTTTTGTTTTTTGTGCCGTAAAAGTATAATGAGTGGTTATTGATTGTAATATCAAAAACTTCCTCGATAGTTTTTTTTATAGATTGAATTCTAGGGTCGCAAAATTCCATTACGTCTCCGGTATCGGTTAAAATAACGTGGTCGTGTTGACGGTCGAAATAAGATTTCTCGTATTGCGCCTGGTTTTTGCCAAATTGATGTTTCCTAACCAATTTACAATCTAATAGTAATTCAATAGTATTGTAAAGGGTAGCCCTACTAACTCGGTAGTTCTTATTTTTCATGTTAATATAGAGTGATTCTATATCAAAATGTTCTTCACTATCGTAAATTTCTTGGAGTATTGCGTAACGTTCCGGTGTCTTTCGGTGGCCGTTTTCCTCTAGGAAGGCGGTAAAAACGTTTTTTACAATGTCTTGGTTCTTGTTCTGAGCCATAATTTGTTACAGCATTAATGTGCAAATGTACAGTTAAATTTTGATACAATTTCTATACTCTTGTCACTTTATCAATACCGTTGATTTGTTTTAGATTCGTTATTAATTTTTTAAGAATAGCATTGTTTTTTACAACAACAGTAATTTTTCCTTTAAATGTACCCCCGTCCGTGCTAAAACTTAGATTACGAATATTTACGTGCATATTTTTAGAAATCATTTCTGTAATCTGGCTTACCAGTCCAAGATTGTCAATACCTGTAAGGGTAATTTCTGATTTAAATTCTTCTTGAGAGGAATCTACCCATTTGGCAGTTATAATCCTGTAAGCATAATGAGATTGTAAAGAAATGGCATTAGGGCAATTCTTTTTGTGCACTTTAATACCTTCGGAAACACTGACAAAACCAAATACAGGGTCTCCAGGAATTGGATTACAACATTGCGATAAAGTATAATCTAGTTTTTCTTCTTCTTTGCCAAAAACAAGAACATCGTATTTGGATGTAATTTCTTCTTTGTTAATATTTTCGGGAGCAGTATTTCTTCTAATTTTATTTTTAAAGAAGCTAATAAAGGCATTGTTATAGGAAGAAGCGAACTCTTTGACCATTTGATTGTCAATTGCGCCAATTCCTATTCTATAAAATAAATCTAAACTAGTTTTTAATTTAAAGAAGGTTACCATTTTGTTAATGGTATCTTCATTTAAATTAATTTTTTGAGATTTTAGTTTACGTCTAAGAATCTCTTTACCTTCTAAGGCCATTGCTTTTTTCTCTTCTCTTAACGAAGATTTTATTTTTGCTCTGGCTCTAGCAGTGGTGGCATAGTCTAACCAATTTTGGTTGGGTTTAGCTTGTTCCGAAGTAATTATTTCTACTTGGTCTCCACTGTTTAGTGTGGTATTTAATGGAACTAGTTTGCCGTTTACTTTAGTTCCACGAGTACGTAAGCCTATTTCGGTATGAATATTAAAAGCAAAATCTAAAGGAGTAGCTCCTTTTGGTAAAGATTTTAGTTCTCCTTGCGGGGTAAAAACAAATATTTCTTTAGAATATAGGTTAAGTTTAAACTCTTCAACAAAATCTACAGCATTAGTATTAGCATTTTCTAAAGCTTCTTGCAGTCGATTTAACCAAACTTCAATACCTTGTTCTTTTTGCGCTCCATGTTTATATTTAAAATGAGCGGCATATCCTTTTTCTGCAATTTCATGCATGCGGTCACTTCTGATCTGAACTTCTACCCAACGACCTTTAGGTCCCATTACAGTAATGTGCAAGGCTTCGTATCCTGTAGATTTTGGAGAAGAGATCCAATCTCTTAAACGAACAGGATTAGGGGTAAAGTGATCGGTAACTATAGAATAGATCTTCCATGCCAAGAATTTTTCATTGGCACGGTCCGATTTATAGATAATTCGTATTGCAAACTTGTCATAGATTTCATCAAAAGAAACATTTTGCATTTTCATTTTTCTACGTATAGAAAAAATGGATTTCATGCGGCCTTTGATAGTGTAATTTAACCCTTCTTTTTCTAAAGAGTTATCTATTACTCCAGAAAAGGCATCTATGTATGCTTGGTTATCTTCTTTGGAGTCTTCTATTTCGCTTTTTATATCCTGGTATACATTTGGCTCGGTATACTTTAAACTTAAATCTTCTAGTTCCGTTTTAATATTGTACAGGCCAATTCTATGCGCTAGTGGAGCGTAAATATATAAGGTTTCTGATGCTATTTTAACTTGCTTATGTTCCGGCATAGAGTCCATCGTAAGCATGTTGTGGTACCGGTCCGCAATCTTAATAATAATAACTCTTACATCATCATTAAGAGTTAAAAGCATTTTTCTGAAATTCTCCGCCTGTTGGGAGATATTCATATCTTTTTTTAAATGTGCAATTTTGGTAAGACCATCGACAATACGGGCTACGGTTTCACCAAACATACGATCTATATCATCTAGAGTATATTCAGTATCTTCTACAACATCATGCAATAATGCAGATGCTATAGACACGGCATCGAGTCCAATCTCCGCAGCTACTATTTTTGCAACAGCTATGGGATGAAAAATATAGGCTTCGCCTGATTTTCTGCGTTGATTTTTATGCGCATCTACGGCAATTTCGAATGCAGAACGTATTAGTTTTTTGTCATCATCCGATAAAGTTTGATAGCTAATACGAAGCAACTCTTTATATTGCTTAGCAATTTCTTTATTTTCTTTTTCTATTTCAACCTCTGTCATACTTCATTAAATTTACCACAAACATTATTGGTATACAACAAAAATTATACCTTTAAATTGTGAATACGATTTATTAATGGCGGGTGCGAATAATGCATAAAAACATAAGAAGGATGAGGGGTAAGGTTACTTAAGCTATTTTTAGAAAGTTTCTTGAGTCCGGTTATTAAAGGTTTGGCTTTGTACGTGCTTTTAGCATAATCATCAGCTTGGTATTCAAATTTTCTAGATAAATAATTCATAATGAGTGCCGTAATTTCAGAAATAGGACTATACAAAATTCCAAAACCAATTAAAGCTGCATGAAAACTTGGTTTAGAAACACCAATGGCTAAAGATACCTCTGGGGTATTTATAAATAGAGATAATAGAAAAAGAGTTACTCCTGTTAATAGTATAGAAGCAAAAAGGTTAAAAAGAATATGTTTCTTTTTATAGTGCCCTACTTCATGGGCCAGCACCGCAACAATCTCTTCTTCTTCTAAATCTTTAATTAAAGTATCATAAAGAGTTACTCTTTTTTCTTTGGCAAAACCAGAAAAATAGGCATTTGCCTTTGTGGATCTTTTAGAGCCATCTATTACATAAATATTGTCTAAAGCAAAGCCAACCGTTTCTGCATAATCCTGTATTTTACTTTTTAAGTCCCCTTCTTGTAAGGCTTCTTGCTTATTAAATAATGGAACGATTAACTTACTGTAAAAAAGATTCATAAAAATGGTTACTACCGCTATTATAGACCATACGTAAATCCAAAAATTACTCCCAGCCCATTGAAAGAACCAGATAATTAGAGCAAGTAGACCTCCTCCTAGTATTACCATCATGCACCATCCTTTTATTTTGTCTAAAAGGAAAAGTTTAAAAGTAGATTTGTTAAAGCCAAATTTTTCTTCAATAACAAAGGTTTGGTAATAAGAAAAAGGAGTTGTTATTATATCACTCCCTATTAAAATTATTCCAAAAAATAGTAAAGCTTTTAGAATAGAATTATCCGTTAGTATAGCTATCCATTGATCTACGTAATTAAAACCTCCTAAGGTTAAAAAGCTTAAGGTTAAAAATAAGGAGAAAGTGGAAGAAATTAGTCCAAAACGGTAATTTGTCTTTTTGTATTCTTGAGATTTTTGATATTCCTCTTCGTTAAAAACATCTTCTAGTTCATGTGGGATAGGATCTTGATATCGCTGAGCATTTAAATAATCTAAAAAAGTCTCTATTACGTATTGTACTATTAATATGCTTATGATTATATAAAATAAGTGGTTACTATCCATAGATGGTTTTAGTTAAAGATATATTTTCTGTTATACATACTGACGTTGTCTCTTGGCTTCAAAAATTATAATAGAAGCGGATACGGAAACGTTCATGGAGTCTATTTCTCCTTGCATAGGTATAATTATGTTGTCTTTAGATGCTTGTAGCCAGGTGTCTGTAAGTCCGGTTGCTTCTGTGCCAACCACAATGGCAGATGCTTGTTTGTAGTCTATCGCAGTGTAATTTTTAGAAGCTGTTAGTGCGGCACAATAGATATTTATGTTGTTATTTTTTAAATAGCTTATTATATCTTCTGTACTGGCCATGGCAACAGGAACAGTAAACACGCAACCCACACTAGAGCGTATTATGTTAGGGTTGTATAAATCACTTTTCGGATTAGCAATAATTACACCATCTAAATTAGCAGCATCCGCTGTTCTTAGTAAAGCACCAATATTGCCAGGTTTTTCTGGAGCTTCCGCGATTAAAATTAAAGGGGTTGCATTTTTTAGTCTAAAGTTTTCTAATGAGGTATTTTTAGATGAAACAATAGCAATAGCACCTTCTGTAGTTCCTCTATAAGCGAGCTTTTGGTATACTTCTTTAGAGACAGAAATAGAATTTGAAATAGAACCGAAGGAAGTTTCAATAGTGTTTTCAGGAAGTAAATTGGGTTCAAAAAAGAGAGTGTTAATATTATAGTTCCCCTTAATAGCGAGCTGAATTTCTCTTTTTCCTTCCAAAATAAAAAGGCCTGTTTTTTTTCTTTCTCTAGCCTTGTCTCGTAGTAAAAGTACTTTTTTTACTAAAGGGTTTTGTAAACTACTTAAATGTTTAAATTTACTCATTGACGCAAAAATAATGTAATTCCTAAATTATCATACCGACAACCATAAAAAAACTATATACCATGTCGTACAAATTAAAGTCTTTTTTAGTGTTCTTAATTTTTTTAAACTCTTGTAAAGAGCATTCTGCCGAAAAAGTAAGTTCTTTACAACAGGAAAAGAGTGTTACTTCTTTAAAGGAAAATAGGTATCCAGCTTCTTTAGAAAAAGTGTTTCATGCGCATGGCGGATTAAATTCTTGGAAGGGGTTTAAAACCTTAGAGTATTCTATTTCTAAAGATGATTATAATGAAAAACATACTGTTAGTTTATCTAGTAGAAAAGATATAATTAAAGCGCCGGATTACTCATTGGGTTTTGATGGTGAAAACGTATGGAAATTGGATGTCTTAGGGAATTTTAAAGGGGATGCTGTTTTTTATCATAACCTGTTTTTTTATTTCTACGCAATGCCTTTTGTTTTAGCAGATGAGGGTATTACCTATGCAGAAACTCCAAATTTAGAGTTTAAGGGAGTTAGTTATCCTGGTGTAAAAATTAGTTATGATGTTGGTGTAGGAACCTCTTTTAAAGATAACTATTATTTACACTACCATCCGGAAACTTATAAAATGGAATGGCTTGGGTATACGGTTACATACAGGAGTGGAGAGACGTCTAATAATATTAAATGGATACGTTATAACGATTGGCAGTCCGTAGAAAAGATGATTTTACCCAAATCTATAACTTGGTATAGCTATGAGGGAAGAGAAATACAAGAAGCTAAGAAAACTATGTTGTTTAGTGATGTGAAATTGTATAAAGAAGAATTTTTAATAGATTTTTTCGTAGCTCCTAAAGAAGCTATTTATGTTATGAAAAAATAATTTTTTTAACATAAAAAAAAATGTTAAAATTGGATTGAATGTAAAGCAGAAGCCTATTTTATATATATTTTTAAACCTATAGAAATAGTTATATAAGGTATAGCGTTTTTATCTTAGTTTAATAAATTAATCCAACCCTCATAAAATATGGCAACTTTTAATCTATCAATTAACGGAAAATCACATGCTGTAGAAGCAGATGCAGATACCCCATTATTATGGGCACTTCGAGATCATTTAGAAATGGTCGGAACCAAGTTTGGTTGCGGCATAGGACAATGCGGTGCTTGTACAATTCATATCGATGGTAATGCAACCAGAAGCTGTTTGTTACCTATATCAAGCTTAGAAGGAAAAGAAATTACAACTATAGAAGGACTTTCTACCGATGGTTCGCATCCTGTGCAACAAGCATGGAAAGAGGTAGATGTTCCCCAGTGTGGTTATTGCCAAGCTGGTCAGATTATGACGGCTTCCGCATTTCTAGAAACAAACCCTAAGCCTACAGAAGAAGAAATTAAAGTAGCTATGAACGGTAATATTTGTCGTTGCTCTGCATATAATCGTATACAGAAAGCTGTAGCTATTGCATCTGAAAAAATAGGATAACCCCAAAAAACAAAAAAATGTCAAAACAAAAAACTTCCAATTTTAGTAGAAGAGGATTTTTAAAAGCATCTTCTTTAGCGAGTGGTGGAATGCTTATAGGCTTTAACCTTTTTACAGCATGTAAACCAAAGGCAGAAATGCCAATAGATATATCTAAATTGAATTTTGCCGATTTTAACGCATTTATAAAAATTGCAGAGAATGGCATGGTAACCATTTTTTCTCCAAACCCAGAAATAGGGCAAGGGGTAAAGACTTCAATGCCTATGCTAATAGCTGAGGAACTTAACGTAGAATGGAAAAATGTAGTTGTAGAGCAGGGGGGGTTGGATACTGAAAATTACACAAGACAAGTAGCGGGTGGTAGTCAATCTATTCGTTTTGGTTGGGAAGCATTAAGACAAACAGGAGCTACAGCAAGGCAAATGTTGGTAAATGCAGCAGCAGCGCGTTGGAATGTAGATGCTAAGGAATGTACGGCTAAAGATGGTGTAATTACAAATGCAGCTGGAGAAACACTAGGGTACGGAGATGTTGTGAAAGAAGCAGCTTTACTTGAAGTTCCTGAAAATATAGAACTTAAAGAACCAAAAGATTTCACTATTATAGGCACAGATGCTACAAATGTAGATATTGATAAAATAGTGACAGGACAGCCACTTTTTGGATTAGATTATAAGGAAGATGGAATGGTTTATGCTTCTGTATTAAGACCACCTGCTTTTGGGCAAATATTAGAGTCTTTTGATGCTACTGAGGCAAAAAAAATACAAGGAGTATTAGACGTTATTACTATTGGTGAAAAAGCTAGAAAATTGTTAAATAGTGAAGACCCTGCATGGTCCGTAAAACTATGTAGTAGTGATAAAGTAGTTGTAATAGCAAGCTCTACTTGGGCAGCAATGAAAGGGAAAAAAGCAATAAAAGCGGTTTGGAAAATAGATACCCCTTTAGAGAATTCCGAAAATCATAATAAGGAATTATTAAGTTTATTAGATGGGAAGAAATTTAAAACTATGCGTTCCGATGGAGATGTAAAAAAAGCTTTTGCTCAAGCGGATAAAATAGTAGAGAAGACTTATGAATCTCCTTTTTTACCTCATAATTGTATGGAGCCTATGAATTTCTTTGCAAGTGTAAATGAGGATAAAGTAAGATTGGTAGGGCCTATCCAAACTCCTGAAGCATTAGCGACATCGGTTTCTACTTTATTAGATAGAAAATTAGAAGATATTAGCGTAGAGATGACCCGTATGGGTGGCGGTTTTGGAAGAAGGTTATATGGAGATTTTGCTATGGAAGTGGCCGAAATTTCTGATGTTATAAGGAAACCAGTTAAGATGATTTCTTCTAGAGAGGATGACATGACAACAGGAGTCTACCGTCCGGCAATTAAATATCGTATTAAGGCAAGTATAAAGAACGGAGAAATAACAGGATATCAACTTAAAGAAGCTGCAGTAAATGGTAATATGTACGGTTTAATTCCCAACTTTTTCCCTGCTGGAGCCATTGAAAATTACCAAGTTGATGTTGCTAGTTTAAAAAGTAATATTACCACAGGAGCTTGGCGTGCACCATATACCAACTTTTTATCTTATGCAGAACAAAGTTTTTTAGATGAACTGGCGGAAGTGTTAGAAAAAGACCCTGTTCAAATGCGTTTGGATTTATTGCAAAAAGTAAAAGGCACTAAAGATGAGAAAATTAAATATTCTCCAGAACGTTTAGAGGGAGTAATAAATTTGGCAGTAGAGAAATCGGGCTATAGAACCCCAAAAGAAGGTGTTTATCAAGGTTTTTGTTCATACTATTGTCATAATACGCATGTGGCAGAAGTAGCAGATGTGGTTATGGAAAATAACCAGCCAGTTGTTAAAAGAGTTACTGTTGCTGTTGATTGTGGTATTGTAGTGAATCCTCTTGGCGCAATAAATCAAATTGAAGGTGGTGTTGTAGATGGTGTTGGACATGCAATGTACGGCGATTTTAGTTTTAAGGAAGGGGAGCCAGATAGAAATAATTATGGAGCTTATCGCCTTATTCGTATGAATGAAGCACCTAAAGTGGATACTTATTTTGTAAAGAATGATCTATCACCTACAGGATTAGGGGAACCAACATTGCCACCAGCTGGAGCAGCGGTTTCTATAGCCATTACTAAAGCTACTGGAAATAGAATATACAAACAGCCTTTTATTGATAATATGGCACCTAAAGAAATAATTGGGTAGAGAGATAGAAGGGTAGAGGCAGAAGCTTTACAATTTTTTTTATGAAGAAGCCTTTCTATTTATATAAGTAAACTATCTCGGTGTACTTATATGTCAATTATAGAGTAATATAGAAAAAAGCAGTAGAAGGAAAATGGTTAATGGAGCTAAAATATATGGTCTTGTTCTATCTGGGGGTAAAAGTACTCGGATGGGACAAGATAAAGGTTTGTTGATTTATCATGGTAAACCACAAAGAGAGTATTTGTACGGAATGTTAAATACTGTTTGTGTTAAAACGTTTCTTAGTATTCGTAAGGAACAAGCGTCGGAAATTACACCAAAATTTAAAACGATAGTAGATACTAATGAGTATGATGGTCCTTATAATGGACTTTTGTCCGCTTATAAAAAGTATCCAAATGTTGCCTGGTTGGTTTTAGCTTGCGATTTGCCATTAATGAATGTAGAATCTTTAAAAGAACTTATAGCGGTAAGAAATGTAAAAAAACATCCCTTAGCAACTTCTTTCGCTTTAAAAGAAAACCCGTTGCCAGAGCCTTTGTGCGCTATATGGGAACCAGAAGCCTTAAAACAATCGATAATTTGCCTACAGACTCAGAAAGCAAGTAGTCCTCGCAAATTTTTAATTAAGAATAATGTAGATTTGGTATTTCCTTCCAATGAAGAGGCTTTATTAAATGCCAATTCTATGGAAGATTATAAAGCAGCAATAGGAAAAATTTCTACAGTATGAGTCAGGATAGATATAGTAGGCAATTACAATTAAAAGATTTTGGGGTGTCTGCACAGGCTAAATTATCTGAGGCAAAGGTATTAGTCATTGGTGCTGGCGGTTTAGGAGTACCTGTGCTTACGTATTTAAATGCAATGGGTGTCGGCGAAATAGGAATAGTAGACAAAGATGTTGTTTCTATTACTAATTTACATAGACAAGTTTTGTATGATGAATGTGATGTTGGAAAATCTAAAGTAAAGGTGGCTGTTAGAAAATTAATGGCTCAGAATTCAAATACTAAGATTACAGCGATTGATACTTTTTTAGAGGTTACTAATGCAATAGAAATTATAAAGCCGTATGATTATGTGGTAGACGCTTCGGATAACTTCCCAACAAGGTATTTAGTAAATGATGCGTGTATATTACTTAATAAACCTTTTGTTTATGGAGCTTTGCACGGTTTTGAAGGACAGGTAAGTGTTTTTAACGCAAATGGTGGTCCTACGTATAGATGTTTATTCCCTAACATGCCCAAAGAAGATGAGGTTCCTAACTGTAATGAAAATGGAGTTTTAGGAATTTTACCAGGAATAATTGGTAATTTACAGGCATTAGAAACGGTTAAATTAATTACAGGAATTGGGGATTTATTATCTGGTACATTATTAATTTTTAACGGCTTATCGCAAAGAACACAAAAAATAAAGTTTTCTTTAGTTTCTGAAAATAGTACCCGAAAAAAGTTAGAAACCAGTTACGATTTTCAATGTAATGTGGATTTGTCATCTATAGAGGCAATTGCATTACAGCAGCTACTTGAGGAAGAGGAGATTCAACTTATTGATGTTCGTACAGAAAATGAATTTGAAACGGAGCACTTAATAGGAGCTCTGAATATTCCTTTAGATGAAATAGAAGAAAGGTTGAAAGAGTTACGTATTGTTGGTCCTATTTATTTTATTTGTCAATCTGGTATACGAAGCAAGAAGGCAATTTCTATAGTAAAAACTATTTTTCCAGAAGCAAGCTGTGTTAATGTAAATGGTGGTATGAATAGCCTGAATTCTTTTGCAAATTTTGCGTAAAAAATAGTGCGTTTGGCTTGCGAAAAGAGAGTGTTAAAAAAACAAAGTGACTGCATTATGAATCGTAATTTTTTTTTGTTATGTATTGGTGTTATCCTTTGCGGGCTTTCTTTAAGGTCGCAAGAAGTAGATGAGGAACCTGTAGAAGGAAAATTTGGAAATAAAGTTATCTACTTAGTTAATAATCATGTTATAGCCAATGAAAAAACACTAGAGTGGTACAAGGAGAAGATTGAAGATGTTTCCGTTCTTCTGGAGAAACCCAAAGAGAGTGAGCCCTATTATAGTTTGTCAAAAAATGGGATTCTTTTTGTGAAGTTAAAAACCGATTTAAAAAACAAAACCCAAAAACAATTAAATACTTTTTTTGGTTTGGAAGAAGATAATCTCATTTTAGTTAATGGGTGTATTTTGGAAAACATAAATTATTCTATCGCAACGGAGAGTATTTCCTCTGTTTGTATTATAGAGCCTAATTCCGAAAATAAATTAAATAGTAAAACTTTAGATATTTTATTATACTCAGCCAATCAAGGTAAATGAAACTTTTTGACTGGTACCCTCATTTTTGTAAGATTAAACATAGTGTTTTTTGATTTTTTGTGGATTTAGATTAGCTGTTTGTAAGACATCCCTCTGAATATAGCTGACATTGCAAAGAATTTTATATCTTGTTTATCATAAACACGAATAATACTATTAACTGTCATTTTAACCCCCTAATAAATGATAAGAAACTTTAGAAATGAAAAATGGAAAGTCATAAAGTTTGATGACAAGATTTCCAAAAGTGAAAATTACAAGATTTCCAATCACGGAAGAATCATTAATTGTAAAGGCGAAACCGAAAAATTGGTAAAAGTCACTTATATTAATGGGTATCAGAACTTGCCCTTAAGGCAAGAGGTAAATAAAAAGCTCACCAGTAGATATGTTCATAAATTAATAGCAGAACACTTTTTGGAGAAAAAAGATGGTATTTATGTTATTCACTTGAATTATGACAAAAAAGACAATCGTCTAGAAAATTTAAAATGGGCTACCAAGAAGGAGAAAGAAGAGCATCAATTTAGTAATCCTGAATATAAGGAAGCTTCAAAAAGAAGACGATATTCTAAACTTTCAGAGGCTAAAGTAAGATTGTTAAAGAAGAAAATAAATGATCCTAATAGGCGTACCAGATTAAAAATGATTGCAAAACAATTTGGTATTTCTGAAATGCAATTATACCGTATTAAATCTGGTGAAAACTGGGGTTCCGTAGAATAGAGGCAAAATACATTATAGCAAAAAGCTCTTTAAGATATTTTAAAGAGCTTTTTGTTCGTAAAACTTTGGATTTTATTTTCCGTTATACTTTTTCATATAGCGTTTCCATAATTCTGTCTGGTGCGTTTCTAGAGAAATGTTTCTTCCATCGATAAAAGCATGACTTAATTGATTAGTTCTCATATCTAGAGCATCGCCAGAAGAAATAAATAGGGTTGCACTTTTACCCACAGCAATAGTACCATACATGGCATCGATACCTAGAATTTTAGCAGTGTTTCCGGATATTAGCTGTAAAGCAATTTCTTTATCTAAACCTTGGCCAACTGCCTGGCCTGCATAAAAAGGTAAATTTCTAGTTTGAAAATTTGATGCCGCGCCATTTTGTATTCCAACTAACAATCCCGCATCTACCAATATTTTAGGGAGCTTATAGGGTAAATCATAATCGTCATCTTCAAAAAATGGTAAATTGTGCGTAAATTGAACTAAAACAGGAATCTTGTTATCTTTTAATAAAGAAGATGTTTTGTGTGCTTCATATCCGCCTACTAAAACTACTTCTACTATATTTTCTTTTTTTAGTTTAGTAATGGCATCTATAATTTCCTTTTCACCATTAGCGTACACATATAATTTTTGAGAGCCATTTAGTACTCCTTGAAAAGCTGAAAAAGCGGGATTAATTTCTTTAGCTATATTTTTTCCATACGCTATTGAATTACGGATAAAACTAATTACTTCATCTACTTGTTTGTTGTATTTCTTATTTGGAAGAAATCCTTTTGACTCTCCAAGCCACCATTTTCCTTTTCTAAAAGTAGTAGGCCAATTTAGATGAATACCATCATCTACTTTAATAGCAGCATCTTCCCAATTCCAAGCATCAAATTGTACAATTGATGAGGTTCCTGAAATACGTCCTCCATTTGGCGTAATTTGGCCAATTAAAACACCATTAGGGCGCATACTCTCTACGAGTTTGGATTCAGCATTATAAGCTATTAAACTACGCACATGCGGAATTATCTCTCCAATTTCATCCTGGTCGTTACTTGCTCTTACCGCATTAACTTCTATTAATCCTAAGGCTTTGGACGGGGCAATAAAACCTGGGTATACATGTTTATTTTTGCCATTTATTAAGGTGCCTTTTCTTGCAATTTTTTGAGTAGCAGAACCAACAAAAGTAAGTATGCCGTCTTCGAACATAATCAAAGAATTCTCAATGATTTTTCCATTTCCTAAATGAGCTGTTGCTCCTTCAATAGAAATAGTTTCCGATTGTTTTGGAGCTGGTGTTTGCTGCGCAAGACTGGTAAGCGAAAAGCTTAAAAACAAAGCGCATATTATAGTTGTATATTTTTTCATTTTGTTTTTTTTAAAGACTGTCACAGTGGTGGTGTTCTTTTTTAGTTTGTTTTGGTTCTTGCGTTTTAGCACCTCCGGCTTTTTCCTGTAGCATTAAACCAATAAGTAAATTTCTTTCTTTTTGTATCGCTTTTCTATATTGTAGGTCCGTTTGTAAATCAAAATAAGTAACACCTTCGATAATAGTTTTTTCCGCTTTAGCGTAAACGGAAAGAGGATTATCGTTCCATAGCACTATATCAGCGTCTTTTCCTTCTTTAATACTACCTACACGATGGTCTATGTGTAATAATTTTGCGGGATTAATAGTGACCATTTTCCAAGCTTCTAGTTCGGTCATGCCTCCATATTTTACCGTTTTTCCTGCTTCTTGGTTTAACCTTCTAGACATTTCGGCATCATCACTGTTGATTGCTACAGTTATTCCTTGGCTTTGCATTATTGCTGCATTATATGGTATGGCATCGTTTACTTCATATTTGTAAGCCCACCAATCGCTAAAAGTAGAAGCACCAACGCCGTGTTCTTTCATTTTATCGGCAACTTTATACCCTTCTAAAATATGAGTAAAAGTATTTACAGTAAAATCGAATTTATCTGCTACTTTCATTAGCATATTAATTTCGCTTTGAACATAGGAGTGGCAACTAATAAAACGTTCTCCGTTTAATATTTCAGCAATTACTTCCATTTCTTCATCGTATCGGTAAGGTTGGCCGCTCTTTTTTAATGCATCATATTCTTTGCCTCTTTGAAAGTAGTTCATGAATACTTGTTCTACACCCATTCTAGTTTGCGGAAAACGAGAAAAACTTTGCCAGTTAGATTGTTTTACGTTTTCTCCTAAGGCGAATTTTATAAATTTTGGGGAGTTGTTGTAAATTAATTTATCGGCGGTTTCTCCCCATTTTAGTTTTAATATAGCAGAGCGTCCACCAATAGGGTTTGCAGAGCCATGTAGTAATTGTGCAGAAGTGACTCCGCCTGCCAAATTATAATATATGTTAATGTCTTCTGAGTCTACAACATCTTCCATTTTTACCTCGGCTGTAGAATTATGTCCGGCTTCATTAATAGCTACAGCTGCAATGTGCGTGTGCTCATCTATTATACCAGCTGTTAGGTGTTTTCCTGTCGCATCTATTGTTTTAACTCCTTTAAAATTAAGATTCTTTCCGATTTTAGATATTTTGCCGTCTTTTATTAAAACATCTGTATTTTCTAGAATTCCCTCATTTTCTCCAGTCCAAACTGTCGCGTTTTTAAATAGGGTGGTTTCTTTTTTAGGCTTAGAATTGAAACCATATCCAACATTTGGAAATGTAATTGGGACTATGGTAAGGTTAGAAGTATTGGCTCCCTTATTTTCTTCTTTAGAGTCTTTATAGTTTACAATTTTTATGGCTTTAAAAGCACTTTCTTTTCCGTTTGGTAGAACTAATTTTCCACTAATGGTATTAGTATTAGAATGGGTTATGCCCGTCATTCTATATTGCTTATTTTCTTTATGCTCGGCAAAAGAAAGTGTAAGCCAATTGTTTGTATGAGTAATTTTAACTTTAAACTTAGTTGTGTCTTGTTTTAATTCTGCAGAAGGTTTACTGGGGTTTCCTTTTATTTTTAGTTCGTATATTAATCCACCTATATCTAAATCGTACGTTCCTCTAATATCATTTAAGGTAATATCATTGATTACATTTTTACGACCCTGTACCCAATTTTCATATAAGGTAGTATTTGTATCAAAAAGGTCTCCAGAAGTAATTAAAAAGTTTGCTTGTCTACCTGTTTTAAGAGAACCAATAATATTAGATTTACCTAATATTTCTGCAGGAGTGGTAGTTAAAGCTTTTAAAGCTGCTGTTTTGGATAGTCCATGTTTAATAGCTTTTGCTAATTTCTTTTTGAAAAGAGAAGGACTTTTTAATGTATGGGTTGTTAAAGAGAACAACACACCGTTTTCTGCAAGAATTTTTGGATTACTAGGAGCTTGGTTCCAGTTTCTCATATCCCTTAAAGTCACATATTTTGCTTGGTATGGATTGGATACGTCGTAAGCATCTGGAAAATTTATTGGGAGTATATATGTAGCATTAGTTGCTTTTATATCTTCAATATTTTCATATTCGTTACCGCCTCCAAGGATAGTATACTGAATTCCGTATGCATCACCAATTTTATCAGCCCTAAGAGCATTGTCTTTATCTTTGGCCTCAAATATTTGGACTTTAGTTTTGTTTTTTAACAATGCTTCTAAAGATTGGTCTTTGGTTGTTGCGTTTCCTTGGGAATACCATTTTGCATCGGAATACATTTGTCTTAACAATGCCATGGAGCCCATTAGAGATGTTGGGTAAGCCTGTTTTTTTTGTACACTTTTTGAAAAAGACAAATACTGCGCAGATTGGTCATCTAAGATTCTTCTGGCATCATTATCTGTACTATTTAAGGCAACTAAAATACCAGTACCCCTTACAATACCATCTTGTATATGGGAGTTTACTACTCCAAAACCAACATCAACAAGTTCTTTTGCTTTTTTTGCATCGAATTTAAATTTGGTATTTGCACTGTTCTCTGGCATAATGTGGTCGTTCCAATAAAACCCTTCCCTAGATGGGTTGTATTGAGCAGCTCTTCTTGTAGATGGGCTTTTTTTAGGCTGTTCTACTCCAAATGTGGAATAAATGTCAATAAAAGAAGGGTAAATAGACTTTCCTTTTAAATCAATAATAACAGAATTTGTAGGGATAGAAATAGAAGTTCCAGATTTAATTACTTTTCCGTTTTGAATAAGAAGGGTGCCATTTTGGATGACTTCTTCCGGGGTAATGTAAATTTTTGCGTTAGTAAATGCAGTAAAATTTTTGTTGGTGGCTTTTACTCCTTCATTTTCAGGGAAATAATCTTGAGCAAATAGGGTAGAACTACACCATAATAGGCATAATCCTAAAAATTTCATTTTCATACTTTTGGTAATTTAATTAGTCACCTTAAAGATAGAAGATAATAAAGAGGATTGGGAAATTTTACATTTTTTTAACACTACAATGTGTGTTCTTTATGGTAAGCTATTAATAAAGAAACTACTGCATTATAGCTTTGTATTCCCTGCGTTTGGTTATTTGCTTTTAAGAAGTTGTTGAAAATAGATTTAAATATGGGTTCTAATGGATTTTCATAGGAAGACCAAAAATTAGACATCTCTTGGTAATTTAGTTTAACCCCCGGATTTAAATCTCGAAGTAAAATCTTGAAAAGATTAGGGTCTTTTTTGTTAATGTCATTTAGGCAATATCCTAGTGCATATGCATAAGCGGCATATTTAAAATATATATCCTTATTATTCATAGTTACAAGATACCCTATGAAATTTGTTTCATTTTCTGCAGAATAACCAATTTGATGCCCAATTTCGTGACCCGCTACTACGGGAAATCTAAATGTTGGTAATATGCCATTAACATGGGCTTCATTTGTAAATGGGTTAAGGTAGCCTCCGTAACCCATATAGGTTAATCCAGTACTGAATAGAGATTGTTTTATGCTTGGTTTTTGATAAGATAAAAAAGGATACATTTCTTTTAATTGTACATATCCGTCTAGAGTTATAGAAAATATTTCGTTTTTAGTATAGGGAATTACTACAGCAGTAATAGTATCATTTGTGATTTTTAATTGTGTAGCATTTGTTTTTGTAATAAGTTTTTTTGCCAAAGAAATTAACTCTTCTCGAGAATATTCTTCTTCTAAATTAAATTTAGAAGCAATGGGTTCTCTATAATAATTAAATCCCCATAAAATATGAAAAGTAAAATAGGCAATGGAGAGAATCATAGTACAATTGATGAAAAACGTCTTTAAGTTTTTTCGAATGTATCTTCTGTTATTGACTATATATCCAATCGCTAATATGATAAGAGAAAAGTATGCTAAATCTCCAATAGAAAAAGGAATCCATCCAAAGATTGTTCTAAAAAAATAAGAAATTTTTGGGTATAGCCCATTGCTATAATAATTTTCAACAATTTCTGGGTGATTGCCAATCCATTTCACCAAAATTATTTGCGGAATTAATAATAAAGCAATTACTCTGTTTAGTGTTATTTTCAAATTAAAAAATAATGTTGTTGAATGTATTTTTGTTTGTTATTCAAAATTAGCCAATTTACTCGGATGCTAGTACATCAATATGTATTTTTGATTTAATAAATGGCATAGCCTTTAAGAAATGTCGTATTATATAGAGTTTCTCTTATTATTTTAATGTTGAGGTTGGGGGAAATTAAACTAAAAAAAGATAAAGTCTATTGATTAAAATAAAGAAATGAGTAAAGAAATAAGAATTTTAGAACCTATATCGGTTTGGAATAAGTTTGCAGATTTAAACGAAGTGCCAAGACCATCTAAAAAAGAAGAGCGTGTAATAGATTTTATGCTTGCTTTTGGAAATTCACTTGGTTTAGAAACGTTTGCCGATGACGTAGGGAATGTTATTGTTAGAAAACCTGCAACCTCAGGAATGGAGGACAGGAAAATGGTAACATTACAATCCCATTTAGATATGGTGCATCAAAAAAATAAGGATACTAATTTCGATTTTGATTCTCAGGGTATAGATATGTTTGTTGATGGAGATTGGGTACGAGCAAATGGAACTACACTTGGTGCAGATAACGGATTAGGTGTAGCAACTATTATGGCTTTGTTGGAAAGTAAAGATATTCCGCACCCCGCTTTAGAAGCTTTATTTACTATTGATGAAGAAACGGGTATGACTGGGGCAATGGGTCTTAAGCAGGGAGTACTTCAAGGAGAAATATTATTGAACTTAGATACCGAGGAAGATGATGAAATTGGTATAGGTTGTGCCGGCGGTGTAGATATAACGGCAAAGAGAACTTATGGAGAAAAATCTCTTCCACGTGGAGTAGTACCTTATAAGATAGTCGTTAGTGGGTTGCAAGGTGGTCATAGTGGTATGGATATTCATAAAGGGTTAGGGAATGCTAATAAGATTATGAATAGGATTCTCTACCATTGTAATAAGGATTTAAATATTAGAATTTCTGAGATTAATGGTGGTGGTTTACGTAATGCAATACCAAGAGAAAGTTATACGGTATTAATTGTAGATAAAGCCCATACTGTGTTGTTTGAGAAAAAAGTTCAAAATTTGGCGGGGATTATTAAGGAGGAATTAAAGGAAATGGAACCAAATCTTATGATTGAGGTTGCTTCTGCCAAAAAACCAAAGAAAATAGTCGGTTTACGTTCGCAAGAGAAATTATTTAAGACATTATATGCTGCGCATAATGGAGTGTATAGAATGAGTGCGGCTATACCAGATTTAGTGGAAACGTCTAATAATCTTGCTAGAGTAAAAGTTAAAAATGGGAAGATGGAAATAGCTTGTTTAACCCGTTCTTCTCTGAATTCGTCAAAAAACGATTTAACAGAAGCCTTAACCTCTGCATTTGAAATGGCAGGAATGGAAGTTACTCTATCTGGTGTGTATCCAGGATGGAATCCTAATCCAGATTCTGAAATTTTAAAAGTGTTAGTAGAAAAATACGAGACGCTGTTTAATGAAAAGCCTAATGTTGCTGCCTGCCATGCAGGACTAGAATGTGGGATTTTAGGAAATAACTATCCAGAAATGGATATGATTAGTTTTGGACCTACCATTAAAGGTGCGCATTCTCCGGATGAGAGAGTGAGTATATCGTCTGTGCAGAAGTATTGGAAATTTGTGTTGGCAGTTTTAGAAGATAGTCCAAAGAAATAAATAAAATCAAATAAAAAAGGCTCGCAATTTGCGAGCCTTTTATTATCTTTTTGGTTTACTCCGCTAAACCGGTAATTTCTAAATCAAAAACCAAATCTGCATTAGGTGGGATAACTCTTCCAGCCCCAGCTTCTCCGTATCCCAAATGTGGTGGAATGAATACACGAATTTTGTCTCCAATTTTCATGCTTAAAAGTCCGTCTTTAAAACCTTGTATTAAAGAAGCATCTGGACTGTAATCCATAGGGATAGCTTCATAACCACGACCTTGTTTTCTTCTTTGGTCGAATTTGTTAAACTTTACGGCAACATCTTCATAATTACTATCGAATAAAGCTCCATTAGCTAAATAGCCAGCATAAAAAACTTTTACTTTTTGTCCTACTCTTGGCTTTTCTCCTGTTCCTTCTGTTAGTTTGTAGATTTTTAAACCACTAGGCAGTTCTACAGCTTTAGCTTTATTATTCTCTAATTCGGCAGCAAATTCGTTTTTCATTTTTTCAAAAGCAGCAATTTTTTCCTCTTCTTCTTTAAAGTAAGAGCTCATTACTTCTACTGCATCAAACTTTTTAGCAATTTTACCATTTCTAATAATGCTAACCTTTTCCATAACAATACTGTCTAAAGGTTTTTCAGAAACTGTTTTTACGTTAGCTATCGTGTCAAGAACATCTAAGCCTTCAACAACTTCTCCAAAAACAGTATGTCTTCCATCTAAAAATGGAGTTTCTTTATGAGTTATAAAAAATTGGCTTCCATTTGTAGTGGGGCCAGAATTGGCCATAGATAAGATTCCTTTTTTACTGTGTGTTAAAGAATCATTGAACTCATCTTTAAATTTATAACCAGGGTTTCCAGTTCCAGTTCCAGTTGGGTCACCTCCTTGAATCATAAAGTCTTTAATGATTCTATGGAAAATAATACCATCGTAATATTTTTTGCCTTTAAACTCTTCGCTAACAAAGGGGCTAGTGCCTTCTGCTAAGGAAACAAAATTGGCTACTGTAATGGGTGTTTTTTCTTGTTCGAGTTTTACAATAATATCTCCTTTCGTAGTTGCTATATTAGCAAAAATACCATCCCCTAAATCAGCATGTTTACCAGATTTACAACTAGCTAATGCAAAAGCTATTATAGCAAATGCGTATACTTTTTTAATCATAATTTTAATTTTAAATCTATTTGTTTTCTTTTTCTATTTTTAAAATGGATATGGTTGCTTTCAAAGGAACATTTACTCCAATTTTTTTAGTGTCTCCATGATATCCATACCCTAAGGAGGATGGATATAAAAAAGTAGCAGTTTCGTTTTCTTTTAAAAGCTTAACACTATGTCGTAATCCAGGAAATAATTCTTGTAAATCTACTTTGTACTTAATAGTGTCTATTTCTTTATAGGAGTATATGGTATCATTATTAGTGCTTAAAATAGTATAAGTCATCGTAACTAAATCCTTAGGTTTTGCGGTATAGTAGTTAGTAGTATCTTTAACGTTGTAAAAATACCAAGATCCAGTATCACTATGTAGGTAAGTGTTTGTTGTATCTTTTGCTATTATTTCTTGAAAGAGTTTTTCTTCTTCTTGTAAAAGTCTTTTGTTTCTGGCTACAGATTCTTTTATTATACTACCGGAACTTTGTTTAATTGCTCTTCTTGGTTCCGGACCTTTACAATTAAAGAGTAGTAGTCCTAATAGAATTAGTGTAATTTTTTTCATGCGGTAAGTTGATCTTTATAGTTTTTTAATAAACTTTTAAAGTAAGCTGTAGTTTCTTCTATGCTATCATCGCTTTTTCCACCGGCAGCATTATCGTGTCCTCCACCTTGAAAATGTTTCCTAGAGAATTCATTTACCGAAAAATCACCAACAGAGCGTAGAGATATTTTTAAAATCCCTTCTTCTTTATTTTCTATAAAGATAACAGCAAATCTAATACCTTCTAGGGTTAAGCCGTAATTAACAAAACCTTCTGTATCTCCTTTTTGGTAGCTAAATGTGTCTAATTCTTCTTGACTTAATGTAATGTATACTGTATTGTATTCTTCTAATATGACCATGTTTTTTAAAGCGCAGCCTAATAAATGTAATCTGCTCGGTCTGTTAGAATCATATATGTTATGATGTATTTGCGTGTTTTTTGCACCTTTTCTAATTAAATCTGCCACAACTTCATGTGTTCTACTTGTTGTAGAGGCAAATTTAAAAGAACCAGTGTCTGTCATTATACCAGTATATAAGCAATTGGCAATTTCCGTATTAATATCGCTAGTGCCATCCAAAAATTCTATGAGGTTATATACCATTTCACAGGTAGAACTCATGCTAACATCAGAGTACATAATAGAGGCATAATCCGATGGCTCTTGGTGATGGTCTACCATCACAAAAGTAGCATTAGATTCTTCTAAAATAGGTTGCATTTGTCCTATTCTTCCTAAATGATTAAAATCTAAAGTAAAAATTACTGTAGCTTCTTTTATACGATCTTTGGATTGGTAGTTTTCTTTCTCAAAATTCAAAATGGTTTCATTGCCGGGCATCCATTTTAAAAACTTAGGATAGTCGTTAGGAGAAACGATAGTTGCTTTATGTCCAGAATTCTGTAAAAAATGACGTAACCCTAAAGTAGACCCAATAGCATCTCCATCAGGGTTTTTATGCGGGACAATTACAATTTTTTGAGGTGTTGAAAGTATCGCTTTAAGCGCATTTAGATCCTTTAAATTCATGAAGGCGAATATACAATTTTATAACATAAAGGTAAATTAGAAAGCGCTAATTTTACTAAAAACTAATTATGCAAAATATGAATAAAATTATTGGAATTTGGTTTGCTATGTTTTTCCTTTTTGCTTGTAATAGTATAAAATCTAAACGACAGGAGGAAAAAATAAATAATGTAGTTTTGGAAAACGATAAGCCAGATTTTGTGATGACTTTTGGTTCTTGTAATAAAACAACAATACCTAATAAATTATGGGATGATGTGCTTAGATTAAATCCGGACGTTTGGATTTGGGGAGGAGATATTATTTATGCAGATACAGAAAATAAGCATAAACTTAGGAATATGTATGAGGCTCAGAATAAAGTGCCCTTATACGCTTTATTGAAGGAGAAAGTGCCAGTGATAGGTACTTGGGATGATCATGATTATGGATTAAATGATGGGGGAGTAGAGTTTAGAGCAAAAAAAGAAAGTCAGGAAGAGTTTTTAGATTTTATGAATGTTCCTAAAGATAGTCCTAGAAGAAATAGGGAGGGAATTTATGCCTCTCATATGTACAAGGTTGATGAAGGGACAGTAAAGGTAATTGTTTTAGATACTAGATATTTTAGAACAGGGTTAACTAAAGATACACAAACAAAAAGAAGACATAAGGCTAATATATATGGGCAAGGAACTATTCTTGGGGAAAAGCAGTGGTTGTGGTTACGAGAAGAGTTGAAGAATTCTAAAGCAGATTTTAATGTTATTCTTAGTAGTATTCAGGTATTATCAAATCAGCATGGATTTGAATGTTGGGGTAATTTTCCTCATGAGGTAGAAAGATTGAAAGAGACAATAGTAGCTTCAAAAGCAAGGGGAGTTATTTTGCTTTCTGGAGATCGTCATATTTCGGAATTTTCAAAAACTAGAGTTAAAAATTTAGTATATCCTTTAATAGATTTTACTTCTAGCGGATTAACTCACGCCTATAGCGGGTATAAAGGAGAGGAAAACCCTTTTCGGTTAGGAAGTGTTGTGTTTACGGAAAGTTTTGGATTACTAAATTTTGATTTTCAACAAAGAAAGGTAAATTTTCAGATTATTGGAGACAAAGGTAGAATATTGGAAAAAACAGAACAACAGTACTAATGCTTGTGCATTGTAAGGAAAAACGTATTTTTGCGCAAAATTTAAAGAAATGACAACAAATAGAACTTTTACAATGATTAAGCCAGATGCTGTCGAAAACGGGCATATTGGTGGTATATTAGAAAAAATTTCAGCAGCTGGATTTAAAATTGTTGCAATGAAATATACACAATTAAGCAAAAGAGATGCTCAAGCTTTTTATGCAGTACATAACGAACGTCCATTTTTTGGAGAATTAGTGGAGTTTATGACAAGGGGACCTATTGTTGCTGCAATTTTAGAAAAAGATAATGCAGTAGAAGATTTTAGAGCTCTAATAGGAGCTACTAATCCTGCAGAAGCTGCAGAAGGTACTATTCGTAAAATGTTTGCGACTAGCATCGGGGAAAATGCTGTACATGGTTCAGATAGTGACGAGAATGCTGCAATAGAAGGTTCTTTTCATTTTTCAGGAAGAGAAATTTACTAATATATTTTCTTTTATAAAATAAAAAAGCTGCTTGTTTTGAATAAGTAGCTTTTTTTATCTCAGTACAATTTTAGTAATTAGTTCTTTGCCTAGTTCTTCGTTAAGCATAGTTATAATTTTAGATTTGCCTTGCATTAATTCGTTCCTTAATACGGATGACGAAAGAGCAACATATAAAGTGTCATTACGCAATTCAACAGCGGTTGTGTAATTGTTTACACCGTTTCCCATTAAATTAGCCCAAGCTTCGCGTACATTAACTTTATCCATTCCGCCTTGTAGTTTGTTTTCTTTTATAAACTCCTTAAGGGCATCATTTAAAGCTAAATTACCAAATTTACGTTTTGCCATTATTTTGTAATATTAATAGGTGTATATCTTTGATATTTATATATTTTTTCTTGCTCGTTTTTTACGGAAAATTCATTCTTACTTAGGGTAATTAATTCTTCTGTCCATAAACTTAATTTTGTTTTATAATGAAAAACAAAAGTGCCTTCTTTTTGAGATATTGTAAACATTTCTGCATCGTTAGAAGTATCATAAGTACCATTGAATTTGGGTTGTACTTTTTTTCTAAATCCGCTCAGTTTATCTATTTTAATATAATCTAGCGTTGTGCTGCCTTTATAGTCTTTTGTATTGCCATTGTTGAAGGTAACAGATTTTATCTCCCAATACCCATTGAGGTTAGTTAAATTTTCTTCGGTGATTTCGGATTTACAACCAAAGAATAGAATTGATAAAACAAAGATGGTTATTCTTAACATTTTAGAGTTTAAATATTTTGTAAGATTGATGTATGTTTTTTACTAAGTTTTCGGTTCGTTCGGCATGCGTATCGCTTATGAAAATTTGACCAAAACTTTCATTATCCACAAGGCTAATAATATGAGATACTCTGTTTTCATCTAATTTATCAAAAATATCATCTAAAACTAGAATAGGAGTAGTTTTAGATTGTTTTTTTATAAAATGAAATTGAGCAAATTTTAAGGCTATTAAAAAAGATTTTTGTTGCCCCTGGCTCCCAAATTTTTTAACCGGATAACCATTAATTTTAAAGCTTAAATCATCTTTATGCGTGCCTACACTAGTGTATTGTAAAGCCCTGTCTTTGTCTACTGCATTTTCTAATAATTGCAATAACGTATTATCTTTTAATTTACTTTCAAACGAAATACTTACTTCTTCAATATCGTTGGTGATTGCCGAATACTGTTCTTGAAAAATAGGAATAAAAGTTTTTAAGAATTGTTCTCTTTTTGCAAAAATAATAGAGCCATATTTATTTAACTGCTCGTTATAAACAGCTAAATTGGTGGTATCAAAAGTATGGTTAGCCGCAAAGTATTTTAATAAAGAGTTTCTTTGAGATAGTACTTTGTTGTATTTAATTAGGGTAAGTAAGTATTCTTTGTCTGACTGCGATATTACTCCATCAATAAATTTTCTTCTAGTATCGCTTCCCTCTGCTATAAGGTCTCTGTCATAAGGAGAAATAATTACTAATGGCAATAAGCCGATATGGTCAGAAAAACGATCATATACTTTTCCGTTTCTTTTAATAACTTTTTTTGCTCCTCTTTTTAAGCTGCTAACAATATGTTCTTCTTTATCATTTTTTAAAAAGAAACCATCGACAACAAAGAAATCTTCTCCATGCTTAATGTTCTGAGAAGTTACAGGGTTAAAATAACTCTTTCCAAAAGACAAATGGTAAATAGCATCTAAAACATTCGTTTTTCCTACTCCATTATGTCCAACAAAACAGTTGGTTTTTGAGTCAAATTCGAAATTTTTGGAATCGAAATTTTTATAATTAATTAATGATAATTTATGAAGATGCATGCTTTTTATTCGAGTGTTTTGTTCTGAATTCTCATATAAACGTGCAAATTATCGAAAAATAACGAATAAATTACCACTCGAATTTCAATAAAAACTTTATTTTTGCGCGATCAATAAAATTTAAAATGGCAACATACAAAAAGCGAGGATTTAAACCTAAGAATCAAGTAGAAGAGAAAGAGTTTGATGAACAAGAAAGCACAACTGCGGAAGTGTTTAATACATTGGATGAAAGTGCTTCTAAAAGTGAAGAGTGGGTTTCTAGTAATCAAAACTATATATTAGGTGTTATTGGTGTAATAGCTGTTATAGTTCTTGGCTATTTAGGATATATGCAATTTGTGCAAAACCCAAAAGAGGCAGATGCCGCTAATGAGATGTATTATCCGCAACAACATTTTGATCAAGCCCTAGCAAGTACAACTGCAAAAGATTCCTTGTTTTCTTTAGCTTTAAATGGAGCAGATGGTAAATACGGATTTTTAAATATTATAGAGGAATATAGCGGTACTAAAGCGGCTAATTTAGCAAATTATTCTGCTGGAATGTCTTATATGAATATGCAGAAATATGAAGAAGCTATAAGCCATTTAGAAAATTTTTCTTCGGATGATGCTATTTTAGGAGCTTTAGCAAAAGGAGGTTTGGGAGATGCTTTTATGCAATTAGGACAGACTAATGATGCTTTAGGATATTATGAAAGTGCAATTGCGCACAGTGGAAATGAATATACAACTCCTAAGTTTTTATATAAGGCAGGAGTTACGGCTTTAGAGTTAAAGGAAAATGCTAAAGCATTAAAATTCTTCCAAAGGATTAAGGATGATTTTTCTAGCTCAGATGAAGCACGTACTATAGATGCTTTTATAGGAATGGCGAAAAGTTCAAAATAATGGCAACAGTCAATAAAAATTTATCAACTTATGATAAGTCTGCAATCCCAAACGCGAAGGAACTTCGGTTTGGGATTGTTGTTTCTGAATGGAATTCAGATATAACAGAAGGACTTTACTCTGGAGCACTTGAAGCTTTACTAGATTGTGGGGCTATACAAAGTAATATTATTAAATGGGATGTTCCAGGAAGTTTTGAGTTAACTTACGGTTGTAAAAAAATGCTAGCAACGCAAAATGTAGACGCTGTTATTGCTATTGGGAGTGTTATACAAGGAGAGACTAAACATTTCGATTTCGTATGTAGTGCAACCGCTCAAGGAATAAAGGATCTAAATGTACAAACAGATACTCCTGTTATATTTTGTGTGCTTACCGATAATACGATGCAACAAGCAATTGATCGTAGTGGAGGTAAACATGGTAATAAAGGAGCAGAGGCCGCGATAGCAGCAATAAAAATGGCTACTTTGGGTTAGATTTCTAATAACCACCACTTCTATTTTAAAAAATACAGGAAACTTTAAAACTGTTAACAAATTTTAGTATTCCTATTACGGCATATTTTTTGATTTTAAGTAACTTTGATACAATGGGTATGCTAAGCAAAATCACAAAATTAAGTAAGAATAAGAAATTTGGGTATTCTCCTCGTTTTTATGACGATAAAGGAGAGGGGAGTCCGTATGAAATAGAACATAAGTTTGATAAGTTCCGGTCTACCGTAGGTAGAAATAGAGGTTTAAAAAGAAAGTTTAATAATGTTTTAGACGATGTAAAAAGAAAAGGAGATCGGGACCTCAGAAAAAGAATGATAATTATATTAGTAGTTTTGGTACTACTATTTCTCTTCATTATAGATTTTGATTTATCTATTTTTATAAGTTAATATGGCAGATATAATAAAACTTTTGCCAGACCATGTAGCAAATCAGATTGCTGCTGGCGAGGTTGTTCAACGACCGGCTTCTGTGGTTAAAGAATTGCTAGAAAATGCGATTGATGCAGGAGCGAGTACAATAAAACTTATTGTAAAAGATGGGGGTAAAAACCTTATTCAAGTTGTAGATAATGGAAAAGGAATGAGTCCTACCGATGCTCGTTTAAGTTTTGAAAGACATGCAACTTCTAAAATTCAAAAAGCAGAAGACCTTTTTAATCTAAATACTAAAGGATTTCGAGGGGAGGCCCTTGCTTCGATTGGGGCAATTGCTCATGTAGAGTTGCAGACAAAAACGGAAGGTGATGAAGTAGGAACCCAAATAAAAATGGAAGGTAGTAAAGTAATTTCTCAAGAGGTTATGGTTACACCAAAGGGGACATCCATGTTGGTTAAGAATTTGTTTTTTAATATTCCGGCACGAAGAAATTTTTTAAAATCTAATCAAGTAGAATTAAGGCATATTACAGACGAATTTCATAGAGTAGCATTAGCGCATCCCGGTATAGCGTTTCATTATTACAATAATGGTAGTGAGCTCTTTAATTTGCCAGCAGTAAATTATAGAAAACGTATAGTTCAAATTTTTGGGGGAAAAACAAACCCTAAATTAGTGCCTGTAGAGGAAGAAACACAAGTGGTTAAAATTACTGGATTTGTAAATAAGCCAGAGTTTGCGAAAAAGAGTAGAGGGGAACAGTTTTTTTTTGTTAATGATAGATTTATAAAAAGCCCTTATTTACATCATGCGGTAGTGGCAGCTTTTGAGGGTTTAATACATCCTAATACCTACCCGGGATATTTTCTTTGTTTAGAGGTAGATCCGGCAACTATTGATATAAACATACATCCAACAAAAACAGAGGTTAAGTTTGACGACGAGCATACTCTTTATGCTTTATTAAGGTCAACCATAAAACATAGTCTAGGGCAATTTAGTGTTGTACCTGCAATAGATTTTGATCAAGACCCTAATTTAAATACACCATATTCCTTTAAGGATAAGCAAGCAGAATTACCAAAAGTAGCGGTGGATGCCACATTTAATCCGTTTGCAGAAAGCCCATCTACATCGCAGAGCGTTAGCGGGGGTAATTCTGGAGGGTATTCTAGTTTTTCTAAACCTAGTGCCAAAGGTTGGGAAAATTTGTATGAGGGTTTAGGAGGTAAAAAAGAAAGTAGTAATACGGTTTCTAGTATAGAATTTGAATCAGAAGTAATAACTGGGTCTATTTTTAAAGAAGAAAATGAAGAAGAGGAATCGGTTACGACTACTTTTCAACTTCGAAGAAAATATATAGTTACTACTATAAAGTCTGGTATGGTTGTTATTGATCAAGGCAGGGCACACCAAAGAGTTTTGTATGAAAAATTTTTAAAGAACATAACAATAAAAGAAGCAGTAAGTCAACAATTGCTATTTCCTCTTTCTCTATCTTTTTCTAATGCTGATGTCGCAATTTTAAATGAAATACAAGGGCAATTAACCACTATTGGTTTTGCTTTTAGTGTTTTAGAGAAAGATAAGGTAGAAGTAACAGGAGTACCTTTGCAGGTAGCGGAGAGCGAGGTAGGAATGATATTAGAACAGCTTATATCGGATTACCAAATGGAAATTGTAGGCGATAGTTTTTCGCAAACGGATATTCTATCTAAAACATTATCTAAAACCTTATCTGTAAAAACAGGAACTATTTTGGATAATGCATCTCAATTAGCTTTGGTAAACGATTTGTTTGCCTGTAAGGAACCGGGGCTGAGTCCGTTTAATAAACCTACATATATTACTATAACAGAAAATGATATTGATAAAAAATTTATATAAATGGCTAGATTAACAGATGCTATTAAACATTTGCTTATAATAAACATTTTGTTTTTTGTAGCAACACAACTATATAGCAATCAAATGTATCATTTGTTTTCTATGTGGTTTCCTAAAAATGATAATTTTCAGGTTTGGCAAGTAATAACTCATATGTTTATGCATGGCAGTGTGATGCATATAGTTGCTAATATGTTTGTTTTATGGATGTTTGGTTCTCCATTAGAAAAAATGTGGGGAAGAAATAAATTTTTGTTTTTCTATTTCTCAGCTGGTTTAGGAGCATTGCTATTACAAACTGGGGCTAATTATTATTTCTTTTCTCAATCTTTAGATGTTTTGGTTCATGCTGGAGCAGTAAAAACTGAAATAATCGATACCTTAATTGAAGGTCAATATAACACGGGTTGGTATGACTTAACATCGCAAGATGTTGTGGATAATATGTTGTCGGAGTTTAACGGCAGAATGTTGGGTGCTTCTGGAGCTACTGCGGGAATTATGGTTGCGTTTGCGTTTATGTTTCCTAATATGGAATTGATGCTTATGTTTCTGCCTGTTCCTATTAAGGCAAAATACTTTGTTCCATTATATTTTATCGGAGATTTTTATTATGGTTTTAGTAATGCGGGGGATGGTATAGCTCATTTTGCTCATATTGGGGGAGCTTTGCTTGGTTTTATAATGATGTGGTATTGGAAAAAGAACCAATTTAATGGTAATCGCTGGAATTAATATATGGCACAAGGAAATTTAAAATATCAATTTGCAAGACTCTCTATTGCAGAAAAGTTAATAGCAATAAATGTAATATTCTTTATTGTTGAAGGTTTATTTACTGCTCTTCTTGGCTTTAGTATTATGTCTTGGTTTGAGCTTCCTAAAGATTTTTTCAGTTTCTTAAAGCAACCATGGTCTATTGTTAGTTATTCTTTTTTCCATGGAAGTCTAGGTCATGTTTTTTGGAATATGTTTCTTCTTTATTTTGCGGGACGTATTTTTCTTAACCTCTTTGGTAATAAGCGTTTTCTCAATGTTTATTTTTTAGGAGTTATAGCAGGTGGACTTGTTTTTTTATTAAGTTACAATGTTTTTCCAACATTAATTCACTCCAATACTGCTCTTATTGGTGCTTCTGCGGGTGTTACTTCGGTTCTTATTTTTGTTTGTTCTTATATTCCAACGCAAGAAGTTCGTTTGTTTGTATTTAATATTAAACTCTGGTATATAGGTGCTTTTGTGGTTCTTACAGATTTAATACAAATTCCGACTAGTGGAAATATAGGAGGACATTTAGCCCATTTGGGAGGTGCAGCATTAGGGTATTTTTATGCAAGACAACTTCTCAACGGAACGGATATTGGTTCGGGATTTGGTAGGTTACTAGATTCTCTAGTAAATATTTTAAAAGGAAAAGAAAAGAAAGCCCCTTTAAAAACAGTGTATAGAAATAAAAAAGAAAATAAGCAATCTAAGCAGGCTTATGATAAAGATGTAAGGCAAAAGAAAATAGACGCTATTTTAGATAAGATAAGTAAGTCAGGTTACGAGAGTTTATCTCAAGAGGAAAAAGATTTTTTGTTTAAAGCAGGAAAAGAGAATTAAAGAGTGAAAAAAACATCTATTTTTAAAAAGTTCATTTATTTCGTAACGATGGTAATGGCTTTACTTTTATTGTTAGCCTGTGTAATTCCTTATTTTCCTGTTAAATTTATACCTATATTTTCATTTTTAAGCCTGGGTGTACCTGTACTGGTTGTTGTAAATTTATTTTTTGCGTTATATTGGGTATATGTTAAAATACGAAAGAGCTTATTGTCTATTTTGGCCTTAGTTATTGGTTACGTATTCTTAGGTTCTTTTGTTCAATATAATAGTTCTACTGAGGATAATTTAAAAGAAGAGTTTAGTGTAATGACGTATAATACATATGGTTTTAATGGATTAGATTATAACAAAATAAAAGAAAACGGTATTAATATAATTAATTTTATTTCACAACAAGACCCTGATATTATTTGCTTTCAAGAATTTGATCGTTGGAGAATTAAAAGTGGCGAATTAAATGCGTACCCTTATAATTATGTAGATTTTGAATTTGGAAATCATGATGGTAAAGCAATTCAAGCAATTTATTCTAAATTTCCAATAATTGCTAAGGGAGATTTGAATTTTCCAGACTCTGGAAATAATGCCATTTTCGTGGACATTTTATTGAAAAAGGATACAATACGAATATATAATGTACATCTTCAATCATTAAAAATACGCTCTTTAGTTAATCGTAAGGGCTTGTCAAATAAATTCTACCATAGAATGTCTTCTTCTTTTGTAATGCAGGAAGAACAGGTTGATTTAATAGAGAAACATCGTATTAATAATAAGCATAAAACGTTGATTTGTGGTGATTTTAATAATACCCAATACTCAGTTGTGTATAAAAGGTTAAAAGGAGAATTTCAGGATACTTTTATTGAAAAAGGCTCTGGGTACGGGCGAACATACAACTATCATGGAGTCCAGGTTCGGATAGATTTTATTCTAGCGGATAAGGAGTTTAACGTGCAATCTCACAAGAATTTCAACGTAAAATACTCGGATCATTTTCCTGTAATGGCTTCTTTTAGTTTAAATTAATCATATAACAATCTACCATATCGGCTAGGATATGAATTAACAAGGCTATTCCGTAAATTCTAGTTTTTTTAAAAAACAAAAAGGAAAAGTATATAAATATAGCTATGTACGAATGTAATGGGTGAAAGTTAATGCTACATCGATTAGGATCAAATATAGGATTTGAAAAAAAATGATCTATATCGATAATAATCCCAGAAAGTAGAATTAACATAACAACACCTTTATTCTTCTTAAACAAGAATAGAGCAATTATTATGGGAACAATAAAATGTATGCCGTAATGGAGTATAAACCTAAGCATTTATAAAACCTAACTTAAGTTCTTTTAAGTAAGATAAAGCATTTGTTCCTTCATTAAAAAGAAGATCTAAGATACTTAAATTAGGGATAAAGGTATGCCTGTCGCTAAATACTTGTATGTATTTTTCGGTATTGAATTTAGGTTCTATTTTTGCATTCGCAAGAAAACGTAAATCTATAGAATCTTTAATATTGGATTTATATTCTGTAGTGCGTTCTTTAGGAGTTTCAATTTGTAGACAATCGCATATAATCTCTATTGCTTTTAAATTAAAATCCATTAAATGGGTATGTTTTTCCAAAAAAAGAGGGACAATTTCGTCCTCATAAAATTCAAAAAAAGGAGAAGATCTATAAGCTGTTTCTAAGGTGCGCCAATGTTGACGTTGCCAAGCGTAGGAATTGTCTAATTGAACATCTTTGTATTTTTGACGACCTTTTTCTTTTCCAACATGAACTATGGGGATGTTCAATATGTGCTTTCCATTATCGGTACAAACATAAGTACGATTTCTATAGGTTTGTTTTTGGTAATTATCCATGACTTCCCAATAAACATCTTGTTGAGCAATTACAGCAAAAGTTGCAATGTTTGGAAAATAGGTAGGGTGTATTAAATGTTTCAAAACTTATGCTTTGTTTTTTCTTTTCTTGCGGATAAAATCAAATATAAACCAACCGGCTAAGGCTATTAAAAAGAATTTAAAATAGGATCTAGGTTCTCCGTCTCCATTGACAGTTGTAAAAACACGATCCCAGCGAATTTTCCAGTTTTTGAATCCGTCTGTGAAATTATCAAAACTCATCCAGATAAAAATTGGGGTTCCAACAATATGATTTTCAGGAACATAGCCCCATGTTCTACTGTCTTCGGAATGGTCTCTATTATCACCCATCATCCAATAGTAATCTTGTTTAAAGGTATAGGATGTGGCTATTTTTCCATTAAGACTTATTTGGTTTCCAGAAACACTTATTTTATTTCCTTCGTAATCTTTAATAATCTTTTTATATACAGGCAGAACTTCTAAGTTTAGAGGGATAGTTACCCCTTTTTTAGGAAGGTAAATAGGGCCAAAGTTATCATTATTCCAACTGTAATCCGGACTTTGAGGGAATATATTGACTCCTCTTGTGTTTTTTGGAGATATTTGTCTTACAATAGAATCAATATCGGCATTTGCTTTAAGTTGTGCTGCCATTTTATCTGTTAGGGCTACAAGTCTTTGTCTATCTGTAATTTCTTTTAAGGAAAGTCTCGTTTGTTTAATTACATCAATCGGAATACCAAGATGTTTAGTGTATAGTTCTAATTTGCCATCCGGTGTTTGGTTGTATCCTAAAAGATATTCTTGTAATAATTGAGCTTGTTCTTGGTTAATGGGGTCTGATACATATTTTCTAGTTAAATCTACCACGCCTAAATCTAGTAATAAGCGCGAAGAAACTCCCTTGTTGCTATAGACCATATAGTCGTATTGCGGTTTTGCTCTGTCTGTTAATTGTAGTTGCTTTCCATTAATGAATACATAGCCATCGATAACCTCTAAAGAATCTCCAGGTGTTCCAACACAACGCTTTACATAATTTGATTTTTTATCTATAGGTTTTTTAACCCCTTTTTCTTTTTTAAAAAATACACGTACGGTATCAGCAGGCCAGCTGAAAACAACTATATCATTCTTTTTTACTTTTTTAAAGCCAGGTAATCTAAAATAAGGTAATTGCGGTTTGTTTAAGTAAGAACGGGTGCCAATTTTCGGAATGGTGTCATGGACCATGGGTGCAGCAACCGTAGTCATAGGGGTTCTTGCGCCGTAATGGAATTTGCTAACAAATAGAAAATCACCAACTCTTAGGGTGCGTTCAAGAGATCCAGTTGGTATTACATAAGGCTGTATAAAATAGGTGTGAACCAATGTAGCAGCAACAACAGCAAAAACGATAGAGCTTACCCATTCTCCCAAAGCGGTAGTCGGGTGCAAGCTTCGGTCTTCTATGTATTTAGCATCTAAGATGTAGTTAACATAGTAGGTGTAAAAGCCTAGAGTAAGAACAACTAACCAAGATTCCATTAAGCTGTTTCTACCGAAACTACGAATAGTCTCTACCCAAATAACAGGAAACATTAACAAGTTAACAATGGGAATAAATAAGAGAATAGTCCACCATTTTGGTCTATTAATAATTTGCATTAATACAATAGCATTGTAAACAGGTATAGCTGCTTCCCATGCTTTTCTCCCAGGTTTAACGTATAGTTTCCAGGTTCCTAAAAAATGAATAACTTGTACTATTAGTATAAAAATAATCCACTGCGTAGTATCCATAAAAATTGCTATTTGTTGTCTAATGTTTTTATAGAGAGGTATAGTTAATAATACTCTCTTTTACTATTTTGATATAGGTATATTTATGTGGTAATGTGTTACAGGTGTTAACCTAGATTTAACACATCTCTCATTGAAAAAATTCCTTTTTTATCTATAATCCATTCTGCAGCTATTACAGCTCCCAAGGCAAACCCTTCTCTATTGTGAGCTGTATGTTTAATTTCGATACTGTCGATAGTGCTATCATAAGCTACAGTGTGCGTGCCTGGTACTTCTTTTATTCTTTTAGCTGTAATAGGAATTTGATGTACGTCTGCTTCATCTAATTTCCATTTTGTATAATCAGAATTGTTAATAACACCTTCTGCCAAAGTAATAGCTGTTCCACTTGGAGCATCTAATTTTTTGGTATGGTGTATCTCTTCCAGAGAAACATTATACTGTTTTAAGTTTTTAAGCATTTTAGCTAAATATTCATTCAGCTCAAAAAAAACATTTACTCCCAAACTAAAGTTCGATGCATAGATAAATGCACCTTCTTTTTCTTTGCAAAGAGCAACTGCTTCATCATAGTTTTCTAGCCATCCTGTAGTTCCAGAGATTATAGGGATGTTATTTTTTAGGCATTTTGTAATATTTTCATAGGCAGCGGAAGGCATGCTAAAGTCAATAGCAACATCAATATTAGAGAAGTCTATTTCTTTAGTGTCTATATCTATTTTGGCTACAATGGTGTGGTTTCTCTTTAGGGCTGCTTGCTCTATCATTTTACCCATTCTACCATATCCAAATAATGCTATTTTCATAAGTTAAAAATTAATAGTAAGTCCCATTCCATAATTAGGGTTACTGGTTATGGGATCTAAATCAAAAAAAGGTTTAAAATCTATACTAAGGTCATCATCTACATTAAATTGTTGTAAATGAGCATCTACATTAGCATCTACAATGTTTAATATATATGCGGCAATAGTATATACTAATACTAAATCTCTTGATTCTTGTGTTCTTTCTTGTTGTCTTTCTAAAACATTGATGTCTAAATGCGTATTGCTTCCAGCGCCTGTAGGATTATAGTATAAATCGTCTGTGAAACCAGCTTGTCGCCTTTTAAAAGCTGTTCTAAGGCCGTCATAACGATCATTGTAAAATGTATACCCATAAATACCAGAGCCTAAAGCAATCCATACAATTGGTGCTTTCCAATATCTTTTATTATAGATTTGCCCTAAACCAGGGAGTACGGCAGAATAGAACGCAGCCTTGCTCGGAGCTAAAGGGTTAAAGTTTTTTTTCTTTTTTAAAGCCTTTTTGTCTATTACAATCCCTTCTTTTTTAAGGTCAGTTTGTAAACTGTCAATTTCTTTATTCTCTTCTTGAGCAAAGGAGTGCCAAGAGGAAATGCATAAAAAACCGAATATAACAAGGTATTTATTCACCTGTTATTATTTTTTTAATTCGTTCAAATTCTTCTTTAGAAGTAAAAGGAATTGTAATTTTTCCTTTGTTACCTGTGGTGTGCTTTATATCTACTTTTACAGATAGGTGTTCCGAAAAATTACTTATTTCTTTAGTGATAAATGCAGGAGCATTACTTTTTGGCTTTTTCGCTGTTGTACTACTACCATTTTGATAAGCTTTTACTGCTTTTTCTGTTTCTCTAACAGATAGGCTCTGTCCAACAATTTTCTCGTAAAGAGCAATTTGATCTTCTTTTTTTTCGATGTTAACTAAGGTTCTACCGTGACCCATACTTAAAAAACCATCTCTAATACCTGTTTGTATGATTGGATCTAGTTTTAATAATCTTAAATAATTTGCGATTGTAGATCTTTTTTTACCAACACGATCACTAAGTTTCTCTTGCGTAAGTTCAATTTCGTCAATTAACCTTTGATAAGAAAGAGCAATTTCAATAGGATCCAAATCTTGTCTTTGGATATTTTCAACCAAAGCCATTTCTAAAGACTCTTGATCGTTGGCAATACGAATATATGCTGGTATGGTTTGAAGATTTATAAGTTTCGATGCTCTAAACCTTCTTTCCCCTGATACTAATTGATATTTGTTGAAGTCTAATTTCCGAACCGTAATTGGTTGTATAACACCTAATTCTTTAATAGAAGTTGCTAATTCGCTTAGGGCTTCATCATTAAAATAAGATCTTGGCTGAAACGGATTAACCTCTATCGTAGTAATATCTAATTCTACAATATTGCCAACTACTTTATCTGCATTTTTATCAGATGCAGATTGTATATCGTTTTCAGGATCTTTTAATAAGGCAGATAACCCTCTGCCTAAAGCTTGTTTTTTTGTTGCTTTGGCCATTATACAATTTCCTTGTTTTTATTCACAACTTCATTCGCCATATTTAAATAATTTTCCGCTCCCTTGCTACTAGCGTCATATTTAATAATACTTTCGCCATAACTTGGGGCCTCACTAAGGCGTACATTTCTTTGAATTATAGTTTCAAAAACCATGTCTCCAAAATGCTTTCGCACCTCTTCAACAACTTGATTAGAAAGTCGTAATCTAGAATCGTACATGGTTAATAACATGCCTTCTATATCTAAATTTGTATTGTGTATTTTTTGAACACTCTTTATAGTGTTTAATAATTTGCCTAGCCCTTCTAATGCAAAATATTCGCATTGAATAGGAATAATAACAGAATCTGCAGCGGTTAATGCATTTAAGGTTAATAAGCCTAAGGAAGGGGCACAATCAATTAAAATGTAATCGTAAGAATCTTTAAGCTTTTCTATCGCTTTTTTCATCATATACTCTCGCTCTTCTTTGTCTACTAATTCTATTTCAATAGCCACTAGGTCTATATGAGACGGAATTAAATCTACATTCGGAGAGGTTGTTTCTAAAATAGTTTCTTTGGCATTTTTTGTATGCTCTAATAACTGATACGTTCCTAGTTCAACACTTTCTACATCAATTCCTAATCCAGAAGTTGCATTCGCTTGGGGGTCTGCATCAATTAACAGAACTTTTTTCTCCAGTACACCTAGCGAGGCAGCCAAGTTTACTGTAGTTGTGGTTTTACCTACGCCACCTTTCTGATTTGCTATAGCAATTATCTTGCCCATTATAAAGTAAGTTAGATTGTAAAAATACAATTATTTACGACGTTCTTGAAACGTTTTTGTTAACACAAAGTGAATTAGTGCATAAGCTTGCGTTAAATAGAGTTAAAGTTTTAATAACGAATATTTTATAAGAAGAAACAGTCGACAGGAATTTTTAGGAGATTTTAGTATTGTTAGACTTGTTAAAAGTTATAACAAGGCTTAATTAGCTTTTTTAAGACTATCAGCGTACTCAATTAGATAAATTTCTTCGTTTTTCTTTTTTAAATAATATTCTTCTCTAGCAAATTTTTCTAATTCGCCTTTATCGGATAATTTTTTAATAATTATTTTGTCCTTGGCTATTTCTTCTTTTAAAAACTCTTGCTGTTTTTCTAATTTTTTAATTTCTTTTTTTAATTCTAAATGTATTAACAAAGAGTTGGTGTCGAAAAAGAGCATCCAAATGACAAAAGCTGTTAAAACTAATACATAGGTATTGGTAATAAGTTTAAACCACGGCTTATTAATAAGGTTGTTTAGGCCCATTTATTAAGATAGTTTTTCATTTATAATTGTTCTGACAATATCAATGGCAACCGTATTATATTTGTTATTTGGTATAATAATATCAGCATACTCTTTTGTTGGTTCAATAAATTGATTGTGCATAGGTTTAAGAGTGTTTTGGTATCGGTTTAAGGTATCCTCTAAGCTCCACCCTCTCTCTAATATATCTCTTTTTAATCTACGAATTAAACGCTCGTCTGAATCCGCATGAACATAGATTTTAATATCGAACATTTCTCTAATTTTCGGATTGGTTAAAATTAGAATACCTTCTACAATCATTACTTTTCTCGGACGGGTTAAAACAGTTTCTTTTGTTCTATTGCATTCTAAAAAAGAATAGACAGGTTGTTCAATAGATTTTCCTTTTTTTAAGAGCTCTAAATGTTTTCCTAAAAGATCAAAATCTATTGCCGAAGGATGGTCGAAATTTGTGTTTTTTCGATCTTCTAAACTAAGTTCTGATAGGTCATTATAATAAGAATCTTGAGAAATTAAACCAACTTCGTTTTTTGGCAATTCATTTATAATTTGGTTTACAACAGTTGTTTTTCCACAACCAGTGCCTCCCGCAATTCCTATAATTAGCATGCTGTTTAATTTTTTAACAAAAATAGGTATTTGCAATTTAATGGTGGTAATAATCCTTTATGGTTTTATAGGTATTAATTATGGTAAATACATATGATGCTCTGTATGTTATGTATACCTTTGCTAAATGCAAAAGGAGAACGTAAAACCAAATTTTGAATTTGTTGCTTTAATGGCATCTTTAATGTCTATAACTGCATTGGCAATAGATGCTATTTTACCGGGCTTGTCTAGTATTGGAATGGCTCTTAATAGTATCGGTGCTACGGATAACCAAATGCTTATTACAATGATATTTTTAGGGCTTGGAGTTGGACAATTGTTTTTTGGCCCTTTATCGGATAGTTACGGTAGGAAACCAATGATTTATATTGGCTTTATAGTGTTTTTTATTGCAAGTCTTGTTTGTGTTTTTGCTCCAACAATGGGATGGATGATTTTTGGTAGAATATTACAGGGGATAGGATTGTCTGTTGCACGGTCTATAAGTATTTCTATAATAAGAGATACATATAAAGGGGATTACATGGCTAAAGTGATGTCTTTTGTAACAGCATTTTTTATTTTAGTTCCTGTAGTAGCACCGGCATTGGGTAAAACAGTTTTAGATTACTGGGGTTGGCAAGCTATTTTTTATGTACAGTTATTTTGTGCTTTTATTGTGGTAATTTGGTTTTGGAAAAGACAGCCAGAAACATTAAAGCAAGAGTACAAAATTCCTTTTTCTAAACATGTTTTTTTAGATGGCTTTTTGGAGTTAATTCGCTATAGAGCAACCTTAGCTTTCACCATAATCTCAGGATTAATAACAGGGTCTTTTTTAGTGTATTTAAGTGCAGCGCAACAGGTTTTTGAAGAGCAATATAATTTGGCGGATGAATTTCCATACATTTTTGCGGGTTTAGCAATTTCTATTGGAATTGCCACTTTTTTAAATGGCACTTTAGTTTTAAAATTGGGTATGCGCAAATTGGCTTTTATAGCTCTTATTCTGTTTTTTGGTGTCTCTTTATTGTATGTTATTTTGTTTTGGAATAGTAGTAATCCAAATGTTATTGTTTTGTTAGGTTTTCTCTCAGCTCAGTTCTTTAGTTTGGGTTTTTTGTTCGGAAATTTGCGCTCTATTGCAATGGAACCTATAGGTCATATAGCGGGTATTGGTGCTGCTATAACTGGATTTATATCTACCATTATTTCTATTCCAATTGCAACTTTTGTAGGTAGTTTTGTAGAATATACGGTATTGCCTCTTTTTGCTGGTTTGGCAGTATGTGGCTTTGTTTCCCTTTTGATATTTATTCTAATAAAAAGAAAACAAAGAATCGCTATTGCTTAAAAAAAGCCGAACTATAAACAAGTCCGGCTAAAATTTGAATATGTTGAGGATAAGTTTATAAAGCGTTATCCATAATTTCTTGAACCACTTCTGGGTTTAATAAGGTACTTGTGTCTCCAAGGTTTGAAGTGTCTTTGTGTGCAATTTTGCGTAGTATTCTACGCATAATTTTTCCGCTTCTAGTCTTGGGTAATCCAGTTACAAATTGAATCTTATCTAGTTTTGCAATAGGTCCGATATGTTCTGTTATTTGAAGGTTTATTTCTCGTTTTAAATTTTCTCTGTCTCTTCCTTCTCCTGTTTCTTTAAGAATAACATAGCCGTATAAAGCATTGCCTTTTACATCATGCGGGAATCCTACAATAGCAGATTCTGCTATAGCTGGGTGCTCGTTAATGGAATCCTCTATTGGAGCGGTTCCAAGGTTATGTCCAGAAACGATAATAACATCATCTACTCTACCAGTTATTCTGTAGTACCCTACGGCATCTCTATGAGCGCCATCTCCTGTAAAATATTTGTTCTCGTATGCAGAGAAATAAGTGTCTCTATATCGTTCATGGTTACCCCAAATAGTTCTGGCTATAGATGGCCAAGGGAATTTAATACATAATCTTCCATCTACTTGATTTCCTTTAATTTCATCACCGTTTTCATCCATTAATGCTGGTTGAATACCAATAAAAGGTAGTGTGGCAAAGGTTGGGGTGGTAGGTGTTACATAGGGAATAGGGGAAATCATTATTCCACCTGTCTCTGTTTGCCACCAAGTATCTACTATGGGACTGTGTTTTTTTCCAACATTATTATTGTACCAATGCCATGCTTCTTCGTTAATAGGTTCACCAACAGAGCCTAATACTTTTAGAGAGCTTAAATCGTACTTCTCTACATATTCTAAATTTTCTTTAGCAAGAGCTCTAATTGCAGTTGGAGCAGTATAAAACTGATTTATTTTGTGTTTTTCTACCACTTCCCAAAACCTTCCATAATCAGGGAAAGATGGAACGCCTTCAAACATTACTGTAGTAGCACCATTAGCTAATGGTCCATAGACAATATAGGAGTGACCAGTAATCCACCCAATATCTGCTGTACACCAATAAATATCTTCTTCTTTATATTGAAAAATATTTTTAAAAGTATAAGCGGTATATACCATATAACCGGCAGTAGAATGTACCATGCCTTTTGGCTTTCCGGTGGATCCAGATGTATACAGTATAAATAAAGGGTCTTCTGCATTCATTATTTCTGGTACGCAATCGCCATAAGCATCATCTAATAGAGGTTGTAACCATTCGTCTCTTTCTTCAATCATATCTATCTCAGAATTAATACGTTTTACAACTAAAACATTTTTTACTCCGGGGCAGTCTTCAAGTCCTTTATCTACAATGCCTTTTAGGTCTATAGTTTTAGAGCCTCTATAGGAACCATCAGAAGTAATGACTAGTTTGCAATCAGAATCGTTAATTCTAGTGGATAAAGCATTAGACGAAAATCCTGCAAAAACAACAGAATGTATAGCACCTATTCTTGCGCATGCTAAAACAGAAACTGCCAATTCAGGAATCATGGGTAGGTATATGCATACTCTATCTCCTTTTTTTACGCCTTTTTCTTTTAGAACATTTGCCATTTTAGAAACGCGTTCATGTAACTGAGAGTAAGTTATATGTAATGCTTCTTCTTTAGGATTATTAGGTTCAAATAGAATAGCTGTTTTATTTCCACGAGTAGTTAAATGCCTATCAATACAGTTTTCCGTGATATTTAGTTGTGCGCCTTCAAACCATTTTACTTCAGGTTTGGTAAAATCCCAGTCTAAAACCCTGTCCCACTTTTTTCTCCAAACAAAATGCTCTTCTGCAATTTCTTCCCAAAAAGCTTCTGGATTTCGAACAGATTTTCTGTAGACTTGATAGTATTCTTCTAAATGTTTTATATGATAATTACTCATGCTATTATTTTTATGTTGTATTGTATTTAAGTTTAATATTTAGGTGTTGAGTTAGTTGTTAGCTTGGTGCTATTTTATTTTTATTATAAACTGCTTTAATTTCATCAATTATTAAGATGTCATCTATGGTAGATGGTATTTTGTAATCTTTTGTATCTGCTATGTTACGGAGTAATTTTCGTAATATTTTTCCGGATCGTGTTTTGGGTAATCTTTTTACAACAAATACATCTTTAAAAGAAGCAACAGGGCCTATCTCTTGACGAACTTCTTTAATGATTTCTGTTTGTATCTGATTCTCATTTAAAGTTTCTCCAGATTTTAATACTATTAGTCCTAAAGGTTTTTGTCCTTTTAATTCACAATGAATTCCAAAAACAGCACATTCTGCAACAGAGGAATGCGAGGCAACAATCTCTTCCATTTCTGCTGTAGAAAGTCTATGGCCTGCAACATTAATGATATCATCGACTCTGCCTGTAATAAACACATAACCATCTTCATCTTTATAGCCTCCATCACCTGAAAAATAATATCCTGGAAAACGTTCTAAATACCCAGATTTAAATCTTTGTGGGTTACCCCAAAGGTTAGTTAATGTTCCAGGAGGTAAAGGTAATTTTACCGTTACAAAGCCTTCTTCGTTAGCTTTAACTTTATTGCCATCTGCATTTAAAATTTGAATATCATAACCACAAACAGGTAAAGAGGCTGATCCTGGTTTTACTTTTTGTAATTCAACTCCAACCATATTCGCTAACATAGGCCAGCCAGATTCTGTTTGCCACCAATGATCTATAACGGGAATTTGCAAGTGTTTTTCTATCCATTCTAAAGTTGCTACATCACAACGTTCACCAGCCAAAAATTGATATTTTAAACAACTTAAGTCGTATTTTTTTATTAGAAGGCCTTCTGGGTCTTCTTTTTTTATAGCCCTAATTGCTGTTGGTGCTGTAAACATAACCTTTACTTGGTGTTCACTTATAACGCGCCAAAAAGTTGATGCATCTGGTGTTTTTATTGGTTTTCCTTCAAATAGAATAGTAGTGTTTCTGTGTAACAAAGGAGCATAAACAATATAGCTATGTCCTACAACCCAGCCAACATCACTTGCAGCCCAATAAACATCACCTTGGTCAACACCATAAACATATTGCATAGAAAATTTTAAAGCAGTTGCATATCCGCCAGTGTCTCTAATAATCCCTTTTGGGGTTCCAGTAGTTCCAGAAGTATATAAAATGTATGAGGGGTGTGTAGATTCTAGAGGTATAGCTTCTGCAGAAGTAGATTTGTTTATTAATGCTTCATAATCTATGTCATAGGGCATGTGAGGGATTTCTGCATTTAAATTTCTGTCAAATACAATTACATGTTCTGGCTTGTATTTAGATTGCGTTATTGCAGTATCTACAAATGGTTTGTATGGTATAATCCTAGTAACTTCTATACCGCTAGAAGCGGTAATTATGGCTTTTGGTTTACAATCATCAATACGTATTGCTAACTCATGCGGAGCAAAACCACCAAAGACAACAGAATGTATAACGCCAATCCTAACACAAGCAAGCATTGCATAAATAGCTTGTGGAATCATTGGCATATAAATTATAATAGTGTCGCCTTTTTTTAGTCCTAAAGCTTGTAAACCTCCTGCTAATTTGGAAACTTCTGTATGTAATTTGTTATAAGTAATATGCTCTTTTGTGTTAGTTACAGGGGAGTCATATATAATGGCATTTTGTTCTCCAAAACCATCATTTATGTGTTTGTCAATACATAAATAACTAAGGTTAAGTTTACCGTCTGTAAACCATTGTGTATAGCCTTCTTTATCCTTTGAAAGAATGGTTTTTGGTTTAGTTTGCCAGTCTAAATTTTGAGATTGTTCTTTCCAGAATTCAGACGGATTACTAATGCTTTTATTGTGGAATTCGCTATAATTCATGACTTGGTCTTTTTTGAATTAAATAGACCAAACCAGTTGGGGTTTAACACTTTAAGTTTAATGAGAACCCATAGTATGGTTACAAAACATATCCCTATAACTATAGAGTTCATAGGACTAATTGGCGTTTCGTTTTCAAATTTAAAACGAAAATATAACGATATAAGAATGTAGGCACTAATAATAATATCAGATACCAACGGGTTTAAACGTAATTTCATTTGCACTATCTTAAATTAGACAAGGTTTGTTTGCACACAAAACCAGGTTTTATTTAAGAAGATTGTTTATTTCTGAAACTATTTTTTTAACCGAAAAGGGTTTTGTTAAATACTTATCTGCTCCTAATTTTAGTCCTTTTTCAACATCAGAACTTTTGTTTTTTGCAGTTAGAAATACAATCTTGGTGTTTTTTAAATCAGGTTTATTTTTAATATATTTTAATGTTTGATACCCATCTACATTGGGCATCATAATATCTAGTAAAACTACATCTGGAATATTGTTAATTACAATCTCTAAAGCTTCACTGCCATCTCTTGCAATGAAAACTTCATAGTTCTGCTTTTTAAAGGCATACTCTAAAGTCATTACAATATTTGGCTCATCATCTACAATGAGTATTTTCTTCCTCATACTTTATGTTTACAATTTAATAAAAAGGAAGTTTAAAACCAAAAATTGTTCCAACTTTAGTTCCTTTTTCTACCCAAATTTTTCCTTTGTGTTTTTCAATTATTTGTTTACTAATTGCTAATCCAAGTCCACTTCCAATGGGTTTTATAGTATTTTGGTTTTTAGATTGGTAGAATTTATCAAAAATATATTCAATATCCTCTTCAGGAATTCCTTTTCCGTTGTCTTTAACGTAAAATTCGATAGCCTGATTCCCCATTTTGTAATCGACAATTATTTTTCCTTTTTTTGGCTCACAAAATTTAATAGCATTACCAATTAAGTTGGTTAAAACTTGAAGAATTTTATCTTCATCATAAATCAATTCAAAATGAAATTGATTTTTATTTATTAATTCCACTTCTTTTTTTGCAGCTATGTGCTGCATGTTTCCAATGGCTCTTTTTAGTGTTTTTTGTATGTTATGAGTCTGTAAATTTATATAAGCCCTATCTGTAGATAATTTTTCAAATTCAAGAATATTATTAATTAAACGAGCTAAGCGGTCAGAATCCTGAAGAATATTTTTTAAAAATTGTTCTTTTATTTCCCCAGGCATATCTCCATCTTCATCCATTAAAAGTTCTGTTGCTGCTCGTATTCCTGTAATCGGTGTTTTTAGTTCATGTGCAACCGTATCTAAAAATTCATCTTTTTGTTTGTCTTTAAAAATTAACTCATCATTTACTTCTTTAAGTTGAGAAGTCATTTCTGTTAGTTCGTTAGATTTTTCTCTAAGAATTTTATTTCTATTTATAGTTTCTTTAGATTCTTCTAAGATTTTTAAAACTTCAACTAAGCTTATTTCTTCTTCTTTGACAACGCCAGCGATTAGTATTTTAGCAGATGCTCCACCAATACTTCCTGTTAATAGTTTTTCTGAAAAATTTATTAAACGAGCATCAGCCATTTGGGTGTCTGCAGGTAAATCGTATTTCTTGAAAAATAAATTTAATGCCCTTTTTGTTCTTCTTTCTCCTAGGAATTTTACTAATACATTTTTAATGTCTGCAACATAAGCTTCTCCTTTCCAAATTAAAGCACTGTCTTGTAGTGTATTGTAATTACTACTATCTACAAACATTTCTGCATAGTTTCTTTCTCTATAGTTTCCTTTAGAAGTTAATGAAAATGTAAGATATGATAATGTGTTAGCTAGAATGCTCCAGAAGAATGCATGTGATGGTGGACTTAATAAGTCTATTCCGAATAAATTGTAGGGTTTAAGTAATACAATTTCAAAAGGTCCTTCAGTTGTGAAAGATGTGTAGCCCGTAAGTGCTTCAATAGTAAATGGAAGTATTAAAGTATAACCAGTAACTATTATGCCGACTATAATGCCAATGATAACTCCTTTTGATGAACCTCGGTTCCAAAAAAGACCTAAGAAGAAAGAGGGGGCTAATTGCGCAATAATTACAAATGAGATTAAGCCAATAGAATACAAAGAAAGTTCTATTGAAAAATTTATATAAAAAATATACGCTAAAATTATAATAGTGAAAATTGATATTCTTCTTATGTTTTTAATATAAGTAGCGTTTTTTTCTGGATGATTTTCTATGAATTTTTCTAAAAAACCATATGGAATAATTAAGTTATTACTAACCATTGTAGATAATGCTAAGGTTGAAATAACCACCATTGAAATTACTGCAGAAAAACCACCTAAAAAAACTAATAGTGCTAGTAAAGTATTGCCATTTGCCAGCGGTAGAAGTAGAGAAAAATACTCTGCATTTACGGTATTTCCAAGCGATAATTTTCCTCCCCATGCAATATAAACTACAAATAAGTTAAATAGTAATAAATATAATGGGAATAGCCAGATAGCTTTTTTTAAATGTTTATCTCTACTGTTTTCTAATACGGAAACTTGAAACATTCTTGGTAAAAGAAATATCATCATAAAAGATAGAATTATGACAAAAAACCAATCAAACCCTTCTTCTAGATTTCCAAAGGTTATTAGTTTTTTAAAGTTATCTGTCTTGGACATTTGATAATAAATATCCGAAGTACCATCAAATAAATAAAAAGTGATATATGCACCTACTATTAAGAAGAAAATTAGTTTTATAACAGATTCAAAAGCTACTGAAGCTATAATTCCTCTATGATGTTCTGATGCATCTGTACTTTGTGTTCCAAAAAAAGTAGCGAAAATTGCTAGTAAAACAGCAATATAAAAAGTGGAATCATCTAAAATACCACTGGCAATATGTCCATTCCCAAAAGACATAATTTCAAAAGTTTCGGAAACTGCTTTAAGTTGTAAAGAAATGTACGGGACAGTACCTATTAAACAAATTACAGTAATAAGAGCACCAAGAAACCTGTTGTTTCCATATCGCAAAGAAATAAAATCTGCAATAGTAGAAATTTTATGTTGTTTGGATATGCGCATAATTTTCCGCAATAATACTATCCATAAAGGAGCAGCTATAACAGGACCTAAGTAAATAGGTAAAAAATTTACACCAGAATTTGCAGCAATACCAACACTACCATAATACGTCCAAGCGGAACAATAAACAGCTAGAGAAAGAGTGTAAACATAGGGGTTGTTAACCCATTTACTTTTAGAATTTTTCTCAGCTTTGTAGGCTATGAAAAATAGAACTAATAAATAGGCAACTATTATAGTTAGCAAATAGTAATTATTCATAGTGCTTTTTTAGTACACTATAGGAAATGATAATCGAAAGAGCCCAAATAGAAAAAATAGCAAAATATATTATTGGTATTCCTAAAATGGCATCATTAAGATTAAATATTAGGAGAAAAGGAATATTAAGGATGAAAAATAATCCTAATGAAAGCACTACTAATTTTTGAATATGTCTCTTTTTCATCTATTTCTAAAGATAGTAAAAATGACAAAAAACAGTGTCATATACACGACACTGTTTTTTTAACCAACTAATTTAATATCTCAAAATGTTAAAAAATGAGATTTTGTTTGATCCTTTTTACTATATGTTAATAATATTTTGGAACATTTTTTTAATGTTGTGAAGCTTCACCAGCTCCACTAGGTATTCTAATACTCTCTACCATATCTTGAACGTTTTGTGGTGGAGCAGCTGTCATTCTGGACACTACAACAGAAACAACAACATTTATTAACATTGCAATTGTTCCAAAACCTTCAGGAGATGTTCCAAACCACCATTCACTTGCTGGTCTAGGGTCAAAAGTTCCTATAAGGCCTGTTTTGTATCGTATCATGTAAAATAACATTATTGTGATACCAACAACCATTCCTGCGATAGCACCTTCTTTGTTCATTCGTTTATCAAAGATTCCAAGAATAATTGCAGGAAAGAATGATGCAGCGGCTAAACCGAATGCTAAGGCGACGACGGCGGCGACAAATCCTGGAGGATATATTCCAAAAATACCTGCAATGATAATAGCTACTAATATTGCTATACGTGCTGCCATTAATTCTCCTTTTTCAGAAATGTCTGGTTTTAATTGTTTTTTAATTAAATCGTGAGAAATTGAAGTGGATATAACAAGTAATAAACCTGCTGCTGTAGAAAGTGCAGCGGCTAAACCACCAGCTGCTACTAAAGCAATTACCCAATTTGGTAAATTAGCAATTTCTGGATTCGCTAATACCATAATATCACGGTCTACATATAATTCATTTGAAGAATCATTAGCGTTAGAAATTAATCGTTCTCCATTAGTGCCTCTTTCATTTGTGAAAACTGGTTTTTTGCTAGAAAGAGCACTTCCTGCTACATATTGTATTTTGCCATCATTATTTTTGTCTGACCATGCGATTAAACCTGTGTCTTCCCAGTTTTTAAACCATTGAGGAATTTCTGTATATTCTTTATTACTTACTGTTTCTATTAAATTTGTTCTAGAGAATACTGCAATAGCTGGTGCAGTTGTATAAAGAATAGCAATTAAGAAGAGTGCATATCCTGCAGATTTACGCGCATCTTTCACTTTAGGAACTGTAAAGAAACGTACAATTACGTGAGGTAATCCTGCAGTACCAGCCATAAGTGCTAATGTTATTGCAAAAACATCCCAGGTAGATTTTTTTCCGCTTGTGTATTCGTTAAAGCCTAATTGGGTGTGTAAGGTGTCTAATTTGTCTAATAAAAATGTGCCACCTTCTACTTTACCGCCCATTCCTAATTGTGGTATTGGGTTTCCTGTCATTTGCATTGATATAAAAAATGCGGGAACCATGAAAGCAAAAATAAGTACACAATATTGTGCTACTTGTGTGTATGTAATTCCTTTCATACCTCCTAAAAAGGCAAATACAAGAACTACAGCCATACCAATGACTACTCCTAAAGTAATGTCAACCTGTAAGAATTGAGAAAATACAATTCCTACACCTCTCATTTGTCCTGCAACGTAAGTAAAAGATACGATTAATGCGCAAAATATAGCTACTGTTCTTGCTGTGTTAGAGTAATATCTGTCCCCAATAAAATCAGGTACTGTAAATTTTCCAAACTTACGTAGATATGGGGCGAGTAATAGTGCTAGTAATACATAACCGCCAGTCCATCCCATAAGATATACGGAACCATCATATCCTGAAAAGGAAATAATACCTGCCATTGAAATAAAGGATGCGGCACTCATCCAATCTGCTGCTGTTGCCATTCCGTTTGCTAATGGAGAAACACCACCGCCTGCAACATAAAATTCTTTTGTGGAACCAGCTCTTGCCCATATAGCTATTCCAAAATATAGGGCAAAAGTTAGCCCGACTAAAATCCAAGTCCATGTTTGAACACTCATAATATTGTATTTTTTAAATTAGTGATTTTATTGATTACTCATCGTAACCATATTTTTTGTCTAGTTTATTCATTAATCGTACGTATACGAATATTAGAATTACAAAGACATAAATGGACCCTTGTTGCGCAAACCAAAATCCTAACTTAAATCCGCCTAATCTAAATTCGTTAAGGGTATCTTTGAAAATTATTCCGGCTCCAAAAGAAACAGAGAACCATATGGTTAAAAGGATTATTAAATACCTAAGGTTTTCTTTCCAATAGGCAGTTGCTTTTTCTTGTTTATCTTCACTCATAATTTATAATTTTTTGTTGGTTGAATTTTATAGGAAAATCATTGCTTGCAGGGTTAAAACACCTGCAGCATCACCATCACCTACTTTACTGTTGGTGTAATCTAAACTTAATTTAGAATGGTGCCCTGTAAAGAAAAGGTTAGCACCTAATTTAAATTGAGTTGCATTATCATCTATGGCATCAACTGCGCGTGATGATGCGGCAACATACGGTTGGAATCTAGTTTTTGTTTTTTCACCTGGCAATAGATAACCAAAGTGAGCATAAAGCATGTTGCCTGTTGCATATGGTCCAAGAACAAAATCTTCACCGTAATCATTACTTTGATAGGTTGCATATGCAGTGATAGCAGAGCCATTAGCTCCTACAGGAGCATCATAAAATACATCAGCAGCGAAAATATTTACATTGTCTCCTGTGCCATCTGCTTTTACAGCGCCGTTAGGATGGCTAAAGAAACCTGCTCCAATATTAAATACCTTTTTAGCTCCCATATAAGTACCTACTTTGTACGGTAATGCGTTAGACTCTTCATCCATAAAGTTGTAATCAAAATAACCTTGATATACTTTACCTGCATCAGCGGTACCAAGTATATCAACACCTTTATAAGCAGTTGCAGTACCATCAAAAGTGCCTAGCGAATTTTTACCTGCTTGGTTTATAGCTACACGATATTGTAATTTGCCTATTTTACCTTTTGAGTAAATACCAATGTGGCGTGCAAATTGATCAGAGAGGCCAATAGTTGCCCATGAGGAACGGTTGTTATCTAATGTTAAAAGATTAAGGGTACTTTGATTGTTAAGTCTAGAAATACCATTCCAGTAATGTAGTCCAGCGCCTGCATAGAAATTGTCGGCAATTTTCCATTCGCCCCAAAAATCATTAAAAAACAATTGAGAAGCATCTGCATTCTCTCCTTGACTACCTAATGGACTTTGGTTATTGCCATTTAAACTATTTAGACCAAAATGAGTGACTAACGAGAATTTATCGCTAAACTTTGTCCACATTAATACACGTGCTCTTCTAATGCTAGTTGAGAATTTTTGAGTTTCATCTGGAACATTTTCGTTGTACTGACCCCAAAATTGGCCCCAAGCAATAATTCGGAGGTATTTTGTGCCGTCGTCATCAAAATTTAACCTGTAGCCTTTACCATAACCGGTTTCAACATCTTCTTGAGCATTAATCATAGAAAATGATGCAAGAAAGAATACAATTAGTAATAGTTTTTGTTTCATAAATTTAGGTGTTTAGGTTGATTAATACTGGTTTTGTGTGCAGTGCTAAACTCCGTAAAAGATATTGTTAACAAAAAATTAATATACTTAATTGTTAAATTGATATAGTTAATCTTTAAAACGCTCCCATTTTATTAGCATAAATTTATCTCCAAGCTCTGTAACAATAGCTCCTGCACCTTTTAAATTAGATGCGTCACTAAAGTAATTGCCTAGTTCTTTTGCAGTTAGTATTTTGTATGTTGGGTGGTAGTTGGAATTGTAAGGGCGTTTTATGTTATATTTTTTTACCCAATTCATTACAGTTACATGAGAAATGCTAAGTATACGCTCAATTTCTCTATAGGTAAGCCCTTCTAAATATAGTTGTAATGCTTTATTAACGTAATAATCATCTATCTTCTTTCCAATTTTGTTTACAGTGAAATAATAAGAGCAATTCTTGCATTTGTAACGCTGTCTTTTATTTATTATCCCGCTTTTGGTATTTCGATCAGAGCCGCAATTTGGACATATATTTTGTTGCATATATCAATTTAGCAAATATATATCAATTTAGCAAATATATTTTATTCTATTTCGTTGATAATTAGGCTTTTTGAAAACGTAAGACTACTGAGGGAGGTAAACAATACCTGAAACGGAGTCTTTTATAGCTCCAGTAACAGTACTAAGTACATTTGTTTTGTTTTGATGTTTTAAAACACCCATTAAAGCAAAAATTAAAGCTTCTTTAAATTCTATAACCGTTTTAGAAGGTATAACAACTGTTGTTGAGTTTTGTAATTCCTTTTTTAAAGTGTCTATTAAAAAGGAGTTTAGGGCACCACCTCCAGTTACTAAAAGTTTGTTGTTTTCTTTTGAAATGTTTTGCTCTATTTGTAGTGTAATTTGATTGCATATATGCACCACTGCGGTGTGTAACAGATTAGGAATAGTATCCTCCGTTTTGTTTACTAATGGAATAACTTCTTGTAAAAACCATTCATATCCAATAGATTTTGGGTAGTGTAGTTTGTAAAATTCTAAAGCATTTAAACGGTCTAATAAATTTTGGTTTAGTTTTCCTGAACGTGCAAGATTTCCATCTTTATCGTAAGCTAAATCTATTTTTTGAGTGATGTAATTTAGTAGCATATTTGCTAATCCAATATCATAAGCAATTCTATCTTTTCCTTTCTGGAAAGAAATATTACTAATACCGCCAAGGTTTAAGCAAAAATCATATTCTTTAAAAAATAACATATCTCCAATAGGAACTAACGGAGCTCCTTGACCACCTAGCGCAACATCATTAGTTCTAAAATCGTTAATTACAATCTTGTTACATGCATTTGCTATATGTTGTCCGCTCCCGACTTGATAGGTAACTCCTTTTTTTGGTTGGTGGTGGGTGGTATGTCCATGGCTAGCAATAAAATCAACTTCTAAATTTTCTTCTTCAATAAAAAGTTTAGTTTGTTCTCCTAGCCAAGTTCCGTATGTATTGTTTAATTCTAACAATCCTAGAGCAGGTAAATGAATAGCATTTTTAAGATTGCTTTTCATTTCTGGTGTGTAGTCTATATTTTTTGTTTCTGCAATGGTGTATCCATAGACTCCGTCTATTTCTGAAATTTGACAGTAAACCAAATCTAACCCATCTAAAGAAGTGCCAGACATTAATCCTATAACATTAAACGTTTTTTTCATACTGTTTTATTTTATGGAAACGGGTAATTTTCCTTTGGCTTCTACTTTTCCTAAAAAATGATGGGCGGCAACAATTTTAAATTCTTCAAAATTTTGATAAGAAATTATTACAGATTGTGCTTTTTTATAGTTTAAATGATTTAGAATATACGGATTTCCAAATAAGTACAAAATCGTACTTTTAGTAAGTAATAATTCGGTGATAAAATCCCAATATTTTTCAGGAATATCAAACTTATTCTGAGGCTTTACTTTAGGAGCTTCTATACTAATGAGGATGTTTTTTACACCTTTTATTTTTTCTTTGATTTCTGAAATAGAGTAATTAGTTAAACTATAAAAATCGAATTTTCTTTCTTTTTGAATGTTATTAAAAAAAGTAGTGTCTTTGCTAAAATTTATACTAATTCCTGCGAAAGAATTTTTATCAAAATCTTTCGTGTTATTTTGTAGTTGTGTGATACTTTTTTCTGCAATAAGACTGTTTAAAGAACTTAAGCTTATCCTTTTTCCTTCTTTATCATTAGATTGATTTATAGCTTTTTCTTTTAACAACCATATTCTTTTAAAACTCTCTTCTATGGCTTTTGCATCTGCATTTTTTAGAATAGTTTCTATCCCTTCTTTGGTGTTTTCTGCAAAACATAAAATGTCATTTCCAGCATCAAAAGCTAGACCTTCTAATTCTCCTTTTATAGGGTAGTTTTTAGAAACGGCATGCATGTTTAGGGCATCGGAAATTACAACACCGTTAAACCCCATTTCTTTACGTAAAACACCTTTAATAATGTCTTTAGATATACTGGAAGATATCGTGCTTCCGTTTGCTAAGGCGGGCACCGATAAATGCCCAACCATTACAGAATCTACTCCAGAGGCAATAGCTTTTCTAAAAGGATATAGCTCGTTTTCCCATAAAGCTTCTTTGGTTTTGTCTATTAAAGGTAAATCTAAGTGCGAGTCTGTAGCAGTATCGCCATGTCCGGGAAAATGTTTAATACTAGTTAGTATTCCTGCTTCTTGGGTTCCTTTTATAAATGCAAGTGCTTTTTGGGTAACATTTTTTTTATCCTCCCCAAAAGAACGATAACCAATTACAGGGTTGTTGGGGTTGTTATTAATATCTACGACAGGTGCTAAATTCCAATGTATACCAGCGTCTTTACAATCTAAAGCAATATTTTTTCCAACAGCTTCAACTAAATCTAAATTACTGGTCATTGCTCCTAAACAAATAGCATATGGGTATTGCGGGGTGTTTTCAATGCGCATTGCTAATCCCCATTCGGCATCAATACTAATTAAAAGGGTGTGTTTTGCTGCTTTTTGGTATCTTTTTATTAATTTTTTTAAAGTGTTTAGACTATCCGTATTATAAATTATTTTTTTCTTTCCTTCAAAATTTGTTGCTGCACTGGCTCTACTGTGAAAAAAACATAATCCGCCAATTCCTTGTTCTTTTATTAGATTTTCTAATGCAGAGATTTCTTCTTCGGTATCATTAATAAAAGCAGCTGGCATAAAAAATTGGCCAACTTTTTCTCTTTTACTAAGAGATTTTGATGCTTTACTATAAGGGATGATATTACGCATTGTCTGAGTTTGATTTTTTACCGTATTCTGCAGGGTATTCAATATATTTCAAAAGGATTAAAGCTGGGAGAGCAGCAATAACTACCCAAATAAAGAATCCGCCGTAGCCTAACCATTCTTGCATAAAACCACTAATCATTCCAGGTAACATCATTCCTAATGCCATAAAACCAGTTGCTAAAGCATAATGAGAAGTTTTAGATTTACCCTCTGCAATATAAATTAGGTACATTAAAAATGCAGCAAAACCAAAACCATATCCAAATTTTTCGAATATTACAGTTGCTGAAACAGCAATAATATTGGTTGTTTTTGTTAGAGCAAGTACTGCATATAAAATGTTTGGAATATTTAAAGATAATACCATGGGTAACATCCATTTTTTTAGTCCGTCTCTAGAGATTAAAATACCGCCAAGTATTCCACCTACGGAAAGCATAATAACACCTACAGTACCAAATAATGTTCCTAGTTTTTCAGTTGAAAAACCCAAGCCTCCTTTAGTAATATCATCTAACATAAAAGGGGCAGCCATTTTTACTAATTGCGATTCTCCTAAGCGATAGGTTAAAATAAAGGCTAATGCAATTCCTATATTCGGTTTATCAAAGAAAGAGCCTAAAATATCGCCAAAATTTTGTGGTTTCTCTAAATCGTTATTTTCTTCGTTTTCATATTTAGGGGTGGTAAAGTAATTAGCTATTGTTAAGACAAGCATCAAACCAGCTGCAGCAATCATTGTTATACTCCATGCTTTTGTGCTATCTCCATATTTATGTTCTAAAAAACCTGCTAATATTACAATTAAACCTTCTCCAGTAACCATTGCTAGTCTATAAAAAGTACTTCGCATACCAACAAAAAAAGATTGTTTTTTTTCTGTTAACCCTAGCATATAATATCCATCAGAAGCTATGTCGTTCGTAGCAGAAGCAAATGCTGCCATCCAGAAACAAGCTAATGTGGTAATAAAAAATATATTAGTAGGTAGGGTTAAACCAACTCCTAATAGAGCTAAAGCAATTAGGGATTGCATTCCTAGAAACCATTTACGCTTAGTGCTTTTTAAATCTACAAAAGGGCTCCAAAATGGTTTTAGAACCCAAGGAAGGTAGAGCCAGCTAGTATATAAACCTATATCAGCATTACTAACACCTAGTTTTTTATACATAATAACCGATACGGTTACAACCATTACGTAAGGAAGTCCTTGAGTAAAATATAAAACTGGAACCCATGCCCAAGCGCCTTTGTCTTTTTTAATCATTCTTTATCTTTAATACTGTTGGCTTACTCTCTCGACCATAATAATTGATAAAAGTTATAGCAATATGTTTTTTGCCTTTAAATTCACTTTTAGATATGGAAAATATAGAGGAATCGTCTATAAACGTTTTGTTAAGTAATTTTGTGGTAGGATAAGTTAGCTTTGTTTTTTTTCCACTATCGTAGATTATAGCATACCGGAGTTTTTGCGGACTATTAACCGTAAATTCAATTTTTTCTTCACTATGTTTAGAAACTTGAACCTTAACTTCATTAAAAGTGTTTTTTGTTAAAGAAGAAATAGGGGTAAGGGCTGCTTTTTTATAGTATTTTCTTTTAATATATTTTACGACATCGGAATTATTTTTCATTAAAGATTTAGCACTAAAAAATGCATTTCCGCTCATTTGCTGTGTGTTTCTGGCTAGTTTTAATTGGTTAGGGAGTTCTTTTTTCTTTTGCCAAGCATGATCACTATTATTGCGGATTTTGTAAGCGCCATTGCCAATATATAGATTACTGTTACTTTTGTTTTGCGCCCACCAGTCTACAATTTTACTATGAGATGCTACTGGTAAATCCATACTCCAATATACCTGAGGAATTAGATAGTCTACCCACCCTTTTTTCATCCATAATAAAGGGTCTGCATATAAATCTTCATAGGTAGTTTGCCCAGCTTTCGTATCTGAACCTTTTGGATCAGTACTTTTGTTTTTCCATACTCCAAAAGGACTTATACCAAATTGTACCCAAGGTTTTTCTTTTTTTATAGTCCGATATGTTTTTTTAACTAACGAGTCTATATTACTTCTGCGCCAATCAGCAATAGATTGTTTGGGCCGCTTATAAAATTCATAACAGGAAGAATCTTGAAATACTTTATCTTTAATTTTGTAGGGATAAAAATAGTCATCAAAATGTATGGCATCTATGTCATAGTCGGCGACTACTTCTTTCATAATGGAAACCATTTTTTCTTGTACTTCTGGTAAGCCAGGATTGTAATAGTATTTTTTTCCGTATTTAACCATCCATTCGGGGTGCAGATTAAAATCGTGGGTAGGACTTAAAACCTCTGTTTCTAAATCAAAAGTAGCCCTGTACGGATTTAACCATGCATGGAACTCCATGCCTCTAGAGTGTGCTTCATTGATCATCCAACCTAAGACATCAAAGTTTTCTTTAGGAGCTTTACCTTCTTTACCTGTTAAAAAGCGAGACCATGGCGCATATTCTGATCTGTAAAAAGAATCTCCGGCAGTTCTAATTTGTACAATAACAGCATTGAAATTTAGGTTTTGGTAAAAATCTAATATTTCTAAATAGTCTTTTTTTTGTTTTTCTATTTCGTCTAATCCATTTTTTGGCCAATCTATATTCACTACTGTAGCAATCCAAACCCCTCTAAATTCTGTTTTTGGATGTTTGTTGTAGGATTGTAGAGAGCTACAAGAAATAAGAGCAGCAAAAGATAAAAGAAGTAAAAAAAACTTTGTCATAAGAAAAAGAAAGGTCTATTTACTACTAAAATAGACCTTTTTAAAATTATAATGAATATAAATGGAGGATGACGACCAAATTATATAAATTGTTCAATCCTTAGATTTAATTGATTGTTGAAAATGGTATCTAACGAAACCTTCCATAGCTTCGTATTCTGCCATACCTAAGGAGTTGTATTTTACGGCGGTAGATGTATTTCTTTGTTCTGCTCGTTGCCAAAATTCTCTCTCATCATTTCCTGGAAACATAGCGGCATCTTTTTGAGATTGATGTTTAAAAATTGCATTTTTTTTACGCTGCATATCTCTCGGTCCAATGGGTACGGTCATTTCCATATCTGCAATATCCCATTCTTGCCAAGCACCTCTATATAACCAAACATAACAATCTTTTATCCAGTCTACATTGTCTGCTACCAGTAGTTCTATGGCATCGTAAATGACTTGTAAACAAACTCGATGGGTTCCATGAGGGTCAGATAAATCTCCTGCTGCAAATATTTGATTAGGTTTAACTTTGTTTAATAAATCGTAGGTTAGTCGAATGTCTTGTTCAGAATGTGGTTTTTTCTTTACCGTCCCAGTTTCATAAAACGGTAAGTTTTGAAAATGTGCATTTTCTCCATTGACACCGCAATACCTGCAAGCGGAAAGAGCTTCTCCTTTTCTTATAAGTCCTTTTATTTTTTGAATCTCGGGGCTGTCTATTTGTCCTGGTTTTTTATTTTTTAGAAAGGTTTTAACTTTTTTTAATTTTTCATGTAACTCTGTATTTTGCTCTTCTAAATCCTTAGCAAAGTCAAGAAAGCGAATTACTTCATCGTCAAAAACCGCAATATTACCAGAAGTTTGGTAAGCGACATGAACTTTGTGGCCTTGATCTACAAGTCTCAAAAGTGTTCCTCCCATAGATATTACATCATCATCAGGATGTGGACTAAAAATAAGAGATGTTTTTGGGTATGGAAATTTTCTTTCCGGTCTACTGCTATCATCTGCATTTGGTTTTCCTCCTGGCCAACCTGTTATAGTACGTTGTAAATGATTAAAAACCTGCAGGTTTATTTGTTCGGAAGAACCGATTTCTGCGATTAAGCTGCCCATTCCTTGTTCGTTGTAATCTTCATTGGTGAGTTTAAGGATAGCCTTGTTAAGCTTTTCTGAAAGCCAAATGGTAGCTTTTAGAATAAGATTATCCGTCCAATTACATTCACTTACTAGCCAAGGTGTTTTTATTCTTGTTAATGACGATGCCGCAGCAAAATCTACGATGAACTCACAGTTTTTATGATGTTGCAAAAAAGTAGCTGGGACAGATTCTCTGATAGAGCCTTCGACGGCTTCACGAATTACATCGGATTTGCCTTCTCCCCATGCCATTAGAATTATCTTTCTTGCGGCCATTATGGTTCCGACACCCATGGTAATTGCTTTTGCGGGAACATTTTCTAACCCAAAAAAATCACTAGCTGCATCCAAGCGGGTAACACGGTCTAGCCTAACCATACGGGTTTTACTTTTTAATGAGGAGCCGGGCTCATTAAATCCAATGTGCCCCGTTCTTCCAATCCCAAGTATTTGGATGTCTATTCCTCCAGAATGCAGTATTTTTTGTTCATATGCCTCGCAAAATTCTTTTACATCTTCTTTTTCGAGATTTCCATCTGGAATATGAATGTTATCAGGTTTTATATCTATGTGGTCAAAAAGATGTTCTTTCATGAACCTTACGTAGCTATGTATAGAATCTGGTTGCATTGGAAAATATTCATCTAAATTAAAAGAGATGACATTCTTGAAACTTAATCCTTCTTCTTTATGAAATTGTACTAGATAATCATACACTCTGGTAGGAGTAGAGCCAGTTGCTAATCCCAGAACAACATTCTTGCCTTGTTTTTGTCTCTGCTTTATTAATTCCGCAATTTCTGCGGCAACAGATAGCGAGGCAGATTCTGAATTCTGATGAATAAAAGAGGTTATTTTTTCAAACTTTCTAGATTCTTCGTCTTTTGGAATTTTTTGAGCCTGTGGTTGGATAGTAACTAGTGCCATTTTTTGAAGTCTTTTTCGATTTTGTAGTTCAAATTTAATAAAAAAAAACAAAATATGCTGTTTTTTGCAGTAATTACTGCATTTATTTGCAATCATTATAATTATATTTCGTTTTTGAGTTAGATAAACAGCACAAAAAAGCAATGATTTTTATTTGTTACCTTTGCTGTTGTAATTAGATAAAACGACTAAAGTAACCATGTTAAAAGAGGAAAGGCATATTGCAATACTAAATGAGGTTGCCTTACATAATAGAGTACTTTTAATGGATCTTGCGGAAATCTTAGATGTTTCTATAGACACAGTAAGAAGAGATGTTAAGGAACTAGATGCAGAAAATAAGTTAAAAAAAGTTCATGGAGGAGCAATATCTCTTGGCTTTACAAATAAGAGTTTTCCTAATGAGAATGTATACGCACTTCCTGAAAAAATTATTATTGCTCAAAAAGCGATTTCTTTGTTAAAAGATGGTGCTGTAATATTCGTAGACGGCGGAACTACTTGTATGGAGTTAGCAAGATTGATACCGGATCATCTTAAACTCACTTGTTTTACCTTAAGTTTAACGGTAGCAATGGAATTGCTGGAGAAAGAAAATATTACCGTTATTTTTGTGGGAGGACAAATATCTAAAGATGCACAATTGGCATTGGGAGCGAATGCTATTCATAATTTATCCGAAATAAAAGTAGACTACGGATTTATAGGTACTGGTTATGTGGATGCTTTACATGGTTTAACGGAGTTCGATTGGGATATTGTACAAATGAAAAAAGCGGTTATTAAAGCATCAAAGAAAACAGTTTTATTGTCTATTTCAGAAAAACTGAATTCGCAACATAGATATAAGAGTTGCGATGTAAATGCTATTAATACCATGATTACGGAGTTGCATCCAGAAAATGATTTATTGAACCTTTTTAGAAACAACGATATACGCCTTTTATAAAATTATGAGTTATAAGAAAATTACAGAATCTCCATCGAACCACAATGACTTAGAACTAATGGATACTGCTTCTATATTGGCAGCAATGAATGATGAGGATAAAAAAATAGCAGATGCAGTTGAAAAGGTTATTCCTCAGATTACGGAGTTAGTAGATGGATTGGAAGAGAGATTTAATAAAGGAGGACGTTTATTTTATATAGGAGCGGGGACAAGTGGCCGATTGGGTATTTTGGATGCTTCTGAAATTCCACCGACATTTGGAATGCCACATGAACGAGTGGTTGGTTTAATTGCAGGAGGAGATACAGCAATACGTAAAGCGGTAGAAAATGCAGAAGACGCTACTAACCAGGCTTGGAAAGATTTAGAAGAACATAAAATTACTGCGATAGATGTGGTGGTTGGCATAGCAGCTTCAGGTACAACTCCTTATGTTTTGGGAGGAATACAAGAAGCCAAAGCAAATGGTTTACTTACTGCTGGTATAACAAATAACCCAGGTTCTCCGTTAGCAGAATTATCTGAAATTCCTATAGAAATAAACGTAGGTCCTGAGTTTGTAACCGGTAGTACTAGAATGAAAAGCGGAACATCGCAGAAATTGGCTTTAAATATGATTTCTACTGCTTTAATGATACGAATAGGGCGCGTTAAAGGAAACAAAATGGTGAATATGCAACTTACCAATGATAAATTAGTGGATAGAGGAACCCGATATATTATGGAAGGCCTTAATGTTTCTTATGAAAAAGCAGAAGAATTACTGAAAGAGTTTGGGTCAGTTAAGTTGGCAATAGATTCGCAAAAGTAGAATTGTTTACTCTGTAATTTTAGAGACTTCTTCTGGTGTTACCATTTTGTTACTTGTATTCTCCCAAGAATTTAAAATGTAGTTCATAACATCTGCAATTTCTTCATCTTCTAGGCCAAGTGCAGGCATGCTATTATTATATATTAAACCGTTTACGATAATTTCTCCTTGCTGGCCATATTTTAAACCTTTAATACTTTTATTTCTATTATTTAACAAATAGTCTGATTTTGCAAGAGGAGGAAAAGTAGAAGGTATGCCTTCTCCGTTTTCTAAATGGCAAGTAACACAAAAATCAGAATAAACTTCTTTTCCGCGTTGTATACTTTCTTGTAAAGGGGTTTGTTGTTTTAAGAAAGAAAAACTAATAGTTATAAAAAGAACATATAGGGTTGCGAAAATTTTCATTCGTTAATTTATTTTTTAGTATTAGGAATTAATTTGTAAATGCCTTTTCCCTCTATAGCTACGTATATGAAGCCATCCGGAGCTTGTTTTACAGCTCTAACTCTTCCTAAATTGGGTATAAGTTTTTCTCGATATATTACTTTATTGTCTTTTAAAACGAGTCTTTCTAAATATTGAAATTTTAGAGAACCAACTAAAAGATTTCCTTTCCACTCTGGATATTTATCAGAAGTAACAAAAGCCATTCCACTAGGCGCAATAGAAGGAACCCAGTAGTGTATTGGTTGTTCTGTTCCTTGCATTTCTGTTTTGTCGGTTATCGTTGAGCCACTATAATTTACCCCGTAAGTTACCATAGGCCAACCGTAGTTAGCTCCTTTTTTTATGATATTTATTTCATCTCCACCTTTAGGACCATGTTCATTATTCCAAATTCCCCCTGTTTTCGGATGTATAGCTAGTCCTTGAGGATTTCTATGACCGTAACTGTAAATTGCGGTCTTAGCACTGTCTATACCTATAAATGGATTGTCTTTAGGAATTCTTCCGTCATCATGCAGTCTATATATTTTTCCTCCATCTCTTTTTATGTTCTGCGGATTTATATCACGAGCACCACGTTCTCCTATGGAAAAGTATAAATAGTTGTCAGAATCAAATACAATTCTAGATCCAAAATGTTGTCCCTTTGTGGTATTTGGTAATGCTTTATAAAGAACTTCTTTTTCTATTAACGAGGTGTCTTTTAGTTTAGCTCGCAATATAGCAGTGTGCCCACCTTTTTCTTTGCCTTTAGGAGAGGCAAAAGACATGTAAATCCATCCGTTTTCTTTGTAATTAGGGTGTAGCTCTACATCTAATAATCCGCCTTGTCCTCGAACATAAACTTCAGGAATATTGCCTATTTTTTGTTTTTTATCGTTTTTAAAGAGAATTAGTTCTCCTTTTTTTTCTGTAATTAATATACTACCGTCTGGTAGGAATGTAAAGCCCCATGGAACCTGCAGTTTATCGACGAATAACACAGGTGAATATAAGTTTTTTTTTGGCGTATATATCTTGTTTCCAGTTTTTTGTGAAAACGTCAAATTGTGTATTACAACGAAAAAATAGAAATATAGGACACTTTTTTTCATAGATCTACGTTAGAAATATATTAGAAATGTAAGAAAAATTATTGTTTAAAAATAACTAGAATATATAAGTTTAAAGAATTACACCAAGAATGTTTGGAGTTCCCCAAATTCGAAACATTTTTTAAAATACGACTTAACCTATGCTCCCAAAAAAAACCAAGTATATCTTATATGCTTTATTTTTTGTGTTTGCCTCAGTAGTTTCCACCACAGCTATTGCAAATACTAAGGTTTTTAAAATGATTCATGAAACAATCATTTTAAAAGCTAGTTCTTCTGAAGATGCAACTGAAAAACTTATAGATAGTTCTGATTCTTTTAGTTTTAATAAAAAAGATGCTTCGCCAAGTTTAGCTCCGATGTTTACTACCATTGTACAAGGAGCAGATGAAGAAGTTGGTTGTAGTACCAATGGTTTAACTGTGGCAAGATTTAATCTGTGTGGGGATTTTGACGATAGAATACTTAGTCTGTCTGGTGGGCCATATGCTTCAGTACAATGGCAAATTTTGGGAGGAACTTGTTCAGCTGATATTAATGAAGATTGTCCCGATACAACCATTTCTTGTTATACTACAGTTTCAACAGATCAGACATATACTCTAGATGCCAGTGCAATATCAGCAATAACAGGGTCAGAGTATAGAGTAATTGCAGATGGGCAACAATTTTTTATTAAAGTAAAGAAAAGTAGTATTACGCAAACTTATGTTAAACAAGATTATATATGTGGGGTAGATGGTAGAATACAAATAACAAACCTTTCTAGTGCATATGAGTTTAGTATTGATAGTGGAAGTGGTTTTGGGCCATGGCAAGGACCAATATTTGATAATTTAACACCAGGCACTTACATAGTTAAAGCCCGTTTACAGAATACACCTAATACTTGTGAGTATCCTTACGAACCAATAATTATTGAGCAGTTAGATTTAGATATTGAAGCTACCTTTGTAGATGCGCAATGTAGTGGAGAAACTGGAAGTATAACAGTTACCGCAAATAATGTACCTGGACCATATAAATATACTTTGTTAAATTCTAGTGGAGTTGCTCAGGAATTTACAGCCTTTATACCAGATAACCCATATACTTTTTCGGCAGTAGGTTTTGGAACTTATACGGTTCAGGTAGAAACACAACAATGTACTGGGGACCCTTTAAATGGAATAGACCCTCCAAGACAAAATTTAGACACGTCTGGAAATCCGATTGTAATTGGAAACGGATTATTGGCCTTAGATGCCTCTACAGAGGTAAATAGTAGTTTTGGTTGTTCTACAATTTCTAGTGTAGATATAACAGTTAATACTTCTGGGGGTGCACCACCGTATACTTTTATAGTTAATGGGGCAGGGCCTTCTAGCCCTTCTTATACAGGAACTACTACTTATACAGTTACAGCTGCTGGATCTTATGATTTTTTAATTACGGATAGTAATGGATGTACAATAACAGCATCTTCTAATGTAGAATCTTTGCTTTCGCCAGATGTAACGGCAACTGGAATAAATGGAACTTGTTCTAATGGAGGAGCAAAAATTAATTTTAATGTGGTTGATGCTAGAGGATATAATTTGTCCTATAGGGTAAACCCATTAGACCCTTGGGTTACAACGAACCAAATTTCTGTGCCAGCTACACCTGGAGGAACACCTTATGAGGATATAGAAGTGCGTTATCAGCAAGGTGGATTTGAGTGTACTATGCCGTTAAATGATGTTACTGTAAGTAGTGTTGGTGTAATTACCGGTACTGCAACAAAGGTATCAGATAGAACTTGCGATGGTTCTGGAGGTACAATAGGAGGACAAATAGATTTTGGCCCTGCTAGCGGTGGTTCAGGAAGCGGTTATATATATAGTATTGATGGAACAAACTTTACAGCAACTACGTCATATACAAATTTAGTAACTGGTACATATACTCCAATGATAGAAGATGGAGGTGGTTGTAGATTGGAGTTAACACCTATAACAATCTTAGATGTAGACCCACCAACCGATATAGATTTTGTAGCTACTAATAGTAATTGTACGGCAAATACAGTAGACTTACAATTGGTTCCTACTCTAGGAACAGGAGGAGCTACAATTGCCAATTTTTCTATTATTAGTCCTATAATAAATGATAATGGAGCTAATGATACTTTTGTTGCTTTAGATGCCACGCAATCCTATATTTTTCAAATAAGAGATAGTAATGGTTGTACTTATACAGAAGGTTATAGCCCAGTTTTAACAAGCTCTATAAGAGCTAGAGTAAAATCGGGTGGAGATTTACGTGTTTGTAATGGAGCAACCGATGGTACGGGAACTTTTTTAATAGATGGTTTTGCAAGCAATTACACGTACGATATTAATGGAGGATTATTTAGTGGAGGACCGCAAAATGATGGAGAAGTGGTGCTGCCTTTATCAGGTCCAGGTACCTATACTATTACAGTTACAGATACCGATACAGGATGTACAGATACCAGCTCTTTTGATATATTAGAAGCAGCTCCATTATCCTTAGCAGGTGCTGTTGTTGATATGAGCTGTGCTAATGGGAATATAGGTAGGGTAACAGCAACAGCAACTGGTGGTTGGGGCGCTTATAGGTACACTTTAACTCCACCCAGCGGTCCAGTACAAGGACCAAAGTCTGGAAGAACATTTAATAATTTGTCTCTGGGCGGAGCATATGTATTATCTGTGGAAGATGCAGAAGGATGTACAGCTACTTTTAATTTTAGTTTAACTCCTTTGAGTGCCCCTAGTATTAGTTTAGACACTGGAGCATCTGATTTTTGTTATGTTGCAGGAACAGGAGCTACAGCAGTGGTAAATTCAACAGCTGGTTCAGCTGCTATAGGAACTCATCAGTATAGAATTAACGGAGGTACATTACAGGCTTCATCTACTTTTACAGATTTAACTCCTGGAAACTATTCTATAGAAGTTGTAGATAGTAATAACTGTTCGGATACAGTTAACATAACAATAGAACCGCAGTTAAGAGTAAATATTAGTTTGGTAACAGAAATTCCTTGTGGAACAAACGACGGTAGGATACGAGTTAATGTAAGTGGGGGATATACACCAGGATCGCAATATGAGGTTAGCGTTGACGATGGTAGTACGTGGGGAGCACCAACTGCATTTACATCGAACAACTTTAATTACGATACAAGGATAGACGGTACGTACAGGTTTAGAATTACAGATACTAATACCACGAATACGGGGTGTATTGCAATATCAAATCCACTTATTGTTAATCCACCTGATCCAATTGCTGCAGCTGCATTAGATACTAGAGATGTAACTTGTGGGCAAACAGCAAATGGAGCAGTAACAATTACTCCAGATGCAACAAGTGGTGTGCCTCCTTATGAAATTAGTTTTAATGGTAGTGCATTTACTCCACAGACTGTATATTCTAATTTAGCTGTAGGAACCTATCCTTTTACAGTAAGAGATGCGAGAGGTTGTATAGTGAATCAAACTGTAGATATAGTTTTGGATACTACGCCAACACCAGATACAGATGTAGTAGAAATACCCGCTACATGTGCAGCAAGTGTTTTAAGCGGAGGCATACGTATAAATAGTGTAACTAATGGAGCTGAAAATTTTAGTTTTATTATAGAAGATAATACTGGAACGGAAGTTGCGCGCCAAGACAATGTAACCAGAGCAGCAGCTTCTTCTTTGGATATTTTTGATGTAGATTTAATACCAGGAAGCTATACCGTAATAACCATAGATGCCAACGGTTGTACAGATATAGATACAGTTACTATAACAAGTAATGAAGTTTTAATTACTCCTATTCCGCCACCAGCACCAATAACGTGTGATGATTCTGCTTTTACATATGCCGTTGCGGTAAGTGGAGGGTCTGGTCCTTATACTATTAGATTGTCTAATCAACCAGCATTTTATGCTTTAAATAACACTCCAGGAGCAAATAACCATACTTTTGATAATGCTACAGATGGTATAATATACGGAGTAGCATATACGGTTGAGGTTAATGATACTGGTACTGGTTGTATTTACGAACAAGAAATACTACCAATAGATGGTCCGTCTACACTAGATGTAACTGCTAATTCTACCCCTGGGGCATGTGATGTAAATAGAAATGGAGAGATAGCATATGAAATTACAGGTTTTACTATTGGTGATAATTTGAGAGTAGAATTACTCAATAATGATGATAATACTGTTACTGTTCTACATAATTCAATAACAACAACAGCGGATCCTTTTGCAGATACTTATGCGGAATTGGCAGGAGATTATCAAATTTTAGTTACAAATTTAACAGATAGTTGTACAGCTGCTGTGGGAGTGGTAATTGACCAAAATTTACCATCCATAGATATATTAACTCAAGAACCTGCAAATTGTAATGCTTTAGGGCAAATTACAGTACAAGGTAGAGGTGGCAATGGTGGACCTTATGAGTATGCTTATATGAATAATGGTGTTGTGCCAGTTTACCCAGGAGATTATACAACGAATACAACTTTTGTAGCTGCTAATGGTGATTATGATGTATATGTTAGGGACGTGAGCGGATGTACTTCATTTGATATTGCAACGGTAATATTACTAGAGCCAAATTTACCAACTCCAATCTTTAATGTTGTTAATCAATGTAATACAAGTGCTACATCTTTCGATATACTTGTTCAAATGCCTAATACAGTGGATACACCAAGGTATACTTTAGGTGGTGTGGAGGCTTTTCCCGTTATTAATGGTGCTTTTTGGGAACATACTTATACGGTAAGTAGCCCAGGAGATTATGTGGTAGATGTAATAGATGCTAATGGGTGTACAGGGCAAGGAACAGCTACGGTCTATGATTTTTTAGCAGCATCAGGAGACTTTACAACAGAATCTACTTGTAATGCTGCGGATGGTATAATTACTATACAAACAACTGGAGGTAGTGGTTCTTTTACCTATGATATTACGGGAACAGATTATACAGGAGGTGCATATTCTGCTCCTCAACAAACTAATAATCCTGTTTTTACAGGTCTTTTGCCAGGAAATTATGAAGTAGTAGTAACAGATTTATTAGGTGCTAATTGTGCTTTTACAGTAACAGATATAATTCTTAATAGAGCTGCATCACCTGCAATTTCATCTCAAGGTTATACAGATATAAGTTGCCATGATGCGGATGATGGTACTATAGAAATTGTAGTGGATCCAGCAGATGTTTTAATTCCCTTTACATCTGAAGATTTACCTTTAGAATATATTCTTACTAATTTAGATACTGCGACAGAAGAGTCGCGTAATAATACTGGATCCTTTACCGGTTTATCAGAAGCTAATTATGAGGTAGAGGTCGTAACAGCGAGAGGTTGTTCCGTTACTTCTAATCAGCATCAAATTGATAATCCAGCTGATTTTTCTCTAACAGCTGCCGCACCAGATTTTGCATGTGAACCAGGTGCAAATAGATTTAGTTCTACAACATTAACCGCTACCGTTTCAGCTGTAAATGTAGGAACTGTTGGTAGTGGATATCGTTATAGTATTACAGGTTTTTCTAATTACCAAACTTCAAATACATTTGAAATCGTAGATAACGGTAGTATACAAAATATAACCGTTTATGCCATAGATGGTAATGGTTGTGAAGCAACAGCTGATGTTATAATAAATCCACCAACAGGTGTAGTTCCAAATATAACCAATATAGTTCCTTTGAATTGTGCAGATGACGAAGTGGTTACTATCAGTGTTACAGGGACAACGAACTTTACGGTATCCACAGTTTCTGCAATTGCTGTAGCACCGGTTTCTTCAGGAGGAAGTTCTTCAGTAGATATAGCATTGCCTGCTTCTGGAGATTATATATTTGAAGTTGAAGATCATACAGGAGGGTGTTTTTATCCTTTACCTGTTCATACCGTGATAGATCCAATACGCCCAACAGTAATTATAGCAGAAGCTAAACCAATAAGTTGTTTTACTCCTGGTAATGATGGTGAATTATCTATATCTGTTACTGATTATACAGGGCTTTATGATTATAGAGTATTTAGAGGAGATGATCCTAGTAAAACAACAGCCATAGCCTCAGGAACAGGTTTAAATACGGCTAATAATCCAGAAATAATTGCAGGATTAGCAGGAGGAAATTATTTTGTTGAGGTAACTTCTACGGGAACGCCATTTTGTGATGGAGATAGTAACGTAGCTACGATACGTACTCCTAATGGAGATTTACAGGTAACTGCTAATGAAATAGGAAATACAAGTTGTAATAATAACACTGGTAGAATAGAAGCTATTGGTTCTCAAGGTTGGGATACGTCTCCTTATGAATTTAGATTGTTAGAGAGCGTAGATGGTGGTACAACCTATCCAAATGAAATTGTAGCATATTCTAATCTTAATGATTTTGAAAATTTGTCAAGTGGTGATTATAGAGTAGAAATAAGAGATGTAGAAGGCTGTGTAAGTGATGTTGATATTACCTTGGCTGTGGTACCGCAAATAGATGCAGGAATAAGGGAGCCGCAAGGATTACAATGTCCTAGCGGAAACAATGCAGTATTAGAAGCTTATGATCCAACAAGTGGTACATCTACTACTGCTACACCAGGAGCATCAGGAGGTTTTCCTGGAGCTGGTTATAATTATAGATTATTGTATTTAAATAGTAATAACAATACAGATATAGCTTCTGCAAGTGGACTTCAAAATTCACCTACTTTTATAGGCGCTACTGGCGGATTTATTAGTGCAGGTTGGTATGCAATTGAGGTCTCATCTAGTTTTGGATGTGTATTTGTTACTACTCCTTATTACGTAGATCCACCGCCACCAGTTGAGCCGATACTTGTGCAAACACAAGTGCCTGGTTGTGGAGGTCAAGGTGAAGTGCGTTTGTCTATAGAAAACCCAGAACCTTCCTTTGTATATGAATATTTACAAATAGAAAATGGGGTAGCAGTAGGGACTTATACCGATATGGTAGGGACTTCTGTTCTTATTTTAGGAGATGCAGGTATTTCTTACCAATTTGATGTTAGAAAGAAAAATATATTAAACACTTGTTTACCTGTAAGATCTAATGGTATTACCATGACCGATGCAACTGGTATTACTATATTACCGAATCAAATAGATGATATTTCTTGTGCATCGGAATTAGATGGAAGAATAGAATCTTTTGTGAATGGTGGAGTCGGGAATAACCAGTTTATATTGTATGTAGGTGATCCAGTTGACGCTTTTTCTCCCGCAGCATCTGCCACAGTTTTTAGAGGGCCGCAACCAGATGGTACTTTTGAAGGGCTTCCTGAAGGTAGTGATTATTATATTGCTGTAACTAGTGGGGCTACTTGTAGTGACATTAAAGGACCTTTTGAAATTATAAGACCTGTGCCTATTTTATTTACGGCAAATGAAACTCCTGTAACTTGTAATGGAGAAGAAGATGGTTCTATTACTGTTGAAGTGCAATCAGGAGGGGAAGGGTTGCTACAATTTGCTATAGGTCCACATTTCGATGAGTTTTTTAGTGATCCATTAACTCCGAATGCATATATTTTCGATGAACTTGCGGCTGGTGATTATGAGATTCTCATTAAGGATGACAATGGTTGTTTTGAAAAAGACTTCATAACGGTTACGGAGCCTAATGTCCTTGAGGTAACAAATCTAGTTACAACCCCAGAGTTGTGTATTGGAGCAAATGATGGTACTTTAATTTTTAATATTGTAGGAGGAACCCTATTTAACGATGTATTAGTACATCCGACTCCATATTATGAATATAAATTAGAGAAAATAAGTCCTGTGGATGAAACAGGAACCGGTGTCTTTGCACCATATGACGGTACATCAATTCAGAATTTAGAAGGAGGGGCATCTTACGCATTGTATATTCAAGATGTTAATTTGTGTGCCGTAACGGAAGTTGTAACTATCAATATAGGCGTAGATTTAACTGCAGAGCCAATTATTGAATATGGTTGTGAAGGAATTTTTCCTAATAGTACGGTTACTATAGAAATGCAAGAACAAGGTTTAATGTCCGATTTGCTTTTCGCCTTAGATCCATTAGATCCTACAGATCCAGTAACTGCTTTAGCAGGGACGGAGAATGTTTGGGGGGATTTGGCTGAAGGAGACCATACGGTTTATATATACCATCAAAACGGTTGTACAAATATTGTAGATTTTACAATGGAAGCATATGATCCTCTAATACTAAGTGCAATTAAAACAGCGCCTAATGAATTAACGGCAACTGCTGAAGGTGGCTATGGAGGGTATGAATTTTTCTTCCAAGGGGAATCTTTTGGTACAAACGGAGTTTATACTACCAATGAAAGTGAATTGGTAACAGTAAGAGTTGTGGATCAAAACGGGTGCGCGGCAATAGTATCTGTTCCCTTTGAATTTACTGGAATGTTAGATATACCAAATTTCTTTACTCCAGATGGTGATGGAAATAATGATATGTGGTATCCAAAAAATAGAGAGTATTTCCCAGATATAGAAGTTAAGATTTATGACCGCTATGGTAGAGTTGTAGCAATACTTGACAATGTTAGTTATTGGGATGGTAATTATGAAGGTTCACCAGTACCAACAGGGGATTATTGGTATGAGGTTAATGAAAATAATAAAAGCAAGAACCAATATATAGGGCATTTTACTCTATATAGGTAAGTGTATTACTACGTTTCAGAGTTGTGTCTAATTTTTAAGACTTGCGACCTTAGAACATAGTAATACAGTTAATGCGTCCTCTAGGTTCCTAATAAAGAATAGGTAAATAGAACCCCCTTCTTTTATTTTATGTTTTTTACGAATGTCAGCAACATTTTCAGGGAAGTTTCTAATGGTTATGTTTGCTTTTTTTATGCCCAGTTTTTTTATTGCCCGTTTATTATAAGGAATAATACTGTCAATATTAAATATTCTTCCCGGGAAATTTAGGAGTGTTGTATGTGTATATAAGTGTGTATTTGTATGAAGCTTAGAAAGATCAAGTTGTTTACTTAAAGTTTTAAAAGCACCGGATTTTAATATTGAAGCATTGGGCTCGTAAAGATATTTCAAGGGTAATGAAAATTTAGCTTTATTTTCCTTTTCTTCTTCTAAAATATAGCTAAATAAATCTTGCTTCTTTTTTGAAATATTTACTGCTATTACAGAAATATTTCCCGAATAATTTTTTTCTAAAACCCATAGGAGTTCTTTTACTTCATTTTCTAAAGCTACAACGTGAATTTCTTTGACATTTTTTAATTCAGATATTCCTATGGAAAAATCTAATAGCGGAGAAGTTTTAATTAATATGTTTTTGGATTTTCTGAAAAAGAAATCTAGATGGAGAGGAACATCAGGAAGACAATCGGATAGCATAAAAACTTTTCCTTTACTATCGTTTCTTCGAGAAGGGTCTATATAAATCCAATCGAAATTAGAGGCCTTATTTTTTAAATATTCAATACCATCTAAAGGTATTGTTTTAATGTTTTTTGCATTAAGAATATTTAAATTATAAGATGCAATACTAGATAGTTGTTTGTTGATTTCGCAATGAAAAACTGTCTTCATTTTACTACTAAAATAATAGCAGTCTATACCGAACCCGCCGGTAATATCTATTACAGATGTACCGGTTAGGATTGAAGTTTTGTATTCTGCAGTTTTTTCAGATGAGGTTTGCTCTATGTTTAGTTTGTTGGGGTAATATATTTTAGATGTTTCGTACCATTTGGGGAGTTTAGTTTTACACTTTTTCTTGGCTTCAATTTGCTCAGCTAACTCTTTTGGAGAAACATTGGGGAATGTTGATTTTTTTAATAGTATAGAGGTGATTTCTGTGTTTATATTTTTCTTTATAAATTCTTGAACACCAGTATGTAATAGGTCTTTATTCAAAGTTGATCTATAAATTTTGTGTTAAAGATTTTACAAGCTTGTTTTCGGATAAAAATTCCTTTAAAATAACTTTTATAGCTGTATATCCCGGTACAGCAACAATCATTCCTACTACTCCAAAAAGTAGTCCGGCTATAATAATAACTAAGAATATTTCTAGAGGGTGCGATTTTACACTGTTAGAAAAAATGAAGGGTTGTGAAAAGAAATTATCCACCAGTTGCCCTATTGCCAAGCCAATTAACACGTAGCCCGCCTTAGGTAAAATTACGGTGCTAAAATCTGCGCCTAAATTACTGGTCATAGTAAGTATTACCATAAGTACCCCTCCAATGATAGGGCCTACATACGGAATAACATTAAATAATGCACATAGAAAAGCAATGACTATAGCATTTTCTATACCAACTATTAGTAATACAATAGTGTAGATTACGAATAAAATAAATATTTGTAAAAGTAAACCTAGAAAGTATCTGGATAATAAATTATTGATTTTATCAATGGAATTTACGGTGCCTTTTTCCTTTGAGTTCGGTACAAACATTAGGAGGCCATTTTGAAATAACTTACTATCCTTTAAAAAGAAAAAAGAAATAAAAAGAACAGAGAATAACCCTATACTTGCAGAGCTAAGGATATTTAAAAATGAGTTAAGAAAATTAGGGATAAATCCAATATTAAGACCGCTTAAAATGTTTTTTTCAATATGCGCTTCCTGCAAAACTTCATTTACTGCGACCGTAGATAATCCTAAATAGGTAGTTATCTCTTTATATAAAATATTTAAATTATTTTGTAAGTCTTCAATATTTAACAGGGAAAGATTTTTTCCTTGTTCTGATATTAAGGGAACAAACAAGGCTATTATTCCTGCTAATATTCCAACCATAACAAGCATAGATGTAATAACTGCAATAGTGTTCGGGAATTTTAGTTTTCGCCTTAAGAATAAAACAATAGGTCTGCCTATTAGGGCAATGACAGCAGCAATAGCTAAATAAGCTAAAACAGATTGAATTTTATATAAAAAATATAACACTAATAGTATAGCGGTGAAAATACCAACCGCTCTTAAAATTCCATTAGAGATTGTCTTAGAAGTCATTTTACTAATGTTTAAATGCGTAATTTACAATATTTGCTCCCATTTTAAGTGCTTTTTCTCTTACTACTAGCGGGTCATTATGTACTGATGAATCTTCCCAGCCATCCCCTAAGTCAGATTCATATGTAAACAAAAGAACAAGTTTTCCTTCGTGGAAAAGGCCTAGAGCTTGCGGTCTTTTATTATCATGCTCATGGATTTTTGGTAAGCCGTCAGGGAATGCATATTTATCCCTAAAAATTTCGTGCTCGTTACCAATTTCTTCTAGTTGCTTATCAGGAAAAACTTTAGATAATTCTTTTCGTAAATAAGGTTCCATGCCATAATTATCATCAATATGTAAAAAGCCACCGGATAATACATAATTTCTTAAATTTTCGGCTTCATCAGCTGAAAAAACGACATTCCCGTGTCCAGTCATGTGTATAAAAGGGTATTGAAAAATAGCAGCACTGCCAACCTCCACAGTTTTTGGTTTTGCTTTGATTGTAGTATTTATGTTGGCGTTGCAAAATGTTATTAAATTAGGCAATGCAGTAGGGTTTGCATACCAATCGCCACCACCATTATATTTTAGTACTGCTATTTCTTGACCAGAGCAAATAATAGTCATAAGAAAAGTTAAAATTAATAGCTCGGCTGTAAGTTGTTTCATGGAGACTCGTACAATTATATAAATCAAATGTAATAATTATGATGCTTAAAAAAATTATAGTTCTATTAATTATTGTAATAAGTCTTGGTTTTATGGCCTTTGTTACACAAGAGTCTTGCTATGAAACTAAAAATATTTATGTTGAAACAGATTACGAGCCTATTGTTGTTTTAGAATTATTTACATCGCAAGGTTGCTCTAGTTGTCCTGCTGCGGATGTTTTGTTAGATGAAATTAAAAATTCTAACCAGAAGAATTTTTACGTAATGTCTTACCATGTAGATTATTGGAACTATTTAGGTTGGAAAGATCCTTTTAGTAAGAAAGCTTATAAAGAAAAGCAAAGTATGTATAATTCTAAGTTTAAGTATAGAGGAAATTATACGCCAGAAGTTGTGGTTAATGGCAAAACTCATTTTGTTGGATCTTCTAAATATAAGATGTTTAATACTATAGAAGAGTGCAAAAAGAAAAGGTCATCAAATAAAATTGAAATAAACGAGCTTGTTGTAAATGACAACAAGTTAAAGTTTAACTATACTATTTCTGGAGGCATAAAAGAGAAAGCTATAAGAAGTGTTCTTGTTTTAGATGAAAAAGTAACTTTGGTTACAAGAGGGGAGAATAAGAGCAGAACTTTAAAGAATTCTAATATTGTAGTAGCTGAGGAAACTTTAGATTTACATAAAAATACCGGAATTCAAGAAATAGTTATACCTAAAGAAGTAAGTATAAAAGATTCTTTAAGTTTAATACTTCTTGTAGAAAATAAAGTTTTTGATATTACAGGAGCTGTACAACAGGCTCTTGCAAGGTGATTTATTGATTAATCATAGCAACTGTAGTGCATGCAACAAGTGCTGCAGTTTCTGTTCTTAACCTATTTTCTCCCAAGGAAACAGGAAGAAAATTGCTATTATAAGCCTTTTTAATTTCTGTAGCACTAAAGTCTCCTTCAGGGCCAATTAATATAGTAATATCTTTATCTGCTGCAGCTCTTCTTTTAAGTTCTACTTTTTCTGCTTTTTCGCAATGTGCTATGAATAATAGCCCTTGATGTTCTTTTTTTATGAAATCTTTATAGCTTATAACGGAGTTAAATTTTGGTAAATAACACTGCAAAGATTGTTTCATTGCAGATTGTATAACCTTTTCTAGTCGTTCTTGTTTAATGATTTTCCTTTCAGAGTGGTCACAAATAATAGGGGTAATTTCATCTACACCAATTTCTGTAGCTTTTTCTAAAAACCATTCGTAACGATCGTTATTTTTGGTGGGAGCAACAGCAATATGTAACCAATTTTTTTTCTTATGCTTTTTCTCCAGAGCAATTACTTTGGCTTTACAACGTTTTGCATTGGCTAGAGTAATTTCTGCCGTGAATAATAAACCTTTACCATTTGTAATGGATAATGTGTCTAGTTCTTTTTTGCGAAGAACTCGTACAATATGTTTGCTTTCCTCTTCGCTAAAGGTAAATTCAGACGTTTTTTCGCTTAGGTTTGGATTGTAAAAAAGTTGCATTCTGTATTTTTTGTAAAATTATAAACTTTTGAGTTTACTTTGGGCATGCTCAAGTCCTAGTTCCAGCCAATTTTGTAATTGTTCTTCTGTTTTACACCCATCTTGAGCTACATAAACAAATTCTTTCATAGGTCTTTTTGTAAAATCCATTGGTCGTACAAAATCTTTTTTTAAATGTATATCTATATCCTTAGGTAAGATTCTAACCATTAAATCATTTTTAATAACTCCTATAGTCATTTTACCTTTAAAGAGGTAGGCTAAGCCACCAAACATTCTTTTTTTGGAAAAGTTGTCTTTAATGTTTTTCGGAAAAATGGTAATAGCCCAATCTATTCTAGATTCTAATTCTTCTGGATAGGACATTGTTTTATTTTAAATAATTTCTTTAAGATAGAAAAAAAGAATAATAGAATTAAAGTAATGCTAAATATGATACCTTGCTTTTGCTGTAATGTTTTGCTTAGAAAATAATTCTTCTTTGTATTTTAAATATCCTACAATTCCGATCATTGCAGCATTATCCGTGCAATATTCAAATTTTGGAATATATGTTTCCCAATTATGACTATGCTCTCTATTTTTAAGAGCTTTTCTAATACCTGAGTTAGCAGAAACACCACCGCCAATTGCTATTTGTTTTATACCTGTCTTTTTAACAGCATTATTTAGTTTTAGCATTAAAATTTTTACAATGGTATATTGAATAGAGGCGCAAATATCACTTAAGTTTTTGGAAACAAAATCTGCATCTTTTTGTACTTCTCTTTGAATAAAATATAAAATACTTGTTTTAAGTCCGCTAAAACTAAAGTCTAATTCTCCAACTTTAGGAATTGGAAAACTAAACTTTTTTGGATTGCCATCCTTAGCATATTTATCTATCAAAGGTCCTCCAGGATAAGGTAATCCTAAAATTTTAGCACTTTTATCAAAAGCTTCTCCAACAGCGTCGTCAAGTGTCTGCCCAAGAATTTCCATTTTAAAATAATTTTTAATGAGTACTATTTGCGTGTGACCGCCACTAATAGTTAACCCAATAAATGGAAAAGTTGGTTTTGTAGATAAATCATCCTTTATAAAATGAGCTAATAAATGCGCTTGCATATGGTTTACTTCAATAAGAGGTATTTGTAGCCCAAGAGAAAGAGATTTGGCAAATGAGGTACCAACTAATAAAGATCCCATTAATCCAGGACCTCTTGTAAAAGCTATGGCAGATAATTCTTTTTTATCGATATTTGCTTTAGCTAAGGCTTGGTGAACAACGGGAACAATATTTTGTTGGTGCGCTCGGGAAGCTAATTCAGGAACAACACCACCATATTCTTTATGGATTTGTTGGGTTGCAACTATATTACTTAGTACTTTGTCATTGCATAAAACAGCAGCCGAAGTATCATCACAAGAAGATTCTATAGCTAAAATGTAAATAGTTTTATTTTCCACTTGGTTTGGAATAAAAATTGAAAGACAAAGGTAAAACATAAAGCTCTATCAAAAAATTAAGAAAAATACTGATAAGAACAATTTTGGCGATATTGCTAATAGTTGTTTTGGGCACTATAATTTTATCTTTACCTATTGTACAAACAAGATTTGCTGAATATGCTACAAATGAGATCAATACTAAATATGGCACAAGTATTAATGTAGATCGTTTAAAAATATCTTTAATATCAGGGAAAGTACATTTAAATGGTGTTTTCGTAGAGGATTATAAAAAGGACACATTGTTTTATGTGAATGATTTGAACACTTCTATTTTAAGTGTAAAAAATCTCCTTGATGGTAAATTAGAATTTGGTGCGATTTCTATTGAACAACTAAATTTTAAATTAAAAACGTATAAAGGAAATAAGGAAACTAATTTAGATGTTTTTATCCAAAAGTTAGATAATAAAAAACCAAGAGATCCGAACTCGCCACCATTCTTTTTGTCTTCTTCCGATGTTAATATAGAGAATAGTATTTTTAGATTAATTGATGAAAATTTTGAAAAAGAGAAAATATTGGATTTTCAGAATCTCAATATAGGCTCTTCGGGTTTTAAAATTTTGGGACCAGAGGTTTCTACAGCCATTAATAAGATGTCTTTTAATAGTCAAAGAGGAATTAATGTATCGGATCTTAAAACCAATTTTTTATATACCAAAAAGCAAATGCGATTTGATTCTCTGCTTCTAAAAACGGAGGAATCAAATTTATTAGGCGAATTAATTTTTAATTACGAAAGAAAAGATTTTAAAGATTTTTTAAACAAAGTAAATGTAGAAGCTGTTTTTACAGAGTCTATAGTTTCTTTAGATGAAATTAATAATTTATATAATGAATTTGGAAGCGGGAAAACAGTTTCTTTTTCATCTAATATAAATGGCGTTTTAAACGATTTAAATACCGAAAAATTATTCCTTAATACAAATAATACAGGAATTCGAGGGGATTTTAATTTTAAGAATCTCTTTTCTAGAAAAGAACCTTTTAAGATGTCCGCTAAAATGAAGAATGTAACCTCTAGTTACTATGAGATGCGTGCATTAATGCCAAGGATTCTTGGTAAATCATTGCCATCCTCTTTTCAGAAACTAGGACAATTTACGGTTAGAGGAAATACAGTTGTAACGAAATCCGCAATTGAAGCAAAAATAAATTTAAATACAGATATTGGTAGTAGTTATGCAGATGTGGTTTTATCAAATATTAACAATATTGATAATGCAACATATACCGGATTCGTGTCTTTAATAGATTTTGATTTAGGGAGTTTTGCAGAGAAGAAATCTTTAGGAAAAACAACTTTAGATTTTAATATTGAAGGAAAAGGCTTTGTGCGAGAGCATTTAAATACAGAGGTAATAGGAGACGTGTATTCCATAGAGTTTAATAATTACATTTATAAAGATTTAAAAGTATCTGGAGTTTTAAAAGAGCAATTATTTGATGGTTCTTTGGTAAGTAATGATGAGAATTTAAAATTTAATTTTAAAGGATTAGCTGATTTTGAAGAAGGACGTAATAATTTTAATTTTAGGGCATCTGTAGGGTATGCCAATCTTAAAAAACTACACTTTATTAATGATAGTATATCTATATTTAAGGGTAATATTAATATGGATATTACAGGTAATTCATTAGATAAAATAGTTGGTGATATAAAATTCACTAAAACTAATTTCCAGAATAAAAATTTTACTTATTATTTTGAAGATTTCAAGATATCATCCTCATTTGAAAATGATAGCATACGAACCATAGCAATAAATTCTCCAGATATTATAACAGGGTATTTAAAAGGTAACTTTAAGGTAAAAGAATTAGGGAGGGTAGTACAAAATTCTTTGGGAAGTATTTATACCAATTATAGGCCTTTTAAAATATCTAAGGGGCAAAAATTATCTTTCAATTTTAAAATATATAATAAGATTGTAGATGTGTTTTTTCCGGAAGTAAAATTTGACCCCAATACCTTTATAAAAGGAAATATCAATGCAGATGATGGCGATTTAAAGTTAAACTTTAAATCGCCTAGCATAGCTGCTTATGGTAATGAGGCGGATAATATAGATTTAAAAATTGACAACAAAAATCCGTTATTTAATACTTTCGTTTCTGTTGGAGATTTATCTACACCTTATTATGACGTAAAGGATTTTAATTTAATAAATACAACTCTTAAAGACACTTTGTTTTTTAGAGCAGAGTTTAAAGGGGGCAGTGCTTATGACGATAGTTATAATTTAAACTTTTATCATACTTTTAATAAAAACAATAAATCCGTAATTGGTTTAAAAACATCAGATATTAGTTTTAAAGGAAATAAATGGATTCTTAATAAGGCAGATGATGCAAACAATAAAGTAATTCTTAATAGGACTTTAGATAGCATTACAATTAAAGAAATTGTAATGAATAATAGTAAGCAAGAGCAAATTCGTTTAAAGGGGCAGTTGGCAGATTCTACGTATAAAGATTTAGAATTACAATTTAATCTGGTTTCTTTAGATAAAATTACCCCAGCTATTGATAGCCTTAAGTTACAAGGCGAGGTAAATGGAATTTTAAATATATTGCAAAAAGATAACATTTATTTGCCTTCTTCTAATCTTCAAATAGCGAACTTTGGTATCAATAAAATTCCTTTGGGAGATTTAACGCTCGGGATAATTGGGAATAGAGATTTAACAGATTTTGTGGTTAACTCTCAAATAACAGAAAATGGTATAGAGAAATTGGGAGTTGTTGGTAATGTGTTAAATACCGGAGGAACTCCACAAGCTAATTTACTAGTTAATTTTAGTGATTTTAAATTGCACCCTTTTAGTCCGCTAGGGCAGAATGTTATTGGGAACATACGGGGTAATTTAAGTGGTAGTGCAAGATTAACAGGACCGGTTAATAATCCTGAAATAAATGGATTGTTGTCTTTGGATAATTCCGGAATAAGTATCCCTTATTTAAATGTAGATTATGATTTTGCCCCTGATTCTAAGGTTCGATTATATGAGCAAACGTTTAATTTTGAGAATATCTACCTAACCGATGTAGATAAAAAAACGCATGCAAATATTGATGGTACAATTTCGCATAAGTATTTTGATAGTTGGGTGTTAAATTTAGATGTGGATACTAACGATGACCGTTTTCTGATTTTAAACACAGAGTTTGATGAGGAGCAATTGTTTTATGGAACGGGGTTTTTAAACGGAACAGGAAGAATTTATGGGCCAACTACAGCTCTAAATATAGATGTTCTTGGAACAACAGCAGAGGGTACTTCTTTAAAAATACCATTGAGTGATGTTGCTAGTGTAGGGGATTATTCTTTTATAACATTTGTAGAAAAAAATAGGGTTAAGAATATTGACGAAGGAAGAGTTCTTAAGGATTATCAAGGATTAGAGTTAAAGTTTGATTTAGATGTTACTCCGGATGCTGAAGTAGAAATAGTTACAGATCAGAAAACTAAAAGTTCCTTAAAAGGAACCGGAGTAGGGACTATATTAATGCAGATTAATACCCGTGGTAAGTTCGAGATGTATGGAGATTTTGTTGTTGTTACTGGGCAATATCATCATAAATTTGGAGGTGTTATAGATAAAACATTTACAGTAAAGCCTGGAGGTACTATTGTTTGGGAGAGAGATCCATTGGCGGCAGAGTTAAATATGCAAGCAGTTTATTCTTTAACTGCTAACCCAGCTCCTTTGTTAGATAATGCCGGCTCTTCTACTAGAAGAATACCAACAGATGTGGTTATTAAGTTAACCGAAGAATTACAAAGCCCTAATATAGATTTTGAAATAGAATTTCCAGGGACAAATTCTATAATTCAGTCAGAATTAGAGTATAGGTTACAAGATCCCACTATAGAAGAGAAAAATGCTTTGTTTTTACTGGCTCAAGGTTCTTTCGTTAATGAGCAATCGGGAATTAATCAACAAGCTGTAACAGGAAATTTATTGCAATCGGCTTCTGGAATTTTAAATCAAATGTTAGGGGGAGATAATGATAAATTTAATTTAGGATTGTCTTATGAACAAGGGATAATAGATAGGAGTGCAGATATAGAAACGGATGATAGAATTGGAGTAACAGTATCTACAAAAATTAGTGATAGGGTTTTGTTTAATGGCAATTTTGGTGTTCCGGTAGGTGGTTCTAGTGAAACTGTGGTTGCGGGTGATGCAGAAATACAATTGCTGTTAAATGAAGAAGGTACCCTCAGCGCCAAGTTTTTTAATAGGCAAAATGAAATTCAAGAGTTCTTAGCGGATAATCAAGGGTATACGCAAGGAGCAGGACTTTCTTATGAGGTCGATTTTAATAATTTTAAGGAACTTTTTCGGAAAATTCTAGGAAAGGATAAAGTGAAACAAAAAAGGAATAAAAAGAAACCAATTCCAGATTCTGTAATGGGAAAAGATAGTCTTCTTAGGTTCTATTCTAAGGATCAAATGAGTCCAATAACCAACTAATTTTAGTGTTCAAAACCTATTATTTTATAGGAACGGAAATTATTTTCAATACGAAAACGTTTGAAGTTGTATAGTGTTGAAAATTAAAGCTTAGAAGCCTCAATTTATTGAATTAAGTTTGCTAATTTCGTTGGCATACAACTTGACAATGACTACAAAAATTGAAAAAATAGGCGTTCTAACATCCGGAGGAGATTCTCCAGGAATGAATGCTGCAATACGTTCCGTAGTTCGTACCTGTGCTTATCACAATATAGATTGTGTAGGTATTTATCGTGGATATCAAGGCATGATTGAAGGTGATTTTAAACCTATGGATGCACGTAGTGTTAATAACATAATAAATAAAGGAGGTACTATTCTAAAAAGTGCCAGATGCATGGAGTTTAGGACCAAAGAGGGTAGGAGCATGGCCTACGAACAATTAAAAGCGGAGGGTATAGATGCCTTTGTTGTAATTGGTGGTGATGGCAGTTTTACTGGGGGGATGATTTTTAATCAAGAATATAATTTCCCAGTAATAGGAATACCCGGAACAATTGATAATGATATTTTCGGAACTACATTTACTTTAGGTTTTGATACGGCTCTAAATACAGTTGTAGATGCTATAGATAAGATTAGAGATACTGCTAGTTCTCATAACCGTTTATTCTTTGTTGAAGTAATGGGAAGAGATGTAGGGCATATTGCATTAAATGCTGGTGTAGGTGCAGGAGCAGAGGAAATTCTTATTCCGGAAGAAAATTTAGGATTAGACCGTTTAGTAGAGTCTTTAAAAAGAAGTAAAGAATCAGGGAAATCTTCTAGTATCGTTATTGTTGCGGAAGGAGATAAAACAGGAAAAAATGTTTTTGAACTTAAAGAATATGTAGAGAAGCATTTACCGGTATATGATGTGCGTGTATCTGTTCTAGGGCATATGCAACGCGGCGGTTCCCCTTCGTGTTATGATAGGGTTTTGGCCAGTAGAATGGGAGTAAGAGCGGTAGAGGCATTATCCGAAGGTAAAACAAATTTAATGGTTGGTATAAAAGATAATAAACTTACGCTTACTCCATTAGAAATGGCCATAAAGGGGCATACAGAAATAGATAAAGAGCTTATAAGAGTTTCAGATATAATGACAATATAAATTAATTAATATAAAGCAATAAAAATGTCAAATTTAAAAATAGGAATTAACGGATTCGGTAGAATAGGTAGATTGGTTTTTAGAACTACTGTTAAAAGAGGAGATGTAGATGTAGTAGCCATTAACGATTTATTAGATGTAGAGCACTTAGCATATTTATTAAAGTACGATTCTGTTCACGGAAAGTTTGATGGAACTGTTGAGACCAAAGATGGAAATTTAATAGTTAACGGGAAAACGGTAAGAATTACTGCTGAAAGAGATCCAAAGCAAATTAAATGGGATGCAGTAGGAGCTGAAACTGTTGCTGAATGTACAGGTATATTCACAACATTAGAAACAGCACAATATCATATTGACGGAGGTGCTAAAAAAGTGGTTATTTCTGCTCCATCTAAAGACGCTCCGATGTTTGTTTATGGTGTTAATCATAAAGATGTAAAAGCTTCTGATTCTATCGTTTCTAATGCATCTTGTACTACAAACTGTTTGGCACCTTTAGCTAAGGTTGTTAATGATAACTTTGGTATAGAAGAAGCTTTAATGACAACAGTACACGCAACTACTGCTACGCAAATGACTGTAGATGGCCCATCTAGAAAAGATTGGAGAGGTGGTAGAAGTGCAATGTTAAATATTATTCCGGCATCAACAGGTGCTGCAGTTGCTGTAACTAAAGTAATCCCTGCCTTAAAAGGAAAGCTTACTGGTATGGCATTTAGAGTTCCAACTGCGGATGTTTCTGTAGTAGATTTAACTGTGAAAGTTAAAAAAGAAACTTCTTTAGATGAAATTAAAAAGGCATTTAAAACAGCTTCTGAAGGTGAATTAAATGGTGTTTTAGGATATACAGAAGAAGCAGTTGTTTCTCAAGATTTTATCGGAGATGCAAGGACTAGTATATTTGATGCAGGAGCTTGTATTGAATTAAATGCTGGGTTCTTTAAATTAATTTCTTGGTATGATAATGAAGCTGGTTTTTCTAATAAAATGGTAGACCTAATGCAACATGTAAACACTTTATAAGTTTATATATAGTATAATTAAATCCTGAAAGTAAAGAAACTCTTTGTTTTCAGGATTGTTTTTAAAATTTGAAGATTATGATATTAATTGTTGATAGCGGAGCTACTAAATCAGATTGGATTGCCTTAGGAGAAAAAGGAGAGAAACTTTTTTTTACCCAGACTTTAGGATTAAGTCCAGAGGTTCTAACTCGTGAAGTTATTGAAGACCGATTAGCAAATAATTTTGAACTTTCTAAAAACAAAGATAATGTTACGCATTTGTTTTTTTACGGCGCTGGCTGTGGAACGGATCGTATGAAAAAATTTTTAAAAGAGATTTTTAAAGATTATTTCCCAAAAGCAAAAGCGGTAGTTAAAGAAGATACGTATGCTGCTATTTATGCCACAACAGAACTTGGTCAGCAGGGTATTGTATGTATTTTGGGAACAGGTTCTAATTGTAGCTATTATGACGGACACCAATTATTCCAGAAAGTAACTTCTTTAGGGTATATACCTATGGATGATGGTAGTGGAAATTTCTTTGGACGTAAATTAATTAGAGATTATTATTTTCATAAGATACCATCTGATTTGGCTATTAAGTTTAATAATGAGTACGATTTAGATGCTGATGTTATCAAAGAAAATTTATATAAGCAGCCAAACCCTAATACCTATTTAGCTACTTTTGCTCGTTTTTTAATAGAAAATAAAGACCACCCGTATTGTAAAGGAGTTATTGATAAAGGATTTCAGCAGTTTATAAATAACTACGTTATGCAATTTGAATTGGCTACCAAAGTTCCTATTAATTTTGTAGGTAGTATTGCTTATTACTTAAGAGAAGAATTAACGGCTGTTTTGGAGCGTAATGATTTAGTTGTAGGTGTTATTCGTCAGCGACCTATAGATGGTCTTGTGGAGCATCATAAAAATACAATGTAAGTAATATTACTTTATTGCTATCATTGAAATTTCTACATTAACAAATTTAGGTAAATTGGCAACTTCAACTGTTTCTCTTGCAGGAGCTGTTTCTGGGTTGAAATAAGTGCCGTAGACTTCATTAACTTGGGAAAATTGATTCATATCATTTAAAAAAATAGAAGACTTTACAACATTTTCAAAAGTCATGCCTGCCTCTTCGAGAATTGCTTTCAGGTTCTCCATGGATTGCTTGGTTTCTTTCTTTATGTCTCCCTCTATTAATTTTCCGGTAGAAGAATCGATTGGAATTTGACCAGAAATGTAAAGTGTATTTCCGCTTAGAACGGCTTGATTGTATGGCCCTATAGGAGCAGGAGCTTTTGCTGTATTAATTATTTTTTTCATTTGGTTTTTAATCTTTAAGTTAAATATTACCTAACTCTTTGGCTTCTGTTTTCCCACTTAAGGTCTTTTAGGATAGAGCTTTTAATACCAATAAAGAAATACCATCTTTTGTATTGCCCAAAGGGAGTCCAGTTAAAACGCATGGTAAAACTTTTTAAATCTCTCTCAAAGCGTAATTGGGTAAGAGTAAAGCCTTGGTTTTTAAAATCGTACCCGGAAGAGCCTCCAATTTTCCATCTAGGGGAGAGTTCAATATCGCCGGAAAACATTAATGAGTGACTACTAAATTCGTTTTGTCTGGCGGTATTAGCATAACTAGCGGAGTACGCGAACCGGAAGTTCCAAGGTATTTTGGTGCCAAAAATAGGATTATCTACATCTTCACCCTTGTTTTCGTCGTCTTCCCTGTTTCTTGGGCTATTGAAATCGTCTCCTTGTCCAAAAAGATCATCTGTTCGCCCGCCACTTGAAGCTACGTAGTCAAACGGGTCTGGTTCCTCTTCTTCTTCATCAGTATCATTCTTTTCAAATGCCTTGCTGTCAATAGAATAAGAAACATTTACATTAGCTCTTGTTAAGCGAAATAAGCTACCTCCATTATCAATGTTAAACGTGTTTATTCTTCTATTGTTATTGTCAATGGCATATGGGTCTAAACCTGCCGAAAAGTTAATAGACATTTTGTTGTCAAGTATGTTAGTTCCTCCGTTGACGCTTAAGGGGCTTATTTTTAAGGAGTCGGATTCAAAATTGTATCCCGTGGAGATGTTAAAATTGCTGAGGATAGGTATTTTTTTAGCTTCGGTGGCTATAGAGTCCTTGTCCGTAACTTTAGCTTCTAATGTGTTCGCTAAAGAAAAACTTAAATTGTTAGATTTTCCTAAACTGGGTTTTCCAAATAAAGTTCCTTCGAAACGAGTAAATTGATCTATAATTGGATTGCCATCTACGTCGGTTTTTCCAGTATTAAATTCGTCATAAAATTGCTCAAAAGAAGGCGCGTAGCCGTAGCTTAATGATGGTCGCATAACATGTCGAATGGCTTGTATTTTTTTGTCTTCTCCAAAGTTAAAAGTGCCATATACTGTAGTTCCTACACTTGCACTAAAATTATATTTGTTAAATCTATCAAAGCCAGGAATCGTATCTATTACCACTTTTTCCGTAGTGGAGTCAAACCTTTTGTCAAACGTATCCAATGTCCATACATCTTCATAGCTACCACCAAGGCTGACACTAAAAAATTTAGCTACTTTAAAATTAGTGCTAATTGGAATTTTGTGTCTTGCTCCGATTTTAGAATCTGCCAGAGAAAAATTTTCGCTATCCGTCACTACACTATTTCTCGCATTTAAATCATATTGAAAATTTATATTTTGAATTATACCTTTTTTTATACCATCTCTTTTTGCAAAAGGAAAAATACGTTCCATACTAGCTTGTAAGGTTGGTAATGTTAGGTTAACGGCATCCGTATTAGTGTTTTGGCTATGTGTAGCAGATAAACTCATATTTACGGAAGGATACGCAGGAAAGGTTTTGGAGTATGAAATAGAAGATGATAGAGTATTGTTTTGAGTGTTGGGTAAATTTTGTTGTTGTAATGAGTTTCGGTAATAATTACTACTACCTAGGTTTACAGAAGCCGAAAATCTGGAATTTGGACTTGCTTTTGTGTCCTGAGAATGGGAAATTTGGATATTATAACTAGTGCTATTACTATAATCGCTGAATCCTCTTTGACTATTTATTTGGTTTTCGTATCTGAAATTTACATTTCCTCTGTATTTGTACCTTTTTGCGTAGACCGATTGTGTTCGTATGCCATAGCTACCATTGGTATAATAACTTCCATTTATAGTAAGGTCGGCAATTTCTCCAATAGGTATGTAGTATCCTAAATCTTGTAGAAAATAACCAGTGTCTGGGTCGCTACCGAAAGTAGGCATCATAACCCCAGCAGATCTACCAACGGTTAATGGAAAATAAGCAAAAGGGAGAGCTACAGGTGTGGGTACATCTGCAATGTATAGGTTGCTATAACCGGCAATTACCTTTTTCTTAGGAACAAATTTCGCTTTTCTAACTCTTATATAATAATCGGGGTTAATGGTATCTGCAGAAGTAGTAAGTTTTCCTTCACTTAAAAAATATACAGAATCATTTTCCTTTTTAGTAATATCTGCATACACCTTCATGGCATCACTGCCTAAAGAACCAGCAGCCGCTTGTTGTTCTGTTCTAGAATTCCAGATTAACGCCTTTTGGGTGTCAAAGTTAAATCGAATGGAATCAGGGATAACCTCGTTGGTTCCTTGTTTAAAAAAAGGTGTTTGAGAATAATTTCCTAAAGAATCTTTTAATCTTCCGGCGTAGACTTCATTTTTTATGTAATCCATTATTATGACACCAGCTTTCAATTCGGTGTCCTGATAATGAATTTCGGCTTCATTGTATAAATATATTTTTTGGTCTTTTTGACTCAATTTCACATAATCTTTCGCCTTATAGGTTATTTTATCTAATAAAAGAGCGGGCTTTTTATTTAAACTATCTGTAATTGTAGAGTCCCTTATTGTACTGTCTTTTAATATAGGAGGTGGAAATAACGGTGCGGTTATTGAATCTGTTACTGCTTTTATTGGGAGCGTAACTATTTGGTCTTCTTGTGCATACAAGAAATCTATGCTAGTGATTAATAGCAAAAAGAAAAGTAAAAAATGTTTATTTGATTGCAAGGCTATATGTCCTATTTTTGTAAAAGGTTTGGCTCAGCTTTTAGAGTTCAAAACTACATATATTTTTTGTTCCTCTTGTAGGGTATTACAATAATTTTAACCTTATCAAGAACCTCAAATCAGAATACTAGTATGAAAATTAAGTTGTTTTTTGTTTTTTCGATTGTTTTTTTTGCGGACTCATTGTCTTCTTTTGCTTTGTTTAATGGGGGTTTGCAGGAAGATGATCCATTCGTAATTGTTTTGGATGCTGGTCATGGAGGCCATGATCCGGGGAACTTAGGAAATGGTTATTTGGAAAAAAATATAGCACTAAATATTGTTCTTAAAGTTGGTTCTATTTTGGAACAGCATAAAAACGTTAAAGTTATTTATACTAGAAAGGATGATACTTTTATAGACTTATTTGTTCGCGGAGAAATAGCAAATAAAGCAAATGCCGACCTTTTTGTATCTGTACATTGCGATTCTCATACTTCAGATGCACATGGAGCAGGAACTTTCGTGTTAGGTTTGCATGCTAATAAGCAAAATTTTGAAATTGCAAAAAAGGAAAATTCCGTAATCTACTTGGAAGATAATTATGAAACAACTTATGCTAATTATGATATAAATTCTCCCGAATCGGTAATTGGGCTAACTATAATGCAAGAGGAATTCTTAGATCAAAGTATAGCACTTGCTAAAATGATTCAAGATCAGTTTTCAGGAAAGTTGAAGAGGAACAATCGTAAAGTAAAACAAGCTGGTTTTATTGTGCTCCATCAAACTTTTATGCCAAGTGTTTTAGTAGAAACGGGTTTTTTGACTAATAAAGAAGAAGGAGCATTTTTAAACTCTAAAGAGGGGCAGGCTAAAATGGGAAGGGCTATCGCGGATGCAATATTAAAATACAAAGAAGGAGTTTCTTCTAACGTTTCTCAAAATAGCGCAGTTATTTCTAATGATGTTTCCTTGAATACTCCTGCAGAGAAAAATGAAGATAAGAAGAAAACGGAGGAGGTTATAGAAGCGGTTGTGATCAAAAAGACTGTCACCAAAAAGGCAGAATCGAAAAAAGAAGAAGTTATTTCGACTCCCGGAGTAAAGAAGGAGATGGTAGTGAATAAAGAGGGAGGCAAAGCTTTAAAAGAAGAAGCTAAATCATTACCAGTAAAAGAAGTGATTAGGTCTTCTGATGGTGTTAGGACTAAAACTTCTGAAATTAATGAAGGACACGAACCGAAAGAAGCAAAAAAAGAAGAAGTTGGTATTAAAAAAGAGGTGTCAACTGTTTCAAAAAAAGTTAATATCGTTTTTAAAGTGCAAATTTTAGCAAGTGCCAAGAATATAGCTTTAGAGGCAGATAATTTTAACGGTTTAAATAAATTATCCAAAGAACCTATAAAAAACTTGTATAGATATATGTATGGTAATACAGAATCTTATTTGCAAGTAAAATTGTTGAAAAACAACGCAGATTTAAAAGGGTATACCAGTTCGTTCATAGTAGCTTACAAAGATGGGGTGCGTATTTCTTTAGAAGAAGCTCTTAAATACGTGTCTCAATAATAGTAGACATTAAAAAATATTTATAATTTAGTAACTCAAAATCTAATCATTTGAAATTATCTAAGGAAATTAAGACAGGAATTATCGTAATAGGAGGTATTCTGTTGTTTATAATGGGTTTTAGTTATTTAAAGTCTACGCCGCTTTTTGATAATAGTAATAAACTATATGCCATATATCCTCATGTTGGAGGATTGCAACCAGGAACACCAGTTTCTATTAATGGTTTTAATGTTGGCTCTGTTAATGATATACATTTTAAAGATGATTTGGGTAATTTACTAGTTACTTTTACGGTGAATCAAGATTTTGTGTTTTCGAAAAATAGTAGAGCAGAACTATATGATACTGGAATAATTGGAGGTAAAGGGCTTCAGATAATTCCAGTTTTTGATGGATCTCGTAACGCACAGAGTGGAGATACTTTGGTAACGGAAACCAGGCCGGGGTTAACAGAATTAGCACAAGAAAAATTGACACCATTATTTAAGAAGTTCGAATCTGCTGTTACCGATGCAGATTCTGTTTTATTAAATGTAAATGAGGTTTTAGATACTAAAACCAAGAGAGATTTACAAAAAGCAATTACCGGATTAAGTGAATTAATGGAGAGCCTTAATGGTAGTGCATCGGTGTTAAATAATATTTTGAAAAATAATGAAAGTAAGTTAGATAGTTCTTTGACAAACTTTCAGTCTATAACATCTAACCTAAGTAGTATTACCGATTCTATTAACAATGCAGGATTAGGAAGAACATTGGCAAGTTTAGAATCTACTGTAGGGAATTTAGATAAGCTAATGGCTAAGATAGAAAGAGGGGATGGTACAATAGGAAAGTTAATGGAAGATGAAGAGTTATATAATAATTTAAATAATGCTTCCAAAGAACTCGATTTGTTATTGCAAGACTTTAGATTAAACCCTAAGCGTTATGTAAATGTTTCTGTTTTTGGTAAGAAACAAAAAGAATACGCAGTTCCAGAGGATGATCCCGCGGAAAAAATTGAATAGTTTATATGGACTACATTTCAAACATTTTATTTGCAATACTCTTAATTGTTGGTGTTGGCTTTTTTGTAAAAAATATTAAGCGTCTTTCTAGAAATATAAAACTAGGAAAGGATGTTAAAGTAGATGATAATAAGTCCTTACGATGGAAGAATATGGCTAAAATAGCCTTAGGACAAACCAAAATGGTAGTAAGGCCTGTAGCTGGCTTTTTGCATATTATAGTTTATGCAGGTTTTATTATTATTAATATTGAGGTTTTTGAGATTATTATTGATGGTCTTTTTGGTACCCATAGAGTTCTTTCTTTTTTAGGCTCTTTTTATAATGTATTAATTGGCTCGTTTGAGATTTTAGCATTACTTGTAATAGTTTCTGTAGTTATTTTCTGGATTCGTAGAAATGTCATAAAGATTAAAAGGTTTGTAAAACCGGAAATGGAAGGCTGGCCAAAGAATGATGGTAACCTAATATTGTATATTGAATTACTTTTAATGACTCTTTTTTTAGTCATGAATGCAGCAGATTATCAATTACAATTATTAGATACTCCGCATTATACCAAAGCAGGAGCTTTTCCTATAAGTCAATTTATAACATCAATTTTTGGAGACATGTCTGTTTCTTCTTTAATAATTATAGAAAGAGCTACATGGTGGTTGCATATCGCCGGTATTTTGTTTTTTCTAAATTATTTATATTACTCTAAACACTTACATATTTTATTAGCCTTTCCAAATACGTATTATGGTAGTGTAAAACCAAAAGGACAGTTTACGAATTTAGATGCCGTAACTAAAGAAGTTAAACTTATGATGGATCCAAATGCGGACCCATTTGCGGCTCCAGCTGAAGATGCGCCAATTCCAGAAAAATTTGGAGCTTCCGATGTTCAAGATTTAAATTGGGTACAGTTACTAAATGCATATTCTTGCACAGAGTGCGGAAGGTGTACCTCCTCTTGTCCAGCAAATTTAACAGGTAAAAAACTATCTCCGCGTAAAATAATGATGGATACTAGAGATCGTTTAGAAGAAGTAGGAAAAAATATAGATGCAAATAATGGTGTTTTTAAAGACGACGGTAAACAACTTTTAGGAGATTACATTAGTTCTGAGGAACTTTGGGCGTGTACAAGCTGTAACGCCTGTGTGGAAGAATGCCCTATAAGTATAGACCCTTTATCTATTATTATTGACATGCGTCGTTATTTAGTAATGGAGCAGAGTGCAGCCCCAACAGAATTAAATAACATGATGTCTAACATAGAAAACAATGGAGCCCCATGGCCGTACAATCAAATGGATAGATTAAATTGGGTAAAAGAATAAAATAATAAGTGCGTTTCCCATTCGGGTCGGGCTTTCGGCAGTCGCTCTTTGCAAGGAGCTCCAACAAATGCCTCAATCCCTAACGCAAAACATTAAAAGTTATGAGCGATCAATTAAAGGTTCCTACAATGGAGCAATTTATGGCAGAAGGTAAGCAACCCGAAATATTGTTTTGGGTGGGTTCCGCTGGTAGTTTTGATGATAGAGCAAAAAAAATAACCAAAGCCTTTGTTAAAATATTAAACAAAGCTAATGTAGATTTTGCTGTTTTAGGAACCGAAGAAAGTTGTACTGGAGATGTTGCTAAACGTGCGGGAAACGAATTTCTATTTCAAATGCAAGCAGTAATGAACATAGAATTACTAAATGGGTATGAAATAAAAAAAATAGTTACCTGCGATCCACATTCTTATAATTGTTTAAAAAATGAGTATCCAGGTTTAGGCGGTACCTATGAGGTAATACACCATACGCAATTCATACAAGAATTAATAAAAAATGGACGCCTAACTATTGAAGGAAATGCTTTTAATGGTAAACGAATAACTTTTCATGATCCATGTTATTTGGGGAGAGCCAATAATGAATATGACGCCCCTAGAGCACTGTTGAATACCATTAAGGCAGATGTGGTAGAAATGAAAAGAAGTAAGAGTACGGCATTATGTTGTGGGGCAGGTGGAGCCCAAATGTTTAAAGAACCGGAAAAAGGAGATAAAGATATAAATGTTTTAAGAACAGAAGATGCACTAAAAACGAGTCCTAATATTATAGCAACAGGATGTCCTTACTGTAATACAATGATGACAGATGGAATTAAAAGTAAGGAAAAAGAAGAATCCATTAAAGTTAAAGATATAGCCGAACTCATTGCGGAATCCGAGAATTTATAGCCGTTTGGAATACTAAAGAAAATAGAAAAGAAAATGTTAGTAGATTTTAAAGAATTGCCAGATACTTCTAGAGTATGGGTATATCAGTGTAGTAGGTCTTTTTCGGAGCAAGAATTAGAAAAAATAAAAGAAGAATTAAACGCATTTATTGAAGACTGGACCGCACATGGAGCCGATTTAAGAGCAGGTTATGAAATACGCTATAACCGTTTTATAATATTAGCATTAGATCAGTCTATTAATGCAGCTTCTGGTTGTTCAATAGATGCTTCTGTTCACTTTATAATGAATTTAGAAAAGAAATATGAAGTACTCCTGTTAGATAAAATGAACGTATCCTACAAACAAGGAGAATATGTGGCTTATAAAGCGCTAACAGAATTTCGTAAAATGGCAAAGGATAAAGCGGTTTCATTGAATACTGTAGTATTTAATAATTTGGTAGCTAACAAAGGAGAATATTTAGAGCATTGGGAAGTGCCAGCTTCAGAAAGTTGGCATAGTCGTTTTATGTAATTTTTTTTGGTATAATCCTTGAACTTAGTGTATAAGTTCTACAGTGATAAAATCGTTATGATGCAATATTGTAGTACGTTTTAAGTTATTTTGATACAGATTTTTTATATGCGTTTTTATCTAGTTTTTAGTCTTACATTTTTTAGTTTTCTTTTTGTTAATGGGCAATCTAATCCTTTAGTTACAAAAGATAGTATAGCGCAACAGAAATGGGTGAATATTACCTATGAAAAAATGACTTTAGAAGAAAAGTTGGGACAACTTTTTATGGTTAGCATATCTTCGAATCAAGATAAAGCTAGTATAAATAAGACTATTTCGCTTATTAAAGATCAGAACATAGGAGGAATCATATTCTCTAAAGGAGGTCCCGTTCAGCAGGCTAAGCTTACCAACAAATTTCAATCTAGTGCAAAATTGCCTTTATTAGTAGGTATGGATGCGGAATGGGGTTTGGCAATGCGTTTAGATTCTACTTATGCATTTCCATGGAATATGACACTTGGAGCAATTAAAGACAATGGCATTGTAGAAAAAGTAGGTAGACAAATAGGCAAGCATGCAAAACGAATAGGAGTGCATATTAACTTTGCTCCGGATATTGATATAAATACCAACCCTAAAAACCCAATTATTGGAAACCGTTCTTTTGGAGAGGATAAGTATAATGTAGCGGCAAAAGGAATTGCATTTATGCAAGGAATGGAAAGTGCTGGTGTTCTTTCTAGTGGAAAGCATTTTCCTGGTCACGGTGATACATTTATAGATTCGCATATAGCCTTGCCAACCATTAATTTTACTAAATCTAGATTGGATAGTGTAGAACTATATCCTTATAAACAATTAATACAAGCAGGCTTAAGTAGTGTTATGGTAGCGCATTTAAATGTGCCAAGCTTAGAAATAAAGAAAAATATGCCATCTTCTTTATCAGAACAAATTGTTACTGGGGTTCTAAAAGAAGAATTAAAATTTAAAGGATTAGTTTTTACAGATGCTTTAAATATGAAAGGGGTATCTACAACGGGAAAAAATGGAGAGGTGGAATTGGCAGCTTTTATGGCAGGCAATGATATTCTTTTGATGCCTACAGAAGTAGAAAAAGCGAAAGAAAAACTTATAAAAGCTTATAATAAAGGAAAAATATCGGAAAACAGATTGGCATATTCTGTGAAGAAAATTTTATTGTCAAAGTATAAAGTAGGATTACATAAATATAAACCTATTGCGATTAAAAATTTATATGAAGACCTAAATAGTTTAGAAGACGATTTAATTTATGAAGAAGCAATAGAAAAAGCTATTACGGTTGTAAAGAATAAGTTTTATCTTATGGGTGTTAAAAAACTGGAAAATAAGAAAATAGCTTATGTTAAGTTCGGAGACGCCGACCATAAACCGTTTTTAGAAGAATTAAATAAGTACGCAAAGGTTACAGAGGTAAGTGGAAAAGATATTGCTACTCTAAAAAGCAATTTAAAAGCCTATAATTTAATCATTGTAGGTCATCATAGAAGTAATACTAGTCCATGGAAAGCTTATTCTCTTTCTAATAAAGAAAAAAATATTCTTCAAGAAATAGCAAAAGATAGAGGTTCCAATTTAATTTTAAGTTTATTCACTAAACCATATGCCCTTCTAAATATTAGCTCTTTCGATAATATTGATGGTGTTGTTGTAGGGTATCAAAATAGTAAAATAGCTCAAGAAAAGACAGCGCAAGTAATATTTGGAGCTATAGGAGCAAAAGGGATATTGCCGGTATCTGCCAATGACGCATTCCCTGTAAATACTGGAGTACCATTAAAATCATTACTAAGATTAGGATATAGCGATTTTCCGGAGAGAGTGGGTTTAAGTTCATCGAAACTTGCGGAGATAGATAAATTAGTTCAAAATGGCCTAGATTCTCTAATGTTCCCAGGAGCTCAAGTATTGGTAGCGCGAAAAGGAAAAATAATTTTTAACAAAGGATACGGGAAACCAACCTATAAGTCTGAAGTGAAAATTACACCAAATCATATATATGATTTAGCATCTGTAACAAAAATTTTGGCTACACTTCCCATGATTATGAAAATGGAAGAAGAAGGTAAAATAGCTTTGAATGATACTTTTCAAGAGTTAATCCCTGCTTATGCAAATACCGAGATAAAGAATGTAACAGTATTGAAAACTTTGTCGCACTACGGGAGATTACCCGCTTGGATAGCTTTTTATGCTAGTACTTTAGATAAAAAAAGAAAGCCATCTAAAGAATTTTATAGAGAAAAAAAATTACCCGGATTCTCTATAAAAGTTGCGGATAATTTGTATTTAGCAAATGCATATAAAGACTCTATTTATAATAGAATTGGACGTCAAGATTTGAAATCTAATAGATATAGATATAGTGATGTTGGGTATTACGTTATGAAAAAATATATTGAAGACACCTATAAAAAAAGGTTAGACGTTCTTGCAGCCGATTTTATTTATAAACCTATAGGAGCCTTCCAAACAGGATATAATCCTTTAGAAAAGCACCCTAAAAAGAGTATTGTTCCTTCAGAAGAGGATTCTTATTACCGTTATCAAACCGTGCAAGGTTATGTGCACGATATGGGTGCAGCGATGCAAGGTGGAGTAGGAGGGCACGCAGGACTTTTTAGTAATGCTAATGATGTTGCTAAAATAATGCAGATGTATTTACAGAATGGTTATTATGGAGGAGATAGATTTTTAGATTCTAGAACTGTAAAAAAATTTAACACCTGTTATTTTTGCGATAAAAACGTAAGGAGAGGTGTTGGTTTTGATAAACCACAATTGGAGAAAAGTGGTCCAACATGTGGTTGCGTGTCAAGAAAAAGTTTTGGGCATAGCGGCTTTACAGGAACATATACTTGGGCAGATCCAGAAGAAGAAATAGTTTATGTTTTTCTATCTAATAGAACATATCCAACGGCATCCAATACACTTTTAGTTAAATCTGGGTTAAGAACAAGAATTCAGAAGGCTATTTATGAGTCTATTTTAAATTAATCTCTAAATTTACTTTTTATGACTAACTCTCTATGGTAAGCTAGGAAACATAAATTGGAAATTAACTTGTGTTTTGTGATAAGCCTTAATAGATTTAAATTTCAGTTACCGAGTAAGTTTTTATTGTTTTTTAGGACATATAGAATAATTTTTAGATTGATTTTTTTGAAACGAAAATAATACATGAAAATAGCAATTGTTTGTTATCCAACATTTGGAGGTAGTGGTGTAGTCGCTACAGAATTAGGTATTGCATTGGCAAATAGAGGACATGAGGTTCATTTTGTAACCTATAAGCAACCTGTACGTTTAGAATTGTTAGAAAACAATATACATTTTCATGAAGTGCACGTTCCTGAATACCCTTTATTTCATTATCAACCATATGAGTTAGCATTATCTAGTAAATTAGTAGATACGGTGAAGCTTTTTGGAATAGAACTACTGCATGTACATTATGCCATTCCGCATGCGTATGCAGGGTATATGGCAAAAAAAATGTTGGAAGAAGAAGGATTGTGTTTACCTATGATAACAACCCTCCATGGGACAGATATAACTTTGGTCGGAAAACACCCTTTTTATAAACCTGCTGTTACCTTTAGTATAAATCAATCAGATGTAGTCACCTCGGTTTCAGAAAATTTAAAACAGAAAACACTGGAGCTTTTTAATATAAAAGGAGAAATTGAGGTTGTCCCTAATTTTATTGATAAGAGAAAATACAAACCATCTTTTACGGACTGCCAACGAACGGCAATGGCAGAAGAAGGAGAGAAAATAGTTACCCATATTAGTAATTTTAGAAAAGTAAAACGCATACCAGATGTAATTCATGTATTTAATAAAATTCAGAAAGAAGTGCCCTCTAAGTTAATAATGGTAGGAGAAGGACCTGAAAAAGAAAATGCAGAGATGTTATGTGAGGAGTATGGTATTACAGATAGGGTTATATTCTTAGGAAATAGTAATGAGATTGACAAAATTCTTTGTTTTTCAGATTTATTTTTGCTTCCTTCAGAGACAGAAAGTTTTGGTTTAGCAGCTTTAGAGGCTATGATTAATAAAGTTCCCGTTATATCAAGTAACGCTGGAGGTATTCCTGAAGTCAATAGGCATGGTGTTACAGGATATTTAAGTGATGTAGGTAATGTAGAGGAAATGGCAGAGAATGCTGTTTCTTTATTGAGTAATGACAATACTTTGGAATTGTTTAAAAATAATGCTGTAGAAGTAGCAGAAGAATTTGATATTATAAATATACTTCCTTTATATGAAGCTATTTATCAAAGAGCTTATGATGGCAGGTGTGATAATAAATAAGATACTATGAAGAATACCTTATTACTATTACTGTTTTTTTGTTTTGCTTGTAAAGGTCAAAAGGAAATGCTGAAAAAAGAGCCGCCAAATAAAAATAATGATTTAACTCTTTTAATAGAGGATAATTACAGTGGATTAAATACTGCAGAAAATATAATAATTAGAGATCAAAAAACTTTAGATAGTTTTTTTTCTAAAATTAATAGAACAAGAAAACCTGGTATTCCAGTACCTAAGACTAATTTTTCCGAAGAAGTTTTGATTATTGTTTGTGAAGGCGAACATGTCCAAAGCAAAAGTACAGGTCTAGTGGTGTTAAAAGAAACGGAGAAAGCAATAGAGTTACAAATTGTAAAACAGACTACGAAAAGTGATTCTAATGCTTTGGTAAGCCCTTTTAAAGTGTATAAATTTCCTCTTTCTAAAAAAGAAATTGTCTTCAAAAAGTAGATTTTTTATCGATAATTATAACAGTTAATCTATCCATCGAGAATACATACAGTTGATAGGGTATTTTCTTTATAATAGTCTCTTTTTCATAATTTTACGTCATATAAGCCCCAAATTATTAGTTATGAAAAACGCAAAACACTACACACTAATTACTGCACTCTTTTTGAGTGTTACCATGTTTGGTCAAGAAAATTTACAACTTACAGCAAAAGATAGTATTGTCAAAAGTTCCTGGATGTTTGGATTAGGTTATAATTTTGTTGATGATTCAGGAGATGTTGCTGATGGACTATTTAAATTTAAGGATGAATGGAATGGTTTGGCGTTTCCCAATAGATTAAGTATAGGGCGTTATTTTAAGAGTGGAATTGGTATAGAGGCAATTGCTACGTATAACAAATATAAAGAAGGTAAAATAATTGACCAGGCTGTAGTAATAGATGAAAGTGATTATATAGGGTTTGACACTCGATTAACATATGATTTGAATAAACTGATAGGGCAAACTGCTTGGTTTGATCCATACCTCGGAGGAGGTTTGGGATATACGGACGCTAATAATGTAGGAAGAGGTACTTATAATGCTGTAGTAGGTTTTAGAACATGGTTTTCAGATAGAGTAGGTTTAGATATTAATTCCTCTGGTAAATGGGCTATGGGTAATAATGATGCCACCAATCATTTACAACATTCTGTAGGGGTTGTTTATCAATTTGGTATAGAGAAAGGTTTGTCTAAAAAAGGAGGGGAAAAGTTAGCTCTGATACAGGAACAAGAGAAAGAAAAGCAACGTGTAAATGATTCTATTGCGAATGCTAATAGAATAAAAGAAGAAGCACTACTAGCAGAACGTTTGGCTCAAGAAAAAGAAAAAGCAAGGTTGGCTGCTATTGAACAAGAGAAGATAAAGGCAGAAGAACTGCGTAAAAAGAGAATAGAAGATAAAATATCTAATTTAGGGTATGTTTATTTTAATTTAAATTCTTCTTATATAACTCCTAATTCTAAGGATGTTTTAAATGATTTAGCGATAATTTTAAAAGAAACTCCGGACTTAAAATTAAAAGTAACATCGCATACAGATTCTAGAGGAACTTCTACATATAATAAATGGCTCTCGGAAAGGCGAGTTAAAAACACCAAGAATTATCTTGTAAAACAGGGTATATCGGAAGAAAGACTAGAATTACAGGCCTATGGAGAAGAGAAGTTATTAAATGAGTGTTCCGATGCTGTTTATTGTCCTGAAAGTAAGCACAAAATTAATAGAAGGTCTGAGTTTATTGTTGTAGAGTTTTAATTTTTCTTAATTAAACTTTTTAAATAATTCCTTAGAGGATGTTCCCTAAGGAATTGTTTTAATTTTAAGTAGTATATGTGTCTATAAGCAGTTATTTTTGTTAGAAATGAGCTTGAATCAAAAATAATATGATGTTCGAAATGATACGGCGTATTACACCAGGTTTTTTTATAAGGGAAATACCCTTTAGAAAAATCAAATTTCTTGATTCCTTTAGAAAAACACCATTCTAATTGTTTTATTAGCATGATAGTGCCCACATTAAATTTTGAATATGAAGAATCATATACTGTAGAGTCACCAAAAAGAATAGTATCGGAATTGTAATTTAAAGATATACCAATAGGGATTTTGTCGTTATATATGACGAAAATTGATGCTTGTTGTAATTGTATTAAATCAAAAAGAACTTCCCTAGTAAAAGCAAAATTTTTAGGAATAAGCTTTGTATTTTTAATTTTCTTTTTATTAAAACTAATAATTGATAAATCATAAAAATATTTCATTATGGAGTCGTATTCAATTTTTGTTATTTCTCCAAAAAACATTTTATATTGAATATTAAAAGTGGCTTCTATTTTTTTTATATACCCTTTTATTTGAGTTCTTTTTTTAGAACTAAAACGACTTTTGATATATGATTCTAGGGAGGTTACTCCGTTAGTATCTATAAGGTATCCTATATATTCTTTTACTTTAACTATTTTTATTTTAGGATTTTCAAACCTATTATTTATTACAAAATAGTTTGGAACATCATATATTATGATTGTTTTTTTGTTTAATTCCTTAGAATGTACTGGGTTATTTATGCAATAATAATGTTGCAGAGTAAAATTACTACCCGTATTGTAATATATGCTTCTCCGTTTTGTTTTTAGAAAGCTTTGGCCGCTAATAGATTCAAAATCAATCACATTCGGAGGTGATGTAAAATGTTTAATCCATTTAGTTCTAAAAATTTGGGAAGAGTACGGGTGTCTATCCATAGTAATTATCAACAAGGTGTAAGTATTTTAAAGATAATCTAAGTTTATTACAATTTCGGCACTTCTGCAGAGACCTTCGAATATGTACGTGTTTCGTTTGTCTTTAAGGTAATAAACTTTTGTAGAATTAATTGATTCCGTATTTAGATAAAGAAACTCATGTAAGAATGGTTTTAAAAAATTATTTTCTTTTTCATTTAAATGAATCAGTTCTAATTTTTCTTCTTTATATGGTTGAGACAAAGAGATCGACTTATAACCCTTCTTCGTCTTCTTCTTATTTGTTTTGTGGTAATTTTTTAATTTATAAGAAAATTTATGCAGCGTATCATTCACCTTTTTATCTCTCAAAAATTGTTTAAACTCAAATACGTTTTTAATTATAAAAGCAATAAACGTGGCGGTATATGATTTAGAATCATATAAAAGGTGATATTCAAAATCATATTTATTGGAAGCCCATCTCTTTTTATAGTCAAAGTAACCTTTGGAGAAATCGAAAATCTTAAATTTATGAGATATGCTCCATTCTATTAACTTCATTATTGTAACTGAGCCTAAATGAAATTTGGAGTAATCAATATCAAAAACTGTAATGGCATCAAAAATAATCTCATCGGAGAAGTAACATAAAGTTACTCCAATGGGTTGTTTTTCATTATAAATTACAAAGAGCCCTGCTTTTTTTTCTAGAATCATAGGATAAGCCACTTCGTAATAGAAACCCCATTCTTTTTTTTCTAAATTGTTGTTGGTTATCTTTTTGGCGTCAAACCTTTTTTTTAGTAATGTATTGAAGCTGCTAAATATATAATCATATTCTTCTTTAGATATCTCACCACGAAACATTTTATAGTCTATATCAAAACATGTTTCTAGTTTTTTTGCATATTTTTTTAATTTGTATCGGCTACTTTTTTTGAAAGTAATTGCCATATATTCGTTTAAATCCTGAAAAAGTTCTAAATTTATTAGGAAACCAGGGTATTGCTTTATTTTATGTGTTTTTAATCTGTTCTTAGAGATTTCCTTTAGATTAAAAAAAGTAGGAATGTCATACATTAAAAATACTTTTCCATCTATTTCAGTAGTGTCCGATGTATCAACAGCGTAACTAATTCCTTTAGTGTGCGTTTTTCCAACATTAATATATAACGGTAAGTTCTTAAATTTTACAAAGCGCAATTTTTTAAAATTAGAAAAGTGAAACTCTTTATTTTCTTTATTAAAATGATTGAGCCAAGTCTTTTTAAAAATATCAGACAAAAAAGGGTTGTTTGTCATTCTCTCTTTTTTTATAAGTCGCACCTATAACAAGGGAAATAATGTGTGCACTCCATGTAATTAGTTCTACATGATTTTGTTTCTTTTTGCAATATCAATTCTTTATATATTTCAGGATTTATAACGTATTTCCACAGTTTAAAGTTTCTGAAGTTTTTTGAAAAACCAGATTTAAAATGTAGCAACGAATCATCTTTATTGTTTAGGCCTCCTCCAAGATTAAAGTATTTATACCCCTCTTTAGTGGATTTGATTCTCATTTCGTCTATGAGTAATTTAATAGCGTTGAAATGTAAATATTCAGTTTTTGTGCCAGATAAATGATATTGTACGATGCCTTTTTGTTTAATAAACATTGCTCCAGCAATTATTTTATTGGTGTTATTACATATAGCTATTAAAATCTCCGTTTTAAATGAATTAGAATTTACTAAATTAAAAAAATAGTCCTCAGTAAAAAAATAGCTATTCTTAGCATTGACCCTTCTCATATTTTGGTGATAAATTTCAATAAATTCTAAAATATCACTTTTGCTTTCGGCTTTTTTTACATAACATAATCTTAATGATTTGTTTATATAAGTTTTATATCTTTTGTTGTATCCCGCTCTTTGAGATTCTAAATTCTGCTTAATATCAATATTCACAATTTTACCTGACGTATCTACTCCTCCAATAGTATCTAAAATATTTTCTTGAAAAGGAATATATGGGTTAAGTCTTGAGAAAATTGTTATTATTTTATTATCAGAAAGTATTTTGTTAAATGCTGTTTTGAAATTGGAATTATCAAAATTAGCATTAATATTTCGTGATATAGGGCCAGGATATCCGTAAACGGATGTAGCATCTAAATATGGTGTTTTTGCTATTTTACGTATAAGTAGCGGAATGCATATTATTTTATCTTCCTCTGTATAGGAAAAAAGCATGGGTGTTTCATCCCTTTTTTTGGATAATTTGTGATAATCATAAGTATGATAAAAATCGAAATTTTCACATGAACTTACTAACGTATCCCACTCTTCTTTATGTTGAATAATTTTAATGAACAATTATAAGGTTTTTTTGGTAAAACGATTAAAATAAAAATATAGTGTTGTATTACATTTATTTCTTTGTAGGTTATAGTGAAATTATTTGGTTTATGATTACATTTAAATCAAGAACTAGGAATAAAACTTTTCTGCCCCATCATCAATTAAACACATGGTTTTCCATCCTACTGGGTTTGGTGTCATAAAACCTTTTTTTTAGTATTTTCATCAACGTAAAAGTTATATTTTGGGGGTAATTTATCCTCTCTGTTTTTAAAGTTTTTTGTTTGGTCATTCTGCCCCCAAAATGTTTATAAATATAAGCACAATTAAGATATTTAGATATTCTCAAGGTATCAATTTTATTATTTTGAGCTATGTTTAGGTTACCAGTAACAGTGCTTTTGTTAAAATGTTTAGGTATTATGTAGAACATAAAATCATTGATTTTGGAAATGGTTAATGCTAAAGGGTAATAAATTCGAAAAATGAACGGAAATCGATTAAGAGGTTCAGAAAAAACTTCAGTTACGTTGAACTTGGGTGCCTATATATCTCCTGAGAATATACAAGAGTTCGTGGTTTTTTTAAACTCAGAAATTTGTATGTAAAAACTACAAAATAGTAGTGCTTCAAGATTGGCATTCATGGATTTAAATTTTTAAGGATCAAATATTGGCCCATTTTCACCTTGAATGGCGAGTTATTCAAATAGATTGTAAAAGCTAATTCAAAGACAAGAAATCATTAAGCTTTTTTTTAAATTAAATTTGGGAATATTTGCGGTGCATTTTTGGATTTTTAAGATACTTTGTCAGCTTCCAATTGTTTTTTTCTGTAAATATTGAACCAGTCTAGAAATTCATCTTGGTCAATCGCAACATCAGATTTTGACAATATTTTCAGTAAGGTCCAGTACAGTATTTTTATATCTAACGAAAAACCCAGGTTTTCTACATAATGGACATCAAAGTCAAAGCGGTCTTCCCATACTAGATTGTTACGACCCTTTACTTGTGCAAGCCCTGTTATACCTGGTCTCACAGAGTGTCTTTTACGTTCCTTGTCATTGTAATATGGGAGGTAGATTACAACAAGAGGCCTTGGGCCTATTAAGCTCATGTCCCCTTTAATGACATTAAGTAATTGCGGAATTTCATCCAGAGAATAGCGTCGAATATACTTGCCCAGCTTTGTTGTGCGAATTCTATTGGATAGCAAATTGCCACTTGCATCCTTTTTGTTATTCATCGTCTTAAATTTTATAATCTTAAAAATTTTCTCCCCCTTGCCTGGACGCTCTTGTAAAAAAAAAGGAGAGCCCTTATAGTCAATCAAGAGAATTATCATCAAGAGGATGAATATTGGAGACAATACTAAAAAACCAAGAACAGAGGCAGTAAGGTCAAAAGCCCGTTTGAAGTAAGCAGAGTATAAATTGTTGGTCATGACAGTAAAGGGTTTAATGATAAATTATCACGTTGTTTATTGATAACAAATAAAAACAAATAATTTGGTCGTTGCCAATTTAGACGATGAATAAGCCAATTCATAGGTTATAACACAACTATTTAATCATTCCCCCAATTTTTGAAATTTGTCTGAAATTAATGAATGGGTAATTGACGAATTATAGTTTTACAACATATTCCAATTTGAAAATTTAGAAAGACATAATATTGTCTTTCTAAATTCAAAACTTTTGAAAATAGCTGTAAGAACAAGAGGGAGAAATTTGGATATTGAATTTTCAAGAGATGATAAATCCCAAAGTTAGTTTTTCAAAAGAATCGAGGAATTCCATTATATTCAAAACCTGCGGGCACCCTTCTACGAGTTAAAATTTGGACAGGTACACTGTGTTTTCTACCAAGAAGCTGGTGGAATTCAAAATTTTTCTTACAGAATAAAAGACCATTCAAGGTTGTTCGGGTCTGATCCAAAACGATGGTTGCGGTTCATGTTGTCGAAAAGGCCTATATCTGCTTTGGATAGTTTAAAATCAAACATGCTAGCATTGAATAATATGTTCTCTTTTGGACGATTTGGGAATGGTAATATCCACTTTCTATAAGTTGTATCGCAATACAATTAGAGCAATACTCCTATCATATTTAGTTGCTAATGGTGAAATTCAAGTAAATCCTGCTGAACCAAATAAGGAGGAATTCCATTTGGTTAACCTTTGGAGATATCGAAATAATCAAGTGCACATGGTATTCCTGAACGTTTAATTCCTCAACATCATACCCCTTCCATTGGTAAAAGGAACGGATATCGGATTCAAGCAAATCACGAATCAATCTTTTTAGAACTCTAAAAAAATGATAGTCACCTTTTTATACCTACCTATGATTATATATAGACATAGGTAATTATAACATTACCAACACTTATGTAGTTGGTTTTTCAATGATGAACAATTTATTGACTTCTAATATCTGACTCCTGTAGCATTTATTATTTCAGATAAACCACCTTTTATCGACACTTTGGGATAATAGTTAACCTTTTTATAAATGGTCTCATCGTATGTAAATACATTTCCTATGGCTTCTTTGTTTTTTATAAGTTCAATGGCAACATTATTATTCGTTAATTCAAAGACGATATGAGCAATCTCCAAATAAGTATTTGGAGTTATTGTGGTACAATCGTATTCTCCTAGTACACCATTTTTGACTACCCTGTAAAGCACTTCTACAAAATCCTTAATATGAAGATAGCTTGCACTTGCACCATGCTTTCCATATAAAGAAATTTTCTGACCTTTAGATGCCATTTCTATCATTTGATAAAGAAATGGATGATGATTTATGAAAGAAGGGTCATTACCATATAACTGAGAAGGCCTTAAAATGGTGTATGGAATTTCGTCCCTTTTCAAACAAAATTTTACAATTTCTTCCGAATGTCTTTTAGAAATAGAGTATATACCGTAGTTTGGTGATAGTTCTTGCAAATGAATAAATATACTCGAAATGTGAATAAAGTGTTTTACATTCATTTTTTTCAACTGAAAACACAAGTTCATTGTATTCAATACATTAAATTTTTCAGTTTCATATATCTCCTCTTCTGTCTTACCGCCAAATGCAGCAGCTGTATGAATTACAATGTCTACATGGTTAGGTAGCTGATCAGCTAAAGGTCTATTTGGGTCTAAATTAATATCACAGTCTCTACGACCAATTGTAATTATTTCGTAATCTTTAGAAAGCAATGGCTTTACATACCTTGAAACGCTAGAATTTCCTCCAGTAATAAGTATTCTCATTTGTTTTTAACAATTAGCACCTATTCCCTGAGGTGAGTTAAATATTAATAATAGCAAAAGTAAAACAAATATTTGTTTAATCCGTAGTGCTTTTAGAGGTTGCGTGTAATTTGTTTAAAATCAGTAAATTGAAATATTTTAACTTCAATTTACATGTGCGTTTAGGAATCAAATTACTAAAAAACAATGAAGGTTTTGCATATTCTAGATGAAAAATTAAGTTTTCTATTTAAAATGCGAAAACCAAGACTCAATGATAAGGAACAGTTTTGTGAGAACCTTCTGGTTCCTCTTTGAAAATCTATTAATTTTGTATATGAAAAAGGGAATTTGTCGCGCACCAGATAAAGGGGTTATTTGTCGAATATGAACTTGCGAAATAAGAGTTTTTAAAATAATAACCCTAACTTTATTCCCTTTTAGCTATTCCAATTCATATGAGTTGGCGTATTTGATTAATTTAAATAAAACAATAACCGAAATTAAGACTTAAATGAAAGAAGAATATTTGAAAAGTGTGCAAACCATAGACGATTTAATAACAGCATTTTATGCTTGCTTAGGAGGTGAACCTGGTGAAAAAAGAGACTGGGATTTCTTTAAGTTTTTATTTCATCCTCAAGCCTACAAAATTGGCTACGAGAAGGATATAAATCGCAACTTTAGACTTCAATGGATACACCCAAATGATTACGTTGAGCGTATTGGGTATTGGTTTGACAATACTCGAGAAACAGCTTTTTACGAAAGAGAAATAGGTAGGGTGGTAGAATCTTATGCAAATATTGGTCATGCATTTAGTCATTGCGAAGCTTTCCATAGTAAGGAAGATATGGCGAACAATAAGCCTTACAAGCAAGATGTAAAAAGTATCCAATTGGCCTACTACCAAGACAGATGGTGGATTGTCAACATGTTTTGGCACGGAGTTACACCAGAATTTCCGGTTCCTGATAAGTATAAAAAAATTCAATAATTCTTTTAGATTGTTTTTTTTCAGATAGGTCTACGAGATTATTAGGCTAATAAGTATAGTAAATTTTGTTTCCATACAAGCTTCAATGCTAGTTAACTAGGTTGTAGGTTTTTCTGAAATCAATTTTTAAGATATTAAAACCAAAAAAAACGAAATTTATATAAAGAGATTATTACCAAAATTATTAATTTATTATGTATAAAAAGCTTTTTAAAAGAATTTTAGATTTTTCAATATCACTTGTGGCATTGATTTTATTATCACCGGCTATTGTTATATTAATCATTCTATTGATGTTTGTTAATAATGGAAAACCGTTCTTCTTCCAAAAAAGACCCGGGAAGAATACAAAAATATTCACTATCATAAAGTTCAAGACCATGAAGGATCCAAAAAATAATGAAAGTGAATTAATCAATCAAGAACAGCGTATTACAAGAGTTGGAGCATTTGTTAGAAAAACTTCCTTAGATGAGCTGTTGCAATTGGTCAATGTTTTAAAAGGAGATATGTCACTCATAGGCCCTAGGCCCCTATTAATTGAATATCTTCCATTATATAATAAAGAACAAGCAAGAAGGCATTTGGTTAAGCCAGGTATCACAGGATGGGCGCAAGTGAACGGTCGCAGTGCGTTATCATGGAAGGAAAAATTTAGTCATGACATCTGGTATGTTGATCATTTAAGCTTCAATAATGATTTAAAAATCTTGTTGAAAACTATTCAAAAAATATTTAATCAAGAGGCTATATCTTCCATTGAACGGGCTCCGTTTGGTGCTTGGGATGGTAACACTTAATAAAGAATTTAATTAATCACAAAAACTCTGTATACTACAGCCTAAAAAATCCTAAAGATTAAGTTTGTTGGTTTTTACATTGTACTTAACTAATAAAATGTTGTTATACAAGGGTATGATTTTTAATATAACAATCCAATCTTGGTATTAAGTTTAGAACAACGAACATAAAAAAAAGTGGCAAGTTCTATTGTTTTAAACCACAGGTATTATAGACCTTATTATTGCTTTAAACGATATTATTTCAATTATGTAGAAAAAAAATTTGAGACTAGTAATAAATAATTAGATTTGGTCAGTAGTACAAATTAAACCAGAAAATTAAATATAATGAAGACAGTAATGATTTTAGGAGGGACCAAGGGCGTTGGTAACGAGATACTAAAATCCTGCTTAGATAAGGGGTATAACGTGTCTTTTTGCGGAAGAAACTTTGATGAAGGTAATAAAATAATCCAATCATTACAATCTGCCGATAAGCTTTATTTTCATACGATTGATTTAAATAGTATAGAGGGAATTGAAGATTTTTGCATACAGACAATAAAAAAATTCGGAAAAATAGATGCATTGGCTTTATATGCGGGAATAACACCTGTTTCATCTATCATTGAAACTGAAGAGGATGTTTATGATAGTGTTTTTAATATTAATTTAAAGGCGGCATTTTTTTTAGTAAAACATGTGTTAAAATCAATGATTAAATTTAAATTAGGGTCAATTATTTTCTTTGGGTCTCCTCATATGGATTATGGAGATATTGATAGGGCTCCATATGCCCTTACTAAAAGTGCACTTTATACTCTGTCAAATCATATTGCACATCATTATGCTAAAGATGGAATTCGGTCAAATTATGTAGTTATGGGGTGGACGGATACTGAAGGAGAACTTGAATTAAGAGCAGGAGAGGGTGTTGGTGAAGAAGAATTGAAAAATAAAGCAAGTAATGTTATTCCTATGGGACGTTTGTTGAATAGGTATGACCCAATACCCGCAATAATGTATTTTATTTCTGATGAATCGGCTATGACAACTGGCTCGGTACTAAGAATTACTGGAGGACATTATATTTAATAATATGCTAACATGAATTCAAATCCATCACTTATTTTTCACCTCAATTCGGAGCTTTTAGAAGGGCCTGTTTTTGATCATAAGGAAAATCTACTTTATTTTGTATCTATATTGGATTGCTTGGTTTTTTGTTACAATCCATATAATAGGGAGATTTTGAGCGTAAAATTAGATTCTCCTGTGAGTTGTATTTTCTTATTGGATAAGAAAAGAGTTATGGTCGCCTCTAAAAACGGTTTTTTTGAAGTGGATTTTAATACATTGCAAAAGCAATTTTCTTTTCAAATAGATATAGCAAATTCCGTTAGGTATAACGATGGAATCAAAGACCCAGAAGGAAGGTTTTTAATTGGAACAATGGGGTTTCCCGAAGTCAAGGATAATATAGGAAAGGTCTATTCTTATTCAGAAGGAAAATCCAAGGTTATAATCAAGGATACGACAATCTCTAACGGTTTGGCATTTTCGCAAGACGGTTGTAGCCTTTATTTTATAGATACTCCTACGAAAAAAGTGGCTAAATATGCTTACGATATGAAAACAGGGGCAGTGTTATTTGAGTCTTACGTGATAAAGTTTAATGGAGAAGGAAGTCCAGATGGTATGTGCATGGATAAGGAGGGAATGTTATGGATTGCAGAATGGGGGGGGGGCTGTGTATCTCGTTGGAACCCTATAAGTGGCAAAAAAATAGATGAGCGAAAATTACCATGTTTAAATGTTACATCGTGTTGTATTGACAATCAATTAAACCTATATGTAACGACTGCAAAGTCTTCCAAAGATGATATGAATGGGGGGGGGCTTTTTTATGTTGAATTAAATTAACTGTTATTATGAATGATGTTAGTATTAGTGTTATTGTACCTATATATAAGATAGAACCCTATCTTTCTAAATGTATTGATAGTATTTTAGATCAATCTTTTACAGACTTTGAGCTGATTTTGGTCGATAATGAAAGCCCTGACAATTGTCCTCAAATTTGCGATGAATATGCAGTTAAAGATAACCGGATTAAGGTAATTCACAAAACTCACGGAGGACTTTTGAGTGGTAGAAAAGCAGGACTTAAACAGGCTAAAGGTAAGTATGTTGCTTATATTGATGGGGATGATTGGGTTGATAAGTTTTATCTCGATATTTTATTTAAACTTGCCGAAGTTAATGATTCCGATCTTGTTGTGTCTGGTCATTTCAGAGAATTCGACGGAAAAATTGAAACAGTAAAGCCTTCATATACAGGTGTTTTTGAAGAACATGAAATTAAAAATTCAATACTGCCGAAAGCTATGTATAATGGTGTCTTTTGTGAACACGAATTATCTACTTATGTGTGGAGTAAACTATTCAATAGAGAATTGCTCAATAAAGTATTATTTGATGTTCCTGATGAGATTGTTATGGGTGAAGACGCAGCCATTACTTATACTTATTTAACTATTTCAAAAAAACTAACAATAAGTAAAATACCGCTTTATTACTATCGGCAACGAAATGATTCTATCCTAAAAACGATTAAAAATTTAAGTTTAGAATATGCTAGATTGGGAGTTTTGAAAAAGTTTTTAGAAATTAAATTAAGCCCTTTCCTTGATAAGGATAATTTAAATACACAGATACTATATTATCTTTACTCCTTAATCTTGGTAAGATCTGGAGGTTTAATTCATGATGTTTCGGGAAATATTACTTTCAACCCTTTTTTAAAAGCAACAAAAAATTCCAAAGTTATTGTTTATAGTTCGGGTTCGTTTGGGCGTCATCTTTTGTCATCTAATAGTAAAAGCAATTTTTTTCAAATTGTTAAATGGATAGATATTGATTTCCATGAACTGAATATGGGGGACAATTTTGTTAAGCCACCTAGCTCTATTATCAATACTGAGTATGATTTTTTAATAATTGCTACAACGAATCCATCTATTTTTAAATCAATAAAAGCAGAATTGGCACTTATGGGGACTGACCCTGATAAAATTGTGCAAATTAATACGGATGAAAAAGAAGTCTATAATCTCTTACAACAATTAGGCTTTGATAGCAACTTAACATAGTAGTTGTAATATTACTTCGGTATTATACAAAGTTTTAAGAACTGCACAAATTTTTTCACTAGCGCAACAAAAGCAGTAGAATAAACTATTAGATTGATGTTTGATTCAGGGTCCGCAAAAGACCTTGATTAAGTGTGTAATTTGGTTTCCACCCCCAGGAGGTAAGCAAGTTAGGTATGGCTTTTGCTTCCATAATTTCATTTTCCCGATAGGGCAATTTTCCAAATCGAAGTTCAGTCTCGGTATTTCCGGATACCTCCTTAAGAGTCTCTAGAAAATAACGTAGCGTATGGGATGAACCAGTGCCTAAATCTGTTTGAGTATAAGCGGTTTGTAAATCATCAAATCTATTTAAAGTCAATTCAATGGCAGACACTACATCTTTTATATAGATAAAATCTCTTTTTTGCTCACCAGGGGTCAAGTCGATAAAAGGTGTTCTTTTTTTTATAGTCTTTACCATATTGGTAACGAACTTAGAATCTGAATCGCCAGGTCCATATGGGTGGTATAAGGTAAAGTCGATTACTTTACAGGTGTTAACTTTATTTGCTATAAGTCGAAGCCATTCGGAACATTGCTTTTTAGATAGTGCGTAATCTTGCAAATAGTTATATCCTTTGCCTTGGGTGATGAAACTTCCAATATTAATGAATGCTTTGGAGTTGTATTTTTGCGATAGTTCTAGTAGGTGTACTGGTAAATCAACATTTACATCAAGCATACTGGGAACAGACTCCTCGGTTCTCCCGTATTTAGTTGCTGTGTGAACAATTCCGACAGGTCGGTATTTGTCAAAAACTTCGTTTAGAGATTCATCGGTACTGCATAGTGTTATCTGCCCAGTTCTTAGGCGTTTAAGGTTTTGAGGGGATCTAACTAAGCCAATGATATGATAGGTTTTGCCTAATTGTTGGACTAGGTGGTGACCTAAAAAACCATCGGCTCCAGTAATAAAAAGAGATTGTTTCTCCATATTAAATTAATGTTGAAGGAATTCCTCTATTTGCTTTTGACAAAGTTCTAAGGCGTCTTGCCCTTCGGAAAAAGCTTTATACCAATCTACAATTTGTGTTACAGTTTTTTCCATGCCCCACTTAGGCTTCCATCCTAATTCTTGTCGAGCTCTAGAAATATCTAAACGCAATAAACCTGCTTCATGAAAAGTATCATTGCCTTCAATTTTATACGAAGCTGATTCCCCCCATGCTTTACAAACTTTATTAATAAGAGATTCCACCGTTCTAATATTGTCATCTTCTGGACCGAAATTAAAACTCGTTTCTGTTTTTTTGTGAGTAGATAATTTTGATATAAGATGTAAGTACCCACCTATGCAATCTAGAACATGTTGCCAAGGCCTCACAGCTTTTGGGCTTCTTATTACCACCTGTTCACCAGATTGGATAGACCTAATAAAATCAGGTACTAATCTATTAGCCGCCCAATCACCTCCTCCAATAACATTTCCTGCTCTTGCTGTAGCTATTATCGTACTGGAATCAGTAAAAAAAGAATCGCGATAGGATTGTGTTACTAATTCGGAACAAGCCTTACTGTTGGAATAGGGGTCGTGCCCTCCTAAAGTATCTGTTTCGCGATAGCCCCAAAGCCATTCGTTATTTTTGTAAACTTTATCCGTGGTAATGTTTAGACAAATATCTACATTGGGCAATTGACGAACTACCTCAAGTAAATTTGCAGTTCCCATTACATTGGTCCCATAGGTATATAAAGGGTTTTTATAAGATTCCAGAACCAGAGGTTGAGCAGCCATATGGATTACTATTTCAGGATCCGCTTTTTTCATGGCATCTTGTAAAGCGGAAAAATCCTGAATATCCCCAATATGAGAGTATATCCTTTTTTCTAAGCCAGCAGAATCGAACAGGTTTTGTTCTTGATCTGGGGAAAGCGCGTAACCCGTTATTTCAGCTCCAAGAGCTTGAAGTAATAGGGTCATCCATGAACCTTTAAAACCAGTATGTCCGGTTAAAAAAACTCTTTTTCCTTTAAAAAAATCATCATATGCTACCATGTTTTCCATTTTGCTGTATTGTTGGATAACATTTCTTCTAGTTGGTTTTTGTCTCTAAGAGTGTCCATCGGTTTCCAAAAACCTGTGTGTTTAAAGGAGTAGAGTTCTTTATCCTCTGCCATCCTTTCTAAGGGTTTTCTTTCAAAAATGGTGGAATCATCATCTAAATAATCCAAAACTTTAGGGTCGCAAACAAAGAAACCACCATTAATCCAGCCTCCATCACCTTTGGGTTTTTCTAAAAACTGACTAATACGATCTCCTTCCATTTTAAGGGAACCAAATCTCCCATCAGGTTGCACAGAGGTCATGGTAATACAGCCAGAATGACTTCTATGATATTCTTCTAAGGCTTTAATATTTACATCAGATACTCCATCGCCATAGGTAAGCATAAAGGGCTCATCTCCAATATACTTTTTGGCTCTAAGTATTCGCCCACCAGTCATGCTATGCATACCGGTATCCAGAAGAGTAATCTTCCAGGGCTCTGATTTATTATCATGAATTGTTATTTTATTTTCTGCCAAATCCACAGTAACATCAGAATTATGCATAAAGTAATTGGCGAAAAATTCTTTTACTACATACCCTTTGTAGCCTAATAGAACAACAAATTCATTAAAACCGTAATGAGAATACATTTTCATAATGTGCCATAAAATTGGCTTTCCTCCAATTTCAACCATAGGCTTCGGCTTCAGGTGTGTTTCTTCAGAAATCCGTGTTCCAAGCCCACCGGCTAACAATAAAACTTTCATTTTTTATAAATAATATTAAACGTTAATTCAAAGCATAATCTTTGAACAATATCAAACTTATAATAATTCATATTATTGCATGATGTTAATACAAATCTAATTCCTTTTTTTTATAAAAGTTCATCTGTTCATCTCTTTTTTTTGAAAAATAAGTATCTTTGCCGAAAAGTATAATTTGGTTAACGGAAGACTTTTTAGACAACAACTTTGAACTAAGCTTTTTTTATTTAAATAATCCTATTCATTTATAGTATATGCAAAAAAAACTAATAATACTTGGTGGAAATCCTGAGACAGGGGTTTTGGTTGATATTGCCGAGTCTATGGGTATTTATACCATTGTTATCGACCCTAACCCCAATGCTCCTGCAAAAAAAAATGCTTCAGAAACTTACGACATAGATGGTTTTGATATTGATAAAATAGTAAGTGTTGCCAAGGAAAAAAAAGTAGATGGAGTTTTAGTTGGAGTTGCTGATATTTTGGTAAAGCCATATAGAGAGATTTGTGAGAGGTTGAATTTTCCTTGTTACGCTACAGAAAAGGCGGTAGAAGCTTTTTGTAGTAAGGATGGATTTAAGCGGTATTGCGAAAAGTATGATATTCAGGATATTCCAGGAATTTACTTAACCAAGGATTCTGAAATTGTAAAACCGCAAAACATTAGTTACCCCTTAATAGTAAAACCAGTAGATAGTGGAGGTGGGGTTGGAGTGAAGATTTGTAGAAATAATGAAGAATATATTGCTACGGTGGAAACCGCCTTAAAATATTCGAAGAAAGGAGTGGTTTTAGTAGAAAAATATATGGATACTAACTGTGATGACATGGCCGTATATTATACCTTTAGAAACGGTATTCCTTATCTTTCGGCTACTTTTGATAGGCAGCTTACAAGACTGCAAGGTGATTCAAGTCCTATTGCTTTAGGTACGGTATATCCGTCTAAGTTTACAGAAAAGTTCGAGAAAGAGGTTCATCCTAAATTGTGTACAATGTTTGAAGGCTTAAATATAAAAGCCGGAGTGCTCTGTATTCAGTTTTTTGTTGAAAACGAAGAGTTCTATATTTATGACCCTGGATTTAGATTGCAAGGCGAAGCTCCGCATATTCATCTGGCTCATGTTAATGATTTTGATCATCGAAAAATGCTTATTAATTATGCTTTAACAGGTGTTTTTGGGGAAGACGATTTTTCCCAAAAAAACGATTTTATGTTTCAAGGTAAAGCAGCTTGTTCAGTTTGGGTTCTCTTAAAAGGAGGAAAAATTGATTCAATTGAAGGGTTAGATGAAATGAAAGGACATGAGAATGTTCATTTTGTCGTAGAACGATTTCATGAGGGTGATATTGTAAAGGAAGAGTTTATTGGTACCGAAAGACAGGTCTTGTATAGAATTTATACAGCTGGGGATTCAATTCTTGAGGTTAATCAGACGATTGAAGACATACAAAATTTACTAAAAGTTACGGATTCTAATGGAAATGATATGGTTTTAGAATGGTTAAAACCATGGAATACGAAAGAATATAGTTTTAATTTGAAAAATTAATTGATATAAATAAAATATATGATAAATAATATTTTAGACTCTTTTGGTCTAGAGGGGAAAAAAGCAATAGTTGTTGGTGGAGCAGGAGATCTTGGGAAAGCAATGGTTGAGGCAATATCTCAAGCGGGAGCCCAAACGGTTGTAATTGATTTTGATGAAAGAGTGTTTGGTATTTGTAAAGATTTAAGAAATGATGGTCTCAATGTGAGTCCTATAAAGGCGGATGTCAGTAAAATTACAGAGATTAAAGAATCTTATAAAAACGCATTAGAAATACTTGGTGGCACAATAGATATTTTAATAAACTCTGCTGGTATTCAAAGAAGATATTCTAGTGAAAATTTTCCGGAAGATGAGTGGAGTAAGGTTATAGCAATAAATTTAGATGCTATTTTTTACTATTGTAAATATGCGGGTAATACTATGTTAGAAAATGGTGGAGGTAAAATTATAAACATTGCATCCATCATGAGTTTTTTAGGAGGTATTACTATTCCTGCCTATGCTGCCTCAAAAGGAGGTGTTGCGCAATTGACCAAAGCTTTATCAAATGATTGGGCTGCAAAAGGAATTTGCGTAAATGCTATCGCTCCAGGGTATATGGATACACAGTTAAATACAGCCTTAATAAACGACAAAAAGAGAACAGATGAGGTGTTTAATAGAGTTCCGATGAAAAGATGGGGAAATGGGGAGGATTTAAAGGGGTTGACTGTTTTTTTGGCTTCTGCTGCTAGTGATTATGTTACCGGTACTGTTATTCCTGTAGATGGAGGTTATTTAGCCAGGTAAAAGTAGCATCTAAATTTGATGGTGTGAACTACGAACATTATTTTGGATTGAAAATTTGGTTTAATGTATTAAAAGTTTTGATTTATTGGGGTAAATAGAGTTTTGTTAGTTTTAAAAAAGTAGTTAAAACTTGGACTATAGTGCCTTAGGTCTTAACTTCTAAAAAGACTTAGCTTTGGTTTACAGAGGGATAAAGGGCTAATGAACATAGTGTTTCGAGATTGATAGCTCACTTAGTTTTGAGTACAAAATATCGTTATTCTGTTTAGAAAGGAGATATTTGGATTAGTTGTCACGCAATATTAATACAAGTATGTGACGCTGAAGCTGTTGAGGTATTGAAGGGAGTTGTCTTCAAAGATTATGTTTATATGTATATAGAATATGGTTCTTCTATGAGTTTGAGTTATTTGGTTAAGAAGTTAAAGGGAAGAAGTTCTGGTAAACTTCAGAAAAAATGCGCTGTGTTGAAGTTTAAATATAGGGTCGTCATTTTTGGAGAATAGGTTATGGTTGCTCGAGTACAAGGGCAAATATAACTGATGAAATGGTACATCAACATGTGGAACATCATAGAAAATCAGACGATGGGAAAAGCATAAATTTCATATTAGAACTATGACCTTTGGGTTACTTTAATTACCAGCCCGAAAAATATGGACTTCAAGTCCATAGTGGTTCATTTTATTTTATGTCATAACAAGGTTGTCAGCCATTGCTTTATTTTGGGTATACTTTATTATTTTCCCTGGATTCCCGACAACAACTGCATAATCGGGAATATCTTTAATAATTACGGCGCCAGAGCCAATAATAGAATCCTTGCCAATAATTTTCACCCCAGTAGTTATAATTGCACCTATACCAGAAAAGGCTCTTTTCTTTAAAATAACATTTGCACCTATGTTGGCTCCAGTAGCAACAAAAGTACCTTCTTGAAGAACAGTATGATGAGCAATTTTAACTCCCATGCTAATAATAACAAAATCGTCAACTTTGGTATGTGGCATTACTATTACTCCTGGAAGTATGTACGATCCATTACCAATTTTCACATCTTTGTTTATTATAACGGAGCTATGAATAAAATTTGGAATTTCAAAGCCTTTGTTTTGCAATTCTCGTAAGTATCTTGTTCTTGTTTTGTTATTTCCAATTGGGCAAAAAACTTGATGTATTTTTTTTTCATAGTTATTTTTTAATAAATCGTTAAAATTACCAAGAACAGGTACACCATGGATGATTTCGCCTTTTTTCTTTTTATCGATATCAAAAAAACCGATTATATTATAGCCCTGCTCTATTAAATAAGTTAAAAATACTTCGCCATAAGAACCGCTACCAAGTATTGCTGCATTTTTCATTGAAATCTTTTAGTGTAGTTGAAAAAAAAGTTTTTGTTCAATTTTTTAGTTAGTCGCGGCAAAAGTAGTCATATTTTATTTTTTATTGGCTTAGTATATTTTATTATGATTGCTTTTTTTCGTTCGGAATAAAAAAATATCTCTAAATGAGGGGAGGGTATAATACATATACATGTATATATATTATACCAAAAATCAAATTCAAATTTTGTTCGCAAGAAATGGTATTTCTGGTATTTGATTGTGTTTAACCTTTTAGTTATAGATTTTAAATCGTGTCATTACTTTTGTTCTATACTATAGAAGGATAAGTATTATAGTGTGTAAGGAAAATAGCTATAGGTTAATAGTCAGCCTAAAAATATAAGTTAAGTTTCAATTATAATAGGTTATATTTTTGAATAAAAATAAAGCTCTTACTATTTTATAAAATTGGGATGTTTTTTAGGGTAATTAGAAAAAAAAAGTTGCATTTCATCGAATAAATGAACTTCTTAACGTCCAAAGATTGCTTTCTGCCCGTACAAGCTAAGTACTTGTTTAATGAAAATTAAGAAAAAAGTGCATTTCATCGAAAATATTGAAGTTTATATCGATGATCTTTAAAATTTAAATATTTTTACAACCCAAATCAGTAATGCTTTTAAGACAGACCTACAAATTATGAAATACTCCCGAATTAATTTTATATCCATGTCGCCGTTATTCTTTCTTTTTATTTTAGTGTCTTCATGCTCTAAAGATTCCGATTTATTAACGGATTATGTGCTAGCAGATTCAACAGATAGTAAAGAATTGGGGCTTATTGCTGTAAATGATAGTTATTTTTCTGTGCCAAATTCAAGTACTGTCTTAGATGTTTTAGCAAATGATAATATAGAAAATGGGCAAGAGGTTGAAATTGTAAAAACATCTAACCCCATAAATGGAATTGTTGTTATAAATAGTAACAAAACCTTAACCTATATTCCCGCTGATGCTCCGGAGACTACAACTACAGCTGCACCGGATACTTTTACATATACTACACAAGTGACTGATAACGGGAATGCTACAACCCAGCAGGCTACAGTTACCGTTAATACAGCTACCCCAACTTCTGGAGAAAATGTATATTATGTTACTACTTCTGGAAAGGGTACTAATACGGGTAAAAGTGAGGCTGAATCTTGGAGTATCGCTCATGCGTTTGCTAATGCTGTTGCGGGTGATATCGTATATGTGAAAGCCGGTAATTATGATAGTCCTATACTTACAACAGTTCGGAATGGTACAGCTGCAAGTCCTATTAAATTTATTGGTTATAAAAATACCCCTGGTGATATTATTAGCGTTAACAGACCAACATACACAAAGGCTATGTTTGATGCAGATAATACGGTATTGGACGGTGTTGATATGCCTTTATTTAATAACGATAGGGGCTCAGATTTAAATCCAGATTCTACAGACTGGGCTATACGTATAAGTCACAATTATATTCACATTGAGAATATTAAATCACAATATTATAGATATGGTATTATATCAAATAATAATTGTATTGGTCTTACTATAAAGAATTTTATATCTAATGAAAATGGAGACTGGGATCCAAATGGTGCTGGTTATGATTTACCATATTCAACGAGTAATTTAACCGGTCAGGGAATATATTTGTTAAATGTTAGTGATTCTTTTGTTTACAACTGCTCGGTTTTTAATGCAGGAGCGGCCGCTTACTTTACTAGTAATGTTAACAATGTTTTGATAGACGGATGTGAAGCTTATAGTACTAAGACAGGAAACGCAAGTGATTATTTATTTGATTTGGCAGGCTTTGTTAATTCTACATTACGTAATTATTACGCATATAGGGAAGATTTAGATACTTCAAAAATGCACTTATCAAGAGCTGTAATGCTTCAATTATATTCTTCTGGTAGTGTTATTGAAAATGGTACCCATGTAAATACACGGACGCAGGTTTCTACATTTTCGGATAATAATATACTTAGAAATATAAATGTAATTGGAAACGGTAAAGCTAATCAAGGTAATATACAGGTGTCAGGTGAAAGTGATAATAATGTATTTTATAATTGGACTATTGATGGTACAGAAGGTATACAATTTGTTGGAGAAGCTGATTCGCGATCTCCAGGGAATAACCCTGCATTTTCAGGAAATGATAACTACTTTATTAACTTTAAGATAACAAATGTGCCAGCTGGAACTGGCAATGCTGTTTTTAGTTTTCATAGATTAAGTTTTTCTCAAAAAGATCCGGGGGGAACTAACTATGTAGTTAATATGACAGCTGATAAATCTGTTGCATTAGTAAATACAAATACAACAGGAACTTTAAATATTTATAATAGTACATTTAGTAATGTTACTAATTACGATACTTTTAGTACAAGTGGAGGGGCAACAGATGCTTTAGTGCAATTAAACTTTACAAATTGTAATTTCTATAACAATGGATTTTCTACTCCTACAGATGATGCTGAAAGAACCTTAATAAATACTAAGGCATTAAATCCTTTATTTAATGCTGATTATACTTTGCAATCGGGAAGCCCTTTAATAGGTGCTGGAATGGATGTAAGTGGAATACATTCAGAAGCTGCAAAAGACATTTTAGGTAATATAAGATCGTCATATGATATAGGAGCTTATGAGTATTAATTTTGTTTTAAATGACTATTTTTTTAACAAATAACTAGTATTATATTTTGTTTGGGTAATGAAAGCTTGTCAAATTGATTATCCAAAGATTTTTGGAAGCTAATTTTCATAAAAAGGTGTAATCTGATAAAAGTGACAAGGGTTAAAATGTAGTAACAGTTGTTTTTTTAAAGAAAATGGACTGTGTCTTATATAGCTAACTAATAACGTTTCCTTCACAAGATAGTATGGTGATAATGAAGTTTTATTTATTCTATATTTCTTCATGAGAACTTTTTCGTTTTGTAGGTAGTTTAAGAATAATTCTTTTTTAGACTATGAAGAAAAGTAAACCTAAATAGATAATGTTTATGCTTTGTAAGTATGATTGGAGAATATAAGTAGCGGATATCTTATCTATTGAGAGAAAGTGGGTTAATGCGGTTCTTTAAAGATGGAATTGCGAATAGGGCGGTATTGATATCTGGAAACTAAAGGAAATGAGTTTCCTTTAAGAAGAGAATCATAGTTTGATGTAAATATGTGCTAATCTAGATATTGATTTAGAAATCTAAATGATATAGACAAAACGACTTTATCCTTGTGAGTGCAGATAGTTAGTTTAAATAGTTGTCAATATTAGAAATTTTATATGAGTCGACCTACAAAGTGTTACAAGTCTTGAAAGGAATATATAGAGGTAATAACAAGTTAATTAGGCAAAGTGAAATGAGTATTATACTGTCTAATCGAATAATATGCTATGTATGCGGAGGTTTGTATAAAAGAGAAAAGATACTAAGATGCTCTGAGCTTCTATTTCTTCAGGAATTTTGAAGAAGTGTAATCACAATCCGCTTGTCATAGGGGAGTTATAATGGTAATCATTCTCTGGAATTCTTAGATAGGGAGATTTTGAAAAATATTCTGTTAACTTATATCTTGCGTAAAGAAGTTGTAGCTCAAGGGTTTCTTTAAAATTGATTAATTTGTTCTTTTAAATCTTTTATTTAATTTATTAATGTTTTTATAAAAACGAAAACGAAAAACACTTCGTATGTTCCTAATTCAATAGTATTAATTTAGTTAATTATAATAGTTTTTTTATAGTATATTTTATTTTTTGATCATATTTGTCAAATAAATATTGATTTAAGATAAGATTATGAAAATAGTTTTTTTTGCACTATATCGGTTTTTTGGTTATTACTTGCCTAAGTCAGCTACACCGTTTATTGGGAAGTATTGCAAAAAGATTCGTGGTGTATTATGTTCACATATATTTAAATCCTATGGAAAAAATATAAATATTGAAAAAGGAGCTAAATTTGGCTATGGCGCAAATATCATAATAGGTAATAATTCTGGAATAGGAATAAATGCTTCAATTCCACCGAATACGATTATTGGGGATGATGTAATGATGGGGCCAGAGTGTATAATATATGCTTCAAACCATCAGTTTTCAGATTTGTCTATCCCTATGAATAAACAAGGGCACTCTCCAAGTAAACAAACATTTATAGGGAATGATGTATGGATTGGGGGAAGGGTCATTATATTACCCGGAAAAAAAATAGGGAATGGGGTTATTATTGCAGCTGGAAGTATTGTGACGAAAGATTTGGAAGATTATGGTATCTATGGGGGTAATCCAGCTAAGTTAATTCGTAAAAGATCTTCTGAGTCATTAGTGTAATTTGTAAAATACAAAGTGGTTATTATAGTTAATGAAAATTAAACATTTTTTAACTAGTTAAGATTTTCATCTCCATTACAACTCCTAAAATTATTAAAAAAGATTCCAATTTTGGATATTTTCCGTTAATCGGTTTTCTGTCCAATTTGAACCATTAAATGTTCAATCGAAATTATTATAGCTATATTTGCGTAAAATTAAAACGTTGATTTCTTGAAAAAAAAAGCTTTCCTGGATTTAGAAGGGGTTATACTATTTGTTTTCATAATTTTTAATGTAGTGCTTGGGAAATATTTAGGTGAAATTTATCAACAATTCGCCACATTACTTTTGCTTCCAGTATTAACTATTTTAAGTTTACAAAATGTTTTTCACCAAAGTAGAGGTAGTGCTGGTAGTACAATTTTAATGTACTTTGTGGTTCTTGTTTTATATGCACTTATCGGAGTCTATTTTTTGGAGGATTATACCCGGTTTTCTGATGAATTTAGGAAAATGATTTATACTTTAATGGCAAGTATTTCGGCTTATATATTAGTTAGAACTAAAGGGCTTGAAAATTATATTCATATTGGTTTTGTTGTTTCAATTTTGTTACTTATTTATATTGCATATATAAATGGAAATTATCTTTTAGAAGGCTTTGCTAGCTTAAAAGGAAGAAGGAATCGATTCTTGTTTAATGCGAATTATTACTCTTATTTAAGTTATTTTGCAAATATCTCAATTCTCTGTATCTATGTCAAAAATAAATCGAAAGTGGTGTTTATTTTATGCATGATTTTGCCTATTTTGTTTTTAGTTCTTGCATTTGTTACTCAATCTAGGTCTGGATTGTTATTTGTTTTATTGATAAACGTAACTTTTTGGTTTTTAATAGACAGGCAAAAGGGTGGGCAGTCTTTTAAACAAATTTTTCGATTTATATTAATTTTTGGGCTAAGTATAGTTTTTATACTTAAGCTAATTGATACATACTCAAATTCTAATATTGCAAATAGAGTATCTAATTCTGCTGAAGATAGTAGAAGTGTACTGGCAAAAGAAGGTATGGAGGTTTTTTCGGAGTACCCTTTGACTGGAGTTGGACTAGGGCAGTTTCCTCTATATACTCCACTACGACAGTTTACTCATAATTCCTATGCAGAAGTTCTTTCAGAGCATGGTATTATAGGGGGCATATTACTTATATTATTATTATTCACGCCATTTTTTAGAAGTATTGTTCTCTTGAAAAAATCAAAGGATTCAATGTTGAAACTTCTTTTATTATTTTTCTTCACTTTTATTCTATATAATAATTTTTACGTTTTCTATAAGTTTCCCTACGCAATGTTATATTTTTTTATGTTTGTTGCATTATTGGAAAACGAGTCTTTAATTGTAAAAAACAAATTTTCCGAAAATGTCATTGAGAAATAAGGCAATAAGTGGTTTTGGATGGACTGCTTTTGAAGGTGTTTTTGGTCAAGGAGTAATTTTTCTGGTTGGGGTTATCTTAGCAAGATTGCTTACTCCTGAAGATTTTGGAATTATAGGTATTATTACAGTTTTTGTTGCTATAGCTAGTTCTTTGGTGGAAGGAGGGTTTAGTGATGCTTTAATAAGGAAGTCAAATGTAAACAGCAAGGATTATAATACTGTTTTCTACACGAATCTTATTGTGAGTATTGGTATTTACATCATAATCTACGCATTCTCAAATAAAATTGCTGATTTCTTTCATGAAGATATTTTAGAAGAAATACTAAAATATTCAGGAATAATAATTATTATAAATGCTTTTACTATTATACAAAATTCAATTATAATAATTCAATTAAATTTTAAGATTTTATCTATAGTAAAAATCATTTCATCAATTTTAAGCGCTATAGTTGCGATTTATATGGCTTATAATAACTTTGGTGTATGGAGTATGGTGGCTTTGTCTATTTTGAGACCTTTAATAGTGTGTATATTACTTTGGGTTCTCAATAGTTGGAGGCCTTCATTTGTATTTTCCAAAAGTAGTTTTAAAGATTTGTTTAGTTTTGGGTACAAAATATTAATATCAAAATTGATAAATACCATATATAAAAACATATACTATTTCTTAATTGGGAAGTATTTTTCTCCCGCGGATCTTGGGTATTATACTAGAGCTGATCAATTTCAAAGGCCTTTTTCAGTGAATATTACTCAAGCCATATCAAGGATTAGTTATCCGATATTAGCTACTTTTCAAAAAGATCTTTTAGGGTTAAAATCTGTGTTTCGTAGATTTCTTAGATATAGTGTACTTTTAAATTTCACTATAATTCTTATGATTGCTGCAATGGCCAAACCTATTATTTTACTAACAGTTGGAGATAAGTGGTATCCGTCCATATACTATTTACAGCTTTTGTGTATTCCTGGAGCTTTATATCCTTTACAGATTTTAAATATCAATCTATTGACATCCCTTGGCTACTCTGATTTAATGCTTAGGTTAGAAGTAATTAAGAAGATTATTTTAATACCATTATTGCTTAGCACAGTTTTTATCAGTATAGAAGCTATGCTGTATGGTTTAATACTATTTTCAATAATAGAATATTTTATCAATAGCTATTATGCCAAGAAATTGATTTCATATTCATTATTGGAACAAATTAAGGACATAATCCCCTTCCTTATAACTCCAGTTGTTATGTTTGTTGTGATGTTTATAATCTCAAAATTTGATTTTTCTTTGTTATTAATGCTAGTATTACAAATTTTTGTAGGCCTAGTTACCTTTTTATTGATTAATGAAAGACTACAATTAAAGGAGTATATAGAGATTAAATCGAAGGTAATATCAATAGTTAAAAAGTAATTTTATGAGTTCCGTTGTAAAGAAAAAAAATATTGGGTTTTTAATGGGGAGACTTGCTGAAAGAGGGGGTATTTCTAGAGTTACTTCAATTGTAACTCAATCTCTAGTCAATACTGAACTTTACGAAATACATATTTTCAGTTTTCATCCAAGTAATAGAGACGGTTATGAATGGTCAAATGAAATAATATATCATGATTTGTTGAGCGATAGGCTTTCAATGAAGAAAGGAATAATAAAGGCGAGTTTTAGACTACGAAGCCTTCTACGCCAAAATGACATCTCCATACTAGTTAGCTGCGGTCACCTCGTAGGTCCTTTAGGGGTTATTAGTTCCTTATTCAAAAAAAGTAAATTGGTTTATTGGTCTCATTCAAGTTTTAAAGGTGAAAAGCATTTTTTTAAAATGTTTAATGAAAAATTTACTTCATTTTTTTCTGATACGGTAATTACGCTAACAAAATCTGGCAAAAAGGACTATGAGAATAATACTCTAGCAAAAAAAGTTGTCCAAATTTACAATCCTATTGACAATAAACTTACATCTAGAAAGTTATCTTATAGCGCGGATTCAAAAAAAATACTAAGTGTAGGAAGAATTACCGATTCTAAAAATTTCGAATCATTATTATTAGAAGTAGCTTCTATTGTTTTAGTGAATCACAAAGATTATACTTGGCATATTTTTGGTTCAGGAGAATTGGAGGAGGTGTTAAAGCAAAGAATTATTGAAATGAAACTTACAGATCGAGTTATTTTCGAAGGCCACACTTCGAATATTTATGATGTTTATCAACAACATTCGATATTAGTAATGACTTCGTCATTTGAGGGATTTCCTATGAGTTTACTTGAAGGAATGGCGAATGAACTACCTCTTGTGAGTTTTGATGTGCCTACAGGGCCTAGTGAAATAATCCATAATAGTATAAATGGTTTTTTGATAAAACCATTTGATACTGAGGAGATGGCTAATAAAATTTCCTTTTTAATAGATTCTAGAAAAACTAGAGTTAATTTTTCTAGAAATAATCAAAACTTTATTCAAGAATTTAAACTTTCCAATATTTTGGAGCAGTGGAAAAATGTTTTAAATTAATACTAATAATCTGTAAAAAGATATCATTTTGATGCTATTGTTGGTTTTTACGAATGATATATTGGCTAATGAGATTATTGCTTTTTTCTATCAAATATTATATTAAACTAAAAAATGAGATACCTATATTATATAGCTTCAATTTTTTCTTATAAAAAATTGTTCTACAAAGACATTTCGTTCCTGTCCTATTGGGATAAAGATTCAACTTTTACCAATGTTAGCAAATTGGGGCCTTTCGTAAGATTACTTAAATCCAATATTGGAAAATATACAAGGGTTAGTAAAGGCTGTTCTTTATTGTATACTACAGTTGGTAATTTTAGTTCATTTGCTGACAACGTGCAATTCGGAGCAGGAAGACACCCGATAACGCATGGCTCTACCAGTCAATTATTCTATAATCGAAACTCATTGTTTAATAAATGGGTAAAACCCATTAAGTATGAACAGAATCGCCCTATTAAGGTAGGTAATGATGTGTGGATTGGAAGCAAGAGTCTTATTATGGGAGGGGTAACTATAGGAGATGGGGCAGTGGTAGGTTCCAGGTCCTTAGTTACAAAAAATGTACCTCCTTATGCCATAGTGGGAGGTGTTCCCGCCAAGATAATAAAATACAGATTTGACCAAGAAACAATTAAGCGATTGTTGGAAATAAAATGGTGGAATTTTACGGAAAATGAAATTGATGAACATATTGGTTTCTTTAGGGAGTCAAAAATTGATATCAATACATTAAATAAGTATTTCCGCGAATAAACTAGAGTAAATTGTTGTCTCCTGTTTTAAATTAAATCAGTTTATTGTTATGAATTATAAAGTTGCAATGATTCCTATGATTTCTCCATTATATAGGCTTTACATATGGGAAAAAATGAATAGTCTAGAAAATATGGATTTTGTTTTCTATTTGGAAGCTAAAAATACGCACAGTAATATTGAGTATATTCCAGTTGACACCTTAAATGAGAAATTCAATTGGAATGAAGTGAAGAATATGTTTTTTAAGAAGCAGTTTTATTGGCAGAAAAATGTAGTGAAAACAGCATTCGAAAAATATGATGCTTTGATATTTAGTGGAAACCCTAGAGGAATATCTACATGGATTACAAGTATATTGGCAAGGATGAATGGCAAGAATGTATATTTTTGGTCTCATGGTGCGTACGGTAAGGAGGGCAAAATAGAAATGTTTATCAAAAAACTTTTTTTTTCCATTCCCAATGGTATTCTATTATATGGTAATCACTCAAAGAAAATTTTGGAAGCAAAAGGGATTGAATCAAATAAATTAAAAATAATTTACAATTCCTTGGATTACGATTTTCATAAAGAGCAAAGATCAAAAAAAATAGAAAAAGGAGTGTTTAAAAATTATTTTAATAACGATTTTCCTGTTCTACTGTTTATCGGTCGCCTAACGGCTCAAAAAAAATTGCATCAGCTATTTGAAGCTTTGAAATTGATTGAAAGTGATACTCTTAGATTTAATATTGTGTTGATTGGTGATGGTGATGAAATGGAAAAATTAAAGATTCTCTCGAAAACAATAAAATCGCAGACATGGTTTTATGGCTCCTGTTACAATGAGTCAGTCTTGTCGGATTTAGTGTACGAAGCAGATTTGTGTGTTTCGCCAGGTAATGTAGGTTTAACTGTAATCCATTGTTTTAGTTACGGAACCCCTGTAATTACCCATGATAATTTTGCTTACCAAATGCCAGAGGCCGAGGCAATCCTTCCTGGTGAAAACGGAGATTTTTTTAAGATGAATTCAATTGAGGATTTAGGTGGCAAGATTAGTACATGGTTTAATCCTAATAAGCCCAAAAATAGAAATAATATAAGAGAAAACTGTTATAAAATAATAGATGAGAAATATAACCCATATTATCAATCAAATTTAATAAGTAAAGTTTTAGAACATGATTTAGATAAATCAAGGAAATAATTCTTAAAAAAAATAGTTATTAAAAGAAAATAAAAAAATTAACAAGGCATATATTATGTTTAAAGATAAAACATTACTTATTACAGGCGGTACAGGGTCCTTTGGGAATGCTGTATTAAACCGTTTTTTAGAAACTAATATTAAAGAGATTCGCATTTTTTCTAGGGATGAGAAAAAGCAAGATGATATGCGTAATACACTAAGGAATGAAAAAATAAAATTTTACATAGGAGACGTAAGAGATTATAAAAGTATTGCTAAAGCAATGAAAGGCGTAGATTATGTATTCCATGCAGCGGCTTTAAAACAGGTGCCTTCTTGCGAGTTTTTTCCTTTAGAAGCCACTAAAACAAATGTTTTTGGTACTCAGAACACAATCGATGCGGCTGTTGAAAATAATGTAAAACGTGTTATTTGTTTAAGTACAGATAAGGCTGCTTACCCTATTAATGCAATGGGAATAAGTAAAGCGCTAATGGAGAAAGTTGCTGTTGCAGCTTCCCGTAATATTCCAGAGGATAATACTATTGTTTGTCTAACCAGATATGGTAACGTTATGGCTTCTAGAGGTTCTGTAATACCATTATTTGTAAAACAAATAAAAGAAAAAGCACCGTTGACAATTACAGATCCAAATATGACTCGTTTTTTGATGTCTTTAGAAGATGCTGTGGACTTGGTGATATTTGCTTTTACACATGGTAATCAAGGAGATTTATTTGTTAATAAGGCTCCGGCAAGTACCATAGGAGATCTGGCAGAATCAATAAAAGATATTTATAAGGCGGACAATGAAATAAAAGTTATAGGAACCAGGCATGGTGAAAAGTTATATGAAACACTTTGTACTCGCGAAGAAATGCAAAAAGCAGAGGATATGGGAGAATTTTACAGAATTCCTGCAGACAATAGAGACTTAAATTATAGTAAATTTTTCTCAGAAGGAAAAGAAGATGTAAGCGTTATTGAAGATTATCATTCCCATAATACTGAACAGCTAACCAATGATGAGCTTAAGCAAACCTTATTAAATCTAGATTTTATTAAGGAGAATTTGTAGTTATGAAAATTACAAATATTCAGGGCGATGCCCATAATGATGAAAGAGGGAAACTCGTTTTTTTTAATGAATTTTCTATGGAACCAATAAAACGATTTTATGAAATTAACCCTAGTAATACAACAAGCATAAGAGCTTGGCAAGGGCATTTGTTAGAAACTAAGTGGTTTTATTGCAGCGCAGGGTCATTTGTTATTCATTTAATAGCGTTAGATAAAGAAGGAAATTTGAGACCTGACTTATTAATAGAGCGTTTTGTATTGAGTAGTGCTAACCCTCAAATATTGAAAACTCCTGGTGGTTATGCATCTGGTTTTAAGGCAATAGATGAAAATTCTAAATTACTTGTTTTTTCTGACGTCACTTTGTCAGAATCCATGGGAGACGATTATAGGTTTCCGGAAACAGAATACAACGCCAATTGGCATAAAAAAATATAAATGAAAAAAGTAGGTATAACTGGTCAAGCAGGCTTTGTTGGAAACCATCTATATACAACCTTATCTTTAGATGATACTATTGAATTAATACCGTTTAATCGATCATTTTTTGAAAACACCAAAAATCTTGAAAATTTTGTAAGCTCGTGCGATGTTATTGTTCATTTAGCAGCCATGAATCGCCATGAGGATGCTAATGTTATTTATGCAACTAATATAGCATTAGTAGATAAATTGATTGCGGCTTGTGAGGCTACAAATGTAACTCCGCACATTATATTTTCTTCTTCTTCGCAAGAAATAAATGATAACCTATATGGAAAATCAAAAAAAGAAGGGAAAGAAAAATTTATCGCTTGGGCGGATAAAAACAACTCTAAATTTACATCTTTGACGATACCTAATGTTTTTGGTCCTTTTGGTAGACCCAACTACAATTCGGTTGTGGCAACATTTTGCCATAAAATTGCACGTGGAGAAGAACCTACTATTATAAATGATTCGGAAGTTGGTTTAATTTATATTAATGAATTAGTAGCACTGTTTATAGCTGTAATTAAAAATACAGAAAATACTATAAGTCTTAGTAGGACAAGTTCTGAGCTAAATATAAAGCCTAATCATTACAAAAAAGTATCCGAAATATTAAATCTTTTAAAAAGATATAAATCGGACTATATGGAAAACGGAATTTTCCCAAGTTTAGAAGCTGCTTTCGAAAAAGCGCTATTTAATACCTTTAGGTGTTATGTTCCTGAGACGCATTATCCTGTGAAATTTACTAAGCATACGGATCCCAGAGGAAGTTTTGTTGAAATAGCAAGAACGCAGACTAGTGGTCAATTTTCTTTTTCCACAACTGTACCAGGGATTACTAGAGGAAATCATTTTCATACTAGAAAAGCAGAACGTTTTGCTGTTATAAGTGGTAAAGCACTTATACAATTACGTAAAATTGGTACAGATGAAGTAATAGATTATTATTTAGACGGTAAAGAGCCTGCCTATGTAGATATGCCTATTTGGTACACACATAATATTAAAAATATAGGAGAAGAAGAATTAATTACATTGTTTTGGATAAATGAGCCGTATAATCAAGAAGATGCGGATACATATTTTGAAAATGTTTAAAAATAATTAGATACAGATAATATTTTGAAAAAATTAAAAGTTTTTACCGTTGTTGGAACAAGACCAGAAATAATTCGTCTTGCTTGTGTTTTAAATGCCTTAGATGCTAACGAAGCAATAGAACATATACTAGTTCATACCGGACAAAATTATGATTATGAACTTAATGAAATTTTCTTTGAAGATTTAGGGATAAGAAAACCGGATCATTTTTTAAATGCAGCAGGAAAGAATGCAACAGAGACTGTAGGGAATATTTTAATTAAAATAGATCCGTTATTAGAAGAGATTCAACCCGATGCTTTTTTGGTTTTGGGAGATACAAATTCTTGTCTATGTGCTATTCCTGCTAAAAAAAGAAAAATTCCTGTTTTCCATATGGAGGCTGGTAATCGTTGTTTTGATCAACGGGTACCTGAAGAAACTAACAGGAAAATTGTTGATCATGTTTCTGATGTTAACCTTACATATAGTGACATTGCAAGAGAGTATCTATTAAGAGAAGGCTTGCCGTCAGATAGAATTATTAAAACTGGTAGTCCTATGTTCGAGGTTTTAATGAAATATAAATCTAAAATAGAAGCCTCGAATGTTTTAGAAAAATTAAAACTGGAACAAGAGAAATATTTTGTGGTTAGCTCTCATCGAGAAGAAAATATAAGTAATCCTAAGAATTTTGAAGGACTTATTACCTCTTTAAATTTAATAGCTAAAAAATACGACTACCCAATCATAGTGTCTACACATCCAAGAACGCGAAATATGTTGGATGCAAAAAAACTAGATGTTCATAAAAATATACAATTTCTAAAACCTCTGGGTTTTTCTGATTATAATGCCTTACAATTGAATTCGTTTGCTGTTCTGTCGGATAGTGGAACAATATCTGAAGAATCTTCTATCTTAAATTTTAGAGCCTTAAATATTAGGGATGCTCATGAAAGACCAGAAGCTATGGAGGAAGCTTCGGTAATGATGGTAGGTATGAATCCTGAACGTATATTGCAAGGACTGGTAGCTTTAGAAGCTCAAAAAACAAATCCTGAACGTAACTTTAGACCAGTGGGAGATTATTCCATGCCCAATGTGAGTGAAAAAGTAGTTCGTATTATTGTCTCTTATGTAGATTATATAAACAGAGTAGTTTGGTCAAAATAATTGTACGATAAAATAATAGTATGAAAAAAATAATTTTCCTTGCTTTAGGTTTTCCGGATGTATCCAAATTTACGGGGCTGTATACCGATTTAATTCAGGAGTTTCATAAAAATGGTCATGATGTACTTGTAATTGCTCCTGCAAATAATAAAAAGGATATAGGTTTACGATTAGAAGGTGGCGTTAAGGTCATTCGTGTTGCAACCTTGCCTCTTTTTAATGTCGGAATTGTAAAAAAGGGGATAGCAAACATTTTATTATCTTACCAATATAAAAAAGCTCTAAAAAGAAATAAAATAAAATTTGATTTTGATTTGGTCTTGTTGGCTACACCACCTATTACCTTAACTAAAACCGCAATATGGATAAAGAAAAAATCTGGTGCTAAATTATACTTAATCTTAAGAGATATTTTTCCTCAGAACGCTGTGGATCTTAAAATGATGAAAAAAGGAGGGCTTTTATATTCTATTTTTAGAAAAAAAGAATTAGAGCTTTATAATGTTTCTGATAGTATTGGTTGTATGTCTCCAGCTAATGTTAGTTATATAGAGCGTCATAATCCAAAATTGAACATTAGTAAATTACATTTATTGCCTAATTGGGAGTACCTCCCTAATTATAATGGAATAACAGCTTCAGATGAATTGTTGTTAAATTATGGAGTAAAAGACAAGTTTATAGTCATTTTTGGTGGCAATATAGGAAGGCCACAAAAAATGGAAAATATTATAGAGTTAGCAAATAGCTGTAAAGAATTTAAGGATATAGTTTTTTTTATTATTGGTTCCGGAACAGAAAAACAAAGAATTAGTAATCTTGTTAAAGAGTTAAAATTAAAGAATGTAATTCTTGAAAATAAAATCCCAAAAAATGATTATAATGATTTGTTACGATTAGCCGATGTTGGTTTAATTTCCTTGAGTGAAGATTTTACTATCCCTAACTTCCCTTCTAAAGTATTGTCTTATTTTGGTAATAAAATACCGGTATTGGCCTCTGTTGATTTACAAACAGATTTTGGAATAATTTTAGAAGAAACTAACTCTGGATTATGGGCGGAAGCTGGAAAGACTGCTTTATTAAAAGATAAATTAATGCAACTTTATAATAATCCTGAATTACGTAAAAATTTAGGGGAAAACGGCTATAATTATATGAAAGATAATTTACAGCCCAATAATGCTTATGAGACTATAAAAACTCATTGTTTATGATTAAAATTTTAGTTTTTGCTCAAAATATTACTAATCTATGAATTGGGATGATGGTATTTAGATAGGTGATTGATATTCTGACGTTTTTTGAGTTAAATAATGTAAGAGGTTTTAACAAACAGTTCTGTTAAATTTGCGAAAACATTTATAAGTTAATATTAAAGTCTACCATCCACTTTTATGGGTAATATTCCTTTTACATCATAAATAATACCATTGTTGGTAAGCATAGATTTTAGGTCTAATGAGATAAATTCGTTATGTGCAACTGTTAGGATAATAGCATCATATTTGTTTCTTTTTGGTAATATATTATTTGTAGTTAAATCGTATTCTTTTTTTACTTCTTCAGGAGATGCCCATGGGTCGTAGATAGTTATGTTCGTATGGTAACTTTTCAGATTGCTTATAACATGGACAGATTGGGTATTCCTAACATCGGGGCAGTTCTCTTTGAAAGTAATACCAAGAATTAATATATTACTTCCTTTTACTTTGATGTCTTTTTGCACCATTAGTTTAACTATTTCTGATGCCACATATTGTCCCATACCATCATTCATGCGTCTACCCTCCAGAATAATCCCGGGGTGATAGCCATACTCTTGAGCTTTTTGTGCTAAATAGTAGGGGTCTACACCAATACAATGACCACCAACTAATCCAGGTTTAAATGGAAGAAAATTCCATTTTGTTCCGGCGGCTTCTAGGACATCATGCGTATCAATACCCATTAAATTAAATATTTTGGCTAGTTCATTCACAAAAGCAATATTAATATCTCTTTGAGAATTCTCTATGACTTTAGATGCTTCCGCTACTTTTATGGATGTAGCTAAAAATGTTCCAGCTGTAATAACCGACTTGTATAACGTATCTACTTTTTGCGCTATTTCAGGAGTGGAACCAGAGGTTACTTTTAGTATTTTTTCAACTGTATGCCTTTTGTCGCCTGGGTTTATACGTTCAGGAGAGTAGCCTACAAAAAAGTCTTCATTAAATTTTAGACCACTTACTTTTTCTAATACAGGAACGCATTCATCTTCTGTAACACCTGGATACACGGTAGATTCATAAATTACCGTGTCTCCATTTTTTAATACTTTACCAACCGTTTCGCTCGATTTGTAAAGAGGTGTTAGTATTGGTCTATTGTTACGATCCACTGGTGTAGGTACCGTTACAATATAATAATTGCAATCTTCTAGAACTTGAGAGTCATTGGAGCAATATAAACCTTTCTCCATTTTTGGAGTCTTTTGAAGTACAGCTTGTAAAACACTGTCTGTAACTTCTAAAGTGTTATCAGAACCATTTTGTAACTCCTTTACTCTGGTTTCATTAATGTCAAAACCAATTACAGGGTATTTTTCTGCGAAAAGCCTTGCTAGAGGTAGTCCTACATAACCAAGACCAATAACGCCAATTTTTAGTTTTTTCAGAATTTTATTTTTTACCTATTTGGAAATATTCAAAACCAAGTTTTTTCATGCGAACATCATTATATTGGTTTCTACCATCAAAGATAATAGGTTTATTTAATTGTACTAATAATTCATCAAAATCAGGAGACCTAAATTCTTTCCATTCTGTTAAAAGAATCATGGCATCTGCATTTTTTAATGTCGCATACTTAGAATTCATATATGTAACACCTTTTACATCTTTTAAATAAAAGTGTTGCGCTTCCTCCATGGCTTTTGGGTCATACGCATTGATTTTAGCACCTCTTTTAACCAATTCTTTGATAATGTAAATAGCCGGAGCTTCTCTCATATCATCTGTTTCGGGCTTAAAGGATAGCCCCCAAACAGAGAAAGTTTTTCCGGTAAGATTTTCCCCAAATCTGTTAATTACCTTTTTCGCAATTACTAGTTTTTGTTTGTCGTTAACATCTTCCACAGAAGAGATTAATTTTGCGGTATAACCATGTTCTTCTGCTGTTTTCTTTAAAGCTTTAACATCTTTAGGGAAACAAGAACCACCGTAACCACTACCAGGATAAATAAAGCTGTAGCCTATTCTACTATCAGAACCAATACCAATACGTACTTTGTTAACATCTGCGCCGACTAATTCACAAATATTCGATATTTCATTCATGAATGAAATTTTTGTGGCTAACATTGCGTTGGCAACATATTTTGTCATTTCTGCAGAACGGACATCCATGGTTATTACACGGTCTGCGCTACTTCTAAAAAATGCAGAGTATAAAACTTTCATTTTTTCAGTAGCCTCTTCGTTATCAGAACCAATAACAACTCTATCGGGTCTCATAAAATCGTTAATAGCGTCTCCTTCTTTCAAAAATTCGGGATTTGAAACTACATCAAAAGTTATGTCCAGTTTTCTTTTTTCTAATTCCTCCTGAATAGTCTTTCGAACTTTGTCCGCTGTTCCAACAGGAACCGTAGATTTGTCAACTATAATTAAGCTATGGGTCATATTTTGACCTATTTCTTTTGCTACTTGTAATACATATTTTAAATCTGCAGAACCATCATCTCCCATTGGAGTGCCAACAGCTATAAAAGCAATATCACATTTTTCTAAATTATCCGACAATTTGGTGCTAAAACGTAAGGTTTTGTTTTCGAAATTGCGAGATACCATCGTATCTAAGCCAGGTTCATAAATAGGAATAATGCCATTCTCTAAGTTTTTGATTTTCTTTTGGTCTATGTCAATACAGGTAACGGTGTTACCCATTTCTGCAAAACATGTACCACTTACAAGGCCAACATAGCCAGTTCCAATTACTGTTAAATTCATTTTTTTAATTATTTAATAATATTCCAATACAACAAATAGATTAGTTCAATTTCTTTCTAATACTCTAAAATTGAATTGTATACTCAAATAACTCCTTAATTTTGTTTATTGAAACTAAGGGTTTTGAATGTACATTGAAAGATTAGGAACAGAACTAATTTTTACTGTTTTTGGGTTATATTTTTCAAAATTTTATTTTAATAATATATGTTTTTTTAAAATTTTTGGTCTTCTTTTAAACGAAATTATAAACGGTCTTATGTATAATATTATTGCTTTCGGTTAGCTTTAGTAATACTCTTTATGCCATTTTATATATTCACTGATTCCGTAGTCAATTGTCGTTTTAGGTGAATATTGATAATCTTTCATTAAATCATCAACATTAGCTCAGGTTTTTTCAACATCTCCAGCTAGCATTGGTAGCCATATTTTTCAGCTACTTTATCGAGGTTTTGTTCAATACATGTTATAAAGTCAGGTAATTTTACAGAATTGTTATTACCATTGTTATAAACCTTGTATATAGCTTTTCTGTTAAGGTTGTTTTTTAATGCTCTTCTGATACCTAATGTTATGTCTTCTATAAAAGTAAAGTCTCTCTCCCGTTTTCCGTTGTTACATACTCGGATTGGTTCACTTTTTATAACTGCGTTTGTAAAAAGGGAAATAGTTATATTTTCTTCTTTAAAAAGTTTCTGTAAATAAATTTTGTAATTTTTTTTACAACGAAAAAACTTAAATTCTTTGAATATTTCACTGAATACAAGTTGATTAAAACTCTCGGTCTGAGTTTGTTCAATTCCCAACTTCTTAAGTCGTGCATACTTAAGGTTTACATCGTAATAGTCATTGATATGTTCAAGGTCAACTACCTCATTACCTTGTTTAATTAGGGATTGGGCTGTGTGGTGCCCTATAAAGCCTGCTACACCCGTGATTAGTATTTTCATTTAAAACATGCTGAATTTTAGAGAAGTATATTTTTTTTATACTTAAAGTGCAAAAGTAATATATATCAGGCTTATTAGGAATTCTTTAATGCACATAAAAATTCGTTGATGGTCTTTTGACCTACACTTAAGCGAGTTTTTAAGAAATTTTGACGATTTAAGATAATTATAGTTTATTGTTGTTTAAAATCATGGTAATTTTGCAATATATAATAATTGATTGAGTTTTGAGTTAAAGTTAATTGTAAATGATTATCAAATAAATGAGCTTAAAAGAAGAAAAAATATGGCTTTCCTCTCCTCATATGGGGGGAATGGAACAGCGCTTTGTAAAAGAGGCTTTTGATACCAATTGGATTGCCCCGTTGGGTCCTAATGTAAATGAATTTGAAAATTCGATTAGAGATTATGTAAATGAAGATGTTCACGTAGCTGCTCTTAGTTCTGGGACTGGTGCTATTCACTTGGCTTTATCTATATTGGGGGTTTCTTCTGGAGATGAAGTTTTATGTCAAAGTTTTACTTTTTCTGCCTCGGCAAATCCTATAACTTATTTAGGCGCAACCCCTGTTTTTGTGGATAGTGAAAAAGATACCTGGAATATTTCTCCTGTATTGTTGAGAGAAGCCATTGTAGATAGAATTGCAAAAGGTAAGAAGCCAAAGGCAATTGTTGCAGTACATTTATATGGAATGCCGTATAAGATAAATGAGATTAACAAGGTGGCTAAAGAATTTAATATACCAATTATTGAAGATAGCGCAGAGGCTTTAGGAAGCAATGTTAATGGTGTTAAGTGTGGAAGTTTTGGTGATATTGGAATTTTTTCTTTTAACGGTAATAAAATTATTACTACCTCTGGAGGAGGGGCGCTTGTGACTAAAAATGTTGAAATTAAAAATAAAGCCATATTTTTAGCAACACAGGCTAGAGATGAAGCTCCACATTATGAACATTCTAGTATTGGGTATAATTATAGGATGAGTAATGTTTTGGCTGGTATTGGTCGTGGGCAAATGTTAGTTTTAGACGATAGAGTATCGGCGCGAAGGTCTAATTATCAATTTTATTATGATAATTTGAATGAATTTGCAGAGATTGAGTTTTTAGATGAACCTGAAAATTATTATTCAAATAGATGGTTAAGTTGTATATTGACCCCTTCTTTTGAAATAAGAGAAAAAATTAGATTGGCACTTCTAGAGGTTAATGTAGAATCGCGACCTTTATGGAAACCAATGCATCTTCAGCCTATTTTTAAGGAGAATCCAAGATATACCGATGGAACTTCAGATGTCCTTTTTCAAAGAGGTCTTTGTTTGCCAAGTGGATCTAATTTAAGTAAAAAGGATTTAACTAAAGTGATTAATGTTATAAAATCCCAAATAGTATGATACAAAACTACTTGAATAATAACATATCAAGATACGCTTCAAAATGGTTGGTTCTGGCTATTGATGTTTTAACAGCTGCCGTTACGTTTTTCTTAGCTTATTGTATACGTTTTAATCTTTCGTTTGATTTTGATGTAGATAAATTATTGGTACAATTACCAGTTGTAGTAGTAGTGTCTATTGTTTCGTTTTTGTTTGTAGGCTCTTATAAAGGAGTGGTCAGACATACCGGAGTTAAAGATGTTTATAATATTTTTAATGCAATATGCCTAGCAAGTATATTAATGATATCCTTGGTGTTGCTAAATAGAGAAGTTGGTTTACTAGAAAATTTTACGATACCCTTAGGTATAATAATAATATTTAGTCTTTTAAGTTTTATTGGTTTAACAGCTTCTAGATTTGTTTTTAAATCTTTGTATTCTAATTTATTAGTGCGAAATTTAAAAGTCTCAAAAAATGTTTTAATCTACGGTGCGGGGGAATCGGGAATATTAACACAAAATGCATTAACTAGTAGTTCTAGAGGTATTACTAGGGTTGTTGGCTATGTAGATGCGGATAACAAAAAATCTGGTAAGCAAATAAATGGTGTTAAAGTATTTAGCGAACATGAGCTTACAGAAGGCTTTATATTAAAGAAGAATATTACAGAAGTAATATTTTCTATTCAAAATATAGACCCCAAAAGATTGAGAATATTAGTAGAAGGGTTAGTCGATTTTCCTGTACAAGTTAAAATTGTTCCTCCTGTAGAGGATTGGATCAATGGAGAATTAAAGGCATCTCAAATTAAGCAAGTACAGATTGAAGATTTACTGGATAGAGCGCCAATTTCAATTAAAAACAGTAAAATAGAGAAGGAGTTAGAAGAAAAAGTAGTCTTAGTTTCTGGTGGAGCTGGTTCTATTGGTAGTGAGATTGTTAGGCAGATATGTAGTTATAATTATAAATCACTTATTGTAATTGATCAGGCGGAATCTGCTTTATATGATCTACAACAAGAATTAAAGCAAAATGGATTTCATAATTTCATTCCGATTGTTAGTGATGTAAGAGATAAAAATAGATTGAATGCTATTTTTGAAGAACACAAGCCAAATATGGTTTTTCATGCAGCTGCATATAAGCACGTTCCTTTAATGGAATATAATTCGTATGAAGCTATAAAAATAAATATTGCAGGAACTAAAACTGTAGCAGATTTGTCCATAGCTCATAAGGTAGATAAATTTGTATTTGTATCCACAGATAAAGCAGTGAACCCAACTAATGTTATGGGAGCTAGTAAGCGTATTGCTGAGATGTATATAAGCTGTATGCAACAACAAAAGAAAACTAAATTTATTACTACTCGTTTTGGAAATGTTTTAGGGTCTAATGGTTCTGTAATTCCCTTATTTAGAAAACAAATTGAAAAAGGTGGGCCATTGACTTTAACCCATAAAGATGTTACCCGTTATTTTATGACCATTCCAGAAGCCTCACAGTTAGTTTTAGAGGCAGGAGCAATGGGTGTAGGTGGCGAAATATTTATTTTTGACATGGGAGAATCTGTTAAGATATTCGACTTGGCAAAAAATATGATTAAGCTATCGGGTCTTAATTACCCAGATGATATTGATATAAAAATTACTGGCTTACGACCTGGAGAAAAATTATATGAAGAATTACTTGCAAATGGAGAAAGCACTCTCCCTACTTATCATAAGAAAATCAAAATAAGTAAAGTAAGAGATTTAGATTATACAGATGTTCGTTCTAAGATAGATGAGCTATGCATTACTAATATGTTTTTTAATGGTAATACTGTTAAGCTAATGAAGAAAATTGTTCCAGAATATGTTTCGAATAATTCTGAATTATGTGAATTAGATGACAAAGAAAATAAGGGAAATATAGATAAAACTACGTTAAAAATTGTACAATCATAAATTTTGATTAATCTTGCAAATTATATAAAAAAAAACATTAATTATGACCATTAAGAATTTCTCATCACCAATTTTGTCATTAACGTTAGTGGCTGCAATGTTTATCAGCTCTTGTGCTTCCAAAAAAGATATTGTTTATTTTCAAAATGCAGGAGATTATGAAACCATTGTTAGCGATAATTCGCATACCAATAAATTTAAGGTTGATGATGTTATAAGTATTCATGTGTCTACACTAGACCCAGAAGCTAGTATGCCATTTAATTTATTTAAAGGAGCAGAAGAAGGAGGTATGACACCGGAACAGGTTGATTATATTATAGATAAAAATGGGGAAATTGATTTTCCAGTTTTAGGGTCTGTTAAATTAGTTGGGTTGTCTCCAGAAGAAACAAAAGCGCATATAAAAGAAAAATTAAGTTTATATCTTAAAAATCCAATCGTTAATATACGTTTAAAGAATTTTTCTGTAACTGTACTTGGAGAAGTAAATAGTCCTGGGACTTATCCGGTAAATGGAGAGCAGATTACAATTTTAGAAGCTTTAGGTTTAGCTAATGATTTAACTATTAAAGGTACGCGTACTAATGTTATGGTTATTCGTGATTTTAATGGAACAAAGGTATATACAAGGGTAGATTTAACTCAAAAAGAGGCATTAAATTCCCCTGTTTATTATTTAACACAAAACGACGTTGTATATGTGGAACCTAATAAATCTGCTGTAACATCTTCTTCTTTGGATAATAGAGCTTCTATTTGGGTGTCTATTGCTTCTGTATTAATTACTTCAACCGTGCTGATTATTACTAGAAATTAAACATTAGAAACAGATGTTTCTTAAGAAAACAATATAAATTATTAAAGACGAATAATGAATTCTCAAGAATTTTCATCGAATACTTTGGATTTAAAAGATTTATTAACTACATATACTAGACATTGGAAATGGTTTATGTATTCGGGTATAATAGCTCTGATATTGGGGTTTTTATTTATTAGATATGCAACGCCAGAGTATGCCACACAAGCAAAAATACAAATAATAGAAGAGAAAGGTTCCGCTTCAGAATTATCAGCATTTAGCGAATTGAGCCTTTTAGGGGGGGGGGCAGAAAATAAGATAGAGGACGAAATAGAAATCCTTAATTCTAGGTCTAATTTTATTCAAGTTGTAAAAGATTTAAGACTAAATATTCAAGTGACCCAATTAGGGAATGTGAAACACACCGAATTGTATCAAAATAGACCATTTAATATTAATTTTATTGCCAATGATTCTGTAATTAATTCATCTAAATTTGAATTTTTTATTGAACTATCCTCCGACACCAATTTTGGTTTTAGCACAAATGTGGATAGCCCAATAAAGGTGTATTCTTTTGGGAAAAATATCCCAACGGAAATTGGGGATATTGTAATTACCCCTAATATTCCTTATTTTAAAGCTCATAAATCCCAAAGGTTAAAAGTAAATGTTAATCCAGCATATAATGTGGCAGAGGTTTATCAAGCAAAAATGTTGATTAATGCAGCTCAAGAGGGATCCAATATTATAAATATTTCTCTAAATGACCCTATTCCTGAAAAAGCAATTGATATAATCAACTCTTTAATTGGTAATTATAATAAAAATGCGGTTGAAGATAAACAATTAATAGCTGATAAAACAGCCAATTTTATTAATGACCGTATTAAAGAAATTTCTGGAAATTTAACTTCAGTAGACCAATCCGCACAGGATTTTAAAACTAGTAAGGGAGTTACCGATATTGCTAGTGAAGCAAATATTGCATTAAATGTTGGTGCGGCTAGTAGACAGGAATTAGAAAATGCCAAGACGCAGTTAAGTATTGCTTCAGGAATGAAAGATTACGTGTCTGGAGAAAGTGGATATGAGGTGTTACCATCTAATGTTGGTTTGTCTGATCCTACTATTGCAAATACTACTGCTAAATATAATGAATTGGTATTAGAAAGAAATAGATTGTTAAAGAGCTCCAATGAACAGAATCCGATTATTGTTAACTTGGACCAACAGTTAAACGGACTTAAAGAAAGTATGAAATCCAGTTTAACAGGGATGGAACGTAATTTAGGGCTGCAGGTGAATAGTTTATCTGGACAAATGTCTAGAATAAATTCGAAAATCTATTCCGCTCCTAAAAATGAAAGACAATTACGCGATATTACAAGACAACAGCAAACAACAGAATCTCTTTATTTATATTTATTGCAAAAAAGAGAAGAATCGCAAATTACTGCCGCATCTAGCGCTCCTCAGTCGAAAGTTATAGATTATGCTTACCAAATGGGAGTTTTACCGATTAGTCCTAAAAAACCGATAATACTATTAGCCTCTTTAATTCTTGGGATGTTAATACCATTTTCAATAATTTATGTTGGTGATTTAATGGATAATAAAATACATAATAAAACGGGACTTGAAAAAATTATTAATGATGTACCGGTATTAGCCGAGCTTCCAAAACTGGGTAAAAAGGATGCATTTTTGGTTACCAATGACGATAGATCGGTATTGAGTGAATCCTTACGAATTTTAAGAACTAATTTGGATTATCTTATTAAATCTAAAAAAGGGGGTAAAAATAATGTGATTTTTGTAACCTCTAGTGTTCCTGGTGAAGGAAAGACTTTTGTGTCCTCTAATTTAACGATGATATTTGCAAACACTAATAAGAAAGTACTATTGATTGGAGCGGATATCAGAAACCCTAAATTATATACGTTTTTTAATAACACAAAAGATGTGGATAAATTAGGCAAGCCTAGTAGAAACAAAGACGCGGGTTTAACGGAGTACTTGTATGATGATACATTATCAGCAAAGGATATAATTAACCCAATGTTGGTGCACACTAATTCTATAGATGTAATTTATTCTGGAAAAATACCACCAAATCCTGCTGAACTTTTAATGAGTGATAGATTAAAAGATTTGATAGCAGAAGCTTCTTTAAAATATGACTATGTTGTCGTGGATACCGCTCCCTTGATGGTAGTAACGGATACATTATTACTGACGGATTACGCAGACCACATAATATACGTAACTAGAGCTGGGGTTACGGAAACAAAAGTTCTTGAATTCCCATTAAAACTTAAGGAAGAAGGAAAGTTGAATGGATTATCTTTCATAGTCAATGATGTAAAAGAAGCTAATTTAGGTTATGGCGGAAAGTATGGCTATGGTTATGGTAAAACCGTTAAAAAATGGTGGAAATTTTAAATAAAATTTAGTTATTATATATAAACATAAAAAAACACCTTAGCTAAGGTGTTTTTTTATGTTTATATAATTTCGTTTTTTAATAGAAACTTTGAATTGTAGTATCAATAATTGGTAATACTTTATCTAATTGTTTTTTTGTTAGCTTTATTTCTTTTAAGCTATTTAATTGGCGTATATTATGTACGTCTGTTCCAACAAAATCTAATAAGCCTTCATTTAATAATTTGTTAGCCATTTGTTGAACATCTTTACCATAATAGTTACTTAGAGAAAGCAAATTTAATTGGAACATAATACCTTTGCTTTTATATTTCTCGTACTTTCCAAATTTAGAATGTAAATACACATAACGCTCTGGATGAGCAAGAATTGGAAAAAAACGCCTTTCTGCAATTTTTTGTATGGCATTCTCAAAATTGATAGAAGCTTGTAAATATGACATTTCTACCAATAAATAATTTTTTAAAATAGGGATTACCTCTCCTTTTTCTAAAATTACTTCAAAATTAGCATCAATCATATGTTCTGCAGCGGCAGTGATAGTGACATTATTTAATTTTTCACCTTTAAGTTGTTTATTTAACTTGTTTAAAGACTTGGTTACTGTTTTTAAATTATTTGGATAGTAATTATCCATTATATGTGGCGTTGCTATAAAATTGGTAACACCAAATTCCGAAAATTCTTTGATAAGTTTTATAGATTCTTCTACAGTTTTTGCACCATCATCAATCCCAGGCAAAATATGGTTATGAATATCTATAAAACCATTTAAGTGGTCTATTAAAAAAGTTTTCTTTTGGAAAAAACTAAACATATAAATCTATTATCAGAGGTTTATAATATGTAACGGGCGCATTAAAAAGATATTACAACTTATATTTTTTTTACATATTTAGTAATTATTACTATTTGTATGCCATCAACTTTTCCTTCAATGTATTCTGCGTTTTCATGATCTAAAGAGACTCTGCGTACAGCTGTACCTCTTTTAGCTACCATACTAGACCCTTTTACGGGTAAATCTTTTATTAGAACAACGCTATCTCCTACGTTAATTATAACACCATTACTATCTCTGTGAATTATCTTGTCTTCTGGATCATCTCCTTCACCCGTTGCCTGAGCCCATTTTAGTTCTTCTTCTTCAAGATACAGCATATCTAATAAATCTTGTGTCCAGCCTTCTTTTCTTAATCTCGAGAGCATGCGCCATGCAATTACTTTAACAGCAATTTGTTCACTCCACATACTATCATTTAAGCATCTCCAATGATTTGCATTTGTTTCTTTAGGGTTTTCTATTTGATCTATACAAGTTTTACAGGCGTATATAGATTCTGTAATACTTCCTGGACCCTTAGGGGTAACTTCGTATACCTGTAGGGCTTCAACCGCCTTACATAATTCACACGAATTGCCAGATCTTTTTTTTAATTCCCTTTCTAATGACATAGGTGTTATTTAGATTGCAAAAATGCATATATTTTAATTAAGAAGGGCTTTATTATATTAAAAAGAAAATAAACAACGGGTGCAAAAACTAATTTGGGAAGAAGTATAGTAATATTGTTTATAAATTTTATTGGCCGATTGGGAATAGTATAGTCTAAGATTTTATTTTTGATTGCTTTTAAAAAAAAATAATGAAAATATTAGAAATAGGGGATAAGGTGTACAATGTAAAGCGTGATGGTTTTGAAGATTTAGCTAGATATTCCTTTTCTGTAGTAGTTAAAACTACTAAAACTTTGGCTATCTTAAAAAATGGAGTTCGTTTAAAAAATGATCCGAAAATTTCTTATATCATGGATGATGTTGGTTATTCTGTTTATAGGGATTATGCAACGCATTGGCATTTAGTTTCTTTAAATGCTATTAGGCAAGCCCAGATAGAAAATGAAAAAATAAAAGCAGTCGATTGGTTTCAGGATAAAATTTTTACTAATAAAGAAAAACAAATCATTTATAAACAGTTCTTGGAGTTAAATTTATTGGGTAATGTTGAAGCCAAGAAAATAGAAATAGAAAATTTGTAATTCTTTTCTAAATTATTGGGGTAAAGATTAATTTATGAAGTACGTTTTTTATTTAGGCTCCTATACGGAAATGATTACACCTGCCTTTGGAGGAACCGGAGAAGGAATTTATGTGTTGTCTTTTGATGAAGTTAAATTAAAAATAGAATTACTGCATATTGTTGGAATAGCAAATCCTGCATATATTGTCATTAGTAGCGATAACAAGTTTTTGTATACAATAACGGAGATTGTAAAGACGAAAAAGCCAAAATTAAAATCATTTGCAATTAAGGATGATTATTCTTTAGATTTTATCTGTGAACAAGAAATTTTTGGGGGACTACCTTGCCACCTTAGTTGTACAGATAATTTTGTTTTTGTGGCTTGCTATGAAACTGGAGATATTCATAGTTATAAAATAGAAGGAGGCGGAATAATTTCAGAGGCAGCTCATACTTTTAGACATAATGGTAGTAGTATAAATAAAACAAGGCAAGAAGGTCCGCATGCACACCAAATAGCAATACACCCGAACGGTGTTAGCATTTATGTTCCAGATTTAGGGATAGATACAATTAAAGCATACAAAATCGCAGATAAACAAATAGTCAAAGATTATCTATCCGATATAGTTTTACCCAAAGGTAATGGCCCTCGACACATGGTTTTTAATAAAAAAGGAACTTCTGGTTATGTAATGAATGAGTTAAATGGTGATGTGTGTATCATAAAAAATAATAAAAATAGATGGGAGCATATAGCATCCTATCCTTCTTTACCATCTTCATTTAAGGGTATTCCGAGTGGTTCGGCTATAAGATTGCATCCTAATGGAAACTACTTATATGTAGCGAATAGAACTATTGATGCTATAACCATTTTTAAAATAGAAGAGGATTATTTAACTCTTTTGGGTTATCAAAAAGTAAAAGGAAAAACTCTTCGAGAGTTTAATATTAGTAAGGATGGAAAATGGTTGTTTGCTTGTCTCCAAGATTCTAATGAGCTAGTTGTTTATAGTATAGATTCTAGTAGTGGTGTGCTAAAAGAAAAACTTAGAAATACAGAGGTAAAATCACCTGTTTGTATAGTTTTTTTGAATAGGAATTATTTATGAGGTTATTTTTCAGATGTAATTGTAATTTTTGCTAGGTTTAACCCTTTGGAAGTTGCTTCGATGTGTATTTTTCCAGAATTTTCATTGGATTTTATAACAAGTAAACATAGACCATTAAAAGCTTTTCTGTTATTTGCCTGAAAAGATGCTAAAGACGTTTGATCTCCATTGCCAACGGCTGCGATAGAACCCTCTCCCGTAACTTTAAATTCTACTAAATTATTTGCGCGGGGACATAGGTTACCGTCTTTATCTGTAATACTTACTGTAATAAAAGAAAGATCCTCTCCATTTGCTGTTATTTTTTGTCTATCTGCTTTTAAATTAATTTTATTAGGAGCACCTGCTGTTTTAACAATATCAGTAGCTACTTTTCTCCCCTTTTCGTAGGCTATAACTTTTAATTCTCCTTCCGTATATGGAACATTCCATGATAATCTGTATTTAGATTTATACATTCCTTTTTCAAATCCATGATATTCAGCGGGAATTTCAGTTAAATCTTTACCCTTTATCTTTTTTCCGTAAGATTTTCCGTTTACAAATAATTCGGCTTCATCTCCATTGGTATAAGCAAAGACTGGTATTTTTTTGTTTTCCATGCCTTTCCAATTCCAATGGGGGAGAACATGAACCATAGGTTCTTTTGTCCACTGACTTTGGTATAAATAATAGCGGTCTTTTGGGAAACCACATAAATCTACAGGAGCAAAATAAGAAGATTTAGAAGGCCAATCGTCGTTCCAGTAGCCATTGGTGGAATTATCTCTGCCACCATATGGCGTTGGTTCCCCAAGGTAATCAAATCCTGTCCAAATGAACTCCCCTAAGGATTTTGGTTCTTTTGCTTGAGCATCAAATTCAGCATCCGGTAAATATGCCCAAGACGGACCTACAATAGCATCATAACTACTAACATGATTGGTTTCGTGTTTTTCCTTATACGTAATAGGTAAATGATAAACACCTCTGCTACTTGTCATAGAAGAAGTTTCAGAACCGTAAATTATCATATTTGGATTTTCTTCTAAAATTTCGCCATAATTTTCTGGCCAATAATTCATGCCTACGATATCAATTTGTTGCGCTAGCTTATTAGTAAAAGGCGCAGGGAAGTAGTTAAATCCTGCCGTAGTTGGTCTTGTGTTATCTTCATCGTGGCAAATGTCATTTAAGTGTTTTGTTAATTTCCAGCCGTCTTTTTTACTTTGTTCAAGTATTTCATTACCTATACTCCACATAATTACGGAAGGATGGTTTCTATCTCTCTTAATCATATCTCTTAAATCCTTTTCATGCCATTTATCAAAGTATTTACTATATCCGTTTGGAACTTTCCCCATTTTCCATTCGTCAAAAGCTTCTACAATAACTACAATTCCTAGTTCATCACATGCTTTTAAAATCTCGGGAGATGGAGGGTTATGACTTGTACGGAGGGCGTTTACACCCATACTTTGCATAATTTCCATTTGTCTTTGTTTTGCTCTAAAATTTATAGCCGTACCTAGAGCTCCTTGATCATGGTGCATACAAACACCGTTTAGTTCAACAGGCTTGTTATTAAGTAAAAACCCTTTTTCTTTATCAAATTCTATAGTTCTTATTCCAAATGTTGTTTCGTATTGATCTATAGTAGTGTTATCTTTAATGATGGATGTAATAGCTGTATATAATATAGGGGAATCAATACTCCATAATTTCGGATTTTCTACATTTAGTATTATATCTTCCGTCTTATCCGTATGATTAGAAACAGATACATTTTTATTGTTTATAGCTATAATGTTTCCTTTGTTGTCTTTAATTTCTGTTTTTAAAGAAACAGTCGCATCTTCTGAAGTGTTTTTAATGGATGTTTTAATGTTTACTTGTGCATTTTCGGAAGAAACTTCGGGAGTGGTGATATAAGTACCGTATTGAGGAATGTAAATTGGATTATTTATTTTTAAGCGAACATTTCTGTAGATGCCTGCTCCAGAATACCATCTTGCAGCTAGGTCTTCAGGAGTAAGTTGTACAGAAATTACATTGTCCTCTCCATAGTTAATATTTTTAGTAATATCGAATTCAAAACCGATGTATCCATAGGGTCTTTCACCAATGTATTCATCATTTACCCAAACCTTAGCATTATTCATTGCGCCATCAAACTCTACAGATATTTGTTTTCCTTTTAATTTCTTATCTATAGTAAAGTGTTTTCTATACCAGGCTTCGCCATGAACAGGAAGTCCGCCTGTTCTGGCATTATATTTTTTGTCAAAAGGACCTTCAATGGCCCAGTCGTGCGGGAGGTTAAGTTTTAGCCAATTGGTATCATCTATACTAATTTTATTTCCTTGCATGTCTCCTTTAGAAAATAACCAATCTTTATTAAAACTTAGGTCTTTGATAAAATCTTCTGTTTCTGTTTTTCTGGAGCAAGATGCAAGTAAAAATAGAAGGGTAAAGGTTAAGGTTATATGATAAATTCTAGAGAAATTCATAGTAGATATTTTAATTTTTATCTTTTATTTATTAAAGTTACTTTATAAAATATCTTGCTAAAAATATTAAAGCTTAAAAGATGCTAGATTACTCATTTGTTGTAGATAAAAGAACAAACAGTGTATTTTTAAGGGGGTTAAAATGAAATTCAACTAAAAAGGGTAATGGATTGTATTACCCTTTTTTGAAATACATAATTTTTTTTAATTTATTCTAAAACAAAAGGCATGTTTCCCTGTTTTTTTTGGTAAAACTATATGTAATCCATCTTCTTTTTCATGAAACTTTAGGTCTCCTTCATTTCCTAGCATTTGAATAGAAGTAATTCGGTTTTTATTTAATGTATTTCCTTTTTTTAAGGACTTTATTACCAGCTCTTCTTCTTGAGGCCAATCTAGTACGGTAGCATATAAAACATTTCCCTTGGTTGTAAACCTTATATCTTTTGATGTATTATCGGCATTTTTTTGCTCGCTTAAATGTCCTTCTACTACTTTAGCATCTCCTTCGCCATATATTTCAAAAGTTCGTGTCCCATAAATGGCCTCTCCATTGACTTTTAACCATTGCCCCATTTCTAGCAACCGTTCTTTTACAGGTTCCGGAATGGTTCCGTCTGCTCTAGGGGTAATATTTAGTAGTACGGCTCCATTTTTACTTACTACATCTACTAGAAAGTCTATTAATCGGTTAGTAGATTTATATTTTGGATTACTAATATGAGACCAAGCGTTCCAATCTATAGAATCATCTGTTAACCAAGGGAAGTCTTTTTTTTCGCTCATTCTGGCTCTTTCTAAATCATAAATAGCAGAACCTTTTGCAAAATCATAAAATTTATAAGTAGAGACAACCTCCTGCTTGTTCTTATCAGCATAATTGTAATAATACTCTAAAAATTCTTTTCTGTGTTCTTCACTAATTACATCCATTTTATTATCAAACCATACTAAATCTGGATTGTATTTATCAATGATTTCTTTTAATCTGTTTAACCACTCATCATTGAAATCTTTATCCGCTACCGGATAATAACTTTGATCGCCATTATCTAACTGATGTTTACTTTTTGGCATTTTGTTATCCCCTTTTTTTAACTTAGGTCCATATAAACCTGCATATTCTGGTTTGGATGCATCAGTGGTTTCATCCCAAGTTGGGTACCATCCAAATAACCAATGACGATGGAATGTTGCAATAAATTTCATGTCACGTTTACGAATTTCTTTAGATAATTCTCCCATAACATCCCTTTTAGGTCCCATGTCTTTAGAATCCCATTTTGTTAAATCGCTATCCCACATGGCGAAACCATCAGCATGTTCGGATACTGGACCGGCAAATTTTGCTCCAGCTTTTTGAAATAAATCTGCCCACTCGGCTGCATCAAATTTCTCCGCTTTAAACATGGGAATAAAATCTTTGTAACCAAATTTATCTAACGGACCATACTTTTTTACATGATAATCATGAATTTTATGCGCTTTCCCTTTTTTAGCCTCTGGGTTGTCTTTATTTACGTACATCCAATGCGCATACCATTCTGTTTCATAAGCAGGAACGGAATATGGACCCCAATGACAATAAATACCAAATTTGGCATCTAAAAACCAATCAGGTGTCTTGTGTTTTTTTAGAGACTCCCAATTTCTGGTATATTTTACAGAATCTTTTTGGGGAGTATTCTTTTTGGTTTCCTTTTTCTGATTAGTTCCACAAGAAACTAGGGCTGTTGTAAGTAATCCTATTATAAAAAATTTCATATTTTTTTAATTTTATAATTTTGTATATGCTCTCTTTTTAGCTAATAGAATATGATCACAGACCAATACAAGTTCATTTTTTTGATTAAAAATTTCTACATGCTCATTAACTTGACCTAGTTCTGGTTTTTTAGACTCTTTTTTCTCGCTAATGGTAACCACAACTCTTATAGTATCTCCTATATAAACTGGTTTAATAAATCGTAAACGGTCATAGCCTTTAGAAAAAGCTTCTGGATTTATTTCGGTAGCCGTCATTCCAATCCCAACACTAAAGGTTAAAGTGCCATGCGCAATACGTTGCTTAAACGGCTGTTCTTTACACCATTCAGTATCCATATGGTGAGGAAAATAATCTCCCGTATGCCCGGCATGAACTACAAAATCTGTTTCCGTTATTGTTCTTCCTAAAGTTTCTCTTTTACTGTTTAGGGTATAGTCTTCAAAAAATCTAGATAGTATATGCATATTGCATTTTTAAATATTATAATTAGGTTTTGCGCCTCCTTCATTGTTTGATTGGTATGCTGCTTCTACAACCGCCATTGAATGTACTACATCTTCTACGCTAGTAGGAAGTTCTTTAGTAGAACCTTCTACATAACACATTAATGAAGCCATGGTGCCAACAAAAGCATCTGGAAACCAGGAACCCTCTAATTCTACTTCTATCCATTTTGGGTCTTCATCTTCTTTTAGAATGCAGTACTGAAATAAATCTGGTTTTCCTTTGGGATAATCTAGTAATAAGCCAATTCGCGATTTAATTGCACCTTTAGTGCCTTCCCATTTTATAAAACTCTCTTGGTTTTTTTCTCCGAAATTATGATCATGATTGGTGTTGATAATTGCGCGGATGGTATCATTATAATCCATAATTGTGGTAGTTCGTGTGGAAGACATTGTCTTTCCAGGATTACGGAGTGTTTTTGAGTACACTTTACCGGGGTTACCTAAAAATGAACGAATTAAATCTATATAATGAATACTGTGTTGTTGTATCTCTAAACGAGGATGATTAACTACGTTTGGAAAATATTCCCAAGGCGTATGGGTTGTTAGTCTTACTTCAAAATCATATAATTCACCAATCAACCCTTTGTTTATGAGGTATTTAGAAGCCATAACATAGGGGGCATACCTCATTTGGCAATTTACAGCTGCTTTAAACTCTTTTCTGCGACATACTTTTAAAATTTCTAATGTTTGCTCATAATTATCCCCCATAGGTTTCTGAATAAGCACAGCAGCTTTATTCGGCAATAATTCTAATGTTTCGACAAATTGGCTAGGCATTAAAGTAAGGTCGTAAATCGCATTATTCGGGGCAGCAGCGACCATTTCTTTAACATTATTATAAACATTAGGAATGGTATATAAGTTTGCCAAATTTGTAGCACGTTGTTTTGTTCTATTGGTGATGCCTTTAACAAGAAAGCCAGCATTTTTGTAAGCGGGTAGGTGGGCATCTTTGACGATGCCACCTGCTCCGATAATGTAGATGGGATGTTTTTCTTGCGGTAATTTTGGCTTATAGATTAATTCCATTAGTATGAATTTTCTATGTTGTAAACTTTATCCTGAGCTATATTCGATAGTACTTCTATATCTTTGGGTGTATGGCAATTACCGATTAAAAAGCATCAAATTCGCATAGGACTATTTTTAGGATATTAGTTCTTTGATAATACTGTTTGTATGCTCTCCTAGAGCTGGAGAACCTATGGTTGATGTTAAGTAAGTACCGTCAATTTTAATAGGACATCTTGTTGTTTCATAAGAAAACCCATCTCCCATGGTTACTTTCTGAATCATATCTAGCACTTTAAAACCATCGTGTTCAAATAATTCATCCCAGTACATGATTTTAGCACACCAAACATCTGCAGGTTCAAGAATTGACAACCATTTTTCCGCTGTATCTGTGGCTAAATGGTTGGCTATTATTTTTTTAATTTCATCTCGTTTGGTAAACCAGCTTTCTACTTCCGTATATGTTAATAGTTTTTCACATCCGATTAGTTCTCCAATAAAAGGTATAGCACCCATTGCAAGTGCTAAATATCCTGTTTTGGTTTTGTATACACCGTAAGGAGCGCCTAAATAGGCATGGGCACTATTACTCTCGGGTCTTGTTGTTGGTTGGCCTCCATCATGGTAAAAAGTTGTTATGGACTCAAATTGAAAATCTATAATAGATTCTAGCATACTAACAGAAACCTTGGTTCCTTTTCCTGTTTTAGCCTTTTTAATTAAAGCCGCTAAAATACCTTGTACCAAATGCGAGCCAGATAAAATATCTGCAATTGCTAATCCAACGGGAACTGGACCATCTTTTCCTTTTCCGTTTATCCATGTTAATCCAGAAATAGATTGTAATAACAAGTCCTGACCAGGTTTTCCTTTCCAAGGACCTTCAGTTCCATATCCAGAAATTTCACCATAAATAATATTTGGATTTATTTTTTGAATAGTTTCATAATCAAACCCTAAACGTTCTATTACTCCTGGTCTAAAATTATGAACCAAGATATCTGCTTTTTCAACCAGTTTAAGAACCCTTTGTTTGTCTGTTTCGTTTTTTAAATCAGCTTGAAAACTCTCTTTGTTTCTATTGATAGCCCTAAAAACGGAAGATTCTCCATTTAAGATGACATTAGAAACATATAATTGCCGACAAATATCACCTGTTAGAGGTCTTTCTACTTTAATGACTCTTGCGCCCATATCTGCTAATCTTAATGTTGCAGAGGGTGCTGATAAAAATTGACTTAAATCTATAATTAGAATATCTTCTAAAGGTTTCATATTTCTTTACTTTATAGATTTATAAATTAAATTCTTTCATTATATCTTCGGTATGTTGCCCAACTCTTGGAGCGGGTTTGGAAGCAAAGATTCTTTCGTCATCTAGACGAATAGGGCACCTAGTGGTATGTACTTTTTCTCCAGAAAGTAAAGGTAATTTTTGGTCCATTCCTAAAACATGATACCCTTCATGATTTAACAACTTTTTATAATCATAAACATCGGAACACCAAATTCCTTTTGGCTCCAAGAGATCTAACCATTCTTGCGTATTTTTTTCAATTAAGAATTCTCTTAAAATATCCATGATTTCATCTCGTTTAGTAAACCAAGAATCAGAATTGGTGTAATAAGCTAAAGCATCGCATTTTAGAATTTTTCCTAATTCTAATAAGGAACCCATGGCCAGAGAAATATATCCGTCTTTTGTTTTGTAAACTCCGTATGGAGCACCTAAATAGGCGTGTGCAGAACCTTGTTTAGCTCTTTGAGGTTTTTGATTTCCGTCATTTAAATACGTAGTAATTACTTCAAATTGAAAATCTAAGGTAGACTCTAATAAACTAACTTCAACTAGGGCACCTTTGCCTGTTTTACTTCTTTTTATTAAACTTGCTAAAACTCCATGCACTAAATGAGTACCGGTAATAATATCCGAAATTGCAGCACCAACAGGAACGGGGTCATCTTCTTTGTTACCTGTTAAATTTGCAAAACCCGACATGGATTGTACTAATAAATCTTGTCCAGGTTTTTTTACCCAAGCTCCAGTAGTGCCATAGCCAGTTACAGTAGCATAAACCATTTTCGGATTTATAGATTGCACTTCATTATAATCTAAGCCAATCTTTTCCATTACCCCCGGACGAAAGTTATGGGTCATTACATCTGCCTTTTTAATGAGTTTTTTTACTCTTTTTAAGTCTTCTGGGTCTTTTAAATTAGCGGTATAGGATTCTTTATTTCTGTTTGCGGTATGAAAAACCAAACTACTTCCATCTAAGAATAAATTTTTTAAAGCTATTCGTCTTCCGGCTTCTCCAGTATTTGGTCTTTCTATTTTTATAACTCTTGCTCCCAAATCTGCCATTCTAAGTCCAGCGGATGGGCCTGCCATAAATTGTGCAAATTCTAAAACTAAGATTCCTTCTAATGGTTTCATGCTTATATATTTAATGATTTTAAATATAACTCATTCAATTGTTGTAATAGTTTTTTTTCATCTCCTCCGTGCATTAAATACTCTCGGATGGGAGAACCAGCTCTATCTTGAAAATACATATGTCCGTTATATCTAGGGCGTAAAAAAGCTCTGTCTAAAGTTGGCAATGTGTTTTTGAAAAAATTTTCTGAAACTTCATTTGTATGTTCGTTTAGCCAAGCTTTTCTATGTCCAGGTTGCCCACCATTATCAAAAAATATAGTTTTTTGGCACTCTTCAGAACCAACGTACTCTACATATTTTATGGCAGTTTCTAGTTCTTTGGTTTGCGCGGAAATAGCTAAACCTGTACCGCCAAGGGTAGAAACAGCTTTTCCAAAACCTTTAATATCTATCATGTCATGAAAATGTAATGGTTTACGAGCATATCCTCTTCGGCTATAATTTGTATAGCCATACGCCCAAGGACAATATGCATATTTATCTGTTTGTGTCATGGCTTCATAGACTTGAATGGGATTCCAATTAAAAATTTGAGAATCCATTTCTACCACTAGCTCTCTAAGCATTTGTAATGCTTTAATTCCTATTTCTTCACTTACTACATGTTCTTTAGAGGAACAAACGTCTTCTCCCATAGTACAACACATCATGTAAAAATTCATCAATGTATCCTGTGGAATACCAGGCATAACTACAAGTCCTTGTTTTGCCAATGCTAGCAAATCGGCGTATGTTTCGGGAAGTTTTATTTTCTTTTTTTTCAAAATATCTGGTCTGCTAGAGGCAACAGGTGTTGCAGCATCTACTGCTAGGGCAAATTGATGTCCGTTAGAAGAATAACTCTCATGAGAACGGCCGACCGTATTTTCAGCTAAGTCATTTATAAATGCCTTGGGAAGATGCTTTTCTAAAGGTAAAATTACTTTTGTTTTACCTGCAAAACCAGCCCAAGGGTGGTCTATGATTAATAAATCGAATCTTTTGGCTAATTCGTTAATAGGCTCATCAGCGAATGCTTGCAGAGAACGTTTTTCCCATGTAATATCTATATTAGGATGTAACTCTGAAAATCGTTGCGCAGTTGCTACCATCGAAGTAAAACCTCTACTGTGGTTCCAAGTTATACCTTTTAATTGAATTCTTTTTTGACTCATCATTGTAAATTGAAAAATATTAATGTTCCTGTATACTTGTAGCTCCTAACATGCTACCATATGTCATAATAACAAAGGAAAAAATAAGGGTTATCAGTGCTACTAATAGGGTGATGTAAGTTCTTCTACTCACTTGTTTCCATTCTTTCATTACTATTCCTATAATATAGCTGAAGAATATTAACATAGACATATGTATAACCCAACTAGCAAATTTGTATGCTCCCATTTTTACGTGGGCTATACCATAAAAGAAAAATTGACCATACCATAGGGCACCACTTACAATAGATAGAAAAAAATTTAGTAGTAACTTTTTACTTCCTACACCCTTAACGTCTACTATTTCTTTAAGAGAACCACTCTTTATGCCGGCTATTAAAAACCAAATAAAATTGGTAGCGAAAGCGCCACCTGTAGATAGAATTAGATTTGCATTGCCTTGAAAATCTCCTGCGCCATTTTGTCCCGCAATTTCTGCTATAGGAGCACCTACTTCTAAAGAGATTCCAAAAACAGCGGAAAGAACACCTGCAATTATAGTTAGTGTTAACCCTTTTTTCATGTTAAAAGTTAGGGACTCTGATTCTTCCTTGTTTTTATGTTTTAGGTCGTTTTCTTTTCTGTATCCTGCAATACCACAGATTATAATGCCTACTAGGGCTATAAACATTCCTAGAAAGATAACATTACCACCTGGCTCGTTAAATTTATGTATTAATTCTCCGTGCATTAAAAGAGGGACAATAGTTCCTAAAATAGCAGAAATTCCTATAGATATGGTATAGGTTAATGAATAACCTATATGGCGTATTGCAAAACCAAAACACATGCCTCCAAAACCATAAATAGCACCGAGTATTGTAGCATTTAGTATAACCGAAGAAGGAGAGGCTCTAAATACCTCTATTAAATTAGGAACGGTTAAAAAGCCAATAACTAATGGGAAAATAAACCAAGCAAAGGTCGCTTGTACAATCCAATAAGAATTCCAAGACCACTGTTTTACTTTTTGAAAGGGTACATAACAGGTGGAAGCAGCAACACCGCCAATGGCATGGATTATAGTACCTGAAAATGGATTAGACGGAATCATGAATTTTTATTTATATACAAATATCATTTTTATATATAAAATTTCAAAATATATCTAAACCTTTTTTCTATGCGGTTTTTATGTTACTTTTGATTATGGCAGAAACACAACCGACTAAATATAATGCCCCAGCATTGGATAAAGGGTTAGATATTATGGAGTACCTTTCTAAAGTTGGTATTCCAATGTCTCAGGCAGAAATTGCAAGCGGAATTAATAGGACTCCGAGTGAAATTTATCGTATGTTAGTCTGTTTAGAAGAGAGAGGGTATTTATCTCGAGGAAGCAATGCAGGAAAGTATAGATTGTCATTAAAAATGTATAGTTTATCCCATACTCATACTCCATTCGATGAGTTAAAAAGAGTGGCTCAGTATCCAATGCAAGCTTTAACAGAAATTACAAGACAGTCTTGTCATTTGAGTATTTTGGATAATGAACAATTACTTATTATTTCTCAAAAAAGAAGCCCTGAAGCCGTGTCTTTATCTATTGAGGAAGGAACACATTTTCCACTAACCATGACTACCTCTGGAAAAGTTCTATTATCTATTATGTCGGAGGAAAAAAGAAATGTTATCTTGTCTAGAGATGTGTATTATAAAGAATGGTCTGCAAAAAAACGCAAAGACTTTCATTTAGCAATAGAAAAAGTAAAGGAAGCTGGTTACTCTTCTTCAGATAGTAAATTAACAAGTGGTGTTACAGATGTTGCCGTACCAATAGGGGAGAATGATTCGGATTTAAATAGTGTTTTAGCAATATCCGTTTTTAGTTCTAGTTTAGATTCGGAGATAAAAATGGTAAAAATATTAGAAGCAATAAAGGAAACACAACGGACAATTAACAAATTAATAGGAGGTTAATTTGTACTTTTATGTGCCCTTTTTTGCAAGAGTTTAATATCTGCAATAATTCTTTTTATTTCTTTATCTTTTGTACCATCATATACACCGCGAATTTGTTTTTGTGCGTCTACAAGAATAAAGTTGGGAGTATGTATAAAGTCTTGAAGACCTCCATCTCCTTGTTCTACAACCGCAAAGTAGCTTTTTCTGGCTAAGTTGTAAATGTGTTTTTTGTTTCCTGTTGTAATGTTCCATTTATTTTTAATTGCCCCATGTTCATTTGCATACTCTTTTAACAGAGGTACACTATCTAAAACGGGAGTTACAGATAATGATAAAAGCATAATGTCATCGTCATTGGCGAATATATCTTGTAACTTTTTCATGTTATTAGACATAACTGGGCAAATACTAGGACAGCGAGTAAAAAAGAAATCTGCTACATAAATTTTATTCTCGTAATCCGCCTGAGTGATTTTTTCTCCATTCTGATTGGTAAGTGAAAAATCAGAAACTATATGGTTATTGTTTCTTTGTACTAAGGCATCTACCAATTCTGGATTAAAATCGGAGGGATTGAAAATTGGTAATTCACTATCTTTAGACTCGAATACAACAGAATACATTAAAACTAACACAGCGGTTATGAAAAATGCACCTAGTAAATAAGCGTAGTTTGTTTTTTTGGTTTCGTTCATTACTATTTATAATATAGAAGTTCTAATTTTAATATCTGCATGTTCCCATGCTTTATCAAATTCAATCTTAATGACTGCGGCTTCTTTTGTTTTTCCTTGAGCATTAAGACTATTTTGTAATCCCTTAAGTGACCATCCATTCTGGCGGAGAATATTTAAATCTTCTTTGTATATTTTTTCAGCTTCTTTATACTTTTTCGCTTTTAGTAAAATAGCTCCTAAATTTTGTCTGGTAGGAATATGCCATGCCGCGGGTTCTGTATATGTTAAACCATCTTCGTAAATAACTGCTTGTTCAAGATGGGCAATCGCCTTGGTAATATTTCCTTTTAATGCTTCTAATTCACCCGAAATTACCTCAAATGCGATATTTGCTGAAGAGATGGACGGATTATTCATAGTAGCAATAAGCGTTTTTAACTCCGGGTCTTTTTGTAAGCTGGCAATGGCATTTAGTTCTTCTTGCGCTTCTTTTTCATTTCCTTTTCTAATAAAAGCCATTCCACGAGCATAGTGCCTTATTAAATTAAGGTGTTTGTATTCTGGACGTGGGGCAGGAATTGTTAAAATTTCATTCCATTTTCCAAAACGAGTATAGGCTTGCAAAGGGACAGAGGCAAAATCTTGAAGAAAAGGAAGTTCTAAAAGTTCCCCTACGGGTACTTTTTCAGCTGTTTTTTTAGCAGCATCTATGGCTGTTTTACTGTCCCCTAATAAACTCGCAGAGGACCATAAAAAATGGATGTTATGAGGATAATAGGCAAGAGGATAAAGGCCTTGAGCAAAGCATTGGGAAATATAATCTTCATCGGCTAATATTGCTGCTTGGTTAGATTTTACAGCATCTAAATATCTACCAACCCTAATGTAAATGTGCGAAGGCATATGAACAATGTGTCCTGCTCCGGGCATTATAGATGCTAATTGGTCGGCACTTGGCTCACCTAAATTCGGAAAAGGTAACTCAACCATATGAATATAGTAATGATGCCCTCCTGGGTTTTCTGGTTCAAGCGCTATAGATTTTTCTAAAGCTGCTTTTGCTTTTTTTATGTTTGGAGAAGGATTACCATGCTTATCCCAATAATTCCATGGAACTGTATTCATTACAGATGCTGCATACAATATTTGGATGTTCGCATCATCTGGATATTTTTTTACTACCGTTTCCATTGCTTTCATATAAGCCATATTTAGCTCTGTAATATCTTTGGTTAAATCTTCGCTATAACGAGCAGAAAGGGCTTTGATTAATGCTTGTTCTTTAGGGGTTGCTTTAGGTGCGTATTTTAATGCTTTAACAATGGCTTCATTAATTGTATTTTTTCGTTCATCATCTGGTAATGGGTCATTAATATTGGGACCTAGAGCAAAAGCTTGTCCCCAATAAGGCATTGCCGTTTTAGGTTCTAAACGTGCCGCTTCCATGAAGGAACGATGTCCTTCGGCATGGTTAAATGCATAAGATAACTTTACACCTTGGTCAAAAAAATCTTGTGTACGCTTGTTCTCAACTGTCACCGGAAAATGTAGATTGCCTAAATTTTTAAACAAAGGTGATATTTGTTTGGTACTGTCTATTACCTCTAGCAAAAACTTGGTAGGAGTACATTTCGTAAAACTGAATGAAGCTTTTTGGTAATCAATTTTACTAGCTGATTTTGAGTTTTTGTTTATCAAATGGACTAAGCTTAAAAGTAAAACCCCAGCAATTAATACTCCAGTTTTCGTTTTCATAAGTTTGATTTACGATTTATGAATATATTTTTTAGCCGTCTCTATTTCAGGTCGATTGCTATTAGATTCTTTTGTTAATTCAATTAATTGTTTAAAATATTGCATTGCCTTTTCTTTATCGCCTAACTCTTGAGCCGCTATTGCTGCACTATACAAACCATTTAATCTGTATGGGTGTCTTTTTAAATTTTCTTGATATGCCATCAATGCTTTTTCGTTATTTCCAGATTCTAATAACATATCTGCAAACAATTCTATGGCAGGCAAAACATCTCCTGGTGTTATTGGATGTTTACTAGTGTTTCGTTCAATAATAACTGCTTCCTTCATTAATAGAAGTCCTTTTTTTCTTTCTCCCTTTCTAAAATTGGACCAAGCTCTCACCGTTTTTATCTGAATTTCTACCTGTTTTATTTGAATATTCTTTGAAGGGTCGTTTTGTGCGATTAAATTTTGACGAAGCTTTTTTAAGATGTTAATTTCCTTTTCTACCGCATTGAAATCTTTTAACTGAGCAGCGCCAAAAGCTCTAGCAAAGTGATGTATGGCTTTTTGCCAAGGAAATAGTTCCCAGTCCAAATCTATTTCTGTTAATTCCAAATTTGCAGCTTGTTCCCAATTTCCATTTTCAAGAGCCAAACGAGCAGGTATTGCAGCTACTGGGTATATAGCAGCAGTTATATTAGCAGGGTAAAAAGTTTTTAACTCTTTTATTTTGTTATATTGCTTTTCTGCGTTTACGTTGTCTCCTTTTTGCAAGTAAGCATAAACCAAATAATCTGTTGCATGTAATTCTTCAAAATAAGCTCCAGTTAATGCAGCGGCTTGTGTATAGCACCTTGAACTTTCTGCCGACAATAAATTAGATTGTATAGATTCCTTCCAAATACCTAGTCTCGTGAAAATATGAGATGGCATATGCTGTGCATGAGAAGATGAAGGTGCTATTTTAGCATAACGCCTTGCCGTTTCTAAGCCTTTGTGTGCCAACACAGGGTTGTCGTAATTATGAATAATATAATGTGCAATACCTGGATGATTGGGGTTTTCCGCAAAAATGGTTTCCAGTATTTTCCCTGCTTTACGTTCGTTTGTATATTCTTTACCAACTCTATCTCTAGTAGAATATAAAGCCAAAGTATAAAAAATGGCGGCCTCAATATCTGCTGGATATTTAAGGTATATTTTTTCCATCTCCATTTCAAAACGTTTAGCTCTTGTTTTATGGTCAACCGTTTTCCAGTTGGTGTAAAAAGCATCAATAGCGTTTATATATGCACGTTGTTTTTCATCCATAGACAATTGTTTTGCCACAGCTAAAACATTAGAGCCTTTTATTAAATCTTTTTCTGTGGGAGGAAACCAAGCGGCATGATAAATACTCATGGCAACTCCCCAATATGCCATGGGGCAATTAGGATCAGTATCTATTACTTTTACAAAAGCCTTTTCGGCTTCGGCATATTGAAACGAATGTAAGAGTGCTACAGCAAGATCAAAATTCTCCCTTGTTTCATAACTACAGGATAATGAAAATTTAAGCTCTCCGAACTGCCCATCTCCACACAGTAAAAGATCTCCTCTTACTAGATTTAAGGAGCTTAAATCCGGGATGGGTTTGTTGTCTTTACATCCAATTAAACCTAATAATAGTAGAGCAGTAAAGAAAATCGTTTTTATGTTCATTGCTTTAGAAGTGTTTAATTGATGTCATTTTTTATTGATTAAATTTTAAGATAAAAAACAATAATAATAAGTGTATTTTAATCCTAAATGAGACAAAAAAGCAAATACCTTAAATTAAAAGGGTATTAAAATAATGAGGTAATTTGTTTATTGCTAAGTTATTAAGTAATTGTGTAAGATTTTTGAATCTTGTGTATAGTGGATTGTATTGTGTTCGCTTTACTTAATTTTGTGTGTAAATGGAAATTGTAAGGTTTATTCCTTGGGGTAAGCTATTCTCTATATTAATTTAAACTTTCTTCTTTTTCCGTAATTCTAAAACAGCGTTCTTCTCCTAGAAAGCTAGGATTACCAAATTCTTCGGACCAAAAGCCATCTAAAATATTTGGTGTTAAACATTGGTAAACAACAACCCCTTTATATGTGATATTAGCATCGCCTTTATATTTAAAATTAATTACAAGTATATTATTTTTAAAAAAACCGGTTCCAGATTGTATTTGGGAATTGTTTATCTCCCATTTTGCAATTATTCTACTATTACTATCAATTAATAAAGACAAAACACCTTTATACGTATTTTTTTCTTCGTCTTGATTACTTCCTATTACATTATATTTTCCGACTAGATGTTGGGCAGTCATGTTAAGTAAAAATTTAGGCCTTTTTTGGACATTGCTAACTTTTTAGTAAAGGTATATTTATTTGTTTTTTTTATTATGTTTTTTGTTGAATAAAAACATATGTGGTGTTTTTTGGAACTTTTAAAGGGGTAAAATAGGTATCAGGTATTTACTTTTGATAAAAAGAATTTGCAAAAAAAATGAATGTAGAAAAAGAAATTAATACGTATCAAATTAAGCAAATGAATTGGATTTTGATACTTATCTCTATTGTAAATTGTAACATGATTTTTGCTCAAAGTTCACCAATATTTTTGAAAGGAGAAGACCCGAAACCAGAAAATAAAAAGTGGAAATTGATAAAAAATATGTCCGATGAGTTTGATGGTAAAAAGATTGATGCTAAAAAATGGCAAATCTCAGGACAAGGGTGGATTGGTCGTGCTCCAGGTTTATTTTTAGCAGAAAATGTTAAAGTATCGGATGGGAGTTTACAAATTACAACAACCAAAATGCCAAAAAAAGTAAAAAAACAGGGTAAAGAATTTACTCATGGTGGTGGTTATGTTGGTTCTAGATTTGGGATGACGTATGGTTATTATGAATGTGAAATGAAGGCCAACAAAACATTTATGTCTTCAACTTTTTGGTTAATTAACGAAGGGAAGGGCTTAGAAGGTTGTGATAAAAGAACAACAGAGTTAGATATTCAAGAGTGCGTAGGACAAATTGTAAATAAAGCCGAGTGGATGAAATATTTCGACCAGTCCATGAACTCTAACACTCACAGTAGAAATATTCCGGAAGGATGTAACTATAAAAAAGGAACTAGTAAAGCCGGAGGCCCTGCAGGAGGAAAAGTATATGATGATTTTCATGTATATGGGGTATGGTGGAAAAGCAAAGAGGAAGTATTGTTTTTTCTTGATGGAAAATTGATAAAAAAAGTAGCCCCACCTTCGGATTTTAATATAACAATGTATTTAAGAATGGTGGTAGAGACATACGATTGGAATCCTGTACCGGAAGATGGGGGAATGACCGGAACAAAAGAAGAAAGAACAACAACGTACAATTGGGTACGTTCATGGAAACTAACAGAGTAGTAAAAATGAAAAATAACTATATTGTCTTGTTAGGCTTTATTAAGAAACAAAAAAACATTAGAGTTACTGGAGTATGTAACTACAACTTTAAGTAAAGATGCTAGAATATAGCGTACCGTATTTATCATTAAAAGCAATGAAAGAAACTGTGAAATATAGTTAGTCGACTAATTTTCGTTCCTCGGTATCTTTAATTTTTATTTTAAAGGCGGTTCCGTTATCATTCCGTACTTCTAGAGAGCCATTTAATTGTTTAACTAAACTTCTTATAAGTCTTAAACCAATACTTTTAGCTTTTAGAACATCAATTTTTTTATTAATACCAATTCCATTATCTATAATTTCAAGCGTATATGTGTTACTTTCAGTTTTTTTCATAGAAACGCTTAATGAGGGCGATTTTATACCTGTAAAGGCATATTTATATGCATTAGTAATTATTTCATTGACCATAAGGCCCAATGGTATAGCAGTATCTACATCTAATTCTATATTTTCAGCATTTATTGCGATTTCAACATCTGTTTCTGATTTGTACATAACAGAAATTTCTTGAACTAATTTCTTTAGGTACTCATTAAAATCAATTAAACCTGTTGTATTTTGATATAGTTTTTGATGTATAAAAGCCATTGACTTAAGTCTGTTTTGACCATCATTGGCTAGTTGAAGAGCTTTAATATCTTTAATATCCTTTGATTGTAATTCTAATAAACTAGATACAATTTGAAAATTGTTTTTTACACGATGATGTATTTCCTTAATCATCATTTCTTTTTGATTGACCATTAATCCCATCAATTCATTTTCAGCTTCAATCTCTTTTTGAAATTTAAAATAAATAATAGTTTGCAATACAACAAAAAAGAAAAGCAGCACAGAGTATTTTCCTATAAACATAGTATCGATAATCCCTTTTAAGTGTAAAGTGTCATTGATAATTAATATGGCAATAAACATGATGATTACAAAAATCCATTTATGTAATACGTTTTGGGAAAATAAAAGTCTAATAGCAACATATAACATGTATAGGCCATAGAGTACAGCAACAATATTTAGCGAGAAAGCCGATTTTGTGGACCAGTATGTAGAGGTGACAAGTACGTACGCAATACTAATTAGATATATACATAACGTACTATAAACAAACCACTTTTTTATATATTCAGGAAGTAATTGTCTAAAATATAGGGTAATAAAAATAACACTAGCATGGTATCCTACATACCTACCTTTTTGTAATATGGTAAAAGGAATATCTGCCCACAAATTGTAGATTATTACCTCGTCGATAGATATGATTCTTAATAAAATGGAAAAAGAAAAAAGACCAAGGTATAAAAGAGCTTTCTTTTTTCTGTCTAAAAATAAAACAAGTAAAAGAAATCCCATAAGAATGGCAATGGTCATTGCAACCGACGTTTCTATAAGATTCAGTGTTTTAGTATTTTCGAGCTGGTTATAAGGGGAAATTTTGATTTGACTTGTAATTCCTCCACCTAATGAATGATCATAATTAGAAACAGGTATTACAAGTTCTATATTGCTGTTAGAAGGTAATTTTATTAATAACGGCAGTCCGCTAGGAATAGCTTCATGTTCATTTTTATTTATACTGCCTATTCCACCAGTTTTAATGCCATTAACCCATACTTCACAAGCAGATTTAACTCGAAATGTTTTAATACCCATGACCATATCGGATTTAGGCATTTTTATTTGTAGTACAAAAGTTCCATATCCTTTTTTAGGAATGCCGGCAGATGACCAAGTTTTTCTGGTTTTGACAGCTACTCTAGAACTATCATTTAAAAGGTTAGTATTAAATTTTCCAGACTTATCAAAAGGAAACTGTTGCCAATAAAAGTCGATTTCTCCATTTATAGTATAGGTTGGTTTTTTGTCGAAATTCCAATTCGATATGTCTAAGATTCCATTTTTACTCTCCGGAAGTTTTTCTTCTCCTTCGTTTATTGAAGCTAGAGTAAGAAAAATGGCAGCAGTAATTAATAAGAATAAAAGATTAGAGTATTTGGTAATTACATCATATAATTTTTGGAGACTATTCTTCATGACATTATACAATTCAAAGTTTTTTTATTGGAAAAAATCTTTTGGCTTATTAAAATAAAATTGGATATAATCTAAAAACAAATCGAAGCATGTTTTTATACGAGCATTATTTTTTTTAAGATGTCTTCTTTGAATTTTCTTCCAATGGGTAGGCTATACTCTTTTATTTTAATTGAAGAATTATCTATTTCCTCTAAATACTCAACATTTACAACATATCCTCTATGAATACGAATAAATTTATTACTAAGGCTATCTAAGATATTGTTCAGGCTGCTTCGTAGTACTAGTTCCTCTCCATTTTTTAGAATTATTTCAATATATACATGCGAACTTCTAAAAAATAGTATTTCTTTAAAATTAACTTTAATTAAAGTTCCTTTTTGTTTTAAAAAAAAAGCATCTTTAATAACTAAATGACTGGAGTTATCCTTTTCTATGCGACCTATTTTTTGGGCATAATTATGAATCGAAATTTCAATGGATGAATAAAGTTCATCTTTTGTAAAGGGTTTAATCAAATAGGCAGGCGGAGTGGTCTGTTTAACTTCGTTAATTGTGAGAGCATCGGCATGAGAGGTTAAGAAAATAAAAGGAAAATCGTACGTTTTTTGTATTTCCTTAGCCAAATCGATACCTGTTTTTTTTCCCGATAATTGAATGTCAAGAATAGCAATATCAGGATTCTCTTCTTCTATTCTAGATATGGCTTCAGTAAAATTGATTGCGGGTTCTAAAGGTAGATAGCCTAAGGCTGTTAAGTTATCACATATATTTTCCGCGATAATCATTTCATCTTCGACTACTAAAACTTTAATAGGAACCATATTACTTTTTATAATTAGTATGTTTTGTTTAATCGATAAAGTTATGAAAAACACTCTTGGTGTTTTTATAGAACAACTAGGGTCTACTGGTATTTATCAACAATAGAGAGGTTGTTACCTTGTAATTATTAATATATAAATATGTACAAGGTTCTACTTAAGACTCCATTTAAAACTAGTAATACACCTTTTAATGTCTTTAAAATTACACTTTCTTAATTAGTAATTATTTCGGATATGTTATGGCGTTTGTTTCATTCAGAACAGCATTAAGCACCACAAGAACATATATAAAGGTGTTTAGAACATATTGAGCTAAGTTTAATGTAATTTATTGGGACATTTTGTTTGTATAAAATAATGAAATTAAGACATCTTATTTTTTGTTAGTCATCTAATAATAGTTAGGCCGTAACATTAAGAGTAGTTGTTTTTCTGATTACAATGTTTTCTTCTAAATCTGTTGATAAAAAATAATTGGGTATTCCAAATAGTTAGGAGAAGTTAATCTTATTCCTTAATCAGTTTGAAATGTAATTTGTAGCAACCGTTCATTATTTGTAGGATAATATTTGTTAATAATTTTATCAAATATCTATAAAAACAAATTTCACTTCTTTTTTTAAATGGTGTTCATAGCGAATTAAAGTTGGTTTAGAACATAAAATAGTTGGTTTAGAACATAGTGTATTTTTTGTAAAATAAGAGCCGGAATTCGCTGTTATATTTGCGTTAATCGATGAACTGCTATTTTTTTTAGCTAAAAATAATCAACCAAAATTTAATTTATGACCCTAATTCGAAAACTTAGATTTTTCAAAACTATCCTTTTCTTAGTAATTTTATTTTTTGGAAGCATTCAAATTGCTTCAGCTCAAAATTGTTCCGTAAATGCAGGTATCCCAGAGAATATTTGTGAGAATGATAGTTATACACTTAATGGAAGTTCTTCTGGTCTTGTTGCAAGTGGTCCAATATGGTCACAAATAGCAGGGCCATCTGTTATTATTCAAAATCCTTCGGATTTAAACAGTACAGTTATTGGCATGACTGGAGGAAATACGTACACATTTCGATTAACCGCGACTTGTACGGATACAGCAACACCAGTTACAGATGATGTCGTACTTACCGTACTGCCTATTACAATAGCCAATGCAGGTACGGATGTTGAATCTTGTCCTGATAATAGTGGTTCTATTGTAATAGCAGGTAATACACCTGAGAATTCAGGTGAAGTAGGAATATGGACTATTGTTGGTAGTAACAATGCAGGCGTAACTATAAATTTCCCCAATAACCCAAGTACAACTTTAACTTTAAATGAAAATAGTGCAGGAACTTCAACACTGCGTTGGACAATTACTGGTACTGCAACTGGTGGTGTAACTTGTGAGTCTTTGGATGAAATATCGGTAACCAATTACGGAGGAGTAGATCCAGTAGATGCTGGCCCTGATCAGAATCTAGATAATTGTTATACGGTTACTCAAAACACTAATTTAGAAGGTAGTTTTGGGGGTAATGGTTTAAATGGTCAACAAGGTACATGGTCTTTCGTAAGTGGACCAAGCACCCCAACAATAGCGAATCCCAATAATAACCAAACAGGGGTTTCAAACCTTATTGAAGGTACTTATGTTTTTAGATGGTCAGTTTCGGGCTCATGTGTTAGCGGATCAGATACCGTTAATATAATAGTTGATGAAGCCACACAAGATATAACGCAAGCAAGCATTCAAGGTAGTAATCAAGTATTTTGTGATGCAGGAATTACTCAGACAACCCTAATAGGTAATGTTGCAGAATTTACAGGCGAAACGGTTTTGTGGGAGCAAACAGGAGGACCTACAGCTGGGGTAACTATTACAAATACTACAAGTAGTACTTCACAGGTAACTGGTTTATCTTCTCCTAATTCCTATACATTTAGGTATACTATTACCAATTCAACTACTAATTGTGATAGTTCAGACTCCATAACAGTTGGTTACAATCCAAACCCTATTTCCATATCTGCTAGTGACATTATAGCAAATTGCGATGAACTTAGAGTAGATATTCCTTTTACAACAACAGGAGGCGGATCCAATCAATATAGAATTCTAAGTGGTCCAACGGATTCATCTTTTTCTTTTCCAACTACTTTTCAAAGTTTTAATAATTCTAGCCCGTTAAGCATTTTGTTTGATGAAGAAGGAACATATACTGTTCAGTTAAGAAGAAGACAAGGAGGGCAGGTTTTAACAGCTTGTCAAGAAGCTACAGAAGACATAAACATTACTATTTCCAGAAGTCCTAGTGCAGCTAATGCGGGAACAGACCAAATATTAGGCTGTGGTATAACCTCTACTTCATTAGCAGGTAGTGTGGTTGGTGTAGGTACTTCTATTTGGAGTCAAGTTTCTGGGCCTACCACTGTTACAATAGCGAACCCTTACGATAGAATTACTCCAATAAGTGGACTTATTGAAGGTACTTATATATTTAGATATTACATTCCGGGAGGTCCTAATTGTCCTCCAGCTCAGGATGATGTTGAAGTGTTTGTTTCTGCAACTTCTAATGGTCCATCGAATGCAGGGGCGGATCAAACAGTATGTTTTGGAACGCCTGTGGCTTTAGAGGCAAATATAGCTCCTGAAGGACAGCAAGGAACTTGGATACAGACATCGGGTCCCGATACAGTTACCTTTGCAGATGCAAACAATCCTACTACATTAGTTTCTGGAATAGATACAGCTTCTAGTGTATATACTTTTGAGTGGTCTATTGACAATCCTACAACTTCTTGTGGTGGTCCAGCAATAGATACAGTTACAATTACCACAACAGCGAATCAAGGGCCTTCCGTTTCGAATGCTGGTCCAGATCAATGTTTATCTAGTGGAACTACAAGTGTAAATTTAAATGCTAGTGTTCCTGATGCAGGAGAAACTGGTTTATGGACAGCCTCACCAAATACGGGAATTACTTTTGCAGATGCTACACTATTTAATACTGTTGCTACAATTACTACAGAACAATCCTATATTTTAACTTGGACAATAAGTAGTATAACACCAGGGTGCCAAGATACATCTGATGATTTAGAAATAACAGTAGGAGCCTCAGCAGCAGCTAATGCTGGTTCCGACCAAGAAGGTTGTGCCAATTCGTTTGTTATGGCAGCAACTTCCTCAACAGGAGATGGTTTATGGAGTCAAGTATCCGGTCCCGGTGGATTTACAATAGATGATGAAACTAGCCCAACGGCAGTATTTACTTTTACAATACCGGGTGTTTATGTGTTTGATTGGGCTGTAAATAATGGATCTTGCTCTTCAGATAATGATCAGGTAGAAATTAATGTAGGTATTCCGCCAACAACAGCTACAACGGCAGGGCCTCAAACGGTGTGTAATGGGGATAGTGTAGTATTAACAGGTAATACTTTTAATGCAGATACAGAAAATGGGGTATGGACTATTTTGTCAGGTGCTCCTAATACACCAAATATAACAGATGTAAATGATCCTAATACCAATGTTACAGGTCTAGTAACAGGAACCTATACTTTTAGATGGTCTATCATAGGAAGTGCAATATGTCCTACATCTTTTGCAGACGTAGTAGTAGATGTTTTCTCTCCAGCAAGTGCTGGTTCTGACCAAAACCTTTGTAATGCCACAAATACTTTATTAGAAGCTACATTTGGGTCTACAGGAACTTGGACTCAAGTTTCAGGTCCAGTAGTAACAATAACACAAAACCCAGTAAATAGTAATATTGCTAATGCTGAAATTACTCCTGGTAATACATATGTCTTTGAATTTACAACAGATTATGGGAGTTGTCCAAATCAATCCGATCAAATAACAGTTGTTAATAGTGGACCTCCGTCTGTGAATCCAAATGCAGGAACAGATCAATTTTTATGTCAGGCCGATTTAGTTCCAACTAACTCAACAAATTTATCCGGTAATGCAGCTCCTGTAGATGTAGATACTGCTACTTGGCGTTTTGCATCCCAACCTTCAGGAAGTGTAGCGGTTATTGATAACCCTAATAGCAATACATCTACCTTGTCTAATTTATCTGAACCAGGTATTTATATTTTAGAATGGAATTTTGCTAGCGGAAATTGTAGTGATGTTTCCGATGTGGTTCGTATAGAGGTTTTTGAAGCTCCCTCAACTGCAAATGCAGGTCCAGATCAGACTAACGCTTGTCAGTTAAGTGCACAACTATCTGCAAGTGTACCATCGGTAGGTATCGGTGTGTGGTCTTTTGCAAACCCTTCTGATGATCCTTCAGGTGGCGCAGTAGTTATTGACAGTCCTAACTCTCCAAATACAACCTTATCTAATATTACTACTTTGGGTACGTACACTTTAACTTGGACCGTAACAAGTGGAACTTTTACGAACCCTTCTAATTGTGCACCGTCTATAGATACAGTAGATATTACGTTTACAGATGTTCCTGCTTCAGAAGCTAATGCAGGTCCTGATCAAGAATTATGTAACGTTGCACAGACAAGTTTAAATGCGACTTCTGTAGGTATTGGTAGTGGAACATGGACACAAACAGCAGGAGCGGCTGCTACTATTACAGCGCCAACGAATCCTAATAGTTTAATAAATGATTTGGTACCAGGAACTTATGAATTTACTTGGACAACCAATAATAATTCAAGCGGGTGCTCTTTTACGGACAGTGTAGAAATTATAATATTAGAACAACCAGCTAATGCCAATGCAGGAGTAGATCAATCTGTTCCTCAATTTTCTACGGTAACCCTAGGAGCGGACCCAGCAACAGTTGGTGAAGGTATTTGGTCTCAAGTGTCGGGACCAACAACGGTTTCCTTTACCGATGAAAATAACCCAACAACAACTCTTAGTGGTACTAGTGCCGGAACCTATGAGTTTCAATGGACAGTTAGCAATGGAATTTGTGCAATAACCTCAGATATAGTTGAGGTAAGGATTATTGGGATTGCAGATTTAGAGTTAACAAAAACAGTAACATCTAGTTCTGTGAATATAGGAGATACAGTTACTTTTACCATAGCAGTATTTAATAATGATGCCAATAGTTCTGCAAATGCAACAGGGGTTTCTGTAGAAGATTTTATTCCAAGCGGTTATACTTTTGTTTTAGGTTCAACAAGTGATGATGGTGTATATAACCCGGGTAATTTATCTCTTACATGGAATAATCTTTCCATTGCAGAAGGCGCAACTATAAATTTACAATTTCAGGCAACTGTTAACGCAACTGGTGATTATGTAAATTCTGCAGAAATTATAGCAAGCGATCAGTTAGATTCAGACTCTACGGTCGACAACGATATATCCACAGAAGATGATCAAGATACAGCTTCTATTACCTTGCGTAATGTTGATATAGAACTTACCAAAACAAGTTCAGCAACTTCTGGTAATATAGACGATGTTGTGAATTTTACTATAGCTGTTTTTAATAATGATGCAGTAGAAACAGGAAATGCTTCTGGAGTTCAAGTAGTAGATCAATTACCAAATGGTTTTGATTTAGTAGGTGGCTCGGTAAGTAATGGAGGTAACTTTAATTTTGGAAACAATACAATCACGTGGAATAACCTATCTATAGCAAATGGGTCTACAACAAACCTTACTTACCAAGCAAGAGTTAATAATAATAGGAATTATACAAATATTGCAGAAGTAACTTCTATGGATCAGAATGATCCAGACAGTACACCAAATAATGACGATGGTGATCAAAGTGAAGATGAAGAAGATAGTACCGTATTTACTTTAGAGGAGGCAGATTTAAGTCTTATTAAGGATATTAGTGCTAGTTCTAGTGCTACTCCAAATATTGGAGATACAGTTACTTTTGAAATAACAGTAACCAATGATGGACCCAATATTGCTGAGAATGTAGTGGTGATGGATTTGGTTCCGTCTGGATATACTATTGGTACAATTAATAATGGAGGTACATCTGGTGGTAATTTTATTACTTGGGATATTTCATCATTACCCGTGGGAGCAGGAAATGCAGTAACGGTATCTTTTGATGCTATTGTTAATGCTACAGGTGATTATAAAAATACAGCAGAAATTCTTTTTAGTGACCAGTTCGATACCGATAGTGAGCCAGGCAATGAAGATGGGGATCAAAGTGAAGATGATGAAGATGCTTTTACCGTGATTCCGCAACGAATAGATTTAGAACTAGAAGTATCGGTTAACAATACTACACCAAATGTTGGGGATACAGTAACTTTTACAGTAGATGTTACGAACCAAGGACCAAATCCTGCTTCTGGCGTTAATATTGAAAATATAGTGCCAGTGGGTTATTCTACCATAAGTGCTATAAGTAATAGTGGCGTAGCAACTGGAAATGTAATTAATTGGTCTGGTTTATCCCTTTCCGTAGGAGGTTCTACATCACTTACTTTTAATGCTGTTGTTGTAGCACCTATAGGTACATCAGATGAATATAGAGATATTGCTCAAGTAATTGCTGCTAATCAATATGATATTGATAGTACACCAAATAATGATGATGGTGACCAAAGTGAAGATGAAGAGGATAACGTTTCTGTTATACCACCAATTTCTGATTTAAGTTTAGTGAAAACAGCAGATATAACCAATCCTAATGTTGGAGACACCGTATTATTTACACTAACAATTACAAATGCTGGGCCAAGTATAGCTACTGGCGTAGCGGTTAGAGATGTTGTTCCTACTGGTTTCAGTTTAGTTACTGTAAACGGAGGTACGGCTACAAGTAATATTGCTAATTGGACAGGGTTAACAATTGCAGCAAATAATGGGGTACAAGTAGTAACATATACAGCAAACGTAAATGCACCGACAGGAACAGTTAATGAATATCTTAATAAGGCAGAAATAGTTGCTGCTGATCAATTTGATCCAGATAGTGATGTATCTACTGATGATAGCGTAGATGAAGATGGCGATGGCGATGGCGATGATGATGACGAAGATGAATTAGAAATTCTGCCTAAACAAGCGGATCTTTCATTAACTAAAATAGTAGTAGATAATGATCTTACTCCAATAGTTGGGTCAGAGATAACTTTTGAAGTTACTGTTTTTAATGATGGTCCTAGTGATGCAACAGGTGTTGTAGTAGAAGATTTACTTCCGTCGGGATATGATTTTATCCTTTTTAGTTCCACTTCTGGTACGTACAACGAAACTACAGGAGTATGGACAGTCGGTAATGTAATTGCAGGAGGGACACAAACCTTGTTGGTAGATGTATTAGTTAATGGAACAGGGATTTACACCAATGTGGCAGAAGTAACAGCCTCCGATGTATTTGATGCAGATTCTACACCAAATAATAATATTTTAGCAGAAGATGATCAAGACAACGCAATAGTAAGTCCTATTCAAAGTACGGATCTTTCAGTAACTAATACTGTAGATAATAGTACTCCAGATGTTAATACAAATGTAACATTTACTGTTACTGTAGCTAATGAGGGTCCAAGTGACGCTACAAATGTAGTTGTTCGTAATTTATTACCATCCGGATACACATATGTATCTAATGATTTAGGAGTAAGTTATAATGCAGTTACAGGCGACTGGTCCGTTGGGACATTAGCTTCTGGTACTATCGAAATATTGAATATGGAAGCCACTGTAAATACCACAGGAAATTATACAAGTATTGCCGAGGTTACAGCTTCTGATCAATTGGATATTGATTCTACTCCTAATAACGATATTCTTGCGGAAGATGATCAAGACGATGCAGTAACTATACCAAGAGCATTGGTAGATGTTTCTGTAACAAATACAGCTAGTACATTAACACCAACTGTTGGTCAACAAATAGATTTTACTATCACAGTAACCAATGATGGACCAAGTGATGCTACTACAATTGTAGTTACAAATCTTTTACCATCTGGTTATGACTTTGTAAACGCAACTCCATCCATAGGAACTTATGAGCCATTAAATGGTTCATGGACTATAGGAAATCTTCCAACAGGTATTACCCAGACATTGGTTTTAACGGCAGATGTAAGAATTACTGGTACATATACTAATACAGCGGAGTTAACAGATTTAGAGGAGTTTGATATTGATTCAGAACCTGCAAATAACGATGATACAGAAGATGATCAGGCTACAGTAAATCCAATACCGGTAGCACAATCAGATTTGTCTTTAGAAAAATTAGTGGATAATAACGCGCCATTTGTGGGTGAAACTGTAGAGTTTACTATAAACCTAAGCAATGAAGGATTAAATAATGCTACTGGAGTAGTGGTAACAGACCTATTGCCATCTGGCTATACATTTGTTTCTCATACAGCTACCGTAGGGGATTATAATGAGGCTACAGGTATTTGGAGTTTAAACAATATTATTTTTACGAATACTATAGAGACATTAAGCATTTTTGCCACTGTTAATGCTGCAGGGAATTATACAAATGTAGCAGAAGTTACTTTGAGTGATAATGTAGATGTAGATTCCACTCCAAATAATGGTGTTTTAACAGAAGATGATCAGGACGAAGTAACTACGAATCCAATTGCTTTGGCAGATTTATCAATTGTGCAAACAGTAGATAATCAATTTCCAGATGTTTCTGATACTGTAATCTTTACCTTGACTTTAACTAATGAAGGACCAAGTGATGCAACTAATGTTGTTGTATCGGATGTACTAGAAACAGGTTATACATACGTATCTGATGATAGTGGTGGAATTTATAATAGTACAAGCGGATTATGGAATGTTGGTAATTTATTAAATGGAGAGACGGTAACATTAAATATTACTGCAAGTATAAATACCAGCGGTAGTTATATTAATGTTGCAGAGGTAACGGGTGTAGCGGAACAAGATCCAGATTCTTCACCAAATAATAATGTTATTGCTGAAGATGATCAAGCAGAAGCAGTAACCTACCCAAGAGTAATTACAGATATTTCGGTTCTAAATACTGTAGATAACTTGAATCCTTCTGTAGGAGATCAAATTGTCTTTACTATAACAGTAACTAATGATGGTCCTAGTGATGCAACCGGAGTTATTATTGAAGATATTATAGCTTCTGGCTATAATTTTGAAAACGCTGTGGCTTCCTTAGGAAGTTATACAGAAGGTATCGGCTCATGGGATGTAGGAACGTTATCCAATGGTAGTACAGAAACATTAGATATTACCGTAACTGTTCTGCCAAATGGAGAATATGCAAATATAGCGGAGCTTATTGCTTTAGATACGTTTGATCCAGATTCTTCTCCGGATAACAACTTAAATTCAGAAGATGATCAAGATACAGTAAATCCGATTCCATCTGGTTTAGCAGATTTGTCTATTACCAATGTTGTAAACAATGTGGAGCCTAATATTGGTGATATTGTAGAGTTTACTGTAAACCTTACTAATAGTGGCGATAGTGATGCAACAGGCGTTGAGGTTACAAACCTACTACCAGAAGGCTATACATATGCATCGCACGTAACGACAATAGGTATTTATGATGAGGTAAGTGGTTTATGGAGTACAAATGGTACTATTCCAAACGGAACTACAGAAACCTTAATAATACTTGCCACCGTAAATACGCCTCAAGGTTTAGCAGATGAATATTTAAGTGAAGCAGAGGTTACTGCAAGCAATCAGACAGATCCAGATAGTGATTCTAGTTCAGATATTAATGAAGATGATTATGCAGACGGTTTAGAGGATGATGATGAGGCTAGTGCCTTTGTAGTACCGCAAGTAACAGATATTGCTGTAACTATATCCGTATCTAATGAAACACCTAGAATAGGTAAAGAAGTAACATTTACCATTGTAGCGGAAAATGTAAGTGCCATGTTAGCAACAAATATTGGTGTTGAAAATATACTTCCTACTGGGTATAGATTTATTTCAGCACAGGCATCTAATGGATTTTTCGATACAGTTGAAGGATTTTGGTCCATAGCTACTTTAACAGCACAATCTTCTGAAACTTTAGAAATTGTTGTTGAGGTATTAGAACCAAATGATTACATAAATACGGTATCACTTTCGTACGTGGATCAAATAGATATTAATGAAGCAAACAATAGAGATCAAGCTTTTGTAACTCCAAGTTGTTTACATGTCTTTAATGAGTTTTCACCAAATGGCGATGGTGTTAATGATGTATTTAAAATAGAATGCATCACACGTTATCCCAACAATTCATTGAAAATATATAACCGATGGGGAAATATTGTCTTTGAGCAAAATGGTTATGATAATACATGGCAAGGGATTTCTAATGGTAGAGCTACAGTTAGCACGGATGAAGCACTTCCAGTAGGTACTTACTATTATGTATTGGACTTGGGAGAAGGTTCAGAACCAATACAAGACTGGTTATACATTAATAGATAAAAATTAACTACTACATAATAATATACCAATGAAAAATTATTTAAAATATATCATAATAGCAATTATCATCCTAAGTGGTTATTCTGGGTTTTCGCAACAAGACCCTCAGTTTACGCAATATATGTATAACACTATGGGGGTTAATCCTGCTTATACTGGTTCTAGAGGGCATTTATCTATCTTGGGTATGTATCGTTCTCAGTGGGTAGGTGTTAATGGTTCGCCAGAAACACAAGTATTAGCAATTGATACGCCTGTAGGGAATAATGTTGGTCTAGGCCTTGTCATTGTAAATGATAAATTGGGCCCTGCCAATGAAACTTTTTTAGACGGAAATTTCTCATATACTCTTCGTTTAAATAGGGAAAATAGAAAGTTATCATTTGGGCTTAAAGCGGGTGGTCGTCTTTTTAATGTAGATTTTACTAAAGGAAGTTATGAAAATCCAGACACTGCTTTTCAAACCAATATCAATAATAAATTTTTGCCAACTATAGGAGCAGGAGTTTATTATCATACAGGAAAAAGTTATTTAGGTTTGGCTGTTCCAAATTTCTTTGCCGAGGAGCATTACGATTCTGAAGAATTGCAAATAGCAACCGAAAGATTACATTATTTTATCATAGGAGGAACAGTATTCGATATTACTCCCGATGTAAAGTTAAAACCTGCTTTTTTCTTTAAATGGGTACCTGGTGCTCCAGTTATTGCAGACGTTTCTGCTAATGCAATGATAAAAGAGAAATTTACTTTGGGTCTTGCATATCGTTGGGACGATTCTTTCTCGGCGCTTCTAGGGTTACAAATTTCGCCAAACCTTAGTCTAGGTTATGCTTATGATTTTACCACCACTGACCTTAAAAATTATAACTATGGAACCCATGAAGTTTTCCTTCGTTATGAATTCAAATCTTTACAAAGAAAACTTAAATCTCCTAGATTTTACTAATATTATATTCCATGAAAAAATACATTTTTTACATAGTCCTATTTGCTTCTTTTGTTGCAGTTGGGCAAGATAAGTATAGCAACGCTGATAAAAGTTTTGAATCTCTTTGGTATTTAGAAGCGGCTAAACAATATGAAAGAATTATTGCTAATGGTGATCATTCCCAAAAAGTACTTCAAAAGGTTGGAGACGCTTACTATTTTAATACAGATATGGAGAATGCCAGTAAATGGTATGAAGAGCTTTTTTCTCGTTATGAAGATGTAGTGGAACCTAAATATAAGTTTCGATACATTCATGCTTTGCAAGGAATTGGAAAATATAGCTTAGTTAAAGCTTTAATGAAAGTAAATGAAGAGGAACTAAAAGCTTCGAACTTTAATGTAGAGCAGCTTAAAAATAATGATGAAGAATTAGATAAACTATTAAAAAGGCAGCCTCAGTTTTATGTTTCTAATTTGTCTATTAATACAAAAGTAGCCGATTTTGGAACCGCTTTTTATAAAAATAAAATTGTATTTGCATCTAGTAGAGATTCTTCAAAAATTAAGACTAGACTGTATAAATGGAATAATCAATCGTATTTAAATCTCTTTATGGCAGATACAGTTTTTCAAGGCACCGATTTAAAAAACGTTATTGCCTTTTCAAAAAATATCAATACAAAGTATCATGAAGCAGTAGTAGCTTTTAATACGGCAGGTGATGAGGTATATTTTACTCGAAATAATTTTACAGATGAGATTTTAAAAAGAGATTCTGACGGTATGAATCATTTAAAATTATACCATGCAGTGTTGGAAAATAACGAATGGGTAAACATTAAAGAAGTTCCGTTTAATAGTGAAAACTATTCCGTTGGTCAGCCGGCTTTAAGTCCAGATGGTAAAAAATTATATTTTGTTTCTGATATGCCTGGAAGTATAGGTGCCACAGATATTTTTGTAGTAGATGTTTTAGGGGGTAATTCTTTTTCAGAACCAAAAAACTTGGGCCCAGAAATTAATACAAGTGGCCGCGAAATGTTTCCACACCTAACGGAAAATAAAATTTATTTTTCTTCGGATGGGCATTTAGGATTTGGAGGTTTAGATGTATTTGAAAGTAGTTATAAAACGGCTTTTTCAAAACCGATTAATTTAGGTGTTCCTTTAAATAGTAAAAAGGATGATTTTGGATATATAGTTAATGAGGCAACTCAGAGAGGTTATGTTTCATCTAATAGAGATGGGGGAGTAGGTGATGATGACATTTATTCGTTTAATCGCATAAACGTAAAATGTGTACAAAAGGTAAAAGGTTCGGTGGTTAATGTAGATAATGGAATTCCAGAAGATGCAGTAACAGTACGTTTAATAAAGGAAAACGGCGATGAAATAGCTAAAACAGTAACCAATGTAAATGGAGAATATGTTTTTAATATTCATATAGATTGCGATACAAAATATAGCGTTTCGGTAGAAAAGGAAAATTTCGATGCTGCTACGAAACCATTTATAACTTCTGATATAGTAGATTACGTAAATACTGTTCCTATGGGAATTAAAAAAAGAAGTAGACTTATAGTAGAAGAGAATGGTATTCTTAAAATAAAAATAGGATTAATTTATTTTGATTTAGATAAATCATTTATAAGAAATGATGCTACTATAGAATTAAATAAAATAGTGTTCTTAATGCAAGAATACCCAAATATGGTTATTAAAATTGAATCTCATACAGATTCTAGAAATAATGATGCTTATAATGAAGCCTTATCAGACAGAAGAGCAAAATCTACACGAGATTATATCATCTCCCAAGGAATTTCCTCAAATCGTATTGAAAGTGCTATAGGTTACGGGGAAAAACAGTTGGTGAATAATTGCGATAATACTACTAAATGTAGCGATTCTCAACATGATGTTAATAGACGTTCTGAGTTTATTATAGTTAAACTAAATTAAAGAATAAAATTTCAAAAGATTAAAATGATTAAGACTAGATGATATTATGGTGGGCGGTTTTAGATATTAAAATGCAGGTAGGAATACTTGTAATACAATAGTAGGGGGGGTATATTTTAAAGTAATCTCCAGTTTCCAAGAATTTCTTTTGGGAACTGGAGATTTAGTTTAAATGTAAGTTTTTTTTAGTGCTTAACCCTGCCAAAATATAATAGTAGGCAAGATTAGAAATGCAATAAGTTTACTGGTTATCCGTTTTGAAATATGCATGTTAGTTAAAACAATATGCTTAATCAACTATACTTAACCCAAATACCTATGATAACCTTAAATCGCTTTTTTGCATTTGCAAGTATTGGACTTTTATTAGTTTCTTGTAGTGCTACTCATCAATTAACAATGAGTGCTGTTGATCCAGCCCCAGTACATATAGCTTCAGATGTGCAGCATATAGGAATTATTAATCGTAGTCTTCCGGCAGAAGGTAATAGTGGTATTGATACCATTGATAAAATTTTGTCTGCAGAAGGGAAAAATTTAGATAAAGATGGAGCTGAAGCTGCAATTGCTTCTGTAAAGTCAGAATTACAACGCTTACAACGTTTTGATAAAGTAGCGGTTATTAAAGATATTCCTGAAATTAAAAAAGGATTAGGAGTTTTACCTGCATCTCTTAGTTGGGATCAAGTAGATAAGATTTGTAAAGAAAATGATGTGGATGTTTTATTCTCACTTGCTTTTTACGATACAGATACTAAAGCTTCAGTTAAAGCTACCGAAATGGACCTTCCAAATCCGGTAGGAATAAAAGCAAAAGTCCCAGCGGTTGCTATAACTCTTCGTACACAAATTCAAAATGGTTGGAGAATATATGATCCCGCAACAAAAATTATTTTAGATGAGTATTCGTTCAATAATAATCTTGTTTCTAGCGGTAGTGGAATTAACCCTATGAAAGCTGTAAAAACTATCATGAATCGTAAGGAGAAAGTTGTGGAAACAAGTAGCCATATTGGAGATTATTATGCAAAACGTATTACCCCACGCTCGCGAAGAGTAAAGCGCGATTATTTTGTAAAAGGAACCAATAATTTTGAGATTGCTATGCGTAGAGCGCAAACCGGAAAATGGAACAGTGCTGCAGAGTTATGGGAAAAGGAAGTTTCTAACCCAGATGGTAAAATTGCGGGTCGCGCATGTTATAACATGGCAATTATTAACGAAATAAATGGCGATTTAAATAAAGCCCTAGATTGGGCACAACGTTCGTACTCTGATTATAACATAAAGGAAGCTCTGTCTTATGTTAGAATTTTAAAATATAGAATGTCTCAAAAAAGGAAACTAGACAAGCAGTTAGGAAAATAAAAAGTAATTATATAAAAGTCAGTAGATAGTTACCCAGATTACAAAATTCAAATTTTGTACAAATGTCTGGCTGAGCGAAGTCGAAGTCTATTTAGAATTAAAGAATAGTTCTCGACTCCGCTCGAACTAACAATGGTAATCTTTTAGGCCTTAAACTATAATTTGTTTTTTTTGAAGTGTAATGTGAAAATTGCATTAAAACCAAAAACAAAATTCCCATCCTCGCCATTAAAGTTATTTGGCGTATTTAATATAAAATCATCATCAATCATATTCCAAGTATTTGTCATATGAAATTGTAACATTAAGTAACGTATATCCCAGTTAATACCTAACGCAAATGCTCCATAGGTATCTTTAGATTTTATAGGATTTGCAACATAATAGTATTCAGAGACTAGAGAAACATGATTAGCAACCTTATATCTTCCACTAAAACCAAGGGCAAAATAATTGGAAGGATCTATAGCGGCTACTTTATTTCTATGAATAAAAGTTGGTGCTATTTGCATTGAAAATTTTGGAGTAAACTTACGTGCAATAAGCAGTTGACTAGTAAAAGATAATCGATCATTGAATGAGCTATCTGGACTAGGAGTAGACCTATCTCCATAATAAGAGACGCTTTGGTAATATGCAATGCTGGCAAAAGCCTTGCTGGGTTTTTTACGTTGGCGTAAAAGATTATATTTAAAATAACCATTATAAGCATTATCAAAAGAAGTCCACCCTATACCAGTGGTAAAATTGTTAGTAATACCATACTCCACACCAAAACGGGTTGCAACCCTATCTGTTATAAAACTTTGCGTTCTAGTGTTTGGTACATTCCAATACCTACTTAATGCCATAAGCTGGAGTACACCCTTTTTTCTATTTTCTACAGATTGTCCTATAGCTATTTGCGTTGTTTTAAAGGTAGCTGTTTCGTATTGCGGTGTGTTAGGATATTCTGTATCTAATTTTTCTAATAAATCTTGCGCATTTATAGAAGAATTACAACCAAGTAATACAACAACTATATATAGAAAAAAAGATATTTTATTCTTCATAAGATTCATATTCAAATCTAAATTTTGTTGTTATTATTTTAGCAATATTAGATGCTACTATTGGCGGAATTTTAATGTCAAAATCCTTTACAACTATTTCAAAATCACCTTCTAAAATATACGTATTATTATCTTTAGTAATAATCGTTTTTATTTCAATTTCCTTAGATATATTTCTTATAGTGAGTGTTCCTTTAACGATTCTTGTTTGGCTTTCTACTTGCGAAGAATCAAAATCAAGAATATGACCTTTAAAAGTTGCTTTTGGGTATAAATCAGATTCAATATAACTTTCATTAAAATGCTCATACATTAAAGACTTTTTAAAAATAAAAGCATTCATAAGCATACTTATTGCAATCTCATTGTTAGACACATCAATAATACTTAACACTTGATTGTTTTTTGCTTCTATATTCTCCGCAGTGGTATAAGAAAAAAAAGAAACTTGTCCTTGACGGGCTATGAACTGGTTAGACTTAGTGTTAGAGCCTAATAAAGAAAAAGATATAAAAAGTAGAATAAGTATTCTATTCATTATTTGGAGTGTTTACCAACATACAATTTAAAAATATAACGTCATGAAGGAACCCTTTACAAACACCTTTAATGGTTACTTTTTGGCCTATTTTTAAAGACATTGGTTGTTTTGACTTGGGTAATTGCAAATTACATAATACATTAAAATTGGTATAGTTGCTTTGCAATATTATGGTATTTGTATTATTTATGAAAGTAATTTCTTTAATTATTCCGTATACTTTTACAACCTTACCTTTGTATATAGCAGTTGCTTTTTTTTCATTTTTAATGAAAGAAGCTGTTATTTCTTCTGCACTAATGGTCGTTTTTTCTGTAGCATCCCGAATGTTAACTCTATACGGGTCATTGTATAAATAAATTATATACAAGCTAAGTATTACCACTAAAGTTACTAGAAAATAGCTTGTTTTTTTATGTTTCATTTTTAGTTTATACTAAGAATAGTAATCCATATTAAAAAAATAAGTTAAATTGCTTTTAATGGACAAAAAAAATTGTCGCAATCTTATTAAAACTACTTTGGATTCCATTTTGTTTTTACAATGAAAAAAGATAAACTTTATTTTTTAACTTTCATTTCTATCTCGGTTATTTTTTTGATTATTGCTTCCGTTGGAGTAAAGTACTTCATAAAAGTAAGTGCTAATCAATTGTTAGAATTACAATTGGAGTCCGTAAAGAGAGAGTCTAACGAAATTTCAAAATTACTTTATTACCAATTAGAGAATAAAACAAAGCAACAGGAAGTTGTAGAACAAATACAACAAACAATAGAAAACACGCAAGAAGCTACCTCTTTTGTAAGTGTGTTTAATTGGTCTGGTAAAGCGGTATCGCACCCAGATATTACTAAAGTCGGGCAAAAAGTAAATTCTAATCAAACCCTATTAAATTCTTTAAAGGAAGAAAATAGTTCGGATCGTTTGTATGATTTGTTAATAGAACGGAAGGAATTTAATACGGAAATTATACATATAGCACCAGTTATTAATTCCGATTTAATTGTAGCTGGCCATATAAATATATCGGAACTAAGCTCGGAAATAAGTAAGTTAAAGAAAAGCTTTTATACCATTTTTGTTTTAATGGGTATACTTATAATATTATCTTCCTTTTTTGCAGTTCGTGTTATAGGTAGCTATTACGAAAAGCAATTAGAGGTAAAGAATAATAGCCTAGAAAACGAATTAATAAATCTTTCTAAGTTAAATACGGATCTTGTAGCGTATCAACAAAAAGTAAGCGTAGAAAATAAAGCGGAAACTACCATAGAAGAATCCATACAAGAAGCGGTTCCGGAATCTAGTAAAAAAAGAATTCTTACGTATATAAGGAATGAATTAGTACCTATACATATTAACGAGATAGCATATATTTATACAGAAGACACTATTACCTATGTACATTGTTTTAGTGGAAAAAAATCTACTACTAATGCAAGTTTGGATGATTTATTATCTAGTCTCGATACTTCCTTATTTTTTAGAGCAAACAGACAATTTATAATTAGTATAACCTCTATTCATAAAATTATTAAATACGGAAATAGCCAGCTTAAAATTTTAATTAAAGAGGCAGATGTAGAAATTCTTATTAGTAAAAATAAGGCGTCCGAATTTAGGCAGTGGTTAAATATTTAAGTAAACTACTTTTGGGGTAAACCAATAAGGCATTTATTAGAAACTAATTTTATTTCTAGACAAGCCTTGGGTCATTTAAATCTAGATTTTCGAGTAAAGTCCTTTCCCATTCTATTTCCTTTAATACTCATGTATAAATCTATAGATGTTTTTATAATCCAGCATTATTTCAACCCTTTTTTATTCCTTTTTAAACCCTTTTTTTCCCTTTCGCATACTTTATATTGTATGTAAGCCCTTTGTTTTAAGTTATTTGCTGAACAATCATAAAATAATTTAAAATGAAAAAATTAAAGGTATTAGTATTTGGTTTAATTGGATTGATGTTGAGTTGTAGTAGTGAAGACGACTCTGTTACAGACCCAAAAGACGATAAAGATTTAGAAAACAGTATTTCTATACAACTAACTTCTAACGCTACTTTCGGAAATATTTTAACAGATGAAAACGGGATATCTCTTTATTACTTTTCTAAAGACGTAAAAGGAGATTCTGAATGTGTTGATGGATGCCTTGCTGCTTGGCCACTCTTTTATGAAGAAAATTTAAAATTAGGCGAGGGTTTAGAAACCACAGATTTTGGTGTTATTACAAGAGCAGATGGTGCAATGCAAAATACCTATAAGGGCTGGCCTTTATATTATTTTGCAAGTGATACGGCTGCGGGTGATACAAAAGGAGACGGGGTTGGAGATAACTGGTATATAGCTAAACCAGACTTTTCCTTGATGTATGCGCAAGCAGATATAGATGGTGAAAGTACATTTTATATGACGAATGCTACAGGAAGAACCATATATCTTTTTGCTAATGACACTAAAGACGATAACAATTTTACGAATGAAGATTTTTCTAATGATGGTGCTTGGCCGGTAATAAGCATAGATATAAGTCATATACCAAGTATTTTGGATATAAATGACTTTGGAACTATTGATGTTTTTGGAACAACACAGGTTACTTATAAAGGATGGCCATTATACTATTTTGGGAATGATGTAAATAGGGGAGATGCTAATGGAGTGAGTGATGTTTGGCCAATAGTAAATGTAGATACTCCTAATGCGCCAGAGATGGATCAAGAAGCTTCTGTTAAATTAACATCTAATGCTACTTTTGGAAATATTTTAACAGATGCAAACGGGATATCTCTTTATTACTTTTCTAAAGACGTAAAAGGAGATTCTGAATGTGTTGATGGGTGCCTAGCTGCATGGCCTCTTTTTTATGATGAAAACTTAATCGTAGATGAAGGTTTAGATGCTGCAGATTTTGGTGTTATAACAAGAGAAGATGGGGCAATGCAAAATACCTATAAGGGATGGCCTTTATATTATTTTGCAAATGATACGGCTGCAGGAGAAACGAATGGTGACGGAGTTGGAGATAACTGGTACATAGCTAAACCAGACTATTCCTTAATGTATGCGCAGGCAGATATAGATGGTACAAGTACATTCTATATGACCAATGCCACAGGAAGAACCATATACCTTTATGCTAATGACACCAAAGACGGTAACAATTTTACAAATGAAGATTTTTCTAATGATGGTGCCTGGCCAGTAATAAGTTTAGACATAAGTCACATACCAAGCATTTTGGATATAAATGATTTTGGAACTATTGATGTTTTTGGAACAACACAGGTAACCTATAAAGGATGGCCATTATACTATTTTGGTAATGATGCAGAAAGAGGAGATGTAAACGGTGTAAGCGGTGTTTGGCCACTTGTTAATGTAGATACACCAAGTGCTGAGTAAAAAAAGAAAATATTAACTATTACATAGTATATAGACTATTAAAAAAAGAGGAAGCTAAACATTTTAGATTGTTGCTTCCTCTTTTAAATGAAACAACAACCTAAAGTCTTGCTATTAATATCCATCAAAAACTTATTGTTTACCTAAAAAACTATAATTCAAAAAATATGAAAATCATATATATATTAATCGGTCTTTTTTTAAGCACGCATCTTACTTATGGCCAAAAGTTCTTAACAAAACAAGGGGAAATTTCCTTTTTGTCCGAGACTCCAATTGAAGATATTAAATCCGAAAACCATCAAGTATTAAGTGTTGTGGATGCTAAAGATGGTACCATAGCTATTGCGATATTAATGAAGTCTTTTTCATTTGAAAAATCCCTAATGCAGGAGCATTTTAATGAAAACTATGTAGAATCAGACAAATATCCTAAAGCCACTTTTAAGGGAAAAATAGAAGGTGTAACAGCAGATTATGTAGGAGAAAAAGAAGTGGTAGTAAAAGGAGATATTACTATACACGGCATAACAAAGACTATTAGTATAAACGCAGAATTAGTAAAAACTACAGAGAATATAGCCCTTAGTGGAGTTTTTAAAATAACCATAGCAGATTTTAATATAGAAATTCCTTCAGTAGTTGCAAATAACATTGCAGAAACCATGGATGTTACTTTTCTGTTAGATCATTCTTTGTACCAGTAATTTGTTTAGAAGGCTATTTAATAAAAATAGTCATTGTATAAAATCATGCTTAAACTAAAAAAAATAAAAGATGTATAGAAAATTTCAAAATATTAAAAATATAGGGTTGGTGTTTGTATTTAGTGTTGCTCTTTTTTCTTGTGAAAAAAATGTAGAGGAAGAGGTTACCGATCCTTTAAAAGAAGCCAAAGAAACGTCTTGTGATCCAAATATTTCTTTTTCTCAAAATATAAATCCAATTCTCGTTGCCAATTGTATAGAATGCCATGGAGGAAGTCAGGCTCCTAATTTAAGCACATTTAGTGGTGTAAATGCAAATGCAAGTAGGGTAAAATCGGCAGTAGTAAGTCGCAGAATGCCTCAAGGAGGTTCTTTGAGTAATGCAGAGATAGAGCAAATTAGCTGTTGGGTAGAAAATGGCGCACTGAATAACTAAAAAAAGAAGGTTATGAAGTTTAAAAAAATAAAAATGGGAGTATTTATTTTTCTCCTATTCCTCTTAGGTGCTGTATTTTTTTCTTTATGGCAGTATAACAAACCTCATATAAATGTTGCCGTTTCTAAAGCAGATATATCCCTTTCTGCAGAAAAACTATTTACAGATTTTAGTACAGATGAAGCCGGTTCTAATGCTAAATATCTAGATCAAATAGTAGAGGTTACTGGTCTAGTTTCTAATATAGGAACAGAGAAAGGGCAAACGGTAATTACATTGGGTAAAGGAAATATAATGGGTAGTGTTTTATGTTACCTAGCTCCGGAGCAATTAATGGATAATAACACTTTAAAAAAAGGGCAAAAAATTACCATAAGAGGAATTTGTACCGGATATCTTATGGATGTAATACTTGTAAAGTCTGTATTGGTTAATTAAAAACCTTTACGTAGTAACAAGTTTTTCTTTTTGAATATATAACGAATCTCACAAAAAACTAGAATGAAAAATTTATTTCTTACTGCAATCTTAGTAATGGCTTGCACACAAACATACGCTCAAGACCTTTCTGCTATTTTGGAAAGTAATATGCCAGAAACAGAAAATTATACAACGGCAACTTTTAAAGGCACACGAATACTTAATGGACATTCTATTGAAAACCGAAAAAAAGGGGTTACAGAATTTGTAATATCGCATCGTTTTGGAAGAATTAATTTAGGGTTCGATGAACTTTACGGCTTAGATCAATCTAACATTCGTTTTGCTTTAGAACGCGGAATAACAGATGATTTAATGTTAGGTGTTGGTAGAAGTAGTTTTGAGAAAACTTACGATGGTTTTGTAAAATACAGAATTTTAAAACAAAGAGACACTAAAAACACAATGCCCATATCTTTATCCTTTTTTGGGAGTTTGGCCTATAGAACTATAAAAGATTTTGACCCCGAAAAGGAACCAACCTTTAATCAAAAACTAACCTACGTAGGGCAACTACTAATAGCTAAAAAGTTTAGCCCAGGTTTTTCTATGCAAATAATGCCAAGTTATGTTTATAGAAACTCTGTAAAAATACATAACGACCCTCATGGAATATTTGCTATGGGAATAGGGGGCAGAGCCAAAATAACAAAACGTATGGCGCTAAACGCAGAATATCATTATACAATAAACCCATTACAATCTATTAACGCTAGTAATTCTTTAGCACTAGGCTTAGAAATAGAAACAGGAGGACACGTTTTTCAAATAATCTTATCAAATTCTATTACCATGATCGAGAAAAGTTTTATAACAGAAAGCACAGACGATTTTTTTAAAGGAGATATACACTTAGGGTTTAATATATCTAGAGCTTTCCAAGGTAAAAACAAAAAGAAAAAAAATAAAGAGTAACTGCCTTAGTATAAGCTTAGGAGTATGTAAATTGTAATTATTGTGCAAATAAATGCTTGTAAGTAGGGGGCTAAGGGGAAATTATGGTTAAGAATTTAAGGGTTATCACGTTTTACATTTATATTCTTAACCTCTTTTTTTTAATGTAAATGGTAGCTTAAAATAAATAAAAATGTTTAGAAGAAAATATAAAGTTAAAGGAGAAGATGTAAATGATTATATGGTAATGCAAGACTTTGCATATGTAGTATATGCAATTTCTCTTATTAAAGCCTACGTAATTAAAAATGGCTACTCCAAAAAAGTAGTAGAGGGTATAAAAATGAATATAGAAAATTCTACTAACCAATTAGTTTGTATAAAGAATCTAATGTTTACGCAAGATTTTTTAATGTATTTAGATAGTTTTAATATACATGAGAGCAATAATAGGGTATTGGTAGAAACAAGATTTTTTAATGCTAAAAATGAACTGTGTGCAACTTTAGTTTTAAAGACGTAGAAATACAGTTATGCAATAATCTAAAATTTTAATGCTTTTTGGGTTGTCTCGAAATAAAATTAGTTTCTAATGAATGCCTTGTGGTATTGCCCTGAGTTAGTTTACTTTCCGATACAGTATCTTTTAATCCCCATAAACAATAGGCTAAGAGCCCTCGAGGTGTGTTTTAGGTGTACTACTTTGTTTTCTTATGATAGTACAATAATTTTTTAGATTTTATTAGCAATGAAAATTTAAATAGTTCAATAAGTTTATGGAAAATGGTTAAAGTTTAAATTCTGCCCAAAGGGGGTAGTGGTCAGAGATTAAATAGGACAAACTTCGTTTTGATATTTTTCTATTAGATAAGGCGTGCGTGACAAAATCATAATTTCCACCATTAATAAACTCCATCGATAAGTCTGGTGTTTTACCATTATTATTAAACCATGCAATCTGGTCATAATATTTAGTGGTATTAAAAATCGACCTTGTTACCTCTTTGTTTTGTAATTGTGGAGGAACATAGAGACCTTCCGATAAAAAAGTATCGTCTAATAAATCTCCTCGCTTATCAATATTAAAATCACCCAAAGCAATAAGGTTTTGGTCATAAACATTTATACTACTTGCCCAATCAGAAAGCCATTCGGCTATTCCTTTTAATTCTTTAATTCTATCTTTTGATTTCTTCCCATACTTTATATGTAGAGTCACTAAAATAAAGGTCTTGTCATTTGATTTAAAACTAACAGCATATGGTGTTCTTACGAATTGCTCATCTAGTGCAGACTCATTTCCAATTTTCTTTGTCCATTCGTTAGGTATTACTAATTCACATGCAAGTCCAGAGAGTTGAACTCTACGTGTGTCAAATAAGTAAGCCATCCGTTCTCCATTGCCTGAGCTTCCCTTGCTTACATCAGTAAGAATTAAAGACCAATTGCTTCCTAAAAGTTTTAAGGTGTCTCTTAAAGCTCTGATATTAGCTTTTACTTCTTGTATGGCAATCACATCAAAACGTTTAATGATTTCTGCGATGCACAATATTGAATGTAAATCTCTTTTAGGGCTATCATCATCGTTAGATTCCCATTTGCGCGTAAGATTTCCGAAAGCCCTAATGTTCCAAGTACCAATCAATAGGTTTTTATCTACCTTTCTTGCAGGTAATTTCTCGTCAAGGTCTTTTACTAATTGTTTAACGTTAATTTGAATCTCTTCTGGTGGAGTATCGAATATTGATGTCATGGTATGAAATTACTAAATTTAGTTAATTGTCAAGTTCGTTGTGCGAAAAAATTGATATGCTGAATGTTTGGTTACGTATTGTAAAGGGAGATGGGGTGGGTGTTATTACTTGCGGAAGATTACTCCGCAAGTAATAACACCCGGTAAAGCAATACAAATAAAGTTGTTATATTTTATAAAAATGTCCAGTTTATTATCTAATAAACTGGACATTTTTAATATATTTGTAAAAATATTTTTCAATGAAAACCTCTGATTATATTGAATATAAGATAAATAAACTCCCAAAGGGGTATGTGTTTACCTATATGGATTTTATGAATAAGGTGAGTGGAAGGGAAGCTGTCATCAAACATCTGAATAGAATGGCTGCTTCTGGAAAAATCAATAAACTATCTAAGGGTAAGTACTTTAAGCCACAAGAAACGGTATTTGGTTCTTTGTTTCCAGACCAACGTCAAATTGTAAAAGATTTGTTGGAAGAAAACGGAAAGCTTCTTGGTTATATCACAGGGTACAGTATTTATAATACATTAGGTCTTACCACACAAGTTAGTAGTGTAATACAAATTGGCAAGCGAGAAATAAGACCATCATTTAAAAGAGGTCGTTTTAGAATTGCATTTATCAAACAAAAGAATACGATTAACAAAGAAAATATTCCATTATTACGATTGTTAGATGCTATACGTTATATCAAAAAAATACCTGATACTACTATAGATAAAAGCTGTATCCGTCTAATGGCGTTATTACGTGAGTTGAAAGTTGATGAACAAAATAAACTCATAAAACTAGCCTTCAAATATTCGCCGGTGACTAGGGCTTTATTGGGAGCAATGTTAAGAGAGGTCGGCTGTAATTTAGAAGCAGAGTTAAGAGACCTTCAAGATACTTTAAACCCTATAACGGTTTATAATCTTAATATTTCTGAAGATGTATTATCGAATGCCAATTACTGGAATATCAAATGAAGTTGCACGAAAACAAAGAACTTTTTGAACAAGCAGTAAAAGCTACTGCGGAACGCATGGGTATTTTGGATATTTATATCGAAAAGGACTATTGGGTATGCTATGCCTTAAAACTCATTTATGAAAGTGAAATCAAGGATGAAGCTATATTTAAAGGGGGGACGGCATTATCAAAGTGTTACAAATTTATTGACCGTTTTTCTGAAGATATCGATTTAGTGGTATTACGTAGGGAAGAAGAAACAGGTAATCAGTTAAAGAATAAGCTTAAGAAAATAACAAAGGCAGTAGCAGCACCATTTATAGAAGTCTATATTGAGGGTATTACCAATAAAATGGGAATGATACGAAAGATAGCTTATAACTATCCGAAAACCTTTAAAGGGAATTATGGACAAGTACGAGATGTCATTATCATAGAAGCAACATGGCTAGGCTATTTTGAGCCATATTCTAGTAGGGTATTGAATACTTATATTTATGATATGATGGTTGCGACCAACCAAAAAGGTTTGGCAATGGAATATGATTTATTGCCCTTTAAAGCTCTTGTGTTAGATTCTAGAAGAACACTTTGTGAAAAGATAATGAGCTTGGTACGTTTCTCTCATACAGAAACTCCAATAACAGACTTGAAAGCAAAAATCAGGCATATTTATGATATCCATCAATTAATGAAAGACGAAATGGTTCAGACGTTCTTCAATTCGGAGGATTTTGATACAATGTTATTGAAAGTAGCTGCCGATGACGTGCAAAGCTTTAAAAATAATAACGATTGGTTAAGACATCACCCAAAAGATGCTTTAATTTTCAAAAGCCCAGAAGAAACATGGAATCAACTAAAAGGCACCTACCAAAATGATTTTAAGTTTTTGGCTTATGGTGAATTACCCAATGAAAAAGATGTTTTAAGCACGATTTTAAAAGTAACCGAGCGATTGTATTCGATTATATGGGGTGTTACTCTTTAGATTAGCGTTGGGATTCTTCTTGCTCAAAAGGTTTTGCAGTTTTTTTTATATCAGAATCAAGGTGTTTGTCCTTAAAAGCTTGTCCTAAACACGCTCTAAACTTATTAAAAATAAGTGTATTTTGTATTTTGGGATAGGGGAGTGCCAGATTTCGTTTTTGGCTTAGTGTCTAGATGCTTTTTGTAACCTTTAACAAATGCTTCGTCAACTTCTTCAAAAGATAGATTAGTAGGGCAATAAGCTTCGAAGTGGATTCCTGCAGCATCCCAATTATCATAATTACCTTTACTTTGGTATCTTTCTTCTTTAAGTTTATGATAATATTCTAGAAAATTGGTTTTCTTTTTCTAGTGTTTTTTGTTTTCTGTAAGTTGTTGATAATAAGATTTTAATGGAGTTTGGTAGGAGGTTGATGAGCCTATTTACTTTCCTATGCAAAAGTTGGCAAAAATGTTCCCTAAAAGCTCATCGTTGGTAACTTGCCCTGTAATTTCTCCTAAATGGTAAAGGGCGTCTTTAACATCTATTGCCATAAGGTCGCTAGGGAGTTCTTCGTCTATACCAAACCGTACTTTTTGTATGGCTTCTAGTGCCTTGAGTAAAGAATCGTAATGTCTGGTATTGGTAACAATAGTTTCGTTATTACGTAACGCTCCGGTATTTACAAATTCTAGAAGTTTGTTTTTTAAAGCGTCAACTCCTTCACCAGTTTTTGCAGAAATAGGCAAGAGGTTAGGTATACTAGAGGAAAAATGTTCTATTTCTTTAGAAGAAAGTACGTCTCTTTTATTGGCTATTACAAGTAAGGGCTTTAGAGGGTATTTATTTTTTATTTTTTCAATTTCTATTACTAAACTTTGAATTCCTAACGCTGAACTTTGCACTTCTTTTGCATCTACTAAAAACAAAACTACCTGCGCTTGCTCTATCTTTTCAAAAGTTTTTTTAATACCAATATTCTCTACAACGTCTTTAGTATCTCTAATTCCAGCAGTATCTATAAAACGAAAACCAATACCACCAATAGAAATTTCATCTTCTATAGTATCTCTAGTAGTTCCTGCAATATCGCTTACAATGGCTCTTTCTTCATTTAATAAAGCATTTAAAAGAGTAGATTTACCCACATTGGGTTCCCCAACAATGGCCACAGGAATACCGTTTTTTATTACATTACCAACAGCAAAAGAATCAATCAATCCTTTTAAAACCGTATTAATCTTATTTACCAGGGAAACAAAAGCAGAACGGTCTGCAAATTCTACATCTTCCTCAGCAAAATCTAACTCTAGCTCTATTAAAGAGGCAAAGTTTAATAACTCTTCTCTTAAATTTTTAATTTCATTACTAAAACCACCACGCATTTGTTGCATGGCTATTTGGTGTGATGCTTCGTTTTCGGAAGAAATTAAATCGGCAACGGCTTCGGCCTGACTTAAATCCATCTTTCCATTTAAGAAAGCTCTAAGGGTAAATTCTCCAGCTTCAGCCATTCTACAACCATTTCTTAAAAATAACTGAATTATTTGTTGCTGTATATACGGAGAGCCATGACAAGATATTTCTACCACATTTTCTCCGGTATACGAATTTGGGTTTTTAAATACAGAAACTAGGGCCTGATCTAAGACTCTATCACCATCTACAATATTTCCTAGTAGAATTGTGTGACTTTTTTGTTCTTTTAGTTTCTTATTATATGAAGAGACGAAATGATTTGATGCAATTAAAATGGCATCTGGACCGGAAAGGCGTATTACAGCAATAGCACCTGCACCAGAAGGTGTGGCCAAAGCAATTATAGTATCGTTTGTTGTTGTATGCATTACTGGCAAAAATAAGTAAAATGAGATTAGAAATAGATATATGTATTTGTATACATTATTTACCCCGTATTTAAGATTTAAATGCTCGGAGGTAGTTTACTTTAGAAGACGATTTAGTAGTAATTGAATTATATTCGTATCAGAAAAAAAAGAGCACCATTAACAATTAAAAAATTACAATGAAAAATTTAGCAAAGGGATTCGTATTTTCAGCATTATTAGTAGCAAGTTATTCTCAAGGTCAAGAGACTGTTGTAGAAGAGGTTAAAAGTGAAGCACAAACTAATGCAGCAGCTGCGGTAGAAGGAGCGGTAGAGGCAACGAATGCAAATTCAGCTGAAATAGTAGACCCCGTAGAAGCAGTAATAGAAAAAGTTGAAACAGCTACAGAAGCAGTACCTAATGAAGCAGAAGTACCTAAAGAGGAAATGCTTAAAGAAGAAGTATCTGAAAAGGTAAAGGAAGAAACAGCTGAGGCAGAAGAAAAAGAACGTAAGGAAGCCGAAAAAAGAATAGATAAAGCAGAGAAAAAAGCAAAAAAAGCCGAAAAAGAGATTAAAAAAGCAGAAAAAGAAGCTAAAAAGGCCGAAAAACTAGCAAAAGCTATTTCTGGAAAAAAGAAGGCTATTGCTAAAAACGAAAAGCAAATTAAAAAGTTGCAACAGAAACTGGTAAAGGGTAAGAGTAAAGGAACATTATCTCCAGCCGATATTGCTAAAATAAATGGGAAAATAGATAAGGCTACGAACAACATTGCAAAGAACAAAAACAAGTTGGCTAAACTGCTTAAAAAATAATACTATAATTATTTTTTGTAACAAATTGATTGATTAGGCGTCGTATAGATAGTTATTCATCTTAAAATCAATCAAAAAAATGGAAATCATAAATCAAAACGTAGCGGTTAGAGAAGATAACCAGTTACTTGTTATAACTCACCTTTCTCAATATTTGGATTATGTTACAGGTTTTGGAGGCTTAATTGTTCCACTTATTCTGTGGCTTTCGAATAGAGATCGCGTTGTGGGTATGAATGCACATGGAAAATCAGTAATTAATCTTCAGTTAAGTTTAATACTGTATATCATAATTGGTATTCCGTCTATATTACTATTAGGTCTCGGAATATTCATTTTAATTTTTGCCGGTTTATTAGGCTTTATTATGCCCATTGTTAATGCAGTTAGGGCAAGTAGAGGAGAGGCACCTAGTAATTTTGGAGCAATACCTTTTATTTCTTAATTAAATTTAGTGTGGTAAAAAAAAGACCGTTTCCTTAAAAAGTAACGGTCTTTTTTATTATTTATAGTGTCCCGTCCTAAAATAAGTTGACACAAATTCAACTTATTTATGAAGTATTCAGAGAAACCAAGGAAGAAGCGGAGTCAACG
>NZ_CANMDU010000007.1 GCF_947496775.1 uncultured Maribacter sp. | reverse complement strand
GGTTTATTGTAAAGTTCTCGGTATATATACACCCTTTATTGTCAGTAACTCTAAAAGTATAGGTGTCTGGAGCAAGATTGTCAAAATTTGCTGCAGAACCAGAAATGGAAGTAGCTGTAATGTTTGATGGTGCAATAATATCAAAAACAAAAGGAGTATTACCGTTTACTACAGATACTGTTACATTAGATGTTTGTGCTGGGCAATTAGGAGCTGTTGCAGTAAAAGTTAAATCATTAGGTTCATTTAGAGGATCTAATGTTATTGGGTCTGTTGGAAATAAACAACCATTAGCATCTCTTACTGTTATAGTATAAGTTCCTTCAGTTAAATTTTCAAATCTATGTGCGTTAGGGGTTGTATCTGGAATAAAAGTAACTCCATTTATACTATACGCATAAGGAGCGGTACCACCAGTTACATTTTGAGCTTCTATGATTCCGTCTTGTGTACAAGTATAATCATTAATAAGTGATGAATCTGCACTTAAAGCAGTACTAGGAGTAGAAATAGAATAATATTCAAAGTAATCACAAGAAGAACTTCCTTTTCTTTGGTTAATTGCTATAGCATAATCACCAGCTGTTAAATCTGGAAAATAACCCGAGGTATTTGTATCTAAAGCAGTTGCTAGGTTATAGTTGTCTTCATCAAAACCTACAGCATTAAATAAATAATATGTAAGTTGATAACCGTTGGCACTTAGCAGATTAAATTGAATAGATCCCGTAGTATCGCCAAAACACAATACATCTGTAATAGATATTGGGTCAAATTCTGCTGCAGGTTGAAATTCAATACTTACGGTATTTGATATTGCATGACAACTATTTCTGTCTACTACTACAAATGTGTAGTCTCCTGGTTCTAGAATATCGAAAATTACACTGGTCTGATATTCTGAAGGAGGTATATCATTAATAGTTGGGTATGATGTTATAGTTGTGCCTGTTTCATCAACATATTCCCAAATGGCATAGGTATGTGGTGTTTGCCCACCGTCTGAATCCATTTGAATATTGCCTTCTTTACAACTAATATGTTGCGATACTAGGGCCGTTAAGTCTAAATCATTTTCATCTATAATAGTAATTTGTTCATTATAAGAACAACCATCTTCTGTTGTTACGTAGGCTATATAATTGCCTGCATTTAAACCTGTGAAAGTAAAATTATTATCATCTTCAGCAGCCGTACTAGTGTCAACAATACTTCCTAGTCCTCCATTGGAGCCATCATTTAATCTGATTTCATAGTAATATTTTGCATCTGCATTAGTCACCTGTATTGTAGCTGTGCCTAAAGTAGTGCAGTTTGCAGGAGTAACATTTACATTATACTGTACATCTCTTTCTACAATACCAATTACTGGAGTTTCAAAAATACAACCATCTACAATTGGAGTTCCAGTGCTGTCTAGTTGTGTTACTTGTACTCTATATGCTCCATTTTCTCCTGTTCCAAAATCAAAATTAGGGCCGTTATTTGCACTAAAAGGGATTATAACATTACCAGTAGCATCATCTACCAATTGGTAACCATAACCAGCTCCTAATGGATTCATATTAATATATCCATCTGTAGAACAAATTATATCTTTTTTTGTAAATGATATAGGTAGAGTGTTTAGAAAAACATTAAAATAGAAACGACTTGTACATCCGTTTTGGTAGGTTACAGACAATCTATATTTACCAGCATCATTAACAAGGTAGTTATTACCTGTACTTACTTCATTCCAGTCGCATGTTAAATTTTTATTTGCGCAATCATCGCCAGGGTCATCCCCTTGACAACTACCCTCAACTAACCTTTCCCATACTATGTTTTGCGTATCTAATATGTTAATTTGAAGTAGTCTGGTATCATTAATTCCACATAAAAATAGTTTAGGCAATTCATCATTATCTATACTACATTGAACAATTTCACCTGCTAAATCATTTGCAGGGTCAATATCGCTATTTACATCATTAAAATATTCAATTATTGGGTTTGTAATACTCCCTGTTCCATAAGGTTCTACATGGATTATTTCTTTAAAACCTTTACACGGATCTAGATCTTCTTTATCTACAATATAAGTACCTACTTCAGTAACAATTATTGTACTTGGGTCGTTGTCTGGATCGCCATCGGTTATTATGGTATCCGTTTGGTCAAAAATGCCATTATTATTATCATCTCTTCTCCATTCGTATCCTCCAAAACCATCTCCTGCATCTAATATTGCTTCATTACCACATAGTTCAACCGTTCTTTCAAAACTACAGTCAGAAAGATCATCTAATAAAAAGTTCGTTGCTCCAGGAATTATAAATCCACAAGCGTTAAAATCTGTAACACTAGGATCATCGGTAATTACTGCTGAATTTTCTATTCCTCTATAAGTAGAATAGGCTATATTTTCTATTAAATCGGAACAAGCATTAACAAAATCAAAACAATTCTCTGCTACTTGTACACGCATTCGAATGGAATAAGGAGTAAGCCCTTGTTCTACTAAATTATTAGGTATGGTAAAAGTAACGGTTCGTGTTGCTGGATCATAAACATAAGTTACGCCTGTTGGTAAAACCATGTCTGCAGCTGTAAAGTCTGTTCCATTTGGCGGAGCAACATTTACAGGAAGAACATCTCTAATAGTATAACTATCCGCATCATCATTACCAATGTTTTGAAAAGATAATACATAGTCTAGAGTCTGTCCAAGATTTACCCCTTGCCCTGTAATATCTACACCGCCAGGGGTATTTACTCTTTTTTCTAATACAATATTGGGTTCTATAATTTCTACATCAAAGGAAACGAAGAAAACATCATACTTGTCTTGATCGGAGTTAAGGCGTAAGACGGCATTAGTAGCATCGTTAGGAATTACATTGTTGTTAGGGACATTGGTAACAGGGAATAAATCTACATCCCAACCCAAAGTGTTTGTACTGTTAGGATTACGTGTTGTTACTATGTTTGGGTCAATGGAAATACTGGAGTTAAAAAAGTTATCTACAGGGTTTACGGTACTGTTTAATGGAGTGAAAGCGATAGGGTCATAAGGAATGGTTGCATTAATAGCTAAACCATCTCCCGAATTGCCATTAACACCACCAAATGCATTATCTCCTTCTAGAGCCGCTACACCTATATTAGCACGTACATTAAAAGGAGCTGGTAATGTAGTAAAACCACTTATTGGAATTTCAACATCTGGAGCAGCTGATGCAATCCCGGCATAACCATCAAAAGTGGTAATGTATTTACTACCAGGTAAGTTGGGGTTTTCATAAACTATTACCATGGACCAACCACCTGAAATTCCACCTGAAATTCCACCACCATTACTAGCAAGTACATTGGCAACGGTATATTCTCCATCTGGATTTGCAAGACCTGTAATTATAGAGGTTACATCTTTATAACAAGTATATGGGCTATAATATCCAAAATCTGTATCGCCATTACCATCAAAAAGGATTTCGTCTGCAGTTAAATCTTGGTATGTACCATTTGGAGTTCTAAATTTTATATTGTCTATATTGCTCCTGTCCGAGTTTACATAAACGGCACCCCAATACAGACCAGCATATCTTACTAAGGCGCAACCTTCATCTGGAACATCTAATGTGGCACTACTAGAACTAAAGGTGTCATCATTACCATCACCATCGCTATCAACAATTCCATCAACATCAATATATTGCATATTGTGACTGTCATTTGATGTTGAAGTACTTCCCGTATCATTATATGGGTCGTTAGGAGATACTGGTGGCACCCAAGTAGCTTGTGGATTCCATCTTCTATTTCTTCCTCTTCCTTCCCATGCTCCTATCCAATACCCATCTACTTGTCGGTTAACAATGTTGTTGGCTATGAAAGTTAGCTCACCACGAATATCTGCTGAATATCGAACATCAAAGTCGTTTTTTATTTGCGAGTATCCTGTGAATCCTATAAAAAGGAATAGTATAAAAAATAGTAGGTTTGGTTTCTTAAAAGTAATGGCTTTCATTTGGTCGCTTCTTAGTTTCAGTAGAGTCCCAAATTTCAGATGCGTCTTTCAACTGAGATTGGGGAATCTTCTAATAACAAATATTAACTTTATAAGCGAGCTGTAGAATTTATTGTTGTAACATGGTATATTATTGTTGTGAAAGCATATTTTACTAGTGTTACTAAACGATAAAACCCTCTATTTACAGAGGGTTTTATCGTTTTAATATTTTATAAATTTTTCTAAAAATCAAGAAAAATAGTACAACAATGTTTTTTTAAATACAGTTTTTCTCTTCATTTTCTTTTTTAGTTTATGCCATTTCTTCTTCTCTTGTAACTCTCATAATCCACATTTTATCATCATAAGAATCGTTTATTTTGGAGTAGTAAGATATAAGTGCATTATTCCAAGATTCATGTCTTTTTAAATATACATAACGGTAGTTGTTTTCTGGATTAATAAAATAACTGGCATTTAAGCCATAAGAGTTTAACAGTTTTACAAATCGGTTAGCATTATTAGGATTAGCAAATACATTTGCAATTATATAGTATCCAGAATTTGCTCCATCAATTTTATATGTTTTTGTTGTTGGTTCTGTAGCAGCAATATTGTCTTTTACAATAACATTGGATTGTAAATTATCTGTATTGTATTTAGAAGATTTCTCTTTTAGTTTATCTACATTACTAGCATAAGCTTCATTAGTGTATTTATTATCTACATTCATAATCCAAAGGGAGCCCTCGTAGCTGCCATTCATATTACTTTTATAGGCTTCAGCTGCTTCTTCCCAAGTATCATAACGTTCTAGGTACACATACTTAAGCCCATTATTTTGATTGTCTATATAGTCTGCAGCAATACCTTTATCCTCTAGTTTATTTATAAATTTGTCTAAATATTGGCCGCCTTTATATACATTAGCCACCACATAATAACCATCTTGAACGCCATCTAAGTTTTTAAACTTTCTACTTTTTATAGGTTCTTGAGTTGGTGTTGTAGAAGCATAATCTGTACGTTGTGTATTGTCTTGTGCGCTTGTAGGTTTTGGTGTAACCTTTGGTGCAGTATAGGTTGTGTTATTTTCTTTTCTTTTAGTAGTATTGTCTATTTGAGCTACAGCAGGTTTATCTCTTCCTGTGTAGAATAAGTTTTCTGCTCTTTTCTCCACATCTGGTCTTTGACCATTGGTTTCGCTACGAACCATTTTCATTACCAAATTAAATCTACGTTCTAAATCTTGTTGTCTATTGGCTTCTAAAGAATCTTGTTTAAACATTAATTCGGCAAGTACTTCATCATTTTCCGCTAACTTTTTCTTTAAAGCTTCTAGTTCATCATTAGTTGCTAAATCTTCTGCTTTTATAGTGGAATTATCTGCTAATTCGTCTTCAAAGTCATCCTCTAGCATTACACGATCTTCTGTAAGGTTTGGTGTAAAGGAATAAGCAAAGGAAATTTCATGAGTAACACCTAAATTATCAATATCTGTACTTAAACCTTTTTCCATAGTATATCCTAAAGAAAGTCTTCTATTAAGGTTAAAACCTATACCGGCAGATGCTCCGTAAAAACTATCATAGCCACCTTGGATCCAGCCTAATTTAGGAAGATCTAATAATAAACTACCTCCTAATTTAACATCTTCTTCTCCTTCCATTTTTACTCTTGCCAAAGGCATTAATCTAGCATTTTCCATTACACCGGAAGAGTTTTTAAACTGATGGGTATATTGTAAATGGGCAGAATATGTTTTATCCTTAAATTCTGTTAGTGTTTCACTAGTTTTTAAGTTGTAATCGAATAGGTTTTCAGCGAATGCACCAACATCAAAATTACCATAAGAAAGGTTGAATCCTGGTTGAAAGGATAGTATATTTTGATCTTGTGCCCCATTTAGTCTTGGGTCATTTATATCTACTTGCGATGTTCTATTTAAGTTTATTCCACTACTGTAATACGCTAAGTTGGCACCAAAAGTAAAATTGCTTTTATCACTTAGTTTAATACCGTAAGCGTAATTGGCCAAAACACCAATATTATCGGTAATACCTGCTCTTTGTGTGTACAGACTTAGTCCCAATCCACTGCGGTCGCCCATTCTACCACTATAACTTAAAAAGTAAGTTTGGTTGTTATTTTCAAAACTTGCGGATTGGTTTCTATGCAAGAGATTTATATAAGATTTATCTTCTCTAACCGTCGAGAATGTGGGGTTTATTAAAAAACGGTTGTATTTTAAAAGGTTTTGCGAGGCTACTTCATATGGCAAAGTAGGATTGTCTTCTTGAGCATTTACCGCAGTAAAAGCTAAGAAAGCAAATAGTAATAGGCTGGTTAATTTTTTTAGTTTCATCTTATTAACGGATAACTGTAATTGTACCTTGTTTAAGAGTTTCGTTGGCATTTTTTATAACATAATAAAATACCATATTTTGTTTGGCAAATGTTGTGGTAGATTGTGGCCAGTTATTCTGGTAACCCATAACATTCAATAATTCTATTCCTTTATCGGTATATATAACGACATTTATATCGGACTTATTAGAGTAAGTGTTTGGAATTACCCATTGGTCATTTGCACCATCTCCGTTTGGAGTTATAACATTTGGCACATTAAATAGATCTTGGTATACTACAGTAACTGGCTTGCTAATTTCGCAATTGTCAATATTAGCAATAAGAAGATAATTTCCTTCTTCTGTAAAAGTATAGGAGTTTGTTGTTCCCATTTCAATATTATTACTATCTAACCAACGATATGCTGTACCTCCATTTGCTGTAACGGTTTTAGAACTTCCTTCTGGAAAGATAACCTCACCATCTACATCTAAGGTTATTAAGCTCGAATCTAATGGAGATATAACTATGTCATTAGAGTTTAAAGAGCATCCATTTTTGTCTAGTACCAGTCGGTATGTTCCTGCTGTTGTGACTGTTATAGTTGGGTCTGTGGTATTGATAGATGTCCCGTCTAATTCCCATGAAAATGTTTCGGATGATAGATCTTTGGTGGTAGAAATAGTAATAATATCACTAGAACTACAATAAACAGTACTGGTGCTATTTATAGTTACGGTTTCACTTGTTAGTAACTGAACTGTTAAATTTTCCGATGTATCATTGTAAGTATTAAGGATGCCTTGCACAGTATATGTTCCGTTTTCAGGAGTATCTGTTAAGCTAATAGATTTACTAGTTGCTCCACTAACATTGACACCATCTTTTCTCCACTGGTAATTAAAAGAGTCTATTAAGGATGTTGTTACATCTGTTTTTGTTCCATCACTTTCTATTGCATTTATAGTTTGCACTTCTAAAATAATAGAAGTACTAACACATGCTGTATAGGTTGATGCATAATCTGCGATAATTTCAAAAGAACTAGGTACTACAGCAATAGTATTATCTGAACTTCTTGTAGTTCCCGGGCAAGTACCACCGCCTTGTGTTACCTCTGCATAATAGGTACCATCTTCGGTTATGTCTAAAGTACTATTGGTTGCACCACTTATAGGGGTATTATTTCTATACCATTGGTAGGTTGGTGAAATAGCGTTTGTTGTTATACTTAATGTTTCTGGTTGTGCCGGCAGAATTACTAAATTGGCTGCATTGTTTCTGGCAGCTGTAAAGTTGTCTGCATTAGTAATGGTAAGATTAGTAGATTTTTCAGTACATATTCCTGCTCCAGAAATTTCTACCTGGTAGTCCCCTTCGAAGCCTGTAACAGATGCATCTACTGTATAGGTGCTTGCGATAGCTCCGGAAATGGCAATATCATTTTTATACCATTGGTAAGACCAGCTTGGGTCTGTTAAATTTATGGATAACGTTTCTGTATCTCCATTACATAATGCTGTATTAGTAGGGCTATTAATAGCAATACCAGAACCTGTTGCTCCTATAGTAACATCTACCCAGTTAGAATCTGTATTACCATTACCCGTACAGATTGAACCATAATCTATAAATGCATAATATACTCCAGTTTGGGTTACATTAATAGTATGCCCTTTTTCTGAAGTTAATTCTGTTCCACTTCTGTACCATATATATTGGTAGGTTTCTGGGTTCGGAATATTATCTACTTGTAATGTTATTGCAGTGGCACTACAAATGCTACCTGGTGGAACACCATCTCCTAACTCACTAACATTAAGATTAGATGTTATATCCATATAGTACATATTATATGCTGCAGATTCTGGGCCTATTTTTGCCGGGTCTGTACTACGAACACGCATTTTATATCCATTACCTCTTGTCGTTGTTGGGATAGCAAAGAATGTATCAAAATTGTTATTACTATTTTGATCTGTTATTTTCTTCAATTCCGTTGCTGAACTAAAATCTCCATTAGCATCGGATAGTTCTAAAATAAACTCATTTCCAGAATTTGCTGTTCCAGACCAAGTGATGTTAACAAAATATTCATTAAACCCGCCATTCGCGCCTGCACATATTACACTCCATGTAGAAGTGCCGCCTAAATTGGGATTGTCAATGGGAGTTGGAGCATTTATTATTATTGCTTGAGCGCTAAGCGTAAATGAACTTAAAAAAAGAAAGAACATTAAAAGCAAAGCGTTACTGTATAGTAATTTTCGTTTCATAAGTAGGGGTAGTTTTGGGTTACTACTGTTTTCTTTAATTTGGGTGTTCTGTCACGTTTAGTGTCTCAGAATTATAGTCTATTTTACCGTTCATCGGTAATGCAATACTATACAACAACAAATATGGTTTTTAATTATGGGTATATAAATTTAATGTTGTATGGCTATATAAAACTGTTGTGAAACGCTTTTATTGTAAGGTGAGTGTATTTTAAGTACCAGTATTACTGCATTTTTGCTACTTTTGCTGGGCAAATAACTCTGGATTAATCCAGATGTAATTATTATGAACAAATCGTATGTATTTCAATCTAAGCATTGGGATATTAAACCCGCTAGAGGGAATAAAATAGCAGAGGATGAGTGAGACTTCAAAGTCATTGAATTTTATTGAGCACATTGTAGAGGAAGATTTAAGAAATAGCTTTCCTAAAGAGAATTTACGTTTCCGTTTTCCACCTGAACCTAATGGGTATTTGCATATTGGGCATGCCAGTTCTATATACTTAAATTTTGGTCTTGGATTACGCTATAATGCGCCGGTTAATTTGCGTTTTGACGATACGAACCCAGCAAAGGAAGAACAAGAGTTTGTAGACGCTATTAAAAGAGACGTAGAATGGTTGGGTTATACCTGGGATACCGAACGGTATGCGTCGGATTACTTCCAGCAGCTTTATGATTGGGCGCTTATTTTGATAAAAGAAGGAAAGGCTTATGTAGATGATCAATCTTCCGAAGAAATGGCGACTCAAAAAGGCACTCCAACCCAAGCAGGAACTAATAGTCCCAATAGAAATCGTTCTGTGAAAGAGAATTTGGCTCTTTTTAATCAAATGAAAGAAGGAAAATTTGAGGAAGGAACTCACGTTTTACGAGCAAAAATAGACATGACTTCTTCTAATATGTTAATGCGTGATCCTATTATGTATCGTGTGTTGCACAAGGCGCATCATAGAACAAATACCGATTGGTGTATTTATCCCATGTATGACTGGACACACGGTGAGAGCGATTATATAGAACAAGTATCGCATTCTTTTTGTACCCTAGAATTTGCTATGCATCGCGAGTTATACGATTGGTTTTTGGACCAGGTTTATGATGAAAACAAGGTAAGGCCTAGGCAACGAGAATTTGCACGTAGAAATTTAAGCCATACCGTAGTTAGTAAAAGAAAACTGGCAAAGCTAGTGGAAACTGGAGTTGTTTCTTCTTGGGATGACCCTAGAATGCCTACCATTTCTGGTTTAAGAAGAAGAGGGTATACACCAGAATCTATATATAATTTTACGGATACCATTGGTATTGCTAAAAGAGACAATTTAATAGATGTTTCTTTATTAGAATTTCAGATAAGAAATCATTTAAATAAAGTTGCACCTAGGGTTATGGGTGTATTAGATCCGTTAAAAGTTGTCCTAACTAACTATCCGGAAGGAGAAGAAGAATGGTTAGATGCTGAAAATAATCCTGAAGATGATAATGCTGGCTCCAGAAAAGTACCTTTTTCAAGAGAGTTGTATATAGAAAAAGAAGATTTTAGGGAGGAAGCTAATAAGAAATTCTTTAGATTAAAACTAGGGAAAGAAGTTCGGCTTAAGAATGGGTATATTATTAAGGCTGAGTCCTGTACGAAAGATACCGATGGGAATATTATTGAAGTACAATGTACATATGATCCAAAAAGTAAGAGTGGTAGCGGCACTGAAGAAAGCCTAAGAAAAGTAAAGGGAACGTTACATTGGGTTTCTATAAAACATGCGGTAGAAGCCGAAATTCGTTTATACGATCGTTTGTTTACGGATGAAAGTCCAGATACGCATAAAGAGAAAGATTTTATGGATTTTGTAAACCCGGATTCCTTACAAGTAATTAAAGGATATTTAGAGCCTCATCTTAAGGAAGCTAAAATTGGAGACAGAGTACAATTTCAGCGTTTAGGTTATTTTTGTGTAGATCCAGATTCTACCACCGAAAAATTAGTTTTTAACAAAACAGTTGGTTTAAGAGATTCTTGGGCCAAAATTGCGGAGAAATAGAAGTATAAATTTTAACAATAGAATAAAAAATAATAATTGGTATTTTTTATTCTATTGACTTTTTTTAATGCGTTTTGAGCACTTTTTTTAGAAAAACAATGTAAAGCCTTGAGTTGTCTGTTAACAATGCTTTAAATGTCCGTTATTTTCTTTTTTTACTTCCTCTAGAGTTTTTTTAAGACGTAACACTAAAATTTCTATTTCTTTTAAAGTATAAGATGCAAAACCAAAACGCATTCCGTTATGACCAGAATTTGTGGGATCATAATTTTTCCAGTCTGTAATTCTCAAATTGTGTTTTTCAGAAATTTCCGCAATTTGTTTCCATTTGTATTTTTTATGTAATACGACCCAAATTGCCATCCCTCCTTTTGGAATTTCAAATTCTAAAAATTCGCTTAATTCTTCTTTTATGAGTTTACAAAATAAATCTCTTCGTTCTTTGTAAATTTTCAACACTTTATTGGTATGTCTTTGTAAATCTCCATTTGCTATAAATTTAGAAAAGGTCATTTCTAAAAGAGCATCCCCTTGCCTATCTATATATTTTCTTCTAGTAGCTGCTTCATTAATAACATCTTTGGTGGCAATCATATAACCGACTCTAAAAACAGGGGCAACACTTTTGCAAATGGAGCCTAAATAAATTACATTTCCGTTAGTATCATGGCTAGCTAATGGTAGTATTGGGGAATGGCTATAATGAAAATCATAATCATAATCATCTTCTAAAATTGCAAAGTTGTATTTCTTAGCTAGTTGTAAAATAGCAATTCTGCGTTCTGCAGATAGTGTTACGGTTGTCGGGTGATGATGGTGCGATGTTATATAAATGGCTTTTATTTTGGTAGTTGCACATAGTTTTTCCAAGTCATTAATGCACAAACCGTTGGTATCTACTTTTATTCGTTTTATTTCTGCTCCTTGGTGAAGAAAAGTTCTATCGGCTGAAATATAATTGGTTTCACCAGTAACGATGATATCTTTTTGTTTTATAATTAATTGGGAAGATAAGTAGATTCCCATTTGACTTCCACGGGTAATTAAAATGTTTTCTTCGGTAATTTTTAAACCTCTGGTTTGGTTTAAGTAAATAGCCAATACTCTTCTTAAATCATTGTTGCCGTGTGTTGTACCGTAATTTATATACTGTATAGTATTTTTTTTGGATACTATATTTCTGTATATAATTGCAAGTTCTTTTAAAGGAGCTAGTCTGGTGTCAGGAACACCGTCATTAATATATATTAGCTCTTTTTTCTGGTTGTTTGTATGCGGAATTAGTTCTTTATTTTTATAAAATGTAAAGCCCGCTATTGTTTTTTTGTTGATTGCATTCTTGACTTTAAAATCCTTTTGTACAATTATGGGTACTTTAGAATTTACGAAGGTACCTTTTTTGGGTATTGTAGTAATCCATCCTTGTAATTGTAGTTCCTCGTAAGCCGCTATAACTGTTTTCCTATGAAGATTTAGAAGTTCGGCTAACTTTCTTGAACTAGGTAAAGGTGCATCCGATATTAGAGTGCCCTCTTTAATTAATTGCATAAGTTGATTGGCCAGTTGTAGATATAACGGTTTCTTTTTGTCTTTATAAAGTTTAACAATTGATTTATACGGAATCATCTGGACTACTCGATTTTTATATTCTGGATTACTTAAGTAGTCCATGAATGTACTAATTTTATTCCATATTTAAGATATAATACAATGGAAAAGGGAATAATAATAAAGCCAGCTACTTTGGAAGATGCTGTTTCTATTGCTCTTTTGGGTAGAATTACATTTACAGAAACTTTTGGAAATCTTTTTTCGGACAAACAGGATTTGCTAGAATATTTGGATAGAACCTTTGCGGTAGATAAAATAAAAAAAGGAATTGGAAAAAATAATAATGCCTTTTTTGTTGCATTTATAGAGGGGCTTCCTGTGGGATACGGGAAACTAAAATTAAATTCAGAAAATGAATTTCTAGAGGATACTAATATTTGTCAATTACAGAAAATATATGTCTTAAGCGATTTTCTTTCTCTAGGAATTGGAAAAAAATTACATAAAACGCTTATACTGGCGGCCTTAGAAAAAGGGTATGAAGCTATTTGGCTATCTGCTTTAGATAGTAACCAAAGGGCAATAGATTTTTATAAAAATTACGGATATCTAACTATGGGTAAGCATGGATATTCTATTGGAAAAAATGATTTTGAACTTTATGTAATGTATAAGCAGCTTAAATAATTTTGGTATGTTAGAAATAAGGCCAACGTGTGAAAATTGTAACAAGGCATTACTGCCTGATAGTATAGAAGCAATGATTTGCACTTATGAGTGTACTTTTTGTAGGGATTGTGTAGAACACATACTTTTTAATGTATGTCCAAATTGTGGTGGTGGTTTTGAAAAACGACCAATTAGGCCTAAGAAGGAATTAGAAAAGAATTCTCCTACTGTAGTCCAGGTTTTTAAACCAGTGGACCCAAAAAAGTTTAAAACAGTATTGGAAAAATTCAAAAAAATACAACCAGAAAATAGATAAGGATGAAAACATATAAAACTACAGATGTAAACAAGGTTAAAAGAGGGCCAAATAGAGCAACTTATGATGTTGCAACCATAAATACTATTATAGATGCAGGTTTTATTGCTCATGTTAGTTATATCTATGAAGGTAAAGCTATTAGTATTCCCATGGCATATACTAGAATAGAAGATAAAATATATATTCATGGTTCTTTAAAAAATAGAATGCTCACAGCTTTGTTAGAAGCAAAAGAAGCTAGTATGACTATTATGCATTTAGATGGTTTGGTATTGGCTCGTTCTGGTTTTCATCATTCTGTAAATTATAGATCTGCTACCTTATTTGGCACTGTAAGGAAGATTGAGGATACTCAAGAAAAAGATAAAATATTGGAAGCCATTGTACACCAAATGATTCCGGAGAGATGGGATAGTCTTAGACCTATGTCTGATAAAGAACGCAATGCTACCTTAGTAGTTGAAATGACTATTGAAACGGCTTCGGCAAAAATAAGAGATGTCGGTGTGACAGATGAAAAGGCTGATGAAAGTTTGCCTATATGGGCTGGTATTGTGCCTATAAAACAAATAGCCCTCCCTCCTATTTCGGACACTAAATTGGCAGATGATATTAGTGTTCCGGAACATGTGTTAGAATATTATGAACACAATAAAGCATAATTATATATCAGTTAGTTTGGTATAATGCTATATGCCATAAAAGTGATCGCAAAGAAATAAACGATTGTATGGAATGTAGAATTTTTTCGTCTTATATGAAGAAAGTTATTCAACATGAAAAAAATTGCGATACTATTTCTTCTTTTTTTTAGTAGCAACCTTTTTGCACAAGAAGATATTATTTCTGAATTAAAGTTTACAGGTTTAAAAAGAACAAAAGAATCTTTTTTAAAGCGGTTAATAAAAACAAAAGTTAATACGGTTTATGATTCTATATTAGTTTCCGAAGATGTGGAACGACTTAAGCGTCTTCCGGGAATTGCTAGTGCATCATACACTATTACACAGGATAATACTACTACGATATTAGAATATGCTATTGTAGAAAATTTTACTATTATTCCAGGTTTACGTATTGCTACAGCTAATGACGGTAGTTTTTCTTATCGTATTTCTGCTTTTGAATTTAATCTTTTTGGAAACAGTCAACTTTTAGGAGGTTTTTATGAAAAAAATATTTTTAATTCTTACGGAGCCTTTTGGGAGCATCCATTTTTGTTTAGTGATAAATTGGGAGTAGGGCTCAGCTACCAAGACCGTACAACCCAAGAACCCGTTTTCTTTACAGAAGGAGAAAAAGACTATCGTTTTAACTCTAAAAGTTTAGAAGCATCGTTATTATTTTCTTTTGATTTTAATAATGAAGCAGAGCTGGGGGCATCCCTTGTTAAAGAGTCTTATATTTTTGAAGGGGATAATGCAATACCAAATACACCACTTTCATTAAGTGCAGATAAATTAATATACAAAGCAGTATATAGGTATGTAGATTTAGATATTGATTATCAATATTTTGATGGATTTATAAGTGAATTTACGGGTCAATATGTTCAGTTTTCTGAAGGAGAAGCACCTAGTGAAGACTTTTTAGGCTCTTTTACATCTCTAAGAAATGATTTTATTTACTACAAAAAAGTAAAGACAAGAGGTAATTGGGCAAGTAGATTACGCCTAGCAGCAGCATTTGGTAATAATGATTCTCCTTTTGCCCCTTTTACTTTAGATAACCAATTAAATATTAGAGGAGTTGGTAATACTGTAGATCGTGGTACAGCTGCCATTGTATTAAATACAGAATACCGACATACATTTTATGAAAAAGGATGGTTTGTTGTACAAGGAAATGCTTTTGTTGATGTTGGTTCATGGCGTAATCCTGGGGAAAATTTCTCTCAGTTATTTGATGGAACTTCTACAAAGCTATATCCAGGTGTTGGTTTTCGTTTAACCCATAAAAAAATATTTAATGCAGTATTTAGGCTAGATTATGGTTTTGGTATAGGTAGTGCATCTACTAACGGTATTGTATTTGGAATAGGGCAGTACTTTTAAATCATAGTATCTTACAATACTTAAAAAGCCACTGAGAAATTTCTCAGTGGCTTTTTAATGCCTTTCGGGTTTGTCTACAGTTAATAAGATATCTTAAGAGTTATCTGAGGCCCCCTTCTTTTTATTTACAATTCCTTTCTTAGCATTTTGTTCTTTCATTGCCTCCCCAATTTGGTTAGATGCTGTGAAAGATGCAATCATATTATTTAGCATATCGCTACCAGCTTGTGGCGAGTTTGGTAATAATATTAAGTTAGAATTTGTTTCTTCTCCAATAGATTGTAAGGTATCATAATGTTGTGTTACTACAATAAGAGCAGACGCTTCTTGTGAGTTAATACCAACGTTATTTAACACATCTACAGACTCTTCTAAACCACGAGCAATTTCTCTACGTTGGTCTGCAATACCTTGCCCTTGTAAACGCTTACTTTCTGCTTCTGCTTTTGCTTTTTCTACAATAAGAATACGAGCAGCATCTCCTTCAAACTGAGCGGCAATTTTTTCTCTTTCAGATGCATTAATACGGTTCATTGCTTCTTTTACTTGCGCATCTGGATCAATATCGGTTACTAAGGTTTTAATAATTGTAAAACCATAATTAGTCATCGCATCTTGTAATTCCGCTTTTACGGCAATAGCAATATCATCTTTCTTTACAAAGACATCATCTAATTTCATTTTAGGAACTTCCGCACGTACCACATCAAAAACATAAGAAGTAATTTGATCGTGAGGATATTCTAACTTATAAAAAGCATCATATACTTTATCTTTATGTACAACGTATTGCACAGATACCTTTAGTTTGGTAAAAACATCATCAAGTGTCTTAGTTTCTACAATTACATCTAATTGCTGAATTTTTAAACTTACACGTCCGGCAATACGCTGTACAATTGGAATTTTAAATTGTAATCCAGATTGGCGAATGCTACTAAATTTACCGAAGCTTTCTATAATTACTGCGGTTTGTTGTTTTACTATAAATATCCCAGAAAAAAGAATTACTGCGACTAGTACTAAAATGGGTATTAATGTTAAATTCATGGTTGTGCGGTTTTAGGTTAAAAAATCAATTTACAAACTCTTTCACTAATTTGTAGGTAAAATACTCCTTTTGTTACACTTTTCTCTCTTAAAGAGTGTTAATTGCTTTTTTAATCCTTGCAATGGCTTCTTCTTTTCCTATCATTTCTAGTATGTCAAAAATATGTGGGCCCTTCATATCGCCAACAATAACAAGACGTAATGGAGGCATAACTTTACCAAAAGAAAGTTCTTTATCTGTAATCCACTTTTTTACAATAGTTTCTACGTTAGCAGAACTAAAATCTTCTATTGTACTTATTATAGAAAGTACTTCTTTCATAATATCTGGTGTGCCTTCTTTCCATTGCTTTTTTACAGCTTTTTCTGGATAGGAGGTAGGAGCAACAAAAAAGTAATCGCTTAAACCCCAAAAATCTTTTACAAAAACAGCACGTTCTTTAATTAAAGAAACTACTTTTTCTATCCATTCATCATTATATTCTTGTGAAGGAATCTGTTTTTCGGCAAGTATTATTTTGTATAACGAGGCCAGTTCTGCATCCTTCTTATTTTGTAAATATTGCTGATTGTACCACTTTGTTTTATCTGGATCAAAACGTGCTCCAGATTTGTTTACACGTTCTAAACTAAATTCTTTTACTAATTCTTCTAATCTAAATATTTCTTGCTCGGTTCCAGGATTCCATCCTAATAATGCTAAAAAGTTTACTACGGCTTCTGAAAAGTATCCTTCTTCTTTATATCCAGTAGATTCATTCCAAGATAAAGGAAATACAGGAAATCCTAATTTTTCCCCGTCACGTTTGCTTAGTTTTCCTTTACCAACAGGTTTCATAATAAGTGGTAAATGTGCAAAAGTAGGAGCAGACCAACCAAAAGCGTCATACAATTGTTGGTGTAATGCAAGAGAAGGCAACCATTCTTCCCCACGAATAACATGGCTAATTTCCATTAAATGGTCATCTACAATATTTGCTAAATGGTATGTTGGCATACCATCACTCTTATAAAGAACTTTATCATCTAACACATTGGTATCTATAGTGATTGTTCCACGAATAACATCTTGTAAAACTAGAGTTTCGTTTTCTGGTGTTTTAAATCGTATAACATAAGCATCCCCATTATCTAATTTTTCTTGGGTTTCTTCTTTAGTTAACGCAAGTGAATTATCTAACTTTAATCTATTATGCCAATTGTATATAAAGGTTTTCCCTTTTTCTTCGTGGTCTTTTCTATGCGCATTTAAACTATCGGCAGTATCAAAAGCATAATAAGCCATGTCTTTTTCTATAAGCTCATCGGCATATTTTTTGTACAAATGTTTACGTTCGCTTTGTCTGTAAGGACCAAAAGCACCTTCTTTTCCTGGGCCTTCATCAAAAGAAAGTCCGCACCAATTTAGCGCATCAACAATATAGTTTTCTGCACCTTCTACATAACGATTCTGATCTGTATCTTCTATTCTAAGAATAAAATCTCCACCATGTTTTTTGGCAAATAGGTAATTGAATAATGCGGTGCGTACGCCGCCAATGTGTAAGGGTCCTGTAGGACTAGGTGCAAAACGCACACGAACTTTGCTCTGAGACATTAACTTTTATTTTTAGGCCGTAAAGATAGGTTTAACACCCCTAAACCCCAAAGGGCTTTTTTTGTAACTTTGGATTAAAATAATAGCTATTGCAAAATTACCAATTAGTTCTTCATAAGATAAACCTCTTTATACGTAAGTATTATTCTAATATGCTTATTAAAGGGGCGTTGTTGTTTATAGCGTTTGCCCTTCTTTTTTGTATTGGTGTTTTGGGACTAGAATATTTTCTATGGCTAAATTCTACAGCTAGATTTTTATTGTTTTTTTTCTGTATTGCAATAGTGCTTTTTCTTTTTGTTCGTTATATATGTATTCCTTTGTTTTATCTTTTTAAGATTAAAAAAGGAATTAGTAACAAAGAGGCTTCTGTTTTAATTGGAAGGTATTTTCCAGAAGTGGGGGATACTCTTTATAATTTGCTAGATCTAGATGAAGACCAAAATAGGTCAGAATTACTTTTGGCGAGTATAGAACAAAGAAGTGCTAATTTAAAACCAATACATTTTGTTAATGCTGTTAATTTTAAAGATGCTTTTAAATACGCAAAATATATCGGTATTCCTTTTTTATTGATTTTGGTAATTGGAGCTTCCGGAAACTTGCAGTCGTATTTTAGTTCTTATAAAAGAGTGATAAATTATGATATAGCTTATGAAGCTCCTGCACCTTTTTCTTTTCATTTATTAGTGGATAATTTGGAGGTTTTAGAAAATAAGGATTTTACTATTTATGTAGAGGTAGTAGGGGAGTTTAAACCAGAAGAGGTTTATATGGTGGTTGAGGATAAAGAACTGCTATTACAAAAAGAAAGCGGACGGTATTATTATACGTTTAGTGCCCCATTAACTAGTTGCACGTTTTTTTTTAAGGGGAATGATGTTATGTCTAGGACCTATAATTTGTTGGCTCTAAAAACACCATCTATCGAAGATTTTAAAATGAATTTGGAGTATCCTTCTTATACTGGATTGTCATCTGAGGTTATTGAAGGTACGGGTAATGCTAAATTTCCTGAAGGAACAAAAGTTACTTGGAAGGTTAATGGAAAGAATACCGATAATATACATATAGTTACTAATGATACTATCGTGGAAATGACTTCTAAGGGATCTACACATAGTTACCAGAAAATTATTTATGACGAATATGATTATGTTTTAACTACATCTAATCAAAATATTAAAGAATTTGAAAAATTGTCTTATACTTTTCTCGTAGTTAAAGATGCTAATCCCTCTATCAATGTTCGGAAAGTCGTAGATAGTTTAAGGCCTAATATTGCATATTTTAATGGTAGTACTACGGATGATTATAGGGTAAAAAAGATTCAGTTATTTTGTTATGAAACGGATAATGAGGAAAAGAAGCAATCTAGAATCTTAGATTGGCCTAATTCAAATTATTATACTTTCTATTATACATTTCCATCTGGATTAAATGTAGAGAAAGGAAAGGCGTATAGTCTTTATTTTGAAGTCACGGATAATGATGGTATTCATGGTGGCAAAGTTACTAAGAGTGAAGTTTTTAGCCTTAATATTCTGAACGATAAGGGGTTGATAAACAGGGAGTTAAGTACTCAAAAAGCCATTTTGGGTAACTTTGATAAGTCTTTGGAAAAGGTAAAGGAGCAAAAGGAAAGTTTGAAAGAACTACAAAAGAACCAAAAGGAAAACAATAGTTTAGATTTTAATAAGAAAAACGAAGTCCGGGATTTTCTAAAACACCAGAAAGAACAAGAATCCTTGATGCAAAAATTTAGCAAGCAATTAAAGGATAATTTAAAGAAGAGAAATCCGGACAGTGGAAAGAATAAATTGTTACAAGAGCGGTTAGAAAGACAAGAGTTACTAGCAAAAAGGAATGAACAATTGTTAGAGGAATTGTCTAAAGTGGCGGATAAAATTAATAAGGAGGAATTATCAAAAAAGCTTGACGAATTAAGTAAGAAGCAAAAGAATAGTGAGCGTAATTTAGAACAACTTTTAGAGCTAACAAAGAGGTATTATGTAACCGAAAAGATAGATCAACTGGCTAATGAATTAAAAGAAATTTCGGAAAAACAAAAAGGACTTTCAGAAGACAAGAAGGAAGAGAATTCAATATCTAAGCAAGAAGAGTTGAATAGAGAATTTGTTGGAGTATCTAAGGAGTTAAAAGAGTTAAAATTGGATAATGAGGCTTTAAAAAAACCGTTGTCTTTGGATATTGATTCGTATAAACAACAAAGTATTAAAGATGATCAAAAGGAAGCAACTAAAGCTTTAAAGGAGAATGTTGAGGAAGGGCCTAGTAAGGATAGCGAAGCTAGAGAACGTAAAGCATCTAAAAAGCAGAAATCGGCGGCTCAAAGAATGAAGGAAATGAGTGAGTCTTTGGAGGATACGGCATCTTCTAGTGATGGAGGGTCTGGTATTGCTGAAGATGCAGAAATGTTACGACAGATCTTGGATAATTTGATTACTTTTTCTTTTAAACAAGAGGATTTATATGGGGCTATGAATTATGGTAGGGGTGCGGATACCCAGTTTGGAAATCAAATTAAGAAGCAACAGGAGTTGCGATTGTTATTTGAACATGTCGACGATAGTTTATTTGCATTATCTCTACGAAGAGAAGAACTGTCCGAATTTGTTAATGAGCAGATAACGGAGGTGTATTATAATATAGACAAAACTTTAATTAATGTTGCAGATGGTAGGTTGTATCAAGGTGCATCTAATCAAAAGTATGTTCTTACGGCTGCCAATAGTTTATCGGACTTCTTAGTTAATGTTCTGGATAATATGGAGCAAAGTATGAAAATGGGCAAGGGTGATGGAAATGGGCAACAGGGTTTTCAATTACCCGATATTATTAAGGCACAGGGTAGTCTTAAGGATAAAATGGATGGAAGCGGTAAACCAGGAAATGGAAATCCAGGTGGAAAATCTGGAGATGGGAACAAAGGAAATAATGGTGTTAAAGGAAAGGGAAAAGATGGAGGTGAATCGGCTCAAGGTATCAAAGGAAAGGCTGGAAAAGGAGCAAATGGTGCTAAAGGTATGGGAAAGGAAGGTGGTGAAAAAACGGGTAATAGCAATTCCGGACAGGGTTACGGATCTGGTCAAGGGCAGGGAATGAGTGCATCTGAATTAAAGGAGATTTACGAAATCTATCAATCCCAACAAACCATTAGAAACGCTTTGGAAAAGCAGCTTTCGGATATGTTGAATGCTAATGATAGAAAATTGGGAGAAAAAATTCTTCGCCAAATGGAAGATTTTGAAAATGATCTGTTAGAAAATGGAATTACCCAGCGCACTGCTAGCAAGGCTAATATTATAGAGTATGAATTATTGAAGTTGGAAAACGCAGCCCTTAAAAAGGGAAAGAAAGCAGAAAGGGAGAGTAATACTAGTACAGATAAGTTTGGTAACGCTATTATTACGAAACCCTCATTATTAGACAATTATCATAATGAAACCGAGATTTTAAACAGACAAAGCTTACCTTTGCGCCACAATTTTCAAAATCGGGTAAAATTATATTTTAAGAAGAATGATTAATTTCAATTATGAAATCGGTTTGGAGCCGTTCGAGGAGGCTATATATGAGGATTGGCTTCTAAGGATTTTGCAATCTGAAGGTTTTTTGTTAGGAAGTTTGGAGTATATTTTTTGTGGCGATGCCTATCTTTTGAAAATTAACCAGGACTATTTAAACCACGATACTTATACAGATATTATTACTTTCGATTATACGGAAGGGAGAATAGTAGGTGGAGATGTTTTTATATCTGTAGAACGTGTGAAGGAAAACGCTGACCAATATGAAGTAGATTTTATAAATGAATTGCAAAGGGTAATGGCCCATGGATTGTTACATTTATTGGGCTATAAGGATAAATCTAAGGTAGAGGCAGCATTAATGCGCGCTAAGGAAGAAGAAAAAATTAAAATGTTCCACGTGGAACAATAGGCTATGTTTGGAGAAGTATACGATGTAATTGTAGTAGGAGGTGGGCATGCTGGTGCGGAAGCAGCGGCAGCGGCAGCTAATATGGGTTCTAAAACTTTATTGGCAACCATGAATTTGGAAACCATTGGACAAATGTCTTGTAACCCAGCCATGGGCGGGATAGCTAAAGGGCAAATCGTTAGGGAAATTGATGCTCTTGGAGGGTATAGTGGTATAGTAACAGATATGTCTGCTATTCAGTTTAAAATGTTGAACAAGTCCAAGGGACCAGCGATGTGGAGTCCTCGCGCTCAAAGTGATCGTAAACGTTTTGCGGAGCAATGGAGATTGATGCTAGAAGGAACTAAGAATGTAGATTTTTATCAAGAAATGATATGTGGTCTGCTAATAGAAGGGAACAGGGTTGTTGGTGTAAAAACTTCTTTAGGAATAGAAATTAAATCGCGGTCTGTTGTTTTAACAAATGGAACATTTTTGAATGGACTAATTCATATTGGTGAGAAGCAGTTTGGAGGTGGAAGAGCTGGAGAAAAGGCCGCTACAGGTATTACGGAACAATTGGTTAGTTTGGGTTTTGAAAGTGGAAGAATGAAGACGGGAACCCCTCCTAGAGTGGATGGTAGATCTTTGGATTATTCTAGAATGATTGTGCAGCCTGGTGATGCAAAACCAGAGAAATTCTCTTATGCAGATACCAGTTTTTTAACTACTCAAAGGGATTGTCATATGACCCATACTTCAGAAATGGTTCATGACCTTCTTCGTGAGGGTTTTGATAGGTCGCCTATGTTTAATGGTAGAATTAAAAGTTTAGGACCGCGTTATTGCCCGTCTATAGAAGATAAGATTAATCGTTTTGCAGATAAGAATAGTCATCAAATTTTTGTGGAACCTGAAGGATGGGATACGGTGGAGGTGTATGTAAATGGTTTTTCTACATCGCTTCCAGAGGATATTCAATTTAAGGCTTTGCGAAGTGTGGTTGGATTTGAAGAAGTTAAATTCTTTAGGCCGGGTTATGCCATTGAATACGATTATTTTCCGCCTACGCAGTTGAAGCATACATTGGAAACAAAAAATATTGAAAATCTGTATTTTGCTGGGCAAATAAATGGAACTACAGGCTATGAAGAAGCAGCTTCACAAGGTTTAATGGCTGGCATAAATGCGCATTTAAAAATTAGTGAGCAGGAGGAATTCATCCTAAAGAGGGATGAGGCATATATTGGTGTATTGATAGATGATTTAATTACAAAGGGAACCGAAGAGCCATATCGTATGTTTACCTCTAGAGCTGAATATAGAACTTTGTTACGTCAAGATAATGCAGATTTGCGTTTAACGCCTAAGGGGTATGAACTAGGAATAGCTAAAAAAGAACGGTTGATGAAGATGGAGGAGAAGGAGCGTAAGTCTAGTCTGTTTGTGAACTTTTTCAAAGAAACTAGTGTTATTCCTGAGGATATTAACCCAATTTTGGATAGTGTCGATTCTGCTTTGGTTAAACAATCGGATAAAATGTATAAGGTTTTTTCAAGGCCAAAAGTAACTATGGAACATATGCTTCAGTTGAATAGGGTTTCTAGTTTTGTGGAAGAACATAATTTAAATAGAGAAGTATTAGAGCAAACCGAAGTGCAAGTTAAGTATGCCGGCTATATTGCTAAAGAAAAATTGAATGCTGATAAATTACAGCGTTTGGAGAATGTGAAGATTCCTTCGAACTTTGATTACTCTAAGCTTAAATCCTTGTCTTATGAGGCAAGAGAAAAGCTCACAGCAATCCAACCTGTAACCATTTCTCAAGCCTCTAGAATTAGTGGAATTAAACCCAGCGATATAAGTGTCTTATTAGTATTTATGGGTAGATAATGAGCTCTCTTTTTTATAAACAACAAAAGCCTTTAACAGTAAAAATTCTTGGATGTTTAATGTTGCTTTTTGCCGTATATCTTTGGGCAACTGATTCGGGACCGTTAAATCAAAAGGTTGTTTTAGGTATTCTTTCTATTGTGGTTTTAGGATATTCTATTACGTTCCAAATTGGAAAAGAGTTTACCAATTACAAGCATTTTCAGTTGTTTGGGCTCACCTTTTTTAAATCTAGATTATCTATCCATATCCGGATTATATGATTGTTTTTTCTGCTAAGTTTAAACAAGGAGCCGAATGGGGTTCTCTTGCTGCTATAGGTAAGGAACGGAGAGAGGATAGTTTTGTTATACGATTCTTTACGGGGAACAAACATTTTACTGTATATAGGACATCTTCATTGAAGAAAGCCAAGGAAAAGGCTTTGTAGTTATCTTGCTTTTTGGGCATAGGGATTAGAGGGAAAAACTAAAATGTTCCACGTGGAACATTTAGGGGGTTTAATTTTGGCTTAGTTTTTGATGTAGGAATTCCCTTAATCAATACCTTTAGAATGAATAAGTATATAAGCTTCTTCTTGAGCCTTCTGTTTTTGAGTTCCTGTATTCCTTTAAGAATAGCTCCTAGCATTTCCGATTATAATGTTACCAAAGGAAAAAAGTTCAAAAGAAGTTTGTCTAAAAGACAAATGTTTATTTTTGAAGACCCTAAAGAGGCCAACGAGTTTTACAATTACGTGAATACTAAATATCATTTAGAAAACGAAAATGTGTATGATGATGTTCCTTTTAAAATTAATGGAGAGCAATATTTCTTTTCTTTTTACGAAGTAGAAATTCCAGATAAAGCTATTAATTTTTTACCTTTTGTAACCAGCATATTATTTAATGCTGCAACTGGACATTTTGAGGATGCAGAAATTGCAGATCCAACAATGGCAAGAATTAATAATTGGTATTTGGCTATAGAAGTTTATAGTGATTTAGAAAAAGATTGTTTGAAGACTGATTCGCTTTCTAGAGAAGTCGTTTTAAAGTATCTTCGTGCATTGAAAAAAGAATATTTGTCTACCCATAATTATAATGAAGTCGTATTTAAAAACTAAAGATTTTTTAATCACCGGAGAAGAATTTCGGCTTGAGCTAGATTCCGATTTAGATATGTTGGTGACCCAACCCCAGCCAGAAAATTTAGCAGCATATTACCAGAGTGAAGATTATATATCGCATTCCGATGCTTCTAAAACAACGATGGATAAAATTTACCAAAGGGTTAAAAAATATAGTATTAAAAAAAAGATACAATTAATAAATTCATTTACTAACACTAATAAAACACTTTTGGATGTTGGTGCCGGTACAGGAGATTTTTTAATAGGGGCAAAAAACCAAGGTTGGAAAGTTTGTGGAATGGAACCTAGTACTACTGCAATAGAAAAGGCTTTAGAAAAAGGAGTAACTCTTTATCCGGATTTTACAGAATTGCAAAACAAAAAATTTGATGTTATTACCCTTTGGCACGTTTTAGAACATTTGCCAGATGTAGAGAGGCAAATTAAAAATCTGAAAAATCTTTTGAATGATAATGGAACTTTAATTGTAGCCGTACCAAACTATAAATCTTTTGATGCAAAATGGTATAAAGAAAATTGGGCTGCTTATGATGTACCAAGACACCTATGGCATTTTTCTAGGACTTCTATTTCTAAAATATTTGGCAGACATAATATGGAGGTTGTAAAAACCAAACCTATGTGGTTCGATTCTTTTTATGTATCTCTTCTGTCTGAGGAGCATATAAACAAAAGAAAAAATGTTTTTCGGGCTTTTGCTGTTGGTTTGTGGTCTAATTATCGTGCGCTTTTTAATAAAGAGTGCTCCTCTGTTATTTATGTCCTTAAAAACGTTTAATATTCGTTGTAAAGAGCCCTGCAAGGGTTTTGTTGATGCATCCTTATGTGCGGGTGTGTTTTTTTCAAAGCAACTTTAAACGGCTTTAAAAACGCTTATCAGCAATAGATGTTTATTATTAAAACATGTTTTAATAATAGTATTTGTTTATAGTGTTTGTTTTAAGGATTTTAGGAGCACAAACTGCGGAATTTAACAATTCTGTTTATAAAGGCATACAATTTAAAAAGCTTTGCTATTTTAGCGCAGCAGAAAATTAATTTCTGTAGTAAGGAAAAATTAAAGAGAACAAAATGAAAAAGATTTTATTAGTATTAGCTGTATTAGGAATGGCTTCTTGTCAACAAGAGAAGATTGGTTATGTAGATAATGTAAAGCTAATGGATGAATACCAAGAGAAAATAGATGTAGAAGCAAAATTTAAAACAAAAGTGGAAGCTTTAGCAAAAAAGAGAGATAGTATTTCTCAGGCTTTTCAATTAGAAGCACAAGCTTTTCAGTTAAAAGCTCAAAAAATGTCTCAGAAAGCTGCACAGGAAGAGTACGGTTTAATGCAACAAAAGGGACAAATGATGGGGCAACAATTACAACAAGAAGACCAGCAATTACAAGCTGCTGGGCAAGTAGAAATGGATAGTATTGTAAGCAAAGTAAAGAAAGAGATTATAGCTTATGGTAAAGCAAATGGTTACTCTTATATTTTAGGCGGTGGTGAAGGCGGTAGTGTACTATACGGTACAGATGCTAATAATTTAACTAGCCAAGTGGTTAAAATCTTAAACGATAATTATAAGAAGTAAGATTTTTATAAAAATAGTAAAGCTGCAACAGTAATGTTGCAGCTTTTTTTATGCACTAAATTTTGATTTTTTTAGTTAACTTAATAACTAGTTACTTGTTAGTTAAAACTATCTCATTCTTATTAATAGAGTTAAGATTCAATACTATTTTACTAGTAGAAGTATATATAGTATTAACCTTGCTATGACTAATAGTTTCTTAGGGAGTTTAATATTATAAATAAACTTATATAGATTAAGTATTATGATTGAGTTAGCAAATGCTTTAGGGGCAAAATTAAAAATTGCAGCCTTATTTGAATTTGGCTTATTCGAAGAAATTATACTAGTAGACAAGGGCAAACAAAACTTAAAAGAGGCGAGTAGCGATAATCCCTTGTATGGTTATATAGTAGAGGTGTTAAAATTAATTACAGACAACATTTCGGTACCCGATTTTTTAGACGAAACCGAAAGATTAGGTTATATGGGGCCTTTATTTGCCATACAATCTACAAAAACAACAGCAAAATGAGAAAAATAATAGTAATGCTTTTAGGTAGTTTATTATTCTGTGGATGCTTTAAAAATGAAAATAAAGAATTTGTTAAAGTAGAAATTGATCAAGGTATAATAGTACATGGAAGGCCTGAAAAAGTTACTTATTTTCCATACAAACCTGTGGAAGATGAAAATGGTAATATAACCAAAGGAGAGTTAATTAATAAAACGATTCCAAATTACTTTATAAGTGAAGGGTTTGTGTTAAAATTTAATAAAGAAGGAAAACATATACAGACAAAAATATATAGAATGGGGGATACACTTCATTATTTATTAAAGAAATGGGAATATTTAAAAAAGAACCAAAGAAAATATACCTCATACTATGCTCCATATGAAGAGGTAGATGATATGTCAATAGAAAAATTTGACGATTCTGGTAATTTAATTTATGAAAGTTATTATTGCCCACCATGTTTTGATAAAAATATAAAGATAAAGCCAAGTATTGAAAAATTCTACAGTTATGATGAAAAAGAGAGTTTAATAAAGATGAAACGATATACTTATGATTATGGTCTTTATAACGACCAAGCAGGAAAAATAACAGATTCTTTAATTACCCATTTTACACCAGAGTATAAAAACGGAAAATTGTATAAAAATGGGGGGATTAAATATATATACGAAGAGGATAATTTATTAAAAAAAATATTCGAAGAAACTGGAATGTATGAAGAGTATTATCCTAATGGAATGATAAAAAAAAGTGCTCTTCGTGAAAATAGTTATTTTGAATATAATGCAGATGGGTATAGGATAGTAAGGAAGTTTTCTAAAAAACATTACATAAGGAGTGAATATGATAGAATAGATGAATATGGTAACTGGACCAGAGTAATAATTAGAGAAAATGGAAAGCCAGTTATTTACGGGGAACGTACAATAAAGTATTACAATTAAAAACGAATAGATAAGATGCCTATAAACCCTATTTACCCCTGCAACAAAAACACCAAAAATATAGCAGGTATAAAGTATATTGCAATGGTTCTTGCACCGTCGTAATCTTTGGCTACACGTTGTCCAAAAAGAAGCATTAAGAGTACTAGACAAGATAATATAGCTCCATACATAGCCATGATGGAAACTCCATCACTACATAATTGGTATATGCCAAGAATACACAAAACACCAGCAATAATTTCTGTAATTAAAATTATTGCAACCATTGCGGGAACTATATTTTTAAGAGGTGTTTCTGCAAAGTGCCCTTTTAACCAAGAAACGTTACCATTCCAATCGGCAATTTTATCGTATCCACTTTGTAAAAAAGTAATGATTAAAAAAAGAAGAATAAGTATTTCTGTAGCGTTGGTAAGTAAAAGTTTCATAGAAGGTTTTTTAGGCTGCTTTAGCATGTAGCAGTCGGGTTAGTCGTATAGAAAGATCGGTAAGTATTAGTTTAGAATTTCCGTTGCGTTCTATATGGTAAATTGCATCTTCTAATTCTTTAACAATACTAAGAATATTATTTTCATGAACAAAAGGCGCAAATTTTTTCAATTGAAACCCTTCGGATTCTATATGCATATAGGCAAGTTCTTCTGCATTAAAATTAATAAGCATGGCTTGGCGCATTACAGCCATGCAATAGAGTAAGAACTTTTTTTGTGTTTCTCTGCCTGTTTTTGCTACTTCTTCACTCCACAAAATTAAATCGTGTATAGCCGCTTTATTTCCTTTGGCTTTAAAAGCACTACGAACCCATTGTACAAACCATTTTTCAAAAACTAAATCTTCAGAATCTTTATTTAGTAAATCTAACGCTTTATTAAAATTACCATCGGCTTCATGGGCAAGACGTAAAGCCTCGTCTCTATTAGCTCCTTTTTCTATTAAAGCATTAGCAATAGCATCTTCCGAAAGCGGAGGAAAATGTAGTATTTGGCATCTGGATTTAATAGTTTGTAATATTTGCTCTTCGTCCTCACATAATAAAAGAAAAACAGTTTTATTAGGTGGCTCTTCCAGTAATTTTAAAAGTTTATTAGCCGCAGAAACATTCATTTTTTCTGCCATCCAAATAAGCATAACTTTATAACCACCCTCGTAGGATTTTAAAGATAGTTTTTTAACTATTTCCAGAGATTCATCCACTCCAATTTGTCCTTGTTTTTTTTCAATACCAATAGCTCTATACCAATCGAATAAGTTTCCATAAGGTTGTTCGGTTACAAATTGTCGCCATTCGTGCATATAATTGTTACTTACTGCATGGCTTTTTACTTTGTCCGAGTTGGCAACAGGAAAAGCAAAATGCATATCTGGGTGTGCTAATCCATCGAATTTTACATTACAAGCACTATTGGCGCCATCATTTTCTCCATTAGTATTACCACAAATAATATACTGGGCATAAGCCAGAGCCATAGGGAGTATACCTGAGCCTTCTGGTCCAACAAATAATTGGGCATGTGGAATTCTACTAGCATCTGCACTAGTGGCTAAGTGTTTTTTTATATGGGAAAGCCCTAAAATTTCGTGAAATAACATAAGCTCAAAGATAGCTTTTTTGGTCTATTATGTAATTATAACGTTATAGTAGATTTATTAGATGTTATACTTTAGCTAAAGGCCAGAAATCTTTACCTTTACGACTCATAAAAAGTATTCCTATGAAATGAGCCATACCGATTCTGAATATACTTTTAAAGGAATTTAATGGCTAATTACATCTGACTTTAAAAACAAAAAATATCCACAGATGAAAGTAATTAATGATTTTAATTTTGAAAACAAGAAAGCACTTATCCGAGTAGATTTTAATGTGCCTTTAGATGAAAATTTTAATGTCGCTGACGCAACAAGAATTGAGGCAGCAAAACCAACGATAATAAAAGTATTAGAAGATGGTGGTAGTGCCGTTCTTATGAGTCACTTAGGAAGACCAAAAGGAACTCGCAATGCAGATATGTCTTTAAAGCATATTTGCGATAAGGTTTCAGAAATTATTGGAGTAAAAATAAAATTCGTAGAAGATTGTGTTGGCGAAGCTGCAGAAAAAGCAGTTGCCGAATTACAAAGTGGAGAGATTTTATTATTAGAAAACTTACGTTTCTATGGAGAAGAAACTAGTGGAGATGTTGGTTTTGCAGAGCAGCTTTCTAAATTAGGAGATATATATGTAAATGATGCTTTTGGTACTGCCCATAGAGCACACGCTTCTACAACAGTTGTAGCACAATTTTTCCCAGATAATAAATGTTTTGGCTTTTTGTTGGCTCAGGAAATAGAGTCTATTGAAAAGGTAATGAAAACAGGAGACAAACCAGTTTTAGCAATTTTAGGTGGATCTAAAGTTTCTTCTAAAATTACTATTATAGAAAATATTTTAGATAAAGTAGATCATTTAATTATTGGAGGAGGAATGACCTACACTTTTATTAAAGCACAAGGCGGAAAAGTAGGTGGTTCTATCTGTGAGGATGATAAAATGGAATTAGCTTTAGATATTTTAAAGCAAGCAAAAGAAAAAGGAGTAGAAGTACATATTCCAGTAGATGTTTTAGCTGCAGATGATTTTAGTAATGATGCTAACACACAAATAGTAGACGTTAGAGCTATTCCTGATGGTTGGGAAGGCTTAGATGCAGGACCTAAGACTTTAGAGAACTTTAAAGAGGTAATTTTAAAATCTAAAACTATTCTTTGGAATGGGCCAATCGGTGTTTTTGAGATAGAATCTTTTGCAAAAGGAACTATTGCTTTAGGAAACTATATAGACGAATCTACGCAAAAAGGAGCTTTTTCCCTTGTTGGTGGAGGAGATTCTGTTGCCGCGGTAAAACAATTTGGGTTCTCTGATAAAGTTAGTTATGTATCTACAGGAGGAGGAGCTATGTTAGAGAGTTTAGAAGGAAAGACTTTACCAGGTATTGCTGCTATATTAGAGTAGTAGGGAGATTATCGACAAACGGTATTTAATTTAAATCGCACATTTTAAGAGAGAAAATTTTATTCTCCCAGAAAAATGTGCGATTTTCGTTAGTCCCGTATTTAATCTTTACTAATATGATTATGTTAAAAAAGCGTTACTATTTAGGAATAGCGCTATATATATTTAGTTTGCCATTACTTTCTCAAGAGAAAGAAACTGCCCCTATCAGCGAAGTTAAAATTATAGAATCTAAAGATATTCCTTTAGATAGTATGGCATTACCGTTGTTGGAGGCAAAGCCTATTAACCTTATAAAAGCTTCAGATGCTATAAAGGATAACTCTTTGGCTGCTGTTACTAAAGATAATACGGCCAAGTACGATTTAAAAGATTTAGAAAATGCAGCCAAGTACGATAGCCTTTGGATGAAAGAACTTTTAGAAACCAATGCTCTTTTTGAGGATATGTACGAGGAAGTAACCACTCTGGATCCGGATAAAACTTATGAAACAGAGATTAATACAGATTCTTTAAAAGCTAGGTTAGAACGACTAAATCAAAGAACGCCATTTAATATTGCATACAACCCATCTTTAGAAAATGTAATAAAGTCTTTTTTAAATAGAAAAAGAGGTTTAATGGAACGTATGCTAACGGTTAGTCAGTTTTACTTTCCTTTATTTGAAGAACAATTAGACAATTATGATATTCCGTTAGAAATGAAATATTTGTCTATTGTGGAGTCTGCTTTAAACCCTAAAGCTAGATCAAGGGTTGGTGCAACAGGACTTTGGCAGTTTATGTACAGTACTGGTAAAATGTATAAGTTAGATGTTAGTAGTTATGTAGACGAACGTAGTGACCCAATAAAAGCAACGGAAGCAGCCTGTAAATATTTAGGTAAATTATATGATATTTTTGAGGATTGGGATTTAGCATTGGCGGCGTATAATTCCGGGCCGGGTAATGTAAACAAAGCAATTAGAAGGTCTGGAGGATATAAAAACTATTGGAATATTAGAAGAAATCTACCACGAGAAACTGCTGGTTATGTGCCTGCGTTTATCGCGACTATGTATTTATTTGAGTACGCCGAAGAATATGGTTTAAAAGCAAAAGAAGCAGACCGCACTTATTTTGTTACTGATACAGTACACGTAAAGAGCTTAATAACCTTTAAGCAAATATCTGAATTAGTAGGGGTAGATACGGAGGAAATAAAACTTTTAAATCCTTCCTATAAATTAGATGTTATTCCGTTTATAGAAGGAAAAAATTATTCTTTGCGTTTGCCAGTTGCCGCCTTAGGTAAGTTTGTAGCGAATGAAAAGGCTATTTATGCACATGTAAAAGAAGAATTAAAGAGTAAAGAGAGTCCTTTACCGAAATTAGTAAAAGCGCAAGACCAAATTCGTTATAAGGTGCGTAGTGGTGATTATTTAGGTAAAATAGCAAGTAGATACGGAGTAGGTGTTAGCCAGATTAAACGTTGGAATGGATTGCGTAGCAATAATTTAAGAATAGGACAAAGGCTTACTATTTTTACAAAAAACCCAGCTGTAGTATCTTCTAAAAAACCGAAAAGAAAAAGTTCTGGAACTGCAAATTTGAAAGGTGTAAAAACCCATACAGTAAAAAGTGGAGACTCGCTTTGGACTATTTCTAAAAAATATCCTGGAATTAGTATCGAAAATTTACGAGAATGGAACGGTATTAGTGGTAACAATTTAAAACCAGGAACAAAGCTTAAATTATGCGACTGTTCATCTTAAAATAATTAAAAGAATGAAAAGACTAGGAGTAATTTCTATGGTGCTATTTTTAGCACTGTCTGCTTGTAAAGAAGGGACTAAAAAAAGCTATTTACCAGAATCAATTGGAGCTATAAATAACTTAACAATTGTTATAGAGAATGATTTATGGAATGGAGAAGTTGGTAATAAGATAAGGCAACATTTTGCCGCTCCAGTAGTTGGTTTAACTTGGGATGAGCCATTGTTTAATATTACGAATGTTCCAAATAGTGTTTTTTCAGGAGCTTTAAGAAAGACCAGAGCTGTTTTATATGTACAGAAAGATTCTTTAAGTTTAGGACATATTAAAACAGATATGTATGCGACACCGCAAAAAATCGGGGTTATTAAAGGAAGAACAACAGAAGAGATAATAACTAATTTAGATAGAAAGGCTGCTGATATAATCGCAACTTTTAAACAACAGGAAATTACTGCTGCGCAAAAAAGATTTTTAAAATCTTTAAATAAAGAAAAAGCATTGGAAAATAGTTTTGATATTAGCTTAAATATCCCATCAATTTATAAAGTAGGAAGAGAAGAAGACAATTTTGTTTGGATAGATCATCAAATCCCTAAAGGAACGGTGAATATTGTTGCGTATACCATGCCTGCAGATAGTTTTAAAACAGATTCTACTTTGGTAAAAGATATTGTTAGAATGAGAGATTCTATTGGCGCTGCATATATTCCAGGACCAGATGTAGAAAACAAAATTACTCATATGCGTACAGAGCCTGCTTTTTCTCCAAATGTTTTTCCAGCAGAAATTGGCGGAATGAAGGCTATTGAAGTACGTGGTATATGGGATATTAAGAATTACCCAATGGCAGGTCCTTTTCTTATGTATATAATTGATGATAAAGAGAACGACAGACAATTAGTATTAGAGGGCTTTACCTTTGCTCCAGCTACAGAGAAAAGAGATTATATGTTTCAGTTAGAAGCAATATTAAAAACGGTAAAAACGAATATAAAGACAAAGAAATAATAAGACTCTTTTAAGGACCATAAAGGCGCAATAAAATTTTATAAGTTAAACTCCTTAAGAAATTAAAAAACGCCCATAGCGAAAGCTTATGGGCGTTTATTGTATGAGTTAAGGTTTGTTTTAATCAAAAGCAAATCCTGTAGACATTCTAAAGACTAAAGCGTAGAGTGTTACAGCAATGAGAAAAAAGCAAACCCAAGAGAATACTTTAAAATAGCTTTTTAGAAAACGGCTTCCCCAATTTTTAAAAGCTTCAAAATAAATTTGTTTTACGAGTAATAATTTTTCCATACATAATTAATTTAGGCTCAATGCAAATTTCTGATATTTAGATAATTGCGTTGAATTGTTTAGGTGAAAGGGGAAAAAATAGGGATGGAAAACAAGATTTTTATTTCACTGAGTTGAACGGTAAAAAAATCAGATAACTTGTAATTTACAATCGTGGGTTTACCCTACAAATAATAGCTATATATTGGCTTTTCTCACAGATAAGTAAGATATACCTTTTGTAACATAAGGTTTTTTTTGGAGGCAAAGTACTATAAATAGAAAAAGCGCCCTTTTAAAGGCGCTTTTTCTTATTTGGTTGGTTGGGTATTATTAATCAAATGCAAAACCAGTAGATAGCCTAAAAATAAATGCATAAAGGACTATTGCAAAGCTGGCAAAGCAGAACCATGAGAATAATTTAAAATAGGACTTTACAAATGCGTGTCCGATATTTTTAAATGCTTCCATGTAAATTTCTTTGATAAGTAGGGCGTTTTTCATGATTTTTTGGATTTGGGGTTAAATAGGTTTTTCTTTATATATAACTACAAATCAGCGTTTAATGTATATTTTGAACCCTGTAATGTTGTGAATGTATCTGGTTTTGTTGTGAAGTTTTAAATGTTATTTGTTTACTACTTTAGATTTAGAGCCCTAAAACAGAAAATCCACTAACACAATGTATTAGTGGATTTTATTACACATTTTTTTGTTTTTACATTTTTACGATTATAAATTCTGATCTACGGTTTAAGTAGTGTTTCTTTTCAGTACATGCTACAGAACCATCACACTCATTAATTAACTTTTCTTCACCATAACCAATGGCACTTTCAATTCTATCCGCAGAAATACCTTGGGAAATTATATAATCTCGTGTAGATTTTGCTCTCTTGTCTGATAAGTATTTGTTATATGCTCTTTTACCTCTAGAATCGGTATGAGATTCTATCTTAATTATCATATTTGGGTATTCTGTCATTACTTCTACAAGTTTATCTAATTCTTCAGAAGCATCTTGGCGTATATACGATCTATCAAAATCGAAATGAATCATTTCTGTTTTTAATTTCTTAATGCCATCTTCAACAGCAATCATTTCTTTTAATTTGCGTAAAGAGACATCTACACTTACCGTATCATTTTCCTTAGTAGTTACTTCTTGTAACTCATCAAAATATGTTCCTTTGGTAGTTTTTATTACATATTTAGTAGTAGCTTCTAAGTCTTCAAAAATAAAACTACCATCGTCTCCGGTAACAACTTCTTTTAATTTAATGTTATTTTCATCTAGTAATTCAACCAAAGCTTTAGGCATAAAATCACCTGTTACTAATTCAGTAACTACACCGGCAATTGCATTTTTATTTGCAGGGATTTCTTCAAGCACCAAATTTTTAAAGGAATAAATATCATCATCTCCTTTACCTCCTTCTCTATTAGAGGCAAAGTATCCTTTTTTTGTTTCTTCATCTACAATATATGAGAAGTCGTCTTTATTACTATTAATAGGTTGCCCTAAGTTTACAACATCTAGGAAACCAGTTTCTTCTTCAAAAGCTACTTCATATACATCTAAACCACCAAGACCAGTGTGCCCGTCTGATGAAAAGTATAACTTTTTATTATTAATGAACGGAAACATTTCTCGTCTTTCTGTATTTATTTCTGGACCTAAATTTCTTGGTTCAGAAAAACTACCATCTTCATATACTTCTACCATAAAAATATCGGTTTGGCCAATACTTCCAGGCATATCAGATACAAAATATAACTCCTTACCATCAGGGCTTAATGCCGGGTGACCAGTAGAGTAATTATCACTATTAAAAGGAAGTTCTGTTGCCTCTGTCCACTCTCCGTTTACACGTTTAGATTGGTATATTTTTAGGTGGTTTACTCCTTTTTTATCTCTTTTTAGTTTTTTACCATAGTTATTTCTCGTAAAATACATGGTCTTATTATCCGGAGCAAATGTTACCGATGCTTCATGGTATTTGGTATTAATTTTCTTAGAAAATTTAATAGCGTCTTTAAGCTCTTGAGATTCCTCATTGATTTTGGCAACATAAAGATCTAAATAGGGCTGATTGTTCCACTTGTATTTTCTTGTACTAAAAAAGGAAGAATCTTTAGCAGAAGCATAAACTATTTTATTATCACTATGGAATATTGGAGAGAACTCTGAGTACTCTGAATTTATTTCTAAATTTTTAACTTCAAAGTTTTTACTAGTTCCTAAAATATTATCCAAGACAATTTCATTTGGTGTAGCATTTTTATTATTCAATGCAGCTAAGTCTTCTCTTTTTAGTTTTTTATTATACAAACGCATTAATCGTTTGGATCTAGCATATTTTCCTGTACCTTTTAATGAGTGTGCATATTTAAAAATATTATCTGCTGACATTTCCTTTTCATACTTTTCATAAAGTATATTATACCAATGATATGCTTTTTCCATATCAGTATTAAAATAATGTGAATCTCCTGCTTTTTGCAAAACATCATAAGAGTAATTCTTTTCACTTTTTTTAAGTGCTATTTCGTATAAATCTGCAGCTTCGGCATACCACATTTTATTAAAGTAATAATCTGCTCTTTGAATTATTTTACTTTTGTTTGGTGTACCTTCTATCGTTTTAGAAGTATAATCCTCTTCTGAAATTTCTTTAGTAGAATTGTTGGTTAGTAATTCTTCTTTGGTAGGATTTTCCATTGCTGGCAAACTATTTTCTACCTTCATAATCCAAACCTCATCTTTATATTTACCATCAAATTTAGAGATTATTTTGGCAAGACTATTTCTCCAATCGCTTTGGTAGTCTAAGGATAAATAATTTAGTCCGTTTTCTGGATTTACAATAGCAGCAGCATTAAAACCTTTTTTTGTGTACTTTTTTACGTGCTTATTTAAATTTCTATCCTCACTAAAGACACCAGCAATAATATAATAACCATTATATATATTTGATAAATTGGTAAACGTTCTATGTGGTATTTTGTTCTCTTCTGCAGCTTCTGCAAAACCAGAACTATGTACAGAATCAATATCTTGATCATTAGGAATACTTATACCTGTACCTGGTTGAGGTAAATTTATATTTTGAGTTTCTTGTGCGCTTAAGCTCAATGACAAAAAGAGAATATAAGCAGTAAATAGTTTTTTCATGATTTGGGTAATTAGAAAAAGCGTGGTGATTTAATTTTGGTTAGTTTTGATATTAGTTGATATCTGATAAAAATCTCATGTGTACCAGAGTTGTATGCATTTAGCTCATTTGTATTATAATCATAGGCATAACCTATATTAAATTGAGGATTAATTTGGAAGCCAAAAAGTGCTCCGACAGAATCATCCCATCTATAGTTAACGCCTAAATTTAGTCTTTCGTATAAAAGAAAGTTAAGAGATACATCTGCAATTAAAGGAGCTCCCTCTACATATTTAACAAAAGTAGATGGTTTAAATTTTAACGAATGGTTCATATTAAAGACATAGCCCCCGATAAAATATAAGTGCATACGGTCTTTACCAACAGACTCACTAATAACATCATAGCGTTTGTTATATAGAATATTGGGCGTAGAAATACCTAAATATGCATTATCGGTATAATAAAACATTCCTGCACCTATGGTAGGCAAAAATTCACTATTAATATTTTCGTTAAACAAAACATCTGGGTCTCTATGTCGCCCTTTAGACCAATCGACGCTTAAAAATCTACCACCAGCTTTTACGCCAAGAGCAAGCTTGTGACCTTTTCTATTTAATATAATATTGTGTGCGTAATTAAAATCTATGAAGGTTTCTGAAGAAGGCCCTAATTGGTCTTGTACTATGGAAAGACCTACGCCATCAAATTTATCGAATGGCGAATCTATACCTAAGGAAATTGTTTTGGGAGAACCTTCTAATCCAACCCACTGCGATCTATATAAAGATATAGCGGCAAAATGGCCTCTAGAACCTGTATAAGCAGGGTTTATTGTCATGGTATTATAGTTGTATTGGGTGTATTGAGGCTCTTGTTGACCAAATGTTAGTCCTAATCCCCAAAATAGGAATCCTATACACCCTACTTTTTTAACTATATGTTGTTTCGCAATTTTCATTTTTTCTGTCTTATCTGGTAATATATAACCATCCCGTTTTCGCCTCTTTATCTCCTTCATTTAAAAGTAAAATGTAATAATATGTACCAATCGGTAGTTTTTCTTTGCCATTTACAGTTGCTCTTCCTTGTGAAGTTCCGTCCCAAGTATTTGCATAACCATTGGTTTCGAACACCAAGGTTCCCCAACGATTAAATATTTGCAAAAAGTTGTTAGGATAATTTTCTATACAATTAATATAAAAGTATTCATTACTAGTATCGTTATTTGGAGAAAATTCATTGTAAATAATTAAACAATCCTCTTCGATTGTAATCGTAACCTGAGATTCATCATTATCCGTATTAAGGTCAATTTGATCTACAAAAGACAAACGAACTATATTGGTATAATCAGTACCTTCAATAACTTTAACCGTAATATTTAATTCTGCTATTTCCGTATTACTTAACGAAGGGATGTTCCAGTCTCCGACAATATAGTCGTAGCTACCATGACTCGTTGTTTGAGAAACAAATTCAAAACCGTTAGGTATATTTTCTTCAATACTTATGTTAGTCGCTTCTATAGCGCCTAAGTTGGTAGCTGTAATAGTGAATGTTATTTCTTCTCCAATAGAAGCAGTCATTTGGGATGCAATTTTATTAATTGCAATATCTGTAAATGGTATTCCTATTTCATATTCACTTTCATCATCTTCATTTGGTAAGTTAGAATCATAATTATCTGGAGTAGAATCTATATCTAATTCATTTGTTCTTGTTATTTGAACAATGTTTTTATACTCATCTATTGACCCAGATGGATCATTTATCGTTACATCGTAGGTTAGAACTAAGCTACCTGGATTTAATGTATTTATAACCCAAGTAATAGTGTTATTGGCGTATGTACCTCCATTAGATATAGAATTTACATCTAGATTAAAACCAATGGGTATATAATCTTCTATTACTATTCCTGTTGCATTATTGCTGCCAGAATTGTTTAGAGTTATTTCGAAAGTTACTTGCTCTCCAACATTTGGATTACTATTTGACGTCGCAGATAGTTGTTTATCTAAACTTAAGTCTACCGTAGGTACCATTAGTGTATCTACAGCATCTTCATCATCTTCAGATTGATCACCATCATCATTATTCGGTGTGGAGTCTGGATCGGTTTGATCACTGGCAGTTACTTGTGCAATATTCTTGTATTCTTCAACAGCACCGGTTGGTGTATTAATAGAAACATCATAAGTTAAAGAAGTGGTACCTACTATAGCAGTGGTTACATCCCAATTAATTGTATTTCCTGTTACAGTTCCGCCATTGGATATAGTAGCTACATTTATTGTATACCCTGCCGGAACAATGTCTTCTATACGTACATTGGTTGCTTCGTTAGGGCCGTTATTGATAAGGTCAATAGTAAAGGTTATGGTTTCTCCTACGTTTGGACTGGTATTAGAAACGGATTTATCTAAGGATAGATCTGCCGAATTAGTATTGGGGCTCGTAGCAATTGTAAAAGTAAGGGTATTACAAAAACAATTGTCTAATGCGGGTTCTAACTCTATGAATAAATTGGCATTTGCACCACAAAAAGTTGTGGTTGTAAAAGAGGCGGTTTCGTTAATAGTATTACCAGCAAGTAGCTCAGTATCCAATGCTCCAGTATAAATGGCTGAACCAGATTTATTGTCTAATGCATCTGTGCAATAAACGGAATAAGTTGCTCCTGTATCTATAGTGTACGTGCCAATATTATCTATATTAAAATCTATAGTATAGGTATAATCTGTTCCACTACTAGTGTAAGAACCTTGGGGACTAATAGCAGAAAGTGCTATTTGAGATTTAAAGGTTTCTAAAGGAATAGTTGCTGTACCTGTTAAAATTTCTGTGGTACCGCAAGCAACACCTAAACAACTTAATGCACTTGTAGTAACATATGTTGTTACATCTAAATTCGCTGTAGTTGTGCAACTTGCAGATTGATTAGATATATCAAAATTATAAGATAACATGTCCATGCTAGTTGCTCCTACAGGTAATTGTAATTCTATTTCTTGATGATTACCTACGGTGTTTGTGGTTATATAAGTAAGCTCTAAGGCACCTGTAGACGCAAATGATGATGCTACATAATTTACACCGTCAGGCAGTATAACTCTAACAAAATCATCGTTGCCCGTAGTACCATCAATAATGGTTGTATTTACAGTTACAGTTTCTGGAGTACAACCTTCTAATCTTGCCGTATTTGTTATAGATAAATTGCTAGTAGTGCTATATGGAGGTTCTGCTCCAGTAATTATTATTGGGTTAGCAGCTATTCTACTACCGCTACCTGTTGCAGGAGTGCCGTAAGGATTGTTTCCTGTTATCATATAGGTAGTTCCAGTATTAGATATGTAATTACATTGTGCGTTTAGAGTAAGGTTAACTATTGCAATTTGCTCATTAATTGTAGTAGAATTAAGGGAACCTATTAATCCGTTATTAACAGCAATAAGAGAATGGTCTAATAAATTGATGGACACATTATTTCCAGAAATGGTAGGAGTAATGGTTTCTATATTTCCAGAATTTCTTGGATATTCCACGGTAAGTCCATTAATTAAGAGTGCAGAAATATCACCAGGAACATCAAAATCTATTATTGGAGAAATTAAATCGGCCTCACCAGCATTTCTTGCTTCTAGAGTTATGTTAAAATCGGCACAAGTATCTACGGTTGTACTTGGTTGATTTAATATTTGTAATTGTATAGCTGCGGGAGTTGGTTCTAGGGTAAAGATTTGTTCATGAAAGAAAGGTATAGTACTATAATTTGTTGGATAAGCAACACAATCATAATTGTTGGATATTCTTAAATCTATTGGTGAAGCAGAAGAATAAGTTCCTTCAAATCGAATTTTTCTACAGACCCAACTTCCAGATTCCATAGTTCCGAATGGAATATAAGTTACATTATTTTCAGAGCTAAAAGTTAAAGGAGTTTCTGTTCCTCCATTTACTAAATACGCATTAGTAATTGTATAATCTGCCCCAGTATCTACGCGTAACCAATTATTGTCTATTTCTGCTGCATCTTGTTTGCATATATCTATAACAAAGCCCTCAATTTCGGAGTTTCCAACTTCAACAGGATTAGTAGAGTATATATAATATAATGGTATTGTATATGCAAAATCTTTAGTATCGTTTTCTGTTTTCCTTACAGGAGCATCTGCATAAGCATATTCATCATAAGTAACCGAAATGTTATGAGAGCTTAAACTTGGCGTGGTACTAGTTGCAGTTAAACTTATTTGTACACTAGGATATCTATTACCACCTTGATCATGATGAATAAAACGAGGTCCAGGTGTTATGGTAACTATGTTTCCAGAAACAGAATAATTTAAACCATTATTCCATGAGGCTGGGGATTGGTTCTCTGGCATTAATTCTGGATACCCGTAACTGCTTACCAGATTATTAAATTGCATTCCATCTGGAATTTGAATAGTAGTAGAATCCCATAAAAGTGGGGGTCTAAACTCATCTGGAAATTTATCACCAATACCTGAAGCTTGTGCAAGGCCCACATAAAGCCATTTATCATCACAACCATTTACAGAATTACTGATGTCTGCGGTTAGGTGTATTTCGTTTTGAAAGAAAAATGCTCTTTCGTTAAAAATACCACAACCAATTTCATTACTAGAATTATCAAGGCTGTAAAAGCGTCCTTGGAAAGAATGAAATTCATATAAAACAGCTTCATCAGGAAAATCTTCTTTAAATTGAAAATGTAGTTCCAAAGAAATTTCGTCTGCCTCTAAACCTTCGCCATATTGGTACGTTGGAGATATTAAATTTTGATAAGAACTTAAATCTAAGGTAAAGAAATTATCATTTGTCCCCTGAGTATTTATTACTGGAATGTTGGTAATAGGGAAAGTTTGCGGCGTTCCAGTAGATATGTCATTAATTGTAATAGAGCCATTTGCGAATTGAATAATATCGGCCATACTTAAACCGCTATCCGTAACATATCGCATTTCAAAATGTAAGTTGTCTTGTGTACTACTTTGCATTATTGCACTGGTATTAATTACCATATTGTCTTTTGGCATGTAATACTTAGTAGCATGAACATTAGGATCTAAAACTACTTTGGTACTCATAGTTTCATCGGTCCATCCAGTGGTAGTTCTACTTGCTTCGAAATCTGTAGTCATTGGACCAGTACAACCATTAGGACAATGTGTAGTTACGTTAAAAGTACCGCAATGCAAGTTCGTATTATAACAAGAGCTTTCATAAGATGTAGTATAGGTTAAGTCCAAATCTTCAGGACCGGAATAAGTGCTACAATCTATGTTCAATGCAAAATCTATAGGAATGCGTAACGAAAAGGAATTGTATTCAAAATCTTGTAATTGTGTCTCTGTAAATATAATTTGATTTCCAACTTGAATATATCGAGAATCGGCACTAGAATCCAATGTTATACCATTTGGTATATCTAAAATCGCTCTATATATAGTAGAGGGGTCGTTAGAAAACATTTCTATACCATTACAAGTAGGAGATTGATTAGAGGCTACAAAACTTCCTGTAAAAGTTAAATGAAATACCGAACCATCTACGGCGTCTAAATCATAATCTTCCGGAAAATCCCAGTTAAACAACCCATCCCTTCTTACATAATGTCTTTCTAATTCTTCTCTTAATGTTTTATTGCTATTATTACATCTATTTACTGTCCAAGTATCTATATTTAAACTTTGACTATGGGAGTATTCTGCATTATAAGCATCGCAACTTGGTGTACTGGGTAGCATAGTTAAATCTACATTTATTTCTGTAGAGGCGCCTGGTAGCATATCATCATAAAAACCGTCTCCATCTAAATCTTCTAAACCACCTGGACCATCAGGATCAGAGGTAAAAAAATCTGTTCCTATAAGATAAGAACCTAGGCCTGTTCCACTACTTGTTGTAGTTGGCCATCTTTGAGGAGAAAAATTTGCACCGCCAGTAAATCTAAAATTAGAAAGCTGTCTATTGGTATTATTATCATCTCCGTACATAGGGTTAAAACCTATAGAGGAATATCTATTGTCCCAAGTAAAGCCTATATTGAAGTTTACGTTGTATGCATTATCTGCGCTGGCATCATTTTCTAGTCTATAAGTATATGTTACAGGGGCATCCCATCTAGGTCGCGGGTCACTAATGGTTTGTAAGGAAATATCGGACCATTCTTGGTCTACACCTATAAAGCCAGGAATAGGAGCACCAATTTGACAAAAAGAACCAGAAGAACACCCCCACCTAGGACTGTGATTGGTAGCTTGGTTATCGGCGCAATCTGTTAGTACTAATTGTTCTACAAGAACTATATTTTCGTTTTCGAATAGATTATCACCATCACCTACTTGTCCGGCAAATGGCGCAGTGTTTAAATCGATTATATAGGTATAGAAATCTCCGCTTATTGTAGGAGTAAGAACAGTGCCGTTAAAGGATAATTGATAATTAGCTTGTAAACCGTTACTAATTTCAACCTGGTGTTCAAATGTCGAAATACTTCCGTTTCCTGAATTGGTAATAGTTATATCTCTATTGGTAATATCGCCAACCAAAGCATTTTCGGTATCCATATCTTCAACAGCTAAATATGCTTTTAGAAAGGTATATGCATTTACGGTTAAATCCGTATCGCTATCGGATATTGGATTAGAATCTTTTATATAGTTTATAGTATGAACGTCTTTAAAAAGACCACCATTATAAGAAAATTGAACCGCTTCGCATGTTGCTGTTTTACCAAAAGTAAATTCTACCTCATCCATCATCTGCCATACGGCATTACTAGGTCGTTCTATTTGAAAAATGGGTTGATTAAGGTTACTTACATCAAATTCTGATACTATAAAATCTCCAGAACCTGTTTGGGAATTTATTGTTGCAGTACCAGATTTATAGGTAACACCATCCGGTAAATTAAAATTTATTTTAAAAGTTTGTAATTGCCCTGTTTTGGCAAAAATGGTTACTGTAGTTGTTCCATCGTTAGTACCTGCACAAGCCCCCATGTTGGTAGAACTAAGACTTACTGTGTAATCGGCATTGTTAATTTGCCCTTGGATGGTTAAGGCGTTTAATAGAAAGTATAATAGAAAAATAATACCTTTTGTCTTATTAAAAACAGACATTAGCAGTATGTATAAACGATCGTAAAACATAGATTGGTTGGTAAACTAAATGCTAATAATTGGTTTAGTATTATTATTGGCATATATAATTTATAATCAAATCTAACTTTATAGGTAGGGAATAAATATTTTTTGTTGTGAACGTAGTTTAATACGTTGTATAGGCTATAGTTATGTGTTTTTCTTACAAACCATAATAGTTAAAGTATAGTGTTTGTAAGAGTTTAAGAGGTTTTTAATAGCTAAAATGGGGTATAAAAAAACCAGCCTTAGCTGGTTTTTACATAAAACGTTTATGTACTTTAATCGTTTTTGTTTTCCTCTAATTTTTCGTCTTCTTTAGATGCATCTTTAAATTCTTTAATTCCGCTACCTAATCCTCTCATTAATTCAGGAATTTTTTTACCTCCAAATAATAGAAGAACTACTACTACTACTAATATTATTTGCGGAGCACCAATGGCTAAAAATGTTTGTAAAGCTATCATGTTGTATGATTTTGTGGAAAACAAATGTACTAAAAAGATTATATACTCCTGTTAATTTGGAGCTAAGAGTATATAATATTTTTAAGTTTATGAACTAATTAAAATAAAAAGTATTGCCTAAAAGGCTATTTGTTTTAATGAAATATCGTAAATAAACTAATTTTAAAACGTATAACGTATGTATTATAATAGATAAATTATCGGAGAACTAGCTAAAGTTTAATTGTAGCATTATATTTGTATGGAATGGCAAAAAAGACGAAAAAAAGAAAAGAAATAAAAAGAAAGTTACTTCACAAGTACCGTTTAGTAATACTGAATGAAAGTACTTTTGAAGAAAAGATTTCTTTTAAATTAAGTAGACTTAATGTTTTTGTTTCAGGAACATTATGTATTATTGGCTTAATTGGTCTTACTACGTTATTAATTGCTTTTACTCCTTTAAGAGAATATATTCCTGGTTATTCTTCAACAAAATTAAAAAGACAAGCAACGGAACTTACCTATAAGACAGATTCTTTGGTTAGAACTTTAAATTATACCAATAAGTATTTAGAGAATATTCGCATGGTATTAAAAGGAGATATTGCTAATAACCAAGTAAACAGAGATTCTCTTTTTGAGCAATTTAAGTTAGATCCATCTTCTGTAGATTTAACACCAATAAAAGAAGATTCAGTTTTAAGAGCAGAGGTTGCTTTAGAAGATAAATACAATTTATTTGAGCAAGGAACAGACAAAACTGATTATATTCTTTTCCCGCCAATATCTGGAGTATTGTCTCAAAAACATGACGGTCAAAGCAAACATTTTGGAGTAGATGTTGTTGCTCCCAAAGATACACCGGTTAAGGCTGTTGCTAATGGAGTAGTAATTTTTTCTGAATGGACTGCAGATACAGGTTATGTTATTATTATGGAGCATAAGGATGGACTACTTAGTGTTTATAAGCATAATGGGTCTTTAAATAAAAGACAAGGAGAAGTAGTAAGAGCAGGAGAAATAATAGCTTCTGTTGGTAGTACCGGGGAATTAACCACCGGTCCACATTTACATTTTGAGTTATGGAATAATGGAACTCCAGTTAACCCAATGGATTTTATAGATTTTAAATAAAACCGAATGTCATTAAAATCGTTTTTAGCAAAAATATTTGCGCAAAGGATAGTTGCTAAAACTAATAAGTGGGTAAATAATCCAGAAACTGCGCAAGAAAAGGTTTTTTTAAATTTAATTAATGAAGCTAAGAATACCGTTTTCGGAAAAGACCATGATTTTGCAAATATTAAATCTTATGAAGATTATGCAAATGCGGTTCCTGTTAGAGATTATGAAGAACTAAAACCTTATGTAGAAAAGATGGTTGCTGGTAAGCAAAATATACTATGGCCGGGAAAACCTATTTATTTTGCTAAAACTTCAGGGACAACTTCTGGTTCTAAGTATATACCAATAACTAAAGAATCTATAAAAGAGCAGGTAAATGCTTCTAGAAATGCTATTTTAACGTATATACACGAAACTGGAAACACTTCTTTTGTAGATGGGAAAATGATTTTTTTACAAGGAAGTCCAGAGTTAGAGTTGAAAAACGGAGTTAAACTGGGAAGGCTTTCAGGAATTTCAGCGCATTATGTTCCAAATTATTTACAAAAAAATAGATTGCCCAGTTGGGAGACGAATTGTATTGAAGATTGGGAAACAAAGGTAAATGCTATTGTAGAAGAAACTATCCAAGAGAATATGACAGTTATTGCCGGAATACCTTCTTGGGTACAAATGTATTTTGAGAAACTCAATGAAAGAACCAATATAAAAGTTGGTGAGTTATTCAAAAACTTTAACTTATTCATATATGGCGGGGTAAACTACGAACCTTATAGGGCAAAATTTGAAAACTTAATTGGTAGAAAAGTAGATAGTATAGAATTATTCCCTGCAAGTGAAGGATTTTTTGCTTACCAAAATTCGCAAAAGGATAAAGGGATGTTGCTTTTATTGAATTCGGGAATCTTTTACGAGTTTATAAAGGCAGATGAATTTTTTGATAAAAATGCGCGAAGACTAACCATTAAAGATGTTCAATTACATGTAAATTACGTAATGATTATCTCTACAAATGCTGGATTATGGGGGTATAACCTAGGAGATACCGTTCAGTTTATTTCTGTAAAACCATTCAAAGTAATAGTATCTGGACGTATTAAACATTTTATTTCCGCTTTTGGAGAACATGTTATAGCTAAGGAAGTGGAGCAAGCCATGCAAGAGGCAATTAAAGCTACAAATGCAAGTGTAAACGAATTTACTGTTGCCCCGCAAATTACACCACAAGAAAATGAGTTGCCTTATCATGAGTGGTTCATAGAATTTGAAACTTTGCCGAATAATATGGAAAAGTTTATTGCAATTTTGGATCAATCTTTACAAAATCAAAATAGTTATTATTATGATCTTATAGTTGGTAATGTTTTACAAACTTTAAAAGTTACTCAAATAAGTAATGGTGGTTTTAAGGCATATATGAAATCCATTGGTAAATTAGGAGGGCAGAATAAAGTACAACGATTATCTAATGATCGTAAGTTAGCAGAGGCTTTAATAAAGTTAGGAAGCATATAATACTTAAATAATAATTGTAATTTTACATGAAACTCGTTTATGGCAAAAGCAATTACTACAACTAGAGCGCAAGAATCTACCAATGCAATAGAGCGCTTATATATAACAATGCGCCATCTATTTAATCGTGGCTTTTATAAACCAACAGGGGTTTCAGGAGAAACTTTAAAGCAAGCTTTACTTTTGTTAAGGCCAGAAATTTATGGTTCTATTGCTGATGAAAAGGCAGAACTAAGTGGGTTAATATATGTTATAGAGCGTTTACCAGAAGGTATTGAACAGTGTCGGTTTATTAACCTTACTTCAGATGAGGGATATCGTAAATCGCATTTTAAAGCAATAGTACCTCCAAAAAGAAGAAGAAATTGCTATCGCATAGACGATGAGCAAATGAATATAGAGATTACACGAGGAAGATCTGATATTTATGATATACTTACCCATTTAACATTTTTATTTATCGAATCCGAGAAGATTTGTAAACGTGTTTTAATAGAAGATACAGATAAGACTATAAGAGATTGGACTAAATTGGAAACTGCGGTAAATAAAAAGAAACTTACACAAGCAGAACGTGAGGTAGCTTTAATTCATACAGCAAATATATTAGGCAGGTCTTTTGAAGAAATTATAGAAGTTTATGAAAGCTTTGCTACAGCTACTGATTCAGATAGATTTTTAAGGATAATTTATTGGTTAGGTAAATTGGCAATAGAAGAGGAAATTTCTGGAGATAAAAGAGCAATTACCTTTAGTGCTATATTAAGAGAGCGTCTAGGACATCATATACACGGAGAAAGATGGGCTAATACAATTAAAGAAACTCTTAATAAGAATAATCTTTTAAATAGACCCATTCATATTATAAGTGCAAATATGCACAGTGTAATGAATTCCCTTTTTGCGAAAAAGGCACTAAAAAAGGAATTTACTAATACTACAGATTCTTTAGATATTTATGAAGCACTAAGCTCTCCGGAGAATGAAAAATTAAGAACTAAGGTAAAGTCAATAGCATCTAAAAACGGAATGATTAGTATAGATGATAAATCTGGTACAAATATAGACGTGCAGATTTTTGATATGGCTAAATTGGGAAAGGAATCTTGCTGTTATGACTTATCCAACGAAACAAAAACAGAAGATATTCCAGTAATTTTTGTGATGGATTATGCATTTGGTGAGCAAGCATATGAAACTATTGATGAGTTATTGAAACCCTATAAAAAAGAAAATAAAGAGCTTCAGTTTCTGAATATAGATTCTATTTCTGTTATGGGAAAAGCAGGAATTTTAGAAGGCGGTAAAGGAGATTTAATGATTCCAAGCTCTCATATTTTTGAAGGTACCGCAGATAATTACCCTTTTAAAAATGAGTTGTGTGCAGAGGATTTTAAGGGCCATGGTTTAGAAGTTTTTGAAGGCGCTATGGTTTCAGTTTTAGGAACTTCTCTTCAAAATAAAGATATTCTTAAATTTTTCTATGAATCTACATGGAATGTAATAGGGCTTGAGATGGAAGGAGTGCATTACCAAAAAGCAATACAGTCAGCTTCCAAAATACGTAAGAGTATAAAAGAAAATGTAAAAGTAAGATATGCATATTACGCATCAGACAACCCATTAGAAACAGGAAGTACTTTGGCTTCCGGAGGACTTGGAACCACTGGCGTAAAACCTACATATTTAATTACAGATAAAATTCTAAAACAGATATTTAACAACTAAAAAAATGGCAGATAATTTACCAAAGGACGCAAATACTTCCTCAGATGAAATAGACTTAGGGCAGTTGTTTGAATTAGTAAAGATTGGGCTGAATAAGATATTCTTAATCCTTCTTAGGGTTTTTTTATATTTCAAAAAGAATATTCTTATACTTATTGCTTTGGCTTTAATTGGAGTTGGAATTGGCTATGGATTAAGCCAGATATCCGAGGTTACAAAAAAGACAGAAGTTATTGTTAAACCTAATTTTGAGAGTAAAGATTATTTGTATGGAATAGTATCTGAATTGCAATCGAAGGTTAAAGGGAAAGACTCCATTTTTTATCATAGTTTGGGGATAAATATAAATGAAATAAAAGGTTTTAAAATTGAAATACTACCTGTTCAGGAAGCTAATGTTAAAACAGATTTGGAGAAGTCTTTAAAGTATTTGGAGTATTTGGGCTCTCTTAAAGATGATAATTCTATTAAAGAGGTTATAAAGAATGAAGTTTTGGCAAGTAGTTATGTTAACCATAAAATTTCATTTTATTACAAAGACCAAAAATTGGGACAAGATGCTGCAAAAAAAATAATGACATTCATAAATGATAATGATTATTTTAGGGAATTAAAAGAGATTTATTTACAAAACTCGCAATCTCGAATAAAAGAAAATGAAGCACTCATTCAACAAATAGATGTCTTAATTACAAATTACTCAAATGCACTTGGAAATAAATCTGATGATAATGAAAAAGGGGAAGGGATGGTACTTTTAGGAGGCGAAGAAGGTCTTAATATTCCGCAATTATTAAATTTAAAAAACAATTTAATTGAAGGCACAGCATCGAATAAATTATTAAAAAGGGAGTACAGAGAAACAATTAAAGTTTTAAGTTTTGGAGGACCTCAACTTGTTAAGAAAGAATTTTTTAAAGAAAAACTTACCGTAATTCCAATGATATTAATAAGTTTATTCTTTGGCTTTTCATTAATAAAATTTTTGAATAAAAAAACAAAAGAGTTATTATAAATGAATAAGATAAACCGAAAAATATTAATAACAGGAGGTGCTGGTTTTATTGGCTCACATGTTGTAAGAAGGTTATTAACTTCCTATTCTAATTATCATATTTTTAATCTAGATGCGTTAACTTATGCTGGTAATTTAGAGAATTTAAAAGATATTGAGACATTAGCAAATTATACTTTTATTAAAGGTGATATTACAGATGAGGCCTTTATTAGCTCCATTTTTAAGACCTATAATTTTGATGGTGTTATCCATTTAGCTGCTGAATCTCATGTAGATAGATCCATAACAGACCCTTTAGCTTTTGTTAAAACCAATGTTATAGGAACTATGAATTTATTAAATGCAGCTAAGGAGGTATGGAATGAGAATTTTAATAATAAAAGATTTTACCATGTAAGTACTGATGAGGTATATGGTTCTTTAGGTGAAACGGGTTTGTTTACGGAGGATACTTCTTATGACCCTAATTCTCCTTACTCAGCTTCCAAAGCAAGTTCTGATCACTTTGTAAGATCCTATGGTGAAACTTATGGTCTGCCATATGTAATTACTAATTGTTCTAATAATTATGGTCCGAATCATTTTCCGGAAAAGTTAATTCCTTTATTTATTAATAATATTATTAATAAACAATCTCTACCAGTGTATGGTGATGGAAATTATACGAGAGATTGGTTATTTGTTGAAGACCATGCTGTAGCTATCGATTTGGTTTTTCACAAAGGAAAAAATCAGGAAACCTATAATATTGGAGGGTTTAATGAATGGAAGAATATAGATTTGGTTAAATTACTTTGTAAGTTAATGGACCAAAAGCTTAATAGAAAACAAGGGGAAAGCGAACAATTAATTACCTATGTGAAAGATAGACCTGGACATGATTTACGCTATGCTATAGACGCAAATAAAATTAATAAAGAATTAGGTTGGAAACCTTCTGTCAATTTTGAGGAAGGTTTGGATAAAACTATTGATTGGTTTTTGGAAAATCAAAAATGGTTAGATAATGTTACTTCTGGAGAGTATAAAGAGTATTACTCTAAAATGTATAAATAAGAAAGAGAATAAACATATCCAAAAATGAAAGGAATTATATTAGCAGGAGGTTCAGGTACTCGTTTACATCCTCTAACATTGTCAGTAAGCAAACAGTTAATGCCTATTTATGACAAACCCATGATATATTACCCTTTATCCACATTAATTTATACAGGAATAAGAGAAATTCTTATTATTTCTACTCCTAAAGATTTAGCTCTATTCAAGGATTTATTGGGAGATGGGAGTAAATATGGTTGTTCTTTTGAGTATGCTGTACAAGAATCACCAAATGGTCTTGCCGAAGCATTTATAATAGGTGAAGAATTTATAGGGAAAGATAAGGTTGCACTTATATTGGGCGACAATATTTTTTATGGTTCTGGTTTGGCAAAATTACTACAATCAAATAATAACCCTGATGGAGGGATTATATATGCCTATAGAGTACATGACCCCGAACGTTATGGTGTAGTTGAATTTAACGAAAGTGGAAAAGCAATTAGTATTGAAGAAAAACCATTAGAACCTAAATCTAATTATGCAGTACCTGGTATTTATTTTTATGATAATGATGTGGTACAAATTGCTAAAAATATTGAGCCTAGCTCTAGAGGAGAATTAGAGATTACAGATATAAACCGAGAATATTTAAAAAGAGATAAACTAAATGTTAGTATTTTGGATAGAGGTACAGCTTGGTTAGATACAGGAACATTCCAATCTCTAATGCAGGCTTCTCAATTTGTAGAAGTTATTGAAGAACGTCAGGGCTTAAAAATAGGAACAATAGAAGGTGCAGCTTATGAAATGGGTTTAATAAGTAAAGAGCAATTAATTGCTTTAGCGGAACCACTTATGAAAAGCGGGTATGGTAAAAACCTGTTAGGAATATTAAATAAAAAGTAAGAATGATAATAGAAAAAACTACTCTAGAAGGTTGTTATGTTTTAACACCTAGAGTATTTGAAGATGATAGAGGATACTTTTTTGAAAGTTTTAATAAAGAAACATTTACAAATTTAATAGGTAAAGAAGTAGACTTTGTTCAAGATAACCAATCGTATTCATCTAAAGGGGTTATAAGAGCAATTCATTACCAAACAGGGGAATATGCCCAAGCCAAGCTTGTTCGTGTATTAAAAGGAAGGGTATTAGATGTAGCCGTAGACTTAAGAAAAGATTCCAAAACATTTGGAAAGCATTTTTCTATAGAACTTTCTGATGTAAATAAAAAACAATTATTTATACCGCGAGGTTTTGGGCATGGATTTTCTGTTTTAAGTGAAACTGCAGAATTTTTTTATAAATGTGATAACTTTTATAACAAGGAGTCTGAGGGCGGAATTATTTATAATGATAAAAACTTAAGTATTGATTGGAAACTGCCATCTAATGAAATTGAAGTGTCTGAAAAAGATTTAGAATTGCCAATATGGGAAAAGGCGCAGATATAAAATGAAAAAGAAATCGAAAATATTAGTTACAGGTTCTAATGGTCAATTAGGAAAGTGTATTAGAGATTTAGTAGAAAGTTATCCAAATTATAATTTTCATTTTAGAAATTCTAAAGAATTAAATGTTACGAAAAAAGATCAAATAGAATCTTTGTTCTTAAAGGAGGATTATGATTATTGTATAAATTGTGCAGCTTATACAGCAGTAGACAAAGCAGAATTAGAAGAAGATAAAGCATATTTAGTAAATGCAGAAGCTGTAAAATATTTAGCGGAAACTTGTAAAGAAAATAGCTGTGTTTTAATTCATATATCTACCGATTTTGTTTTTGACGGGACAAAAAGTATACCTTATACAGAAAACGACACATCAAATCCTGTAAATATTTATGGGGCATCTAAGTTAAAAGGGGAAAAATATATAAGAGCAATATTATCAAACTATTTTATAATTAGAACCTCATGGGTATATTCTAAATATGGAAATAATTTTGTTAAAACTATGTTGCAATTAGGGAGAGAAAGAGATGAAATTAGTGTGGTAAATGACCAAGTAGGAACTCCAACGTATGCAGGGGATTTAGGGAAAGTAATTCTTTCTATAATTAAAAAAGAAAGTTGTGCTTTTGGAGTTTACCACTATAGCAATGAAGGTGTTGCAAGTTGGTTTGATTTAGCAAAGGAAATATTCGAAAGTAGAAAAGCTAATGTAAAAGTTAATTCTATTCCGACAAGTGAATATCCTACAGCTGCAAAACGCCCTACGTATAGTGTTTTAGATAAATCAAAAATAAAAAATAATTTAGATGTTGAAATTTCGTATTGGAGAGATAGTTTAAAAATTATTTTAGAAGAAAATTATAAATGAAAAAAAACATATTAGTAACAGGTTCTGCTGGATTTATAGGCTTTCATCTAGTTAAAACTTTATTACATGATGAAACGTATAATATAGTAGGTATTGATAATATAAACGATTATTACGATGTTAATTTAAAACTATCTAGATTAAAAGAAATAGGTATTGAAAAAGAAAATATAAATGAAGACTGTAGTTTAAGTTTAAGTAGTAAAAATAGTAACTATCGTTTTGGAAAAATTGATATAACAAATGCTCATAATTTAGAGATTTTGTTTAAGAAGGAAAACTTCGATTATGTTATTCATTTGGCCGCCCAAGCAGGGGTTAGGTATTCAATCGAAAACCCTTCAGCATATATTCAAACAAATATGTTAGGGTATTTTAACGTATTAGAGTGCTGTAGAAATTATAAAATTAATCATTTTGTTTATGCTTCAAGTTCTTCTGTTTATGGAGGAAATAAAAAGGTTCCTTTTTCAGAAGAAGACAAAGTAGATAATCCTGTAAGCTTATATGCAGCAACAAAAAAAGGGAATGAGTTAATGGCTTATACATATAGTCATTTATTTGACTTTAGAACAACGGGTCTTCGTTTTTTTACAGTATATGGTCCTTGGGGTAGACCAGATATGGCTCCTATGCTTTTTGCAAATGCTATATGCAAGAGTAAACCTATTAAGGTTTTTAATAATGGCGACATGTTGCGAGATTTTACCTATATAGACGACATTGTTGATGGAGTAATTAAATGCCTTAATTTTAAAACAACAAAAATTCCGAAAGCAGAAATTTTTAACATTGGGAACTCAAAACCAATAAACCTAATGGAATTTATTGAAACATTAGAAATAGCTATAAATAGAAAATCAGAAAGAATAATGATGCCTATCCAGCCAGGTGATGTTAAGGTAACTTATGCTGATACAACTAAATTGAAAGATACCACAGGGTATAATCCCAAAACGGAAATAAAACAGGGTGTTAAAAATTTTATTGATTGGTATAAAGAGTATTATAAACTTAGTTTTTAAAATAAGGAATGAAAGTCCATTTTATAACTGAAAATGAGTATCCAAATATTAGCGCTTCTGCTAATAGGCTTTCTTTACTTATTAGGGCGTTAAAACACGAAAATACAGAGGTTGATGTTATTTCAATCGGATACTTTAAAAAGATGCCCTTTAAAATTGATTTATTTATATCTTTTATTTTAAAGTTTATTGCAACGTTTACTATTATTTTTAAAGTAAATAAAACAGACATCGTTTTCTTTTATGGGGCTTTTAGAATGCCTTGGATTGCTTTTTTACTAAAGTTAAAAGGGGTAAAAATGATTACAGAAAGAACAGAATATCCTCATTATTTGATACTTCAAAGTAAGAATTTTTTAAGTGTAATTAAAAGTAAATTAGCAATATTAAGTATGAGTTTTTCTGACTCTTTCATCACTTGTTCTAAAAATCTTGCAAATTTTTATTCTGAAAAAACTAAAATAAAGAATTTTTTGATATTGCCATTAATTCTTGATGATGACACTATTGATGGTTATGAAAATGGTTTTAGTAAAGAGATTACCTATTGTGGTTATATGGGAAATAATAAGGATGGGGTCTTCGATTTAATTACCTCATTTAAAAAAGTAAATAACCTATTTCCTGAGTGGAAATTAAAGTTAATAGGACATGCAGAAGAAGAAGTTATGAATGACCTTAAAGAAATGGTTTATGAAAATAATTTATCAAATAATGTTGATTTTACAGGGAAATTACCGCATGTAAAGGTATTAAAACTGTTACGTAAATCTTCAATTTTAGCTCTTGCAAGACCAGATAATTTGCAATCTCAAGGTGGTTTTCCATCGAAATTGGGAGAGTATTTATCAACAAGACTTCCTGTTGTTGTAACAAGAGTTGGTGAAATTCCAAATTACATAGAGGACGGAATTAATGGATTTTTAGCAAACCCTAATGACCCTAATGATTTTGCTGAAAAACTAATTTTTGTGATTAATAACTACGAACAGGCAAAGAAAATTGGTATAAGTGGTAAAAAAATAGCGGAAAATTTTGACTATAAGATTCAAGGAAAAAGAATTTTTGATTTTATTAAGAAATGATGTATAAATAGATTGTATTAGTTATTTAATGAAAAATTTTTCTGTAAAAAAGATATTTAAAAACCAAAAAGTAAAGCAGGCAATTGTTTTATATAGCTCTACTATTGGGTCGATGCTCATAGGTTTTTTAATAAGTGTTTTAAACACAAAATACTTGGGAAAGGATAATTACGGTGATTTTAAGTTTATAGAAGTTCTTTTTTCATTAATTGTGTTATTTTCAACTTTTGGGTTTTTTTATAGCTGTACGTATATGACAGCTAAAGAAGAGAATGAGCAAAAGAAAAACAAGTTGTTTGGAGCGCATATTATCATTGGTTTAGTAATTTCACTTTTTCTGATTTTAATTTTGACATCGTACATTTCTTTTTTTTATACCGGAAATTTAGGAATATATATACATGTGCTTCTACCATTTATGTTTGTATTGGTTTTTAATAATAGTCTAGAAAATATACTCCAAGGTAATAACAAAATATACTCCTTGTCTATTTTAAAAATAGGGCCTAAATTTATTTATTTATTGACTTTATTAGGAATAATCTTCTTTTTTGATGAATTATCTCTTAAAAGTGCATTAGTATTTTTTTATGCTTCAACAGGAATAATTATAGTTTCTATTATTTTAAAAACACCTTTTTCTTTTAAAGACTTAAAAGCTACAATTAATAGTATTTTCGAAACGAACAAAATAGTAGGATTCCCTATATATATAGGAGGAGTTTTAGGGGTTGCTTCTACCCACTTAAGTTCATTGTTCATTAGTTTTTTCAATAATAATACAGATTTTGGTTTTTATGCGCTAGCACTTACAGTTTCTTCTCCAATGGGTGTTTTACCAGGAATAGTAGGTACAACTTTAATGAGAGATTTTGCAAATAAAAAAAAGATGCCAGTAAATATTTTGAAACTAATTGTAATAATATCTCTAATCTTTTTTGTGCTTTTTTTGACTTTTTTAAACCCTCTTTTTAATTATTTTTATAGTAGGGAATATGAACCTGCGATTAACTTGGCGATTCTTACTTCAGTGGCATTTTTGATACATGGATTCGGGGATTTATATAATAAATTTTTGTATGCAAAAGGGGAAGGTAAAAAGATGAGAATATCAAGTATTAATATTGGTTTAAGTAATATAATTCTTTCATTGTGCTTAATACCATTATTTGGTTCTTCTGGTGCGGCTTACGTTAAGATTATTAGTTCTGCTGTGTATTTAGGAACTGTATCCTTTTTCTATTATAAGAGAATAAAATAGCTTTATTTTGTGTAAATAAATAATAATTGAATTTGACGATGTACATTAAGAATTTTTAGACTACTATATGAAAATAGCCTTTACTGGAGACTTAGTACTTCAAGAAATTCATGATGACCCAAGTTGTATATTTGGGGATTTTAAAAAGAAATTAGATTTTCATGATGCCGAATTATGTGTAAATTTAGAATCTCCTTTTATCGAGGAGAATATGAAACCCATTAAAGATAAAATTACCCTTTATGCATATGAAGATAAAGTAAAGTATTTGAAATACCTTTCCCCTTCATTAATTAATTTATCTAACAACCATATTAATGATTTCGGAAACCTTTCTTCTCTACTTACCGTTTCTATTTTAGAAAATGCTAAGCTCTCTTTTTTCGGTGTAGGATTGGAAAACCAAGAAAAGAATGTAATAGTTGATGAAAAAAATAGAATAATTTATCTTTCTTATTCAACAAGATCTACGGATTTTACAGGATCTAGATTATTTGCAGAATCAAATTTTATAGGACCTTATCTTCCAAATTTTTTTCAAATCAAAAAATTAAAAGAAAAACATATTGACTTTAAATTAATTCTGAACATGCATTGGGGGATAGAAGATATTGCGTACCCAGAACCAAATAAAAGAACATTAGCTTATGAATTAATAGACGCAGGAGCTGATTTAATAATTGGTCATCATCCACATATTATCCAGCCTTACGAAATGTATAAGGATAAATACATATTTTATTCATTAGGAAATTTCTATTTTCCAGATTTGTATGATAGAAACGGAGAAATATTTAAAAAGGCTTTACCTCATCAAAAAACAGGTATAGTGCCTATTTTTATAATTAAAGAAAAAATTTTTCTTAAACATATTATTCAAGTTAAGATTGATGAAAAAAAAAACTTATTGGTAAGTGATGCGAGCTTAAAGAGTTTAACCTATCAAAAAAAGTTATATAAGATTCTTCATCCAATTTATTTATTTATATTATTTAATATTAGACGTTTTTTTAGAGTAATAAAAAATCCAAGAATAATACTTAGAAAGTTAAAAGTATCATGATAAGAGATTATATTGAAGTGTTACATCGTAAAAGTTTAATGGTCAAAACATTATTATATCCGTTTAAAAAGGTTTATGATTTTTATAGATTTTCTATTCTAACAGAAGAAACTTATATAAAAAATAGATTTAAAAGAATATTTGGGTTTGATTTGAGTCTAGAAAATCCTAAAACTTTAAATGAAAAAATTCAATGGCTTAAGTTAAATGATAGAACAGATTTGCATACAATATGTTCTGATAAGTTTGAGGTTAGAAATTATGTGAAGGAAAAAATAGGAGAAGAATATCTTATTCCCTTATTATATACAAGTAATAATTATAAAGATTTACTTCCTGAAAATATACCGACAGAAGCTCCATTTATTATAAAAACTAATCATGATAGTGGAGGGTATGAGATTATTATGAATAAATCAGAAATAAATTGGGAAAAAGTAAGAAATAGATATAAAAATTTACTTAAAAGAAATTATTACAAAGAATCCAAGGAATGGCAGTATAAAAATATACCTCCAAAAATAATTATTGAGAAATTATTATTAGAGGATAATGGCAAAATACCAATGGATTATAAGTTTCATTGTTTTCATGGGAAGGTTGAATTAATTTCTGTTGACATTGATAGGGAGACTGAGCATAAACGCAATATTTACTCTAAAGATTGGGATTTATTACCCTTTACTTGGAGTATTAAAGAAAATGAAACTATAGTATGGGACAATGGTAGGAGAATATCTAAACCACAAAACTTGGATATGATTATACCTATTATAGAAAAGCTATCTCGAGAGTTTAAATACGTAAGAATAGATTTTTATCAAATTAAAGATAAATACTTCTTTGGAGAAATGACTTTCCATCATGGGGGAGGATTTGAATGCATTCACCCTGTAGAATGGGATTATAAACTAGGAGAGAAGCTAAGGTTGAATATAGATTAATATGACAAACATTTGCTATTTTGTATCATCACTTGTTAGAACAGGGCCTACGAACCAATTATCTTACATAATAAATCATCTAGATAGGAATCAATTTAATCCTATTATAATAACATTGTTTAAAGAGTCAAATAAAACAATAATAGAATATTTCACAAGAGAGTTAAATATAGAAGTAATTTGTTTAAATACTAGTAAAATACGAGCCCTTATATCAGTAAAAAAGGAGTTATCTAATTTGCTTAAAAGTAAGAAAATTGATATTGTACAAACTCAAGGCATTCTTGCAGATTATATTTCTTTTAAGCAAATAAGTGATGATATTAAAAGAGTTTCTACAATTCGAAATTATCCATTAGATGACTATAAAAACATTTTTGGAAAGTTAGCAGGAAATATTTTAGCAAATATGCATATAAATTTGATTAGGCATAATGCACGAAGTTTTATTGCTTGCTCAAGAACAATTCACAGTACTTTTAAAAAAAAGAAAAATATTAATATTAGTTATATTCAGAATGGTGTTGATATAGAAAAATTTGCACCTTCTATGAATAAGAAAGAGAGTAAAACAAATGTGAAACTTCCTCTTGATAAAATTATATTTATTTCCGTTGGCAGTTTAATTCCTAGAAAAGATTTTACAACGTTGATAGAAGGATTTAAACTTTTTAACATAAAAAAAAGTGCTATTTTGTTAATTGCAGGAGAAGGAAAAGAAGAATTGATGTTAAAAAAAATAAGCGATAATCAAATTAAATTTTTAGGGAATGTACCTAATATTTTAGAGTATTTACAAGCTAGTGATTGTTTTATTTCTTCTTCTTTATCTGAAGGTTTGCCAAATTCTGTTATGGAGGCAATGGCATGTGGATTACCTTGTGCTTTATCAGAAATTCCTTCCCACGAAGAATTAAAAGGAAACGAAGGGCTTGGTCATGTTTTTTTTAAGGAGAAAAATATTAAGGGCTTATCCGATGCATTAAATGAAATGGTTTGTAAAAAAGATAGCCTTTCTGAAAAATCCTTTAAAATTGTTAATGAAGAGTTTTCGGCAAATGCTATGAGTGTTAAATACCAAAATTTATATATCAAAATTCTTAAAAAATAGAAAATGTTTATTTATTTATTTATAATAGTTATTTCATTTTTATTTGCTTTTTTAAGCCTAGATAAATCAATAGTTTTCTCAAAAAAAAAAATTTTTTATTTATGTACTTTTTTAAGTACAGTATTAATTTTTGTTGCTTCTATTCGCTTTGAAATAGGATTTGATTTTTTTTTGTACCGAAAAATTTTTGAAGAACTCCCCTCTTTTTTCAGTTTGTTTTCCAATATGGAATTCGAGATCGGATATACTTTATTTAGTTTTATTGTTAAATTAATCAGTAATTCTTTTCAGTTTTTTTTATTCGTAATTGCAATTACGACTATAATTTTATCTCAAAAGAGTATAATTAAACATTCTCCTTACCCACTTATCAGTATGTTTATCTATATCTGTTTTTTTTATTTTTTTGTAGTTATGGGACAAATGAGACAAGGATTATCTATGGCTGTTTTATTTTACTCATATAAATACATTATTAAAAATAATTTTAGGCATTTTTTTATAACAGTTTTAATTGCATCATCATTTCATATTAGTTCATTAATCTTTTTACCGGCGTATTTTGTTGTTAGGAAAAAGATTAAAGTTTCAAAAATATTAAAGGCTTTTATAGCTATTTTATTAATAAACACGTTTTTAATAGACTATATAGTAAAACTAGTACATACTTTGTATTTTTCTAACCCATCAAGTTATGTTTTATATAAGTTTTATATATATTCTGTTCATTATGTAGGAGATTTTTCCCCATTGGCATACTACGAGAAAATTGTTTTAGCAATTGTCATTATTGCATTATATAATAACAAAAGAATTTTGAAAGTAATTCCAGATTTTCACATAATTAGTAATATTATGTTATTAGGAATTTTTATTTATATGATATTTATTCAAAATTTTACAGTTATTGGCGCTAGAGGAGCTAATAACTTTTTGGCTTTTTCAGTTTTTATATACCCAATGTTTTTGAAAAGTACTGGAAAAATTAGTGTTAAATATTTTATTTTTTGTTTAATATCTTTTTATCCAATGATTAGATGTTTAATTAAATTATATTCAGAGGAATCGTATTTTCCTTTTCGAACTTTCTTTTTTGTTTAATTTTTTTTAGATAAATATTATGTTTATTACGATTTCATTAGTTACCTATCATAATTCTTTTAAGGATTTAAAAAAAATTATAAATAGTGTAAAATTAATAAGTGAAAAATTTTTATTTTATATTGTAGATAATTCTAATAATAGAGATATTGAAGTATTATGTGATATAGATAGCATTATTTATATAAAGAACGAAAAAAATATAGGATTTGGAGCGGGGCATAATATTGCTATTAACAAAGCAATAGATTTAAAGTCGGATTACCACTTAATAGTAAATCCAGATATATATTTTGATAAAAATGTTATTGAAGAATTAATTGTTTTTTTTAGAACTGATGAATCTATTGGATTGTTGATGCCCAAAGTACTTTTTCCAAATAAAAATACACAATACCTTTGTAAATTACTACCAACACCATTTGATTTATTTTTTAGAAGATTTTTACCGTTCAAAAAGATAAAAGAAAACCTTAATATAAGATATGAATTGCGTTTTACTAAGTATAATAAAATAATGAACGTGCCATATCTTTCCGGATGTTTTATGTTTTGTAAAACTAGTGCATTAAAGAATGTTGGGGGATTTGATGAAAGGTTTTTTATGTACCTTGAAGATATTGACTTGTCTAGAAGGATACATGAAAAATATAAAACATTATTTTTTCCTAATGTTCACATATATCATAAATTTGAGAAAGGTTCGTATAAAAATAAAAAATTATTAAAGTATCATATATCTTCTTCAATTAAATACTTTAATAAATGGGGTTGGTTTTTTGATTTTAAAAGAAAAAAAATAAATGCGAAAACTTTATCTCGACTTAATGGAAAATTTTAATAAAATTTCTATTTGTGATGTAACAAGTCTGTTTTTTTTAATTTTTTCGTTTTCAATTCCTATGATTGGATATCATGTGCCAAAATATGTTTTGGGATGTCTATTATTATTGAAATTTATAGATGTTTATACAAATCCAGAAGTTTATAAAAGTTTTTTTGTTAGAAATAAAATTAAGTTTTTATTTCTTTCATTCTTTTTCATGTTTTCAGTTTTTTCTTTTTTATATACTGATGATTTGAAAAGTGGATTTGGGTTAATTGCTAATTATTTATTTTTTATTATTTTTCAAATAATATTTATATCTAATCAATTACTGTTAAGGGACATTTTTAAATCTTTTTTGTATGGGATTTTATTTTTGGAATTTGTAAATATAGGTATCGCTATATATAATTTTGATATTACTCAAGACTATGTAAATGTGATTAATTCCATTACATATGAGAGATTGTCTAACATGGTAAAACTACATCCTGGATATTATTCTTTAATGATTTTAATTTCAATTTTCATTAATAATTATTTTGTTCAGGGTAAAAAGAAATGGTTAATATTTTTGTTCCAGGCATGTTTTCTGTTTTTTCTAGCCTCTAGACTGCTTTTACTTTTACTTTTGTTTTTTTGCATTTTTCTTATTTTTAATTTAGATAAAAAGTATAAATTAGGAGTTACCGGGGTTATATTAGTTTGTTTGTTTTTTCTTTTCAAAGTTGATTTTGTAAATGAAAGTGTTTTTAGATTCTCCAATTTTGATAATGCGTTAGGAATTATTTTCAACGAATGGAAATGTGGCATGGAAATTTGCATAAAGGAAATCACTAGTGATTTTATTGCTAGAATATATCAAATTAAATCTTCTTTGCAGTTAATCTTTAAGAGCTTTACGTCTTTTTTATTTGGTTATGGTATTGGGGACTTTAAATTTGAATTACTTAAGCAATATGAAGTAAATAATTTTGAATGGGGTATAAATGCAAAGTTTAATTCCCATAATCAATATTTGAGCACAATGTTGATTGGAGGGATATTTAATTTAGTTGCCTTGTTTATTTACATATTTTCTCCTTTAGTTTATTTGAAAAAAAGTGTATATAAGAAATTGTATATATTAATAGCTATTGTCTTTTTATTATATTCTTTAACAGAAAGTTTTTTATTGAGAGAAAATGGTGTTCTTGTTTTTACTTTTTTTGTTTCCGCATTTGCTTTAGGTAATGATTTTTTTGATACGAGAAAGTTTCTAGAGAAGAATGAAACGAAATGCATTTAATTTTTTACATGTCTCAGCTTTTTTTTGGAGAATAATATACTTTAGATTTAAGTGTTTTTAAATAAAGAAATTCTATTTTTACGAGGATATAAAATATAACAGCAAAATATAAGCAAATTGTTCTTTTTAGAAACTGCTATCGCATTATTTATAGGGGCTTTTCTCCTTACTTATTTAACAATACCTAAAATTATTAGTGTTGTTGAGCATAAGCGGTTAATGGATGATCCAAACCAAAGAAGTTCTCATGTAAGTAAAACTCCTACTTTGGGGGGGATTTCTTTTTATTATACTTTAATATTTGCTCTTTTTTTTATTAGCGGAAGAGATGCATTTAATGAAGCAATGTATTTAATTCCGGGTCTTACTATTTTGTTTATAGTAGGGCTTAAAGACGATTTGGTTATAATATCTCCCGGTGCAAAATTAATAGCCCAAGCTTTTGCTGTTGCATTTATTTTAGCAAATCCTAGCTTTACGATTACGTCGTTGAATGGATTTTTAAATGTGAATGAAATTCCATATTATTTGTATTTGGCTATAGCGGGTTTTATGATGATTACAATTATCAACTCTTATAATTTAATTGACGGAATAGATGGTTTGGCTTCCGTAGTTGGTATTGTAATTATGGTTCTTTATACCACCATTTTTTATCTAACAGAGGAATACTTCTTTGCCCTTTTAAGTATTACTTTAAATGCTAGCTTAATGGCTTTTCTTGGATTTAACCTCTCTTCGGATAAAAAGATTTTTATGGGAGATACGGGCTCGTTAATTGTTGGGTTTGTTATAAGTATACTTACTTTAAAGTTTTTGGCTTTAGGGCCAGAAAGCTATACAGAAATGCCCTTCCTTTTAGAAAATGCACCTTTGATTGCAATTAGCATTTTAATTGTTCCCCTTTTTGATACGGCAAGAGTATTTACCATACGAATTGCTAATAAGAAAGGACCTTTTTCTCCAGACAGAAACCATACCCATCATGTATTGATAGATTATTGGGGACTTAGCCATAAACAGGCCAGTTTTATTATTGGTTGTTTTAATCTTCTTTTTGTAATGCTTTTTATCGTTTTAGGAAGTAAAGCTAAAAATCTCGGGATGGTTATAATGCTCGTTTCTGTTGTAATCTTTTTAGGATATATATTCTTTAAATACAATTATAACTTTACTACGTTAAAGCAAAAAATTATGCTAAAAAGAAAAGTAGAGAGTTTTAAGTCTAAAGGCAATGGAAAAAAGAAAAAACACAAACAAAAAACAATTCATATTATAAAGGAAAAATCCAAAGAAGAAAAAGTAGAATGAAAAGAATACTCATAACAGGAGCTGCAGGATTTTTAGGGTCTCATTTATGTGATTGTTTTATTAAAGAAGGTTTTCATGTTATTGGTATGGACAACCTTGTTACAGGCGATCTTAAAAATATCGAACATCTTTTTCCTTTAAAACAATTCGAGTTTCAACATCATGATGTTAGTACTTTTGTGCATGTTGCAGGAGAGTTAGATTATATACTGCATTTTGCTTCGCCAGCGAGTCCCATTGATTATTTAAAAATTCCAATAGAGACTTTAAAAGTTGGTTCTTTGGGTACTTTAAATCTTTTAGGGGTGGCTAAACAAAAAAATGCTAGGATTTTAGTAGCCTCTACTTCGGAAGTTTATGGGGATCCTTTGGTGCACCCACAAAATGAAGAATATTATGGAAACGTGAGCCCTGTAGGTCCAAGAGGAGTTTATGATGAGGCTAAGCGCTTTATGGAGTCTATTACAATGGCATATCATCGTTTTCATGGACTGGATACTCGTATTGTGAGAATTTTTAATACCTACGGCCCTAGAATGCGTCTAAATGATGGTAGAGTAGTGCCTGCTTTTATGGGGCAAGCTTTACGTGGTGAAGATTTAACCATTTTTGGAGATGGTTCTCAAACTCGTTCTTTTTGTTATATAGATGATCAAATAGAAGGAATTTATAGATTATTAATGAGCGATTATACAGATCCTATTAATATTGGCAATCCGCATGAAACTACTATAAAAGAATTTGCAGAAGAAATTATTAAACTTACAGGTACTTCGCAAAAAGTGGTATATAAACCCTTACCACAAGATGATCCATTGCAAAGACAGCCCGATATTTCTAAAGCGAAAGAAATATTAGACTGGGAACCCAAAGTAAATCGTGCAGAGGGATTAAAAATTGTTTTCGATTATTTTAAATCTTTATCACCAGAAGAACTTCAAAAAAAAGAACATCGTAATTTTTCAAATAATATATAATTTTTAAAAGGGCAAAGAGTATTTTTGCCAAAACCTTTTACCATGAACATACTTATTCTTGGCTCTGGCGGGCGTGAACATACATTAGCTTGGAAAATAAAACAAAGCTCTAAATTAAAAGAATTATTTGTAGCACCAGGAAATGCGGGTACCGCAGAAATAGCAACTAATATACCTATTGGTGTAAACGATTTTGAGGCTATTAAAAATGCAGTTTTAGAGAATAAAATAGAAATGGTAATTGTTGGCCCGGAAGACCCATTGGTTAATGGCGTGCATGATTATTTTTTAAACGATTCAGATTTAAAAGATATTCCCGTAATAGGCCCGCAAAAAGCAGCAGCAACTTTGGAGGGAAGTAAAGAGTTTGCAAAGGAATTTATGTATAGACATAATATACCAACAGCGAAATATGAAAGCTTTACTTCGGCTAATTTAGAAGAAGGTTTTGCCTTTTTAGATGCGTTAAAAGCACCTTATGTTTTAAAGGCAGACGGTCTAGCGGCTGGGAAAGGTGTTTTAATTCTTAACGATTTGCAAGAAGCTAAGGACGAGTTAAAAGCCATGCTTTTAGATTCTAAATTTGGGAATGCTAGTGCTACAGTAGTTATTGAAGAGTTTTTAGATGGTATAGAACTTTCTGTTTTTGTTCTTACAGATGGTGAAGGTTATAAGGTTTTGCCAACAGCCAAAGATTATAAACGTATAGGCGAAGGAGATACGGGTTTAAATACCGGTGGTATGGGAGCAATTTCTCCTGTTCCATTCGCTAATAAAGAGTTTATGGATAAAATCCACGAAAGAGTTGTTGTCCCAACCGTGGAAGGCCTTAAAAAAGATAATTTACCTTACAAAGGCTTTATATTTATTGGTTTAATAAAAGTGAATAATGATCCTCTTGTAATTGAATATAATGTTCGTTTGGGTGATCCAGAAACTGAAGTAGTTGTTCCAAGGATAAAAAATGATTTAGTGGAAGTTTTCCAGGCAGTTGGAAACCAAACTTTAAATAATATAGATTTACAATTAGATAAGCGTACAGCGACTACGATAATGACTGTTTCTGGTGGTTATCCTGAAGCTTATGAGAAAGGTAAAGAAATTACTGGCTATAATGCTATGGAAGATTCTTTAGCATTCCATGCAGGCACAACAATAGAGAATAATAAGGTGGTTACTAATGGGGGTAGAGTAATGGCTATAACATCTTTTGGTAAGGATTACAAAGAAGCACTAAAAAAATCTTATCAAAATATAGAAAAACTACATTTTGATAAGATGAATTATCGAAAAGATATTGGATTCGATTTATAGGTAAGAGTGGGAGGTACTACTCTTATCTTCCTCTCCTTTCGCGTCATATTTTTTCAACTCTAACATCCAGTATACGAATGCTATAGAGCCAATTAACATAAAAAGCCAGTTAATTATGTTAGATAGCGCCCAGCTATCCATAAAACGGAAAAAATCGTACGGTACAAAAAGACCATCTACAAATAAATCCTGTATGCTTTCAAAAAATGCCTTCATCTTATAGTATATTTACGCAGCAAAAATATAAAAATCGAGGATGATTTCAAGCATTTTTGGAAAAACAAAACCAATAAACTATATAATTGTATTAACTTTTTTGTTTTTACTCTATTGGTTAGTTCAATTTTACTCAGCAACTAACACCTTTGATATTGGGCAGTTACTGGTTAAAATTGCGTCTTTTATTGCGCTGATATTGAGTGTTTTTTTTGTAAATTTTATCATTCAACGAAACAAAATAACAGGACCAAATTCTTTTGCAATTTTGTTTTTTGGACTCCTTTTTCTGGTATTTCCGGAGACTTTATTAGATTTTAAAGCTATTTTTTGCGCTTTTTTCTTAATATTAGCTACTAGAAGAATATTAAGTGTTAGGTCATTAAAAGACATTAAATTAAAAGTTTTCGATGCTACTCTTTGGGTGTTAATTTCTTCTTTATTCTGTAATTGGTCTTTGTTTTTTTTACTATTAGTTTTTTCTGCAATATATATTTATGAACCTAAGAATATTAGAAATTGGCTAGTACCATTAGTTAGTGTATTTGTTTTCGGGATGATTACCCATACTATATCAGTAGTTTTAAATACTAAAAATTTTCTTTTAGAGCAATACTCTTATTCCATTCAATTTGATAAAGGATACTTTTTAAATTGGGGAACAAGCACGAGGTTTTTATTTTATGTATTATTGGTAATTACATTAGGAGGTTGGGTTTTTATTAAACTTGGAAACTCGGGATTAGGGAAGGTTACAAGTATGCGATTATTGGGCCTCTCCTATATTCTAGGGTTGGTTGTATATATGTTTTCTTTTTCGGATGGGGATACCATTATACTCACCTTTTTCCCAGCTGTAGTTTTCCTAACTAATTATATAGAATCTATTCAAAAAGAAAAAATTAAAGAAGTTGTGCTTATTATGAGTGTTTTTATTCCTTTTTTAGTTTTTGTATCCCGTCTTATCCTTTCATAAATTAGGTATCTTTGCGCAAAATTCTTTAATTATGTTTAGTCTTTCTGCATTTGATATTTTTGAAAAAAGTATTCAGCAATATCATGTTATAAACCAAGTAGATCAACCTTTTAGTAATCCTTTTCCTAAAGATGATATAAACCATCTTTTATATAGAAAAAATTGGATTGATACAGTACAATGGCATTATGAAGATATTATTCGTGATCCGCAAATTGATCCTGTTGCTGCTTTGGCATTAAAAAGAAAAATTGACGCTAGTAATCAGGATAGAACCGACCTAGTAGAGTATATTGACAGTTATTTTTTAAATAAATACCAAAAGGTACAAATTAAAGAAAACGCAACTATAAATACGGAAAGCCCTGCTTGGGCTATAGATCGTCTTTCTATATTGGCTTTAAAGATTTATCATATGCAAGAGGAAGTAGATCGTACAGATGCTTCTCCGGATCACCTAGCCAAGTGTACTACTAAGTTGAATATTTTATTAGAACAAAAAAGCGATCTTACAGCAGCCATTGATCAATTGATTACAGATATTGAAAAAGGTGCAAAATACATGAAAGTGTATAAACAAATGAAGATGTATAATGATGACGAATTAAACCCTGTTTTAAGAGGGCAAAAGTAACAGAATATTAGGTAGTGAGTACAAAGAGACACATTCTTGTTATACGATTATCTGCTATGGGAGATGTCGCAATGACGGTTCCTGTAATCACTGCAGTATTAAAACAAAATCCTACTATTAAAATTACGGTACTTACTAGGGCTTTTTTTAAGCCTATGTTCTCCCAACTGGCAAATACAGATGTTTTCGAGGCAGATGTTAAAGGAAGGCATAAAGGTGTTTTAGGATTATGGAAATTATATACAGAATTAAAACAATTAGGGATTACAGAAGTTGCCGATTTACATAACGTTTTACGAAGTACTATTTTAAAGACTTATTTTTCTTGGGGTTCTATGCCCTTTATTCAGATAGATAAAGGAAGAAAAGAGAAAAAAAATTTAACAAGACTTGCTTCAAAAATACTAAGGCCATTAAAGACAACACCCGAACGTTATGCGGATGTGTTTAGAAAGTTAGGACTTACTGTTAATCTATCTAAAGAAGCTGTTTTACAAAGAGAGAAATTATCAGATAAAGTGTTAGAGTTGGTTGGTAATCATCCTAATAAATGGATTGGTATTGCACCATTTGCCGCTTTTTCTGGAAAAATGTATCCATTAGAATTAATGGAGAAAGTTCTGGAAGAAGTTAATAATACAAGTCCGCATACTATTTTACTTTTTGGTGGCGGAGAAATCGAAAAAAAACAATTAGAAATATGGGCTACTAAGTTTTCTAGTTGTACGAATATGGCTGGAGTTTTGCCGTTTACGGATGAATTAGCACTTATTTCTAATCTAGATGTAATGTTGGCTATGGATAGTGGTAATGCGCATTTGGCAGCATTATATGGGATTCCTACTATAACATTATGGGGCGTTACCCATCCTTATGCAGGTTTTGCACCTTTTGGGCAAGAAGTAAGCAACTGCCTTTTATCGGATATAAAAGAATACCCTTTCATACCAACCTCTGTTTACGGAAATAAATTTCCTGCTGGGTATGAAAAGGTAATGCATACTATTGCGCCAACAGATGTAACGCAAAAAATATTTGAGTTGTTAGTTAAAACCGAGTAATCTTTAAGCGTTTACTTGTTTTTGTTCAATACTTCTAAAGTACTGTTTTAATTGGCTCATAAAACGATATTTACGAGCACTTGGAGTAGATTCTGCCATTAACGTTCTAATGCCAATATAGGAACTCATAAGATATACAGCTACAGCTTCACAATCCGTATGCCTATCGATATAGCCGTTAAACTTTCCTTTTTGTAGAGCAGTTACTAGGTTTACTTCCCAAATTTTCATGATATCTTGTAAATGCTTCATTATTTTTGGATTTCTACCATTAAATTCGGACATAAAATTACTTATAGCAAAACCGAAATCGGTCTCATTATGTACTGCCGTTTCTAAAGCATTATCAAAACAATTAGTAATTTTTTCTAATGGATTATCATAACTTTCAATAGGTTCTATTAACATTCCGTATGCTTTACGTACTAATAGACCTTCAATTATCTGAATAAAAAAATCTTCTTTAGACTCAAAATGGTAATAAAAAGCTCCTTTAGAAAGAGAAAGTTCTTTTAATATATCGTCTACACTAGTGTTGTAGTATCCTTTTGTATAAAATAACTCTAGACCAGTTACTTGCATTCTTTGCATGGTTGCCATGCGTTTTAAACTCGTACTCATAAGATTTGGGTTTTGGGTTAAACAGACCGCTAAGTCTCTATACAAAGAACCGTTACATCTCTTTTTGGAGTAAGAATAAAAGATATAACGAACAAAAAACTCGGTCAAAGGTTAAATTACCGATGAATTACTTCTTTTAGGAACAAACAAACCGACTAGCCAGTTCGTTTATAGGTTTAAGAAGCCCGATAAAATACTTTTATGATCGACTTATATTTTGTTTGCACGGAAGGGATAGGAGTGTAAATCCCTTAAAAATTGTATAAATGCGGACTTGTGATGGATAACCCGACCTTTTGTGCACAACATAACATGGGGTAAAGAAAACAACCTCCCTGCTATAACGAGGAAGGTTGCGATATAATTTTTAGGCTACAGTTCCCTGGCAACTACTACCGGCTCCGGCAGTACAACCGTAGCAGTGTTGCGAGATGATAATGTTTCTATCATTAAGGATATCCTCATTATAATCTTTTATGTGTTTTATTTTACTAGCTACTTTAAGATCTAGCATTTGGTTAAAGTCGCAATCGTACAACCAACCATCCCAACTAATAGAAATGGTATTGGTACACATTACATTGGCAACTGCTGAAGGATTGTATGCTTCTACAAGAGCATACATATAATCTTCATAATTTCCTGAAGCTATTAGGTAATCTAAAAAACGAGCAATAGGTAAATTTGTAATTGCAAAAAGATTATGAAAATCAATATTAAAATCTTCTTTTAAAGCCTTTTTAAAATCGGCTTCTAATGCCATTTGGTCTCCTGGTAAAAATGCTCCAGAGGGATTATACACTAAATCTAAACGCAAATCGCTACCTGGCATACCGTAACCTCGGTCATTTAATTCCTGTAGCGCTTTTATAGATTTATCAAAAACACCATCACCACGTTGTTTATCTGTTTTACCACGAGTATAATGTGGCATAGAAGAAATAACATGTACATTGTGTTTTTTAAAAAAGTCTGGCAAATCGTAATACTTCTTATTAGCCCGAATAATGGTTAGGTTAGAACGGACTATAAAGTCTTTAATACCTGCTTTTGCGGCTTCCTCTACAAACCAGCGAAAATCTGGATTCATTTCTGGGGCACCACCAGTTAAATCTAAGGTATGCGCCCCTGTATTTTTTATAACTTCCAAGCACTGCTGCATGGTTTCTCGGGTCATAATTTCTTTACGGTCCGGTCCGGCATCTACATGACAATGCTCGCAAACCTGATTACACATATAGCCAACATTTATCTGAAGAATTTCTAACTTTTTTGGACGTAAAGGAAAATGACCAATTTTAGCAATATTATCCTTAAAATAAGGAAGCTCTCCATCTGCAAAAATACCTCCATTTAAAATTTCTAGTTGTTTATTAGCTATTGCTAAGTCTTCCCCCTTTGCTTGTAATGATTTTGTAGCCATTTTTTCTAATTAGTAAAAGTAATACATGATTAGTACTCTATTTAACGTATTACTTTCATTTAATAAAAATATTTTTTAGTTTTCCTTCAGATACTTAGAAGGTTACATAGATAATTTATCATGTTTATTCATCATTTGTACGCCATGTACTAAAACAGCACCACTTTTTATTGCAGCTCCTACATGAACTGCTTCCATCATTTCTTCTTTGGTAATACCTCTCTGTAAACCGTCTTTGGTATACGCATCAATACAATAGGGGCATTTTTCTGTATGCGCTACGGCCAACGCAATTAAAGATTTTTCGCGAGCACTTAATGCTCCTTCTTCAAAGACTTTACCGTAATAGTCAAAAAATTTACTTCCTAATTCTTCACTCCATTCCGTGATTTTTCCGAATTTTCTTAAATCTTTTGGGTCGTAATAGGAATCTGCCATATTTTAGGTTTTTATAGTTTGATGTTTATATTTTTTTGGATTAAAATTATAGGAAATACCTCGAATTTTTTGTTCTTTGGATGGTAAGATATCCATATTATCCCAGATACCATTAACTAAAGTATTGGCATATTCCAGAGGTAAGTTGTTCTCCTTCATTAAGGAAAAGGCCGTAATATAGTCATACTCTAGGTACTTATGAGTATATTGTAGCTCTTCCTCTATATGCTCTAGTATCATGTACCATACTCTTGGGCTTCCTTCATTTGCTGGCATGCCTATTACCCCAGAGTTTAGCCATAATTTATCCTTAATACTGGTATTAAAAGGTAATCCGCAATGGCCAGCTAAAATAACATCGCAACCCAATTGTTTAAAGTTTTTAAGTTTTATGTCTTCTGGGCTTGATGCAAAAATAAATTCTGAAGTAGTATCATAAGAACCATGAACAACGCTTACTTCTTTTCCAGCATAATGAAAGGAAATATGATGTGGTAAAGTCCCCATCCATTCTATGGAATTGGGGGATAGTTTACTTTGTGCATAAGGATACCATAATTTAGAAAAATTATCGCAACGACTTCCTTGGGTAAAATCACAACCGCAATCTTCTGCTTTTTCAAACAGTTGTAATTCTACATTACCAGTGATACTTTTAGCTCCCCATTCTCTGAATAATTGAACAGTTTCTTCTGGTTGTGCACAATAACCAATAATATCTCCTGTGCAAATACAGTTTTCAGGAGCAATACCTTCTTCTTTAGAAACCTCTTTTAAGGCTTGTAATGCCTGTAGGTTGCTATAAACACCACCAAAAATTAGCATTTTGCCTTTACGCTCTCCAAGATGTATTATTTTTTTATCCATGTGGGAATAAAGTATAAGGTTACACAACTAAGAATACCCCAGAAATTAATCCAAAGTAAATCTGCATATTTACCAGTAGTAAAAATTAATTGCTGTGGAAATAGTTTAAAAATCAATAAAAAACCAAAAAGGATTCCGGTAAAGACGCTTAAATGAAAACTCAATGTAGAGGCTTTTTTACTCCAAAAAATAAATACTGGAGTTAAGCCTATTACCATAGTGCCGCTTATAGTGGTTGCGGATAATATTTCAGCATCTAAGAAAACAGGAATGGTGCCAATAATTGCAATTGCAACCATAGAAATCCTTCCAAATTTTAGGGTGTTTCCAAGATTTAGGTCAATAGCTAAAAGTTTGGAAAAAGACGAAAATGTGGAATCTAGTGTAGAAGCTGCTGAGGTTATCATTATAAAATTAATTACAAGTAAAATAACTACACCAAAAGCTTTACCTACTTCTACTGCAGCTTGTCCTTTAAGCCCTGAATACTGGGCATAAACCCCTATTATGCTAAATAAAATAATACAAATTGCCCCTATAAGAGTTGCCCATAAAAAGCTTTTTAAGGTTACTTTAGGACTACTTATAAACCCTCTATCTGTAAGAACAGGATCATGAAAAGGATAACTCAATGACTGTAGTAAAGCTGCAAAGAGTAAATTTAAACCCATTTCAAAAGACCAAGTTCCAGAAGATATTACTTTAGAGGTTGTAAAAGAAGCATCAGAATTAAATATAGCTCCAAGAATAACTAGTATTAATACAGAAAATAACCCCATCTGAATTACATCCGTGAAAATGGAGCTACTCATTCCACCTTTTAATACATAGGATAAAGTAAGCGCAGTAAAAACTAAAATAGACCAATAATAACCACTAGTTCCTATAGCACCAAAGTATGAGCCTATTACCATAGTATTACTCCAAACTTCATTAAATAAACGTATAGCTATTAGAATAGAAAAGACAGCCACAGCACTTTTACCATATTTTGTGGTTAAGAATTGGTGTATACTAGTATAGTGGCCTTTGGTTCTCATCTGGTAAATGAGGATACCGGCAACAGCAAAAGAAACATAATAGGTTGCATATGCTACACCTCCTACAATTCCAAAAGATAGGCCCAGGTTAGCTGCATTGGTAATGCTTTTGGCAAATATCCAAGAGATAACCAAACTACCCATTAACATAAATGTATTTGGCGTTTTCTTCTTTTGAATTGCCATAAAAAACTGATTGGTATTTTTAGCTAATGGAGACAAGAAAAACAACACCAAACTAGATGTTATTACTAATGCCCATTGAATCCCCTCTATCCCCAAAGGGGACGATTCTATTAGCGTTATAATACCATTGTACTTCATATATTTTTATTTTCTACCGTAATAGTAACAATGTCCTTTTTTGGTAGTTAGAAGGATTATTACTCATCCCACCATACTTTTACATTTATGCTATTACCATCTGTGTTAGTAGCGGCTTCTGTATAATTGCTATTATTTAAGGCTTCTTCCTCAGCTGGGTAGGGCATACGAACAGGAAGCATATTGTTGTTTAAGCTTGCCGAGATAGTTTTAAGTTGCGGGTAGCCTGTTCTTCTATATTCTATCCACCCTTCATAACCATTTATCATATTAGAAATCCATTTTTGGGTAATAATTTGTTCTATAGGATTTTGCCCGTTTTGCCCATATGCTGCAACAGTAGTAAGGTAATTTGTTGGTAATGTTGTACCCCAATAAGCAAAAGATTCTTCTACTGCTTGTTCATATAATATCTGTGCATCAGCAGAAATAAGTAATTTTTCTGCGGCCTCTGCAAGTAAAAATTTGGTTTCCCAACTAGTCATAAAATTAGCATCTAAAACTCCAGGGTTCTCTCTAAAAATAGTTCCTGTTAAAGAATAATCTGCTAATGCAATGGAGGTTTGTGAGGCATCTATACCATTTAGTAAACCGTTGTATTCTCCTGTAGTACTATTACTAAAAGGTCTAAATAATGTAGCAAGCCTAGGATCGTTTAAATTGGTTAATATTTCGTCCATTGTTTCTGATAAAACAAAGTTGTTAAAATCTCCAATTCGTAATCGGGCTAATCTAAAGTTATTTGGTTCTCCATCCGTAAAATCAAATTTTGCATTTTGAGAATTGTTTGCAATAAACTTGTTTTCGGTATATAAGGCTTGTATTTGTGCTGCTACATTTTCTTTATCCGAAATACGCATTAAAAATTTTAATTGTAACGATTTAGCAAAACGAACCCATGCATCTAAATCGCCATTAAAAAGAATATCGCCTTCTAAGGTTATAGAACCGTTATAGTTTTCTATTGCAGTAATTCCTTTTTCTAAATTATCTAGTATACCACCTTCTTCTAAGTAAATAGATTCTTGTGTATCATAAGCCGGTGTTACCGTAATGTCTTTCCCTTTAAAAGCTTCGGAATACGGAACATCACCAAAAATATCGGTAAGTGCACCAGCCATATATGCTTTTAGTATTCTGGAAGGTCCTTCATAAACAGCAAAAGTTTCATTTTCTAAAGCTAGCGTTAGTATTTGTTCGTTATCTCTAAGATTGGTATACAATATTGGCCAAGGATTACCACCAAGTTGTGGTGATTTTAAATCATGGCGGTCAAAAAGATTAAAATCTAATGCTGTAGTATACTGCCCCAATAAGTTCCCTGCAGTAAAACCTTCATAAGACATTTGCTCTCCATAATCATAAATTACTTGTCTTAAAAGTAAACTTGGTTGTACGCTAACAGGAGCATTAGGATTCGTATTTATTTCTTTAAAGTCTTTGGTACAAGAAAATACTGTTGCAATAATGCAAAGTGTTAATAGTACTGTATATTTTTTATATATCATTATAGTATCTTAAAAATTAAATCCTGCTTTTATTCCAAAGCTTCTAGTAGTAGCGTACGACATGTCTTCTATACCGCTAATAAATCCTTGCCCTTGAACAGCTAATTGCTCGGGGTCAAAGTGTGGATTCTCTGTTATTGCAAATAAATTTTTTCCTATGAAAGAAACGCGTAGAGTAGCGTCATTTTTAAAAACTTTTAAATTATCAAAAGTATAGCCTAGAGAAACCTGACGAAGTTTTAAAAAGGAAGCATCATAGGTATTGTTTTCTTCATGGTTACGGTCATAAAATTGGCGGTAATAACTCTCTGCAGTTACGGCTGTGGTATTAGGTTCATATATTGGAGTATCTATTGTACCAACATTAACAACACCTTGAGAAACAATACCTTCTTCTGGTCTAAAAGCCGTTTCTGCTAATTGACCACCAACATTACCTAAGGCGCGTGTTCTAGAAACTATAATACCGCCTTGTCTCCAATCTAACAAAAAGCCTAAATCCCATTTTTTATAATTAAATTGATTATTAAAACCAAGCATAAAATCTGGATTGTAGTTTCCTAATTTTTGTAGATTATTATCTGGAATATAACGACCTTCATCCGTTAGGATAAAGTCGCCATCTTCATTTTTTAAATATCCAGTACCATATAAATCTCCGATACGGCCACCTTCTTCTGCTTGTAAAAATACCGTTTGGTTTTGACTGTCGTATATTCTGGAGTAGGCCAATGTTAATAAGCCACCATCTTGTGGCAAGCTCTCTACAGTAGCTCTGTTTCTACTAAAATTAAAGGTGGTGTTCCAGCTAAAATCTGTAGTAAGAACAGGAGTAGCATTAAGAATAATTTCTACCCCTTTAGAGCGTACTTCTCCGCCATTAACTACTTGTTGTGTAAAGCCCGAAGATATGCCAATAGGTAAAGAAATAATTTGGTCTTTAGTAACCGCGTTATAATAAGAAACGTCTAGGTTTAAACGGTCTTTAAAAAAACGAATATCTGCACCAATCTCAAAAGATGACGTTTGTTCTGGCTTAAGATTTGCATTTGCAATAGTATTCTGGTCGCTAAATGTGGGCTGCCCATTAAAAGGTGTTTGTGCTACAAAAGCACCTGTAGTTTGGTACGGATTTGTATCATTACCAACTTGTGCCCAACTAGCTCTTAATTTTGCAAAAGAAATTTCTTGCGGTAAATCTACTACCTCAGAAATTATAAAACTCGTAGAAACAGAAGGGTAAAAGAAAGACGTATTATCTACAGAAAACGGTGTTGCTAGTGCACTAGACCAATCGTTTCTTCCAGTAATATCTAAAAATAGAAAGTTCTTATATCCGAATTTGGCTAAACCATAGAAGCTGTTAATTCTTTTTTCCGATGCAAATTCAAATACTTCAATTGGTGATGCTGCATTAGATAGTTTAAAAATTCCTGGTTGTGCTAAACTTGTGGTTTGTGATTGGTTCGTTACTGCTCTTTGGTTCATTCTATTTGCACCTAAAGAAATATCGACTTTAAAATCACCAAATTTGTTTTTATAATTTAGAAGAAAATCGGTATTTATTTCTCTAAAAAAAACATCATGCTCAGCATAAGCACCATTGCTAAACCTGTTAGAACTATACGCACGTTTAAGTTGTCTTAATTCGCTAGAATAATCCATTCCTGTGCGTATGGTAGCACTTAAATTATTGGTAATATCATACTTGGCAGAAAGGTTACCAAAAACTCTATCTCTATTAAAAGAGTTGGTGTTTTCATTTAAGATAAAGTATGGATTATCAAAAAAGGTATAATTAAAAGAATATTGTTGTGTGCCTTCTAAGCCAGGTTGCCAATAATTTTTTAGATTATTAATATTTAAAGAACGAGGGCCCCACGCAACTAAAGAATAATTTACATTCTCGGAACCATAACCACTAGAAGGCCTATTATCACTCTGTGAATTTACATAGCTTATAGAAGAATTTATATGTAGTTTTTCTGTGGGCTTAAATCCTAAACGTGCGGCTATGGTTTGGCGATCTAAATTAACTCCTGGAATAATAGATTCACTACGCAAATCTGTAAAAGAAAGTCTTAGATTTCCTTTATCAAAATTAGAAGCTATAGCTAAGTTATTTATGGCTGTAGTTCCTGTTTCATAAAAATCTTTAAGATTGTCTGGGTTAGCGTTAAACGGAGTTGCAGTTATTGGCAAACCACTGTAAAGAGCAGTATCACCACCACGTACTACCGTACCATTTGCAAGAGTCACAGGACTATCAAATTGAGGCACTAGGTTGCCTGCATTTAATCTTGGCCCCCAACTATAGGTTATATTATCATTAGTACCTCCACCAAGGCCATCTACGTAGGCAAATTGTCCAGAATTACCTTGACCATATTCATTTTGAAAATCTGGTAAACGAAAAGCAGAATCTACAAAGAAACTGGTATTGTAACTAATACCTAAACCTTTGTTTTTAGAGCCGTTTTTGGTTTGTATTAAAATAACCCCATTAGACGCTCGTGTTCCGTATAATGCAGCAGCACTAGGACCTTTTAAAACAGATACTTCTTCAATATCATCTGGATTTACCTCCATGGCACCGTTACCAAAATCTATTTCCTGAAAACCTGCAGCGGCTTCATTGGTAAAATTAAAAACAGAGTTATTATTAATAGGAACACCATCTACCACAAAAAGTGGATTGTTATTAGAGAAGGAAGCTTCTCCTCTAATAGTTATTTTAGAAGAAGAACCAACTCCTGTTGCACCTTGGTTAATAGTTACGCCAGCCAGCTTTCCGCTTAAATTATCTAGGAAGTTGGCAGATTTTACTTCGGTTACTCCTTTGGCATTTATACTTTGTACAGCATAGCCTAGTTCTTTAGTTTCTCTTTTAAAGCCTAAAGCAGTTAAAACTACTTCATCTAACTGTTCTGAAGATTCTTCTAAAACTGCATTTACAGTTTTATTATAGTGTATAGGTATTACTTGTGTGGTATACCCTAAGGCAGAGAATTGTAATGCGCCTTGAAAATTAGGAACATCTAAGGTATAAGCACCATTTGTATCTGAGGCAGTTCCTTTTGAGGTTCCTACTAATGTAATATTTACATTGGGTATTGGGTCTCCAAAAGAATTGGTAACCGTACCAGAAATGGTTTGTTGCGAAAAGCTAAGTACGCTCATTAAAAGCGTAACGAAATGTATGGTATATTTCATTAATATGTATGAATAATGGATACTGATAACCAATTAGTATGGTTATTAAAAAAGATGGTCTTAAGAAAACTGAAAAGAAGGAGAACCCTTATTGAAATAGATTTCGGGGGAACTATTATTTGTTTTTAGGGAAATATATATCGTAATTACCTTTTTCTGAATTTGAAGTAACTCTACAAAAAGGGCATTGATTATAGAAGTGTTGGTACTATAAAGAGAGCCAATGGTAAACACATCCTTTTCAACATCAATATCTCTAAGAACTTTTAACTTAAGGATTTCAATATTTTCTTTAGAAGCCCAAGAATATACTTGCCTTTGTAATTGTGTAGTTTGCCAAGGCAGGTTTTTAAAAAAATCAGTTTGAAATTGAGTTTTGTGAAAACCCATTAAATAAAACCCGCCATCCGTTGATGCTCCAAAAACAGATTTCATATCCGTTATATTGCTGGCAGCGGTAACCAAATGTTTGGTAGTTAAATGCGGCGTGTCATTACCAATAGTAATAACGCGCTCATAACCCAAATTAAAAACGGATTGTACGGCATTGGTAAAACGCTCTCCGAAAGAATTTCCTCTCTGTTCGTGTTCGGTAAAATGGAAATAAGGAAGACCAGATTTTTTAATGGTCATTAATGTTTTTTGAGTAAGACTATGAAATAAGAGGCTACCATTGTGTATCTTTTTATGCTTTAACTCTTCTTCCGAAGAATGTGCAAAAAAGACAATTGCAGTATGCCCAGGTTTCATAATTTTCATTTTCTTAATCTGTCTATAAATTACTTTAGAGCGAGCCCAAGTGGTATTAATTTAAAAATCTCCATTATAGAGTAAAATTACATAAATAAAGATACTTTTACTTTGGTCGATGACTTCTTTTTATCATTACAAATAGCTTGTCTTTTATTTTTCTAGAGACCAAAATCTTGTTTTGTAAAGATAAATCATAAACGCAAAACGAACCGATAAGTCGGTTTTGTTTAGAATAATTGAATATGTAATTTCGTATAGTTACCGTTGTGGTACTGCTTTTTTCGGCGATTAACTTTATTCCATATAATTTGTGGTTTTGTTTAGGACAAAACATACGGTGTAGTCTGTTTGTTTACTAAAGAAATAGGTAATTTTAAGGAGATATGAATGTAATTAGTAATGATTTTAGTATTGGATTAGTACTTTCTGGAGGAGGTGTTCGGGGCATGGCCCATATTGGGGTTATAAAAGCAATGAATGAATTTGGAATAGATGCCACTATTATTTCTGGTAGTAGTGCAGGAGCATTAGTAGGAGCGTTATATGCAAATGGAAATAGTCCAGATGAAATGTTTTCTTTTTTTAAAGAGACCCCCCTTTTTAAGTACAATTTTTTAACAATGACCAAAGCCGGATTTATTGATACCGACAAATACATTAAAATTTTAGAGACTTATTTTCCAAAGAATTCTTTCGAGGCATTAAACAAAGAATTGCATTTAGTTGCTACCGATTTACAAAGCGGAGAAGAAGTGTTTTTTTCTTCGGGAGAGTTAATAAAACCTTTATTAGCATCGGCAGCATTACCACCCGTTTTTAGTCCGGTAGAATTAAATGGAATACTCTACGCCGATGGCGGAATTATGAATAATTTTCCCATTGAGCCAATACAAAAAAAGGCAAATTTTATTATTGGTAGCAATGTGTCTGTAGTAAGTAATTTAGAAAAACGAGAGCTTAAAAACTCTGTTAAACTTGCGGCGAGAGTTACTAATTTAATGGTGTACGCATCGTCCAACCAAAAACTTAAAGTTTGTGATATTGTAATGGAACCTATGGCACTAGAAAAAATTGGTGTGTTAGATAAAAGAGGAATGAAAAAAGCCTTTGAAATTGGATATAATCATGCCTGTATAGAGTTAGAAAATTATTCTAAAAGGATTGGTTTTCCGTCCTAAACATCATCAAAATCAATTTTTAAAGTAGGGGTTGTTGGGTGGGCTTGACAAGTAAGTATCAATCCTTCTTCAATTTCACCATCCGTTAAAATTTGGTTTTTAACCATTTCTGCTTTTCCTTCAGTAACCCTAGCAATACAACTACTGCATACACCACCTTGGCAAGAGTAAGGAGCATCAATATTTTCTTTAAGAACGGCATCTAAAACAATTTCTGACTTGTCCATAGATAAAGAAAATTCTTCATCGTCTACAACAACAGAAATTTGCGTTTTACCATTCGCCGTTACCGGAAGTTCCTCTTTAATTTCTGTTGTAGTAAAAAGCTCAAAATGAATTTTGTCTTTAGGTACGTCATTCTCCTCTAAAGTATTACTTGCTAACGTAATTAAAGATTCTGGACCACAAAGGTAGTAACCATCAAAAGAAACATCTTTGTGTTTGTTTTTTAGAGCATAATTTATAGTAGAAACATCAATTCTTCCAAAAAGAGAGTTCTCTTCTTTTGTTTGGCTATTGGTAAAATATACAAAAAAGCGATTGGCATATTCTAATTGTAATTTCATTAAATCGGTGTAAAACATAGTCTCTTTGTACGATTTATTACCATAGACCAAAACAAATTTACTATCAGCATTACTATCTAATACTGTTTTGGCAATACTCATTATAGGAGTAATACCACTACCAGCAGCTATTGCGGCAATGTTTTTTGCAGAAGAAGAAGTATTAAAAACAAAGCGCCCTTCTGGTGGCATAACCTCTAGAATATCACCTTCTTTTAGTTTGGTATTAGCATAGTCAGAGAAGCCACCACCATCTATTTTTTTTACCCCTATAGTAATAGAATCACTCTTAGGAGAAGAACTTATAGAATATGCTCTACGCAATTCTTTTCCTTTTACTTCCTTTTTTATAGTAATGTATTGGCCTGGCACAAAATAAAAAGTCTGTAAAAGGTCTTTAGGAATACTAAAAGTTATTGCTACAGAACTAGGTGTAAGAGATTTTATTTGTTTTACCGTTAGGGGGTGAAAATGAGCCATGCTTTACTATTTAAATAAGAATGCAAAATTAAGCAAAGCAAGTAGGTTACTAAAGTAGAATAGTAAAAATATATACCTAAGTTTATTATGCATAAGGAAATTATGTATATATTTGAGGTAAGAAAATTAATACATGAGTAATTCTAAATTATATAAAGGGAGTTTAAATACTATTATTTTAAAACTGTTAGACGAACAGGGTAAAATGTATGGGTATGAGATTACCCAAAAAGTAAAAGCCCTTACCAAAGGAGAGTTACAAATTACCGAAGGTGCTTTGTACCCTGCTTTACATAAACTAGAAGCCGAAGGTTTGTTAGATGTAGAGGTAGCCAAAGTAGATAATCGTTTGCGCAAATATTATATGTTAACAGAAGCAGGAGAAAAAGAAACCGTAAACCGCTTGGCAGAACTAGAAGAATTTATACGTAGTATGCAAAATTTAGTAAATCCTAATTGGAGTATTAATTAAAAATTAGGGACTATGCGTTTAGTGAAAGAAGACATTCTAAATATAGAGAGGTATTTAAAAGACAAGGGTATTAAGTTTTTAGATGTTCGTTACGAACTTATAGATCATTTGGTTTCTGAATATGAAGCCATGGAAAATTATCCAGATTTAGAAAGTTTTTTAATAAAACGGGTTCCTTGGTGTAAAAAAGTAGCAGAAGAAAAAAGGAAATCTATACATTGGGGGTATCAAAAGGCATTTTGGACTAGGCTTTTTAGTTTTTTAAAGAAGCCGATGACTTGTTTTTTTTTAATATTTTGGGCTGTTTCGTTACATATCTTGGTGAGTTTGCTAAGCCCTAAAGTTTTTAACGCTGTCATTATATCTATTTTTTATTGTGTTCCTATATGTCAAATAGGGTTGTTTTTTTATCAAAGACAATTAGATGGAATAAAGAAAAAGGTGTTGTCATATGATACCTTATTTAATATTTATAGTTTTCCGCATTTGTATATGTATTTTCTTCCCCTTATAGGTGATTATATGAAATCAGAACCGTATTGGCTTGCAGGTTATTGTACTATTGGGATATTATTAAATGCTACTGCTCTAATAGAAGTTGTTAATAGAAGAAAACTAATACTAAAAGAGTATAAATTTTTGAAACTGTTTTTCTCATGAGTTTATCAAAAGAGGAAATTGTATTTATAGATTCTTATTTAATAAAAGCAGATATTCAATTTATGGATATTCGCATGGAAATGGTAGATCATATTGCTGTAGGTATAGAAACTAAAATGACGGAGGAAAATATTAACTTTTATAATGCTTTTAGGGAATATATGATTGTTCATAAAAAAGGTTTAATCCAATCTTACGAGAGTCAAAAAAGAGTTTTAAAAGAAGAATCACTATTCGTTTTGCTACGTAATTTCACAAAGCCATATGCTATTGTATTAATTTTGGTGATTTCTTTTTTGAGGTTTATTTGGAAGGATATTTCTTCTATAGAATTTCCTGACTTTCAAATTGTTTTAGGGCTGGAATTGTTTACGATTTCCACATATTACGTAATTAGATTTTTTGATGGAAAAAATAGATTTTCGGTTATTGAATCTTTGGTTTGGCCTTTAAATATTTTTGGTTTTTTAGTGATAATATTGATTGACAATAACTCACTAAAGACTACACTTTATACAACTGTACCACTGATTATAGATATATCTGTCATTTTTATTATCTCTTTATATTTAATTTTTCTAATCACTTTCTTTAAAATGAAGAAAGAAGTAAAAAATAAATATTCAATTTTTATAGCATGAAATTAAGCCAATCTCAAATACAAGATATCGAAAGATATTTAGATTATCATGAACTAAAACAAGTGGACCTTAGGGTTGAGGTGCTGGATCATATGGCAGAAAGTATAGAAGCAGCTATGGAAAATGGTGTTTCGTATGTAGATGCTTTTAATCGGCAAAGAGAAAGATGGAATCCCGAGCTTGAAAGTTATTCTTCTTTTTGGTTGGGATGGGCACTTTCTGGTCCTAAAATGATGATTAAAAAGTGTGCGCAGATGATGCGGAAAATTTATCTTTTCGCTCTTCTTAGTACTGTGTTAATTTCAGGAATATTATTTTTCATTCTTAAACTATTGCCTTTAAATGTTCTTGGTAATACATTGGATATTATTATTAAAATTTTGTTTGTGATTCCTTTTTTGGTCTCGCTTCTTCTCTTGTATAAAATAAAACAAACAAGTTTAAAAACTACTTATCAGTATTTTTATAAAACCCAGGCTTGGGGGTGGAGTCTTTGTGGCACTTTATTTAATCCAATTTTAATAAGTAATAAGCCTTACTTTGGTATAGAAATTCGTTATGTAAAATTGTTGTGGCCTGTTTTTTTAATTATGGTTTGTTTACAGTTTTATAAAATTTACCAAAAACACATTAGAGTTATAAAAAGAATGGCTTAGTAATGCAACTAAATCAAGTACAAATACAACAACTTTATGCTTTTACTAGCAAGCATTTTGTAGAACATTACGATCTACAAACGGAGCTGGTGGATCATTTAGCTAATGGTATAGAAGAGCAAATTGCCATAAATCCGGAACTAACTTTTAAACAAGCCTTAAATAATGAGTTTAGAAAATTTGGCGTCCATGGTTTTGAATATGTTATTGCTAAAAGAAAAAGAGCAATGTCATTAAAATACTGGAAAATAATTTTTGGGTTTTTTAAAGACTATTTTAAACTACCAAAGATTGTGTATTTTATAAGAGCAATAGCCCTCTGTTATGTATTGTTTTCTAATTTAAATACAAGTTGGAAATATGACATAATTTTAGGTTTGTTCTTTTTGCCAATAATTTTTGTATTTGTAATGTCTATTAGAGTCAGAAAAGACAACGGGCTGGAACAAAAAAATATGGCAAAAAATGGATGCTTAAAGATCAAATTTATGAATATACGAGTGTTGTAAATATTCTAAATTTTTTTCCGATTACATTAAATCTTTCCTTTTTTAGAGATAGTATTCCAATGCATAGCAGTTTAGTCGACTTCTTTTTTGCGATAGCGTTTGTTTGCCTTGTTTTACTCTGTTACCTTATGACTTATATTATTCCTCAAAAAGCAGAAGAATTACTTGCCAAAAATTATCCAGAATATAATATAGTAAACACTTTGTAGCAAATCATCTTAATTTCACACTAACAAATAAATTTAAAACACAAACCATGAAAAAAGTAGCGTTCGCCATTATTTTATTTTTAACAGTGTATGTACAGGCGCAAGAAAAGTCAGTTTTACAGAATAAATCAGAAAAACTTATTGAGCTCACAGGTGCTGGTAAAGCTTTTGAAGATGCAATTGCACAAATAGGAGGAGGAGTTGGTGCAGATAAAAAAGAGGCATACAAAAAAGAAGCAGAAGGTACTTTGGTAGAAATATATGAAAAATTAGCAGCATTGTATGCAGAAGAATTTACGGAAGAAGAAATAGATTCGTTAATTAGTTTTTATAATACAGATTTAGGAAAAAAGCTAAGTGTTAAGCAATTAGTTATAAGTCAAAAGGCAATGATGATTGGGAAAACTTGGGGAATGAAAGTTGGAGGAATTGCTCAAAAATATACGCAATAAAAGGGCGTTAATATATGCTATAGGTAAAATAAAGGGCTGTGTATAAATTTTTATACACAGCCCTTTATTTTTTAGAAGTAACTCAACTTCAAGAAATAAAGTACATTTTACCGACCAATGGTATAATAATCGGGTTGTTTTTCTGTTTAAGTTAGGTACGAATACAGATAATTTTGAAGCTTCAACATAAATTTATACTTACAGCGATCATCGCGGGAATAGGATTTAACTCCTGTTCCACTAAAAAGGATGCCTTTCTGAATAGAAATTGGCACGCCTTAAATACCAAATACAATACGCTATATAATGGCAATATTGCTTTTGATGAAGGTAGAGAAACCTTAAATGCTAGTTACCAAGACGACTATTGGGAAGTTTTACCTATAGAGCGTTTAGAGGTAAGTGGTGAAATTAAGTTAGATTCTGAAGACAATAATCCCAACTTTATAATTGCAGAAGAAAAAGCAACCAAAGCTATACAAAAGCATAGCATGGATATTAAAGATGTGGAAAGAAACCCACAAACAGATGAAGCTTTTTTACTTTTAGGAAAAGCTAGGTATTTTGATGAGCGTTATATTCCTGCTTTAGAAGCTTTTAATTATATACTTAAAAAGTATCCAGCCAGTGATAAACTTGCAGAAGCTCGTATTTGGAGAGAAAAAGTAAATATTAGATTAGAGAATGAAGATTTAGCCATTAAGAACTTAAAAAACTTAATGAAGTATGATAAGTTAAAGGATCAAGAATATGCAGATGCTCGTGCAATGATGGCACAGGCGTATATAAATTTGAATGCTCCAGATACAGCGATTCAACACCTAAAAACAGCATCTTACTACACCAAGAAAAACCCTGAAAGAGGAAGATATTACTATATTATTGGTCAATTATATAATCAAATAGGCCATAAAGACAGCGCGAACTATGCTTTTGATAAAATTATAGATTTAAATAGAAAATCGCCAAGAGTATATATGATTAATGCGCACTTGCAAAAAATTCATAATACAGAATTAACAAGTGAGAATAAAGAAGAATTATTAGAGTATTTAACCGATTTAGAAGAGAACAGGGAGAATAGACCATTTTTGGATAAAATCTACCGTCAGATTGCGGAGTATCATTTAGAAACAGAATCTGATAGTTTAGCAATTGTTTATTTTAACAAGTCGCTTCGAAAAACAGAGAATAAGCCTAAGCTAAATGCATTGAACTATGAGAATTTGGCAGAATATAATTTTGACCAAAATCTGTATAAAAATTCTGGAGCTTATTACGATAGTGTTCTTACTAATTTAGGAGAAAATACTAAAAAATATAGAGCAACAAAAAAGAAGCTCGATAATCTAGAAGATGTTATAAAGTATGAAGATGTTGTGCACTATGCAGATAGTGTTATTACCATTTATGATATGCCTAAGGATAAGCAAATAGCGTATTATGAAAACCATGTTGACGAATTAAAGAAAGCAAAGGAAGAAGCTCAGAAAAAAGCAAAAGAAAAAATCACAGACGGTTTTGCAGCTTTTGGTGAGAGTAAAGGTGGTAAAGAAAATAAAGGAAATTTTTATTTCTATAATATAACCAGTTTAGGATATGGTAAAAACGATTTTAAGAATAAATGGGGAACAAGAACTTTAGAAGATAATTGGCGTTGGAGTAATAAAAGTACAACAGCAGCTATTACTAATGCTTTAGCAGAAAACTCATTAGAAAGCAAAGAAAATATTACAGAAGAAGATAAATTTTCTGTGGATTTTTACATGGGACAAATTCCAACAGATGTTACCATTATAGACAGTCTTAAAGCAGGAAGAAATTTTGCAAATTATCAATTAGGATTAATCTATAAAGAAAAGTTTAAAGAAAATCTTTTGGCGGTTGAAAAGCTAGAAGGGGTATTAAAATCTAATCCGGAAGAAAGATTAGTGTTACCATCTAAATACAACTTGTATAAAATTTATGAAGAAGAAGGTAGTCCTTTAGCAGAGTCTATGAAGCAAAATATTATTGATAATCATGGAGATTCTCGTTATGCAGAAATACTATTAAATCCAGAAGCAGTAATATCTGGTAATTTAGATAGTCCAGATGCTCGTTATAATACATTGTATAAAAAGTATAAAAATCAAGAGTTCTTACAAGTAATTACAGAAGCAGAAGCAAATATTAGTAGATATACAGGCGACCCTATTGTTCCTAAGTTCGAAATGTTAAAAGCAAACGCTATAGGAAGATTACAAGGGTTCGAAGATTTTAAAGAAGCATTAAATTATGTGGCGCTTACTTATCCTAATAACCCGGAAGGCAAAAAGGCAGAGCAAATGGTCGCAGAGCAATTGCCAAAACTAAAAGAGAAAGTATTTTCTTCGGAAACCGAATCTACGGGAACAGGAAACTGGAAAGTAGTGTTCCCTTTTAAAAGAAATAATAACGATGCGGCTTTAGTTTTAAAGGAGCTTTTAGAAAAATCTATAAAAGATTTAAAATATAGGAATATAGTTTCTAAAGATATTTATAACTTAGAAGACCAATTTGTGGTAGTTCATGGATTTAAATCTAAAGATTTTGCTTTAGGCTATGCAGAGCTATTAAAAAACAATAAGGATTATAAAGTTGCTAATGAGAATTTTGTAATTTTATCATCAAACTATAAAATAACGCAAGTACATAAAAATTTAGAAGAGTATAAAAAATCTCTTATAACCCCAAAACCTTAACTAATGTTTTCAGACAAACAAAAACCTAGAACTATGAATGAAGTAGGAGGACAGCCTAACAGAATTGAAAAAAACACAAAAATTAAAGGAGATATAGTATCTGAAGCAGATTTTAGAATCGATGGTAAATTAGATGGTAATGTTACCACATCTGGTAAAGTTGTTATTGGTAAAGATGGTTATATCCATGGAAAAGTAGAATGTGTAAATGCAGATATAGAAGGAAACTTTAACGGAGAGCTTTTAGTATCCGATTTACTTTCTTTAAAATCATCTGCCGTAATAGAAGGTACTGTTTCTGTATCTAAATTAGCTGTAGAGCCTGGAGCGACCTTTAATGCATCTTGTTCTATGAAAGGTAAAGGCGGAAGCTTTAACAAGCAACCAATGAGTAACACTAATAATGGAGCAGCAAAAGCATCCTAAGAAGAATAAAAATTTAAAAAATTTTGGCATCCTTTCTGGCATAGCAATAGAAATGGGTGCTATTATTTTTTTAGCCGCCAAAGGAGGTGTTTGGTTAGATGAGTATTACCAAACAGACAAAAAAATATTCACTGCATTTTCTACTATTGCAGGAGTAGCAATAGCTCTTTACTTAGTGCTAAAACAACTAAAGCGAATTAAATATTAATGCGCAAATACAAAATACTTTATAGTTTTTTAATAGCCCTTAGTAGTACACTAATACTTGTTTTTTGTATTCATGTTTTAGTATTAAAACAATTAGCGAAACCTTTATTTGGCAATATGATTATCTCTGCATATGTTATAAATGCAATACTTGCTTTAGTAATATTTGTAGTTTTATATGTTTTTAGAAATAAATGGAAAAATTATTTGGGCTTTTTATTTCTTGGGGGTAGCATGCTTAAGTTTTTAATATTTTTTATTGTTTTTAATCCAGTCTATAAAAATGATGGAGCTGTAGAAACAGTAGAATTCGCGGCATTTTTCATTCCTTATTTTCTTTCTCTTTCTTTTGAAACTCTTTTTACTGCAAGAATGTTAAATAACTTGTAGAAGGTTTGCATTTTATATTTCTTTTATAAAAAGATAAACAAACCTATAAATGCTTTTTGCTTTTTGATTTAAAAGCGTACATTTGCACGGATTTTTCGAGACCGATATTCAAAAGAGATATGCAAAAACCATTTTATTTCAAGATATTTTTAGTGGCAGCACTTTTATTAGGAGGTAATATTTTCGCTAAAGAGAATAATCATCCTGTAGAGGAGTCCAAAGGGAGTCTTAAGGCTGAAATAAAGGAATTTATTGGGCACCACCTTTTAGATTCTCATGATTTTACTCTGTATACTGTAGATGAGGAAAAGAATGAGCATGTTGGTTTTCCTCTTCCTGTAATTTTATGGGATAATGGCTTAAAGGTTTTTTCTTCTTCAAAATTTCATCATGGAGCTTCTGTAGCAGAGGTAGATGGTAATTATTATGCATTAAACCATGGTAAAATTGTAAAGACCGATGCAGAAGGAACTATTTCTTATGATGAGCATCATCATGCAACAAATGAAAAACCTTTAGATTTTTCTATTACTAAAAATGTGGTTTTCATTTTGTTGGTTGCAATTCTTATGTTTTTTATGTTTACGAAAATGGCTAAGTCCTATAAAAACAGTGCCCTGCCAAAAGGTATGGGTCGTTTATTAGAGCCAGTTGTTTTATATATAAGAGATGATATTGCAATTCCAAATATTGGTAAGAAGCATTATAAGAGGTATATGAGTTATTTGTTAACTGTATTTTTCTTTATTTGGATAATAAACTTATTAGGTTTAACTCCACTAGGAGTTAACGTAACAAATAATATAGCGGTAACATTAGCATTGGCTTTGCTTACCTATTTAATAACTACGTTTACTGCAAACAAGAACTATTGGAAACATATTTTTTGGATGCCAGATGTACCTGTTTTTATGAAATTAGTTTTAGCTCCTATTGAATTATTAGGGACTATAATTAAACCTTTCTCTTTAATGATTCGTTTGTATGCGAACATTACTGCAGGTCACGTAGTATTAATGAGTATTTTGGGAATGATGTTTATTTTTAAGAACTGGATAGGTAGTCCATTGTCGTTTGGTTTGGCATTTGCACTTTCACTTCTAGAATTATTAGTAGCCGCTTTACAAGCATATATCTTTACAATGTTATCGGCATTGTATTTTGGTTCAGCTGTAGAAGAGCATCACGACCACTAAAATTGAATGTTTAATAATTAAATATATATATTATGGAAATCCCAACTATTGTAGGAGCTGGTTTAATCGTTATCGGTGCTGGTTTAGGTATTGGTAAAATTGGTGGATCTGCGATGGATGCTATCGCTCGTCAGCCAGAAGCTTCTGGTAAGATTCAAACAGCAATGTTAATTGCTGCGGCTCTTATTGAAGGTATTGGTTTTGCTGCGTTATTCGCATCATAAAACATCTAACAACAGTTACAACGGTTGGTTGTAACTGTTGTTAATTAAACATTTAAACTTAATTTTTTTACGTTTACAAACATGGATAAATTAATAGAACAGTTTTCATTTGGGTTGTTTTTTTGGCAACTATTATTATTCGTTGGCTTACTTCTTTTATTAAGAAAATTTGCTTGGAAACCAATTCTTAATGCGGTAGAAGACCGTGAGGATGGTATAAAAAATGCTTTAGAGGCTGCTGAAAATGCTAAGAGAGAAATGCAAAATTTGCAAGCAGATAACGATAAGTTGTTAAAAGAAGCGCGTGCAGAGAGAGAGGCTATGCTTAAAGAAGCAAGAGAAATCAAAGAAAAAATGATTTCGGATTCTAAGGAGCAAGCGCAAGCAGAAGGAGATAAGATTATTAAACAAGCGCAAGCTGCTATCGAAAGTGAGAAAAAAGCAGCGTTAGCAGATATTAAAAACCAAGTAGGTAATCTTTCTGTGGAAATTGCTGAGAAAGTTATCAAAGAGCAATTATCAGATAAAGACAAGCAATTAAAATTGGTTGAGAATTTATTGGGTGATATTAAATTGAACTAATAGAAATGAGCAATTCAAGAGCAGCCGTACGTTACGCCAAAGCAATATTAGATTTAGCAGTTGAAAACAAAGCTGTAGACGCTGTTGAAAAAGATATGCGTTCTATAATTAGTACTGTTTCTGATAGTGTAGAATTGAGAGATCTATTAGAAAATCCTGTGGTTAGTGGCGAAACTAAGAAAAGTGCTTTGTTGGCAGTTTTTAGTGGAAGTAATACTATTACAGAAGGAGCTATTTCTAATTTAATCGCAAATAAGAGAATCTCTATATTAAACGAAGTTGCTTTAAAATACATAATACTTAACGAGCAGTTAAAAGGGAAAGATGTAGCGCATGTTACTACAGCTGTTCCTTTAACAGCAGACTTAAAAAAGAAAGTATTAGAGCAAGTAACTAAGTTAACAGGAAAAGAGGTTACCGTAGAAAATACTATCGATGAAAGTATCATTGGTGGTTTTGTTTTACGTGTAGGCGATTTACAGTATGATGCTAGTATCGCAAATAAATTAAGTAATTTACAAAGAGAATTTACAAGTAGTCTATAATATATTTTCGGATTTTTAGGAATCCAGAACCTTATATCTAAAACAAATGGCAGGAGTAAAAGCCGCTGAAGTATCAGCAATTTTAAAGAAACAATTATCAGGATTTGACGCTACGGCTTCATTGGACGAAGTAGGAACAGTATTGCAAGTGGGTGATGGTATCGCACGTGTATACGGCTTATCTAATGTACAATACGGAGAACTAGTTGAATTCGAGGGTGGTTTAAAAGGAATCGTTCTTAACTTAGAAGAAGATAACGTTGGTGTGGTACTTTTAAGCCCATCAAGAGACGTTAAAGAAGGTTCTGTAGTTAAGCGTACGCAAACTATTGCTTCTATCAATGTTGGTGAAGGAATTGCAGGTCGTGTGGTAAATACTCTAGGTCTTCCTATCGATGGTAAAGGACCTATTTCTGGTGAAACGTATGAAATGCCATTGGAGCGTAAAGCACCTGGTGTAATTTTCCGTGAGCCAGTTACCGAGCCATTACAAACTGGTATTAAGGCAATTGATGCTATGATACCTGTAGGTAGAGGACAGCGTGAGTTGGTTATTGGTGACCGTCAGACTGGTAAGACTACGGTTTGTATTGATACCATCTTAAATCAAAAAGAATTTTACGATGCAGGTGAGCCTGTATATTGTATATATGTTGCTATTGGTCAAAAAGCTTCTACTGTAGCTGCAATTGCGCAGACTTTAGAAGATAAAGGAGCTTTAGCATATACTACTATAGTTGCTGCGAATGCATCTGATCCTGCACCTATGCAGGTTTATGCTCCATTTGCCGGTGCTGCTATTGGAGAGTACTTCCGTGATACTGGTCGTCCTGCATTAATTATTTATGATGATTTATCTAAGCAAGCGGTTGCCTATCGTGAGGTTTCTCTTTTATTAAGACGTCCACCAGGACGTGAAGCTTACCCTGGAGATGTATTTTATCTTCACTCTAGATTATTAGAGCGTTCTGCAAAAGTTATAGCAGATGATGGTATTGCCAAAAACATGAACGACCTTCCAGATTCTTTAAAACCGATTGTAAAAGGTGGTGGTTCATTAACGGCCCTTCCAATAATTGAGACACAGGCGGGAGATGTTTCGGCTTACATTCCTACGAATGTAATATCTATTACAGATGGTCAGATTTTCTTAGAGCAAGATTTGTTTAACCAAGGGGTTCGTCCGGCAATTAACGTGGGTATTTCTGTATCTCGTGTTGGTGGTAATGCACAGATTAAATCTATGAAAAAAGTATCTGGTACATTAAAATTAGACCAGGCGCAATTCCGTGAATTAGAGGCATTCGCGAAATTCGGTTCGGATTTAGATGCAGCTACCTTAAACGTAATTGAAAAAGGTCGTCGTAATGTAGAGATTTTAAAGCAAGCGCAAAATGATCCATTTACAGTAGAAGATCAGGTTGCTATTATTTATGCTGGCTCTAAGAATTTATTAAAAGACGTTCCTGTTGAAAAAGTAAAAGAATTCGAAAGAGATTTTATCGAATTTTTAAATGCTAAGCATAGAGGTGTTTTAGATACATTAAAGGCTGGGAAACTTACAGACGAGGTTACAGATACTTTGAGTACAGTTTGTAAAGAAATGTCAGCAAAATATAAAGCTTAAAAATTGGAAGTAGTTAGTAATGAGTAAGTAGAGAGAGCTTATTACTCATCACTAACTACTAAAGACTAAAAAAATGGCAAACTTAAAAGAAATACGTAATAGAATAGCATCGGTATCCTCTACTATGCAGATTACTAGTGCCATGAAAATGGTATCTGCTGCAAAGCTTAAGAAAGCGCAAGATGCAATTACAGCTATGCGACCTTATGCGGATAAACTTACAGAGCTTTTACAGAGTTTAAGCGCAAGTTTAGATGCAGACTCAGGAAGTACGTATGCAGATAATAGACCTGTAAATAAGGTGTTGGTTGTAGCCATTACATCGAATAGAGGTTTGTGTGGTGCTTTTAATACCAATGTTCTTAAGCAATGTGCTTCTTTGGAAGAGAATACGTATGCAGGAAAGCAATTAGATTTTGTTGCAATAGGAAAAAAAGCGAATGATATTCTTTCAAAAAAACATAATGTAATTAGCAATCATAGTGAGGTCTTTGATAATTTGACTTTTGAGAATGTAGCCTTAATTGCGGAAGAATTAATGCTTCTTTTTAGGGAAGGTACTTACGATAAAATTGAAATTGTTTATAACAAGTTTAAAAATGCGGCAACGCAAATTGTTATGACAGAGCAATTTTTGCCTATTATTCCAGTAGAAGGAGCAGAAAGTAACAACTCCGATTATATTTTTGAGCCCTCAAAAATTGAAATCGTAGAGCAGTTAATACCAAAGTCATTAAAAACACAGTTGTATAAAGGTATTCGCGATTCTTTTGCTAGTGAACATGGAGCTCGAATGACGGCAATGCATAAGGCAACAGATAATGCAACCGAACTTAGAGATCAACTTAAGTTAACTTATAACAAGGCTAGACAAGCCGCAATTACTAATGAAATTTTAGAAATTGTTGGTGGTGCAGAAGCATTAAATAATTAGAACTATAGCATATAATTATTTTATAAAATAGAAAGCTCTACTTTTAAGTAGAGCTTTTTTGTTGCCTAAGTTTAAATACCTATTTTTAAACTCTAATTTCTAGACTATTGAATCCGTTAAAAAAACTTTTTAAGCAGACTTTTGTATATGGTCTTGCAACGGTATTGCCTAGAATGCTATCCTTTATTTTGGTTCCTTTATATACCTCGGTAATGGCTCCGGGTTTATTTGGTAAATTAAGTGTAATATTTGCTTGGTTTGCCATATTTAATGTAGTCTTGGCGTATGGAATGGAAACCGCTTTTTTTAGATTTTATAGTAAGTCAAAAGAAAAGAATAAGGTAGTTTCTACTTCTTTGATTTCTATTTTGGTTACTACCGGAGCATTTATATGTATTGGTTTTGTATTTTTTGAATCCTTATCAGAGCTTTTAGAAGTGGATAAAAAGTATTTAGGTTATGTGTTGTTAATTTTAGCGCTAGATGCTTTGGTAGTTGTCCCTTTTGCATGGTTACGGGCTAACGAAAAACCTATGCGTTATGCCGTTGTAAAAATACTAAACGTAGGTATTAATTTAGGGTTAAGTATTTTTTTCTTAGTAATGCTCCCAAGTTTCGTAGAAGGTAATTCAGACGGCATTTTATCTTCATTGTATAAACCAAATTTTCAAATCTCTTATATTTTTATTGCTAACGTAACTGCAAGTGGTGTTACTCTTTTATTGATGAGTGAATTGTACCGAAAAACTAATTGGTTTTTTGACAAGGCATTATGGAAAAAGATGATGCAATACGCAATGCCTGTAATGGTAGCAGGAATGGCATTTAGTATAAATGAAGTATTTGATCGTATCTTATTAGAAAAATTACTTCCAGAAGATGTCTCTGAAGCAAAAGTGGGGATGTATTCTGCATGCTATAAAATAGCATTGTTTATGACTCTTTTTGCAACAGCATTTCGTATGGGAATAGAGCCATTTTTCTTTAACCATTCTAATTCCGAGAATCCGCAAAAGGCATATGCCCAAATTACCAATTATTTTGTTGTTTTAGGAAGCATAATTTTATTAGGAGTGGTTGTTTATGCAGATATTTTAAAAATAATTATTGTACGAGATCCCGCTTATTGGGAAGCAATGCCAATTGTACCAATTATAGTACTTGCTAGTTTCTTTTTAGGAATATACCACAACTTATCTGTTTGGTATAAAGTAACAGATCGCACAAAATTTGGAGCATATATATCTATTATAGGCGCCATTTTAACCATTATTATTAATGTGGTATTCATAAAATATTTTGAGTATATGGCATCTGCAATAGCCACATTAGTTGCTTACGGAAGCATGATGTTTTTGTCTTTTTATTTTGGAAGAAAACACTACCCTATTCCTTACAATTTTAGAAAAATAGGGTTTTACCTTTTATTATCTATAAGTTTCTCTGGGATTGCCTTTTACGGATTCGATAGAAATTTAATTGTTGGTAATATATTACTTGCTATATTTTTGGGATTACTATATAAATTAGAAAACGATAACCTTAGAAAGGTATTTTTAAAAAATGGAAATAAAGATAATTAATAAATCGTCTCACGATTTACCACATTACGAAACAAGGGCATCTGCAGGAATGGACTTAAGAGCCAATATTCAAGAAGCTATTACTCTGGAGCCAATGGAAAGAACTATTGTTAAAACTGGTTTGTTTATAGAGCTTCCTATTGGTTTTGAGGCACAAGTAAGACCAAGAAGTGGTTTGGCTGCTAAAAAAGGAGTTACCGTTCTTAATGCACCCGGAACTGTAGATGCCGATTATAGAGGTGAAATAGGGGTAATACTAGTTAATTTGTCTAACGAATCTTTTGTAATTGAAAATGGGGAGCGTATTGCGCAACTAGTGATTGCAAAGCACGAACGTGCGGAATGGATATCCGTAGATGAATTATCAGAAACCGCAAGAGGAGAAGGCGGATTTGGTAGTACGGGTGTAAAATAATTCTTGCTTAAGTAAGAGTCTCTTAAAATAAAATCCTAATAATATAAATATTTCTACGTTGTACTAGGCGTAAAGATGTTCCTGCTTATGCAGGAATTAAGTGTAACCATTAACAAATACCTGTTTTTACAGGCAAATAGTATGAAAATAATAGTTCCAATGGCGGGCAGAGGCTCGCGACTAAGACCACATTCTTTAACGGTTCCTAAACCATTAATTCCGGTTGCAGGAAAACCAATTGTACATAGATTAGTGAGTGATATAGCCAAAGTTTTAAAACAACCAATTGAAGAAATTGCATTTGTTTTAGGAGACCCAGCTTGGTTTGGAGACGATGTAATTGCTAGTTTAAAAGAATTAGCAGAAAGTTTAGGGGCAAAAGCATCTATCTACAGGCAAGATAAACCTTTGGGAACAGGGCATGCAATTATGTGCGCAGAACCATCTTTATCTGGACCTGCTGTAATTGCTTATGCCGACACTTTAATTAGAGCAGAATTTGATTTGGACCCAGATGCCGATAGCGTTATATGGACAAAGAAAGTAGAGAACCCAGAAGCATATGGTGTTGTTAAACTTAACGATAAAGAGGAAATAGTAGAGCTAGTGGAAAAACCAGAAACTTTCGTTAGTGACCAAGCGGTAATTGGTATTTACTATTTTAAAGATGTAGCTGTTTTAAAAGGCAAGCTTCAAGAAATTTTGGATGAAAACATAATGAATGGTGGCGAATACCAAATAAATGATGGTATTAAACGCATGATGGCAGACGGTAGAGTTTTTAAAACCGGTACGGTAGATGAGTGGATGGATTGTGGTAATAAAAAAATAACCATTGAAACCAACCAAAGAATGTTAGGTTTTTTAGAGGCAGATGGAGAAGAACTTATCTCTAATTCTGTACAATTAGAAAATGCAAATATTATTGCTCCGTGTTATATTGGGGAGAATGTAGTTTTAAAAGATACTACAGTAGGCCCTTTTGTCTCTATAGGAAACAATTCTGTAGTAGAGAATTCTACAATTAAAAATAGTTTAATTCAAACAAATAGTATTATTACCAATGCCAATTTAGATAATGCTATGATTGGTAACCATGCTAAATTCAATGGTAATTTCGAAAGTATTAGTATAGGAGATTATTCTGTCTTGGAATAGTTTTCTCTTTAAACTAGAATTAAATGCCTCGTGAATTAACTTGCGAGGCATTTACTATTTCAGGGAATTTTTTTAACGGCTGTTAATTCCTTGTTATAGAAAAGACTTGTTTTTAGAAATATTCAAGTTTTATACTAATTTAGTAGTTCGCAAGGATTATAAAACTTCTCTTGGCTAACGAACATTCCAATGAAAATTATAAATCGTTTAAAAATTGTATTGCATTTAGGATGTTTCTTAGTGCTTTTTTCTGTGTTAGCACAAGAAGATAAAATAAATGTTGAAGAAAGCGCCGCTGTATTTTTAGAAGAGTATTCCGATAATTTTCAAGAACAATTTTTCGAAGGTTTAAAGCAAAAGGGTATTGAAAATTATGATAAAGCGATAAAGTACTTTCTAAAATGTAAAGAAATAGACGCTGAGAGTACTGTAGTAAGCCATGAATTGGCAAAAGTATATCTCTTGAATAAAGAGTATATAAATGCGCAAAACTACGCTCTAGAAGCTTTAAATAAAGAACCAGAAAATTTATGGTACTTGTATACTTTGGTTACTGCAATGCAGTCTCAAGGTGGTACTGTTGGTAGCTTAACGCAAAGTATGCCCTATGAGAATATTATATTAAGAGAGAACCTTGGTAAAATATACTATTCACAAAAAAATTATAAAGGAGCTTTAGCAGCTTTAGAAGGAATAAAAAAATCTAAAAAACAACAAGATTTATATACCAAAATAGAAGAAGCTGTAAAAAAGCAAGAAGAAGAAAAAACATCTGTTTCTTATACAGTGACTAACACTGTATCTACTACGCGAACAAAAACAGATAATGGCGTGCAGGCCTATAAGGCAAGGTTAAAAGGATTAATTTCTATTAAAGCTTATAGTATAATTAAGCAAGTAGCAACAGAAGCCGTAGAACAATACCCATTACAGCCATATTTTTACTATACCCAAGCATATGCCTTAAACCAAACAAAGAGGTATAGAGAGGCCATTGCCATATTGGAGGTCTCTTTGGATTATTTGGTGGATGATATAAGTTTGGCTAATAAAATATATAAAGAATTAGCCAATGGCTATACCGGATTAAATCAGACTTCTAGAGCAAATATGTATCTTCGTAAGATAAAACCCGGATTTTAAAGTATTATGCATACCATGAAGCAAGCCTTACTATATTTAGTACTTCCTATAATTATTCTATCTGTTTTTTCCTGTAAAACCACCAAAGTGGTTTCCGACGGTAGTGTAAACGAAAATTTATCTGCAAAGGCTATTATTAAATCGCACTATCAAAATCAACTCGATTTTAAAACGTTAAGTGGTAAAGTAAAGATTAATTATTCCGACGGAGAATCTTCTCAAGGTGTATCGGTTAGTTTACGAATGGAGAAAGACAATGCAATATGGATGAGCGCTCCACTTGGGATGGTTAAAGTACTTATAACCCCAAAAAGAGTTTCTTTCTATAATAAACTCCAAAACGAGTATTTTGATGGTAATTTCTCTTATCTGAGTAACTTATTAGGAACCGATTTAGACTTTGATAAAGTACAAGATTTATTGCTAGGGCAAGCAATTTTCGATTTACGAAAAGAAAAGTATAACGCAACCGTTACGGATAAAAAGTATCAATTAAAACCTAAAAAAGCAGGAGATTTATTTAAAACATTTTTTCAGATAGAACCTACTAATTTTAAAATGGCATCACAGCAACTCTCGCAGCCTTTAAAGAAAAGAGTTTTGGAGATTGATTATAAAAACTATCAGAAAATAGAAAACAAAGTGTTGCCTAATACTATCGTTATTACAGCTATAGATAAAAAGGTTACCAATACTATAGATTTGGAATATAGGAATATAGAGTTTAATAGGGCATTGAATTTTCCATATAAAATTCCGAAAGGTTTTGATGAGATTGTATTAAAAGGTAATGGGAAGTAAATCGTTTTTAAATTTTATTCTAGTTGTGCTTATAACCGTTGTTTCGGTTACCAATACACATGCGCAAACCAAAGAGCAAAAATCATTAGAAGCAAAAAGAGAGAAACTGCAAAAAGAGATTCGCGAAATAAATAGATTGCTTTTTGCTGAAAAAAAGGAAAAAGGTGATGTTCTAGATCAAATGGAAGCCCTGGATAAGAAGATAAACGTACGCCAACAACTTATTAGGGTTACCAACCAACAATCCAATTTATTAAACCGTCAGATAAATGCAAATATTCGTAGTATTTCTAAACTAAATAAAGAGTTAAAGACAGTAAAAGATGAGTATGCAACGATGATTCGGAAATCGTATCAAAATAAGTCTCAGCAAAGTAGACTTATGTTTCTGTTATCTTCCGATAATTTTTACCAAGCCTTTAAAAGACTGCAATATATACAGCAGTATACAGAATACCGTAAAGAACAAGGAGAAGAAATTGCCATAAAAGCAGAAGAACTAGACCGACTTAATAAAGATTTAAATGCCGAGCGTAAAGTAAAAGAAGTTCTTCTAGCGCAAAATAGAAAGGCAAAAAATAAACTTTTTGGAGAAATAAAAACACAGAAAGAATTATTGAATAGTATTCGTAAAAACGAGAGTAAATATACAAGTGTAATAAACAAGAAGAAAAAGGAAGCCCGTAAAATAGATAAGCAAATAGAAACTTTAATTAGAAAGGCCATTGTAGCATCCAATAAAAAGATAGGAAAGAAAACTAAAAGTAATTCTGCGAAATTTCTTTTAACACCAGAAGCTAGTGCGGTTGCCAATAGTTTTTCTTCTAATAAAGGAAAGCTAATATGGCCCGTAGAAAAGGGAATTAAAAGTCAAGGATTCGGAATTTACAAAGATGCGGTATACCCAGGTATAAAACACCAGAGTAATGGTGTTATCATAGCAACCGATGAAGGTGCTAAAGCGAGAGCAATATTCGAAGGGGAGGTAATTGCCATACTTGCCGTTCCTGGAGGTAATAAAGGAGTGCAAATAAAACATGGAAATTTTATAAGCACCTATTATAATTTGTCTGATTTATATGTTAAAAAAGGAGATAAAGTATCTGTGAAAACAGAATTAGGCACCATTTATACCAATCGGTCTAACGGGCAAACCCGCTTAAAATTCTACTTGTACCAAGATACGGTTAGGCTTAACCCTGAGGATTGGGTGTATCAATTATAAGTCTCTTTATTTGGTAATTTTTATTTTCTTTTTACGACTACCTACTTCCTAAGTAAAGTATAAAGAATCATGAAAAACATTAAACTGCATATAGTAAATAATAAAGGTTTTAAATTACAGGCATATCTAGAATTACCTGCAAATCAAAAACCCAATAACTATGCAATATTTGCGCACTGCTTTTCTTGCAATAGTACTTTAAGTGCTGTTAAAAATATAAGCAGGTCTTTAACTAATCATGGGTTTGGAGTAGTGCGTTTTGATTTTACGGGTTTAGGTAGGAGTGAAGGGGAATTTGCAGATAGCCATTTTTCAGGGAATGTAGATGACTTGCTTGCTGTTAATGCATTTATTACCAAAGAATATAAAGCTCCGAGCTTGTTGGTTGGGCATTCTTTGGGAGGAGCTGCAGCTATTGTAGCCGCATATAAGTTAGATAATATTAAAGCTGTTGCTACTATTGGAGCGCCGGCAACTGTAGATCATGTTACCCATTTGTTTTCACATGATGCCGCAGAAATTGCGGAGAAGGGAGAAGTTGAGGTACATATTGGAGGTAGGCCTTTTAAAATTAATCAGGATTTTGTTCGCGATTTTAAAAAGACCAACTTACCAGAAATAACTAAAAAATTAAGAAAACCAATTTTAGTTATGCATTCGCCTACAGATACTATTGTTGGTGTAGAAAATGCGCAACAAATATATCATAATGCGCATCACCCTAAAAGTTTTATTAGTTTAGATAGTGCAGATCATTTACTTACAAATACAGTAGATAGTATGTATGTCGGTAGTATAATTGGCTCTTGGGCGCAACGTTATTTTCCCCAAGAAGAAAATAGTATGATTTCTACAGAAGGGGAGCAATTGGTGGGGCATTTAAATTTGCTAGAAGATAATTTCACAACCTCTATTCAGACCAAAAAGCATTCTTTTATAGCTGATGAACCTGAGAGTATTGGTGGGGACGATTTTGGGCCATCTCCGTATGATTTTCTAAGCGCCGGTTTGGCTGCTTGTACAGTAATGACTCTAAAAATGTATGCCGAGCGTAAAAAATGGGATTTGCAAGAAGTGTTTGTATATATTACCTATTCTAAAAAGCATAGCGATGATTTAGGTTTATCAGTAGATAAACCCACCCGTTTTGATTATTTAGAAAAGAAACTAAAATTTGTAGGGAATCTAGATGAATCCCAAGTGCAGAGATTAAAAGAGATTGCTAGCAAATGTCCCGTTCATAAAACACTCCAAAGTGAGGTTATAATAGATACCAGTATGGTTTAAACTACAGAAAGATATACTCGGTAATTGAGATTTAAATGCCAAGTAGACTTTCTATTTGGAGGCCTACTCTCCCATGAACAACGCACGAAGCTCTGTAGCTTCATTAGGCTTCATTTTTCCGGCTAGCACAAGACTTAACTGTTTTCTTCGCAAAGCACCGTTAAAACGTTCCTTTTCTAACTCTGTTTCCGGTTTTAATTGTGGTACTTTCGTTGGTTTTCCATTTTCATCCACAGCTACAAAAGTATATATAGCTTCATTTGCTTTGGTGCGTTCTCCACTAAATCTATCTTCCATCCAAACATCTAAGTACACCTCCATGGAGCTATTGAAAGCTCTAGAAACAGCAGCTTCTACAGTTACTACACTACCAACAGGTACAGCTTGGTTAAATGCAACATGATTTACAGAAGCAGTTACTGTAATTCTTCTACTATGTCTTCTGGCGGCAATACTTGCAGCTCTATCCATTCGCGCTAAAAGTTCGCCGCCAAATAAGTTGTTTAACGGGTTGGTTTCGCTAGGTAAAACCATATCCGTCATTAATGTCCTAGAATTATTGGGTGTTTTAAATTCCATACCATATAATTTTTAACAAAGATACGCCCTTAAAATGAGCATAGCTGTAATTAATTATAACCAATACAATTATTAGTTATAGTATTTGTTTAGAAAAATAGAGTAAATAGTTGCTATTTAGCAGAAAGTAGCCATGCGTCCTTGGAGTGCGAGTTTTTTATAGAGCGTAATGTTTCTAAGGCAGTATCTACATCTGTAAAACGTTCATAAGTTACCATGTGTAAACCATGCGCATTTGTTCCAAAATAAGCCGCATTATACCCACGTCTTTTTAGTTGCCTTATCTTCTTTTTGGCATTGGTTTTGTAGCGAAATGCACCCGCTACAATATGATGTACTGTTTGAGAGGCATCTTCACCAGCATTGTCGTTAATTGCATTCTTAATGGTTGTGGTCGTTGCATCTAAAGTAATAGAAGGCAGCTCTAATGGAGTAGTATCAAAAAAAGTAGCTTCCTGTATGTGTTTAGAAACCTGGTTTTGGGCATCTTGTTGTACTAATTGCTCTGTAGTTACAGAATGTTTATACCCTCTATATGCCGTTAGTCCTGTAGAAAGGGCTAGTAAAAATATAGCAGCATATTTTAAATAAGGTCTAAAAGAGGATTCTTCCCTTTTTTCAGGAGTAATTATAAAAGGTATTCTTTCTTCTAATTCTTCTACTTCCTCTTTTAAAACTTCACGAGTAATGGAAGAAGAGGAAAATGAAGACAAACCAAAAGAACTGGTAAGGTAATTTATTTGCGATTGCGGTTGAAATAGAACTTTACCTTCCGAGCTTAATGTTAAAAGACCAATTTTTTCTAAATGAATTCTTCCAACATTTTGTAATTGAGATTTCCAATCCTGCGTTAATGTATCCATCTTTGATAATACATCTTCATAGGTAGTTTTTTCTACTTCTGCAATATAAGAAACCAATAAACCATCATTGGTTGTTAATTGTGCATTAAAAGAAACTTCTTTAGTTGGAGCATGAAATGTATTCGTATCTCCTACTAATTGTGCTCCTCTCTTATTAGTTAAGAAGGCTCCAAAATTAGGAACAACAACACAGTTATATCTGTATAGTAAATCGCTTATATAGTGTTCTAATACCATCAACACAAATATGAAAAAAAAATGGGGTCTAAGAAACACTTCGCATAACTTTTTATTAACATTATATTTTTAGTATTTTGTGAATAACTAAGCACAATTTATAAATGACTACTACTGAATTAATTGCAGTTTTACGATTGCAGAGAGTACCTAATATTGGCGATGTAACGGCTAAAAAATTAATTACACATTGTGGTAGTGCCTCTGCTATTTTTGAAGATAAATTGCAAAATCTTTTAAAAATCGATGGTGTAGGAATGCATACTTTAAAAGGTTTATTTGATGGAGAACATTTGGAGTCTGCAGAATCAGAATTTGCCTATATTCAAGGTAATAATCTGGAATATAGTTACTTCGCTAATGAGGATTATCCGAGATATCTAAAACACTGTATTGATAGTCCTATATTATTGTTTAAAAAAGGAAAAATAGACCTAGGAGACCGTAAAATAATTAGTGTAGTTGGCACAAGAAAGATAACAAGTTACGGAACCGCCTTTTGCGAAGAATTTATAGAGAGTATAGCTCCTTTAAATCCAGTAATTGTTAGTGGTTTTGCTTATGGAGTAGATATTTGTATTCAAAAAGCGGCTATAAAACATGGCTTACAAACTATTGGTTGTTTGGCGCATGGGCTAAATCAAATATACCCTAAAACCCACGCAAAATATGTTTCAGAAGTAGAAAAGAATGGCGGGTTTTTTACCGAGTTTTGGAGTACTAGTAATCCAGAAAGAGAGAATTTCTTAAAACGTAATAGAGTAATTGCGGGTATGGCAGAAGCTACGGTTGTCATTGAGTCAGCAGAAAAAGGAGGAAGTTTGGTAACGGCGGATATTGCGAATAGTTATAGTCGCGATGTTTTTGCGGTGCCCGGCAGAGCAAAAGACAAATATAGTTTAGGTTGCAATAACCTTATAAAACAGCAAAAAGCGCATATGCTTACTTCAGCGGCGGACTTAGTTTATATGTTAGATTGGGAAATGGAGGTGAAGAAAACTCCAACAATACAAAAACAACTTTTTGTAGAACTAGATACAGAAGAGAAAATAATTTATAGCTATCTTCAAAAAGAAGGAAAGCAACTTTTAGATGTTATAGCTTTGGAATGTAAACTACCAGTTTATAAAATTTCTTCTACCCTTTTAAATATGGAAATGAAAGGTGTAATACGACCTTTGCCCGGTAAGATTTTTGAAGCTTTATAAGAGAAATGGTATTTATAAAACAGACTGCCGGGTTTGTTTTTTGGCATTTTAAAGAGAAAGGGTAAATAGTAAAATGCCTTTATCGGATAAAGAAAACAAGATATCCTTACCCGAGTAATTTTGTCCTAATAATATAAGGTTGGCCACAAACTAAGCGGTTTGTTTCATCATTTTTTAAATAGATAAAGTCCAAAGCCTTTCTATTTTAGAATTTGATTATTTTCGTGCCAAATTATATAGTAAAATGAAGAATTTAATATTGGTGGCAATGGTTCTATTTATGAGCGTTGCTAGTTTTGGTCAAAAAAAGAAAGATCTAATAGCTGAGGTAGCTAAACTAAAAGCCGAGGCTACAGAAATGAAAGTGCAACTAAATCAGATTAAAAAATCTAGAGAAGTAAATTTAGAAGATACGCTTCATAAATTTAGTTACGCTTTTGGAGTAGAAATTGGATCTAACTTAAAGACGGTAGGAGTAGATTCCTTAGCTTATAATGTATTTGCAATAGCTTTGGAAGATACTTTTAAAGGAAAAGAAAAGATATCTTCAGAAGAAGCACGTGCAGAAGTACAAAAGAGCATTCAGGAAATTCAGGAGAAAAAAGCAAAAGAATTAAGTGAGGCCGGGGAACTTTTCTTAGCAGAGAATGGTAAGAAACCAGGAATTATAACCACAGAAAGTGGTTTGCAATATGAAGTTTTAACTGCTGGAAATGGGGAAAAACCAATAGCATCTGATAAAGTAAAAGTACATTATGAAGGGAAATTAATTGATGGGAAGGTTTTTGATAGTTCTATAAAAAGAGGAGAACCTATAATTTTTGCAGTATCACAGGTTATATCTGGTTGGACAGAAGCTTTACAATTAATGCCAGTTGGTTCTAAATGGAGAGTTTATATTCCTCAGAATTTGGCATACGGACAAAGAGGTGCTGGGGGGTCTATACCTCCATACGCAGCTCTTATTTTTGATGTAGAGTTATTGTCTATTGAAAAGTAAATAGATGTATGTAAGAGTAAGAAAAAATTTCTTAATACCCGAGTTTTGTTCTTACTCTTGCTAATACATCATCAGCTACTTTAGAGGCTTTTTCTGCTCCAAGAGCCAAAGCAGCATCAATCTCTTCTAGATTATTCATATAGTAGTTAAACTTTTCTCGAGCTTCCCCAAATTGATCTACTATAACTTCATATAAAGCTTGTTTTGCATGGCCGTAACCGTAATTTCCATTTAAGTAATTCGAACGCATTTCAGCAATCTGTTCTTCATTAGCCAAGATTTTATATAAAGCAAACACATTATCGGTCTCTGGATCTTTAGGGTCTTCCATGGGAGTACTATCGGTTTGTATCCCCATAATTTGCTTACGCAATTTCTTATCTGTTTGGAATAGATTAATTAAATTCCCTTTGCTCTTACTCATTTTGGCTCCATCTGTACCAGGGATGTACATGGTTTCTTCTTGTACTTTAGCGTCTGGTAAAACAAAGGTTTCTCCTAATTGCGCATGAAAACGAGAAGCAACGTCTCGGGTCATTTCTAAATGCTGTAATTGGTCCTTGCCAACTGGTACTATTTCGGCATCGTATAAAAGAATATCTGCGGCCATTAGCATTGGGTAGCTAAACAAACCTGCATTTACATCTTCTAAACGGTCTGCTTTATCTTTAAAAGAATGCGCAAGAGTTAGCCTTTGGTATGGAAAGAAACAATTTAAGTACCATGTAAGTTCTGTAACTTGTGGAACATCACTCTGTCTATAAAATACAGTCTTATTAACATCTAATCCAAAGGCAAGCCACGTCGCAGCAGTTGCATAGGTGTTGTTGCGTAAAGTTTCTCCGTCTTTTATTTGGGTAAGAGAATGCATATCTGCAATAAATAAGAAAGACTCACTTTTTGGGTCTTGCGCCATTTCAATTGCTGGCATAATTGCTCCTAAAATATTTCCTAAATGTGGTGTTCCCGTACTTTGTATTCCTGTTAAAATTCTAGACATGGCATTACCTGAAATGCAGGTATCTTTTTAAAGAGTTAAACAAAAAGCAAAGGTAATTTTTTTAATAGAATAGCTCGTTACAATTATGTATTTTTGATTTCAATGATTGTTTTTAAATATATATTCTGGCTTCTATATCGTATTTGGTTTTATGTTTTAGTGGCTATTCCTATATTTTTGTTTTTTCCTTTTTTGGTTTTATTTTCTATTAAAGAAAAATGGTACCCTCAGTTTTTTTGGTTGGCAAGAAATTTATGGGCAAAGCCTATTTTATATGGTATGGGTTGCCCACCTAAAGTACTCCGTGAGCAAAAATTAATAAAGGGAAAAAGCTATATGCTTGTTGCAAACCACACCAGCATGTTAGATATTATGCTAATGCTCTACGTAAGTAAAAATCCTTTTGTTTTTGTTGGAAAAAAGGAATTGGTTAAAATCCCTGTATTTGGGTTTTTCTATAAGCGGGTCTGTATTTTAGTAGATCGTGAGAGTACCAAAAGTAGAACAGGAGTTTATAGAAGGGCGCAACGAAGATTGCAACAAGGATTAAGTATTTGTATTTTTCCTGAGGGAGGTGTCCCCGAAGAACATATTGTTTTAGATAAATTTAAAGATGGAGCTTTTAAAATGGCTATTGCTCATAGTATTCCTGTTGTACCTATGACTTTCTTTGACAATAAAAAAAGATTCTCTTTTACTTTTTTTAGCGGCTTTCCGGGTACAACAAGAGCAAAATTACACTCTTTCTTCGAAACTGGTATATTGGCTGAAGAAGATAAAATTACGTTACGAGAAGAAGTTAGAGAGGTTATTTATAAGGAGTTAACTTCTAAAACTTAAAAGTTAACCCGCTATATACACCTATAGAATAAGGTTCAAAAGTTCCTTCTGTATTAGAGAATGTGTTTAATTGATATTTAAACATGGGTTCTACATTAATTTTTATTTTAGAAGTGAATTTGTAATTTAAGCCTAGGCCAATATTGGTGCTAAAGTTTATGCTGTTCATATTATTAGCTTCTCCTAGTGTTGTTGTAATGCTCCCTGATGAAAGAAGTACAGAATTGTCAAGTAAGAATAAGGAGCTTACACCACCAATTAAATCTACTCCAAATTTAGAATCTACCAATTGGTATTTAAGTTCTAAGGGAACTTCTAAATAATCGAATTGTTGAGACATAACACCATCTCTTGTTGGACTTTTGGAAGATAAAACGTCATTGGCTACAAATTTTTCTTTTGGAGAATCAGCAGTTAACGCTTCGGTACTTGCACTTAAAATTTCTAAATTAGAGGAAGAAGAGTCATAGTTTATAGTGCTTATTTGTTGATTTGTTCGGCCATTAAAATTAGACGAAAAACGAACATTATTGGTGTTATAGGCGTAATCTACTTTATGTATTCCTGAGCGGATACTTAATTTATTACTTACCTCATAGGCAATAGATAATCCATAACTAAGATTGGTTTCTCCAGATTTAGAATTGGATACAAACATTTCGCTAACAGGAGAGCCTTCTCCTAAAGCATTAAAATATACAGGGGCAATACTGGCACCGGCAGACCATTTGTTTGGTTTTGTATTTGCAATAGCTTCTTCTTTCTTTTCTGTTTTTTGAGCTTCTATTTCGTCGTAAATAGATTTTTTTTCTTTCTCTTTTGCAGTATTTTGCTTTTCGTTAATAACGGCAATAGTATTTACTGTTTTCTGGGATTTTTCCAGAACTTTTTCAACTTGGTTGGTGGTATGTAACTTTTCAGTAGAAATAGTTTCCTTTTTCTGATTTCCTTGGGCAATAGTATTTTCTATAGGGGTTAAGGAAAGGAGAGTATTTGTTTTTTCTTTGTTTTTACTAGTGTTGATTTGCTTATTTGCGTGTTCTTTTTCTTTAGAATCGTCATTAGTAGCAATTGCAGTAGTATGTTGTACTACATTTTGGGGAGTAGGAGTATTGCCGTTTTTGGAGGGTTTTAAAGTAAGATTTTGCTCGCTAGAAGAGCTGTTAGAGTTTATTTCAGCAATCTTTGTGGTTTCTGTTTCTTGCGAGTTTACCTTCTTTATTTCGTTTTCAATAGAAGTTCTTTTATCTTTTAAAATTTTCTCAGGATTTTCCGTATCTGTGATTACAGAAGGAGATATAGTTTCTGTGGTTGTAAACGGATTAATTAGGAATAATCCTAAAACCAATATTGCAGCAATGCTGCCTATTTGCCACCAAAGTGGTATAATTCTCCGTTTTTTATCCTTCTGGTTTAAGGATGCTTCTATGGTCTGCCAGACTTTTGAATCTGGGGACTCTTGGAAGCTGCTAAACTTTTCCTGGAAAAGTTTGTCTAAATTCTTCTTACTCATCTTTATACTATCTTATGCCTTTATAATTTACTGGTTTAGGTAAATTAGGTGGCGTATTATGTGTTTTCCAATCCAAATATTAATATGCCTACTATGGATTGAACGGTTTTGGTTTCTATTTTTTCTTTTAATATGGACCTAGCTCTTGCAAGGTTAGATTTTGAAGTACCCACAGTAGTACCCAAAAGTTCGCTTATTTCTTTATGTGAATGCCCATCTAATACATACAAATTAAAAGTGGTTCTGTATTTTGTTGGTAGTTCCTGAATGTAGCCTAGTAAAGTTTGTAAGCTTATATCAGCATCCTCTTGTTCCACTTCTACTATGTCTTCTGTGTTTTCTGTAACTGCGTTTAGGTATTCTTTTTTTCGATACTTCTGTAATACGGTGTTTACAGTTATTCTTTTTAACCAACCCTCGAAAGAACCTTTAGATTTGTATTGCCCTATTTTTTCATAAATGGTCATGAAGCTATCGTGTAGATTATCTTCGGCCTCTGTTTTATTGCTAGAGTATTTTAGGCAAATACCAAAAAGTACAGGAGAAAATGTTCTGTACAATTCCGCCTGAGCCTTTCTTTCGTTCTTTTTACATTTTTGTATGAGTTCTTCTAGACTCAAATTAAGTATGGTTTTTTATTGTTACGGAATAACAGGAACATTAATTTCTAAATATTCATCCTCGCCAGAAGCTGTTTCGCCTAGCCAGAACTTAAAGGTATAAGTTTCATTGTAAAGTACAACAAAATTAAATGTGGCTTTTTGTTCAACGGCTTGTTCTGTACAATCATCGGTATCTATGCGTTCAGAGCCAACTACAACTACATTACGTACGGTTTGGTCTTCTTTGGTGACATCAAAACCCTCGTATAAGGTACAACCATTTGGTTTAATAAATGAAACTTGTATTTGGTAGGTTTCATCTAAATTAAAAGATTCTGGTAATTCTGCACTAACTATTTGTAGGGGAACAAACTGAAAGTTTGGACTGTCATCTTCTGCGCTACAGTTGCTCAGGAGGAACCCAAGAAAAACTGTAGAAATGACGGAAACAAGCCTTTTCATAAGCAAACATTTTATTCTAAGATGTTTGCTTATGTCAAAGGTTGCGTTTTAAGGTATTATTTAAAGGAAGTACGGAAGGTTTAAGCTTCTTTTACAGCATTAATTGCTTCACGAATTTTTGTTTCTAGTTCTTCAAATAATTCCGGATTGTCTAAAATCAATGCTTTTACGGCATCTCTTCCTTGCCCTAATTTAGTGTCGCCATAGCTAAACCAAGAACCACTTTTTTTAATTATCTCGTATTCAACTCCAAGGTCAATAATTTCACCTACCTTAGAAATTCCTTCGCCATACATAATATCGAACTCTGTAGTTCTAAAAGGAGGGGCTACTTTATTTTTAACCACTTTTATTCTGGTTTTGTTTCCTTGAACAGCACCATCTGTATTTTTAATTTGTGTAGATCTTCTAATGTCAATACGTACAGAAGCGTAAAATTTTAAGGCATTACCACCAGTGGTAGTTTCTGGGTTACCAAACATAACTCCAATTTTTTCTCTTAATTGGTTAATGAAGATTACAGTACAATTGGTTTTACTAATAGACCCCGTTAACTTACGCAATGCTTGCGACATAAGTCTTGCATGAAGTCCCATTTTAGAATCTCCCATTTCGCCTTCAATCTCACTTTTAGGAGTTAAGGCAGCAACAGAATCGACTACAACAATATCTATAGCACCAGAACGAATTAAGTTGTCTGCAATTTCTAACGCTTGCTCTCCATTATCTGGTTGTGAAATAATTAGGTTATCTATATCTATACCTAATTTTTCAGCGTAAAAACGGTCAAAAGCATGTTCTGCATCAATAAAAGCAGCGATACCTCCATTTTTTTGAGCTTCTGCAATAGCATGCAGAGTTAAAGTAGTTTTACCTGAAGATTCTGGCCCGTATATTTCTATCACACGACCTTTTGGATAACCTCCAACGCCTAAAGCAATGTCAAGACCTAGAGAACCAGATGGAATCACCTCTACATCTTGTATAACACTATCTCCTAGTTTCATTACAGCTCCCTTGCCGTAGGTCTTATCTAATTTATCTAGGGTTAGTTTAAGGGCTTTTAATTTCGCATCTTTTTCAGAACTCATTTTCTATTTTTTTAGGCTAGCTAAATTACCAATTCTTTTATCAAAATAGCAATACCAATTTTAATTTTATTAACAGATTAAAAGAAAAATGAGATAGATTATTAAAAATTACGCAACCTTTTTAAAAAAGATGCATCTTGTAAAAAAGTATATATACTAACTCAATATATAATCTACTGTTTTTAGTGGCAGTAGGCAATGATGACCATCTCCTTTTAGCAAAACTCAAAGAATGCTATGAAAAAGATTAATCGGACTGGTCGATAAAGAGTCTTGAATTTTCAAGACTCTTTTTTGTTTTCAATACAGTAATGTTTAATTTTACCATCAAAATATTCTTTTAACTTAAAATTAGTATAGCATGCAACTGTACAATACATTAAGTGCAAAGGAAAGAGCTGCTCTTATTGAAGAGGCGGGTAAGGAGAGACTTACCATTTCTTTCTACAAATATGCACAAATAGAAAATACTTCTGTTTTTAGAAATCACTTATTTATTTCTTGGAATAATTTGGATGTTCTTGGACGAATTTATGTGGCCCATGAAGGTATAAATGCCCAATTATCTGTTCCGGCAGAAAATTTTGATGCATTTAAACATCATTTAGATAGCATCTCTTTCTTAGAAAATGTTCGCCTAAATATTGCTATTGAGCAAGACAACAAATCCTTTTTGAAACTAAAAGTTAAAGTACGTCATAAGATTGTTGCAGATGGTCTCAATGATACTACTTTCGATGTTACTAATAAGGGAATACATGTTGGCGCTGAAAAGTTTAATGAACTTATAGAGGACCCAGACACTGTTTTGGTAGATATGCGTAATCATTATGAAAGTGAAATAGGGCATTTTAAAAATGCAATTACGCCAGATGTAGATACGTTTAGAGACTCTTTAGACATTATTGAGCAAGATTTAAAAGACTCTAAAGAAGATAAAAAACTTGTAATGTATTGCACAGGAGGAATCCGATGTGAAAAGGCAAGTGCATATTACAAGCATAAAGGATTTAAAAACGTATACCAATTAGAGGGAGGAATAATTGAATATACTAGACAAGTAAAGAATAAGAGCTTAGAGAATAAATTTATTGGAAAAAACTTTGTTTTTGACCATCGCAGAGGGGAACGTATTTCCGATGATGTAATTGCCAATTGTCATCAATGTGGCAATCCTTGTGATGAACACGTTAATTGCGCAAATGAAGCATGTCATTTATTATTTATTCAATGTGAAGATTGCGCGAAAAAAATGAACAATTGTTGCTCCGATGATTGTAAAACAGTTCACGAACTGCCATTTGAAGAACAAAAACAATTACGAAAAGGGAAAACCGTAAGTAATAAAATTTTTAAAAAAGGAAGATCCCCAGTTCTAAAGTTTAAAAAATAAATAATTGTGGAAGTTCAACAAAAATTAAAGTTACAGAGATTAGGAGGGGTATTGGCTCTTTTCGGATTAGGGTCAATTATACTTTCTTTCTTTGATTATAATTTTATTTTATTGGTTTGGATGGATTTTTTTGGACCCACTCTTGCTTGGATATTTAGAATAAGTTTAGTGATTATTGGAGCGGTATTATATTTTAAGTATGATTTAGATGATGCAGAAGTTTTTCCCGAAGATTATGATGATGAAATGGAATAAGGCATATTAATTATCCTAAAGACCATTCTCTTTTTATCACATTAAAAAATAGTATCTTTACATTTAAGATTAATATGAACCTTTTTTGAAAGGCGATTTTCTTGCTTTTCAAATCTAGATATAAATTATGGGTTGCAGTAGTTGTTCAACCGGAAAGGACGGACAACCAGGGGGGTGTAAGAACAATGGTACTTGCGGAACGGATGGTTGTAATAAATTAACGGTTTTTGATTGGCTTTCTAACATGTCGCTTCCTAATGGGGAAAAACCTTTTGACTTTGTTGAAGTACGATTTAAAAATAGTAGAAAAGAATTTTTTAAAAATACAGAAAGTTTAACGCTTTCTATAGGAGATATTGTTGCTACTCAGGCACAATCTGGTCATGATATTGGTATGGTTACGCTCACAGGAGAATTGGTGAGAGTACAAATGAAAAAGAAAAAAGCCAATGTTTCTGCTGAAGATTCATCTAAAATTTACCGAAAAGCTTCGCAGAAAGACATAGACATTTGGCAAAAATGTAGAGACCGCGAGGAAGAAATTAAAAAGCGTGCTCGTGAAATAGCCATCGTTTTAAAACTGCAAATGAAAATTTCGGATGTAGAATTCCAGGGAGATGGCTCTAAGGCTACATTTTATTACACAGCAGAAGAAAGGGTAGATTTTAGGCAGCTTATTAAAGATATGGCAAAGGCCTTTGGTATTCGAATAGAAATGCGTCAAATTGGTTATCGCCAAGAAGCACAACGTTTAGGAGGTGTTGGTTCCTGTGGTAGAGAGCTTTGTTGCTCTACCTGGCTAACAGATTTTAGATCCGTTAGCACCTCTGCTGCACGTTATCAGCAATTATCTTTAAATCCTCAAAAACTTGCTGGTCAGTGTGGTAAGTTAAAATGTTGCCTTAACTATGAGTTAGATACTTATTTAGATGCTCTAAAAGGCTTTCCTGGACAGGATACAAAACTATATACAGAGAAGGGGCTTGCTTATTGTCAAAAAACAGATATTTTTAAAGGGCTTTTGTGGTTTACTTATAAGGATGAGCCTTCTAATTGGCATGTTCTTTCTAAAGAGCAGGTAACAGAGATTCTTACAAAGAATAGAAAGAAAGAAAAAGTTACAAGTTTAGAAGAATATGCTATAGATAATACTATAGAAGAAAAAGTTGTTTTTGAAAATGTTGTGGGGCAGGATAGTCTTACTCGTTTTGATCAGCCAAAACGAAGAAGTAAAAACAGAAACAACAATAAAAATAGGAATAAGAAAAGAAGGAACAACAAAAATAGAAAACCCAAAAATGCTTAGGTCTTTTTTAATTTTAGTTGCAGTATTTCTTACTGCAGTTTCTTGTGATAATGCCATTGTAAAATCTGAATTTCAAACTCTAGATGATGCCAGTTGGAACAAGAATAATGTTATTACATTTAATTTTTCGGAGATAGACACGGTACAAAAGCACCATATGTTTATTAATATAAGGAATGACCAAAACTACCCGTATAGTAATTTGTTTTTAATTACAGAGCTTGGGTATCCTAATGGAGATGTTGTTAAAGATACTTTGGAGTTTAATATGGCTTTGCCAGATGGGACATGGTTAGGCAAGGGACAAGGAAGTATTAAAGAAAGTAAATTGTGGTATAGAGAGAACATCGTTTTTCCTAGTTCTGGCGTATATACTTTAGAAATAACACATGCTATGCGTAAGAACGGAAGTATTCCAGGAGTTATTGACTTAGAAGGGGTAACTGATGTTGGTTTAGAAATAGTAAAAAGCAAAGAGTAAACATATGGCAAAGAAAGCTGTAAAGAAAAAAGAAACAAGGAGTTTTTTTAAGTTTATAAAGTGGTTTTGGATACTGTTTGTTGCAGGAATATCGATGGTTGCTTTAGTTTTTATTTTAGCATCCAGAGGTTGGTTAGGTGAAATGCCTACATTTGAAAGTTTAGAAAATCCGCAAACAAATTTAGCTTCGGAAGTAATTTCTGGCGATGGGGTATTACTTTCAAAATATTATTTAGACGATAATAGAACCCCCATAAAATATGAAGATTTAAGTCAAAATTTAATAGATGCTTTAGTGGCCACAGAAGATGTGCGTTACTATGAGCATTCGGGAATAGATGCAAGGAGTTTTTTCAGAGCCTTATTTGCTAAATTAACTTTTAGAAATGCAGGTGGGGGGAGTACCATTTCTCAGCAGTTGGCTAGACAGTTGTTCGTAGGTGTTAGGGTTAAAGATTGGAGAAAATATACTCAAAAACTAAGAGAGTGGGTAATTGCAACAAGACTAGAACGCAATTATACCAAAGAAGAAATCATGACTATGTATTTTAATATTTATGATTTTGGTAATAATGCAGATGGTATTCGTTCGGCGTCGAAAATTTATTTTGGTAAAGAGCCTAAAGATTTAAAGCTAGAAGAGGCTGCAATGTTAGTTGGGATGTTTAAAAATTCTTCCTTATATAACCCAAGACCGCACAGAAACCCTATAGGAACTAAAAATAGGAGAAATGTAGTATTGGCGCAATTAGCAAGATATGATTATATAACAGAGCAAGAAAAAGATTCTTTACAGGCTTTAGAGATGAAACTCAATTATAATCCACAATCTCACAGAGACGGTCTTGCAACCTATTTTAGGATGTATTTACAAGGCTATATGAATGACTGGATTAAGAAAAATCCAAAACCGGCATTAGAAGGAGAAAGGGATAAATGGAATCTTTTTCTTGATGGTCTTAAAATATATACTACTATAGATTCTCGTATGCAAGCAAATGCAGAAGACGCAGTTTCGCAACATATGACAAAATTACAAGCCGAATTTTTTCATCAAAATACACCAAAAAGGAATAAAACAGCACCGTTTTTAGATGTAGATAAAGATCAGATTAACCGTATTATGGAAAGAGCCATGAAAAACTCGGACCGTTGGAGACAAATGAAGAAAGAAGGAAAATCAGAAAAAGTTATTCGAGCTTCTTTTACCAAGAAAAAAGATATGACGGTTTTCGATTGGAAGAGTGAAAACAAGGAGAAAGATACCGTTATGACTCCTCTGGATTCTATTCGTTATTACAAAACTTTTTTACGCACCGCTATGATGTCTATGGAACCACAAACAGGGCATGTAAAAGCATGGGTTGGGGGTATAAATTATAAACATTTTCAATATGATAATGTAATACAGGGTTCCATGCAAGCAGGTTCTACTTTTAAACCTTTTGTTTATGCAGCCGCAATAGACCAATTACGCTATTCTCCTTGTGACGAATTGCCAGATACGCAATATTGTATAGAAGCAGATAAGCATGGAAATCCAGAGCCTTGGTGTCCAAAAAATTCTGATGGAAAATATTCAGGGAATAATTATACTTTAAAAAAGGCATTAGCAAATTCAATTAATACGGTTACTGCCCAGTTAATAGATAAAGTAGGACCTAAATCTGTAGCAATTATTGCTAAAAATTTAGGTATAACTGCCGAAATTCCAGAAGTTCCGTCTATTGCATTAGGTACCCCTGATGTCAATGTGTATGAAATGGTAGGGGCTTATGGTGCTTTTGTAAATCAAGGTGTTTACGTAAAGCCCGTAATGGTTACCCGTATTGAGGATAAAAATGGAACGGTTCTATATGAATATGTGCCAGAGACTAAAGATGTACTTAGCAAAGATGTAGCATATGCTATGTTAGATTTAATGCAGGGGGTTACTCAAGGTGGTTCAGGAACCCGCTTACGTACAACAGGCGTAAATAAGTGGAAAAAAGAATACGATGAAGTTATTACTGGGTACCCATATGGCTTTAAAAATCCTATTGCTGGAAAAACGGGTACCACACAAAATCAAAGTGATGGTTGGTTTATGGGCTTAGTTCCTAATTTGGTTACTGGAGTTTGGGTCGGTGGAGAAGATAAACCTATTCATTTTAAAAGTATAACATACGGACAAGGAGCGGCTATGGCACTACCAATATGGGGGGTTTATATGAAAAAAAATTATGAAAATAAGGAATTAGGTATTTCAGATAAGAGTTTTCTTAAGCCAAAAGACTTATCTATTAATGTAGACTGTTCTAAAGTATTAGAAGATGAAGCTTCAGACGAAGAAGATGCGGATGACTTAGAAGAGATAGATTTCTAGAGTTTTTAATTCTAAAATAGTAAAAGCACCTTTCTATTAAATTTAATAGAAAGGTGCTTTTTTCATATTAAACTTGTATTTTTAGTGAGAATTATTTAAAATGGGACTAATATTTAATCTAAATATGAAGAATCAATAATGATAAATAAAAAAGTAGACACTGTTCAAGAGGCTCTTCAGGGGGTTCAAAGCGGAATGACTTTTATGCTAGGGGGCTTTGGACTTTGTGGAATTCCAGAAAATGCAATTGCCGAATTGGTTGCGTTAGGAATTAAAGATATTACCTGCATATCTAACAATGCAGGGGTAGATGATTTTGGTTTGGGGTTGCTATTGCAAAAACATCAAATTAAAAAAATGATATCTTCTTATGTAGGGGAGAATGATGAGTTCGAAAGACAAATGTTAAGTGGGGAGCTAGAGGTAGAACTTACACCGCAAGGAACATTAGCAGAAAAATGTAGAGCAGCACAATCTGGTTTTCCTGCATTTTACACTCCAGCTGGTTATGGTACAGAAGTAGCCGAAGGAAAAGAAACAAGACAGTTTAATGGAAAAATGTACGTGCTAGAAGAAGCTTATAAAGCCGATTTTTCTTTTGTAAAAGCGTGGAAAGGAGATGAAGCTGGCAATCTTATTTTTAAAGGAACTGCTCGTAACTTTAATCCAGCAATGTGTGGCGCAGCAAAAATAACAGTTGCAGAGGTAGAGGAACTAGTACCTGCGGGTACATTAGATCCAAATGAAATTCATGTCCCTGGGATTTTCGTTAAAAGAATTTTTCAAGGAAGTAATTATGAAAAAAGAATAGAACAAAGAACGGTTAGAAAAAAGTAATTAAACGATTTGAGGATTATTTAATTTGAAAATGAGAAACGATAAAGAAAATTTAATAGTAAAGTTAACTTTTGAATTAGCTCTTGAAGTGGTTTCATTTTCAGAACAGATTAGAGCTAATAACAGGTTTGAAATGGCTTCACAGATTTTTAGAAGTGGAACATCAATAGGAGCTAATATTAGAGAAGCTCAGAATGCAGAGAGTAAAAGAGATTTTATTCACAAATTTAAAATCTCTGCAAAAGAGGCAGATGAACTTATGTTTTGGCTAGAAATTTGTGAGTCTTCTGATTTTTACCCAAACCCAGGAGAGAATTTAATGAAGAATTTAAATTCTTCAATTTTAATTATATCCAAAATTATTTCGACAAGTAAAAAATCCTAATTAACACATTTCCAAATTTAAAAAGATGTTAGATAAAAACGGAATAGCAAAAAGAATAGCAAAAGAAGTACAAGATGGCTATTACGTAAATTTAGGGATAGGCATACCTACCTTGGTGGCTAATTTTGTACAAGAAGATATAGATGTAGAATTCCAGAGTGAGAATGGTGTTTTAGGAATGGGACCTTTCCCTTACGAAGGAGAAGAAGATGCGGATATTATTAATGCAGGTAAACAAACCATTACAACCCTTCCAGGAGCTTCATTTTTTGATTCTGTAACGAGTTTTGGGATGATTCGGGGTCAACATGTAGACCTTACCATTTTAGGAGCTATGGAAGTCTCTGAAAGAGGAGATATTGCCAATTGGAAAATTCCAGGAAAAATGGTTAAAGGAATGGGAGGAGCAATGGACTTAGTAGCATCTGCAGAAAATATTATAGTTGCCATGATGCATACTAATAGAGCAGGAGCATCTAAATTATTAAAAAAATGTAGTTTGCCATTAACTGGTGTTGCTTGTGTAAAGAAAATTGTTACTAATCTTGCAGTATTAGAAGTAACCAACCAAGGGTTTAAGTTATTAGAGCGTGCTCCAGGAGTTAGCGTAGAAGAAATAAAAAAAGCGACGGAAGGGAATTTAATTATTGATGGAGAAATACCTGAGATGCAAATTTAGAATAAATTATAGGGGTCATATATCGAGTAAAAAAACATTTAATCTTTTACACCACAAAAATAGTGACTTACGCAACAATAATTTAAATAACAATGCCGTTATGAAGTACATTTATAGTGCGAAATTAGAGTAAAACCCAAATCAATTTAATATAATGGACGCCCAAATTAACAACATGCCAGCACCAAAAGAAATTCAAGTTTATAGAAATGATTTTTTTAGCGGTGTTGTTCACTTAATGCGAAAACTATTTATGTTGTAAGACAACTAAAAAGAGTTTTAAAAAAAGCAGCAGTCTTGTTAAAGGTTGCTGCTTTTTTAATCCAATAGATTCTAGTGGATTTTTAATTTTTTTAATATTTGAGATTTGTAACTACGACCAATCGGAATTTTTTGATCTCTCATATAAACTATATTCCCAGATATTTTATTTATCTCTTCATGATTAATAATATGAGATTTATGTATTTGCGTAAAATTGTATTCAGGAAGTTTTTCTATCCAATTTTTTAAGGAATCTAAATAAGTAAATTTCCTTGTTTTGGTGTAAACCGTCACATAATTTTTATCCGAAGAAATACATAGAATGTCTAGTATTGCAATCTTATGAAGGGTCTTATCAACATTTAGAAAAATACAGTTTTCTTTTTTACCTTCTTTCAAATCAGTAAAATTAAGACCTCTTTTGTATTTATTTACCGCTTTTAAAAAGCGCTCAAAAGAAAAGGGTTTTACTAAATAGTCGCAAATATTTTCTAACTCAAAACTTTCAACGGCATGTTCGGGATAAGCCGTTGTCATTATAATCGCAGGAGAATTAGGAATGGTTTTTATAAATTGAAGGCCAGAAATATCGGGTAAATTAATATCTAAAAAGATACAATCAATGTCTGTATTGGTAATAGTGTTATTTGCGTCTAAAGCGGATTGAAATACCCCAATTAAATTAACCTCTGGAATTTTAGAAATATAATTAAGTAGTACTTTTTGGGCTGGAATTTCATCTTCTATTAATATGCAATTCATGTTAATTCCAGTTTTAGTTGTACGCTATAATTTTCAGTCACCTCAATTACTAATACATGCTTATCCTTGTAAAGTAACTTTAGACGTTTCTTTAAGTTTGCTAAACCAATAGGAACGCCTAAATTTTCGGAGCTATGAATAGCAATTTTGTTAGTAACACCTAAACGTAATACGCTATTCTCTACATTGATTTCTATGTTAATTGTTGATTTAGATGCGCTATGTTTAAAACTATTCTCTATTAGTGTAATTAAAAGTAATGGCGCAATTTTGTAATTCAGAGTATCTATATTCTTCTTAAAAATTACAGTTTTTATGTTTTGGGTTCTTATTTTTTGAAACGCAATGTAATTGGTAACATAATCTAGCTCTTTTTCCAAAGAAACAAAGGTTGTATTGCTTTCGTATAGAACATGTTTTAAATTGTCGGATAACATTAAAACCATTTCGGGCACTTTTTTAGGTTCTTCTAAAGCGTAAGAATATATAGTGTTTAGGTTATTAAAAAGTACGTGGGGGTTTATTTGAGATTTTAAAAATTGTAACTCAATTTCATTATTTTTTTCTTTGATCTCTCGTACTTCTTCTTCTTTTTTTAGATAGGAAAAAAGCATCCATATAAAAGAAAAAAAGACAATAGGCACTAGGGTTTGCCATAGGTAATCCGATAGGCACTTCATGATAGAACAACCACACTGGGCAAAAAAATTACAGTAAGCTTGCGTGCCTAAAAAAGCAATAACAGATATAAGAATTACATATAAAAAATAGTACTTTTTTTTAATAAAGTAGGGGAGCAAAATACCATTGTTAAAATATACAATGCAGGCTAGAATGAAAAAATATTGCAAAAAAGGATTTTCCGTCCAATAGTAATTAGAGAAAACAAAAAGAGAAATAAATATAAATAGTACCCAAAAGAGTAGGTGAATTAAGATTTTGGTAATATGATTACTAAAGAAATGCATAAGCTCTGAAATAGGAAAGTACTAAGAATCCTATAAAATGTAAAGTAAATAAAGGTTTAAATATATCAACCGTTGTTTTGGCAATACCAAACGCATTATATTTAGGAAGATGTTGTACGTATTGCTGTGGTGGTTTTTGGAATATTCTTTTTTTCTAAGATTACAGATTAAAATAGGTTTGGAATACATATTAATTCTAAAGTTATGATAGTAGTAGGTAGGTTTTTGTTTTTGCAAATTGTTCTTTGTTTGGGAATTATTACCTGTAAAGGACAAGAGATTAACTCCCTTATAATAGAGGAAAATGGAAAAGAAATTTTATTGGGTAAAATTGATAAAAAGGGATTGCAAAGCCATTCTTTTGCAACTTGGTTTGTTCCAAATTTTAATAGATATCAAGTAGATTATACAACCATAAAAAGGATTAAGAGGAAACTTAAAAAGTATAATGTACAAGTGTTTTTAGGAACTTGGTGTGGCGATAGTAAGCGAGAAGTTCCAAGATTTTTTAAAATACTGAATGCTATAGATTTTCCAGAGAATAAATTAGAAATTGTTGCTCTTAATAATACTCGGGAGCAATATAAAAAAAGCCCTACCGGAGAGGAAAAAGGATTAAACATTACTAAGGTTCCCACCTTTATTTTTTATAAAGATGGTAAAGAAGTAAATAGAATAGTAGAAAGTCCCGTAAAAAGCTTGGAGAAGGATATTCTTAGTATAATTACAGGGAGTTACACGGCAAATTATGCTCTAAAAAGTAATTAAAGTTCTTTTAATATCTCAACTGCTTGTTGCAATGTGTCTTGCGTTTTGGCAAAACAAAAACGTAAGACCTTATCATCCCTATTATTTTCATTAAAAACAGAGATAGGAATACTAGCTATTTTGTGCTTTTTAATAAGGCGCTCTGCAAAAGAAGTATCTTTTTCTTGCGTAATGTTAGAATAATCTAAAAGCTGAAAATAAGTGCCTTTACAGGGTAGAATTTTAAATTTAGAGTCTTGCAATTCTTGAACAAAAAAGTCTCTTTTCTTTTGATAAAAGGAGCTAAGACTACTATAGCTCTTGGGGTTTTTTAAATATTTAGCTAAGGCTATTTGTGATGGATGATGCGTAGAGAATACATTAAACTGGTGTGTTTTTCTAAATTCATTCATTAAATATGAAGGGGCAACGCAGTATCCTATTTTCCAGCCTGTAATATGAAAAGTTTTACCAAAAGAAGAACATATAATACTACGATTTGCTAAGTCTTTATATTTTGCTACGCTTTCATGAGATTGCCCATCAAATACAAGATGTTCGTATACTTCATCACTAAGTACTATTATATTGGTGTTTTTTAGAATTTCTTCTAATTGTTGCATATCATTTTTACTCCAAATAGTTCCCGTAGGGTTATGAGGCGTATTTATAATAACCATCTTTGTTTTAGAGGAAATTTTATTCTTAAATATGTTCCAATCTATAGAATAGTCTTTGGGAGACATGGTAATCGCAACAGGAATACCCCCATTTACTATAATAGAAGGCTCATAGCTATCATAAGCAGGTTTTATTACAATTACTTCATCTCCTACAGAAATAAAAGCTGTAATAGCAGTAAAAATAGCTTGGGTAGCACCTGCGGTAATTGTTATCTCTGTTTCAGGATTATACTTTTGGTTGTATAGAGTTTGTATTTTTTGTGAAATGGTCTCTCTTAAACTTATATCGCCAGCCATAGGAGCATATTGATTATGCCCATTGTGCATTGCTTTTGTAACTAAATCTAGTAAGTGAGGGTCCACTTTAAAGTTTGGAAATCCTTGTGACAAATTTACTGCTTTATGCTTATTTGCTAAGATGCCAATAGTAGTAAATATAGTCGTTTTTACATCTGGAAGCTTAGAAGCTATATGGTTTTTGGGTATCAACATTTATAAATATACTTTAAATCCATATGAAAGTTAAGTTTTTTGAGGTTTGGATTTTAACTCTTCTATGAAAAGTATGTTTATAAATAATAAATTAAAAGCATAGACAATATCTTCAACCGGTATGGTGGCAATGCGTATTCCTAAATTTTCATTATTATCATACCAAACAATAGCTTCATCAATAAAGCTACCTGTTAAGATTCCATTGACTAAGAAAAATGGAATTAGAATAATAAGAAAAGAAAGATAAAACTTTTGTAATTTTTTTATTTTAATTAAACCAATGCAAAATACTACAATTGCTAGGCTAAAGTTTACCAATGTATATGCTTTATCTGTATGGAATGTTATGCTAACAGTTAAAGTGGTAATTATTATTAAGGTAATTGTAAGCGTTAATTTTTTAGATAATTCAGCTTTGGGGTAATAGTAATCTAATGCATAATGAATAAAAACGGAAGCATAGGGAATGCAAATAAAAAATAGCCATTCCTCTATCGGAAGATCTAATAATTTATATGGTAGGTGGTATTGATCGTTAAAGCCCCATATACCATATAAAGTGAATAAAGAATCCCAGAGTATAAAAGCAAGTCCCGTAATGCATATAGAGATAAAAACGGACTTCCAATATTGTATAAAGTACATTTTTTTATGAAAAGAATACAATAAAGGAATACTTATTGACGCTATATTTAAGAGTAAATATAAATACATTATACCATTTGGTTTTTAAAATATTTATAGGGGACATATAGCATTCCATAGCATTCTCCGTCTTCTTTGCCTAAATGTTTATGGTGTATTTTATGAGCCTTTCTAAGGCCAATTAAATATTTGTTTTTTGTTTTTGTGAACCATCTAAAACGTTGGTGTATTAATACATCATGTATTAAAAAATAAGCAATACCGTAGCATAAAATTCCAAGTCCAATAAAGAATAGGTAGTTAAGTTCTGGTGTTAATCCATACCAGAATAATAAGACACTTGGGGTGGCAAAGATTACAAAGAACCAGTCATTTTTTTCAAGAACACCTTTGTATTTTGGTTGGTGATGGTCTTCGTGCAAATACCAGAGAAAACCATGCATTACATATTTGTGTGTTAGCCATGTTACTATTTCCATTGTAGAAAATGTTGTTATGACTATTAAAATGTAGGTTATAAAAAACATACTACAAGATATTTAATTTAAAACGAATGAAGGATTTCGCTAATAAGTTTACCTTCATAAAGTCGGAAACTCGTATTCTTGCATCCATTATTTTGTGAGAAGGTGTAGTTTCTAATTTTCGAAGAAGTTTTAAATAATACCTGTAAGCAGTATAAACGCCAAATCTAGATTCTAACGGTAATCTTACTACTCCTTTATAGGCCTCTTTAAAATCTTCCTTAATTTCAGATATTATTAGTTTCTTATCATCAGGAGATAAGTTTTTTAAATTTATATTGGGAAAGTAAGAACGATTTAAAACCTCATAATCTTCTTTAATGTCTCTTAAGAAGTTTACTTTTTGAAAGGCCGAACCTAAGCGCATAGCAGGTTCTTTTAATAGTTCATATTTTTCCGTATTACCATTGGTAAAAACTTTTAAACACATTAGGCCAACTACATCTGCAGAGCCGTATATATAGGTTTCGTAATCTTCTTGAGTACTATAGTTTGTCTTGTGCAAATCTGCTCGCATGCTTTTTAAAAACGATTGTATTAAAGCATCTTCAATGTTGTACTTTTTTACAGTTTCCTGAAAGGAATGTAATATAGGATTTAGACTTATATTGTTTTTAAAAGCTTGATAATAACTCTTTTCAAAATCGTTAAGCAATTCCTCTTGATTATATGTAACAAAGCTATCTACTATTTCATCTGCAAACCGCACAAAACCATAAATGCTATAGATTGCTCTTCTAATTTTTGGGGATAGCATTCGTACAGCAGATGAAAAAGAGGTGCTATATTGTTGTGTTACTATTTTGCTACAAGAAAACGATAACTGTGTATAGATATTTTTCATGATTACAATTTTTTTAAGATTAAGTTAGCTGCTATTTTTCCTGAAATTAATGCAGGAGGAACTCCTGGTCCTGGAACTGTAAGTTGCCCAGTAAAGTATAAGTTATCTACTTTTTTGCTTTTAATTTTTGGTCTTAAAAATGCAGTTTGTAGTAAGGTGTTTGCTAAGCCATACGCATTACCTTTATACGAGTTGTATTCTTTTATAAAATCGTTTACGCAAAAGGATTCTTTAAATATAATGCTACTTTTTACTTCTTGATTTGTAACTTTTTCTAATCTGTCTATTATTTTGTTAAAGTATAATTCTCTTATTTCAGTTGTGTCTTTTATACCTGGAGCTAATGGAATTAGAAAGGTTGCGGCTTCATTATTTGTTGGCGCTAAAGTGTCATCTGTTTTACTTGGAAAACTGGCATAAAATAAAGGATTATTTGGCCAAGCGGGTTGGTCGTATATAGTTTCAGCATGTTTTTCGAAATCACAATCAAAAAATAACGTATGATGTGATACATTTTTTAGTGGTTTATCCAGGGCAACGTAAAATAGTAAAGAGGACGGGGCAAAGGTTCGGTTGGCCCAGTATTTTTCGGAATACTGTCTATATTCTTTTGGTAAGAGCGTTTCGGTATGGTGATAATCTGCTCCACTGAGTACTATTTCAGTTTCTATAAAGTTGCCATTTACAGATATCCCTTTTATTTTTTTATTTTCAACAATAATGGAGTTTACATTGGCATTGGTATGGAATTCCACGCCTAATGATTTTGCTAAACTTACTGTTCCTTCTATGACTTTATACATGCCACCTTTAGGATGCCATGTGCCAAGACCAAAATCGGCATAATTCATAAAATTGTAAAATGCAGGAGTGTTGCTAGGTTTTGCCCCTAAGAATAATACTGGAAACTCAAGAATTTTTATTAGTTTTTCGCTTTTAATTCTTTTTCTAACCTGATTTTTAATAGTAGATAAAAATTGGTTTGCTCTTACTATAGTTTTTGGTGTAATTAATTCAAGAGGAGAAACTCCTGGCCTGTATACTAGTTCTTTTATTGCCGTTTCGTAGTTTTTTTGCGCAGAAAGCAAGAATTCTTTTAGGTGAATAGAACTTCCAGGCTCCTCTCTCTCAAACATCTCGTATATCTCATTTATATCGCCTGATATAGTTTTGAAATCTTCTTTGGAAAAATAGACTTGGTATGCTGGATTAAGCTTGTTTATTTGATAAAAGTCTATAGGCGTTTTATTAAAATCTGAAAAGAAACGTTCAAATACATCGGGCATCCAATACCATGTAGGACCTATATCGAATATAAATCCATCTTTTTTTAATTGACGAGCTCTACCCCCTAAAGTCCCATTTTTTTCTAATACAATTACCTTATGACCTGCCTGGGCTAGGTAGCATGATGCAGATAGTGAAGAAAAACCTGAGCCTATTATATATATAGTTTTATTCATATTGTTTAACTAAAATAGTAAAAAGTTAAACAAAAATACCGTTTTACTATAATTTTTCTAAAACATCGGTGGTTTGGGAGAAAATTTTAATGTTTTTAAAAGCGTTTTTAGGATTGGTTCCTAGTGCTTTTTTGCCGATTACCCATAATTCGTTACCACTATTTTTCATTATCTTGGAAAATTCGGTGTAATAAGGAACTATTTTATCCTCTGAAGGCTCCACAATGAAATAAGATATAAAGCAAATAGAATTAAATACATTTTGAAGGTCCTTTAAATTTTTAAGAGGAACGCTTTGCCCTAAATATACAGAATGCAAGCCCCTAAGTTTAAGTTCATAGTTTAAATAAAGAAGCCCTAGTTCGTGTATTTCATTCTCTGGTAAATACAGAACATAAACTTTTTTATTACTGGTGGGTTTAAAATTTATACGTTCTGTATTGACTTGTATTTTTTGAGAAATTAAATTACTAATAAAATGCTCATGAGCGGGGGTTAGTGATTTGGTTTGCCATAGTAAACCAATAAAATTTAATAAGGGAACAAAAGTATCTTTAAATATTTCTTGAAATGTTTTTTTAGTTAATAACTCTGCATATACCTTATTGAATAGATTTTGATCAAAATTGTACATGGCTATCTTGAGCGAATTTATCGCATCGTCATCTACGTTATTTAACAACGCAATTTCTCTTGCTTTTAAGACAATTTCATCATTTGTTAGCGCTGCAATTTTAGAAATTTTGTAATTATTATTATTTAATAGAATGACATTTAAAAGTTTTTGAAGATTTTCTTGGTCGTAAAATCTGGAGTTTCCTTTTGTTCTGCTTGGGGTTAATAAGTCGTACCTTTTTTCCCATATACGAATGGTATGGGCTTTTACCCCGGAGATATTTTCTAGGTCTTTTATGGAGAATTTAGTTTTAATATTGTTCAATATAATGCTATTTTCTTTAGACAAATCTAACAATAAAAAAATATAAGTACCAAGCGAGGGATTTTATTTTGAAAATTTTGGATTAAAAGGCTTGTTGCAAAGAAAAAGCCCTAAGCAAAGAATAATGCTTAGGGCTTTGTAAAAATGTATAACTTATCTTATCCTTTTAAAGAGGCTTTTAAGAATTCACGATTCATGCGTGCTATGTTTTCTAAAGAAATTCCTTTAGGGCATTCAATTTCACAAGCTCCAGTATTGGTGCAATTGCCGAATCCTTCTAAATCCATTTGAGCAACCATGTTCTTAACCCGATCAACAGCTTCAACTTGCCCTTGTGGTAATAGTGCATACTGGGATACTTTGGCTCCAACAAATAGCATAGCGGATGAGTTTTTACAAGTAGCTACACAAGCACCACAGCCTATACAGGTTGCTGCATCCATAGCTTCATCTGCCGCGTGCTTAGATATTGGAAGCGAATTGGCGTCTTGCGTATTACCAGAAGTGTTTACAGAAATATATGCACCAGCCTGTTGTATACGCTCAAAAGACATGCGGTCTACTACTAAATCTTTAATTACAGGAAAGGCTTTTGCTCTCCATGGCTCAATAGTTATGGTATCGCCATCTTTAAACATACGCATGTGTAATTGGCAAGTTGTAACACCCCTATCCGGACCATGAGCTTCTCCATTAATATACATGGAGCACATACCGCAAATACCCTCACGGCAATCGTGATCAAATGCTATTGGCTCATCTCCTGAGTTTACGAGTTGTTCGTTAAGAACATCCATCATTTCTAAGAAAGACATGTGTTCTGAGATATCGGTAACTTTATAGTCTACCATTTGACCCTTAGTTTTCGAGTCTTTTTGTCTCCAAATTTTAAGCGTTAAATTCATAGTCTTTCTTATTTGTATGAACGTTGTTTTAGTTCAATATCGTTAAATTCTAACTCTTCTTTATGTAAGATTGCGTCTGCTGGTTCTCCTTTGTATTCCCATGCAGAAACAAAAGCAAAGTCTTTATCGTTACGTTTTGCTTCACCCTTTTGAGGGCCATCTGTTTCAGCAGATTCTTCTCTAAAGTGACCTCCGCAAGATTCTTCTCTTACAAGAGCATCTTTAGCAAACAGCTCTCCTAATTCTAAGAAATCTGCAACGCGGCCAGCTTTTTCTAGTTCTAAATTCATTTCGTTTCCAGAACCCGGTACTTTAACCTCTTTCCAGAATTCTTCGCGAATAGCTTTAATCTCTGCCATTGCTTCAGTTAAACCTTTAGCATTACGAGACATTCCTACTTTTTCCCACATAACTTTTCCAAGCCTTTTATGGAAGTGATCTACGGATTTTGTTCCGTCATTATTAAGGAAAAAGTCAATTTTATCTTTTACAGCTTTTTCTACTTCATCAAACTCAGGAGTATCTGTTGGTATTTTTCCTGTTCTAATATCATCAGATAAATAATCTCCAATCGTATAGGGAAGAACAAAATAACCGTCTGCCAAGCCTTGCATTAATGCTGAGGCTCCTAATCTATTTGCTCCATGGTCAGAGAAGTTTGCCTCACCAATACAGTATAAGCCAGGTACTGTAGTCATTAAATTATAATCTACCCATACACCACCCATTGTGTAGTGAGTTGCAGGGTATATCATCATAGGAGTTTTATACGGATTTTCATCTACAATCTTCTCGTACATTTGAAATAGGTTACCATATTTGGCTTCTACTATTGCTTGTCCTAGTTCGTATACTTTGGCTTCTGATGGGTTCGAAATACCTTGTATTTTGGCTTGCTCTTTTCCATAGCGGTTAATTGCAGCTGCAAAATCTAAGTATACGGCTTCCCCAGTGGCATTAACACCAAAACCAGCATCACAACGTTCTTTTGCTGCTCTAGAAGCAACATCACGAGGAACCAAATTACCAAATGCAGGATACCTGCGTTCTAGATAATAGTCTCTATCGGCTTCAGCGATTTGCGTTGGTTTTAATTTCCCCTGTTGAATAGCTTTAGCATCTTCTATTTTAGCAGGAACCCAAATTCTACCATCGTTACGAAGAGACTCTGACATCAATGTTAATTTAGATTGATAATCTCCTGAACGAGGAATACAAGTTGGGTGAATTTGTGTATAACAAGGATTTGCAAAGAAAGCACCCTTTTTATGAATTTTCCATGCTGCTGTTGCGTTGGATCCCATAGCATTGGTAGATAAGAAATATACATTTCCATAACCACCTGTGCCAATTACTACAGCATGCGCTGAATGTCTTTCAATTTCACCAGTAATTAAATTACGAGTAATTATACCTCTTGCTTTTCCGTCAACAAGAACTACATCCAACATTTCATGACGATTGAACATTTCGATTTTACCACGTGCAATTTGTCTATTCATTGCAGAATAGGCACCTAACAATAATTGTTGTCCTGTTTGGCCTTTAGCGTAAAAAGTTCTGGATACTAATACACCACCAAAAGAACGGTTGTCTAAAAGGCCGCCATAATCACGAGCAAAAGGAACTCCTTGCGCGACACACTGATCAATAATATTTGCGGATACTTCTGCTAAACGATAGACGTTAGCTTCGCGTGAGCGGTAATCCCCACCTTTTACCGTATCATAAAACAGTCTATATGTAGAATCGCCATCACCTTGATAATTCTTCGCAGCATTAATTCCTCCTTGTGCAGCAATGGAATGCGCACGTCTTGGAGAATCTTGATACGCAAATGCTTTTACGTTATAACCTAATTCTGCTAAAGTGGCAGCAGCAGAACCTCCTGCTAAACCAGTACCAACAACAATAACATCGATGTTACGCTTATTAGCGGGGTTTACTAAGTTGATATGATCTTTATAATTGCTCCATTTATCTTTAATGGGGCCTTTAGGTACTTTAGAATCTAATACAGACATAGAATTGTATTATTAATGATTAAAATGATGAAAAAGAGCTATTATAATAAATACTAGCGGAATTAAGATAGCATATGCTTTTCCAAACCCTTTTAAACCTTTTGTGTATTTGTTGTTTGCTCCAAGTGATTGGAAAGCCGAATCAAAGCCATGTAGTAAATGCAAGGCTAAGAAAACAAAACCTATGCAATATAAAGCGACACGCCAAATAGGAATAAATTTAAGTTGTAATTCATGATAATATCTAAAAGATCCCTCATGAAGACCACTCATATCTCCAACAATATATTTTGTGTTAATTTCTGGAATCCAAAAATCCAAAAAGTGTATTACTAAGAAAATCAATATAAATAAACCGCTGTAAATCATATTTCTACTCATCCAAGTAGAATTTGCAGCACCATTATTTTTTGCATAAGAAACAACTCTTGCAGATCTATTTTTGGCCTCTAAAATGAAACCCATAACAAAATGAAAAACAACGCCTATCATTAATATCGGCTGCATTAAAAACTGAATTAACGGGTTAGTACCCATAAAATGTGACGCTTGGTTAAAAGCGTCTTCGCTAAAAAGGGACACGGCATTTAAAGCAACATGCATTATTAAAAAAAACATTAAGAAAAATGCGGAAAGTGCCATTGCGTACTTTCGGCCGATCGAAGATGTGAAAAATCCACTCATTGGTTCATTATTTTATACAAATTTACTGCACAAAGGATTCATTGCCAAACTTTGTTTTGTTTACCTCCGTATTTATACTTAGTAAAAATAAGGCATTTTAAAATTGTTTTAAGCAAAAGTCAATGTCTTATATATAAAGGGATAAAAATCTACAAAAACGATTTCGTAAGGCTTTTACTTTTTTAGAGTAAAAATATTTTTTGTTGATTTTAGTTCTAAATTTTAACCGATATTACGTACTTAATTATAAAACCTATAAATTGATATTATGGATATCGGACTTTTATCTGTTAGTATGAATGTATATTCTACCATGAGAATAGCAGAAGAAGCAAAAAATTTAGGGCATTATGTAGAGCAGATAGATCATACTAAATGTGCTGTTAAACTAGGAAGCGGAAAACCTCAAATCTATTATCAAGGAGATAATATAACTAGTCACTTTCAAGCAATTATTCCAAGAATAGGAACTAAAGTTACTAAACATGGTTCGGCTATTGTAAAACAATTTGAAATGAACGGGGTGTTTAGTACAGCTCGTTCTTTGAGTATTACTAGAGCCAGAAATAAAGTGAGAACACTTCAGATTATGGCAAGAAAAGGTATTCCTATACCCGAAACTCTCTTTTCTATAAACCCAGATAACATAGAAGAGCAGATTGAAATATTAGGGGGAATGCCAGTAATAATAAAATTACAAGAAGGAACACAGGGTTTAGGTGTAATTTTAGCGGAAACTAAAAAATCTGCAAAATCAATTATAGACACTTTTTATAAGATGAATACGAGTATTCTTATCCAAAAATATATAGAAGAATCTAATGGTGAAGATATTCGTTTATTTGTTGTAGGGAATAGAGTAGTAGCTAGTATAAAACGCACGAGTGCTCCTGATGAATTTAGGTCTAACGTACATCGTGGTGGAGCGGCGGAGCAAATAGAGCCAACAAAAATGGAATTAAACATGGCTTTAAATGCTACAAAGCATATGGGTCTAGGGGTAGCTGGAGTAGATATTATTAGATCAAAAAAGGGCCCTCTTTTAATAGAAGTAAACGCATCACCAGGATTGCAAGGAATAGAAGAGGCAACCGGAATTAATATTGCCAAGGAGATTATAAAATTTGTAGAAAAGAATGGTAGACGAACAAGAAAATAAAGATATAATTGTTGGAGGGCAAAAAGTTTCTCCGGGAGAAGATAAATTACTCAAAATTAATATTGATCGTTTACCAACTGGGACCTTAATAGATATTCCTGTTTATGTCTACAATGCAAAACAACCAGGGCCAACTTTATTGGTACAAGGGGGGCTACATGGCGATGAGATAAACGGAATGGAGATTGTTCGTAAAATGATGCAAGAACAATTATTTAATGTGGAGAGGGGAGCAGTAATTGCTGTTCCCATTTTAAACGTTTTTGGTTTTATTCATTTTTCTAGAGATGTTCCAGATGGGAAAGATGTTAATCGTAGTTTTCCGGGGTCTAAATCTGGTTCTATGGCTAGTAGAATTGCTTATCATTATATTACAGAAATTTTATCTCAAATAGATTTTGGTATTGACTTACATACTGGTGGAGCCCAGCGGCATAATTATCCGCAGATACGATATACTATAGAAGACCATAGGAGTAAAGAGATGGCTACTATTTTTAATGCACCTTTTATTTTTCCTTCTAAACTCATTAAAGGGTCTTTTAGAAATGCAGCATACAAAATGGGTAAGCCAACCATTGTTTTTGAAGCAGGAGAAAGTATGCGTTTCGATAATTACTCTATTTTAGAAGGAATGCAAGGCGTATTGAATGTAATAAAGCATTTAGGAATGGTTAAAAATATAGAGTCTACATTTATTGAAAGACAAACATCTATTGCATTAACAGGAAGAAAATGGCTGCGTGCACCTACTGCGGGAATGTTTATTCCTCAGGTGTTAAATGGCTCTAAAATTAAAAAAGGTCAAAATTTGGGGGTCATTACAGATGCCATTGCACTTAAAACCAAAAATATTAAAGCTCCTTATAATGGTTTTGTAATTGCACTAAATTTTCAAGCTGTGGTTAATCAAGGAGATGCTTTATTTCATGTTGGACAAGGAAAATAGAAGAGAAATTCCTTACTATTTTTAATTTGTAGTTGAAGAATTACCAACTGAATGGTTTGTTTAATAAGAAAAGAGTTGTTTTGTTTTGGATATTTTTACCGATTATCGACTCTTTATAAAAGAATATCTATAAGATTATTATAAATGATCGGTATAGTAAGAATAAAAACCAACTATTGGGTTGGTTTTTATTTTTTGTAGTGAAAAAGAGTTATTTGCTAATATCTTCTAGTTGAATAGAAAGTGCTTTAGTAGAAAGTTGTACTTCTATTAAACTTAGAGTTAAAGAAATCATTAAAGCTAATAAACTAATTCCAAAAACAATATTAGCAACCATAGTACTTTCAATATATATTAGGAACATAGTTATAACCGCCAGCAAGAAACTTATTATAGCAATTGCCTGCATGCTTTTTATAATAGATAAACGTTTTCTTAATTGTTTTACTTGTAACTCTAAAGCAGAAGATTCTGTTTCCTTAAGTTTTTGATGTAATTGCCTTATTAAAGCCGCTATTGCTAGATATCTTGCATTGTACGCCAACATCGTTAAAGATATAGCGGGGAATAGTAGTGCAGGAATACTTAGGCTAAGTTCCATTACTTATAATTTACTAAATGGCCTACTACTTGTCTTAGTCTCAGATGGGAAATCTTCTGGAATTTCTTGCGTAACTTCTCCAGTAGCAGCCCATTCCGCTCCTCTTAAAAATGTGGTCATAAATCCAACACATTCTATAGAATAATCGGCATGGCCCATAATACTATGAAAAATACGTCCTTTACCGTAATTAAGTACCATAAGTGCAGGTTCATGACGCCCTGTTCCTTTATTTTCTTTATCGGAATATGCTGTTGCCAAAATAGTCATATTTTCTGCAGGGCCTCTAAGGCTATTATACAATTCATCTTCTGTGTGCATCCACTTTGTAGGTAATCCTTTTGTTATGGGGTGATTCGTATCTCTTATTTGTACTTGGTACGGGCTTTTAGGTCCATGAGCACCTCCTTTACCAGGAGTAGAGTCTCTAATTAATTTTCCTTCATCATTATAATACACATATGGCCCATCTTTTTCTGTTCGGTTGCCCCAACCTCCTAAACCAATCATTTGGTTATAAGCCAACCATTCGGGGAAAGAGTTGTCCGCAGCATGAAAAACCACTAAGCCACCACCATTTTTAATGAATTCTTCGAAAGATTTTTTTGTTTTTTCTGGTAGGGAAGCAGCATTCCAACCAAAATTACAAACAACCAAATCGTATTTAGAAAAATCAGGGGCAAAATTTGGATCCATTTTTGGTTTTTCTAAAGCCTCCGTTTTGGTTAGACTATCAATTATAAATTGTGGAATGTGCTTTTCTCCTTTCCAAGTATATGCTGTCCTATTTAAATCTACAGAAAACAATGTTGTTGTTTCCATATACTCCTTTAACATGTAGCTTATTTTGGGCCATTGATCATGATTATTTTGACCATCAATAATTAAGGTATTTATAATGGGTTTATCATTGCTTTGGCAAGAAACATTCGAGAAACAAAATAACACGAAAAGTAGAAATAGATTTTTAATAGAATTCATGAATTTTTTTTAGAAAGGTAATATTTTATAATCAAATAGATTTAATCTGTTGCTATTCCAAAATACGTCCAATGTACGTCTTGGTCAAAAGGGTTACTTTGGGAATGTAATTCTCCAGGTTCAATGGTAATACAATCCCCAGCTAGTAGTACAAAGCGCTTATTGTTAACAGTAAATTCAGCTTTTCCAGAGGTAATATGAAAAACCTCGAACATAGTGTCGTGTTTATGCGTTTCTACATTTTGGCCAGGTTTAAAAATAGCAGAGCCGAACATCATAAGTTTTGGAATTTCATTTTTTTCTATAAAAACTTTTTTCTTAATATCCGGGTTGTGAGAAACACCTAACTCTGGTAACTCTGTTGTTTTTACAATTTTCATTTTTTATTACACTTATTCTATTTCAAAAATAACTTCTTGTTTTTCTTTTTTACTTTCCAGTATAAGTTTATATTTTCCTTTAGGTAAATATGTTTTGCCATTCTTAGCTTTTTTAAGCTCTTTTTTGTTTTTTTTCAGGTATTTAGATTTACCGGCTTTAGAGAAAGTTAGGTCAAAAGAAAGAATATTGTATCCAATATCTGCATTGATTTCTGTTTCGTTTACGACTACATCATCTGCAGATAACACTTTAGTATTGTAAGTTTCTTTTTTAGAGGAGTAAAAAGTTATATCCATTCCTGGAGTTGTTGCTTCCCCCCATAAACTCCATGAATTGCCCCAGTTTTTTGAGTGTTTAATAGTGTCTATTTGGAATATAGTTAAGGCTTCTCTTTTTATGGTATCTGAATATAATTGTAATTGGGCAATATCTGTTTTATAGATACTTCTACCATGTGTGCCAATTAATAAATGTTTGGCTTCGGGTTGTATTACTAAATCATGTACAGCAACATTCGGCATTCCATTTTGCATAATTTGCCAGGAAGCTCCTTTGTTTAAAGAAACATATAAACCATTATCGGTACCTAAAAACAATAAATTTTCATTTTCAGTATCTTCTAAAATAATGTTTACCGCTCCAAGAGGGAGATCCTTGGCAATGTTTTTCCATGTAACACCATAATCATCACTTAAATAAACGTAAGGAGTAAAATCGTCGTTCCTATACCCATTTAAAGTTACGTAAACACGTTCTTTTTTATGTTTAGAAGCGGCTATTCTACTTACCCATAGGTTTTGTGGTAAAGTACTAGAGATATTAGACCAGCTTCCGCCTCCGTCATTGGTATACTGAATAAAGCCATCATCACTACCAGTATACAGTAGGCCAAATTTAAACGGCGATTCAGAAATGGTGGTAAGTGTACCGTAAGCGACATTTCCTTTCTTTCCACCTTTTGTTAAATCTTTTGAGATAGTTTCCCAATTATCCCCTTTGTTTAAAGAACGATGTAGCTTATTGCTTCCTAAATATATAATATCTTGATTATGGGGTGAAAGTAAAATTGGGGTTTGCCAATTAAAACGATATGGTGTTTCTCCTAATTCGTGTTTTGGTTGAATATATGTTTTCTTTTTAGCATTCCTATCTATTCTGTAATAATTTCCAAATTGATATCCTGTATATACTATATTACAATTTCTATTATCTATTTGTACTTGCATCCCATCTCCACCCATAATAGATTTCCAAGGATATTCTCCAGTTTGATGCCACCTTGTGTCCATAGGAGCATTATGCGGCCCTGTCCAAACACCATTATCTTGTAAGCCTCCGTATACATGGTAGGGCTCTTGATTATCTACATTTATAGAATAAAATTGACCAACACTAACAGTGTTTAACTTAGTCCAGTTCTTTCCGTCATCATAGGTCAGGTTAAGTCCACCATCGTTACCATTTAATATGTGCCCTGATTTATTAGGGTTAATCCATAGCGCTTGGTGGTCGGCGTGCATATTTTTGCCATTTATTGCAAAATAAGTTTCTCCACCATTTTCTGAAGCAATTAAAGGAACACCAGTAAGGTATATTTTGTTCTGATTATTAGGGTCTATTCTAATTTCACCAAAATAATAACCGTAACTGTAGTATAAATCATCAATGAAATCTTTGTTTCTTTTTTTCCATGTTTTTCCTCCGTCGGTACTCAAATAAACTTCAGCTCCTATTACGGGAGTATCAAATAATAGAGAATTTGCAGTTTCTAAGTATTTTGCAACATCTGCTGGTTTGGCAACACCACTACGTACCAATTGTTTTACATTTTCTGCGCGGTATTTTTCTTGAAAATTATTAGTTTTAAGAAAGGCATTTAGCTTTTTGTCGTCTATTTTTAGGAAGTCTGCGATAGTCATGCTTTTAAAATCGTCCTTTTGTATCCCTTTTTTTTCTTTGGATTCTTTTTTTGAGGAGTCTCTTCTAAATTGATTGTCGTGTACTGCATAGATTGTATTTTCATTAAAGGCGGCTAAACCTATTCTGCCGACACCTTCTCCAGTAGGGAAACCACTTTGAGGAGTAGTTATTTTTTGCCAAGTTTCCCCTGCATCCGAACTTTTATATATTCCAGAGCCATTACCATTGCCCTTAAAATTCCATGCTTTTCTATCTTTTTGCCATGCAGAAGCATATATAATATTGAAATTTTTGGGAGCATGAGCCACATCTATAATTCCAGTATTTTCATTAATAAATAAGGTTTTTTTCCATGTTTTCCCACCGTCTATAGTTTTGTATATACCTCTTTCCTCATTTGGAGTATACAAATGCCCTGTAGCACCTATAATAACTTCATTAGGGTTGTTGGGATTAAGGACTATTTTACCAATATGGTGTGTGTCATTTAGACCCATATTAGCCCATGTTTTTCCTTTATCCAAAGATTTTAGAATACCGATGCCAGCATAAGAAGAACGCGAAGAATTATTTTCACCAGTACCAACCCAAATAACACCTGTTTTCCAATCCACTGCAATATCTCCAATGTTTTGCGTATTGGAATTATCCATTATTGGAGTAAAAGAGGCACCATTATTAATCGTATACCAAAGACCGCCTGAGGCATAAGCAACATAAAATTCTGAAGGATTTTCCGTATTTACATCTACATCTACTACACGACCGCTCATAACCGAAGGGCCTATATTTTTCAATGGAATATTCTTTACGAGAGAGGTTTTTTCTAGATTATTTTTAAGTATAAGACTTTGTTTTACTTCTTCAGAAGTGGTTGTGTTTTTTTGACCAAAAGTAAAAACAGAAAAAATAAGACTAAAAATACATATTAGTTTATTCATAATTTTATTTGAATAAGAATTTGAAACGGGAAGTTAGGAATAACTTTTACGGGTTAAAAATTTTTTTATGAACTCATAAAAGAGGTACAATGCTGTTAATCAGTATTTAATGAGCTATAAAATTGCTAATTTCATAATTTTGTTGTTAATTTATTGATAAATAATCAACTAAAACATATAAAAATGGAAGAGTATTTACCGTTAATTATTCAATTAGTTACAGGAGCTGTTGGTGGCAACGTAGCAGGAAAATTATTAAAGAATTTATCATTAGGAACTCTAGGAAACACTATTGCTGGTCTTTTAGGAGGTGGTATTGGTGGGCAAGTATTGGGAATGTTAGGATTGGGAGCAGGAGCAGCTTCTGGTATGGATGCATCCGCTGCCGTTGATGCTGCTGCTGGAGGAATGGATTTATCTAGTATTTTGGGTAGTGTAGCTGGTGGTGGTGTAGGCGGTGGTATAATCATGGCAATTATTGGAGTTGTTAAAAACATGATGTCTAAATAGAATAACCAACTATTAACTATAATTAAGGGGGCTTATTTTTTAAGCCCTTTTTTTGTTCAACAAATAGTTACTTCATATTTTAAAATATTCTTTACTCGATAATCGAGATTTAAATGCTCCGACGCTTGCGTCGAAATCAATGCTAATTTTCCTTCTAATGCCTCGTGGGCTTGCCCCGAGGTTGTTTACTAAAATTTGTACTATTTTTAAGCTTAACTATTTAAATGTAAAGAATATGAAGAAATGGGCACTTTTACTTGTACTTATTTTGGGAGTAGCATTTGTCTCCTTTACTAAAGATGACTCTGTATATGAAATTGGAAGAATAAGTACTCCAAAAGGAGAAATTTTTTTATGGTTGTATAATGAAACACCAAAACATAAAGCTAGTTTTATAGAATTAGCCAAGAAAGGCTATTGGGATTCATTGAGATTTAATCGTGTTATTCCAAATTTTGTAGCGCAAGGTGGTTGTCCGGATACTCCAGAGGGATTTACGGATTCGGAATATTTACTAGAACCAGAATTTAATGACAATCTTTTACACGAATATGGTGCATTAGGCGCTGGTAGAGATGGTAATCCCGATAAGCTTTCTGCACGCTGCCAATTTTATATAGTACAAAATAAAAAAGGGTTACATAGATTAGATGGCGATTATACTGTTTTTGGTAAAGTAATTAAAGGGATGAATGTGGTGGATGCAATAGTAGATGTAAAACGAGATTCTTTAGATGAACCTTTGATTCCAATAGCTTTAAATGTAGATATAATTAAATTAAACAAAAAGGAGTTAAAAGCCCTGAATTTTATAGTTCCATATGTAAAATAGGATAGGGTTTTACAGTTGCATCTAAATCCGAACACTTTATTATTTTAAATCCATAGTTTGTACGTTTTGTTTATTAACAGCCATTTTTTAAAGTATGTTGTAACAGGCATTTTTCATTACTTTTTATAGGATAAGATGGAAGAATAAATAACATTTCTAGGTTATTTTCTGCAACACTTAGAAAACCTATATTGTTATTTTCTATATTTCATATGCGTTTACATAATGAAAATGAAGATTTGTAAAGGTTTTTGGATTTTAACAATAAAAAAATTCTAAAGGGTGTACTTAGGAATTCTTAAATTTACATCAAATAGAATAGTATGAAGTACCAACAAATAAGTGCAAGCCTTTTTATAAAAAATAGAGCAAAATTTATGGCACAAATGAAGCCAAAAAGTATTGCTGTTTTTAACTCTAATGATGTTTATCCTATAAGTGCAGATAGTACATTACCTTTTGAGCAACATAGAGATATTTTTTATTTATCAGGAGCAGACCAGGAAGAGACTATATTGGTTTTATTTCCGGATGCATTAAATAAAGCATACAGGGAGGTTTTATTTGTTCGTGAGACCAATGCTCATATTGCAGTTTGGGAAGGGGAAAAATTGACTAAAGAAAAAGCAACAGAAGTATCAGGTATAGAATCTATTTATTGGCTTTCTGATTTTGATAAAGTTTTTTTTGATTTAATGACTGAGGCAGATATTATTTATTTTAATACCAATGAGCATTATCGCCAAGCTGTTGAAACGCAAACAAGAGAGGATAGATTTATAAAAAAATGTAAAGAGCAATTTCCTGCCCACCAATACGCAAAAAGTAATCCTATTTTACAAGAAATTAGAGGGGTAAAGGAGCCCGAAGAAATTACTCTAATGCAAACAGCTTGTAATATAACCGAAAAGGGATTCCGTCGTTTGTTGGGTTTTGTAAAACCTGGAGTTTGGGAGTATGAGATAGAGGCAGAATTACTTCATGAGTTTATACGGAACCGATCTAAAGGGTTTGCTTATACACCAATAATAGCTTCTGGAAACAATGCAAATGTACTACACTATATTGAGAACAATCAACAATGCCAAGATGGCGATTTAATCCTTATGGATGTTGCTGCGGAATATGCTAATTATTCTTCCGATTTAACTAGAACTATTCCTGTAAATGGAAAATTCACCTCAAGACAAAAAGCGGTCTATGAAGCAGTTTTAAGAGTTAAAAAAGAAGCTACCTCTATGTTGGTTCCAGGTACTATTTGGGCTGAATATCATAAAGAATGTGGAGAAATTATGACCTCGGAATTATTAGGTTTAGGCTTGTTAGATAAAGCAGATATTCAAAAAGAAGATAAAAAATGGCCGGCATATAAAAAGTATTTTATGCATGGAACCAGTCATCATATTGGTTTAAACACCCATGATTATGGATCTTTAAAAACTCCTATGAAAGCTAATATGGTTTTCACTGTAGAGCCAGGAATTTATATACCAGAGGAAAATATGGGAATTCGTATTGAGGACGATGTGGTTATTCAAGAAAAAGGAGCTCCATTTAATCTTATGGCGAACATTCCTATTGAAGTAGAAGAGATAGAGGATTTAATGCATCGTTAAAATTACGGCAAATAAGAATCTATTCTTGGGCCCCTCTTTTAATTAAGTTTGTAGTTATAAAACATAGCAAAGCAGGTAAAACCCAGCCCATACTATATTCTTGTAACGGTATCCAAGAAAATAAATCCTTATTAGGATTTAAAACCGGAATACTCCTCATAAAATCAGGAATACTAAAAAGAATAGTTGTTAGAACTACCACTTTAAATACAATGCCAGAAGCGTACTTTTCGGGAAGATTATTTAGTAAAATTAAAACAATGGTAATAGGGTAAATAAACATAAGAGCAGGTAATGCCACAGCTATAATGTATTCTACATTAAATTGCCCCATTACTATTCCTAATAAGCACCCTACCGTTGCTGTTATTACATAAGCTTGTTTAGAATTATTACATCTAGATTTTATAAAGTCAGCAGTACCTGTGACAATTCCTACTGCGGTTGTGAAACAGGCCAGACTAACTAGTGTACTTAGAAATAAATTTCCAACGGAACCAAGGCTTAATGTGGCTATTCCTGTTAAAAGAGAGGTTCTAGTTATTTCCATATCGAACGTATTATGTACTAAAGAGCCAGATAATACTAATCCCGTATATATTAAAAATAAAGCAAAACCTGCTATAGAGCCCGCCTTTTGTATTAAACTTTTTTTAGCTTCATAGGTAGCTTCTTTGTTTTTTATCTGGATAGATACTATAATTACGCCACCTACAACTACAGCTCCAATAGCATCAAAAGTCTGGTAGCCTTCTAAAACACCATCCGTAAACGGATTTATAAATAGGGTGTTGCCAAATGAGAAATCAAGAGAAAAAGTAAGTATACCAATAATTAGTATTAGAATAATAATAATCGCAGGGGTTAAAATCTTACCAATTATATTTAAAATTTTAGAGCGATTTACTACAAAAAGAAAAACCAATGTAAAATAGATAATACTGGTTAGTATCGGTGATGTTTTAAAAAAAGGAGCTATTGCCATTTCATGGGTAACAGATGCAGTTCTGGGAGAGGGTAAGCTTATAGATATTGCGTATATAATAAAGGAATAGGCTAGGCTAAATGTAGGAGACACCTTTTTTCCAAAATCGAAAATAGTGCCTTGTAATTTTGCGTGTGCCAGTATTCCTAATATCGGAATTACAACTGCAGAAATACAAAACCCTAAAGTGACTAAGCTCCAGAGGTTACCAGATTTAAAACCTAATAAAGGAGGTAATATTAAATTCCCTGCGCCAAAGAAAAGAGAAAACAAAGCAAAAGCGGTGATTAATACATCTTTGGGTCTATTCATGTTTTATTTATTCTATGGTAAGATAATAAAATAGGCTTCAAATTTTTTATGCAAAAACCTATTATATGATTTCGAATATGAATTTCATCTTATCTATTTGTTTTTTAACGACTTATATTTTATGTTTTTTATCGATATAAAAATACACTTTATCGAATTATTGGTTATTCATCGAAAAAATGAGAATTTTATTTGTTTTTGCCAATAAAAAGAAGACATACGCCGTTATCTCTTCACAATGTTTTAATTGACATTTTTTTGTACCAAAACCAAATTAAAAAACTTGTATTTATAGGTCCCCAAATCGCATAAGTACGCCTAAAAAAAACCTACATTATGAAAAAAGTTATATGCAATATTTTTGGACACCACTATTCCGTGTCTAAAAAAGTTACTTCACACATTAAAGAATACAAATGCATTCATTGCGGTAGAGAGGTTACAACAGATGTTAGCGGAAATTTATCTGCATTAACACCAGAATTACAGGATATAAATAACACATTAGAAGTTATTTATCAGAAAAGACACAGAGCTGCTGCACAGCAAGTAGCTTAACCTATGCTTTGGCGAGCGAATTCCAGCCCTGAGCGGTTAACGGAATTTTAGAATTATTCCTGGAGATTAAGAAAGCACCTTCATTCTCTTCTGTCGTATGCCCCACAACAGAAAAGTTAGGATTGCCCTTAATTTTTGGGAATTCTTTTTGGTCTATTGTAAAGAGTAATTCATAGTCCTCACCGCCACTTAATGCTACCGTTGTACTATCTAAATTAAACTCTTCACATGTAGAAATTACAGTTGGATCCAAAGGAATTTTATCTTCATATAAATTTACTCCTACCTTACTACTTTTGCATAAATGTAAAATTTCAGACGAAAGACCGTCGCTAATATCTATCATTGAAGTTGGTTTAACACCTAATTCTTTAAGTAATTCAGGAATGTCCTTACGAGCTTCAGGTTTTAATTGCCTTTCTACAATATAGGAGTATGGCTCCAAATCTGGTTGGTTGTTTGGGTTTACTTTAAAAACTTCTTTCTCTCTCTCTAAAATTTGTAATCCCATATAAGCGCCACCTAGATCTCCAGAGACCACTAATAAATCGTTTGGTTTAGCTCCTGTACGGTACGTAATATCTTCCTCATTTGCTTCTCCAATTGCGGTAATACTAATTAGCATACCTTTTGTAGAGGAAGTAGTGTCTCCGCCTATTAAGTCTATCTTATATTTTTCTGTAGCAGTTGTAATTCCTGCATATAATTCTTCTAAAGCTTCTAGTGGAAACCGGTTAGATACAGCAATAGAAACTGTAATTTGAGTAGCCTTTGCATTCATGGCATAAATATCAGATAAGTTTACCATTACTGCTTTATAGCCTAAGTGTTTTAAAGGCATATAACTAAGGTCAAAATGAACATTTTCTACAAGCAAATCTGTAGATACAACAACTTTTTTGTCTTTAAAATCTAATATAGCAGCATCATCTCCAATACCTTTTATTGTTGAGGTATGTGTAATTTTAAAATGCTTGGTTAAATGGTCTATTAATCCAAATTCACCTAAACTTTCCAAAGATGTTTTTTCTTGATTCTTATCTTCTAACATCTGGCAAAAATACTAATCCTATTATTATAAATATCTTTAACTTGTAAAAGAATTAAATTTCCAAATTATGAAAAGGACTATTTTAATTTTTGGATTAATATTTTTTATATGGTCTTGTTCCAAGAAAGATTCATCTAAGGATGAGGAAAACCTGGGATTAGAAACAGAATCCAAGCCCTGTGTAAATGGAATGGCTGGTATTTACCCTTGTAATGGATACGATTTGTTAGCGCGTTTGCCCCTATCCGATTTTAATGCAACAAAAGGAAATGATATATGGGGCTGGACAGATCCAGAAACAGCAAAGGAATACGCTATTTTTGGTGTAGATAACGGAGTTGTTTTTGTAGATATTACAGATACCGAAAATGCGCAATATATAGGCAAGTTACCTACTGCAACTACAGCTAGTACGTGGAGAGATGTTAAAGTGTATAAAAATTATACTTTTGTAGTATCCGAAGCTGAGAATCATGGTATGCAAATATTTGATTTAACGAAATTAAGATCAGTAACAAATGCTCCAGAGACTTTCGAGGCGGATGTACATTATAAAGGTTTTGGTAATGCTCATAATATTGTAATTAATGAAGATGTTGGCTATGCTTATGTTGTAGGAACACAACGTGATGATGCTTTTCTAGGGGGAGCTCATTTTATTAATATACAAGACCCAATGAACCCAATTGCTACAGGTGGTTATGCTGCTAGTGGGTATACACACGATGCACAGGTAGTAACTTATATGGGGCCAGATACAGATTATACAGGTAAAGAAATTTTTATAGGAGCTAATGAAAATCAAGTGGTTGTAGCGGATGTTACCGATAAATTAAATCCTGTGGAAATTTCAACAGTTCTTTATCCTAATATTGAATATACGCATCAAGGTTGGTTTACAGAAAATCAAAAATATTTTTTATTAGGTGATGAATTAGATGAAACTAAGCTTGGATTTAAATCTAGAACTTTAGTATTCGATTTTACGGATTTAGATAATCCTGTATTGTTTCATACCTATTTAGGAGAAAGCAGTGCCATTGATCATAATGGATATGTAAAAGGAGATTTGTTCTTTCTAGCCAATTACACTGCAGGAATTAGAGTTTTAGATATTTCAGGAATTAATACTAAAGCAATTAAGGAGGTGGGTTTTTTTGATACCTATCCAGCTCATAACAATGCAGATTTTAATGGTGTTTGGAGTGTGTACCCATATTTCAATAGCGGGAAGATAGTTATCGGCGATATTAATAGTGGATTATTTGTAGTTAAAAAATCGGATTAATGAAAAAGTATATCACTCTACTTTCTATGATATTTGTTTTGTTTTCTTGCTCTGGAGATTGGGAAAATGAGCCGAAAGAAAATAATGTAAAATTTTCAGGAGAAGTAGACTGGGTTAAAAATTATGGAGGTTCAGGAGAAGAAACTGCACAATCTATTATAAAAACTTTTGATGGAGGGTATGCTGTCCTTGGTTTTTCTAATAGTATAGATGGCGATTTAGAAGGGAAAACCTTGGAAGTAAATGATTATTGGCTTTTAAAGTTAGATGAGCTGGGGAATAAACAATGGAGTAAAACCTATGGTGGCAGTAAAGATGATAAGGGACAGAGTGTAAAACAGACCAAAGATGGTGGGTTTGTATTAACCGGCTACGCAATGAGCAATGATGGCGATGGTAGTAATAATGAAGGTTTTCATGATAATTGGATTGTTAAGATAGATGCTAATGGTACTTTGGAATGGGAAAAAAGTTATGGTTTTTCTGGACACGACCATTCTTATGATATATTAGAAACCCAAGACGGGGGCTTCTTTTTTGTAGGTTTTTTAGATATAACATTAGCTAGGTCAGACGGGTACACGGATAAGAGTAATTCTTTAACAAGGCATGGTGTTGGGGAGTTTTGGGGAACAAAAATCGATGCTTTAGGAAATATAGAATGGCGAAGGTACTTTGGAGGAACCAATAATGACAGAGCCCATGCTGTAGTACAGTCTAATGACGGAGGTTTTGTAATGGCTGGTTTTTCGGAGAGTACAGATTTCGATATAACTAACTCCAATGGCGGTTATGATTTTTGGGTATTAAAAATTAATAGTTCTGGAGAACTTCTTTGGCAAAATTCTTTCGGAGGGTCGGGAATAGAAATAGCATATGATATTGCAAAAACGACGGATAATGCCTATGTAATTACAGGGAATACGTTTAGTACCGATGGAGATGTGTCTATAAATAGTGGAGAGTCAGATGTTTGGTTGATAAAAGTTAGTGATACGGGAGAGTTAATCTGGGAAAAAACATTTGGAGGAGCTAGTTTTGATGCCGCGCGAGGTGTTACTACAGACAGTAATGGCGGATTTATCATTGTCGGAAACACCAAAAGTGCAAATCCTGATGCAAGTCTAAACGCAGGCCAAAATGATATTTGGCTTATAAAAACAGATGCGCAAGGAAAATTAACCTGGCAAAATTCCTTTGGAGGTGTAAATATTGATTTTGGTTTTGATGTAGTAGAAAACACCGATAAGAGCATTGTTTTAGTAGGAGAAACTTTAAGTTCAGATTTTTTAACTTCTCAGAGTAATGGAAAAACCGATGTTGTAATTATTAAAATTAAATAAGGAAAGACCTTTCTTTTCATGCGTTAGATAAAGAAAACTTATGTAGAGATATGTTTTATTAATGTAAGTTTTTAGGTTAAAACGCTACTTATAACATATATTTGTAAACTATTTAGAATAAATCCAGTTAGCTATGATTCAAGTATCGGAAGAAGCAAAGAAAAGAGTTATCGGTTTAATGACCGAAGGAGGTTTTAATGCTACAACGGATTACGTACGTGTTGGTGTTAAGAGTGGCGGTTGTAGCGGATTATCTTACGAGTTAGATTTTGATAAAAATATAGGAGAAGCGGATAAAGTTTTTGAAGACAATGAAGTACGTATTGTTGTAGATAAAAAGAGTTTTTTATATTTAGTAGGTACCACATTAGAATATTCTGGCGGACTTAACGGTAAGGGATTTGTGTTTAACAATCCCAACGCTCAAAGAACATGTGGTTGTGGAGAAAGTTTTTCATTATAATAATTTAATAAACGAAGTTGATTAATTCCTCCTTTGGGGGATTAGATAAGGCTTATGGCATATACAGAAGAGGAATTAAAGAAAGAACTAGAAACCAAGGAATATGAGTATGGTTTCTATACAAATATAGAATCGGATACTTTTCCAAAAGGATTAAACGAGGGCATTGTTCGTGCTATTTCTAAAAAGAAAAACGAACCGCAATGGATGACAGATTGGCGTTTAGACGCTTTTCGTGTATGGGAAAAGATGGAAGAACCAGAATGGGCAAATGTTACCTATGAGAAACCCGATTTCCAGGCTATTAGTTATTATTCTGCACCTAAAAAAGCTGATCCAAATAAATCTTTAGAGGATGTTGATCCAGATTTGTTAGAGATGTATAAAAAATTAGGGATCTCAATAGATGAACAAAAAAGGTTGCAAAATGTTGCCGTAGATATTGTTGTAGATTCTGTTTCTGTAGCAACAACATTTAAAAAAACATTAGCAGAAAAAGGGATAATATTTATGCCTATTTCTGAAGCTATTCAGGAACACCCTGAGTTAGTCAAAAAATATATGGGGTCTGTTATTCCAACTACAGATAATTTTTATGCAGCATTAAATTCTGCTGTGTTTACAGATGGTTCTTTCTGTTATATTCCAAAAGGAGTAAAATGTCCAATGGAATTATCTACTTATTTTAGAATTAATGAAGGAGGAACAGGACAGTTCGAAAGAACTTTAGTAATTGCAGATGAAAGTAGTTATGTAAGCTACTTAGAAGGCTGTACAGCGCCTTCTAGAGATGAAAACCAATTACACGCAGCTGTTGTAGAGCTTATAGCTTTAGATGATGCAGAGATAAAATACTCAACGGTACAAAATTGGTTTCCTGGTAATTCTGAAGGTAAAGGTGGAGTTTATAACTTTGTTACCAAAAGAGGTATATGTGAGAAAAATGCAAAAATTTCTTGGACACAAGTGGAAACAGGTTCTGCTGTAACTTGGAAATACCCTTCTTGTATTTTAAAAGGAGATAACTCTATTGGAGAGTTTTATTCTATTGCTGTAACAAATAATTACCAGCAAGCAGATACAGGTACAAAAATGATTCACCTTGGGAAAAATACTAAGAGTACAATAATATCTAAAGGTATCTCTGCAGGGAAATCCCAGAACAGCTATCGTGGTTTAGTACAAGTAGGTTCTAGAGCAGAAAATGCTAGAAATTTTTCGCAGTGCGATTCTTTATTAATGGGTAATGAGTGTGGCGCACATACTTTTCCATATATCGAAGCTAAAAATAAATCTGCTATGATAGAACATGAGGCAACTACCAGTAAAATTGGAGAAGACCAAATTTTCTATTGTAACCAAAGAGGAATTGATACAGAGAAGGCTATTGCACTTATTGTAAATGGTTTTAGTAAAGAAGTTTTAAATAAATTACCGATGGAATTTGCTGTGGAAGCGCAAAAATTATTAGAAATTAGTTTAGAAGGCTCCGTAGGATAATTACAAAGTAATTTGAAAATGAAAAAGATACTAACAATTGTATGTACTATTTTGCTTTTAGTTGCTTGTAAAGAAGTTCCTAAAAAAGATAAAGAAGTAGTTTCTAAAGAGCGTAAAAAGCCAGAGGTAAAATTATATACTTTTAGCGGAGGAACTGTTTTGGTAAATAATTTAGAATTGTTTTCGCAAGACACAACCTACCACGGACAATCCAAAGAATTTGCTGATGCTTTTTATGTAATTCAACACCCCAAAGGAAATTTAATTTGGGACGCTGGTCTTCCAGAGGGTTTAGTGGGGTTATCACAACCATTTACTTCTCCAGATGGAAACTTTACAGTATCTAGGAAAGATTCTGTAACTCACCAGTTAAGTAGTATTGGGTTAGCCCCAAAAGATTTTAAATACATTGCGTTATCGCATACACATTTTGATCATAGTGGTCATGCTAATGTATTTAAAGAATCTACTTGGTTGGTTCAAGAAGAAGAGTTTAATTTTATTACAAGTGAAGAATCTAAGAAAACGGATAATTATAAAGCAATAAAAGACTTAAATAAGGTTAAAAAATTACACGGCGATTTTGATGTTTTCGGAGATGGTAGTGTAGTTATTAAATCTATGCCAGGACATACACCCGGACACCAAACTTTATTTGTAGATTTAGCAGAACATGGTCCCGTATTGTTATCTGGAGATTTATATCATTTATACGAAAACAGAAGACATAAAAGAGTACCGAGTTTTAATTTTGATGTAGATCAAACGCTTGCAAGTATGGAAGCTTTTGAAGCGTTTGCAAAAGAAAAAAATGCAAAGGTTTACATACAACATCAAAAAGAAGATTTTAATAAAATGCCTAAGGCACCAGAATATTTAAAGTAGAAGACAATGTTAAAAATTAATAATCTACATGCGCAAGTAGAGGACAAGGAAATCTTAAAAGGAATTAATTTGGAGATGAAAGCAGGGGAAGTACATGCTATTATGGGCCCTAATGGTTCTGGTAAAAGTACTTTGGCTTCTGTTATAGCTGGTAAAGAAAATTTTGAAGTTACAGATGGTTCTGTAGAATTAGAAGGGGAGAATTTAGAGGATATTTCTCCGGAAGAAAGAGCGCATAAAGGCGTATTCTTATCTTTTCAATACCCTGTAGAGATTCCTGGAGTTTCTGTAACTAATTTTATGAAAACAGCAATTAATGAGTCTAGAAAGGCAAAAGGATTAGAAGAAATGCCGGCCAAAGACATGTTAAAGCTTATAAGAGATAAGTCAGAGTTGTTAGAGATAGACCGTAAATTTTTATCTAGATCTCTAAATGAAGGTTTTTCTGGAGGAGAAAAAAAACGTAATGAGATTTTTCAAATGGCTATGCTAGAACCTAAACTAGCTATTTTAGATGAAACAGATTCTGGTTTAGATATAGATGCTTTACGCATTGTAGCTAATGGAGTTAATAAACTAAAAAGTAAGGATAATGCTGTTTTAGTAATAACACACTACCAGCGTTTGTTAGATTATATAGTGCCAGATTTTGTACATGTTTTACATAACGGTAAGATTGTAAAATCAGGAGGAAAAGAACTAGCTTTAGAGTTAGAAGAAAAAGGATACGATTGGCTTAAAAATGAAGCTACAGTTTAATAGGAGTACAAAGTAATAAGTCTCAGTACTTAATACTAATTACTTAATACTTGAAAAAACATGGAATTAAAAGATAAACTAGTTTCTTCCTTTATGGCATTCGAAAATAATGTGGATGTAGAACATTCTGTTCATGATATTCGTACAGAAGCCATTAAAAATTTTGAAACCAAAGGATTTCCTACCAAAAAAGAAGAGGCATGGAAATATACCTCATTAAATAGTATACGTAAAATAGACTTTAGTATTTTCCCAAAAACGGAAAGTACATTAGAATATAAAGATGTAAAAAAGTACTTTTTACATGAGATAGACACCTATAAAATTGTTTTTGTAGATGGTATTTATAGCTCTTATTTATCAGAAACCACACATGATGGTGTAGATATTTGTTTAATGAGTTCGGCTTTAACCAAAGAAATGTATAAGCCTGTTATAGATGTGTATTTTAATAAAGTAGCATCTAAAGACGAATCTTTAACTACCTTAAATACAGCATTTAGCAGAGAAGGGGCATATATTTATATTCCTAAGAATAAAATGCCTAAAAAACCTATCGAGATTTTGCATTTCGCTACGGGTAATGAGGCTTCTTTAATGTTACAGCCAAGAAATTTAGTAATTGTAGAGGAGAATGCAGAGGTTCAGATTATAGAAAGACACCAAAGCCTTACAGAGAATAATGTACTTACCAATGAAGTAACGGAGGTTTTTGCTGCAGATAACGCAATAGTAGATATATATAAGGTGCAGAATGATAATGCCGGAGCATCTTTGATTGATAACACCTATATAGACCAGAAAGGTAAAAGTGTTGTAAAAGTGCATACCTTTTCTTTTGGAGGAAAGTTAACGCGTAATAACCTTAACTTTTATCAGAATGGAGAGTATATAGACTCTATTATGAAAGGGGTTACCATTTTAGGAGAAAAGCAGCACGTAGACCATCATACTTTAGTGCATCATATAGAGCCTAATTGTGAAAGTCATCAAGATTATAAGGGTATTTACGGAGAAAGCTCTACGGGGGTATTTAATGGTAAAATCATTGTAGATAAAATTGCCCAAAAGACGAATGCTTTTCAGCAAAACAACAATATTCTTATAAGCGATAAAGCTACAATAAATACAAAACCACAGTTAGAAATTTTTGCTGATGATGTTAAATGTTCCCACGGTTGTACCATTGGCCAGTTAGATGAAGATGCATTATTCTACTTACAATCTAGAGGTATTCCTTTAAAAGAAGCTAGAGCTTTGTTAATGTATGCCTTTGCTAACAATGTATTAGAAAGTGTACGTATTCCAGAACTTAAATCAAGAATTAATAAATTGATAGCTAATAAATTAGGAGTTAGTTTAGGCTTTGACTTATAAAGAAATAAGTATTCTTTATTAACAAGATTTTATCTTAAAATACTGAAAATAATTAACGACACTATTAAAGTGTCGTTTTTATTTTGAAGGAATTTACCTATAGTTTCGTGAGCTAATTATAAACCATTAATATTAGTTCATATGAAAAAAATTTACTTTTTAATTATTTCTGTATTCTTTTTTAGTGTTTCTATTGTAGCTCAAGACAAAAAATGGAGTGTAGAAGCAAATTACCCACTATCTGTTGGGGACGAGTTAGGCAATGATGCGCCAGGTATAGCAGATGTAGGCTTAAAATATCGGTTTTTAGATTTCAATATTGTAAAAATTGGTGCAGGTATAAACACAGGTGTTTTTATAGAGAATATTAAATCTTATACAGATCCTAAAACGTACGATTTTGATGAAACTAATTGGATAATTCAGCCTAAAATTTTTGCTGAATTTACTATTCCTGGAATAAGAAAACTAAGACCAAGTATAGGATTAGGATACTCTTTTATTGAAACTAAATATGATGGTTTACTTCCTGACGAGTCGTTAGAAAATTCACATTCTGAAGGTGGAGTAAATATAAACTTAGGACTTTCTTATGATATTACTAAGAGGTTCTTTTTGCAAGCGTAATATGATTATGTTAGAACCAAAGATGATTTTAATTATTTAGATAATAATTACGTTATTAAACAAAATTTAGGATATTTAAAGGTAGGTATGGGGTTTAGGTTTTAAACGAACTAATATAAGACCTATAAGTGTTATTACTTTTGCTAAGGAGTAGGTATCTTTGCAACTTAGCAAAAGTATTATGATAGATGTTTCTAAAATCCGTAAAGACTTTCCAATACTTCATAGAGAAGTAAACGGAAAACCATTGGTGTATTTTGATAATGCAGCAACATCCCAAACACCACAACAGGTTATAGATGTTATTGTAGATTATTACCAGAATTATAACGCCAATATTCATAGAGGTGTACATGCGTTATCGCAAGAGGCTACGGATAAGTACGAACAAGCACGTATAACTATTCAAAAGCATTTTAATATAGCAAAGTCGCATGAGGTCATTTTTACTTCAGGAACTACACATAGTATTAATATGGTTGCCAATGGTTTTACGGCACTTTTATCTGCTGGAGATGAAATAATTGTTTCGGCCTTAGAACATCACTCTAATATTGTGCCTTGGCAAATGCTTTGTGAACGCACAGGAGCAATTCTTAAAGTTATTCCAATGAATCAAGAAGGGGAGTTGGTTATGGATGTATACAAAGAGCTGCTATCTAGTAAAACGAAATTAGTTTTCTGTAACCATGTTTCTAATGCTTTGGGAACCGTTAATCCTGTAGAAGTAATAATACAAGAAGCTCATAAAGTTGGTGCTGCAGTATTAATAGATGGCGCACAAGCAGCACCCCATATAAAAGCAGATTTGCAAGCTTTAGATGTTGATTTTTATACAGTATCCGCGCATAAAGTTTGTGGCCCTACTGGAGCAGGTATGTTATATGGTAAAGAAGAATGGCTTAATAAACTACCGCCATACCAAGGAGGAGGAGAAATGATTGCGGAGGTAACATTTGAGAAAACTACCTATGCAGATTTGCCACATAAATTTGAGGCTGGTACACCAAATATTTGTGGCGGTATTGCATTTGGAGCCGCTTTAGACTATATGAATACAATTGGTTTTAATGCTATTGCATCTTACGAGAACGAATTGTTGGAATATGCTACGGAAAAGCTTTTAAGTATAGACGGACTTAAAATTTACGGAACATCAAAAAACAAAACATCTGTAATTTCTTTTAATATAGATAGCTTACACCCGTATGATATCGGTTCTATATTAGATAAATTAGGAATTGCAGTGCGTACAGGACACCATTGTGCACAGCCAATTATGGAATTTTATAAAATTCCAGGTACGGTAAGAGCTAGTTTTAGCTTCTATAATACCAAAGAAGAGGTAGATGTTTTGGTTGCAGGAGTAGAAAGAGCACGTAATATGCTGCTGTAATCGTTATCATTTTCCTAAACTTTTGAATCCCAAAGATTCCTATCGTACTTTTGTAAAAAATAACAGGTATGACCATTGAAGCAATCCAAGAAGAAATTATAGACGAGTTTTCCATGTTCGATGATTGGATGCAGCGCTATGAGTATATGATAGACTTGGGAAAATCTCTACCTTTAATAGAAGAAGAGTTTAAAACAGAGGATCATATTATAAAAGGATGTCAAAGTAAAGTTTGGGTACATGCCAAACTACAGGAAGATAAATTGGTTTTTACTGCGGATAGCGATGCTATAATAACAAAAGGAATAATTGCTATCTTAATACGAGTTTTTAGTAACCAAAAACCACAAAATATTATTGATGCTAATACCAATTTTATTGACGAAATTGGGCTGAAAGAACATTTGTCTCCCACAAGAGCGAACGGATTAGTGAGTATGATTAAACAGTTGAAATTATATGCAATAGCATATCAAACACAACTAAACTAAAAGTAACATGAGCGAAGAAACAACTACAATAGATACACAAGAATTAGGAGAACAAATAGTAAGAGTGTTAAAGACTATTTATGATCCAGAAATTCCAGTAGATATATATGAACTTGGTTTAATTTACGATGTTTTCGTAAATGAAGATAACGAAGTTAAAATTTTAATGACTCTGACATCTCCCAACTGTCCAGTTGCGGAATCTTTACCAGTGGAAATAGAAGAAAAAGTAAAATCTATAGATGCGGTAAAGTCGGCTATTGTAGAAATTACTTTTGATCCACCTTGGACGCAAGATCTTATGAGTGAAGAGGCGAAGCTAGAAATAGGACTTCTCTAAGAAATCAGTTTTAAGAATTTTCGATTTAATCTAGTATTAGAAAAATACAGATTTCTGATTCCTTTGATCTGATAACTGCTAATCATGAAAGAAATAATAAATAGAGTTGCCGAAAGTCAGTTAATGACCTTTAATTTGGAAGACCACTATCCAGAGGGAAGGAGAATGGTGTTGGATATTAGCCAGTGGTTGTTTGAAGGGTTTATTCTTAAGGAAAAAAATTTTAGAGCTACTATTGCAGAACATAACTGGGAACAATATAAAGATTCCTATGTAGCCCTCAGTTGTAGTACAGATGCTATAATTCCGGGATGGGCATATATGTTGATTGCAACGAAATTAGAGCCTTTTGTTACTATGGTAGCACAAGGAAATCTAGAAGATTTAAATGCTTTGGTGTATAAGTCTATCATAGACAATTTAGATATTACGGCTTATCAAGGTAAGCCGGTGATTATCAAAGGATGTAGTAATAAACCAGTACCGTCAAATGCTTATATATGGGCAACTATTAGATTGCAAAGTGTAGCTAAGAGTATTATGTATGGGGAAGCTTGCTCCTCTGTTCCTTTATACAAAAAGAAATAATTTATCGCTTTATAAGTGACATTTATTACTTTTGCGTTTCTAAATTAAAAAACACTAAACACTACATTATGAAAAAACTAGTATTTACTTTGGTAGCGGTATTTGCAATGTCTGCGAGTTATGCGCAAACAATTGATGAATTAAAAGCAGAACAAGCTTTAAAAAAGGACTCCGTTGCAGCTATCCAAGGTAGAGTAGATGCATTACAAGGAAAAATTGACGCTTTCCCTGGATGGAAAAAAGGAGCTTTTGGAACTATTGGTGCTAATTTATCAGGATTTAGTAACTGGTATTCGCAAGCTTTACCAGATAATTCTTCTGGTAATATAGGAGTTACAGTTAATGGTTTTGCAAACTTGGATCGTGAAAAATTCTTCTGGAGAAATAATGGTAATATTAATCTTGGTTGGGTAAAGTTAGATGATCAAAATTTACCAGAAAATCAACAAGATGGTTTTAAAGAAGCAACAGATGTGTTTACAATCTCTTCTTTATATGGTCGTAAATTAAGCGATAAATTTGCTATCTCTGCTTTAGGAGAATATAGAACTACTATCTTAAATAATTTTAATGACCCGGGATATTTAGATTTAGGTATTGGTGCAACATGGACACCAATAAAAGATATGGTAGTAGTTATTCATCCTTTAAACTACAACTTTGTATTTGCTAAGAACGATGCTGTTTTTGATTCTTCTTTAGGAGCTAAAATAGTAATGGACTATACAAAGCAATTAGGAGCAGTAAATTTTAAAACAAACTTCTCTACCTTTCAAAGTTATAAGAGCGGAGACCTGTCTAATTGGACATGGATTAACTCTTTTGGCTACACATTATGGAAAGGTATTGGTTTAGGTTTTGAGTTTGGTTTAAGAGGTAATAAGCAAGAAGCATTAAATAACGCATTTAAGCTGGATCCAAATACAACTGCAAGTTTATCTAACATAGATAATAAAACACAGTCATATTGGTTATTTGGTCTTAACTACGCTTTCTAAGAAAAGCTTAACCACACTAAAACAAAAAAGCCCTCTTTTTTAGAGGGCTTTTTTTATTGAAGTTTAATGAGTAATAAGGTTTTTGCGTAAAATTATGAAATACGCATTCTATCTTTTATAACGTAAAACTCCGGTTTCAATATTTATTGCAGTTCTTGCTAAGATGGTAAATATAAATGCACCCATAGCCCAAATACCCAGAGTAACTCCAATTTCTATACCTGTAGGAGTATATTCTGCAATCTTACCATAAGAACCGGGAATAAAACCTGGGATTATAAGACCAAATCCTTTCTCTATCCAAATGGCAATAAATAGGATAAAACAAGCAAAATAAAGCACTTTTAGATTGTTACGAAGTTTATGAAAAGTTAAAAGAATGGTGGCTAGTATATTTAAAGGTATGGCTGTCCATATCCAAGGCATTAAAGCATCTTTTCCATGAAGCCCAAAAAATAAATAATAAGCACTTTCACTATGATGTGTAGGGGCATAGAATTCTTTAAAAAGTTCAGATATTAACATGATTAAGTTTATTTGAGCAGCAACGGTAACTACTAAGGCAATCTTTTTAATGGTTTTATCGGGTATTTTAAATGTTGTGTGTGATCTAATAATGGCAAGTACCAGAATTATTAAAGCCGGGCCTGCTGCGAATGCTGAAGCCAAAAATCTAGGGCCCAGTAGGGCATTATTCCAGAAAGGTTTTGCTTGTAATCCTTGATATAAAAAGGCGGTAACTAAATGTATACCAATAGCCCAAAAAACGGAAATCAGTGCTCCGGGAAGATAAACTCTAGGCTTAGCTTCTTTATTTTGATAATGTCTAAAAAGAATGTATAATGGAATGGTAATGTTTATTATTAAATAACCGTTTAGAGCTATAACATCCCATGTAAGCATGGAGTTAGGAAAATTGAAGACTCCAATCCCAGGTAACATATGCCATAATACCGAAGGACCTCCCATATCTGCAATAACAAATGCTAGACACATAATTAGAGCGGCTACTGCTAAACCTTCCCCTATTAAAACAGCTTGTTTAAAATCTATATCTTTCAATACATAGGTTGGCATTACGAGCATTACAGCAGCTGCGGCTACACCTACTAGAAACGTAAAGTTGGAAATATACAAACCCCAACTTACACTATCGGTCATACCTGTTGCACTTAAACCTTCCTCTAATTGTATAGAATAACAGTACATACCTACAAGCATACCAAAGGTTAAAAATGCCATCCATAGATGGTATTTTTTAGTCCCGTGGGTAATTGTATTTAGGCTGTCTACAATTAAACTCTTAAAAACCTTCATTGTTTTCATTTCTTATTAATTTGCACTATTCTTAATCCATGAAATACCAAAACTTAGGCTCTGTACCTAAATCTTCTTTTAATCTAAATACTTTTTTGTTCTCTAGAACCCAACGTATTGTACTATCAGGGTCTAGTAAATTCCCGAAAATACGTGCTCCGGTAGGGCATGCTTCAACACAAGCTGGGTTTTGACCAGACCTAGAACGTTGCACGCAGAAGGTACATTTTTCCATAACCCCTTTTTTACGCATTCTATTTCCCAAGTAGTGTTGATTTTTGTTTACCTCTTCTTCTGGTACTTCTGGGGTGCTCCAATTAAAACGTCTACCATCATAAGGGCAAGCAGCCATACAGTACCTACAACCTACACACCAATCATAATCAATAACAACTAAGCCATCTTCTTCTCTCCATGTTGCTTGTACAGGGCATACCTCTACACAAGGAGGGTTATCGCAATGAAAACATTGTGTACCCATATAAAAATGCCCTTCAGCAGGTACTTCGTGATAATAGTTATCATCGGCTTCGTTAAAATTAAACCCTTGGCCATCTTTCATTTCATGAATACGGATGTATTGCATTTGCGAGTTTCGGTCTTGGTTGTTTTCTTCAACACAAGCAGTAACACAATCCATATATCCTTGGCATTTGGAGATATTAAAAGCATAACCAAAGAGAACATCTTCTTCGGCGTTTTTAGAGGACATATTTATGGATTTTCCCGTTCTTAATTGGTAGGATCTAACTAAACGGTTTACGGTATCGTTCTTTTCTTGATCCGTCATCAGTTTGTAATTACCTTTAAACTGCTCTTCCCAATCTATTTGTGCTTTTTCTTTTGTTTCCTCACCGGCAATCATACTGCAAGAAGTACTTACAGCTCCAGCACCAATAGCTAAACTTGCGGTGAGCTGTTTAAAAGCAGATCTTCTATCCATTTTAACATCAAAAACTTGTTGATAGCCGTCTTTCGGTTTTTTAATTGGATTTTGTGTGTTGTGAGACCCACACCCTCCTTCTGTTTTACCACAACCACAGGAAGATGAAGTTCGTTTTTTTGTATTATTTAGGTTTAAAGAAAACCATTTCTTTTTAGTGTCACTCATACCTTAATTTATTTTTTCACCAAACTATGGTGTACTATTTTCTTTCTTCAGCTTTTACAGAATTGTACCTTACTGGCCATTTAGAGGCTATGTGTGGGTCATGAGGATTATGACAATTTACACAAGTGAGTGCTGCTCTAGGCGGAGCCCAACCACCAATACGTTTACCATGAGCTCCTCCTTCCCAATCTTTAAATTGTTTCGTATGGCATTGACTACATAAAATATAGCTGTTATTAAAATCGATTGGATTTCCGGTTAATGACTTTAGTTCATCCATAACATCTCCATTATGACAACTAATACAGTTCATGGTATTTTTATCGGCATGAACAATACCAATATCCCAATGTGCTTTTTTAGCGGAACCTGTAAGTTGCGTTTCTTTTAAAGGTTTGGCATGGCATTCCGTGCATTTGTATGATTTAATTTTACTCTTTCTTTCTGGAATTAAAAAGGTATGTTCGCCAGTGGTAATTTCCATAGTTTTTATATGATCTATATAGGATTCTGATGATACAGAGACGCCTTTATAGCTTTTGCCTTCTCCTTCTATCTTATCCATTACCGAATGGTATCCGTGATCCTCATTTTTACACGATAAGAATAGAAAGGCAAGAAGAAAACTAAAACCTATTTTTTTAATATTTCGGTACATATTCATTGTCTTAATTAGCTCTGGTGAAAAGGTCTAAATCTTTAATTTCCTTGTCTTTAGGGACATGGCATTGTCTACAGTTTACACGTTCAGGGTGGCTTACTCTAATTTCTTTTGGCGCGCTAGACCCTGCATGGCATGACAAACAATTTTCTCTCATTTGTAAAGCATGTGGTATCATTGGCGGGCTTCCTAACAGTGCATTGTTTATACCTACCTTTGGAGGTGTTTTTTTATAAAAACTATTTCCTTTAAAAAGAGTTTTGGTTCTAGATTCTACATGACATTGCCTACAGTTTGTCATTTCTGGATGAGGCGTTACAGGAGTATATGCATTATACTTTATTACAAATCCTCCGTTTTCATGACATTTTAAACAGCTATTGCCACCTACAATGCCATCTTGGAGAATTTCATGAGGAATACTTGGTGGTGCTCCAGGATATGCTCTATTGTTGTAATAGGTAATTAAGGAACGTTGGTATTTTGCATCAACAGGCATTTCTGCGTAATTTAAAGCATGTTTAGAACGTGTAAAAACCTTACTTTCTGATGGTAGTTCATTAATGATATTGTCCTTTTTTATAGGAATATAGGCTTCCTCTAGTCCTTGGTGGTAACTTTTATTCCATATGGTAATAAAAGCACCAAAGAGCAAAGCAAATAAGAATATGATGCCTAATCTTTTTTTCATGGCCTATGCTTTTATTATTTTGACCGCACATTTTTTGTAATCCGGTTCTTTAGAAATAGGACAAAAAGCATCTAATGTAACATCGTTTATCATCATATTTTCATCAAAAAATGGCACAAAAACTTGTCCTATGGTTGGTAATCCTCTTTCGTTAACAGAAGCGGGTAATATGCAGGATCCCCTTCTAGAGACGACCTTTACCTTTTCACCATTTTTAATTTTCATTTTTTTGGCATCTTCGGGATGTAGCTCTACGTAGGAGTGCGGAACTGCTTTGTGTAATACTGGGATTCTACGAGTCATGGAGCCAGTATGCCAATGTTCTATAACACGACCGGTATTTAACCAAAAAGGATATTCATCGTCTGGTGATTCAGCAGCGGGTTCATATGGCCTTTGCCAAATTACAGCCTTACCATCGGGTTTACCGTAAAAATGAAAATCTTTACCGTTATCACAGGCAGGGTCATACGCTGCATTAAATCTCCATTGTGTAGATTTACCTTCCACATAAGGCCAGATTGCTCCTGCTTGGGATTTTAAGACTTCTAATGGAGCCATATTATGTTTTTTTCCGACATGGAACTGGCGGTACTCGTTGTAAATTTCTTCTACATGGTTTTCTTTGGAATATGGAAATAAATCGCCATAGCCCATGCGTTTAGCTACCTCTATTGTCATCCAGGCATCATCCGTTGTTTCTCCAGGCCCTTCTACCATTTTATCCCAGTGTTGGGTTCTACGTTCTGAGTTACCGTATAATCCGGATTTTTCTATGTGCCATGTTGCAGGTAAAATTACATCAGCTACATCGGAAGTAGGTGTTGGAAAAACATCAGAAACCACTACAAAGCATGATTCTTTTTGCATACCAGGTTTGTACCTGCTTGTTTTAGGAAGAGATACTAGTGGGTTAGTTACTTGCGTCCATATAAACTTTATATCTCCCCGATCTACTGCTCTAAACATTTCTGTTGCATGGTAGGTAGGTTTAGAAGGAATACGTTCATAAGGTACTTTCCATATTTTAGCAGCTTTTCTTCGGTGTTTTTCATTAGTTACAACCCCTTTAGGGAGTTTGTGTGTAAATGTACCAACCTCTCTAGCAGTACCGCAAGCGGATGGCTGCCCTGTTAATGAAAAAGGACCATTGCCAGGTTGCGATATTTTACCAGTTAATAAATGAATATTATATACTAGATTATTCATCCAAGTACCTCGGGTATGTTGATTCATACCCATACACCAATAAGAAACTACTTTTTTATTTGGATCTCCGTAAATTGCTGCTAAGTACTTTATGTCTTTAACAGATACCTTGGAATATTTAGATACTTTTTCCGGAGTGTAATCTTCTAAAAATTCTTTGTATTCTTCGAATGATATTTTACTGGGTTTATCTTTAAATTTATAATTGTCTTCTAAACCGTACCCCATTTTAGTAAGACCTTTATTGAAATTACAATGTTCTTCTACAAAGGAGGTGTTTACCCATCCGTTATTTACTATTTCATAACAAATGGCATTGGCTACAGCTAAATCTGTCTGTGGTTCAAATAATATAGATTTGTTTGATGCCGTGCTGGAGCGGGTAGTTCTTGTTGCAAAATCGATTATTTTGGCATCTCTTCTATTTTTTTGTTCTAACATTCTAGAGAACAAAACTGGATGCATCTCTGCCATGTTATTGCCCCAGGTAATAAAATAATCCGCAGAATCTATGTCTTCGTAACAACCCATAGGTTCATCAGCTCCAAAGGTGGTAAGGAACCCAGCAACGGCACTGGCCATACATAAACGAGCATTACAATCTAAGTTATTAGTGCCAATGGCGCCTTTCATAAATTTAGAAGCTACATAACCTTCTGGAATAGTAGACTGTCCCGAGGTGTACATAGCAACAGAATCTTTACCGTGATTTTTAATGGTTTGTTTCATTTTACTAGCCACTAAATCCAATGCATCATTTATGGGTGTCTTTACATAGCTCCCATTTTTTTTAACCAAAGCATGTGTTAAGCGATCTTTAGATGCAATACACATTATTTGATGGTATCCTTTAACGCAAAGTAATCCCTTGTTCACAGATGAGGATGGGTCCCCTTTTACGGCGACTGCCTTTCCGTTTTCTACGCCTACTAATATTCCGCAGCCTACTCCGCAAAATCTACAAGGTCCTTTCTTCCAATCTAAATCAGCATCTTTAGGTATATTTTTTTCTTGTTCATCGGCAAAAATAATACCAGGAAACATGGTTGCTGCCGCGGTCATTGCCGATGCTAGGGCCATTTTTTTTATAAAACTTCGCCTGTTAGTTATAGAGGTATACATAAATGATGTTAGTTTTTAGGAGTATTAAAGCCAGAAACTAGGGTTAGCAGTTTTAAGTTACTTATAGTTTCTATTTGTTGTTTTGTGTTTTCGTCTTCTAATTGTGTTTTTGTGTCCGTAATTACAATTAGTAAATCTTTGTTTTCAGCAGCAACTACTTCACAATAGTCGATTTTGGCAATTGCGTCGTGCAAGGCTTTTTTTGCACCTTTTAAAGGATAGGCCAAATAACTTTTTACGGGCATATATTAGTTTTTTAATAATTTACTACAAGAATCCTCGAATTTTTGCAGAAAAAACATGATAATTATCATGTTTTCAATTGTTTGCATTAATTTTTAAGAATAATATTTTACCTTCTCTTTAGGTAACTCTCAATTAAAAAATGCGTTATATTTGCAAGAACATAACGTATTTTTTAATGATATCAGTTTCGAAGGCAAAAGAGGAAATAGCAAAATATAGTGTACGTGGCAATGAAGTGGTGCTGCCATTGGAGGAAGCTTTAGGGTATACGTTAAGTGAAGCCGTTGTTTCTCCTATTAATATGCCACCTTTTAGGCAATCTGCTATGGATGGTTATGCTTTACATTTAACAGATGATTTACATTATAAGCTTATAGGAGAAGTGCAGGCTGGTGACGGACATAATCCTGTTTTGAAGCCAGGAGAAGCCATACGCATATTTACAGGTGCAGCGGTGCCAGATACAGCAAATGCAGTGGTAATGCAAGAAAAAGTAGTTGTTAATGCTCAGAGTATTATCATAGAAGATGGAGTTTCTCTAGAAATAAATATTAGAAAAAAAGGAGGGCAAGTACAAAAAGGAGATATTGCCTTAGAAAATGGAACAACCCTAAATCCTGCTGGTATAGGTTATTTAGCTTCTTTAGGAATAACAGAAGTAACCGTTTATGAAAAACCAAGTATTGCAATAGTTACTACTGGTAATGAATTGTGCAAGCCTGGAGAGTCTTTAACTTATGGAAAAATATATGAAAGCAATTCCGCCATGTTGGCGACTGCACTTTGTAGTTTGCATATAAAAGATTATACCGTAAATACTGTAAAAGATAATTACAAGGCAACTTTACAATTGCTGCAAGAGGTTATTAGTACAAATGATATAGTAATTATAACGGGCGGTATATCTGTAGGGGATTATGATTTTGTAGGTAAAGCTCTTAAGGAGCTAAAAGTAGAGCAATTGTTTTATAAAGTAAAGCAAAAACCAGGAAAGCCTTTGTTTTATGGTAAGCAAGAAAACACGCGAATTTTTGCTTTACCAGGAAATCCGGCAGCAGCTCTTAGTTGTTTTTATATGTATGTGTATCCTGCATTGCAAAAATTTATAGGAGCAACCGCAACAGACCTTCCTCAAATAAAAGCCAATTCATTATCTGCTTATAGTAGAAAAGGAGATCGTGCACATTTTTTAAAAGCCATTTATAAAGATGCTTCTGTAGAAATTTTAGACGGGCAAAGCTCTGCGATGTTACAAACCTTTGCACTAGCCAATGCTTTGGTGTATGTGCCAGAAACTAAAGATAATATTACCCAAGGGGAGGAAATAGATGTTATTTGCTTACCGGTTTAAATTCTTTTGGTATGGATTATAAAATAAAAAGTAGAATTTGGATAGAGGTAGGCGGAAAAGTTTTATTAGGTGAAGGACGCGTGCAACTATTAAAAGCTATAGATGCTACAGGTTCTTTATCTAAAGCCGCAAAATCCCTTTCCATGTCCTATAAAAAAGCATGGGAATTATTAGATGCCATTAACAAAGCAGGTGCTGCTCTAGTAGTAATAAAAAGTACTGGAGGAAAAAATGGTGGTGGAACAGTAATTACACCTTATGGTAAAGAGCTTATTACTGCCTACGATAGTGTTAATAAAAACTGTTGGGAATATTTAGATACACAAATACCACAGTTTCCTAATCCTAAGAATGTAGAAATTATATCAGAATAAAATAGATAGTATATGAATATAACCGTTAAATATTTTGGAGTATTAGCAGAACTTACTCAATGCATGGAAGAAACGATAGTGTTTACGAAAAGCACGGTGATAGAGTTGCTAGAGGTAGTATACCAAAAACATCCAACGCTAAATGGCAAAAACTTTAAAGTTGCTCTGAATAATGAGTTGGTAGATATGGGAACTATAGTTTCTGAAGTAGAAGTTGCATTATTACCTCCATTTTCAGGAGGATGAAAACGTTAATAAGAATGAAAAATAATAAGAAAAAAAGTGTATTTATAGACGGGGCTATCTCTTCGGCATTTATAGCAGATTCAATCGCAAAACATCAAACGAAAACAAGTATTGGGGCTCATAATATATTTTTAGGACAAGTACGTGCAGATGAGGTAAATGGTAAAAAAGTAAGTGCTATTGAATATACAACGTACGAAGAAATGGCCAACAAAAAATTTCATGAAATTAGAGAAGCAACTTTCGAAAAATATAACCTTACCTGCATGCATATTTATCACAGTATAGGTAATGTTAACGCTGGTGAAATTTGTTTGTTTGTATTTGTGTCTGCTACGCGTAGAAAAGAAGTATTTCCGGCAATAGAATTTGTGGTAAATGAAATAAAGGCACAGGTTCCCATTTTTGGAAAGGAAGTGTTTGAAGATGAAAGCCATCAATGGAAAAGTAATACCTAAATCTTAAATTAATATGGTAGATATTACCCTTAAAAATAATACCCTTAGAGTTGCTACTGCCCAAGCTACTGTTTTGGTTAGTTCTATAGATACTATAAAAGCTATAGAAGAAAAAACAGTACCCAAGGGCGATGTTTTTGCAATGAGCAAAGCTGCAGGTTTATTAGGCGTTAAAAAAACGCCAGAGCTATTACCAGATTGTCATCCCTTACCAATAGAGTTTACTGGGATTGAATACACTGTTAATGGATTAGAAATTACCGTTTTGGTAACTATAAAAACTATTTACAAAACAGGAGTAGAGGTAGAAGCTATGCATGGAGCAAGTGTAGTTGCTCTTAATATGTATGATATGTTAAAGCCTATTGATAAGGGAATAGAAATTTCGAATATAAAATTACTACACAAAAAAGGGGGAAAATCAGACTATACAGATCGTTTTCGAAAAGATATTACCGCTGCGGTTATTGTTTGTTCGGATACTATTTCTGCTGGGCAAAAAGAAGATAAAGCTGGTAAAGCTATTATTGCAAAATTAGAAAGTTGTAATGTTTCCATTGCTGATTATTGTATAATTCCGGATGAGATTAATGATATTCAGGAAAGGTTAAAACAATATCAAGAAAAAGGGGTAGACCTTATTATTTATACTGGTGGTACGGGTCTGTCTAAAAGAGATTTTACACCAGAAGCTTTAGCGCCCTTATTAGAGCGTAAAATACCTGGTATAGAAGAAGCCATAAGAGCATATGGACAACAGAGAACACCATATTCTATGTTGTCGAGAAGTGTAGCAGGTACCTATAAAGATAGTTTGGTATTAGCATTACCCGGCTCCACAAATGGAGCTAAAGAGTCTATGGAAGCTATTTTCCCAGCAGTATTGCATTTGTTTAGGATTTTTAAAGGAGCAAGACACGATTAATGGGGCCAAAAACAAATACACTAACGGATACTTTTGGAAGAGCACATTCCTACTTAAGAATATCCTTAACCGAACGTTGTAATTTACGGTGTACGTATTGTATGCCGGCTGCGGGAGTACCCTTGTCTCCTAAAGCCCATTTAATGACTGCGGATGAGGTATATGCTATCGCAAAAACTTTTGTAGACCATGGAGTTACTAAAATTAGACTTACGGGTGGAGAACCCCTTGTACGTAAGGATTTTAGGGAAATACTGCAAAAATTAGCTTCCTTACCAGTACGTATGGGAATTACCACTAATGGTATTACTGTAGATCGCTTTATAGCCGATTTTAAAAAGAATAATTTAAAGGATATAAATGTAAGCTTAGACTCCTTAGATGTTCAAAAGTTTAAAGATATTACTCGTAGAGACTATTTTGAGAGGGTGTATAATAATATACTTCTGTTGGAAAAAGAAGGCTTTAACGTTAAAGTAAATGTTGTTCTAATAAAAGATTTTAATGATAGTGAAATTGTCGATTTTATTGGGCTTACGAAAGATTTAAATATAAGTGTACGTTTTATTGAGTTTATGCCTTTTGATGGTAATAAATGGAACGTAAAGAAAATGGTTTCCTATGCAGAAATAATGAAGCTTGTGAACACTGCATATACTTCAGAAAAATTACTCAGACTACAAGATGCACCTAATGATACTACTAAAAACTATAGCATAAAAGGGTTTAAGGGTAGTTTTGGGATTATATCATCTGTTAGTAATCCGTTTTGCGATTCTTGTAATCGCTTACGTTTAACAGCAAATGGTTGTTTAAAAAATTGTTTGTTTTCTAGTTCTGAGTCTAATCTTCTAGGTTTATTTCGTGAAGGAAAATCTATAATTCCTTCTATAGCAAAAGCCGTAAAAGCCAAGCAAAAAATTAGAGGAGAAATGGATACTTTAGAGAAACTAAAGGAAAGCAATTTACATTCTAAAAACCGTAGTATGATAACTATTGGCGGTTAAGGCATATAAGAAGACTTTAAAATAGGTCTTTATGCATAAACAGACTATGTAGTCTGTTTTTTAATATGGTATTAAAAGTTAAGATTAGGTTACTACAGATTAAAAACGTTAAAGTCTCGGTAAGTTGTTGTAAAGAGCGTGCTTTACGTCAATGATACATTGTAAAGATACTTAGTGGTTTGTTTTATTGGAGGATGTAAAGTGATTATGGAGGTAAGTAATATAGGTCAATAGCTACATACGCAACTGTAAATATCTTCAACGGAATGAAATTATCTCTTTAAAAAGATTAGCATAGTCGGTTCGAGCGAAGTCGAGAACTATTCGTTAGTTATAAATAGGCTAGGGCTCCGCTCAGCATAATATTTACAAAAATTTGAGGTGTAATCCGGGTAACTATCTACTAACATCTATTGAATAAATAGAATAGTAACAAGCTAGAGTTTTTTTCTTGTACTTTAATAATTGCAACTAGAATAGATATAGTAAAGCCCTCATTAGAGGGCTTTATTTTATTAAGTAGGATACGTTAAATTTGGTTTACACAGTCTATAATATAACATAAGAGTTATGTTAAAGATTCGCAGTAAGAGGCCTTATTTAAGTATCAAAAAAATAAGGTTTTTATTCGGGACAAAACATTTAGTTTTAAATACAAAACGAATGTATAGACGAAAAGGATAATGCAAAAAATTTTGTTGTAAAATGGCCTATTTCTGTTGCGTAATCCGTTAAAAAGCATGTTTTATCGCTGAAATACATATATTAAAAAATAATAGAAATAAAAAAGCCCTTTTGGGAAAGGGCCAATTTTTTAGTTAAGTAGGTATTCTGTAAAATTTGGGTCCGAAATTTACTCGATAATCGAGGTTATTTATCTCGGTAATTCTTTTAGGTTAAGTATCATTTTTTGGGGAAAAGACACTTGGTTTTTTTTGGTTAAGTTCTAGCATTCATTTGGGATAAACACTATATCTTAATTACATTACAAAGATAGTATAGGAGATAAGTTTTTGCGCAATTTATGTTGTGAACGAACTCTATAATGTTGTGAAAAATACGAGTGGTATTCTTTCTTCGATGAACCGCAGTTTTAAAGTTGTTGTTTTTTATTTTCAGAAAATGGGGCTGTAGAAATAGTTTTTAATTCTCTATACATACTAAAGAGTAAAAACGAGGGAAAAACCTACATTTTGTAAGTTAATTATTTCCTACATTTACCGTGAGTTTTGTAATTTACATGTATAAATAATTTAAAATGCATGTTATTATGAAAACAAAAAATTTTTTAGCAGTAATCGCGGTAGTATTTTTAATTGGCTTTGTAAGTTCTTGTACAAAAACAGACACCGCTGAAACAGAGACATTGTATGGAATGGATAGAGGAATTCAAAGGCCTGGGACTCAAAAATAGATTAGAAAATAGAAGAGTTTTAGCTTCGATATTTGTTGCCTTGTCTGGATTATTATTATACCTAGACAAGGTTTTTCTATTATTAAATATAGAAGGAAGCAATACTTTTGGTTTTAGTAATTATTCTAATTTTATATGGGCTTTTACGCAATCTATTGCACCAGTAATAATGATTATTGGTTTTCAATTTAAGCCATATCTACTTTCTTTTTTGATTCCAATATATTGTTATGCTGTTCAAATAGTTTGGATTTTTCAACCACAGTTTTATTTTGATGAAATCTACTTACAAATTTACGCTATAGGTTCCTGTCTTAGCTTTTTATTATTAATGTATCTAATAAAAAAAATAGCACTGTGGCATAATCATCAAACAACACTTAAAAAAGAATTTCAACAAGAGGCACAAGAAATACTACACATATTAAAGGCCAAAACGGTATCTGAAAATTAAAAACCCTACTATGCAAGATTTAATTAACCAAATTAAAGAAGTACGCCACCAACTTAGCGCTGGCGATTTATCTGTGGAAGAAACCATTATTGTACTAAGTACTATAATAGATGAATTTAATGAAAGAGACGAGGAAGGAGATAGCGAAAAGGGCTATTTAAAAAGCTTGTTTACGAATAAAAAAGTAAAAGAAATAAACGCTAAAAATGAGGCTGCGAAAAAGCGTGTTAAAAATCTTAAAATATTAACCTTATTACATGATCTAGGTCTAGATCAATTAACAGAAAAGGATGTGACTAGGGTTTTGGCTGGTGTATAATAAGTCTTATTTCATAGAGTTTTTAAGTAACAGTTGCTCTTGTAATAACTCTACTTTTGCCTGATTAACAAGTGAATTTTTGTAAATTTTAAAGATTTCATTCTTTTCAAACTCTTCAATATGATTTACAATAAACGTTGTTATTTCTTCTATTGTAATTCTATTTTTCCCTTTTGTGTCTAGACAAACCTGCCTTGATACATTTTTGCGGTCGTCAGAAACATATTTTTGATCACTATTACCAATGATAAACTCGTAATTTATTTCTGGCTTTACTAAAGTAATGCTATGCGCTAGTTTAGAAGATATTTTTTTGGTGTAGCCTTTACTAATATTACTTATAGTAGATTTATGTACATTTAAAATAGTGGCAAGCCCTGCTTTATCTGTCTGAAATTCTGAAAGTAAAAAGTCTATAATTTCGTTAGTTTTCATAAATATTTGTAGGACTTTATTTCAAAAAATGTACTTTTATGTACTACTGTGAACTATTTTTTATTACTTTTACTAATAAGAAACAAAAGATAAGTAAATTATTTTAAGCCACAATCTGTTACATAATCCATATCTTAATTGCACCGATATAAAAAGGTGATTTTTAAATAGGTAACATGCAAAATAAATTATTTATAATAGATATGGATTGGTTGTGCTTTTAAGTGCTACTATGTTTTATAAAAATAGGATATGAGCCAAGAGTTTTATGAGATTTTTGATTTAAAGGAGTTACATCTAAAACTATATCTAGACAAAAATTCTAATTTGTATTATCGAGAAGATACAAATGAGATTTATCCTTTAAAGCAAATGCCATGGAGATTACAAGCGCCTTTTTATTTTAAGTTTTTACATAGCCAACAATTAGGAGATTTATTTAAAGATCACGATGTTATTGGTGGTATAGATTTGTTTGTAAAATGGAAGTATTGCTTACAGGAAGATTTGAATATTACTTCGGGTTTAGTGGCTGTGTAGTATTTTGTCATAAAAAAAGCCCTTTTGGGAAAGGGCCAATTTTTTAGTTAAGTAGGTATTCTGTAACATTTGGGTTCGAAATTTACTCGATAATCGAGGTTATTTATTTCGGTAATTTTTTAGGTTAAGTATCATTTTTTTGGGGAAAAGACACTTGGTTGTTTTTTCGGTTAAGTTCTAGCATTTATTTGGGGTAAACACTATATCTTAATTACATTTCAAAGATAGCATAGGAGATAAGTTTTTGCGCAATTTATGTTGTGAACGAACTCTATAATGTTGTGAAAAATACGAGTGGTATTCTTTCTTCGATGAACTGCAGCACAGGGACTTAAATAAGCAATAAAACTATTTTAAAATATTGCAATTGTAGGGCATAAAAAAAGCCCTTTTGGGAAAGGGCCAATTTTTTAGTTAAGTAGGTATTCTGTAAAATTTGGGTTCGAAATTTACTCGATAATCGAGGTTATTTATTTCGGTAATTTTTTAAGGTTAAGTATCATTTTTTGGGGAAAAGACACTTGGTTGTTTTTTCGGTTAAGTTCTAGTATTTATTTGGGATAAACACTATATCTTAATTACATTTCAAAGATAGTATAGGAGATAAGTTTTTGCGCAATTTATGTTGTGAACGAACTCTATAATGTTGTGAAAAATACGAGTGGTATTCTTTCTTCGATGAACTACACTTTTTATAATTTATTTTATCTTTTACAGGCAAAAAAAAGATGCAATATATTACTATTACATCTTGTTGTTCTATTCTAAAAGATAACACTATCCTTTATCTTTAATACTCATCCAAATGTTCCGGGTATAAGAAATTATTATACGGAAACCGTGTTACATGAATATCGCGAACTTCATTATAAACTCGTTTTCTAAATTCATCTAAATTCTCTTTGTTTAGTGCGGATATAAAAAGGGCTCTATCTCCTACTTTTTGCATCCAAGTTTTTTTCCATTCTGCAATAGTAAAGTGTTTTGAGGTTTTTTCTGTTATTAGGTCATCTTCCTCTATAGTCTCATGTTTGTACTGGTCAATTTTATTAAACACCATAATAGTTTTCTTATCCCTGCTTTTTATCTCGGATAAAATTTTATGAACAGAATCTATATGTTCTTCAAAGTTTGGGTGGCTAATATCTACAACATGTAACAGTAAATCGGCCTCTCTGACTTCGTCTAACGTACTTTTAAAACTCTCTACCAATTGGGTTGGTAGTTTCCGTATAAAACCAACTGTATCACTTAAAAGAAAAGGCAAGTTGCCTATAACTACTTTACGTACGGTAGTATCTAATGTTGCAAAAAGTTTGTTTTCTGCAAAAACATCACTTTTACTTATAACATTCATAAGTGTAGATTTACCTACATTGGTATAACCCACTAAAGCAACACGTACTAATGCCCCACGATTTCCTCGTTGGGTGCCCATTTGTTTATCAATTTTTAGTAATTTCTTTTTAAGTAGCGTTATACGGTCGCGGACAATACGCCTATCTGTTTCGATTTCTGTTTCTCCTGGGCCACGCATACCAATTCCCCCTTTTTGTCTTTCTAAGTGTGTCCATAGTCCAGTTAATCTTGGTAGTAAATATTGGTATTGTGCTAACTCTACTTGGGTTCTAGCGTAACTAGTTTGCGCGCGTTGGGCAAAAATATCTAGAATTAGGCTGGTCCTATCAATAATTTTACATCGTAATTGTTTCTCTATATTTCTTTGTTGCCCGGGAGTAAGCTCATCATCGAAAATAACAGAACCTATTTTATTAGCTTCTACATAAGCCTCAACTTCCTCCATCTTACCACTACCAATTAGAGTTTTAGGATTTGGCACATCTATCTTTTGTACAAAGCGTTTTAATACTTCGCCACCAGCAGTATAGGTAAGAAATTCTAGCTCGTCTAAATATTCCTTAACTTTCTCTTCATTCTGTTCTTTGTTAATTACGCCTATTAGAACAGCCTTTTCATAGGCAGTGGTCTTCTTTTCTATCATAAATTCTATAAAGTGCAAAATTAAGCAAATCTCACCTAGCTATTTTGTAAATTTAGCACCCCAATACAAAATGCATGCGTTTTTCCTTATTTAAACAAAAGAAAGAACCACAACTTTACACGGTTGCGTTCTACAATCTAGAAAATTTATTTGATACTGTAGATGATGAAAAAACTTTAGACGATGATTTTACCCCAACTGGGTATAAGAAATGGACTAAGAAAAGATATCATAAAAAGTTGTTTAAACTTGCTAAGGTAATTAGCAAAATTGGATATGAATCTGCAAATACTCCTCCTGTGTTGGTAGGTATTGCCGAAGTAGAAAATGAAGAAGTAATAAAAGACCTTTTATACACTGAGCCTTTACGGGATATAGATTATGGATATGTACATTACGATTCGCCAGACGAGCGTGGAATAGATACGGGATTATTATATCTTAAAAGTAATTTTGAAGTTATACATTCTGAGCCAGTAACTCTTTTGATTCATAATTTAAAAGGAGTAAGAGATACTACTAGAGATATACTTTATGTAAAGGGTAAACTTAATGGAGAAGTGGTACATCTTTTTGTGAATCATTGGCCTTCTAGACGAGATGGTAGCTCAGAAACAGATTATAAAAGAGTAGAAGCAGCCAAAACCGTTAGAAAAGTTATGACCGAGATAGAAGAAGCGGAGGTAGATCCTAATTATATAATAATGGGTGACTTTAATGATAATCCTAGCTCGGAAAGTATACAAACATTAATAAAAGATACTAATCTGTACAACCCAATGGAGAAATTGCATACACCAAGTCATAAAGGAAGTACAAATTATAAGAAAAGTTGGAGTTTGTTTGATCAGATTATGGTTTCTCATAATTTCTTTAATTATGAAAAAGGAACGCATAGTTTTGCGCATGCCAATATATTCGATGATACCTTTTTAACAGAATTTAAAGGGAAGTATAAAGGTAGCCCTTATAGAACCTATGCAGGAAGTAAATATTTGGGAGGCTATAGCGACCATTTTCCTGTTTATATTCAACTTAAATTAAATTCTTAGCACAAGAAATTGTAGAATTTTTTGAATAGGAATATTCTTACACATCATATTTTTGCACTTTCACAACAACTAGATTAAATTAACTATGTAGTTCATCGAAAATTGTCTATTGTTTTATAGTAACTCTTATTACTAAAATATATTTGTAGTCCAAATCTTACAATGTATTTTATGACCTCCAGACAACCTTTTTGTCTATGGTTTTATAAACTAGTAATGTGCTTTTTATTTGTATTAAGTTCTTTACTTTCTTATAGCCAAACAAAGACACAAAAAATAAATATTACTAAGGAGTATAACACTTCTAACTTAAAGAAAATGGTTTCTAAATTAGAAAGTCAATTTTCCCAAAAGCAAAAGCAAATAAAATCTTTAGCCCAAAAGAATGGATGGCAATTAAAAGAGGAGTTGCCAAATGGGAGTGCCATTGAGTTATTAGATATAGGAGAAGATGGAACCCCAATATACTACACTACGTTTTATGATCATGTAAGCGCTACTACTAGAGCAAATTCGCTTTATGAAGATGGATTATTGCATTTAGGTATTACAGGAAAAGGAATGCAAGTTGGAGTATGGGATTCTGGTGTTGCCCGTAAAACACATACAGAGTTCGATTCTCGGGTAACTATTGCGGATAAAACTACCAAACTTGGATCACATCCTACTATGGTAATGGGAACGTTAATTGCATCTGGTAAAAAAGATAGGGCCAGGGGGGTAGCTTACGAAGCAACAGGAATTACAAGCGACTGGAGTAGAGATAAAATTGAAGTGGCCGAAGCAGCTGCAAACGGACTTTTATTATCAAACCATTCTTATGGGATTATTACAGACCGTGTACCAGACTGGTATTTTGGCTCTTATTTACGTGTTACCAAAGATTGGGATAATATCATGTATAATGCTCCGTATTATCTTATGGTAACAGCAGCAGGAAATGCTCAGAAATCTGGAGATAATGAAGTACCAATTTCTGAGGCGATAGGCAAAGGTTACGACATGCTGTTAGGTTTTGCTACTTCTAAAAACGGAATTACTGTAGCTGCAGCGGAAGCAAAAATTGATACTGATGGCGCTTTGGTCAAAGCGACCGTAGCGGCATATAGTAGTTTTGGGCCTGTAGATGATGGTAGGATAAAGCCAGACATTGCTGGTCAAGGGACCAATGTTTATGCAGCATATTCTAATAGTGATACGAGTTACAATTCGTCTACTGGAACCTCTATGGCTACGCCTGGAATTACAGGTTCCATGTTATTGTTGCAACAGTACCACAATGATTTATATGGTTCTTTTATGAAAGCAGCTACATTAAAGGGGTTGGTGCTACATACAGCAGATGATGTTAATGAAGCCGGACCAGATTACCAAATGGGTTGGGGAGTAATGAATAGCAAAAGTGCCGCTGAGGTATTAGCAAATAAGGAGTTTAGCTCTATTATAAAAGAAGAAAGTATTGCCCAAGGAGAAACATATAGTGTTACAGTTACCATACCCGAAAACCAAAAACTAATGGCTTCTATCTCTTGGACAGATCCCGTTTCTAGTTTTATTAATAGAGATGTAGTTAATAATACTACTGCAGCATTAGTTAACGATTTAGATATAAGAATAACCCAAAACTTTGGCACATATTATCCATGGAAACTCAGTGCATCAGAGGCAACAAAAGCGGCTAGCAAGGGCGATAACAGAGTAGATAATTTTGAGAAAATTGATATTGAAAACGCCGTAGGAGAGTATACAATTACTATAACTCATAAAGGAGAGCTCACTAATGCTATGCAAAATTTTTCATTAGTTGTTTCTGGTATTTCAGTGACCGAGTGTAAGGTTTTTGCACCGTCTAATTTGCAATTACAAGGGGAGGCAGGTACTATTTCTTTGGAGTGGGATACGATTACAGATGCAATGTATGAAGTACAATATAAACCATCTAATTCCAAGGATTGGATTATAAAATATACCGATAAGAATATTATTGAACTACCTGGTTTAGTGAAGGATATGTCTTATGATGTTCGTTTACGCACCTTTTGTACGGAAAATAAAGCATCGGAGTTTTCTATGGTGTATTCTTTTGTTTTTGCCGGTTTAGAAACTATTTTGGAAGATATTAATGAGGAGAATTCTTTAAAGGAGACACTACCTAGTATATCTGTTTACCCGAATCCTACTACAGATATAATTCGTATTAATGGAGAGAAAGAAAAGGATAGTCATTTTCAGATTATTTCTACATCTGGCTTGGAAGTAGATAATGGAGAAGTGCCAGAAAAAGGTATTCCAGTCTCTAACTTATCCTCTGGGCTTTATATTTTGGTAATAGATACTTCTAAGGGAATATCTACTACAAAGTTTTATAAAGATTAAATACGTTTAATTTCTGAGTCTACCAGAAGGTTATCGTTTCGTAGTCTTAGAAAAACTTGAGCAGTAGTAATAACATCTAATTCGCAATATTTACAAATACGGTCTATATCCTTATCTTCATAGAATACTTGTCTAACCATGCTACCATCTATATCTTCCTTAGGAGAAGGAATACCTAATACATTCGCCATAAGCTTAAGAGAAGTAAAATGCTTATAGTCGCCAAATTTCCATAGTTCCATGGTATCTAAATGCGGAATTTCCCAGGGTTTTTTGCCAAACATATTTAGTTTATAAGGTAAATCTATACCATGTATTATCATTCTACGAGCTATATAAGGAAAATCGAATTCCTTACCATTATGCCCACAAAGTAAATGTTTTGTGCTACTAAAATGAGAGTTTAACAAGTTTTTAAATTCTTTTAAAAGGGTGTCTTCTTCCCCATGAAAAGTAGTAACTCTAAAAGTTCTTATGTCTCCTTTAAAATTAAAATATCCAACAGATATACAAACAATTTTACCAAACTCTGCCCAAATACCTGCACGATCGTAAAACTCCTCTGCAGTAAATTCATCTTTACGTTGGTATCTAGATTTTTGTTCCCAAAGTTCTTTTTTATCGGCATCTAAACTGCCAAAATGTTCTTGCTCAGGAACCGTTTCTATATCTAAAAATAGAATATACTCAAGGTTGGTTTTTTGCAACATAGCTTATTTTTCTTTTATAAATAAAAAGGCTTTAAAAGAGGTAAATGTAATTTTCTTATCGGTTTTAATGTTAAAACTTACCTCAGATAAAAATAAGTTAATTTTCATTGTTTTATTTTCCGTTGTGAAGTTAAAATTAGAGTCATCTAAATTATTTAGGTTGTCCGTTTTTTCAGATAATTCTAATAACTTTTGTTTAATAGGAATCCTTATGTGCTTTAAAGAATCCTTTTTAGTATAAATGTCTATTTCTATGGTATTCATGTCTAAAAGTATATCATATACTCCAGCATCAATAGTTTTATTGGTATTGTAATAATTGAGATAGGTAAAATAATCATAGTCAGCAATAGATGTGGATAGCTTAACATTGCTATAGTTACTTTTGTTATAATATATTCTGTTGCTAGAAGCGTTATTGGTTAGAGAGGCTGAATCAAGTTTAATATCTAGTTTTTTCCAAATTTTATATTTGTTTAAATAGCCAAACGTATTATACTCATAGCCTTCTTCTCTAAAGTCTTCTATATTTAATTGGGTAACGGAGTTTAAGTTTGTTACTTTTTTTCGTTCTTCTAAAAAGGTTAAAATAGATTTTAGTTGGTATAATTCTGATTGACTTGCAGTATTATTATTTTCTTTTACTTTATTAAATATTTCCTCGAATTGCCTTGTTTGGCTAGCGTTAGAGACACTATGCGCTCCCCAAAAACCAAATGAAGAAAAAATTGCAATTGCAAATAAAGAAATAGGAATTGTTCTTAAAGCTTTTTTCTTGCTAAGTAATATGTATGCTATCATGGCAACATTCCAAATAGCAATTGCTAATACAAAATATCTGTTTTCTGTAATTCCATAATCATTAATTCTCCTAAAAATGGCAACAAAGAGTAATATGTTTAACGGAATTAATAAGAGGTAAAACCAAGGAAAAAACCTATTGATTGTCCACGATTTTATACTTTTTTGAATGGGGTTTATTATTATTTGAATTACATATCCTAAAACAGATAGTGCAATTACTAAATAGGAAACCCAACCTTTAGGCAATTCCCATTCTATAACAATTTTGGCACTATATGCATATAATATTAATAGGTAAAGAATAACTAACGGTATTAATATATATTTTACCAATACCTCAATTGCTTTGTTAAGCTGTATGGTGGTATTCTGCATTACATTTTTAGGAAAATCTGCTAAATATATCCACGTATTTACAATACCTAGGCAAAATATAAACAACTGTCCATATCTTCTTCTTTTTATGTTTATATCAAAAAGAGCCTCAATAGCAATTAAGGCTAAAACTAACCCTAAGAAAAGAATACCTGAAAAAAACAGACTTCTAGTTATAGCTACTCCAGTTAGGTTTAAGTAATTCCAATAGGCATTTTTATCCCATTTAACTAGAAATGGAGCAAAAAGAACAAATAAATGCCCTGCAATAAGGTAAAGGAAAAATCTAGTAAGGTATATAGGGTTTTGTGTATAATGGTATACACTAGGGTAGTACCAGTAAAAAAGACCTAATAGAGCAAGGACTACTACTTTTAACCAGAGCCATTTTTTCTTGTTCTTAAATTGTTCTACAAAAAATTGAATGCCAATTAGCCAGCTTATACCCAAGCTTAGCGTGAGTAATACATTTGATTTGTCCTCAAATAAATCTAACGAAGAATCTCCTACAATACTCATACAATATAAAGAGCCTAGAATAGACCACACTAATGTAATAGGAAAACGTTTAAAAGCACTTTCTGCTTTAGTGGTAATTTCTGTTAAAGATGGTATTTTCATTATATTAAAAATAATGGTTTCAGTAACAAATTTACGGTTACTGTTAGGTTTAAAACACCCTGTTTACAGTTGTTTTATGGTACACTTTTAAATACGTTTGTTTATATGTAAATAAACTAGGTAGTCGGTTTTTAGTTTTTTAAAACCTATTGCTAATTACTAAAACTTCTTTTTTTGATGTTTTAGTATCGACGAAAAGTAAAAACTCCATTCTGTATGTAGTTATAAGGGTTTACAACAAACTAATTGGTTTGTAATAATTAAAAAATATTGCTTTCTTTTCTGCTTGTTTTCTATAAAATGTAAGATAAATCTCTTTAATCAAATAAGAAAAAAATATAATTTATACAATAATATGGTTGTAAGGCGTTTTATAGAACTCAATAATAAACCAAAATTATAACCATGAACTATTTTTTTAAATTACCATTAACTTTTTTATTACTTATTCTTTTTACTGCTTGTTCAGAAGAGGATGCAAATGTTGAAGATAAACTTGCAGATGTAGATCTTTTAATTGGCGAATGGAACTTTGTTTCTGAACATTCATATTATTGTGATACGGATGAAATTGAAACTTCAAGACCTGGAGATGTTGGTGTTATTAATACCTATACTTTTAAAGCAGATGGCACTTATATTGAAATAGTAGATGGGGAGTTTTATGAAAGCGGGGAGTGGAAAAAAAATGAGGATGGCACGTATAAAATTACACCTTTAGAAGATGCTTATGAAGATGATTTAGAAGCTTATGATATTAAGTCTGAATTTGATGGAAAGGATGTTTTAAAATGGGGAATGTACGGTTGCGAGGATAATGGTTCGGAAACCTATGAATATGCTAAATACGAAAGAAAATAAGCGTATTTCAGAATGTAAACATCTATACGTTTTATATATAAAGAGTTTAGTTTCTTTTTCTATTTTAATTAGAAAAGTCACTAAACTCTTTTTTTATTTTCTGTTAACTTTTATTTAAGAACAACTGCTACACGTCTATTTAAAGCTCTTCTAGTTTCTGTTGTATTAATGGCTAATGGAGATAGTTGTCCAACACCATGCGCAGATAATTGCGTAGAATTTACATGGTATTTTGATATTAAAGCTTTAGTTACGGCTTGCGCTCTTTTTTCAGATAATTTCTGGTTATTTATTAAAGATCCAATATTATCTGTAGGACCAACAATATAATAGGATTGTTTTTTATTTGAATTTAAATATGTAGCTAAGGTTTCTAATACCTTATAAGATTCTGGTGTAAGTGTATCACTACCAAAATCAAATAGAATATTGTGAAACACTTCTTTACCTTCGTTTTTTATTTTTCTTCTATAAAGGCTGCAGATACCTGTCCAGTTTCCATATCCTCTTTTTCTACAATTTGGGCTTGAACAAAGATGTTATCTTTTAAACCTTTCCAAGAACTTCTATTGTAATGTATAAATAAGGCTAGTGTATAAATTTTACCATCCTTTTTTCCTTGTGCAACAAAATAAGCGTCTATCGGTTTCAATATTACTATTATGATGAGCTAGGGAATATCTAAAGTAACTTTATGGGGTTTATGTGCCGGTATTCTTTTTATCCCAAAGCTTGGGTAAATAATTTCAAAGCCAACAGATTTTAAGGCTTGTTCGTAATTAAATTATACTTCTTATACCGTTGCTCTTCTAATAAATATGGAGTTTAGTTTTTCTAAGTTTATGGAAGCTATTTCTTATGGTATTAGTTGCTATAGCATTTATAATGGTGTTCCAATAATTAGAATTGGTGTACTTATTTTTTTAAATTATTTAGTATAAGTTTTCCAAGTTTTAATAATTCAGCATCGGAACTATAACAAGGATTCTCATTGTTATTTAGTATTTCAATAAAGGCTTGTACATTGCCTATTCTAAAATGTAATGCTTTATTTGTTTTGGCTTCGTTGAAGGTGAAAAAAGCTTTATCTCCTAAGGAAGCATCTTTATAACTAGCAAAGAGTTGTGTGTTTTTTTTACGTTTATCAAAACTATTTTCTATCAATTCTCTTACTTGTTGAGGTTTTTGGCGACCATTAAACCCGCCCGAGTTGTAATCAAAAAAAGTTAGAGTAATAGAAATATTTTTAGAATTTTCACCTGTAGAAATATTGTATTTACAAATATTAGCGGTTTCAGGGCTTTTAAGGTCGTAATCCGGTGTTTTATTTGTAGAAAAACAAAGAGAAGAAAAATCTATAGCATTAATAAAATTGGAGCAACTTGCGTTTTTTTCAAAATAGATATCCGGTTTATCTTGCTCAATATGTAACGTACTTTTTTCTGAGCTAGTTGTTACGTTTTCTTTTTTAGCTTCTTTACAACCAATAAAAAAAGTAGAAAATAAAATGGCTAAAATTAGTAGTTTGTAAGATTTCATATAAAAGTATTTATGTAAAAGTAGGTAAAGTTTCTTTTATAAATAGAAGTGTATGTTGTTGTTTTTAATACTATTAGCTCTCAGAAGTGCTATTCTTATAGACTATAAACCTATTGCATATACCTTTTACTTATAGCTTTAAACTTATATTGCGTTATAAAACTATAAGTAAAAGGGTATATGGTTTTTTTAAATGTTTTGCTAGACTAGTATTACATTAAAGCTCTTTAAATTTAATATTAAATGTACCTTGCGTAATAGTTATAGTAGATGTGTTCGCATTAAAAGTACCTTCAATAGTGTTGGTTGCATCATTAAAAGAAGTTATGGTTATATTTCCGCTGGTTAGGGGTTCAAAACTATCTACTGAAGTTACAGGGGAATAACTGCCTAAAATTTGAGGAGTGTTTAAGAGATCAAAAATTTTAAAAGTACCTTCAGTGATATCTCCTGGAAGAATAAACTGAATTACTTTTGAATCTTTAGACTCCGCCGTGATAGTAATTTTTTTTGAAGCACTTAATTGTACTGCCAGTATATCGGTAGATGTAAAATCTTCACCTTCTACGATAGCTGTAAAAGTGTTTGAATTTAATTCATTGCTACTATCATTAGAATCCTTTTTGCAAGCTGTAGATAATAAGATTAATAAAATTGCAGTAGTTTTAGAAATGTAGTTGTTTAATATTTGTTTCATAATGGTTTATTTGTAAGATGCAAATGTCCATCTATTAAAACAGTAAAACGATAACATTTGTTTAGGTTTTTAAATGTGCCTGCTTTTTTAGCCTGCTTAAATGAACAGAAGTTATATTAATATAGGAAGCTATCATATGTTGTGGTACTTTATTGTGAATATCAGGAAAAATGCTATTCATTAAATCAAATCGCTCTTGAGGTGTATGTGTATAAAAATGTTGCAATCTGTTATCAAAATAATAGAAATATTGATTTAAAATTTTTCGGCCTAAGAGTTCGCCTTCTTTTAAATTAGAATAGAGGTATTGTAAATTTTCATTACTAATTACTATCATTTTAGTGTCTTCTATTGCTTCCAAAGTATACATAGCAGGTAAGCCAGATGCTAAAGCAGTATAATCGGCAATAAACACATTTGGTATTGCAAAATGTGTGGTATGTTGTTTTCCTTTACTGTCTGTAATGAATAACCTTATAAAACCATCTTCAATGAAAAATAATTCTCTATCCGTATTTCCACTTTTTGAAATGGTTTCTTTTTTTTTGAAATGTTTAATTGTACAACGAGATATGGATTCATTTAGAACATTATCGTCTACATTTATTAAAGACTTAATGTATGGTATAATTTTTAAGTTATTACTATCTGTTTTCATAAAAGTTTTGATTGTAGTGTTAGTAATTGGTCTACTAAAAGTTAAAACAACGATTGTTGTTTTGCCGGGCTTTCTAATTCTAAAAGCCATTTTTTTCTATGCAGACCGCCAGCATAACCCGTAAGTGAGCCATCACTACCAATTACTCTATGACATGGAACAACAATCCAAAGAGGATTTTTACCATTTGCAGCTGCCACAGCACGTATTGCTTTTGGGTCTCCTAAGGTTTTAGATAAATCCATGTAGGAAATGGTTTTTCCATAGGGTATATCCTCTAAAGCTTTCCATACGCGTTTTTGAAAATCAGTACCTTCTGGGTTGAGGATTAGATTAAAGTCTTTGCGTTCTTCTTTAAAGTATTCCCTAAGTTGGTAAACGGTATCTTCTAAAACTTCAGGGATGACTTCTGTAATGGGTACGTCTGCATTGAGTACAGTAATCGAGACAATGCCATTTACATCGCCCGCGATTTTTGTTATTCCTAATGGTGTAGCAATGTATGCTTCTTCCATATTACTCTAACTCTGTATTTTCTTCTATAATTCCTAAACGCTTGGCACGTGCTTGCCAATTCTTACGTGCTAAATGTTGTAAATTATCTACCTTATCACTTTCATCTACTATTTCTAACCCAAGTAATGTTTCAATAACATCTTCCATAGTTACTAAACCACTAACAGAACCGTATTCATCGACCACCAAGGCAATATGTTCTCTTTTTTCAATAAGTGTCTCGAACAAATCTGGAATAGGAGTATTTCTATTAGTGATAATTATATCTCTTCGTATAGTCGCAAGGTTAGATTCTCCGTTTTTATGAATCATTTCCTCTAAAATATTATCCTTCAGCACATAACCAGTAATATGGTCTAGCTTATCACTATAGGTAGGAATTCTTGAGAAGCGCATTTTCGGGTTTTCTCTAAAGAACGAATCTATACTTTTACTTTCAGAAGCTGTTATCATTACAGAGCGAGGCGTCATGACATGTTTTACTAAAATTTCATCAAACTTTAATAAATTTTTAATCACTTTAGATTCGGATTCCTGAAAAACACCTTCTTCTTGGGCAATATCTGCCATGGCTGTAAAATCTTCTCTGCTTAAAACACTACCATGGTGCCCTTTACCCCCAACTAATTTTGTGAATAGTTGTAAAATCCAAAGTATGCCAGTCCATTTCAATAGCAATACCATTATTTTTAGAGATTTTGCTGTGAAACCAGAAAGTTGTTTCCAATACGTTGCACCAATAGTTTTAGGTACAATTTCAGAAGCAATTAAAATTAGCAATGTCATTATTGTAGAAACTACACCGACCATTAAATCTTCGGAAAATTCTATTCCAAGGATAGATTGTTGTGTTGCTCCGTACAATTCCTGGTATGCAACTTTGGCTTGTACACCGACTAGAATTGCACCAACAGTATGTGCAATAGTGTTTAAAGTAAGAATTGCTATTAGAGGTTGGTCTACATCTTTCTTTAGTTCTTCTAATGTTACAGCAAAATCTTTGCCTTCTTTTTTCTTAACATTAATAAAGGTTGATGTAACACTTAGTAAAACTGCTTCTAGAATTGAACATAGAAAGGAAAAGAAAATAGAGATAAGCGCATAAAAAATTAAAAGTCCCATGGAAAATGTTTAAAGAACTAAAATACATATAAATTCACAGATTGTATTTTTATTCTGTTATTATAACGATAAGTATTTTTTATAAATAAATCTACCGATTCTTTAAATTTGAAATACTTAAGGAAAATAGCTGTTTTTTAAAATATTGATATACAGTATCTTTTATTTTACAATAATCGTATACGATTATATTTAAATTGCTTATTGTAAGTGTGTTAAATGAATATTTGGCGTTTGTTTCTTTTTTGGATAAGAATTTAAAATAAACTAATAGGTATTCATTATAATTGGCCTAATAATTTAGCTACATCTTTTGCAAAATAGCTAGCTATTATATTTGCGCCGGCCCTTTTAATGGCAATTAGTTGCTCCATCATTACCGCATCATGGTCTAGCCACCCTTTTTCTGCCGCAGCTTTAAGCATAGCATATTCTCCAGAAACTTGGTAAACTGCAATAGGTACATCTACTTCGTTTTTAATTTCACGAACAATATCTAAGTAACATAAACCAGGTTTAACCATAACGATATCGGCACCTTCATCAATATCCATTTGGGTTTCTCTAATAGCTTCAAACCTATTAGCGTAATCCATTTGGTAGGTTTTTTTGTCTTTTGGAATATTTTTATTGTCTACTGGAGCAGAATCTAATGCATCTCTAAAAGGACCATAAAAGGCACTAGCGTATTTTGCACTGTAACTCATTATTCCAGTATTGGTATACCCTTCATCTTCTAAAGCCTCTCTAATGGTTAGTATTCTACCATCCATCATATCACTTGGTGCAACAAAATCTGCTCCAGCTTCTGCATGAGAAACACTCATTTCTGCAAGAACTTCGGAAGATGCATCATTTACTATTTCTCCGTTTTCAATAATACCATCATGACCGTATACAGAAAATGGGTCTAAAGCAACATCGGTCATTACCAACATCTCTGGACAAGCATTTTTTACAGCTTTTACAGCACGTTGCATTAGTCCGTCTGGATTTAAGGCTTCTGTTCCCTTATTATCTTTTAAATTATCTGGTACTTTGGCAAAAAGTAAAACTGAACAAAGACCAAGATTCCAAAGCTCTTTTACTTCTTTTTCTAAATTATCTAAACTTAGTTGAAATTGCCCTGGCATGGATGGAATTTCTTTTTTTATACCTTTTCCTTCCACAACAAATAGTGGCACGAGAAAATCATCCGGAGTTATTATGGTTTCACGAACTAACCTGCGAACAGCTGTATTACTACGTAATCTTCTATTTCTTATAAGTGGGTACATAAAGTTGTTTTACTGAAAATTTGTTTTAAAGTTACAAAGTAAAGAAAATGCACTATAGAAATTGCTTGTAAACCAATATAATTGGTATTTAAAACGTTCATTTGCTACTTTTATAACTTAAAACTATTTCTTTTTTGATTCTCAGCTTTACTTCTTTACGGTTTAAATTTCCTTGGCGTACCTACCAGGCTAAATTTTTAAATCATTTTGTAGAGCACATTAAAGACAATCATTTGCATGTTGTAGCCCCTCCCGGTTCAGGGAAAACAATATTAGGTCTAGAAATGGTTCGTTTGATTGGGAAGAAAACTCTAGTTTTAAGTCCTACTTTGACTATACGCAATCAATGGGAGAATAGGCTACAAGAGTTTTTTGCTGAAGAAAGCGACTATAAAGCATACTCTTTTGATGTTTCTAAGCCGTCTGATATTACTTTTAGCACCTACCAAGGGTTACATGCATTTTACAAAAAACAAGCCTCTAAGGAGGAGTTTTTGACTTTTTTTAGAAAACAAGGGATAGAGGCCTTGGTTCTAGATGAAGCACATCATTTAAAAAATGAATGGTGGAAATGTTTGTATGCCTTAAAATTAGACCAAAACCTTACTATGGTAGCACTAACAGCTACGCCACCTTACGACAGTGGAAGTATTGAGGTACAACGGTATTTTGATTTATGTGGTGCGGTAGACGATGAAATTGCTATCCCTGATTTGGTTAAAGAGGGTGATTTATGTCCGCACCAAGATTTTGTCCACTATTCCCTGCCCGATACGGTTACCATAAATTTTATTGTAGAATTTAGAAGAAAAGTAGGGCAGTTGTTACTAGATATTCAGAACGATAGTACTTTTCGTGATTTTGCACTTAATCATAGATTTTATAGTCGCACAGAGAGTTGTTTGGATGAAATTTATCAGAATCCCACCTATTTTTCTGCATTGTTAATTTACCTGCAATCTACTGGGGTAGATATTCCATACAAAAAAGTAAAGATTCTTGGTTTTGGTCGAATGGAAAAAATAGAATTTCCGTCTTTAAATAACCATTGGTTAGAGGTTTTGTTACAGCATTTGTTTTTTACAGATAGAAATCAATTTTTCGAATACGAATCTTTTTTAAAGCGATGGGAAAAGGAGTTGAGAACGCTAGGGGTTTTAAAAACAAAACGGGTAGACTTGATTGGGAGTGATGCGTTTTACAGAGCCTTGGCTACAAGCCCCAGTAAATTAAACAGTATTGTAACTATAACGGAAAACTCTTATGCGAACCTCAAAGAAAAACTACGCGGCGTAATACTGACGGATTATATTCGAAAGGAGTATTTAAATACCCAAGAAGAAGATGTTAAAGCGTTAGATAAGCTGGGGGTGCTTTCTATATTCCATAAGCTTAGATTGGCTGAAATAGACAAAAAATCAATTGGTATATTAACAGGAAGTATTGTTATTATCAGTAGACAAGTGCTTTTAGAATTGGAAACACTTTTTTCAGAAGAAAAAATAGGTTGTACTGCGTTGCGGTCAGATTCTGATTTTGTAATAATTCGGAAGGATAGCTCTAAAGGAATGTCACTAGTAGAAATGATAACAGAACTTTTTCAGAAGGGATATATTAATATACTTATTGGTACAAAATCGTTTTTAGGCGAGGGTTGGGATGCGCCAGCAATAAATACCCTAATTTTGGCTTCTTTTGTTGGTTCTTTTGTTTCGTCTAATCAGATGAGAGGAAGAGCTATCCGTTCCTTAAAAGGAGAAAAGAATAAAACCGCTGTTATTTGGCATTTAGCATGTTTAGAACCTTTTTCGGAAAGTGGTGGACGGGACTATGAAACTTTATCTCGCCGTTTTACTGCATTTATGGGTGTTTCTACCAGTGCCCCAGTTTATATAGAAAATGGTATGGATAGAATAGGCAGTATCCCAGAAATTACAGAAGAAGCAATAGAGCATGCAAATAGTATTGCATTACGGGCATCTGTGGAGAGAGCGAAAATTAGGGCCCATTGGAAGACAGCTATTGAAACTGGCAATGGCTTGGTATGGGAATTAAAGAAATATTTTAGGGGAAGTAGAAATTATAAAAGGCAGAAGGCTTTGCACTATAGAGATATGGTGGTCTATAGCTTTGCAGAAATTATAGCGGGCCTCTCTTTTTTCTTACCAGAGTTCCTCCTTAAAAATACCGAAGTTATTTTAACAAAAGGATGGTTAACATTTTTGTATGCCTTAATTACCGCTTTTGTAATGGGATTTGGAGTTAAAACCTGGAAAGCAATTAAATTATACATCACTTACGGAAAGGTACATAAGGATATAGAAAGTATGGGATGTGCAGTAGTGGCCATGATGACTAAATTAGGTTATATTACATCGGATGAAAAGGATTTAAATGTAGTGGCCAATGTAGATACTATGGGAACTGTTTCCTGTATGTTATTGGGTGCTACGGATTATGAGAGTGCCATTTTTATTAATGCGCTAGATGAAATAGTGGCGCCAATTGAGAACCCTCGTTATTTATTAGTTCGGGGCGGATGGGTACGAAAAGTTTTGGGAATAGATAGTTATTTTGTGGTTCCGACTATTTTTGGTGATAAAAAGGAGAAAGCAAACTTGTTTTTACAATTTTGGATAGAGAAGGTTGGAGGAGCAAAACTTCTGTATACTCGTAGTTTAGAGGGTAGAAAATTACTTTTAAAAGCGAGGATTTTACATATATCTAACACAACAGAAAAACCTACTAAAAAAGCCGTGATTTGGAAATAGGTTATTCTAGGGAATGCAAATTTTCCTGTTTGCACTTAATTATTTGATTTAGATTTTCATCCAAATCATATTTTTTCCAAGAATCTATATCTTTTCTAATTTTTATCGGGTTTAAATCCTTATCAATATATTTTTTGATGGATTGCACGATTGGATCCTCTAGACCAGACACTTTTAGAATAGATTTATTGCCAGGAACACTAAAATTGTCGTCATAATCATAGCAGATAACTAAGACTTTATCACCAACAACTAAATCTAAGCCATTGAAACAATCGGACTTAAAATAATTCTGATTGGTATATTTATTATCACCAAGATCCTTAATTTTAAAAACATTTTCTATTTGTATTATGCCTTCTTGAGAAGTGTATAAGGGGCCAGCTATATCAGAAGGGTTTTCAATATTTGTGACCGACCCTAAAAATGCTAAAGCAAATTCTTCACCGCATTGTCCTATAAAAGGACCAGATTCTGGCCACCAATACGTATAACCTACATTAAGAGTATCTGGGGTAAAAGTTATTTCTATATCGCTTTTGTGTTTTTTAGAATTACAGGAAGTAAGGCTACTTATTATGAAGCTGATGAAAAGAGGTATTATGTATATATTTCGTTGCATATTTATTCTGCTAATCCTAAATAAACCCAATGTCCATTTTCTTTTACAAAAGCAGATTTTTCATTTAAGATATTTACTTTCCCGTTTTCGTAATAATGGGCGTTAAAAGTTACAGTTCCTTGGGCATCTTCTTTTTTTCCTTCGGTAGTTTCCAAAACTTCTAGTTTAATCCAAGTTACAGACTCTGCCCATGCTACAATTTCTTTTTTATCTTCTAAAACTCTTGTTTTAGAATGGTGGCTTTTCATTAAATAATCGCCATTACCAGTTGCAAAAGCGGAATATCTAGAGCGCATTAGTTGTTCCGCAGTTTCTGCATTTAAAATGTTGTTATGTAGGATGTTACAACATATCGTATATGATTTTTTACTACCGCAAAAGCAATTTTTATTCATTAATTTTCTTTAGATTTTTCTTTACTGAGTTTTATTATAGCTTTTAGTCGCTCTTTCCTAGTTTCTTGTTCCTTTTTAAGTTTATTCTTTTTACGGTTCATCAGTTTGGTGTGTTTGGCCTTATTTACCGTATTTTTTTCTTTACCCTTTTTAGCCATAATCTAGTGTTAAACCCAATCTTTTGGAGTTGCTAAAACCTGTAATAACTTTTCTTCGGAGCTACCTTTTTCTGGATGGTGATTGTAATGCCATTGTACATGTGGAGGAAGACTCATGAGAATACTTTCTATACGGCCATTGGTGCGTAATCCGAATAAAGTTCCTTTATCATGTACTAAGTTAAATTCTACATAACGGCCACGCCTAACCTCTTGCCAGTCTCTTTGTTCTTTAGTATACGGTAAATCTTTTCTTTTTATAACAATTGGTATATATGCTTCTAAAAAGCTATTGCCAACTTCGGTTACAAAGTTATACCAATCTTGCATAGACATATCATCGGTTGCTTTACAATAATCAAAAAATAAGCCTCCTAAGCCTCTTGCTTCATTACGGTGTGCATTCCAAAAATAAGTATCACATCGTTCTTTATATTTTTTATGAAAAGATGGATTGTGTTTATCACAGGAGATTTTGCAAATATTATGAAAATGAATAGCGTCTTCCTCAAATAAATAATAGGGTGTAAGGTCTTGACCACCACCAAACCACTGATCTACAATGTTACCTTCTTTGTCATACATTTCAAAATAGCGCCAATTAGCATGTACTGTGGGAACCATTGGGTTTTTAGGGTGCAATACTAAACTTAGTCCGCAAGCAAAAAAATCGGCATCTTTAACACCAAAATAATTTTGCATGCTTTCTGGTAAAGCACCATGTACTGCAGAAATATTTACCCCCCCTTTTTCGAAAACAGCTCCATTTTCTATAACACGTGTTCTACCACCACCGCCTTCTGGTCTTTTCCAAAGGTCTTCTTTAAATGTGGCAACACCATCTATTTCTTCTAATTTAGTAGTTATAGTGTCTTGTAGTTGTTGAATATAGGCGTAGAAAGTATCTTTCATATATCAGGAATATTTATAGGCGGGTTTTTATTTTGTGGCTTATAAAGTAATAATACTTCAATTAGAACTAAAAAACAATAATAGATTAGTCCAAAAAAAATGGCAATATGTGGCGTGTCTATAAACACACCACCGGATGTTTTTGCGGCATTATAACCAGAAATTTCTAAGTACTCTTCATGTAAACCAAGTTCCGGAATGGAATTCATAGTAAACATGATTACAAAAATCAATATAAAATATATAATTGCAGCTAAAACAGAAGTTAATATTGCTCTATTTTTTAAAGCCGGACTTACATCTGAAAATGCAAAACGCATGCGGTTAAATATAACTACTAAGTAAGCTATTAATATAGTGTTATTCTCTGTTGCAGCATTAAAAGCAAGTGCAAAAAGACCATACACTGGAAATAATACGTATAAAGATATTTTTCTAGGCATTACAGCCATAAATACACCAGAATGGACCATAATAAACTCAAAAGCCATTAGTGCTGCCAAAGCGGAAACAGTAGAAGCATCATTTATAGTTGGATTACTCCAAATTTTATAAAATTGATAGGCTATTAAAAGATTAATTAGGATACCTAAATATTCAAACTGGCGATCATATTTTTCAATTATCTGCATTAGTTTATTGAATTGTAATGTTCGTATAACTCCATATCTAACGAATCTTCATTAGGAGGAGTATGTTCTTTAGGTAACGTTTTTTGCCATGTAAAGTTACTTTTTATAGCAACCTTAATACTTGCGGTATTTGTTTTATGTACTATTATTTGCAGCCTTTGTAATGCTTTTTGAATAAAAGCCCATTTTGTTAAAAGCGTAATGGCTTTACTTGTAATACCTTGCCCTTCATAATTATACCCAATGCAATAAGCTAACTCCCCTTGTTTAGTTTGCCAGTTTAGTTCTTTTAAATAAATTATACCGATTATGTTTTTTTCTAAATTACTTCGGAGAATAAATAGGTACTCTTGGTTGTTTAGAAACTCTTTTGCTTTTTTATTTGTAAAAATAGCAGCTAGTTCTGGAGTTACATTTGCTGCTAATGTTAGAGGGAAATAGCGTTTTAATCTATCCGAATTAGAGGTAACAAAATCGCATAAACCCCAAGCGTGTTTTTCTTGTATTGGTTCTAGGTAATAAGAATCAAAATTCAAGTCCACTAGATTAATGTTTTTGATTTTCTAAAATAGCTACAGTTTGTTTAGAAGCTGCTGTTACGGATAGAGGTAAGACTAAAATAATTCCGATAACAGGAATTAAAAGAAATAATATAAACACAATACCATTACCAATAGCAAACCCTTTATTCTTTTTTACAAATTGAATACTTTCTTTATACTTAAAATGACGTTCTAAGGTATAATCCATATTACCAAAACCTGCATAATATGCCTGAACCAAAAATATTAAAATGGTAGATGCAATACCAATTACTGGAATAAAGCCTAAGATTATAAGTGGAATAGTAAATAAAATCTCTTTCCAAAGATTTCTTAAGTTTATTCTAACACCTCTCCAAAGTTGGTCGTTAAAAGAAGTTTTTCTATGCTCGTGGTTTGTGTTTTTTGTAAAATGCGCTTCAATTTTTTCGGATACAGGACTCATAAAGGGAGCAGATAATGCCATTACAATATGCTTATAGAGTACAAGTCCAAGGAGAATTACCGTTGCACCACCAACAAAATTACTTATAGAGGTAAAAGTTTCTTTTCCCCAATCCCATATCCAAATTTTGGAGATAAAAGTGCCAATATCGTCCGCAAGTGTATAGCTAGTAAAGCCAATAAAAACAGCAGTTACAATACTAATACCAATGGGTATAAAAAAATATTTCCACAATTTTAATTGCGCAATAAGTTTAAAAGAATTGGCGTAAGAAGTAATGCCTTTTAAAATATTTTTTATCATAATTAGATATAATAATACAAAAAATAGGCAAAAGAAAAGAGTACTATTCTTTATACTCTTTTACGGCATCTATAAATGCTTTTGCGTTTTCTAATGGTATGTTAGGTAAAATTCCGTGGCCTAGATTAACAATGTATTTATCTTTACCAAACTCATTTATCATTTGGTGTACCATCTTTTTTATTTCTGCTGACGGTGATAATAAACGAGAAGGATCAAAGTTCCCTTGTAGTGTAATATTTCCTCCGGTTAAGTAGCGAGCATTACGTGCAGAACATGTCCAATCTACCCCTAATGCAGAGGCGCCAGATTTTGCCATATCATTTAAGGCAAACCAACACCCTTTACCAAAAGCAATTACAGGAGCTTCTTCTTTAAGTGTATCTATAATTTGTTGTATGTATTGCCAAGAAAATTCTTGATAATCTGTTGGCGAAAGCATTCCTCCCCAAGAATCAAACACTTGTACCGCATTAACTCCTGCTTTTACCTTTTCTTTAAGGTAAGCAATAGTAGTATCGGTTATTTTTTGCAATAGAGAATGTGCTACCACAGGTTGTGTAAAGCAAAGCTCTTTAGCTTTATCAAAGTTTTTACTTCCTTGTCCTTGTACACAATAGCATAAAATAGTCCAAGGAGAACCAGCAAAACCAATTAAAGGAATTTCATCATTTAATTTTTCTTTAGTCATTTTTATAGCATCCATAACATAGCCAAGGGTGTCTTGAATATCTGGAACAATAACACTGTCTAAATCTTTTTGCGAACGAATAGGGTTTGGTAAATATGGGCCAAAATTTGGTTTCATTTCTACCTCAATATTCATGGCTTGCGGTATTACTAAAATGTCAGAAAACAAAATAGCTGCATCCATACCATATCTACGTATAGGTTGTACCGTTATTTCAGAAGCTAGTTCTGGAGTTTGGCAACGAGTAAAAAAGTCATATTTAGCTTTAATTTCCATAAACTCAGGAAGGTAACGCCCTGCTTGTCTCATCATCCAAACTGGTGGCCTTTGTACAGTTTCTCCTTTTAATGCTTTTAGAAATAAGTCGTTCTTCATATTATATACTGCTATTGGTTACTTGCTATTGGCTAATGGCCTTTAGCTTTTTGCTTTTAGCTATTTTTAATTATAGTAATTGGACTATCATTATTTACTTGGTAATAAAATCAGAATTTGCCAACGTAATAACACTTTCTACGGTACGCATTTTAGCTACTTTAACTTCTGTAAAATGTTTTCTAGCTTCAGAAGCTGTGGTTTCTCCAATGCAATATGCAATTTTATTAGTGTCGTTAATCTTAATATAACTTTGCACGCCAGAAGGACTAAAAAATAAAACAATTTTAGTATCTTCTTCTACGGTTCTTGGCGCAAGTCTTGTTTGGTATGCTTCAATCTCTGTAACGGTAATATTACTCTCGGTTAATAAATTTGGTAAAGTATCTAAACGAATATCACCACAAAAATAAGTAACCTCTTTATCTTCAAGATTCTCTGATAAATATTCCGCAAGTTTTTCGGCATTTGGAGCGCAATAGGTTACTTCGCCAATTCGTCTTTCTATTAAACGCTTGGTTTTACGACCTACGCAATAAATATTATCAAATTGTAATTCGCTAGCCGTTGCATTTTGTATTAGTGCTTCAATACCATTTTTACTTGTAAAAATGACATTTTTATGGAGTGCTTTTAATTTAGGTCTTGGAATTCTGGTAAGCTTTATTTTTATAAAATCTTCAGAATCTACCTTGACAGTAGGGTCAAATAATTGTGCTTGCTCAGGAGTTAATTTTTTAGTAGCATATATATGTGGTGCTGTTGGGGCGTCATTAAGTTGCCCCATTAAACGTTTACCCCCTTTTTCTAAGACTTTATTTGCTAAATCTTCTCCAAGAGTTTCGTGTTTTCCTAGTTTTACAGATTTAGCAACCTCTATTTTTTGTTTTCCGTCTTTAGAAAGTAAAACCCCTTTAAAAACAACTTCTTCTTCCTTGTTTATATAGGCAAAAGCGCCTATAGGAGCAGTACAACCACCTTCTAAGGTTCTTAAAAATTCGCGTTCAATACCAACGCAGGTATCTGTAGCTTCATGATTTAATTCGGATAGGATTTTTCTTAATTCATCATTTTCTTCTTTGGCAACTACCATAATTGCCCCTTGTGCAGGAGCAGGAATCATCCAGGTAAGTCCAATAGTATTTTCTGGTTGTAAATTTATACGGTCTAATCCTGCTGCGGCAAAAATGGCACCATTCCAGTTGTTATTTTCTAATTTTTGTAATCTACTATTTACATTCCCTCTTAAATCTACCACAGTATGGGTAGGGTAGCGATTAAGCCACTGCGCTTTTCTTCTAAGACTACCAGTTGCAATAATACCCTCTGGTGCTCCTAAAAACTCTTCGTTATCCTTAAAAGCAAGAATGTCCATATAATTTGCGCGCTTTAAGACAGCGGCTTTTACAATTCCTTTGGGTAGCGCGGTTGGTACATCTTTCATAGAATGCACAGCAATATCTATATTGCCATTTAGCATAGCAATATCCAGTGTTTTAGTAAAAATACCTGTTATACCTAACTCGTAAAGAGGTTTGTCTAAAATTATATCTCCTGTAGATTTTACTGCAACTATTTTTGTATTATGCCCTAAGGCATCTAGTTGTCTTTTTACATAATTTGCTTGCCATAGTGCTAATTCACTATCGCGAGTACCAATACGTATAGTATTACTCATTTAAATTTACTTGTAATTGAAAAACTTTTTGAATTAGTTCTAAACTCTCATCTGCATCATTACCGGTTTCCTTTAAATGATTAGCAAATTGTTTTGTTATTTTTTGAATGATGCGATTGGAGATTGCATCTGCATGTTTGGAGTTAAAATCAGTCAGTTTTTTAGAATGATAATCTAATTCTTCCTCCTTCATGGTTTTTAACTTTTTATTTAAAGCTTTAATTACAGGAGCAAATTTGCGACTCTCTAACCATTGAATAAAATCATCTTTTACTTCTTCAATAATTTCCTCTGCTTGTGGAATAAACTGTTTTCTACGTTCTAAAGTTTCATCTGTCATTTGCGATAAATGGTCTAAATGAATAACAGTAACATTATCTAATTCTTCAACAGAATTATCTACATTTTTAGGGATGGATAAGTCTAAAATTAAAAGTGGTTTTTTTGGATAAAGAACTTCTTTTGAAATTGTAGGTTGCTTAGCACCTGTAGCAACTACCAGTACATCTGTAGTTCTAATTTCGGATTGTAAGTCGCCATAATCTTTCACCATTAAATTGAACTTTCCTGCTACTTTTTCGGCTTTATCCTTAGTTCTATTAATTAAAGTAATGTTGGGATTTTTAGTATGTTTTATTAGGTTTTCACAAGTGTTTCTTCCAATTTTTCCTGTTCCAAAGAGTAGAATATTTTTTTGAGAAATTTCTGGAATATTTTTTAGAATATATTGCACAGATGCGAATGCTACAGAAGTAGCTCCTGAGGATATTTGTGTTTCGTTTTTAATTCTTTTGCTCGCTTGAATAACGGAGTTGCATAAACGTTCTATAAACGGATTTGCAATTTTTAACTTTTTGGAACGATTAAAACTTTGTTTTAGTTGGCTAATAATTTCAAAATCTCCAAGAATTTGACTGTCTAAACCAGTACCTACTTTAAAAAGGTGCGAAATAGCATCATTGTTTTTATAAACATAAGCGACCTCTTGGAATTCTTCTATGGAACCGTTGGTATTATCACAAAGAAGTTTTATTAACTGAAAAGGATGTTGAGCAAAACCATGTAGTTCTGTTCGATTACAAGTAGATGTGGCTAAAAGTCCATCAATGCCATCTTCTTTGGCACTCGATAATAGGTTATTCATCGATATTTCATCCAAACTAAATTTTCCACGGATTACGGCATCGGCTTTCTTATAATTAAGGCCAATGGTGTAGAAAGAATTATGTTTAGAAATATGATAGTCCTTCATATGATTTTGGAATGCACGCAAAAATAATTTCATTGTTTGGATAAAAGTAACGCTAGAGGAACTATAAATATCGATTTAAGGGTTTTTTGTCTTTTATTCATAATTTGTAGGCTCAAAACCTGTATTTTAGCAGCAAATAGTAAGGTTTTTTGCTTTTTTATTTAGAAGCGTTCTAAATAAAATTTTAATTTTGATTTGTATTGCTATGGAAGAAAATGTCGCTTCAGGTTCCTTTAAAGAGGTTTTAATAGAACAGGGTTTTTATGTATTAAAAATACAGAACGATTCCGCTGAAACACAAAAAGTTATACGAGATATTAATAGCGCTTATATTCAATTTCATTTTTGTTTAAAAGGGCATGCTAAATTTGTTTTCAATGAAGGCCGTTATGCTTTAGACGTGTCGGAAGAGAATTCACTTTTACTATATAATACCCAAGTAGATTTACCTATGAATTTAGAATTGCATCCTAATTCTTGGTTGGTTTCTGTAGTAATGACCATTCGAAAGTTCCATTCTTTGTTTTCTAATGAAGCTAGTTACATTCCTTTTTTAAGTCAAGAATTTAAAGAAAAAAAGTACTACTCTCAAGACCCAGTGTCTCCTGCTATTGCTGTAGTACTAAGCCAGATAATGAATTATAACCTACATCCTTCTATTAAAGAGTTGTATATAAAAGGTAAAGTGTATGAGTTAATATCCCTTTATTTTAATAAAAGTACAGATGCCGATATAGAACAATGCCCATTTTTGGTAGATGAAGATAATGTTTTGCGAATTCGTAAGGCTAAGGAAATTATGATTAATCATATGGCCGAACCTCCAAGCTTACCAGATTTAGCAAAACAAGTGGGTATTAGTTTAAAGCGTTTAAAGGAGGGGTTTAAACAGATTTATGGCGATTCTGTTTATAGTTTTTTATTCGATTATAAAATGGAGCATGCTCGGCGTCTTCTAGAATCTGGTCAACATAATGTGAATGAGATAGGCCTTCGTATAGGTTACAGTACTTCTAGCCATTTTATTGCTGCTTTTAAAAAGAAGTATGGTACTACACCTAAAAAGTATGTAATGTCATTATCTAATGGGTAATTTGTGATTAAGGAGTTTCATGTGTTTTTTGCTTTTGATAATCGATGGTACTCTTCCTACACTAAGAAAAAATAGCATTAAATGTACGGCTAGTATCTCCTGTACAATTGCAATTAACATATTGGTAATAGTGATTGTCTCCATTTTTTTAAGCTAAAGCAGTATTTTAAATTATAAGTAAGAGGTTCTTAAATACAAAGATTTAGTGTTTAACGGTTAGCAGTCTTCCTGACAGGGTATACGGTTGTTTCGTTAGCTACCTATATTGCAATTAGAAAAATATTAAAACGTATTTTTTAAGCTTAAAAATTGCTTTTGGTATAATATGTAGTATAGATTGTGCAATTTGTTATAGTAGAAATTTTTTAAAATAGATATTTTTAAGACTTAATAATTATAAAGAAGTAAAATCAATGAAATTTATTGTTAATAGTGTATTTGTTATTTCGTGTGCATTACTTTTTGTTGCCTGTGGAACAACAAAGAAAAAGAACCAAGAAGAAAACCAGGCAATGGAAGTTAAGCAAAAAGTAGATCAAGTTTTAGTTTTTACCAAAACGGCTGGTTGGCGCCATAAATCTATTGAAAAAGGAGTAGAAACTTTAAAAGAACTTGGTGCAGAAAATTCGTTTCAAGTATTCCAAACGGAAGATTCGTTAGATTTTAATTCTACAAATCTTAATAAGTATAAGTTGGTGGTCTTTCTAAACACAACATTAAATATTCTTGATGAGAAACAACAAGGTGTTTTTGAGAAATATATTCAATCTGGAGGGAGCTTTATGGGAATACATGCTGCCTGTGATACGGAGTATGAGTGGCCTTGGTTTGGAAAATTAGTTGGAGCTTATTTTAACGGACATCCTAATAACCCGAATGTACGCGATGCTGTAATTAATGTGGTCGATAAAAAACATCCTGCAACCATGCATTTAAATGATACTTGGGCAAGAACAGATGAATGGTATAATTACAAAGAAATAAATCCAGATATTCATGTAATAATGGAATTAGATGAAAATTCTTATGAAGGAGGAACTAATGGTGATAATCATCCTATAGCATGGTATCATGAGTTTGATGGTGGACGTTCTTTTTACACTGGAGGAGGACATACTAAAGAGACCTTTGATGAACCCGATTTTAGAAAACACTTAGTAGGTGGCTTACTATATTGTCTGCGTAGATAGACAACTAAAACGAATATTGAAAATAAACTATTTGGTTTGTTTTAGAATTAAAAATAAAATGCCTTCAATATGTTTATGGAGGCGTTTTTAATTTATTATCCGACTAACGGTATTTTTTTAAATATATTTTTCGGAACTAAATAGGTTTACAAACTGGTTGGTCTTTAAATAAGTAGAGAATAGTAGTAATACAAAATGATTCATAATGGTCTGCAAACCATAATTCCGGTATTATTCTTTATTTTTTTTAGATAGTCTACTAATGGTTCTTTAGAGACTTTGACTTCTCCAGAGGAAGAGGCGTGTAGTAAATGAATTCTTCCATCTTTTTCTCGCGTTGCAATACCGGTATGAGTAATATCCAATCCTTTTATAGATGTTGTAAGTGCAATAATATCGCCAGATTTAATAAGGTGTTCATGGGCTTCAATTTTACCTTGTTCTAGAACGCACATAACTTCGTTGTTTAGGAATTTTTCAGAAGCTTTTATTTTATTGTAGTTCTTTTCGTTGTCTTTTAAAAAAGGATATAATTCGCGGTGGGTACTCATGAAATCTATTGTTTTTGCGATTTCAATTCCTCCAATATCAGAAGTTATGTTTTTAATCAATCCTTTCTCCTCGTTATTTACAATCCATTCTGAGAAATAATGTAATCTAGAAGCGTAGCCATCTCTGGAACCGTCTTTATATCTTATTTTTTCTAGTGTTTTAGTAAAATCAGAAAATTCTGTTTTAGAATCCTTTAATAGGTTACTAAAAGCCAAAACATTTTCTACAAAAGTGGTGCAGTCTAATCCTTGAAAATTGATTACCAAAGGTTCTTTCGCATCCACTTCTAGAGTTTTAGCAACATAAGGTGTTCCTAGGAATGTCTTCCCAACGGTGGTTATAGTCTTACCAAATTCACTTTCTAATAACCCATCTATCTCTATTATTTTACTTTCAAAAGCGTCTTTATCTTTAGTGGAGCATACTAGTTGTTGCGAAAAGCCCGTTTGGATTGTAAAAAGAGTGATTATGAGTTGTAATATAGGTTTCATTTATTTTAAAATTAGATTATAAAAGTGGCTATTTAAAATCCATAACCATTTGGTCTATATATAATTGCGCGATTATGGTTTTTTAGTAAAAACCGCTCCCTTACATAATTTATAGTCTCTTCATCGGTATCTGTATCCTCAATACGCATACCATTATTTTTGTAAAAGGGTTCTGTTTGTAATCCCTTTTTATTTTCAAATACTAGCATGTGCATCTTGTAATTTTTATCATAATCATGATTGCCTCCTTTTTTAAAATAGTAAGCAGTCATTGCTTTTCCCTGATACTGTAGTTGTTCTTGACATATATATTTTAATAAAGCTTTGTCATTAACATAATCGGTGTTAGTATATAGCAAAGTTTCTGCTAAATGTTTCTGCGTTTTATACATGCTCGGAAAAAATTGTAATTTGTTTATTGCTTTTAGCTTTTTAAATAATTTAGCTCTTGATTCTATGTTTTTGGCTAATTCTTTTAAAATGCCGGTAGGTATTATTTCGTTATTCTCTGCTAATAAAGCAATATGGGTAGTACGTATTTCTGGATTTTTTACCATTTGTAATTGCGTAAAAAATTGCTGTACTGTTTTTTCTTTTCTAAAAGGGAACAATAAAATTACATAATCTTCTAGAATGTTGCTTGTTCTTATTTGACCGGAATTATGGTTCGAAAATCTATTTTGAGTTTTTAAATCACTATCGACGCCTAGTTGTCTTTTAAGAAGGATTTTAGCATCGTTTAAAATTTGTTTTTTATATTTTTTGTAAACCTTTGTTTTAACGTATCCCTTTCCTTTTAATCTTGATAGAATAGAGAAAATCGGAGATTTGTATTCTTCAATGGCGCTATATTCTAGTATCTCGGGAAATAGCTTTTTACCTAAAGCAAGACTATCACTATACGGTTTAAAGATGGAGTTTATTTGATAATTATTAGATACCAATGGTAAATCTGTAGACATTAAATACAATAATAAATCTATAGAAGACTCGTCTTTTCGGTTTGCAATAGTTTTTAAAACTTTGGCTTGAGCGTTCGAATTACTGTAGGAATTCGCATAAAAAGTTTTAAAAAATGGAGCAAGGTTTACACCTTTAATTTCTCCTAACTCTTGAATTAAATGACTTTGTATATTTTTTTGCTGCTTTGTAAATTTATGTTTGGCAATATAAAATTTTAAGGAGTCTACATTTTTCTTGTCGAATTTTATGTATCGGTAACCATCTATTACTAAACTATCGTTTTGGCGTAATGCAGTAAAAAAAGCGTTGGTTTTATCTTGTAAAATATCTTTACCAATAACAGTGTCCATAGGTTTAAAATGGCGGTAAAAGTTCTCTACAAATTTGCTCGGCCTTACTACGGTATCTATTGGTGTTTTTAATTCCCATAGAAGGCCGTCTTTTACAATATTTTTAATTAAAATACCTCTAGTACTAGCTGTATCTGTAAGGGTTAATTGTAATTCGTAAATACCCTCCTTATATTTTTTCTGACTTATATTTTTAAGACCAAAAGTTTGTTTGGCATACAAACGCTTTCGTAAGGCCCAGACCGAATCTATGTTTTTAAACATCAATAAATCTTGCGACTTGTTTAATTGTACCCAAATAGATTCTTGGTTTTTATTGCTATAGATAGTTTTTTTAAGAAAGGCGTCGTAAGGTTTATTCTTTTTTTCATTATAGTAGTTGGCATTGCTGCTTTCTACGAATTTTGGAGGTTTAACAGTAGTTTTAGTACTAAAAAACATAGCAGTATCAATTACAGTTTTGAAAGGTTTTTGATACGTAGTTGTCATTAATTTTAAAGAAGATAAATAGGCAATAGCTTCTTCTTCATTTTTAGTAAGAACCCCTAAGAGGTAATAATTACCATTATTAAAAGTAGTTTTTAGATGAAGAAATTTCTGTTCGCCATTATTAAAAGGGGCTTTAGAAGTTAAGCTTCTACCATTAAAATCTTCATATTCTGGATTGAGTTTTAAATCTTGGTAAAAGCGTTTCTGTATTTGTTTTAGCTCAAAACTATCCTGTTCAATAAAATTAAAATCATTTAAAGATGCTTTTTTTAGAAAGTAGTACGAATCTGTAATAGAATCGTATCCTTCTACAAATCTGTTGCCAGCTCTAGAGCTGTTTGTAAAGTTGTGTAAGGAAGGCATGGTAATTTCAAAATCTTTAAAAGTAGAGTTTAATTTTAGTTTTTTAGAATCTAACTTTTTAAAAGAAATACTGTTGAAAATAGTGTCGGAAAATTGGGTTACAAAATTACCTTCACCACCCATTTTAAAAATTATAATCTCTAAAGGAGTTTTATATATATGATACCGCTGCTGGTCTCCATTTTTTAATTCATTTCTTATGTTCAATCCTTTAAAACCGTTTCGTTGAATTTCTGTTTTTTCTGTAATTTTTCCAGGAATGTTTTCAAAAAGTAATTGATCAATATCTTGTATAGAATAAAGGTCTTTTTGTTTAAGGAAAGAATGGGTAGGTATCCTATTGATTACTACAAAGCTTCCGTTGGCAAGATCAGGAGACACATAAGTAGTTTTGTTAAAAGATGTTATTGGGTAAATTTTATTGGGTAAGAGAATACTAAAAAAACGGTCTTCAACTTCATGATTTTGAAGAGTGTTTATTTTGATTTTGCGTTCTAATTTACTTTTTATTTGTTGCCCTTTTTTACCAGCTCTTGAGGTAAGTGCTTTTACGGTGTATCCTTTTTTTTGTAAAAGATCGATAACTCCGTTTTTTCCCGGCAAATGTGCAGCGCCAATACCAGCGAATACTTTGCCTAATTGCATAACAGAATCTAAACTTTTGGTCATGTTTCTATTACGTATGTGTAGCATGTTTTCTATATAATATGTGGTATACATAGCACGGTCAATAGAATCTAAAAGATTTATGTTTCTTTCTCTATACGCATCTTGTAACATAAACATAGGGTCCTGTAATTGCATCTTTTTTTGTAACCATTCATCTGGTTTTTGCTTTACAGGGTTAAGGCTAGCTCTACCAACTAAGGTTGCAGCTTCTTCCATGTCTTCTAAGGCGACAACTTTTTTATCGAATTTCTTAGCAGATTGGTATATAAACATGTCTAGATATGTTTCTTCTTCAAAATTTTGAGAATGTTCATTAGTTCTAAAGAGAATATTATTCACAATACGATCTTCTGAAGCTAAGTAAGAAGCAATAATTTCTTTTCTGGGATTATTTACTACAAAGGGATAGGTATAGAAACCTTTAGTTAAGAGTCCGTTACCATGTCTCTGCATAGAGCCTCCAATATCGTCACTATCTAGCCAGGTGTTCGGGTCAGATTCTAAAGCAATAATATCGCTCTTGTCTAGAGCTTCATAAAAAACATCATCTAAACGAAAAGCAATTTTCTTACTTACATGCATGGTACCATATAAATAGGAGCTTTGCTTAAGTCCGTTTCCTGATATTTCCCAAAGTAAACTGTTCTTTTCTTGGCCGTATAACCCTAAACATGCTAGAAGGAAGGTAAACGTAATTTTTAAGCGCATAAAGAATAAATATTTTATAAATTACATCTAAAAGACGCATAACTTATAGCGTTATTTGCTAATTAACTTTTTATTAGCAATTTAGAACATTGGGTCTAATAATTACTATTCCTTATATAACTATTAACAATGTCTAAGATAAAGCTAACGTATATTCAATACAAGTAGTATTTTTGCATTGGATAAAAAGAACAGATGAAAGGAGTATTATTAGTAAATCTTGGGTCTCCGGATAGCCCAACAGCTAAGGACGTAAAACCATATTTAGATGAATTTCTAATGGATGAAAGGGTAATAGACGTTTCTAAATGGTTGCGTAATATTATCGTTAGAGGTATTATTTTGCAGACAAGACCCAAAAAATCAGCAGAGGCTTATCAAAAAATCTGGTGGAAAGAAGGTTCTCCTTTGGTGGTTATTTCTGAAAGATTTACAGAAAAAGTACAGAAATTAGTGAATATGCCAGTAGCATTAGGAATGCGATATGGAAGTATGACTATTAAAAATGCTTTGCAAGAATTAAAAGAAAAAGGAGTAGATGATGTTTTGTTAGTTCCTTTGTATCCACAATATGCAATGTCTTCTTTTGAGACGGTAGTGGTAAAAACATTAGAAGATAGAGATGCTTTTTTTCCGGAAATGAAGGTGACTACATTACCTGCTTTTTATAAAAATGAAGATTATATAAAGGTACTTTCGGAAAGCATAGCAGACGGATTACAAGATTTTGATTATGATCACATTTTATTCTCCTATCATGGGATTCCGGAAAGACATATTAAAAAGAGTGATCCTACTAAATTTCATTGTAAAATTGATGGTAGTTGCTGCTCTACTAATTCTGTAGCACACCATAGTTGTTATAGGCATCAGTGTTTTGAAGTTACAAAGAAAGTAAAAGCCTATTTAGGTTTGCCAGAGGATAAAGTAAGCTTATCTTTTCAATCTAGACTACCAAATGATCCTTGGTTAAAACCGTATACCGATTTTGAATTTAAGCGTTTTCCTAAAGAAGGAAAGAAAAAACTAGCAGTGATAACTCCAGCATTTGTTGCAGATTGTTTAGAGACTCTAGAGGAAATTGCTATGGAAGGGAAACACCAATTTCAAGAAGCTGGTGGGGAAGATTACAAGCATATTTCTTGCTTAAATGATAGTGATGCATGGGTTAGGGTAATGGCAAATTGGTTAAAAGACTGGGAAACCACAGAAGCACTTCCAGCGTAATGGAAAAGGTCTCTTCAGAACAATTAGGTTCTGAGCCTATAGGCAAATTGTTGGTTAAACAAGCCGTGCCTGCAGCTATAGGGATTTTAGTAATGTCTTTGAATGTTTTAGTAGATTCCATTTTTGTTGGTAATTGGATTGGTTCTATTGCCATTGCTGCCATAAATGTAGTACTCCCTGTTTCTTTTTTTATAGCCGCTTTGGGAATGGCAATTGGTATTGGAGGTTCCAGTATAATATCTCGTGCCTTAGGTAGTAATAATTTAGAAAAAGCACTTAAAACTTTTGGTAATCAAATTACACTTACTTTTTCCATTACCCTAGTATTTATAGGGTTTGGGTTGTTCTTTGTAGATGATTTAATTCCTGCTTTTGGAGGAAAAGGAGGCATCTTTGATCCTGCAAAAATTTACTATGTAATTGTATTGTATGGCGTTCCTCTTTTGGGTTTTTCTATGATGGGAAGCTCTGTTATTAGGGCAGAAGGAAAGCCTAAATTTGCAATGGTAGCACTTATAATACCATCCATAGGAAACCTATTTATGGATTATATTTTTATCTACGTTTTAGATTGGGGAATGCATGGAGCAGCTTGGGCAACCAATATAGCATACCTTTTAAGCTGTAGTTATGTGGCTTATTTTTTTGTTTCAAAGAATTCAGAATTAAAATTAAAGTGGAAATATCTTAAATTAGATCTTGAGGTATTAAAACAAATAGCCTCTTTAGGTTTTGTTACACTTTCTAGACAGGCAGTAGTTAGTGTTATATATCTTTTAATGAATAATATCCTCTTTAATTTAGGAGGAGAAGCAATGGTTGCTGTTTATGCTATTATAGGAAGAATGTTAATGTTTGCTTTGTTTCCGGTATTTGGAATAACCCAAGGATTTTTGCCCATTGCAGGGTTTAATTATGGAGCTCAAAAGCTAGATAGGGTTCGGGAATCTATTAATACAGCTATACTATACGCTGCTATTTTGGCGACAGTAGTATTTATGGGTTTAATGGTATTCCCCGAAGAGATAGCTTCTTTATTTTTGAGCAATAATATTAACCTAACAGCAAAAGAGTTAACAATCAACGCTTTTGTTTTAGAACATACCCCTTCTGCTATGCGTTGGGTATTTGCTGCTACTCCGATAATTGCTATACAGTTAATTGGTGCAGCTTATTTTCAGGCAATTGGCAAAGCAGTGCCAGCTTTATTATTAACTTTAACCAGACAAGGCTTCTTTTTCATACCTTTAATTTTAGTTCTCCCTAATTTCTTAGGAGAGTTAGGAGTTTGGATTTCATTTCCTATTTCTGATGTTTTAGCGACATTAGTAACAGGCTATTATTTAAGAAAAGAAGTAGTAAAAACTTTGGTTAAAAAAGCTGATTTGTAGTATGAAAAAATGGTATTTAGTATCTGTTCTGTGTTGTTTAATATTATTTATTTCTTGTAAAGAGGAATCTAACAGCAAGTTGTTTGTTGGCACATTTTCTGAAAATGGTAGTGAGGGTTTATACAGTTATTCTTTTAATACAAAGACAGGAAAACTTGCTAATAAAAAAGTAGAAGCTAACATCAAAGACCCTTCTTTTTTGGCAATTTCTAGTAATAAGAAATATTTATATGCGATAGAAAAAACCACAGAGTTTAAGGGTTCTAAAGGTGCTGTAATTGCTTATGAAATAGAAAAAGATGGATTAAAAGAAATTAATACTGTGGGTACTGGTGGTGGCTACCCTTGCCATGTAGGTATTTCTGAAAAAGGAGATTTTTTGGCGGCGTCATGCTATTCAGACGGAAGTTTATCTATTTATAAAATAGGAGAAAACGGTTCTTTACAACAGAATCCGCAATATATTGACCATAAAATTTTAGACACTATAAAAACCTCCAGAGCCCATGCTTCTTTGTTTACTCCAGATGGACTTTTTACTGCTGACCTAGGGTTAGATGCGGTTAAAAGATATATTTATAATGGAGATAAATTTGTTAAAGGAAATCAGCGATCATTAAATCTACCTGATGGTGCGGGGCCAAGGCATTTTAAATTCGGGGTAAACGAAAAGTTTTTATATGTAATTAATGAGCTTAATTCTACTATTACCGTTTTTCAAAGAAAAGAGAACGGAGAATATATTTCGTTGGAAACAAAATCAACATTAGACAAAGATTTTAAAGGGGAAAATTTCTGTGCAGACATTCATTTATCTAAAGATGGTCGATTCTTGTATGGGTCTAATCGAGGAGAGAATACTATTGTAATTTTTAAAGTAGATACTGAAACAGGGAAACTTACTTTAATTGGTAGAGAAAGTGTGCAAGGAGATTGGCCACGAAATTTTGCGATTGATCCATCCAATGCTTTTCTATTAGTGGGTAATCAAAAAACAAATAATATCTCTGTTTTTAAACGAGATGTAGAACAGGGTACTCTAAAATTTCTAGATGAAGTTAAACTTCCTAGCCCGGTTTGTTTACTTTTTTTAGAATAGAAGGATCTTTTAGTTATTTAAGGAGTTCGTTCTTAGAATAATTGCTGAGTAAAAAGAATTACCTTGTAATATTCACTATTTTTAGGTTGACTAATTATAAGACCTTAAAAATGAAAATTATCTATTCTTGGGTGAGCTTTTTTCTGCTTGCTATTTTACTTTTGCCAGTTTCTATTTCCGCGCAAAAAAGAAAAAAATCAAAACCTATAAGTCCAACCTATCCGGAAGAATTATATTCCAGTTTGGAATATAGATTAATAGGCCCTTTTCGCGGGGGTCGCTCGGCTGCAGTAGCTGGTGTTTCTGGAGAGCCTAATCTTTTCTATTTTGGAGCTACAGGTGGCGGTGTTTGGAAAACAACGGATGGCGGTCGTACTTGGGGTAATATTTCAGATGGATTTTTTGGAGGGAGCATAGGTGCCATTGAGGTATCGAAAAGTGATAAAAATATTATTTATGCAGGCGGAGGAGAAAAGACCCTTAGAGGTAATGTTTCTTCGGGGTATGGTATTTGGAAAACAGAGAATGCAGGTAAAACTTGGGTTTTTGCAGGGCTTAAAAATAGTAGACATGTTCCTCGAATAAGAATTCACCCAACAAATCCGAACATTGTTTATGCAGCAGTTTTAGGGAACATTTATAAGCCAACGCAAGATAGAGGGGTTTATAAAAGTATAGATGGTGGTAAAACATGGAAAAAAACGTTATTTGTAAACCAACAATCTGGAGCGGTAGATTTAACATTCGACCCTACTAATCCACGTATTTTATATGCCTCTACCTGGAGAGCTAAAAGAACGCCGTATAGCTTAAGTAGTGGTGGTGATGGCTCCGCTCTTTGGAAAAGTACAGATAGTGGTGAGACATGGAAAGATATTTCTAAAAATGAAGGTTTCCCAAAGGATACTCTTGGAATTATTGGAGTAACCGTTTCCCCTAAAAATTCGGAACGGGTTTGGGCAATTGTAGAAAATAAAGAAAAGGGTGGACTTTATCGTTCTGATGATGGTGGAAAAAAATGGATCCAAGTCAATAGTGAACGTAAACTAAGACAAAGAGCTTGGTATTATACTCGAGTTTATGCAGATACAGAAGATGAAGATGTAGTTTATGTGTTGAACGTGCGCTACCATAAATCTACAGACGGTGGAAAGAGTTTTAACACTTTTAATGCTCCGCATGGTGATCATCACGATTTATGGATTTCTCCAGAAAATTCTGAACGGATGATTATTGGAGACGATGGTGGTGCACAAGTGTCTTATGACGGGGGAGAAACATGGAGTACCTATTATAACCAGCCAACAGCACAATTTTACAGAGTTACTACAGACAATGCTTTTCCATATAGAATATACGTGGCGCAGCAAGATAATTCTACCCTACGTATAAAACACCGTTCCGATAGTGGTAGTATCGGTGAAGACGATTGGGAACCAACTGCAGGAGGAGAATCCGCACATATTGCGGTGGACCCTACTAATAATGATATTGTTTATGGTGGTAGTTATGATGGATTCTTAACTCGCGTTAATCATGATAAAGGAACGATTCGTGGTATAAATGTTTGGCCAGATAACCCTATGGGGCATGGAGCGGAAGGAATGAAATACCGTTTTCAATGGAACTTCCCTATTCTATTTAGTAAGCATAATCCAAAAAAATTATATACTTTTTCTAACCATGTTCACGTCAGCGAAAATGAAGGGCAAAGTTGGAAACTTTTAAGCGAAGATTTAACAAGAAATGATCCAACAAAATTAGTCTCTAGTGGAGGGCCAATAACTCAAGACAATACAAGTGTAGAATATTATTGTACCATTTTTGCAGCTAATGAGAGCCCATTAAAAGAAGGGTTGCTTTGGGTTGGTAGTGATGATGGATTAATTCATATTTCTAAGGACGGTGGTGGTCATTGGGAAAATGTTACTCCAGTTAATATGCCAGAGTGGAGTATGATAAATAGTATAGAACCTTCTGCTTTTAATGAAGGAACTTGTTATGTGGCTGCCACTAGATATAAGTTAGGGGATTTTAATCCATATTTGTATAAAACAACGGATTATGGTAAAACTTGGAATAAAATAACAAATGGTATAAATAATGAACATTTTACTAGAGTAGTTCGGGAAGATCCAAAAAGAGAGGGCTTATTGTACGCAGGTACGGAAACAGGAATGTATGTTTCTTTTAATGATGGGGATAGCTGGGGTCCGTTTCAATTAAATTTGCCAATTGTTCCCATTACAGATTTAACAATAAAAGAAAACAATTTAATAGTGGCAACACAAGGGCGTAGTTTATGGATTATAGATGATTTAACGGTATTACACCAAATGAATGATGCAAAGAAAAATAGTTCTTCTGTTTTGTTTAAACCAAAGGATAGTTATAGAACAAAAGGAGGAACTCCTAAAATACCTTCAAAAACAGAAGGGACTAACCATCCGAATGGCGTAATTACTCATTTTTACCTTAAAAATTTAATCGAAAAAGATAGTGTAAGGCTAAGTTTTACTTCTATGTCTGGAGATACGTTGGCTACTTATAGTAATTCTGAAAAAGCAAAGGATAAAATATTAAAAGTAAAAGAAGGAGGTAATACTTTTGTTTGGAACACCAGAGGAAAAGGAGCTAAGAAGTTAGACGGAATGATTCTTTGGTGGGCTAACTTGGATGGTGCAAAAGCGGTACCAGGGAACTATAAAGTTTCGCTAAATCTTAATGGAGAAATACAGACCGAAGAGTTTAAAATTTTACCAGACCCAAGGGCAGAAGTTACCGTTGCAGATATGCAAAAACAATTCGATTTTATTACAGATGTAAATTCTACAATCGAAAAAGCGCATCAATCTATTACAAAAATCAGAAAAGTTACAAAGCAATTAGGCGTTTTCATGAAGCAATATAAAGGTAATGAAGAAACAAAAGCTCTGGTGGAAAAAGCTAAAAAAATGAAAGAAGATTTGGAGACGGTTGAAAAGGCATTATATCAAACAAAAAACAGAAGTGGTCAAGATCCTTTAAATTTTCCTATTCGTTTAAATAATAAATTGGGTCATTTAAATAGTTTAGTTGCCATAGACGATTTTCCTCCAACAGAGCAAGATGTTGCTGTTAAGAATGAACTTAAAGGTAAAATAGAAAAACAGTTAGAGGTTTTTAATGCAGTTTTAAATAAAGAGCTGCAAGAATTTAATGAGGAGTTTAATACTTTAAAATTGCATTACCTTTTTGTAGAAGAATAATTTATTTTAATACTGAATTTCTAAATTAAGTAATTACACATAAAAAGTAAAGGTTTTTCATTTAAAGTCTTGTGTACTTATTCTGTGATAGTTTATTTAAAGAACTGTAAATTTGTAGTTAAAGAGAGTATATATTTAAGGAATTCTTTAATGTTATGGGGGAATACTATAATTACATAAAGTCATTACATCTAATCTTTGTAATAACATGGTTTGCGGGTTTGTTTTACATCCCTAGACTCTTTATTTACCATATAGAAGCATGGCGCAAAGAATCCCCTGAAAAGGAAATTCTTTCCAAACAACTAAAATTAATGACCAAACGTTTGTGGTATATTATTACTTGGCCCTCCGCAGTGTTGAGTACTATTTTTGCTATTTGGTTATTAATTTTAATGCCTGCTTGGTTACAACAACCTTGGATGCATGTAAAGCTTACTTTTGTTTTGGTACTTTTTATATATCATGTTAAAAACCATCAAATATTTAAACAATTGCAAAGAGATGAGGTAAAATATAGTTCTAAGTTTATGAGAATTTGGAATGAAGGAGCTACGCTTATTTTGTTTGCCGTTGTTTTTCTGGTTATATTAAAAAGTACGTTTAATTGGATATTTGGTGTTGTCGGAATTATAGTTTTAGGTATTTTATTAATGTTGGGAATTAAACTTTATAAAAGTATTCAGGATAAAAACCCGGAAGCTTAAGGTTGGTGTAAAAGTTGTAGTGTTTGTTTTATAAACGGGAATTTATGCTGCAATTTAAACTTAGACAGAATCCGTATCTTTAACATTAAACAAGTAATCGTTGCTAAAAAAATTCTCTCTTCGTTCTCGGATTTTTATCTCTATGATTTTACTGGTGCTTATTGCTTCGGTATTAATCGCTGGGATTACTATTTATCAATATAGAGAGCAATCAAAAGATTATCACCAAGTGCGTTTAGAGCGTAAAGAGGGTCAGATTAAGCAGAGTATTAATTATACCCTACAACGAACGACGTATCCAGTTACAACTGAAAATTTAGGATATATTTTTAAAGAAGAAATTTATCAAATTGCCGATGTGCAAAATGTAAATTTTAATATTTACGATTTAGAAGGAGAGTTGATTAAAAGCTCCCGACCAAAGTTCGAGAAAGACTCTATTTCCAATTGTTTAGATGCCGTTATCCTTAATAACTTGTCTAATTCTGTAGAAAAACGCTTTGTGGAGCAGAATTCTACTGCTGGGGATAAGTATCAGGCATCTTACACTTACATTACGGATTACCAATTTAAACCAATCGGTATTTTAAATCTTCCGTATTTTGAGGACAACTCTCTTAATGATATGGAGCTCAAAGAGTTTTTAATGCGTCTAGGAGGAGTGTATTTGGTAATGCTTCTAATGGCAGTAAGTTTGGCTTATTTTATATCTAAATATATTACGAGGTCCTTAGAGACTATTTCAAATATGATTAGCCAGACGGATTTAACCAAAAGGAATAAGAAAATATTTATAGAAAATCCAGGAGAAGAAATGGAAAATTTAATTTCTTCTTATAATTCCATGATTGATGAGCTTGAGCAAAGTGCAGTAAAACTGGCAAAGAGCGAAAGAGAACAGGCGTGGCGAGAAATGGCTAAACAGGTAGCTCATGAAATAAAAAATCCGCTTACTCCAATGCGTTTAACGGTACAAAGTTTTGAGCGCAAGTTTAATCCAGAGGACCCTAAAATAAATGAAAAAGTAGAAGAGTATTCTAAAACATTAATCCAACAAATAGATACCATGAGCAGTATAGCCTCTGCATTTTCTAATTTTGCCGAAATGCCTGCACAACAGAATGAGACTTTAAATGTGGTAAAAATTGTAAAACTAGCGCTAGATATTTTCAATAAAGATTATATACATTTTATTTCGGAGGAAGAAGAAATTATCTCTAAGTTAGATCGTACGCAGTTAATTAGAGTAATCACTAATTTAATTAAAAATGCTATACAAGCCGTTCCTGAGGTTGCCTCACCAAGAATTTTAGTTTCTATGGCGAGTGAAGATAATTTTGTAAAAATTATGGTGGCAGATAATGGAATAGGAATATCAGACGAAAATAAAGATAAAATATTTGAACCTAAATTTACTACAAAAACTAGTGGAATGGGTCTTGGACTGGGTATGGTAAAAAATATTGTGGAGACGTATAAGGGTTCAATTGATTTTACATCACAACCAGGTAAAGGAACCGTTTTTACGGTAAAATTTCCTAAAGAGAACTAAAAATATATAATATGGAATTTAATACTATTCTTGTAGAGAGAGAAGAATTTTTGGCACAGGTAACCATTAATAGACCTACAAAATTAAATGCGTTAAACAGAGATACTATAAAGGAACTACATAGGGCATTTAAAGCTTTAGATAAAGATAAAAATACAAAAGTTATTATCTTAACAGGGAGTGGAGACAAAGCCTTTGTTGCTGGAGCAGATATATCGGAATTTGCGAATTTTTCAGTAAAAAAAGGAGAAGCGCTTGCAAAAAAAGGACAAGAACTACTTTTCAATTTTGTAGAAAACATGAAAACACCAGTTATTGCTGGGGTTAATGGATTTGCATTAGGAGGAGGGTTAGAGTTGGCTATGGCTTGCCATTTTAGAGTGGCAAGCGATAATGCAAAAATGGGCCTTCCAGAAGTTTCTTTAGGAGTTATTCCAGGATATGGGGGAACGCAACGATTACCACAATTAATTGGTAAAGGAATGGCCATGGAGCTTATTATGACTGCTGGTATGATAGATGCTCCTAAAGCCTTGTCTTGCGGTTTGGTGAACCATGTAGTAAAACAAGAAGAATTATTGCCCTTATGTAAAAAAATAGCTGCTAAAATAACGAATAATTCTTCCGTTGCAATTGGTCATGCAATAAAAGCAGTAAATGCTGGTTTTAATACTACTCTAGATGGGTATAATGCCGAGATAAAAGCTTTTGGAAAATGTTTTGGTACAGCCGATTTTAGAGAAGGAACAACTGCCTTTTTAGAAAAGAGAAAAGCAGATTTTCCAGGAAAGTAAATTACCTCTGGGCAAGCTCATGAGGCATTAATTGGAAACTAGTTTTGTTTTAAGGCAATCCTTGAAATATTATTTCCATTATTGATTAAATCACCAAATACCTACTTTATGATGCGTTTAAGAAATATTTTTGTGCTACTATGTATTTGTAGCTTTAGTTTACTTAAAGCACAAGAACTACCTGTAAATTATAGTTTAGGAGAAAATTATAACGATAGGTATAAATATTCTACAATTTTATCTATTGATGATGATCAAAAAGGACAAACTGTAATAGTAAGAAAGTATTATGGTGGTGTTCTATTGCGAGCAAAGGGGCATTATATTGAGATGTATGATGCCGACTTAAACTTAATTCAAGACTATAATTATAAATATTCTGCTATGCATATGGTTGATGGTTTTATAAGAAATGGCCAACTATATCTATTAGAATTAAAATATAATAACAAGAAAGAAGGGTACGAGTATATAATTCATCAAACTCCTTTGGACGATTTTAATTTTACAGAGCGTTCCATTCTTTTTGTTTCTTCTAAAGAAGTTACAAATCCTTTGGCAGTTAGCAAGTTTAATAGAAGTTTTAATAACGGTTTTTCAACAGCGGTTCATTTTAATGATAAAAAGAACGCTTTTGCTATTACTGTACAGCACAGGGAAGGAAAGAAAAAGAAATATGCCATGCATCTTTTTGGTACCGATTTAAAAAAACATATTACCTATGATTTTTCAACTGCCGCAGAAGACAAAAATTATGCTTTTGAGAATATAGAAGTATCACCCGATTTTCAGGCGCTATATTTTTCTGGTAAGGCTTATTTTAAGAAAAGAAGGTTCGACGCTAAAGAGCGTAGATTTCAGTATGAGGTGGTAAGAGTAACAAATAGTGGCCACCAAACGCAAGAGTTTAACGATGCCGGTAGGTACCCAGAATCTCTGAAACCTATTTTAATAGACAATAGTTTGGTTACTGTAGGTTTTTATGCAGACCGTAAGGATAATAGGTATAATGGGTTATGTTATTATAAATTAAATGCATCTTCTTTAGAGATACAATCGAAAAAATACAACGCTTTTTCGGAGCAATTTATGGTGGATAAATTTGGTAGAGAAGTAAATGCGGAAATTAAGAACCTAATTTTTAAAAGCATACATGTTACAGAACAAAATGCTTTAATTTTTAGTGCAGAAGAGTATTTTGTAACTAAGGGAATGGATGCTACTTCTACAGGAACCCGTTTAGAGGTAGAGCGTTTTCATTATAATGATATTGTTTGCGCAAAACTTAATTCGCAAGGAGATATGGAGTGGGCAAGAAATATTAATAAGGCAGAAGTTACACAAGGAGATGCTGCTTATGCATCTTATACCCCTTATGGAAAAGGTGAAACCATGTTTTTCTTTATTAACTCTGGCGAAAATCCACAAAAAATGAGTAAAAATAGAATTCTCTTTAAGCAAGGATTTAGCCGTAACCCTAACCTTTTCGTAATTCAGGTAAAACCAACGGGAGATTTGTCTTATAAAAAATTGGTGGATGATAAAGATGTTCGTTTACCTATAATGGTGTCTAAACCATTAATAAGAAAAACAGATAATGAGCTATTGTTCTATGCAAAAAGAGGTAGTAGAAAGCAGTTAGTAAAAGTAACTGTTAATTAATACATTGAAATTGTCAAAAAAGGAATATTTCCATAATTTTGGAATAAATCCAATCGACAATGATATCGAAACCCTACCTTAAAGGAAGAGGAGCGCAAGAAAATAAAACCAATAAATTCTCTGAATATATTTACGAAACTAGAAATGATTTTCTTGAATTTTGTAGAAAAGAAGGAGAACTAGCGGATAAAAATAAGACGCAATACGTTCCGATTTTCCCTAAAACCATTGTTAATAAAGTTATTAGTCCCGATGTTGGAATGGCATTTTCCATGAATCCGTATCAAGGTTGTGAGCATGGTTGCATATATTGTTATGCTAGGAATACACATGAATTTTGGGGGTATAGTGCAGGTTTAGATTTTGAAAGAAAAATTTTGATTAAAAAGGATGCTCCTAAGTTATTAGAGGCAAAATTAAAAAGTAAACGTTGGTCTGCTAAAACTATAGTACTTTCAGGGAATACAGATTGTTACCAACCAGCAGAAAAAGAGTTTGGTATTACCGGAGCATGTTTAGAGCTGTTTTTGAAGTACAAACACCCTGTTGGCATAATTACTAAAAATGCTCTAATTCTAAGAGATTTAGAAATACTTAAAGAACTTGCTAAAGATAATTTAATAGGCGTTACTATTTCTGTAACATCACTATCAGAAGAAACCAGGCGTATTTTGGAACCTAGAACAGTAAGTATTAAAAAACGCTTAAAAACTATTAAATTACTTTCAGAAAATAACATCCCTGTAAAGGCTATGCTAGCCCCAATTATTCCAGGGATTAACAGTCATGAGATTCTTAATTTAGCAAAAGCGGTATCGGAAAATGGAGCGTTGTCATTTGCTTTTACTGTAGTACGCTTAAATGGTGCTATTGGTCAAATTTTTACAGATTGGATTTATAAAACATTGCCCGATAAAGCGGAAAAGGTATTACGTCAAATAGAAGAATGCCATGGTGGAACCTTAAATGACAGTCGTTTTGGAGTTCGGTCTAGGGGTGAAGGTAAAATAGCTACACAGATTCATGATTTAATACGTATTGCTAAAAAGAAGTATTTTAGGGACAAAGTGTTTCCAGAACTTAATATTAGCTTACATGAGCAATATAAAGACGGACAAATGAAATTGTTTTAGGTAATTGTATTTTTAAATAGAAAGTAAGCTTTTAGGTAAATAAGCGTCTATTTTATTGGATAGTAGGTTTGCGAAATTATAAGAGTATGAAAGTAAGTATTTGGTCCGATATTAGATGTCCATTTTGTTATATAGGAAAAAGAAAATTTGAAGCGGCTTTGGATAAATTTCCATATAAAGAAGAGGTTATTGTTGAGTGGAAAAGTTTTGAGTTAGATCCTTATATAGAAACGAAGCTAAATGTAGATTATATAGAGCGTTTTATGGAAGTAAAAAACATTGACAAAGATACTGCTTTGGGTATGTTTGATCGTGTAACAGCCATGGCAAGTGAGGTGGGTCTTAATTTTAATATAGAGAAAGCAATAACAGCAAACTCATTAAATGCACACCGTTTATTACATTTTGCAAAAACAAAAAATAAAGCAGATGCTACAAAAGAGGCACTTTTAAAAGCACATTTAGAAGATGCCAAAAATATTGACGCTATAGATGTACTATTACAAATAGCAAAAGAGGTTGGTTTAGATTTCGATAAGGTTAAAACTATGTTTTTATCTGATGCTTTAACGTATGAAGTAAGACAGGATGAATTGGAAGCACGAAATTTAGGCATTAGCGGTGTTCCTTTCTTTGTACTAGACGGTAAATATGGACTTTCAGGAGCCCAGCCAGAGGAAGTTTTTACTGAAGCCTTAGAAAATACTTGGAAAAAACATGAGCAAGAAAAATTAACCATATTAAATACTGGAGAGGGAAGTGCTTGCGATTTAGATGGTAATTGTGATTAAATTTTGGGGAATAAAAAGGGTGTTTATAATAAAGTATAAGACTTTTTTATTCTCTGTATTCTTCGTTTTTTCTTTTGAAATTGGAACTTATTCTAAAGCTTAAACCAATAGATTGGGTGTTATTAATTTTTAACTGTTCAACATTAACCCTACTCATTGTAGGCTTAGCATTAAAACCGTTATAGATAAGATAAACACCCCATTTTTCTCTATTAGAACTGTTGTAATTGGATTTAATTTCTAAGCCAATTGCAAAAGACCAAAAATTAATTTTGTCTTTATGTTTTATTGCATTGTTATTGGAATCAAAATTTTCAGCGGTTATGTTTCCAAAATGATATTTGGGTATAAAAACCCATCTTGATTTTTCTTCTTGGAAAACTAGTTTAGGGCTAAAACCAAAGGCAATACTGGTAAATGGAATTTCAGATTTTTCATGAGTTCCAAAGTTATAGGCAATTTCAATTTCTGGAGATAGATATTTAAATGAAAATAGTTCACTCCCTGCTGTTATTTTATGATTTGTAAATGACTTTAAATCTCCATTATAAAATGCACCGTATTCTGCAAAAATTTCAGGGCCAGAAACTTGGCTATAGATTAGGTACGGTAAAATTAGAGATAGGAATAAATAAACTTTTTTCATTCAAAGTGTGTAGCAATAATCGTACCAACTCATTTCGCTACGATTGGCCATTCCACTCAGAATAAAATTGATTGAGGTAATTAACCATGAACAGGTGTCTTTTTTCCGCTAGTTTCTTGCCGCTATTGGTATTCATTTTGTCTTTTAATAAAAGTAGTTTCTCGTAAAAGTGATTAATAGTCGGGGCGGTCGATTTTTTGTACTCTTCTTTCGTTATTTCCAAATTAGGAAGAATATTTGGGTTGTATAGGGGTCTATTCTTAAATCCACCATAGTTAAAAGTTCTTGCGATACCTATGGCACCAATAGCATCTAAACGATCCGCGTCTTGTACTACTTGTAATTCTAGAGAATTAAACCTTTCCTTCTTCGGATTACCTTTATCTAAAGAAGATTTAAAAGAAATATTTTCTATAATGGCTACCACATGGTGTATTACTTCTGGAATAACCTCTTTAGAGTGTAAAAAATCGCTGGCTATTTTAGGACCAATACTCTCATCGCCATTATAAAATTTAGCATCTGCAATATCATGTAACAAAGCACCAAGAGAAACAATAAGCATATCTACCTTTTCTTCTTTTGCTATTAACAGGCTGTTTTTGTAAACACGTTCTATATGAAACCAATCATGTCCGCCTTCGGCGCCATCTAAAGTTTTTTTTACAAAGGAAATGGTTTCTTGTATTACGTTTTCATCTTTCAAAATAGGATACTTTATGCTTTAAAAGAATTTACGCCTTGTGCAACAGTCTTTTCTATTGTGGCAATTAAATCATCAATATTACCTTCTATTTCTAACGGTTTGTGTACATCTATAGTAATGTGGCTACCTAGACCATTAGGAAATTTACCATACCGTAACATTTTCCATGAATCGTTTACACTAATAGGTACTATTAACGCGGAGGGTGCTTTTTTAATTAATATTTTGAGTCCCATAGTTTGGAACTTTTTTGGATGCCCAGTTCTACTACGAGTACCTTCGGGGAATATTACAGCACTTCGGTTATGCTCTTCTATATAAGAGCCTAGTTTTGCAATTTCTTTAATAGCTTGTTTGCCATCGTTGCGATCTATAAGAACAGAACCACCATGTTTTAAATTGTAAGAAACACTAGGAATACCTTTTCCTAATTCTTTTTTGCTCACAAACTTTGGATGATGTTTACGCATCCACCAGCTTATAGGAGAAATCTCATACATGCTTTGGTGGTTAGATACTATTATTAAAGGTCTGTTTGTTGGTATGTTGTGAGGATTGTTAAACTTATAAGTTGTACCTATAATATGGGTGCATCTTATTAAACATAAATTAAAGTAGTTTACACTAATACTATGCGCTTTATAACCAAATACATTGAAACAAATCCATTGAATTGGTTGAAAAACCAATAAAATAAGCATAAAAAAGAATGCAAATATTGGAGTTAGTATGTAGGCAAAAAATTTTCCCATAGTGTAAAAATAAAAAAACCGTTCTTTTAAAAAGAGCGGTTTTTCCAATAATGTTTAAAATTATTTTTTAGCAGAACTCATTATAAGCCTCGGCCAAATTTTCTGCAATCATTTCTGCAGGTCTTCCTTCAATATGATGGCGTTCAATCATATGAACTAATTCGCCATTTTTAAAAAGGGCCATAGAAGGAGATGATGGAGGAAAAGGAATCATTAAATCCCTAGCCGCATTCACTGCTTCTGTATCTACTCCAGCAAAAACCGTAACAGTATGATTAGGTTTTTTATCATTTTGCAAACTCATTTTAGCAGCTGGCCTTGCGTTAGCAGCAGCACATCCACAAACTGAGTTTACAACAACTAAAGTTGTTCCTTCTTTTGCTATCGCATTTTCTACCTCTTGGGCAGTATATAATTCTTGAAAACCAGCAGATGCTAGGTCTTCTCTCATTGGTTTAACTAATTCTGCAGGATACATAATGTATTATTTTAATTAATAAGGACAAAGATATACAATTTGTCGTACTTAGTTAATTTTCATTACTTTTCATTACTTTTCATTACTTTTCATTAGATTATATTTTTTACAGTAATAGCATATCTTTGATAAAAAATTAATGGATTTATGATTAAGTGGTTTGCTGCCATTTTAGGGTATTCTTTTTTACGATTTCCCGGCGCAATTTTAGGATTTCTTGTTGGCAGTTTTATAGATAATTTGAGTTCTGGTCATGGAAACGGAAATACTGTTTTTAGCGATATAACAAGACAGAAGGTATCGCCAGCCGATTTTGAACTTAATTTACTCTCTTTATGTTCCTTAGTAATTAAGGCAGATGGTAAGGTTTCGCAAACAGAAATGAACTATGTACAGCAATATTTTGTTAGTACATACGGTAAGGAAAGAGCAAATGCTATTTTTAGAACCTTTAATGATATTAATAAGAAAAGCGAAATTTCTGCCCAACGCATTTGTGCCTATCTAAACCAAAGAACCAGATATGAAGTACGACTGCAATTACTACATTTTCTATTCGGAATAGCTCAGGCCGATGGTAATGTAAGTAGTTCGGAGGTGGATAAAATAAAGGAAATTGCTGGTTATCTAAGAGTGGGTGTAAGAGATTTCGATAGTATAAAAGCTATGTTTGTAAAATCGGCGGATACGGCATATAAGATTTTAGAAATAGAAAAAACAGCCACCGATGATGAAGTTAAAAAAGCATATAGAACCATGGCTAAGAAGTATCACCCGGATAAGGTTATTACAGAAAATGAAGCTATAAAGAAAGGGGCAGAAGAAAAATTTAAACGTGTTCAAAAAGCATATGAAAATATTCAGAAAGAACGAGGAATTTGAGATATAGGATATGGATAATTTATGGTTTTATGTTACATTAGGTTTAGATCATGTGTTAGATTTTTCGGCCTATGATCACATTCTATTTTTAACGGCTCTTACCCTTCCTTTTACTTTTAAAAATTGGAAAAATGTATTGTTGTTAGCTACTGTTTTTACTATAGCGCATTGCACTTCCCTAGTTTTTTCTGTGTTTGAGGTAGTTGTAATGGATGTAACTTTTATAGAGTTTTTAATTCCAGTAACCATATTTATTACTGTTATTTTTAATTTGCTTTATGCTAAAACGCAACAGCAACAAAAAAGTATCCTGTTGCTAGTAATAGCGACTTCTTTTTTTGGGTTAATTCATGGATTTGGATTTTCTAATTATTTTAAGATGTTAATGGCTGGGGAAGAAGAAAAAATAACGCCACTCTTTGGTTTTGCTTTTGGAATAGAATTTTCTCAGATTATTATTGTACTAAGTGTTCTAGCAATAGCCTTTAGTGTGCAAACTTGGCTTCACGTAAAGCAACGATATTTTGTAATAATTGGTTCTATTGCGGCTCTTTTAATTACGATTCCCATGTTAATTAATACGTTTCCTTGGTAAGCTTTGTTAATTATACCTTAATAGGTTGTTGTTGTTTTATAAAGCAGGTATCTTAGTAGTTTGCTATACTTAACTATGTTAGTAGTTTTTTAGATGAAAGAGATAAAACAAAAAAAATACGATAAAGCTTACCTGAGAATGGCTAAGGAATGGGGGCTTTTATCTAATTGCGAACGAAAAAAAGTGGGAGCAATTATTGTAAAGGATAGAATGATAATTTCTGATGGTTATAATGGTACACCAACGGGGTTTAATAATGTTTGTGAGGATGAAGAGGGTTATACAAAATGGTACGTGTTACACGCCGAAGCAAATGCAATTTCTAAGGTCGCTTCTTCTACACAATCTTGTAATGGAGCTACATTATATATTACGCTATCTCCGTGTAAAGAATGTAGCAAACTTATACATCAATCAGGTATAAAACGGGTGGTTTATCAAGTCGCTTATAAAGATGATTCAGGACTTAAATTTTTAGAAAAAGCAGGCGTAGAATTGGTTCATATGCCAAAAATATCTAACAAATAAGAATAGTAAATGAAACGAATCAACACCTATTTGTGGCCAACGATTATTGCTGTAGCTCTTGCTTTAGGCATATTCATAGGTGGAAAATTGAGTTTTAATCATTCTCCAGAAAGACTTTTTACGACCAATTCTAAAAAAGATAAACTTAACAAACTTATTGATTATATAGATTATGAGTATGTAGATGATATTAATACGGATAGTATAGTAGATATTACTGTAAATAATATTTTGGAAAAGCTAGATCCACATTCGGTATATATTCCTAGCGCAGAAATGGATAAAGTCTCTGAAAATATGAAAGGAGATTTTGTAGGTATTGGGATAAATTTTTATCCGTACCAAGACACTATAGCCGTTATCCGAGCAATACCAGAAGGACCCAGCTTTAAGAAAGGAATTAAGGCGGGAGATAGGATCCTTATGGCAGATGAAGATACACTGTATGGGAAGAATCTTGGAAGTAATAATATTGTAGAAAAACTAAAAGGAAAAAAAGGAACTAAGGTAAATTTACAGGTTTACCGCAAGGAGGAAAACAGAGTTTTTTCTGTAAAGGTTAAAAGAGATTTAGTGCCCATTAAAAGTGTAGTGGCTTATTTTATGCTCACGGATGAAATGGGTTACTTAAAAGTAAATCGTTTTGCAGAATCTACTTTTAAAGAGTTTAAGTCTGCTTTGGGGGCATTAGGAAAACTAGGGGCAAAGAAACTAACGCTAGATTTGCGAGATAATCCTGGTGGCTATCTAGGAATTGCAGAGGAGATGGCAGATGAGTTTTTAAAAGACGGTAAACTAATTTTATTTACAAAAAATAAGAAAGGAAAGGTCGAAAAGGTATTTGCAACGGATAAAGGAGAGTTTGAAGATAAACCAGTTTATGTTTTAATTAATGAAAGATCCGCTTCTGCCAGTGAAATAATAGCAGGGGCATTACAAGATAATGATATAGGTACTATCGTAGGAAGAAGATCTTTTGGAAAAGGGTTAGTGCAAAGAGAAATGGATTTAGGAGATGGCTCTGCAGTACGACTTACGGTTTCAAGATACTATACACCAACAGGAAGAAGCATACAAAAAACATATAAAAACGGACATAAAGATTATTATAAAAAGTTTACAGAACGCTATAATAATGGGGAATTAATGTCCGCGGATAGTATTAAAGTCGCAGATTCTTTAAAATTTAAAACACCAAAAGGAAAGATTGTTTATGGCGGTGGCGGAATAATTCCCGATGTTTTTGTACCAATTGGTACTAATGAGGAAGAGGCGATAGAGAGTATGGATAGTTATGGTTTTTTATCTTATTTTGCCTTTGAACATTTAGATGAAGACCGTAAAAGGTATGATTATTATACCCAAGAAGAATTTATTAATGATTTTAGAGTAGACGACATTCTTTTTGAGAATTTCGTAGAGTACGCTATGACAAGAAATTTAAAAATGAATTTCTATGATTTAGAGGGTGGGATAAAACTATATTTAAAAGCAGCATTGGCCGATCAGTTATATGGACCAAATGTTTATGCTAAAATTAAAAGTGTAGAAGACCCTATGTTAAATAAGGTGCTGCAATTAGACAACCCTTCTTTAGTGCAAAATATAGAAGAACAAGAAACAGAAGAACAGAACTAATTTTCGTTCATCTTTTTTTGTATTTTCTTGCTGGTATTAAAAACTAATATTAATACAATAGCTACTAAAGATGCCATGATGCCAATAAGAGCAATAATACTATTACCTTCAAACAAATTATTAAAATCTAAAAGGGTAACGTTGTAGGATATTAATGCTATTGCTAATGCAATTAAGACTAAGGTTAGGGTTTTGTTCATTTTTTATAATTTTTATGTCTTCTAAAAGAGCTGATTTATATTTGCAGCAAACAATTTAACTGCGATAGCTAATAGTATAACTCCAAATACTTTACGAATAACATTTATACCGTTTTTCCCTAAAATGTGTTCTATTTTTTTGGAAGATTTTAATACTATATATACAAAGATAATATTTACTACAATGGCAACAATTATATTCTCTACATGATATTCGGCACGGAGAGATAATATAGATGTCATAGTACCAGCGCCGGCTATTAAAGGAAAAGCAATGGGGACAATAGAGGCAGTTTCGGGTTCGTCATCTTTGTATAGTGTAATTCCTAAAATCATTTCTAAGGCCATAAAAAATAATATAAAAGCCCCTGCAACAGCAAAGGAATTTACATCAATACCGATAAGTTTTAATATTTCTTCTCCAATAAATAGAAAAGCAATCATAATAGAAGCTGCTACGAGAGAAGCTTTCTCGGATTGTATGTGCCCTACTTTTTTTCGTAAACCAATTATAATAGGAATACTTCCAATAATATCTATTACGGCAAAAAGAATCATTCCTGAAGAAGCAATTTCCCGAAAATCAAAATTTAATGACATAACGTTTATTGTTTTTTTTCAAATGTACACTTATTCTTGAATTATAGATGTTATAGAATATGTAAGAAAACGTATCTTGCCATTTTAATTTTGAGTATGTTTCAAATAGGAAAAACTATAGTATCCGAGGAGATAATAGAAAATGATTTTGTGTGTAATTTAAATGCGTGCAAAGGACAATGTTGTATTGATGGGGAAGCAGGAGCACCTGTTGCAGATGATGAGACTGAAATTATGGTGGATATTTATAGTAAAGTAAAACCGTATTTAAGCCCCGAAGGTATAGTGGAAATTGAAAAGCAAGGAGCTTTTGTTAAAGGAGAAGACGGAGAATGGGAAACCCCCTTAGTAAATGGGAATGCCTGCGCATATGTAATTTTGGATGAAAAGAAAACTGCAAAGTGTGGTATAGAGGAGGCATATAATGACGGGGTAATTGATTGGAAAAAACCTGTTTCTTGCCATTTGTACCCTGTTAGGGTGCGAGAGTATACAGAGCTAACTGCTGTAAATTATCATAAATGGGAAATATGTGATGATGCATGTTCGTTAGGAACAGAATTACAGGTGCCTATTTATAAATTTGTGAAAGAATCTCTAATACGAAAATTTGGGAAAGAGTGGTATGCGGAGTTGGAGGAAGTAGCTAAGGAACATGTTAAAAGGTAGGAATATTGAGTATTATTTTAGTTCCTAGTGATTTTTTATCTTCATCAAACAAATCTAATATTTCTATATCAAAAGAATTTTGGTAATCTTTGGAGAAATTACTTAAACGTTCTTTGGTAATATCTATGCCTACAGATTTTCGTTTTAAGACTTTATTTTTTTTAATTTTTTCAGCAGCGTTTCTTCCAACTCCGTTATCGATAATAGAAATAGTAATAAACCCTTTTTTTCCTGGATTTGCGGTAAGGGTTAATTTTTTTTCTCCTTCTTTGGAAGATAGTCCATGCCATATAGCGTTTTCTAGAAAAGGCTGAAGAATTAAAGAAGGAATCTTCACAGTATGTATATCTATGTCTTCATCTATAGAAATAGTGTAATTAATTTCATTGGAAAAACGAATATTTTCAATATTTAAGTATAGTTCTACGGTTTCTAATTCTTCAGCAAGTGTAATTTCTTTTAGGGTAGATGCTTCTAATATTTTACGTACTAGTTTAGAAAATTTATTTAGATAATAAACTGCATTTTTCTTTTCATTATTAATAATGTATAGTTTAATAGAGTTTAAGGAATTAAATAGAAAGTGCGGATTCATTTGGCTTCGTAGCATCGTTTGTTCTAGTGTAAGAAGCTTTTTTTCATTTTTTAATTGGTATTGTCGGTATAGAATAAAAAATATGCCTGCTAAAAGAGATAAGGCAATACCACTTATAAGTAAAGTGGTCTGGTTTTTTCTAAGTTTTAGTTTTACAATTTCGTTTTCTTTAGCAAGAACCTCTATCTGGCTGTTTTTTTTCTCCGTATCATACCTAATAATCATATCGTTTACGTAACGTAGGTTCCGAACATTAGATATTTCCTCATTGAATTTTTGAGCTTTTTTGTAATAGGTTAAAGATTTTTTATGTTGTCCTTGCCTTCCATATAGTTCGGATAAGTTTAGGTTGGCCTGCGAGATTCCGCTTGGGAGATTGTGCTTTTTTGCAAGTTGTAGTCCCTCTAGGATGTTCTTTTCTGCTTCAGAATAACGATTAATTTGCATTAAGGCTTTCCCTAAATTAATTTGTACCGCTGATGTAATGTATTTATCACCCAAGGATTTTGAGTCTCGTAGTGCTGGTTCTAATATAGCTAATGCTTTATTTATCTTATTCTGTTTTATAAAGATTTGAGCAATGCTATTTTTACAAATAATACGACCCATATCACTATTTATTTTCTCATTGTAAGCTAAAGATGTGCGGTAGCTCTGCAGTGCAGCAGTTAAGTCGAGTTGAGCCTCTTGGCATTCCCCTATATTCTGATGATTAATAGCGATGCCTAGCTCATTACCAAGATCTTTTTCTAATTGCATAGATCTTTGAAACTGTTTTATGGCTAAATCGTATTGTTCTAAAGTTTGGTATAAATTACCGATTCCGTTTAAAGATACATTAATACTTCTCTTTAAATTGTCGGACGGGTTTTCTACAGTTTCTGCGAGTTCTAACGCTTCTTGATTATAGTCTAATGCTGTTTTAATAGCGTCTGTTCTGCGGTAAACAACACTGAGCATATTTAGGCTATAGACTTTGAATTCTAAATTGTTAGCTGTATTGGCAGCATATAATGCTTGGTTATGTAAAGAAATAGCCTTGCTAAATTGAGAATAAGCCCGGTACCTCCTACCGAGTTGATTTAAGGCATAAGATTGACCCGTTAAATACTCTTTGTTTAAAGCCCTTTGAGCAAAGAAACGCATATGAATAGTGTCTTTTCTTTTGCTTCTTAGTACTTTATCAATGGCCTTGTAGGTAATAGGAGATTCTTTAATAAGACTGTCCATTTTCAAGAGAAAAGCAGGAGAAATATCTTGACTCGATATAGAGATGCTAAAAAAAAGAATAAGTAAAACAAATGCCTTTCTAATTTTAGGGAAAAGAAAATAAAATAAGATGTGAAAAAATGTAGACGTATTTATTTGCATGTAATGGTCTATATTAAATCTAAGAAATCTGATTTTTTTTGACGAGAAACTGGAATCTTATGGTTTGATTTTAAAATAACGTATCCATCTGTTTTTAAAAACTCTTTTATTTTGTTTAGATTAATAATGTACGAGTTATGAATTCTAAAGAAAGTCTCTTGCGGTAGAAGTTCGTTAACTTCTTTAAGTTTTTTAGTAAGAACTAGTTTGTTGCCATCTGTTAAAAAAAGGGTGCTATAGTTGCCATCAGATTCTGCATAAAGGATTTCATCACTTTCCAAAAAGACAAGTTTACCATCGGTATTAATAGTAATTTTTTTTTGAATATTATTGGCGTTAAAATTTAAAAGAATCTTTTCTAGCTTGTTAGATGTGTAATTATTGTAGTTAAACTTTTTAATCTTAACAATAGTCTCTTTTAAATCATCAGTGTCGATAGGTTTTAATAGATAATCTATTGCTTCGTTTTTTAAGGCTTTTATAGCGTATTGGTTATAAGCTGTGGTAATTACAACAGGAAAATTTTTGTTTTGTAGTTTTTGAATAAACTGAAAACCATCCATTGTAGGCATTTCAATATCTAAAAAAAGACAATCAGGAGTGTTTTTTTCTAAATACTCTAGTGCGGCAAATGGATCTGTAAAAGAAGCTTCTACATTAATTTCTTTACTAAAATTGGTTAGCTCCCAAGATAAACTTTGAAGAGCTTTAATTTCATCATCAACTATTACGGCTTCTAACATAGGTTGCTTAATATGTTTAGAGGTAAGTTACTTAAAAAAATAATTCTCTAGTTACATTTTAAAAAAAGATGTATTAATGGTAATTATTTAGGTATGAATAACAATATATATTTAAAAAATATAAAATTATCGGTTTGGATTTTTAGAAGACTTTGCTGGGGTGTCAATTATACATTAAAAACTACCATTTATACATTTATATATTTTTGGTCATTTTCATTAGTATAAATTTGATATACATGGATTTATACATGTGTTTCATTGACTATTAATCGAATGTTTAGATAAACTAAAAAAAACCTAAGATGAAAAAGTGCTTAATAATGTTTGGGCTTTTACTGTCTTTGTTATTAGTAGCTGTAGTGGTTGAAAAAAGGAATAGCTCCAAGATTGTAAAAGATAATATTGCTGTGAATGTTACTTTGAAAAATTTAGACATAAATGAATAAATTGTGATTTTAACCGAAATCATATAAAATAGAGGGAAAATCCGTCAGTTTTAATGTAGTTATTTGGTTATTTTTGTATGTAAATACGGTAATACTTAGTAAGTATTTAATTTTTTATCAATATTAAAAGGTACGGCTCTAGGACACGTTATAATAAAAAGATCGTGTACTTTAATTAGTATTTCCGTCCAATGTTTTACTACACAAAAATACAAGGTCTAATTTTGTTAGAGATTGTATTACGTTGATTATAGGTTTCGGGGGAACTACCTGAATTAGCATTATTGTAGTATTTATCTTTAATTAGATGCATTGGAAGGGCCGTACAATTGATAAGTACTGTAAATAAGAGGATTAGAAAAATATTGAAACGTTTTTTAATAAACCAAAAAGTATATAATTTTAATACTTTTTGGTTTATTTTTTTAGAATTATTTCTAGGTAATATTTTATCTTAAAAGTATTTCTTTGTTAAGGCTAATAAACATTATAGCTAAACATACATTTCAACATTTTGTGTTAAAAACTTTGTAACGATATAACAAAATTACCTCTTTTATTTTGGCTGTAATTTTACATCTTTGCTAATATATACGAAAGAGCATATTCCGTATTAACACTAAATTCATTTATAATTATGTCTGTAGCCATAGAGCCTATTTTAGCCGAAAATAAAGATCGGTTTGTAATATTTCCAATTCAACACAATGATTTATGGGATTGGTATAAGAAACAGGAGGCTTGTATTTGGACTGCAGAAGAAATCGATTTACACGAGGATTTAACAGATTGGAAGAATAAGTTAAATGACGATGAACGTTTTTTTATAAAACACATTCTTGCATTTTTTGCTGCTTCTGATGGGATTGTAAATGAAAACTTGGCAGAGAATTTTGTAAATGAAGTACAATATTCCGAGGCAAAGTTTTTCTATGGTTTCCAAATAATGATGGAAAACATTCATTCCGAAACGTATTCTCTTTTAATAGATACATATGTAAAAGATGAAAAAGAAAAAACTATTCTTTTTCAGGCCATAGAAAATTTCCCAGCAATAAAGAAAAAAGCAGATTGGGCTTTAAAATGGATAGAATCTCCAAGTTTCGCAGAACGCTTAATTGCTTTTGCGGCTGTAGAAGGTATTTTCTTTTCTGGTTCTTTTTGCTCTATATATTGGCTTAAAAAGAGAGGTTTAATGCCAGGATTAACATTTTCTAATGAGTTAATCTCAAGAGATGAAGGTATGCATTGCGATTTTGCAGTTCATTTGCATAATCACCATATCATAAATAAAGTGCCTAAAGAAAGAATCAAAGAGATTTTAGTAGATGCACTTAATATCGAAAGAGAATTCATTACCGAGTCGCTACCAGTAAGTCTAATCGGGATGAATGCTAAATTAATGACGCAATATCTGGAATTCGTCACGGATCGTTTGTTAGTAGAATTAGAATGCGATAAAGTATACAATTCTACCAATCCGTTCGATTTTATGGATATGATTTCCTTACAAGGAAAGACAAATTTCTTTGAAAAGCGCGTTTCTGAATATCAAAAAGCAGGCGTGTTGAATACAGAGGATGATGAAGATTCTCAAAAAATTAGCTTCGATGCTGATTTTTAATTAGTAAGTCGACTTTATAGTTGCCTTACACCCCTTTAGCTTAATAGTAAACCTACAGAAAACTCGGATTTGCACGGTTATATGACCCTGCGACCCTAAAATTTAACGAACCACTAAAACCATTGTAGCAATATGTATGTAGTAAAAAGAGACGGAAGAAAAGAAATGATAATGTTCGATAAAATAACTGCGAGAGTTCGTAAGTTATGTTACGGACTAAATGCTTTAGTAGATCCACTTAAAGTGGCTATGCGAGTAATAGAAGGTTTGTATGATGGGGTAACTACTTCGGAGTTAGATAATTTAGCAGCAGAAACTGCAGCTACTATGACAACTACACACCCAGATTATGCCAAACTTGCGGCTCGTATATCTGTTTCTAACCTACATAAAAACACAAAAAAATCTTTCTCAGAAACAATGAAAGATTTGTATTTATATGTAAACCCTAGAACAACAAAGGAAGCTCCATTGTTATCTGATGAGGTGTATAATGTAATTATGGAGAATGCTGAGAAATTAGATTCTACTATAATTTATAACCGAGATTTTGGCTACGACTATTTTGGTTTTAAAACATTAGAGCGTTCGTATTTATTAAAAATCAATGGTAAAATTGCAGAACGACCACAGCATATGCTTATGCGTGTTTCTATTGGGATTCATTTAAATGATTTAGATGCAGCTATAGAAACCTATGAGTTAATGTCTAAAAAATATTTTACACATGCTACACCAACACTCTTTAACTCAGGTACACCAAAACCACAAATGTCTTCTTGCTTTTTGTTAGCAATGAAAGATGATAGTATTGATGGTATTTATGATACATTAAAGCAAACTGCAAAAATCTCGCAATCTGCGGGTGGTATAGGTTTATCAATCCATAACATAAGAGCTACAGGATCCTATATTGCAGGAACAAATGGTACTTCTAATGGTATTGTTCCAATGCTACAGGTTTTTAATGATACTGCAAGATATGTGGATCAAGGTGGAGGAAAACGTAAAGGAAGTTTTGCCATTTATATGGAGCCATGGCATGCCGATATTTTTGAGTTTTTAGATCTTAAAAAGAACCATGGTAAAGAAGAAATGCGTGCAAGAGATTTATTCTATGCAATGTGGATTTCGGATTTATTTATGAAAAGGGTAGAGGCTAATGAAGATTGGACATTAATGTGCCCTAATGAATGCCCAGGTCTTTTTGAATGCCATAGTGAGGAGTTTGAGAAGTTGTATACTTCATATGAAGAGCAAGGAAAAGGACGCAAGACGGTAAAAGCACGTGAACTTTGGGAGAAAATATTAGAATCTCAAATAGAAACTGGTACACCTTATATGTTGTATAAAGATGCGGCTAACCGTAAGAGTAACCAAAAGAATTTAGGAACAATACGTTCTTCTAACTTGTGTACGGAAATAATGGAGTATACTTCTCCAGATGAAGTAGCAGTGTGTAACTTAGCTTCTATAGCATTGCCAATGTTTGTTAAAAACGGGACATTTGATCATAAAGAATTATTTAAAGTAACAAAGAGAGTAACCAAAAATTTAAATAAAGTAATAGATAGAAATTATTACCCGGTAAAAGAAGCGGAAAATTCTAATATGCGTCATAGACCAATTGGTTTAGGTGTGCAGGGTCTTGCAGATGCTTTTATTATGTTACGTATGCCTTTTACCAGTGATGAGGCAAAAAAGTTAAACCAAGAGATTTTTGAAACATTATATTTTGCTGCACTAACTGCTTCTATGGAAATGGCTAAAGAAGAAGGTCCATATTCCACATATGAAGGCTCGCCAATGTCCCAAGGAGAATTTCAGCACAATTTATGGGGAATAAAAGATGAGGAACTTTCTGGTAGATGGAATTGGGAAAAGTTAAGAAAAGATGTGGCTAAAAACGGAGTTCGTAATTCTTTATTAGTAGCACCTATGCCTACGGCTTCTACTTCCCAAATTTTAGGGAATAATGAATGTTTTGAACCGTATACATCTAATATTTATACAAGAAGAGTACTTTCAGGAGAGTTTATTGTGGTAAATAAGCATTTGTTGGAAGATTTAGTGGCTCTCGGAATGTGGGATGAGGGTATGAAGCAAGAATTAATGCGTGCTAACGGATCTATACAGCATATAGAAACGATACCTCAGGATATAAGAGATTTATATAAAACAGTTTGGGAATTGAGCATGAAAGATATTATTGATATGAGTCGCCAAAGGGGTTACTTTATTGATCAAAGTCAGTCGTTGAACTTATTTATGCAAAATGCGAATAATGCCAAGCTGACTTCTATGCACTTTTACGCATGGAAAAGTGGCTTAAAAACGGGAATGTATTATTTACGTACTAAGGCAGCTGTTGACGCCATTAAATTTACTTTGGATAATACGAAGAAAAAGGAAGTTCCTGTTAGCATTGCTGCACAAGCAGAAGTTGTTGCTGCTACACCAACACCAGCAGCTGAAGAAGCAGCTACTATGGAAGTTAAACCAACGCCTGTGCAACAAGAACTAGATATAAAGCCGTTAACACCTGCGGAGATGAAAGAAATGATAGCAAGAGCAAAGGAAGGACAAGCAGATGATGATTGTTTAATGTGTGGATCTTAAATAGATAGTGTTGAGTCGTCCTAAAATAGGTTGACAATTTATTAAATAATTAAATTAATCCAGCGAAGCTAGCTTCGCTGGATTTTT
>NZ_CANMDU010000006.1 GCF_947496775.1 uncultured Maribacter sp. | reverse complement strand
ATGATACAGCTAATATTACTATAACAGTTAGTGCAGCAACAATACCAGTAATCGGAGTTAGTGTTACTCCAACTTCTGGAACAATTACAGAAGGGAATACCCAAACCTTAACAGCTACAATAACCCCATCGAATGCTTCTAATACGAGTGTTAGTTGGTCATCTTCTAACACAGGAGTGGCTACGGTTTCTACTGCTGGAGTGGTAACAGGCGTATCAGCCGGTACGGCAACTATATCGGTAACTACACAAGATGGTAACCACATAGCTACATCAATAATAACAGTACAAGCAGCTATAATAACTTTTGACCCTTCTACAGGAGAGTATAGAGCTCCCGCAGGGTCCACCGTTACTGTGATTTTATTATCTGAGGGAATGGGTAGTGGTTATGCTAATATTAATATATCTTCAATTGGCTTCTCATTAAGTACCGAGTGGAACGGAATTATAAATGAAGAGTTTGTAGACTCTGATACAGATAGCTTTATAATGCCAGCTTCAGGTTTAGTAACATTTGCAGGAAGTCATAATAGTAATTTTGGAGTTTCATTTTCTTCTGTAGCCATAGCCAACAATCAAGGTACTAGCAGATTTTTTAGTATGGATGTTAGTGTTGGAATGCCTCAATAATAATTTATTAAAATTCTATTTTGTGTTTTAGCTTACTAAATGAAGTTTTCATAAACTATACTTCAATTAAGTTTTAATGACAATCAACTAATATAATTCCAAATGTTTTTATGCTTTATTATTTGCGCGTAGTAGTGTCTAATAATAAGATTGTCCGTTTTTTCTAGAGCAGGATCATCCTTTAAAAGTTCAATGGCGTAGTATCTTGCGATTTTTAAAATATCATTGTCTTTTACAATATCAGCAATCTTAAGATTTAGTATGCCGCTTTGTTGCGTACCCATAATATCACCAGGGCCTCTTAATTTTAAATCTACCTCTGCTATTTTAAAGCCATCATTTGTAGCGACCATAGTTTCTAAGCGAGTTTTTCCTTCCGCGGATAGCTTATATCCGCTCATAAGAATACAATAGCTTTGTTCTGCGCCGCGCCCAACACGTCCACGAAGTTGGTGTAATTGCGATAATCCAAAACGTTCGGAACTTTCAATAATCATAACAGAAGCATTGGGAACGTTAACACCAACTTCTATAACCGTCGTAGCAACCATAATTTGAGTTTCGCCTTTTACAAAACGCTCCATTTCGTAATCTTTATCTGCAGGTTTCATTTGTCCATGCACTATGGATATTTGGTAGTTAGGCATTGGAAAATCTCTAGCAATACTTTCATAACCATCCATTAAATCTTTATAATCTAAAGCTTCTGATTCCTTAATTAAAGGATATACTACATAAACTTGCCTTCCTAAATTAATTTCGTCTTTAATAAAACGAAATACCTTTAATCTATTGGCATCATATCTATGTACCGTTTTTATAGGTTTTCTTCCTGGAGGTAATTCATCAATCACAGAAATATCTAAATCGCCATATAAACTCATTGCTAAAGTTCTAGGAATAGGTGTTGCAGTCATTACAAGAATATGAGGAGGAATATCATTTTTATGCCAAAGTTTAGAACGTTGTGCAACACCAAATCTATGCTGCTCGTCTATAATAGCCAAACCTAAGTTTTTATACTTTACTTTATCTTCTAATAAAGCATGAGTGCCAATTAAAATATGGAGTTCACCACTTTCTAATTGGTCGTGAATTACAGTTCGTTTCGCTTTTTTTACGGAACCAGTTAAAATAGCAATTTCAATACCTAAAGGTTCTAAAAGTTCTTTTATACCATTATAATGCTGGTTCGCTAAAATCTCGGTAGGAGCCATTAAGCAGGCTTGAAAATCATTATCAATAGCTAATAGCATTACCATTACGGCAACTATGGTTTTTCCTGAACCTACATCACCTTGCAACAAACGATTCATTTGGGCATGACTACCAACATCTGTCCGAATTTCTTTGATTACTCTTTTTTGAGCATTAGTAAGATTAAAAGGTAAATGTGTGTTATAGAATTCGTTAAAAAGTGTTCCTACCTGATTAAAACAGTATCCTTTAATTTTTTGTTTTCGAAGCATTTTTTTAGCTAAAAGCTGCATTTGAATGTAAAATAACTCTTCAAACTTTAATCTGAATTGTGCTTTTGCTAATAATTCTTGATTTTTAGGAAAATGGATATTAAATAGGGCTTCTGGTTTGGAAATTAACTGTAACGAATGAATAATATTTGGAGATAAACTTTCAGAGAATTGCCCCTTGCATTCCAGAAACAGCTGTTGGATTAATTTATTAATTACCCTATTAGAAATTCCTGAGTTGCTTAATTTTTCTGTAGAAGGATAAACAGGTTGCATTCCTATTTTTGTTCCTTTTTCGTGTTCAGAAAGTAATTCCATTTCGGGGTGCGGCATAGAAAATTTGCCAGCATACCAATTACATTTTCCAAAAATTACATATGCAACATTAATTTTAATATTCTCCTTTATCCATTTTTGACCTCGGAACCATACCAATTCTATTTCCCCAGTATTATCTTTAAAGGTTGCTACTAATCTTTTTCCTTTTTTTTGCTCTACAGTTTTTATATGAACAATTTTACCAATTACTTGTATATCGGAGGAACTGCGCTGTAATTGATTTATTTTATAGTATTTTGTTTTATCTATATACCTATTAGGGAATAAGTTAAGTAAGTCTTGAAAAGTAGAGATGCCCAATTCCGATTGCAGAGAATTGGCCCTATTTGGACCAACACCTTTTAGGTAAGCTATCGGAGTTTGTAAAAAATTCGCATTCATTCGTCTAAATTAGGGCTTACCAAATAACAATGCAACAAAGTAAAATGCTAAATTTGGAATACGTTAACTATAATCCCCAATCCATGAAATTGTTTTGCCAATTGTTTTTGATGTTTACAATGCTTAGTTCCTTTAGTCAAAAGCAAGAAAAAGTGGACTTTATACGAGCTGAAGCTCATATAATTCCAGAACCTAAAGAAAAAAGAGTAAATGGTGTTATAACTTATGAATTTAAGGCCCTAGAAAATTGTAGCTATATTTTTTTGGATGCTATAGAAATGGAGTTTACCTCAGTATTACTTAATTATAAGAAAAAGGATTTTTTGAATACAGGTTCAAAAATATCCATCAAACATAATTTTAAAAAGGGGAAGATTTACTTTTTTACCCTAGAATATAATGTTAAGCCAAAACAAGCGGTTTATTTTGTAGGGTGGGATGATGACAAAAGTATAAATCAAATTTGGACACAAGGACAAGGGAAATATACTAGCCATTGGTTGCCTAGTTTCGATGATATGACAGAAAAAGTAGAGTTTGATTTGATACTTACTTTTGATAAAAAATATAAGGTCATAGCCAACGGAAAATTAAATGATATTATAAAGAATAAAGATGCTACCAAAACTTGGGTTTATAATATGGATAAACCCATGAGTAGTTATTTATTGGCTTTCGCAATTGGGGATTATAAAGTATCTAATGTAACTTCTGAAAGTGGAATACCTATAGAATTATATTATTACCCGAATGATAGCTTAAAAGTAGAAGCAACATATAGATATTCGCAAAGGATTTTTAATTTTTTGGAGGATGAAATAGGAGTGGATTACCCTTGGTTGAACTACAAACAAATTCCTGTAAAAGATTTTTTATATGCAGGAATGGAAAATACGGGAACTACTATTTTTTTGGATAATTATGTTATAGATTCTATAGGGTTTATAGATAGAAATTATGTAAATATAAACGCCCATGAATTAGCGCACCAATGGTTCGGTAATTTGGTGACAGAAAAGAATGGAAATAGCCATTGGCTCCATGAGGGGTTTGCTACCTATTATTCTTATTTAGCGGAAAAAGAAATTTTTGGTGATGCTTATTATTATTGGAAATTATTGGACAGTGCAGAAGAACTTAATAGGCAACAATTAAATAATAAAGGAGAATCACTATTGAACCCAAAGGCAAGTAGTCTTACTTTTTATGAAAAAGGTGCTTGGGCGTTACATGCGCTTCGGGAGGAGATTGGTGGTACGGCCTTTAAAAAAGGAGTTGAAGATTATTTAAGTAAGAATCAGTTTAAAAATGCAGAAATAGTAGATTTTATTTCAGCTATGGAAAAGGCATGTGGCAAAAGCTTAGATGCTTTTCATGATAAATGGTTAAAAAGTAAAACCTTTCCTTATAAAGAAGTAGAGGGGCATTTGGCAAAAAAATCGAAGGATATACAAATGTTGCAATATATAAAAGAAGAAGTTCTTATTGCTAGTTCTAGTTTTTTGGCTAAAGAAAAAATTATTAAAGGATATTGGGATAAGGCGGAGTCTGAAGATTTGAAAAGTAGAATAATAGCTACTTTTTCAGAGTTTTTATCAGAAGAATTTATTTTGAATGCTTTGCATACAAACAATCTTAAAATTAGGCGAGCAGTAGCAAAATCTACTATTAAGATTTCTGAGGACATGAAAAAAACCTTTGAGGGCTTATTGTTGGATAATTGTTATAGTACGCAAGAAAATGCGTTGTATGCTCTATGGAGTTCTTTTCCGAAAGAAAGGAGTGCATACCTAAATCAAACCCAGAGTTTAATTGGTCTACCCAATAAGAATATTAGACTTTTGTGGTTAACATTGGCTATGGTAACTCCAGAGTATAAAAGTTTAAAGACGGCAGATTATTACAAAGAATTAGTTTCATATACAGGAGCTACATATTCCACTGAAATTAGAACAAGTTCTTTTCAGTTTCTTAGGCAAACTATTGGTTTAGATAATGAAAGCCTAAAGAATTTAATGGCCGCTGCAAGCCATCATAGTTGGCAGTTTAAGAAATATTCTCGAAATTTATTGAGTGAACTAATACAAGATACAGAGATAAAAAATAGAGTAAGCGTATTAGCCAAAGAGTTTAATAATAAAGAAAATGTTTATTTTAAATCCCTATTAGAATAAAAAATGAGAGCATTAGTAATTTCTGGAGGAGGAAGTAAAGGAGCTTTTGCAGGAGGGGTTTCGGAATACCTTATGCAAAAATTGGGATATACTTACGATTTATTTCTTGGTACTTCAACAGGTAGTTTGCTTATTTCTCATTTGGCTCTCCAGAAGATTGATAAAATAAAAGAAGTGTACACCTCGGTAAATCAAAAAAGCATTTTTAGTAATTGTCCCTTTGTCATAGAGAATAAGCATGGTGTAAATACTATTGGGATTGATCATTGGAATGTTCTTAAAAATTTCTATAGAGGAAGTAAAACCTTTGGTGAAAGTAAAAATCTTTTAAAATTAATACGCAATACCATTACTTTTGAAGAGTTTAAAGCTCTAAAAAATGGCCCGAAAGAAATTGTTGTAACTGTTTCTAATTTATCTCATAATACAGTAGAATATAAAAGTATAAACGACTATAGCTACGATGATTTTTGTGAATGGATATGGATTTCTTGTAATTATACACCTTTTATGAGTTTAGTACGTAAAAATGGATGTGAATATGCAGATGGTGGGCTTGCGAATATGGTTCCTATAGAGGAAGCTATAAAAAGGGGAGCAACAGAAATAGATGTTGTTGTTTTGCAAACAGAAGTTAGTCATTTGAATAGAATGCCATCTAAAAATGCCTTTTCTTTGTTAACTAATATGTTCGAATTTATGTTAGATCGTATTGAAAATCAAAATATACGGATAGGTAAATATGTAGCCAATCATCATAATACTATTATTAACTTTTATTACACTCCAACCGTGTTAACTACAAATTCATTAATTTTTGATAAAGAAAAAATGAAAAAATGGTGGGAGAGTGGTTACAATTTTGCCAAATTTAAAAATACAGAAACCAGTCAGATAGAAATTGAATGAGAGCATTAGTAATAAGTGGAGGCGGAAGTAAAGGAGCTTTTGCAGGTGGAGTGGCGCAGTATTTAATGGAGATAGAAAAAAGAGATTATGATATCTTAGTTGGCACCTCTACTGGTAGTTTGTTAATTCCTCAATTGGCTTTAAATAAAGTAGATAAGTTATATGATTTGTATACTAATGTAAGTCAGCGAAAAATATTTAGTCTTAATCCTTTTGTAGTTCGTAAAAAGGGAGATAGAGAATTTGTTTCTATTAATTTTATTACAACTTTTCTTCAATTTATTAAAAGTAGAAGAACTTTTGGTGAGAGTAAATCATTAAGGAGAACCATTCGTAAAAATTTTTCAGAAGAAGAATTTAATACTATACAGAAAACCAATAAAGATGTAGTTGTTACCGTATCTAACCTTTCTAAGAATAGAGTAGAATATAAGAGTATCAAAGATTTTAACTATGAAGAATTCTGCGATTGGATGTGGATTTCATGCAATTACATTCCTTTTATGTCTTTAGTTAAAAAAAATGGTTTTGAATATGGGGATGGCGGACTTGGTTGTGTTTTACCTATACGAGAAGCGGTAAGAAGAGGGGCTACAGAGATAGATGCTATTATTCTAGAATCCGAAAAAATGGAGCACAATAAAGTATTAGGGAAAAACCCTTTTTCTTTAATGTTGAGTATATATGGTTTTGTATTGGATCAAATAGAACATCATGATATCTCCGAAGGTGTTTTGGCAGCAAAGCACAAAGGGGTAAAGCTTAATTTATATTATACGCCAACTAAATTAACCGAGAATTCGTTAGTGTTTAATAAAAAACTAATGACAGAATGGTGGTACCAAGGCTTTAACTATGCAGAATCAAAATTTGCTAATGCCAAGGAATTATTACCATAATTCGCCAATTTCTTTTTTAACATAGGCTAGAGCTGTTCCAGAAGGAGAAGCTTTTTCCATCGTTTCTGTTAATATATCTTCTCTTAATTTATCTGCAGAATCTGTTTCACTTAATGCAGCTTTACGGATCATTTGTATCGTTGCACTTTTTGCAGCTTTAATTATATTCCAGCATTCATCTGTCATATAAATTTGCTGGGAAAGATTATGCTCAAATTCATTCTCAATACTTTTTATGAGTAAATTTTCGTAATCGTTTTTATTAGCTGATTTTGGAGCTATACGCACCACTAAACTTGGAATAGCAATTCGTTCTAAAAATAAAGCCATACGCTCGTAAGCTTGTAATCTTATAGGTAATGTATTGGTTTGAGAATCTTTATGTAAAAGGAACCTTCTACGACCTTCTTCGTTTCTTGTGTGTAATCTAAAAAAATAGAAAGCAACTGCTCCGGTTACAATAGCAGGTAATAAATAAGCAAATAATTGAAAAACTCCGTCTCCAGACATAATTTTAGTTTTGGTTACTGCTTTTAAGAACGAAGTAAATTTGTAAAAATTATATTGTTTTAGTTTTCTTAAAAACCTTGAAGTACTAAAGCAATAGAATTTTTGATTTTTTCGCAAATAAATGGAGTATTTATAAATTGTTTAGTTTTTGTAAAGTTATTTTTTTGCACATTAACTAATTATTAGTGTAGTTTAGTGCTAACCATCGAATTGATGGTACAACGTATAATTATAAAATATGAAGTATTCCCCTATGAGAAAATTATTAGTATGTTTGACTCTGTTAGTTACCATATATTCTTGTTCTCAGGATAGTGAAAAAGAGAATGACCCAATAGTGCCAGATGGTAAAGAGGATCCCAAAGACCCTGATCCAAAGGAAGAGCCTGATCCAGAATTAACATGGAAAACTATTCCTGTTCCGGCTGAAGCGGGTACAGGAAAAAAATGGGAATTTCAAGAGGATATTTCCGACGATTTTGAATATGAGTTTGCTGGAGAAAATAGTTTATCAGAATTTGGTAGTGGTAAATGGACAAATTTTTACCATAACACTTGGACAGGACCTGGACCAACTATTTGGAGACATGAAAATGTTACGGTTTCAGATGGTAATTTAAGAGTGTTAACAACTAGAGAAGATGGCGAAACGAAGTCTTATGGTGGGTCAAATGGTACACTTACAGATAAAGCAACTAGACTGGGGTGTGTTACATCAACTAAGAGAGTTATATATCCTGTTTTTGTAGAAGCCAGAGTAAAAGTTGCAAACGCGTTTTTTGCTTCTGATATATGGATGCTAAGTCCCGATGATACCCAAGAAATAGATATATTAGAAACATACGGAGCGCAAAATTCTAGAAATGAACAACAATGGTTTAGTGAAAGATTTCATATAAGTCACCATGTTTTTATAAGGGAGCCTTTTTTAGATTACCAACCTAAAGATGAGAGTACATGGCAAAAAATTGATGGGTACCCGTATACTTCTAGTGACTGGGTTCGTATAGGTGTTTATTGGAAATCACCTACGGATTTAGAGTACTATTTAAATGGAGATTTAATAAAAGTAATGGATAATTTAGATAATGTAGGGAGTAAAGATGGTATAGATCCATTAGGATACACATCGGCTTCTGCCCCCCCTAATACTTCGGACAGAACTGGTTTAAGTAAAGAAATGGATATTATAATAAATACCGAAGTGCAAAACTGGAATGCCGAAGCAGGTAGAATGCCTACGGATGAAGAAATAGCAAATTCACCAGAAGATCATACCTTAAAAGTAGACTGGATTAGAATTTTTAAACTAGTTGATGAAAATTAAAAGAAAGAAAACCATAAAAAAAGCCGTGGTTAAGTTAACTACGGCTTTTTTATGCTCTATGTACTATTATTTTTTGCTTCCGTTTTTTAGTCCTTTACGTACATTTACGTAAAAAGATTTGTAATTTGGGTGTATGGTTAAGTTTATTCCTTCCTTAAAACCGCCATCCTTTGCGAGAACGGATATTCTTTCTAGTTTTATGCCAAATTCATTAACAAGAGAATTAGCAATTGCTTTGCCTTGTTGGGTAGGTAGGTTTAAATCTCCTGTCATACTTAAGCCTTCAATTGTAATTTTTACTTGCGGGTTTGCAGTTAAAATAGCCGCAATCTTACCTATCCAAGGTTTAGAACCCTCTATAAGAACAATAGCAGAGTCTTCTCCAAATAATGAGGTTAAGTCTTTAGAAATAGTAACCATACCGTCCATTACATTTATCTTAGCATCTTCACCTAAAGTTTGCTTGGCATTTGCTAAAACAACCACAGCGGTAGAATCATGACTACTAATAGCATCAGTCATTATTTTCAATTGCGACTCTTTTTCTTCTAAACTGGCTAAAGCTTTAGTTATATTTTCAGAATTTTTATTAGATACTTGCGCAAAACTATTTAAGTTTTTTAAAAGGGTAGAATTTGCGCCTTGTAAGTCTAACACCTGCTTTTCTAACGATTCTGCTTTTGCTGTATTTACTTTTCCTTTTTTAATAGATTTTGCAAGAGCAATATTAGTGGTATCCAATTGTGTTTTTAATGAGTTAATTTCATTAATCAAATCACTTTTTTTTTGCGCATGCAAACAAAGAGAGCTAATAAATAGGATAATCGAAAGGCTAACTTTTAATTTCATTGTGTATTATTTCATAGTCGGAGGATAGCTCCAATATAATTTTTTGCAAAAATAAGGTTTTATAGTGTATTAGTTTTAGTTTCTCCTAAATATGGGCAATCGTACAGAGCTTTTACATTTGTAAAAGGAACTTCCGTTTTTTGATAGCCATAAGTTGTAGCAAGAGTTCTGTTCAAATTAGTATCATCTACATTAACTTGTATATCTTCCATTTTAAATAGACAAGGGTGTTCATAACCTGCGGCATGCGTAATTTCCGAAAACTCTTTTCTAAAAGTTTTAAAGTATTGCGCTAATCTATCTGATTTTAAAGGAACATTAATACCATTTTGCAGCCATTTACTTTGTGTTGCTATTCCGGCAGGGCATCGATTAGTATGGCATATTTGAGCTTGTATGCATCCTATACTCATCATGGCTTCTCTTGCAACATTAATACAATCAACCCCCATAGCAAAAGCCATTGCTGCTTTAGCAGGAAAACCTAATTTTCCACTTCCAATAAATACTATTCTATCTGTAAGTTTTCTTTCTAAAAATACTTTGTATAAACTAGAAAAACCGTAAACCCACGGAAGAGAAACATGATCCGCAAAACTTGGAGGAGCGGCACCTGTGCCCCCTTCACCACCATCTACAGCGATAAAGTCAGGACCTTTTCCTGTTTTTACCATAATATCGGCAAGTTCCTCCCATTGGTCCAATTTACCAATTGCCCCTTTAATACCAACAGGTAGCCCAGTTTCATTGGCAATAGTTTCTATCAATTCCATTAATTCCTTTACGTTACTAAACGCTTTGTGGGTGGCAGGAGAAAGTACATCTTTTCCTATTTCTACTCCTCGTATTTCTGCAATTTCTGAGGTTATTTTAGCACCTGGTAAAACGCCTCCTTTTCCTGGTTTAGCTCCTTGAGAAAGTTTTATTTCTACAGCCTTTATACAAGGATTTTCTTCCACTAGTATTTTGAGTTTTTCAATTGAAAAATTACCATCCTTAGAACGAACTCCAAAATACCCAGTTCCAAAATGAAAAACAACATCTCCACCTTGTTTGTGGTAAGGAGAAAGTCCGCCTTCCCCAGTATTATGATATGCCCCTGCTTTGTGAACCCCTTTGTTTAATGCCTCTACAGCAGCAGCTGAAAGAGAGCCAAAACTCATAGCAGAAACATTAATAACAGAAGCTGGTCTGTAAGGCTTTTTTCTTTTGTTATATGCACCTATAACTTTGGCACAAGGCATAAAAGATTTATCCGTAGCATTTGGATGGTCTTTTGGAACCTCATAAGCCATCATTTGATTTTTTATAAAAATATGCTGATGTGCGTAAAGATCTCTATCAGAGCCAAAACCTTCATAGTTGTTTTCTTTTTTAGCAGATGCATAAATCCAACCTCTTTCTATTCTGTTAAAGGGTAGTTCTTCTCTATTATTCGCAACAAAATATTGCCTCATTTCTGGGCCTATACTTTCTAGCCAATATCTAAGATGCCCTACTACAGGAAAATTGTGTTTAATGGTATGTGCACGTTGTATAAAAATATCCCAAAGAGCAACTAAGAAAATAAAAACAAGAAGCCACATCCACCAAGATATTGCAGATAAAAAATCAAAAATTAAATCCATAAATTATTTTATTTATTCAAGTAATCCAAACTCATTTGTGTTAAGGTTTTTACCCCTAGCAAAAGCCCACTATCATCAATTTTAAAATCTGGGGTATGGTGCGGAAAAGATTCGGTGCTTCCAGGTGTCATTCCACCTAAGAAAAAATAAAAACCAGGAACTTCTCTTTGGAAATAAGAAAAATCTTCTCCGCCAGTAACGGCTTTTTGGAGCTTTACGTTTTCTGCACCTGCAATATACTGCATTGTAGGAAGCATTTGCTTAACTAATGCATGATCGTTAAAAGTAATGTCTGTAGCATCTTCAATGTCAATAGTAGCAGATCCTCCATAGGCTTTTGCTATATCTGCTACCATCTCTGCCATTCTTTTATTTATGTGTTCTTTCATTCCGTAATCTAGAGTACGGATGGTACCAATCATTTCAGCACTTTCAGGAATAATATTAAATCGAACTCCACTTTTAATTTTTCCAACAGTAATAACTGCAGCTTCATTGGTTAAATTAGACTCTCTGCTAATTATAGTTTGTAAGCCATCTATAATTTTAGCACTAATTAAAATGGGGTCTATGCCAGACCATGGTTGTGATCCATGACTTTGTTTTCCTTTAACTTTTATGATAAACCTTTGGGTCGCAGCCATAATTCCTCCGGATTTATAACGAATTTCTCCAACAGGAGTTTGCGAATTTATGTGTAAACCAAATATAGCGTCCACATCAGGGCTTTTTAAAACCCCTTGTTTAACCATTAACAATGCGCCACCTTCTTCTCCTGGAGGGGCACCTTCTTCGGCAGGTTGAAAAATGAATTTTACGGAACCTTTTATCTTGTCTTTGTTTTTAGATAACACCTCGGCTACACCCATTAAAATAGCGGTATGAGTGTCATGTCCACAAGCATGCATAACGCCTGTTTTTTCACCTAAAAACTCAGAAGTTACTGTTGATTTATAGGGTAAATCATTTCTTTCCGTAACGGGCAACGCGTCGATGTCTGCTCTAAGGGCAACTACTTTTCCTGGTAAATCCCCTTTTAAAAGTCCAACAACACCCGTGTGGGCAACTTTAGTTTGTACTTCCATTCCTAAAGATTTTAAATGTTTTTCAATCTTTTCAGCAGTTTTAAATTCTCGATTAGAGAGTTCTGGATTTTGGTGAAAATGTCTTCTCCAATCAATAACTTTTTTTTCAATATCCGCATAATCTTGTTCCATAGCAGATTCTTGAGAATATACAAATGAACTAAGCGCTAGAATAGCTAGTGTTGCAATTTTTTTCATTTTGTGTAGTTATTAAAAATTAATTAGTCTGTAATTTTGATTTTGTAATTGTACTATAGCTGTCATTGCCGATAATGAAAGTTGTACTTCAGGAATTAAGTCTTTCTTTACTAGTCCTTTATAGGTAGCAGATTGTCCGCATAAAATAATTTGAACTCCAGCATTGAGTAAAGCTTTATTTAGTTTTTCGTTAGGATTCGCGATGCCATACTTTTTTTTATAGGCTTCACTATTCATAACATCTTTAAAAGCGGAACCATGAATAACTACTGCTACTTTCATTTTATTTATAGAAATTCCGTTTTGAGCATGCATGTTTAAAAAACGAGCAGCAGTTTCTATCCATTTATTGACTTTATCTTTTTTTTCTGGACTTTTTGACACATCAAATACTACATGAAAATTTTGTAGTTTATTTATTTCGAAATCTTGATTATTGACCTTATATACTTTTCCAAAACCTGTAATAATAGGCCCATCTATTGCTATTTGCGCATGAGCTACTATTCCTAAAAACAGAGTAATTAATAACAAGTAATAAGAATTTGCACGGTTAAAAAGTAGCATGATTAAGAATTAGTTTTTGTAATTAAAAATTAGAACTTTTAAATATATTCAAATTAGAAGAATATTTCTTCGAAACCCGTTTTTTTGTTCATAATTAATATATTGATTTTTATTTAAACATTGCATTTATAGTTAAATTCACAGTTCTAAAATTCGGTAAAGATTTGAGTAGTTTTATAGATGGTTTAAATGATGCGCAAAAAGCGCCTGTATTGCATAAGGATGGACCAATGATTGTTATTGCTGGTGCTGGTTCAGGAAAAACACGTGTACTTACTTTTAGGATAGCACATTTAATGGCTCAAGGAGTAGATTCCTTTAATATTTTGGCACTTACTTTTACTAATAAGGCTGCTCGCGAAATGAAAGCTAGGATTGCTAGTATTGTGGGGAATGCAGATGCAAAAAACTTATGGATGGGTACTTTTCACTCCGTTTTTGCAAAGCTGTTAAGGATTGATGGTAGTAAGTTAGGCTATCCTGCAAATTTCACAATATATGATACTCAAGACTCTCAAAGATTAATTGCTACAATTATTAAGGAGTTAGGGTTAGATAAGGATATATATAAGTATAAACAAGTACAAAGTAGAATCTCTTCTTATAAAAATAGTCTAATTACAGTAAAGGCTTATATGAACAATCCAGAGTTGATAGAAGCTGATGCAATGGCTAAACGACCTAGGTTGGGAGAAATTTATCAACAATATGTAGACCGTTGTTTTAAAGCAGGAGCAATGGATTTCGATGATTTATTATTACGAACCAATGAGCTTTTGAATAGATTTCCTGAAGTTTTGATGAAATATCAGGAGCGATTTAAATATATTTTGGTAGATGAGTACCAAGATACAAACCATTCGCAATACTTAATTATTAAAGCACTTTCAGATAGATATCAAAATATATGTGTTGTAGGGGATGATGCACAAAGTATCTATTCTTTTAGAGGAGCGAATATTAGTAATATTCTAAACTTTCAAAAAGATTACGATAATGTAATTATGTATCGATTAGAGCAAAATTATAGATCTACAAAAAACATTGTTAATGCCGCGAATTCCGTGATATCTAACAACAAAACCCAGTTAGACAAAGTTGTTTGGACAGATAATGATGAAGGTCCTGCTATTAAGGTGCATCGTAGCATTACAGATGCTGAAGAAGGTCGTTTTGTTGCAGGTTCTATTTTCGAAAACAAAATGCAGCATCAGCTTAAAAATGGAGAGTTTGTAATTTTATATAGAACTAATTCTCAGTCCAGAGCTATGGAGGATGCTCTTAGAAAAAGAGATATCCCGTATCGGATTTACGGAGGCCTATCTTTTTATCAGCGAAAGGAAATAAAAGATGTTTTAGGGTATTTAAGATTAGTAATAAACCCAAAAGATGAGGAAGCTTTAAAGCGTGTAATTAATTTCCCAGCAAGAGGTATTGGACAGACCACAATAGACAAGTTAGTTGTTGCAGCAAACCATTATGGCCGTTCTATATTTGAAGTAATTCAAAATTTAGATAAAATAAACCTTAAAATTAATGGAGGTACCAAAAGAAAGCTGGAAGACTTTATAACCATGATTCAGAGTTTTCAGATTATGAATGAAACTACCGATGCTTTTACTTTAGCAGAACATGTGGCTAAAAAAGCAGGGGTTCTTTTAGAGTTTAAAAAGGACGGTACTCCAGAAGGTATTGCTCGAATGGAGAATATAGAAGAGTTACTTAATGGGATTAAAGATTTTGTAGAAGGGCAGAAAGAATTAGACGGGGCAACAGGAAATATTGGTGAATTTATAGAAGATGTTGCTCTTGCAACCGATTTAGATAATGATCCAGGAGATGATGATAGAGTGGCCTTAATGACAATACATATGTCTAAAGGATTAGAGTTTCCTTATGTGTATATAGTTGGTATGGAGGAAGATTTGTTTCCCTCAGGAATGAGTATGAATACACGTAGTGAACTCGAGGAAGAGAGAAGATTGTTTTATGTAGCATTAACAAGAGCAGAGAAACAAGCCTATTTAACCTATACACAAAATAGATATCGTTGGGGTAAGTTAATAGATGCAGAACCCAGTAGATTTATAGAAGAGATAGACGAAAAGTATATAGAAAATTTAACGCCAGTAGATAGCGGGTACCGCTATAAATCTTTTGTAGATACGGATATTTTTGGAGAAGTGGATAAGAGTAAACTTAGACAAGAAAAGCCAAAAAGAGGAACGCCACCTTTAGTTAGTAAGCCTACCGAAAATCAATTACGAAAATTGCGTAAAATAAAACCAGAATTGTCCACCCCAGTTGGCAATACAAATGTAATAGACCCTGGACTTTCTGTTGGAGCATTAGTAAATCACACCCGTTTCGGAAGAGGAAAAGTTTTAAATTTAGAAGGAGTAGGCAGCGACCGTAAGGCGGAAATTCAATTTGATAAAGGCGACATTAAGAAGTTGCTATTGCGTTTTGCTAAGTTAGAAGTGTTGTAGTTAATTCGTGGTTTTTATTGCTATTACTGAAATAGATTACTTTTGTAGCACATTAGAAGTGAAATTTTTATGGCAGATTTTGTAAAGATTTATGAAGAAAACCCAAACCCGAAACAAATAAAACAAGTTGTAGATGTTTTGCGTAAAGGAGGTGTAGTCATTTATCCTACCGATACAGTATACGGATTAGGTTGTGATATAACCAACACTAAGGCTTTAGAAAGGATAGCAAGGATTAAAGGAGTAAAATTGGCGAAAGCAAATTGGTCTTTTGTATGTGCAGATTTAAGTAATATGTCTGACTATGTTAGGCAGATAGATACCGCTACCTTTAAAATACTAAAAAGAGCCTTGCCGGGACCGTATACTTTTATATTGCCAGGAAATAATAATTTACCTAAAGATTTTAAGAAGAAAAAAACAGTCGGAATTAGAGTTCCAGATAATGCTATCGCAAGAGTTTTAGTAGAAGAATTAGGAAACCCAATAGTGTCTACATCTATTAGGGATGAAGATGAATTATTAGAATATACCACAGATCCCGAACTAATTTATGAAAAGTGGAATAATATGGTCGATATCGTTATTGATGGCGGTTATGGAGGTAATATAGGGTCTACTATTATAGATTTATCCGATGGCAAGGTAGAAGTAATGAGAGAAGGAAAAGGAAGTTTAGATATTTTTTAGTGTAGTTACAGTAATAGAGTTTTATGAAAATAAAAAAAGCAGCCAATTGGCTGCTTTTACGTATATAATACCTTAAGAATTATTTTCCGCCAATTGCAGGATCTTTCATTCCTTCTTCAATCATACTATAAAATTGATCAATTTTAGGAAGAACAACAATTCTAGTTCTTCTGTTTCTAGATTTTTCCGTAGTAGATAAAGGAACAAACTCAGCTCTACCAGCAGCAGTCATTCTCTTAGGGTCTACGTTGTAGTCTTTTTGAAGAACGCGAACTACCGCTGTAGCACGTTTTACACTTAAATCCCAGTTGTCAATTAAAACACCGCTTCTGTAAGGTACATCGTCTGTGTGCCCTTCTACCATAAATTCAAAATCAGGTTTGTTGTTTACTACTTGAGCAACTTTTCCTAAAACTTTTTTTGCTTTTGAAGTAATATTGTAACTACCGCTACTGAATAATAATTTATCAGATATAGAAACAAATACAACCCCTTTTTCAACGCTAATTTCAATGTCTTCATCATCTAAATTACCTAGAACACCTTTTAAACTTTGGACTAAGGAAAGGTTTACAGAATCTCTTCTAGTAATTGCGTTATTTAATTTTCTAATCGTTAAATCTTTCTCTTGCAAACTTTCTAAGGACTTCTCTAAATTTTCAGCGCCTTTTGTAGTAAGGGTAGTTAAATTACCCATATTATTTATTAACTCTTGGTTGTTGGCTTTTAAGAAAGCATTTTGGTCTTCTAACGTTTTTATTTTGGCATTATCTTCTAAACAATCGTTTAATTTTACGGTTGCAGAGTTTAATAAATCTTGAGTTTCTTTAGCTTTTGCTTCTAATTCCGCATATTTTTTTTGTGATACGCATGATGATAACAAAAGAGTTACTCCTAAACATCCTAAAATGACTTTTTTCATAGTGTTAAAACTTATATTATATATTCTAAAATTACTTTAATTTAACTGACTTTATCCATCAAAATTATGGAATTAGACTCGGCTCATCCCTGTATTTTAGTTAATCTTTTACTAAAATGTTAAATTTACCTATCTGATGTACGAAATGAGACCAGACTATGGACTTCGTTGTATAGTATTTTTCTATAAAATTTTTCTTTTCTCTTTTTTTATACATTTTTCTAAAATTCTTATAAAAACTAAAATGCGCCTTTATTATGGCTAAAAAATGTCTGGGCTTTAATTGAAAAAGGAAACGTATTCCTGCAATACCATCTAATAAAAGTCTAATAAATATAATTAACGCGGCCTTTCGTCTAGGCAAGTTTTTTGTAATAGAGAAAAGAGAATTCCTAAAGTTTAAATATGTTTTTTTTGGGTTCATATTACTCAAAGTAGAACCACCTAAATGATAAACCTTAGAAGTACCAACATAAAAAACTTTATGACCTATATTTTTTGCTCTCCAACACAAATCTACTTCTTCCTGGTGCGCAAAATAATCTTCATCGAAACCATTTAGCTCATGAAAAACGGAGCTTTTAATGAACATGCATGCGCCGGTAGCCCAGAATATTTCCTGAATGTCATTATATTGTCCTTCATCTTTTTCTAAAGCTTGGAATATTCTTCCACGACAAAAGGGATATCCTAATTGGTCAATAAAACCACCTGCAGCTCCGGCATACTCAAAGTACTCCTTACGCATATGGTCTAATATTTTCGGTTGTATTATAGATGCATTTGGTAATGTCTCAAAAGCTGATAACACTGGTGAAATCCATTCAGAGGTAACTTTTACATCCGAATTTAATAAACAATAAATATCAGCTTCTACATGTTTTAATGCATCATTGTATCCTTTGGCAAACCCACCATTAGTTGTATTCTGGATAATTTTAACGGTAGGATAGTTGTTTTTTAGGAATGTAATGGAGCTATCCGTAGAGGCATTATCGGCAACATAAATATCTGCGCCCGCTGAATGTTCCATGACAGATGGTAAGTACTTTTCTAGAAGAACTTCTCCATTCCAATTTAATATGATAACTGCTACTTTCAAAACGATGCAAATTAACGGCTAAAATCAGGAATTTTCCTCAAAAAGGTATATTTTTCTTTTTCAAAATCCATTTCACAATACAAATGCTGTAATCCGTTAGTAACCATAAGGTAGTTGGCATTGAGTTGTAAGTTGTATTGCGCTATTTGATCAAAAGTATTTTGTGTAATTTTTATTTGTGGAGCTTTACATTCCACTAAAATATGAATTGTGCCATCTGTATTGAAGACTACAATATCATATCTTTTTTTTAAGTTGTTGATTGTTAGTTGCTTTTCTACATTTATTAGGCTTGTAGGGTATTTTTTTTCTTCTATGAGATAATGAACAACATGCTGACGTACCCATTCTTCGGGTTGTAATTGCACAAATTTTTTGCGTATTACATCAAAAATTTGGACCTTATTTTCGCTATTTTTGAAGCGGAACTTATATTCCTTAAATTGTAAAGGTAGCATTCCGCAAATTTGATGATTTTTTTTGAATGGAAGAAGTAAAACAAATAGTATCAGATATAAAAGAAGGTAATATAAAACCTATCTACTTTTTGTTTGGAGAAGAGCCTTATTATATAGATAGAATATCGGAGTACATTGAAAAAAATGTCCTAACAGAAGAGGAGAGGGGCTTTAATCAAATGGTGCTTTATGGTAAGGATGTAAGTGTTGAGGATATTGTTAGTAATGCTAAGAGATATCCTATGATGGCACAATACCAAGTAGTTGTTATTAAGGAGGCTCAACATTTATCTCGGAGTATTGAGCAGTTGGTTAGTTATGTGAAAAACCCTCAAAATACCACTGTTTTAGTAGTATGCTATAAATATAAAAAGTTAGACAAAAGAAAGAACCTTTATAAAGAAATAAAGAAACAAGGGGTGATTTTTGAAAGTAAAAAACTATTTGAAAATCAAGTTTCAGATTGGCTTAGAAAAGTTCTTCGCTCTAGTGGTTACAGTATTTCTCATAAAGCTGCGATTTTATTAGTGGATTATCTGGGAACAGATTTAAGTAAAATAAGTAATGAACTAGAAAAACTAAAATTAGCTTTACCAAAGAATACCGAAATTACTCCGGTACATATTGAGGAGCATATAGGAATAAGTAAGGATTACAATAATTTTGAACTAAAAAAAGCAATAGGTCAACGTAACGTTTTAAAGGCAACTAGAATTATTAATTATTTTGCTCAAAACCCTAAAGATAATCCGTTTATTTTAACAATAACCCTATTAAATTCTTTCTTTACTCAACTTTTGCAGTATCATGGATTAAAAGACCATTCTCCGAAAAATGTAGCAAGTAAGTTGCGTATTAACCCATACTTTGTTGGGGAGTTTCAAACTGCCGCAAAGAACTATCCTATGCGCAAGGTAAGTCAAATAGTTTCTCATTTAAGAGAAATGGACTTAAAAGGAAAAGGAGTAGGAGCCAATGCAGCTTCTCCCTCTGATTTATTAAAAGAATTATTAGTAAAAATTATTTAGGAAATAAAAGAACCCTAATGTTTAGTTTACATTAATTTAGGAAAATCTGCAGGATTTGCTTCATGCATTAACTCATACGCAGCCTCAAATATATCTTCTGCATTTGGTTTGGAGAAATAGTCTCCATCTGTTCCGTAAGCCGGCCTGTGCGCTTTTCCTGATAAAGTAACTGGTTGACTGTCTAAGTAATTGTAGCCACCTTGTTTGTTAACTATTTCATCTAATAAATAGGCAGAGCATCCACCAGGAACATCTTCGTCAATAATTAAAAGTCTGTTGGTTTTTTGAAGACTTTTTACAACATCATGTTTAATATCAAAGGGTAATAAGGTTTGGGCATCAATAACTTCGGCATCTATCCCAACCTCAATAAGTTCTTTGGCTGCATGTTGTACAATACGCAATGTAGAACCATAAGACAGTAACGTTATATCGGTTCCTTCCTTTATTGTTTCTACAACACCAATAGGAACACAAAATTCACCTAAATTATTCGGTTTAGGTTCTTTTAATCTATAGCCATTTAAGCTCTCAATGACAAGGGCAGGTTCATCGGTTTTCATCAATGTATTGTAAAAACCAGCTGCTTGTGTCATGTTTCTTGGTGTTAGAATATACATACCTCTTAAAAGATGTATTAATCCACCCATTTGCGACCCAGAATGCCAAATACCTTCTAATCTATGACCTCTAGTTCTTACTATTAAAGGTGCTTTTTGCTTTCCAAAAGTTCGGTATAGCATACACGCCAAATCATCTGTTAATGTAGGTAGTGCATAAAAAATATAATCTAAATACTGTATTTCTGCAATAGGGCGTAAGCCTCGTAAAGCCATACCTACACCTTGCCCTATTATGGTTGTTTCTCGTATACCTGTATCTGCAATACGCAATTCGCCGTATTTTTCTTGAAGTCCTTCTAAGCCTTGGTTTACATCACCTATATTACCAGTGTCTTCCCCAAAAATTAAGGCCTCGGGGTAATTTTCAAAAAGAACATTAAAATTTTCTCTTAAAATTACTCTACCATCTATTAATTCAGGGTTTTGATCGTATGTAGGGTTTACAATAGGAATATTTGTTGCTTTTGTATCATTTTCGCTATACAAGTGAGCACTAAACTTATTCTGAGAATCTTCTAAATAAGACTTTGTCCAATTAATTAAAGCTTGTTTCTCTGGAGTTTGTTCTCCTAATAAATAACGCAAAGTTTTTCGTGCGCTAGTTGCTAAATCTTTTTTAATGGGTTCCTCTATAGCAATGAGGTCATTTTTTATTTTGGTAATAAAAACTTTGTTATGGCTTTTGGTTGCTGCTTTCTCTAAAAGAGAAGCCAATTCTCTTTTGGACTTAATATGAGTGTTTAAATGTTCTGCCCAAGCTTCTTTTTTAGCAAGACTTACTGTTCTTTTTATTTTTTTTTCTAAAAGAGCCAATTCTTCTTCTGTAGCAATCCCAGATTCTAAAATCCATTCTTTAAAACGTTTGTTGCAATCATTTTCTCTTTCCCATTCTAAACGCTCTTCACTTTTATATCTCTCATGAGAACCAGAAGAGGAATGACCTTGGGGTTGTGTTAATTCTGTTACATGAATTAGAACAGGAACATGTTCTGATCTGGCTATATCCGATGCGTTTTCATATGCATGCATTAAAGCGGTGTAATCCCATCCATTAACTTTAAGAAGTTCAAAACCTTTTTCATCATTGTTTCTTTGAAAACCGCTAAGAATTTTAGATATATCTTCCTTCGTAGTGTGGTGTTTTGCTGGTACAGAAATACCATACTCATCATCCCATACACTGATTACCATTGGAACCTGTAAAACACCAGCAGCATTAATGGTTTCAAAGAACATTCCTTCGCTTGTACTTGCGTTGCCAATGGTTCCCCAAGCTACTTCATTTCCGTTCTTAGAGAATTTAGTAGCGTCTATCCCTTTTACATTTCTATATATTTTTGATGCTTGGGCTAATCCTAATAATCTAGGCATTTGACCCGCTGTGCACGAAATATCTGCACTGCTATTTTTTTGTTCTGTTAAATTTTTCCAAGATCCATCTTCATTTAAACTATAAGTAAGAAAATGCCCTCCCATTTGTCTACCGGCACTCATGGGTTCTTTATCTATATCAGTAGTAGCATAAAGACCATGAAAAAAGTCTTTTGGTTGAAGCAAACCAAGGGCCATCATAAAGGTCTGATCTCTGTAATAACCACTTCTAAAATCTCCATTTTTAAAGGATCTGGCCATTGCCAATTGAGGAAGTTCTTTGCCATCTCCAAAAATTCCGAACTTTGCTTTCCCAGTAAGCACTTCTTTTCGACCAATTAAACTACATGTTCTGCTTAAAAACGCAGTTTCGTAATCTTGTAAAATTTGACCTCTAAAATCTTGAAAAGAAATGTCGTTACTCGTTTTAGCAGATATATCCATATAAAATCACGATTTTTACAAAAATACCGAAACATTAAGAATAAAGCAATGTATTTTACAAATAATTTATTACGCAATAATCAAAAAAACGAGAAAATCTTCGAATTATATTTATTTTAATAAGTGTTTTATAGTTTTAATTTACGAATAATTCAAATTAAAACCATTTTCTTGTAAATAGCCCAATAAGTGTTTTTGGACTGATAGTTACAATAAAACGAATTCTTTCTTCATAGTTAGGCTGAGAAATTTCCCATCCATTGTTTGAGTATACTGGAAAGTATAATTCAAAGTAATCCGTTACCAAATTAAGACGCACTCCAGCATCATATACAAACCTTTCTTTTAGGCCTTTGTTTTTTAATAAACCGGCATCGCCATATACTTCAATCCACTTCCATAAATTAATGCTAGTATTCATGGTTGTCATCCAATCATTTGCATAGGGATTCTGTAGTTTAGATTTAAAACCGCCTTCTGCAATTATTATTTGTTGACTGTACAAGCCAGAGTCTTCTGAGCGACCAAGATAATTATAATCAAAAAGATAATCCGTGGGCCTATCTAATGCAAAACTGTAAAAGTTTGGATTATTATAATTTGTCGTTTTGTTTCTTAAAAATTTACCCGCGAAAAACCTTAAATTAAATTGTCTGTTATTCTGAAATAGTTTTCGGTATTCCCATTCAAAAACTAATTTAGAAAAATCACTAGAATGCTGGGCGTCTAAAAACCAGGAGGAATAATCTATTATTCCATTATTAGAGTTTATATAACGAGCGTTTAAAACACTGTAATCTGGTGGAGTTTCAAAGTCCCCCAATCTTTCGTCTTTGTTTCTAAAAACGTTGACATACCTAAAACTTAAAAATTCTCTTTTATTAGACCGTAAGTTATCTGGTTTCCAACCAAAGCTTATAGCCGGAGTTATTGTTGAATATCTAGAATTTTCTTGAAAATGAAAGCTGGAACCTCTTAAGGAATAATTCGCAACGTATAATCCACTTTTGCTTAATAGCTTTTGGTAAGAGACTCTACCATAGCCTACAAAAGCTTTTTCTCTGAACGAATAAGACGGAGCAAAATCATATACAAAAGGTTTTTTTAACAAGGTTTTGTTATATAGTCGCATTCCTGGAGCCCAACCATCATAGATATTAAAACTTAATATAGGGACATAAAATACTTGGTTGTAATAAGGATTTTCAGCGTCCTTAAAAAATTGAAATTTTAATTTCTTATTCCCTGCTAAGAAACCTTTTAAGGACTTCCAATTATCCCTTTGGTTAAACTCTGGTATTTTTTTGTCGTAATTTAATACCAATCGGTCCTCTTCTTTTTTTGGAATAATAAAAGTTTTTTCATCTTTAATATCTTTAAACCAATACCTAGAAACAACGGAATCCTTTTTAAGACCAAAAACAGAAATGGGAACATTGGTTCCTTCTTTGTTTTTTAAAGTAACAATAAGCGAATCTTTCCGCTTTTCAACATTTTTAATTTTAAAATCTATTCTCCGATCAGTAGAAACATATTCATCGAAAAACCAGTTTATATCGGTATTTGTAGACCGTTTAAGAATAGACTCAAAATCTAAAACCTTAACCGTATTACTTTGGTAATATTTGTAAAAGGTCTTTATACTTTGGTCTATTTTTTCTTTTCCTATATATGCGCCTAGGTAAGTTAATCCTTGGCCTGCTTTATATTTATTGGCTATTTTTTGATTAAACTTTATTAAGGAATCGTTGGGTGTTGTTAGTGACTGATCTAGGTTTTTTCTGGCCGTTACATTATATAAAAATGGATATTGATCATTAAAATCCATTTTTGCTAAATTAAAACTACGTATACCCCATATTTTGGAAAGTTTTCCCAGTAATTTTTGATCCGGATAGTGCTGTTCTACATAGGAAATTAATAGGTAGTTGGCTATAGCTTCATTAACCCACTGATTTTTTCTTGGGTCTAAAAAAATAGTTTCTTTTAAAATACTGTTTAAAGCTGTTTTTAAAAATTTCATTTCAAATTGAAACTGCTCCTCATATGGTCGGATAAACGATGGCAATTGGTTTATGCCGTATAATGGACTTTTGTTATAATCTATTTGACTAACTAATAATTGGGGGTGCGGGTATTCTCCTAAATTTTCATTAATAAATTTAGCTACATTATTAATAGAAATGCCTTGAACAATGCTATTGTATTTAGGAGCTTCTATATCCGATACAATAGTCATGTATGGGGTTACGTGTGTTGTAAATCTTTTATTCGGGTTTAGGAGAATTTCACAACTTTTTTGTTTAGAACCTTTTAATTGTGCTAATTGTCTTGTAGGGAATTTAGAATTTCCTAATACATGATAGTTAGTGGTTAAATATAAGTTATCTGGGTAGTTAAAATTAACTGTAGTTTTCGTAACATCCGTATACAAATCCTCCAGATTTTTGTTAGAATACAAATGCCATTTGCCGTTGTATACAGAAGGAGTTAAATACCAGTCTTTTAAGTAATAGTCTCCTTTGTTGCTGTAGCCGTACGAAGTAAATTTATTTACAGGTAATTTAACTTTATAGGTTATAAACAACGTAACAGATTCATTAGGAAGTAGAGGGGAGTTCAGCCGGAATTTTAAAATGTCGGCACTTTTTTCTCGTTTCCAATGTAGCCCTCTATAATCATTATCTACTGCAGTTAATATTTCTGTATAACCCCGTTCGCTGTCCTTTGCTAAATGAAGACTTTTTTTAAATTCCTCGGCGAAGCGTTTTGCTAAACCAGTGTTTTTATTGGAATATGCATGTGCCCAATCATTAAAATATAAAAAACCTAACGAATAGCTAGAATTGTTTTGATATACAAACTCCTGTTGTATATGTAATTCTTTAGTTTCCTCATTTAAATTTACAGTAATATTGTTTGTATGCTGTCCTTGGGCAACATACATACCAATTATGCCGTAAATAAAGCAAAATATTTTTCTAATGTTTAGGGGTGTACGCAATTAGATATTTTAAAAATTAGGACTAAGAGAACGACCCTTATAAAAGGAATCTATAATAGCAACTACTTCTTCTTCTGTATCTACTATTTTTATTAAATCTAAATCGTTAGGGCTAATATTTCCTTCGGTTAGCATAGTGTTCTTTACCCATTCTATTAAACCAGTCCAAAACTGGCTTCCTACTAAAATAATCGGAAATTTTTCTATTTTGTTGGTTTGTATAAGAGTTATGGCTTCAAAAAGCTCATCTAAGGTACCAAAGCCGCCTGGCATTACAACAAAACCTTGCGAATATTTTACGAACATTACTTTGCGAACAAAGAAGTAATCAAAATCTAAACTTTTATCTCCGTCTATGTATGGGTTGTCGTGCTGTTCAAACGGTAAATCAATATTAAGACCTACGGAAGTTCCTCCAGCCAAATGAGCTCCTCTGTTACCAGCTTCCATAATTCCTGGACCACCACCTGTTATTACGCCGTAACCAGCTTCCGCGATACTCTTAGCTATACTGGTTGCTAATTGATAGTATTTATTATCTTCTTTAGTTCTTGCAGAGCCAAAAATAGAAACGCATGGACCTATTTTGCTCATTTTTTCAAAACCGTTTACAAATTCGCCCATTATTTTAAATAGAGCCCAAGAGTCGTTCGTTTTTATTTCATTCCAGCCTTTAGGATGTTGTTCTTTTCTCATATTTTTTTAACTATATATTTTATATAACGGTTTATAAACCTAATTCTTTTCTTAAAAATTGTGCAGTATAGCTTTTTTTATCTTTGCAAACTTGTTCAGGTGTTCCTTTGGATACGACCATTCCTCCATTTCTACCACCCTCATAACCAATATCTATGATATAATCCACCATTTTAATAACATCTAAATTGTGTTCAATTACTAATACGGTATTACCTTTGTCTGCTAATTTGTTTAAAACTTCCATTAAAACTCTAATATCTTCAAAATGAAGACCAGTAGTGGGTTCATCTAATATATAAAATGTGTTCCCTGTATCTCTTTTAGATAGTTCGGTGGCAAGCTTTATACGTTGTGCTTCTCCACCAGATAAAGTGGTGGATTGCTGTCCTAGGGAAATGTAACCTAAACCAACATCTTGTATGGTTTTTAGTTTTCTGTATATTTTAGGTATAGGGGAAAAGAAATCAACCGCTTCATCAATCGTCATTTCCAGAACATCAGCAATGGATTTACCTTTGTAGCGTACTTCTAAAGTTTCTCTATTAAAACGTTTGCCATTACAGGTTTCACATTCTACATAGATGTCCGGCAAAAAGTTCATTTCAATAACTTTAAGTCCACCACCTTGACAAGTTTCGCAACGCCCCCCCTTTACATTAAAACTAAATCTTCCAGGTTTGTATCCACGAATAGAAGCTTCCGTTGTTTTTGTGAATAAAGACCGTATTTCACTAAAAACGCCTGTGTATGTTGCTGGATTGGACCTTGGAGTTCTGCCTATTGGAGATTGGTTAATGTCTATGACTTTATCAATGTGTTCTAGACCCGTTATTTTTTTATAAGGCATTGGAACTTTTACGCCATTAAAATAATGGGCATTCATAATAGGGTATAAAGTCTCATTAATGAGTGTAGATTTTCCACTACCAGAAACACCTGTTACACCTAGCATTTGACCCAAAGGAAATTCGACGTCTATATTTTTAAGATTGTTTCCTGAGCAACCTTTGAGTTGTATTTTTTTTCCATTACCCTTTCTACGTTTTTTAGGAACCGCAATTTCTATTTTACCTGTGATATAATCGGCAGTAAGAGTATGGTGGTTTTTTAGTTGATCTGGAGTTCCTTCGGAAATTATTTGCCCACCATGTTTTCCGGCTTTGGGGCCAATATCAATAACGTGGTCTGCTCTTTCTATCATATCTCTATCATGTTCTACAACAATTACAGAGTTTCCAATATCTCTTAAAGATTCTAGAGACTTTATAAGACGAACATTATCCCTTTGGTGCAAGCCAATACTTGGTTCATCTAATATATATAAAACTCCTACTAATTGGGAGCCTATTTGAGTAGCTAAACGTATTCTCTGCGCTTCACCGCCTGAAAGAGTTTTAGAGCTTCTGTTTAAAGAAAGGTAGTCTAAACCAACATCTAAAAGAAACTGGACTCTAGTTTTGATTTCTTTAATAATCTCATCAGCAATGATTAGTTGATTTGCTTCTAATTTTTTTGTTAATCCTTTAAAGAATTTTGCTAAATCGGAAATATCTAGATTAGAAAGTTCGGATATGTTTTTCTCGTTTATTTTGAAGTTTAATGATTCTTTTCGTAGCCGAGAACCATCGCAAGTTGGACATTCAATTTGGTCCATATATTCTTTAGCCCATCTTTTTATAGAAGTGGATTCGGCTTCTTTGAACTGACTTTTAATGAAGTTAGAAATACCTTCATAGTCTATTTTATAGTTCCGTTTTACGCCTAATGTTTTAGATTCAACCTCAAAACTTTCTTTGCCCCCGTGCAAAAGGATTTCCAAGGCATCTTCTGGTAGCTTGTTTATGGGGTCAGTAATTTTAAAATTATAACGCTGAGCAATAGTGTCAATTTGTTTAAAAGCCCAAGAGTTTTTGTATGGGCCAAGAGGGGCAATGCCACCTTCTTTTATAGATAATTTTTTATCTGGAAATATTTTGGTTTCATTAACCTCAAAAACATGCCCTAGACCGCTACAGTATTTACACATTCCTTTAGGGGAATTAAAGGAAAATGTATTTGGTTCGGGGGATGGATACGAAATTCCAGAAGTAGGACACATTAAGTCTCGGCTAAAATAACGAGGTTCTGCTTGGCCTTCTTCTAAAACCATTAAAACATTTTCGCCGCTATACATAGCAGTGTTAATAGTTTCCGTAAGTCTTTTATCTAAATCGGTCGATTCATTAATTTTAAGACGGTCAACTACAATTTCAATATCATGAGTTTTGTAGCGATCTACTTTCATGCCCTTTACAATATCCTTTATTTCTCCATCTACCCGAACCTTAACAAAACCTTGTTTAGCTATTTGTTCAAAAAGTTCTCGGTAATGGCCTTTACGAGATTTAATTATAGGAGATAAAATAGAAATTTTCTTATCCGCATAATCTAGCTGTATTAATTCCTTAATTTGATTGTCGTTATAACTAACCATTTTTTCTCCAGTTACATAGCTGTATGCATCACCAGCTCTGGCAAAAAGAAGTCGCAAAAAATCATAGACTTCTGTGATAGTGCCTACTGTAGATCGTGGAGATTTAGAAGTTGTTTTTTGTTCAATTGCTATGACAGGGGATAGGCCATCTATTTTGTCCACATCAGGACGTTCCAAGCCTCCTAGGAATTGACGGGCATATGCCGAGAATGTTTCTATGTATCTACGTTGTCCTTCGGCATAAATAGTATCAAAAGCTAGGGAAGATTTGCCACTACCAGATAAACCAGTGATTACAACTAATTTTTCTCTGGGTATAGTAACATCAATATTTTTTAGGTTATGCGCCCTAGCACCTTTAACTTCAATATTTTCCTCGTAGTTTATCATTTTTATAGCAAAGTTGCAAAGTTACTGTTTTGGCAATTAATAAAGAAGGTGCCTTAATTTAGATTTTTGTTAATTCCTTGTATAGTTATAAATTCGCCTTTTAAAATAATGTACATATAAAAATGAAGATTTTAGGAATAGGGTCAAGAATACACCATAAAGAGTATGGTAAAGGTGTGGTTACTAACGTTACCTCATCATTGTATTGGGTAACATTTATAGATGCTGGCTTAGAAACCATTTCTATAGATGCTAATTTTGAGGTTATTGAAGCTGTAGAGGATGAAGTGGATAGCATTAGTTTTTCTGAGGTTGAGCAGTCTTTAGTTTCTATATTACGAAAATGGAGTGATGCTTCTTCTGTTAGCCCGATAGCGGATAAATGGAAAAAAGGAACTTTAATTTTGCAACCTGGAGATATTAATCTTGCTAATAAAGAAATTCCTATTGCTACTTTTTTTCATAAAATTGTAATGGTCAGAGATAGAATTAGGGTCATGGAGCAAAAAATCAACTCTAGTAAAAATTTGGACGACCAAGAGAAGGTAGATTTGCAACAGTATTTAACAAGAATTTATGGTAGCTTAACCACATTTAATGTTTTGTTTAATAATAAAAGTGACCACTTTGTGGGAGATAAAAGCAAGTAAGTCGCTTATTAAATAGCAATGTTTTTAACATTTATATCACTTAAAGTATTAAATGAACTTTCATTATGCAATTTATTTAACACCAGTGTATTTATATCATTTAATTGAAAGTAATTGTTTAACTCTGGTATTTTTTTAGTTTTACCAATATTATTGTTTGTTTTATACTCCAATATTTGGTTTGTATTTATTGAGATAGTTTCAATGCCGAATGTATTATAATAAATACCATAGTTTCTTTTTACATCATATATTAACCAAAATTTTGAGTTATGTCTTGTCCTAAAGTATTTGGATATCAGAGGTAAGACATCGTTATTTGGAGAAATATTTGAAAATAGAATTTGGTCCTTGGACAATTGAAATTCAATAGATTTTTCTAAATATTTTTTCTCTTTTGCAACCCTAAGAGCAGTATTTTCCAATTTAATTTGAATGACAATGGAATAGCCAATTTGAGATGCTATATATGGGTTAAAGAGATTTTTTATATATAAATAAAGCTGGTTCTCTATATTTTTATTTTCACTTAGAAAGGCAAAATAAATGTTTTTAATGGCTGCGTTATTTTTATTCTGTATTGTTTTCCAAACATTTTGAGCTTTTCTCATGTCTGTAAAAATAATGGATGAGTTAGAAAATATTCCAGATGGTTTGTCACCTTTTTTTTGAATTATAATACCACTTTTATTTGTTTCAAATGCATAATAAATTGCCGTTAAAAACCCATTAAAGCTCCCGTCGTAAATTAATGTTTTGGTTTCTTCCATAATTAATTGAATAAGGATAATTGAATTGCTTTTGTACTTATAGTCTTTTTATTTAATCGAGTACGGTCGTTTTTTGGAATATTTCCAAATCCGAAGTTTCTTTTATTCTTTCTTGGAATTACTTTCATAAATGTATCCTCATCGCTTATTGCTGCTATTGCGTATATTTTAGAGTGTAGTTCTTCAAAAATCATAATACCTATTTCTGTAATTAATCCAAAAATATGGAATAATTCCTAATTATGGAAATAATCCATAAATATTTTTGGAAATAATCCTAATTACGTATATTTGAATTATGGAAAATGAGGCTATTTTAAAACGTTTTACCGATTTAAGAAGAGAATTGGGTTTTACACAATCTGAGTTTGCTAAACAAATAGGAGTATCCAACACTACAGCGGATATAGAAAGGGGTAGAACAAAATTGTCTGGTAAAGTAGTTGTAGAGTTGTTGAAGCAATATAAAATTAATCCATTATGGTTATTCGGGGAAAGTCCACAGCAGTATATAGAAACATCTGCTAGTAGTGTTATTCCCAAAGTGGTTACGGTAGATTCTTCGGAGAATGATAATATGGTTCTTGTAAACGCTAAGGCAGCTGCGGGTTATCCCCAGAATATAGAGGATACCAGCTGGTATAAAGAGTTACCTGCTTTTGATTTGCCCTTACCGGAGTTTAGAAACGCTACTTATAGGGGCTTCCAGGTAGAAGGGGATAGCATGTTACCTAATTTAAAATCTGGAGAATGGGTATTGGCTAAGGCTACAGAAAGTATAGAGGATATAAATCCTAATAAAATATACGTTGTGGTATTACAAGATGCTGTTTTAGTTAAGAAAGTAATTAGAAAGCCTAATTCAGATAATGTAACCTTAGTATCTTTGAACGAATCCTATCCTCCTTATGATATTGAGCCTTTTCAAATCCAAGAGATATGGGAAGTGAATAGCAAAATAACCTTTGGTGTAGATGCTACTACTGAAAAAGGGTTGCTAAAACAACTACAAGAATCTATGGAAGAGTTAAAGAGTCAGATGAAAAAGGTAAATAGCTAAAATTTACTTATAAATGCATTTGTAAGAAGTGTCTACGCTTACTTTTACATGAAAAGATTCATTGGCTTCTACTTCAAACATTTCATAGGGCTTGTAAGTTTTCCATTCTGTACTTCCCGGTAATTGTACCTCCATTATACCTGAGATTACGGTCATGTATTCTTTAGAATTGGTGCCAAAAGTGTATTCTCCAGGCGCCATAACACCCACTGTAGCTTTCCCTTCATCAGAATCAAATGCAATAGAAAGTACTTTGTCATCAAAATAAGAATTGGTTTTAAACATTTTATTAATTTTTACGTGAAAGACAAAAGTATATAGAATTTCTATTAGAAAAGTATGATTAACAAAGGAGTTAAATTTTGTGTTTTACTTAATAATTAACTTTTAAATATTGCCAGCTTGGAGGCAAATAAAAATAAGCTTCAAATTAATTTTTCTTGTTCTTTATGAGCTGGTTTACTTCTTATTTAATGAAACCTATTGTAATGCACTTATTAATATTTTCATTTCTTCTATGTTACCAATAGTTATTCGTGACCATTTTCCATTTTCTTCATAAATTCTGCTGCCTTTTATACGGTTTAATGCTAATTGTTGCAAATAGTCTTTCGGGTAATTTTCCAAAGAAAAATATAGGAAATTGGTATAAGAAGGAATAGTAGTAATCTTTAGTTTTTGAAACTCTTTTATTGTGTATTCTTTCGCTTCTATGTTCAATTTTTTTACTTTTTCTGTAAAAGCATGGTCTTGTAAAGATACTAGGGCACCTGCCATTGAAATTAAACTAAGGTTTCCGTTAGGCCAAGATTTTAGTTCTTTTAATTTTTTGATAGTTGATGTATGGCCAATTGCATAACCAATTCGAGCTCCGGCCAATCCATGTAATTTAGAAAAAGTTTTAGTTATAATTACGTTTTTATTTGTAATACCAAGATTGCCCAATGATTCTTCTTCTGTATAATCAATATACGCTTCATCAATTAAAATCATTACTTTTTCGCTTACCTTTTCAATGAAAGAGAGTAGCTCTTTTCTATTACAAATAGTCCCAGTCGGGTTATTTGGATTGCAAATGTAAATTAGTTTAGTATCTGTTTGAATGGCATTAAACATTGCTTTTAGATCGTGTTTTTTGTCTTTTGTAAGAGGGATAGGAATTCTTTTAAATTCACTATCTGTTTTTGTGGACGTCCAATAATCAAAAGTATTGTTTGCTATTATATAACTGCCTTTATTTTGGGAGGTTAATTGAAAAGTTAAATCTAATAATTCAGTAGAGCCAGGAGCAAGTAAAACATTCTCAGGGGTAACTTCATTTTTTTTAGCAATAGCATTTATTAGAGCGGTAGTTGTTTTAAATGCATATCTATTAGCATTACTAATACTTTCTTGCATTGCTATTAGAGCTTTTGGCGATGGGCCATATGGATTTTCATTTAGACCCAATAGAGTCATTGAGTCCGAATTACTTGGTTGTTCTTTTGTAATTGTTTGGGCATTGATGTTTATTCCTAGAGACATCCCTAATATTCCCAATCCTGTTTCTTTGATCCAATTTCTTCGATTGTTCATAAGCTTGTTTTTAGATTGTTCATTAAATCATGAAGATTATTCGTATGTAGCTGTAATATAGCTACATACAAGTTACAGTAAATGCATAACAACTAAAAATGGAAAGGAGTTGTAAATTATTGATTTATAGTTTTTACAGCATTTCCGTAAGTTTACTATTTGTGGCTTTTTCTAATAGGTAGTTCTCTAGTTAAATCATTTCCTTTACTTCTAAATTTCTTCTGTACAACAACGTCTTCAATCATTCTTTTTGCGACCAGGGAAATTATGGAAGTGCCTTTACATTTCCCATGCTTAGGGTTATTGGTCCAATTTTATGTTTCGTTGGTAATAATACTCCATTTTGCATTTTTTTCCAATCATCCCAAGTTGCTTCTATCCCTCCAATAGGGATTATTTTTACCCACATTTGGAAAGATTTTGGTAAGCCATTTGGTTCTAATTTCCATAGATACGAGTCTCCAGGTGTTGAGCCTCCAAGGGTATGGGTGACTAAAAGAGCTTCCTCTCCATTTTCTAATATTACGATGCTTCTTTCTGTTCCTTTGTCGAATACTTTAAATGGAGCAATAAGCCAAAACGAATCATTATTAAAATGTGCAATAGCCTTTTTTACTAGTATATTTTTCTCGGAGATATTTATGCTTTTGTTCTTAACAATAACCTTATTCTTGTCTGGGTTAGATAGGTGTAATGTAACAAGGTTGCTTTTCCACTGTACAGTTACAATTTCTTTTGCTATATTCCATTTATATTGATGAGAGCCGCTATTAAATGACCATTCTAGATAACGGGTTTTAGCAAAATCTTTTTGATGGATGGTATGCAACATTTTTCTGGCCAAAGCATCTGCTTTTGTACCTTTTTCCCCTTTAGGAATAGGTTTGTTGTAGATGATGTAAGCAATCCCACTTCCTAAAACGATAATAGAAAAAGCATAGCAAATAAACTTCCCAAGTTTTTTAAGTAACTGCATTTTTTTTTTAGTAAACAACCTCAGGGCAAGCCCACGAGGCATTAGAAGGAAAATTAGCATTAATTTCAACGCAAGCGTCAGAGCATTTAAATCTCGATTATCGAGTAAATAACATTAACCCAAGGGTCGGTGGTATTACATTTGGATATTCCATTTTTTTTTTTTTTTTAACCTAAGCAACTAGGATATAAAACTCAAAAGAGGGATAGTACTGCGATTAAAATCCAACAGCGGTATCATCTCCTCTTTTATCGGCACCTCCTTCTAATCTGCCATCTGGTAAGACAAGGATTGCATCCACTTTACCAATAATTGGAGTGCGTTTTTCATTTATTATATAATTTTTACTCTTTAATTCAGTTTTTAAAGTTTTTGAAAACCCATTGGGTTCAAAAACAATAACATCTGGCAACCATTGATGATGAAAGCGCGGTGCATCCACAGCCTCTTGCATACTGAGATTAAACTCGTAGGTGTTTAAAATGGTTTGTGCAACTGCAGTAATAATAGTAGAGCCCCCAGGACTACCAACTACCATCCATAGTTTTCCGTCTTTTTCAACTAAAGTAGGTGTCATGCTACTTAACATACGTTTTTCAGCAACAATACTATTTGCCTCAGCACCAATTAGCCCAAACATATTGGGTGTACCAGCTTTAGCGCTAAAGTCGTCCATTTCATTATTCAGAAAAAAACCAAGTTCATCGCAAAAAAGTTTAGAACCGTATGCTCCATTTAGTGTTTCTGTCACCGAAACAGCATTTCCTTCTTGGTCTATTATAGAGTAATGGGTGGTTTCCATACTTTCAACAACTTGTATATTTCCTCTTTCTACATCAGATGATTTTGTGGCATTGTCAAGAGAAAAATTTTCCATTCGCTCTTTTAAATAAGATTTACTTAATAGAACATCTAAGGGGATATCAACAAAGTCAGGATCTCCTAGAAAATAATTTCTATCCGCATAGGCTCTTCTGCATGCCTCTGTAAACAATTGTATGGCTTTTGTAGAGTTGTGTCCGTATTCAGAAATATTGTAAGGCTCGATCATACTAAAAATCTGATTCAAAGTAACACCACCGCTACTAGGTGGACTCATTGAAATTACCTTTAAGTCTTTATATTTAAAGATAACCGGTTGGCGCCATTTTGCTTGATATTTCGCTAAATCTTTTTCGGTTACGTATCCACCATTTTCTTGAATAAATGTGGCTAATTTTTTGGCCACTTCGCCTTTGTAAAATCCATCATGACCTTGTTCTGCAATTATTCGTATAGTTTTTGCCAAGGCTTTGTATTTTATAGTATCACCAGCAACGAATTTTTGAGCAAATAAAGTGCTGTCGCCATTTACTTCAATAATTTTATCTCTATAATTATCTAGACGTTTTGCTTGTTTTTCTGTAACAATTACCCCGTTTTCGGCTAGCGCAATTACGGGATTCAAAATCTCATTTAGAGGGAGTTTTCCAAATTTTTTGTGTACTTGTATTAATCCTGCTATGCCACCGGGCACCCCAACTGCTGTTGCTCCTAGTGTGCTTTTCCCCGGAATTACATTACCCAAAGAGTCTAGATACATATCTCTTTGCGCGGATAAAGGGGCTTTTTCTCTATAGTCAATACTGCCAACATCGCCATTACTTTTTCTATACACCATAAAGCCACCACCTCCTATGCTACCAGCAAAGGGGTATGCAATATTTAAGGCCATTTCTGTAGCTACCATAGCATCAAAAGCATTGCCTCCTTTTTTAAGTATGTCTAATCCAATTTTGGAAGCTTCTTCTCTGGCAGAAACAACCATGGCGTTTTTAGAAACTAAACCAGTTGGGGTGGGAGATTTTTTTTTACAATTTATATTTAAAAGTATAATTGATAATAGTAGATATATTTTTTTCAAAATTAAATAGAGTTAAGTTTTAGATAATCAGTTTTTTAAATAAGTCCTTATAAAGAAATAAATTTTTGTTTAGAAAAAGTAATAAGTTCTTCAAAAAACAATGTAAACTCCTCTTCAAATTTGCCGTAATGTTCTTCTAGATCTAAAATTGCAAAATTCATTTTAGATTTATTTTTTGTCCGCCTATTCATTCCATTTAAAACACGGTCAATACCTTCCATTTTAGAGTAGTTGTATATCCAATTGTCACTAATCATATAAGGCATCATTCGTTTAACACCATCAGGTAGTATTTCGTAATTGTCCTCTAATAAATCATAAAAATTATCTACAAAAATATCGAGAGGTATATTGGAGTATTTCTTCCAATTTTTTGCTAAAAAATGGTCGTAAAAAATGTCTACAATAACTCTGCTGTAGTGACTATAGTTTTTATGAAGCCGTTTACTACTAATTTTAGGGATGGCATGGCTATCTGTAAATGTATCTATAGACCGATGTAATTGAATGCCTTGTTGTACTCTTTCCGGTAGATGGTTGAATTTATTTCCTCTAATACTGTCTGCAATAAAATTTCCAATAGTAATTTCTTTATCACCAAAAGACAAATAAATGTGAGCTAAAAAGTTCATAGGACGATGGAAGTTTTCTTAAGGTCGAATTTACGAATTGTAAAAGTTAAGATAAGGAATAGTCCTGTATATTTGCAAAAACTTTTATAAAGCATATGACACTAATTAAATCAATATCAGGAATCCGAGGAACTATAGGCGGACAACCAGGAGATAATTTAACACCTATTGATGCTGTAAAATTTGCAGCCGCTTACGGTACTTGGTTAAAAGGATATTCTAAAAAAGAAAAATTAAAGGTAGTTATTGGTAGAGATGCAAGATTATCTGGAGAAATGATTCAGAATCTTGTAGTTTCTACATTAACCGGATTAGGCATAGATGTAATAGATTTGGATCTATCTACTACGCCAACAGTTGAAATTGCTGTTCCAATAGAGAAAGCAGATGGAGGGATTATTTTAACTGCTAGTCATAATCCCAAGCAATGGAATGCTCTAAAGCTTTTAAACGAAAAAGGAGAGTTTTTAGATGCCGCCCAAGGAGCAGTTATTTTAGAACTTGCAGAAAAAGAAGAATTTAGTTTTTCTGAAGTAGATGATTTAGGTACTATAGTTAAAAATGATGCGTATATAGATATACATATTGATGAAGTCTTGGATTTACCTTTGGTGGATGCAGATACTATTAAAAAGGCAAAATTTAAAGTAGTAGTAGATGGTGTAAATTCTACTGGAGGTATAGCTATCCCCAAATTATTAAATGCTTTAGGAGTAGAAGTAGTTAAATTGTATTGTGATCCAACAGGTCATTTTCCACATAATCCAGAACCGCTAAAGGAGCATTTAGGAGATATATGTGATTTAGTTGTAAAAGAAAAAGCAGATTTCGGAATTGTTGTAGATCCAGATGTAGATCGTTTAGCTTTTATTAGTAACGATGGTGAGATGTTTGGAGAAGAATATACTTTGGTAGCATGTGCGGATTATGTTCTTGGAAAAACAAAAGGAAATACGGTATCTAATTTATCATCTTCTAGAGCGTTAAGAGATATTACTCAGAAACATGGGGGAACTTATGAAGCTGCTGCCGTTGGAGAAGTAAATGTGGTTACCAAAATGAAAGCTAACAATGCAATTATTGGTGGCGAAGGTAATGGAGGTATTATTTATCCAGAAAGTCATTATGGTAGAGATTCTCTAGTTGGAACTGCTTTGTTTTTAATGCTTATGGCTGAAAAAGGAGGAACAGTTGCTGAATTGAGAGCTAGTTATCCTAGTTATTTTATGAGCAAAAAGAAAATACAACTAACGCCAGATTTAGATGTGGATGGTATCTTAGTTGCTATGGCTAAAAAATATGATGGAGAAGAAATTTCTACAATAGATGGGGTTAAGATAGATTTTTCTGAAAACTGGGTGCACCTTCGTAAGTCTAATACAGAACCAATTATTAGAATATATACAGAAGCTAAAAGCCAGGCAGAAGCAGACAATTTAGCAGATAAAATTATCGGTGAAATTAAGGAAGTTGCTGGTCTATAAATCTAAATTAATCTTATTATAAAAAAGAGGTTATCTTACATTGGGTAGCCTCTTTTTTTTTGTAATATGCCTATTACGTATTAGACATAAATTTAGTATTGCGGAGTAAATAATGGTGTTGGGAATAGTTTTTATAGAAATTCTTTTGGAACTCTATTTCTGTGCTTCCACCTTCGATGCGTCCAAAGATAGTGTTCTGGTTTTTCTTTTATTTGTTGTTCTGTTAATCTTAAAAACTGATTCGTTATTTCGTTTTTTTCTGTTTCTTTTCCGTTTTTAGTTATTGGAATAAATTCGGCGCTATAATACCCTCTTTTTGTTTTAGAAACTTTTAAAAAAATTACTGCAAGATCAAGTTTTTTAGCCAAGGCTTCAGCTCCATTAAAAATAGGAACTTTAATATCCATGAATTCTGTCCAGTATTGACCTTTATGAACCATAGGGGATTGGTCGCTTACCATACCATAAACAGATTTAATATTTTTTTTGGTGTTAGATATTACTGTTTTTACCGTTTCAGCCTGTGTTATTAGAGTAGTGTTCCAGCGCGCTCTTGTTTTTGTTATCCAAGCGTCAAAATAGCGATTGCTTATTTTTTGATAAACAGCATAACCTTTGTCTTTAATATAGTTGTTCATGCTGACGTTCCATTCCCAATTGGCATAATGGGCGCATACAACTATAATGCTTTTGTCTTTTAAGATATTGGTTAAAACATCCATATTGGTAACATGGTACCTTTTTTTTACTTCTTCCTTGGAAAGATTCATTGTTTTTACCATTTCTAAAAACATATCGCACATATGTTTATAGAAATTTTTCTCAATACTTTTTATTTCTATTTCGGTTTTTTTAGGAAATACTAAAGTTAAGTTTGCTCGCACTACTTTCTTTCTATACCCGAATATCCTATAAATTATCACATAAACAATATCAGAAAATAGATAAAAAACTTTATAAGGAAGCTTGGAAATTATCCATAGTAGAGGGTACGCTAAAATGAAAACAAGGAATTGCATATTCTATATTATAATGGGCAAATATAGTTATATTTGAAAGGTATATTAAATTATGCTTTATGAACAATCTTCATTTGGTTACCATAGCTGTTATTGCGGCTAATATTATAGTTTCATTTAAAGGTTTTGAGGATTCCCATTTTTTTCAACGTTATAAGTTTGGTGTAGGCCCTATAAAAGCTGGGCAAAAGGAAAGATTGGTTACTTCTGGTTTTTTACATGTAGATATTGGACATCTATTAATGAATATGCTTACGTTGTATTTTTTTGCAAATGTGATAATATCTTATTTTGGACCAATTAAGTTTATATTATTATATTTCATAAGTCTTATTGCGGGAAGTTTATTGTCTCTTTTTTTTCATAAAGATGAACCTTATTATTCTGCTGTAGGAGCAAGTGGAGCTGTAACAGGCATTTTGTATGGAGCTATTCTTTTACAACCGAATATGATGCTTGGTCTTATGTTTATAATACCAATTCCTGCTTATATTTTTGGAATTGGATATTTATTATATTCTATTTACGGAATGAAAAATAGAGTAGGGAATATTGGTCACACTGCGCACTTTGGTGGCGCTATAGGTGGTTATGTTACTACATTAATTTTTGCACCTAATTTGATCTTTACAGAAACACTAATGGTTGTTCTTTTGGCAATACCTATTATTATTCTTTTTATAATGGAAAAAAGAGGAAAAATATAATTAGTTCCCTTTTTTAGGGTTTTCTTATATCTTGATATCTATAGTAATACGTAAAAAAACTAAGGTAAAGTGTATTTCGTCGAAAATATGGAAGGTCTTTATACCTAAAGAGTATTTTTGACGTTGAGTTAGAACCCAAATCTGACAACAAATAACCTACTTTTATGAAAAAGACCCCCCTTTACGTATTAGCCTTTTTAGGTTTAATGACTGCTTGTACAGATGAAACTACTGTATATAGCGAAACTCAAGATGACATTTCAATAGAAAAAAATGAACAAGCTCTAGAAAACAGTATTGTTTATGACAACGCAGGTGTTCTAGACATTATGGATGAAGCTACTTTGTCTGGAAAATCGGGCTTAGCGGCTAAAGCAGATTTGGCAGGAGATTACCCTTTAACTTTGGTAGCTCAGGTAGATGTACCGTCTAGTGGTAGTTCTACGAACCTTACAGCATCTCATGTCTCTTTAGACGGAGATTATGCTTATGTATCCTACAACACCGTCGAAGATGGTTATGCCGGAGCTATGGATATTATTAATGTAAGTAATCCGCATTCCCCTAGAGTAACATCAAGATTGTATTATACGAATGCAGATATAAATTCCTTACAATACGCTAATGGATATGTGTATTTTGTTGGAGGTGTAGATTCGGAAACTTCAGTAAGAGCTACAAGTAACTCTTTTTTAGGGAAAATATCAGCTTCTAACGGGAAATTCAGTGTTGCTGGTATTACATATGCTTTTCAAGAAGGATATAACGCTACTGATGTGGCGGTTAATGGAAATTCTATATTGGTAACAAGTGGTCAAGAAGGAACATTATCAGTTTATAACAAAAACACTTTAGAAGTTCAAAACGAAACTCCATTTATGGATTTGCGTTCTGTAGCTGTACAATCAAATAGTATTGCAGTTTTAGATGCTAGTCAAGGAATTCATGTTTTAGATGAAAATTTAAACGTTGTTAATGCAATTGCAATAAGCAGTGATTTTGGTATAAATACTAAAAGAACGTTAGATTTTTCTGGAGATAATATTGTAGTTGCCGAAGGAGCAAAAGGAGCAGGAGTATATAGTATTGCAACTGGAGCTTTAAAAGAATACATTCCAATATTAATTAATCCTAATGGAGTAGATAATGGAGATGTTGTTACAAATGCAGTTGCAACTAATGAGGATGTTTTGTTAATGGCAAATGGGGGTGCAGGATTATGCTTGTCAGAAGAACAAAATGATAATACAGATTTGGTTGGTATTATTCAATTAGAAGGTTCTGTAAATTATGTAACAACAAAAGGAGACTATGTTTTTGCGGCTTCTGGAAAAGAAGGTTTACAAATTATAAAATTAAATAAACCAGATGAAAGCTTAGCTACTCGCTGTTCAGAATTATCTTCTTATAGTGGTAGTTCTAACCTTAATGTAAACGCTAATCAAACATTATCTTATAGAGGTTCTAAAAGATTTAATAGTGTAAATATTGGTGGAGATTTACTTTTATGTGGATCCTGGACGGTTAAAGAAGGTGTGAATATTAATTCCAATGCTTTATTTGAGATGAATGGGACATTCGTTGTTGGTAGAAACAATAGAAAAAGAAATATTAATGTTAATTCTGGTGCTAAGCTTAGAGTAGAGGGTAACTTAACCATTTATGGAGATTTAGTTCTTAATGATGGAGCTACAATAGAATTTATTGGAGAAGACTCTGTAGTAAATATATTTGGTGACGTTAAAAAATCTGGAAACGTAACTGTAGAAGGAAAATTTAAAGACGTTAAGGATAAATTCTAGTATTTGAAGAACAATATATCAATAACAAAAGAGCCCTAAACATATATATGTTTAGGGCTTTTACATTTAAAGTTTATGCTATTGGAATACTAACTTTTACGGTATAATCAATTGGTTTTATATTCTTAATAATGGGTTCTTCTAATAATTTGTTATTTACAGATATCATTGTTTCTGTAATTTCTTTTTCACGATTTATTTTAACATAAAACGTGGCACCTCTGAATTGTCTTGTAATTTCTACCTTATCCCAATGATTTGGTAAATTTGGAGATATCCTTAAACCTTTTATATCGCCAACAAGACCAAATAACCCCTCAATAAGGCAGCGATAAACCCAACTAGCTGTTCCAGTATTGAATAGTTGACTAGATCGACCAGAAGTTCTTGGAAATTGTTTAAATGCTCCGCGATAATAATTGGGTATAAATAATGGTAATTGCCCTCTTTGAATATAATCTTTTTCGTTTGGCCCAGGAATCATTTTTTTGAGTAATTCATACGCCTTTTCTTTTTTCCCAGAGGAGTATAAACCAAAAATGTAAAATACAGCAGCATGGTTATATACAGATCCGTTTTCTGCAGACCCTGGATATTTTTGTGTAACTCGGCCAATATCTTCTCGCATGCTAGTATAAGAAGGAGCAAGCATTTCTACTCCATACGGAGTTTCTAATTCATTTTCTACTGCATTAATTATTTTTTTACTTTGTTCCTCGTCAGCACAGCCACTAAGTAATGCCCAACTTTGCGGGTTTAAAAAGATTTTACCTTCCCTATCTTTTTTAATACCAAAAATTACATTATTATCTGTAATTCCTCTTGCGTACCAATTACCATCCCATAAATGAGTGTTTATTGCGTTTTTGACATTTTTAGCCATTAAAGAAAAGTCCATTTCAGGGTCGATACTTTTATTTTTTAAAGATATTTCATACCATGTATTCAGGGCATATGCAGTTGCCAAAGATAACCATCCGGAAACCCCTTTTCCTTTTGGACCAACCATATTCATAGGGTCGCACCAATCGCCTTGGTTAATATAATTTAGTCCTCTTTCATCACGATTTTCATATAACCATAGCATGGCTAGGTTAATATGTTCGGTTACCGTGCTTTTTACACTACTATCAGAAAAAGAAACGCGTTCTTTTAATATTTTATAATCATTAGTCTCGTCTAAATATGCTTTTAAACATATTGGTAGCCAAACACAATGATCTGTATGTGGCACTTCATTTATGTATTTTAATTTTGCCTTTTTATGAATTAATATTCCATCTGGCATAGCTCCACTTTTCTTTTGTTGACTTAAAGCAGTAAGAATAGCATGTCTTGTAACTTCTGGTTTAATATAGCTCATCCCCATATTATCCTGTAAATAGTTGCGAGTTTGTGGGTCTGTACTTAGTCTATTGGTTTCGCCGTGGTAATATACTTGCCTTGGTAACCAGTTATTTACAAAGTCATCTAATGTTTTATCAGGGGTTTTAATGTTTATGCAGCCCGTACCGTGAGCAATATAGGATTTGTATTCTTTTAAGGACTTTTGAAAACCGTTTATATTGTTTTTGTCGATGTCTAAAAAATAACGTTTACGAATGAATTCTATTTCCTCTTCATTATTTGCAGGGCCAAATAAAAACCTAAAACTTTGTTCATTTTCGGCTTTTAAATTTAATCTATATTGCATAGCGCAAGTTGGTGTTTCATAACAAGCATCACCATTTGATAACTCTTCTGCGCTAATTCCAGTAGGATATTCAAGACCACCTTCCCCTTCAAAAGAAGCTTGGTTTACCTCCCAAAAATTAGGTGTAGTATCTGCAAGGAAAAAGGTTTTGTCTTTTAGTGTTTTAATATTTTCATACTCTTGGTATTTTTGATAAGGTGTAATAGAAGAACATACAATACCACATAAATCTTTGTTGAATATTCCGGATTGGTTCATCCAAGACATATATCCAGTTGGAAAATAGGGGTAAAGGCTAATTTTTTTTGGTTTAGATGTTGTGTTTTTTACAGTAATACTCCATAGTTCTATGGCTTCATCATTTGCTAAACTCAAACTCATTTTAACCTGTAAGCCGTCTTTTTTAATTTCCCATGATATGTCATTTTTTCCTGCTGAAAATATGTAACTATCAACTTTTGCTCTTACTGGAGCATGTGGAGCTGAGAAAAGAGTTTTGTTTTCTTCATCTTTAATATAAAAAAACCTCCCAGGATGATGTGCATAATATGGTTGCTCTGGCTGCATAAAAGTTTTTGCTTCTAAATTAGGAGAATAAGCATATTTACTTGGTTCTGGCTGCATGAATTGAGAAACCGCATAACCACGGCAATTCATGTGTATCATCATTTTTTTATTCCATAAAAAAGCCGAAGCATTTGGCATTTTTATAGGCGAATTTAATTCTATTCGTTCTCCATTATTTACAGATGTAATCATAGACTATTGTTGTATTGCTTTTTTTTCTTTTAATTCGGTTTGTATTTTTTCTAGGGTATTGTTATCTAAAGTATAGTAACGCATTATAAAAGCAGCGAGTAGTGCAACTGCTCCTGGGGCAATACTAATAGTTATTAATATGCCAGTTTGCGTAGCATCTGTCTGGGCTTCATTTGCTACATATCCCATTGTGGCTAAAACGGCTCCAATACCAAATGAAGCTAACGCGCCACCCAATTTTTGTGAAAATATTGCCGCTGAAAATGTCATTGCCGTAGCTCTTCTTCCAGTTTTCCATTCCGTATAATCAGCAGTATCTGCGTACATAGAGAATACTAATGGAGATTTAGGCCCTAAAGTTAGGCCGATTAAAATATGAATTAAAAACATTAACCAAATAGAATCTTTAGGAACAAAAAAGAAAAGAATAGATAAAACACCTGTGGTGCTCATGAGCAAAATCATGAGATATTTTTTGTCAATAAATTTTGTTAATATCGGAGTAATAGAAGCTCCTGCTGCTAAGGCAAGCCCATAAGCAGTTAAGAAATACTTTATTAAATCTGGTTTACCTACATAGTATTTTATATAATAAATAGAAGCTCCTGCTCTCATAGTAATTGTAATCATAATTATAAGTGCCAAAGCAAAAAGTACCATCCAAGGGCGATTTTTTAATAAATCCTTTAAATCGTTTATTGCTTTAGTTTTTTGTTGAACAGGAGGAGTAATACGTTCTTTTGTAGTCGCGAATACTATACCAAAAAGTACTGCAGCTAAAATTCCATATAGCCCCATAGTATACTGCCATCCTAAAGTTTCATCTCCATTTCCAAGAATTTCAACTAAATCTAGGGTGAAAAAATTTACTAAAGTGGTGCCCGTAAATGCTGCAATAAATCGAAAACTAATTAATTCTGTTCTATCCTGACTTCTGGCTGTTATTACTCCAGATAAAGCGGAGTACGGCACACTTATAATAGTGTAAATTAACATCATTAAGGTGTAGGTTCCATATGCCCATATTAGTTTACCTCCATCTCCCAAATCTGGGGTAGTATAAGTGAGTACGGCTGCTCCGGCCATAGGCAGGCCTCCCCATAATAAGTAGGGTCTAAATTTACCGTAACGTGTTTTAGTACGATCGGCTATAGCACCCATTATTGGGTCAGTAAAAGCATCTACAATTCGTGTAACTAACATCATTGTTCCTGCTGCTGCTGCGGAGATACCAAAAACATCGGTATAAAAAATTAATAAAAAAGCAGAAATGTTTGCCCAATAAAAATTAAAACCCAAATCACCTAGACCGTAACCTAGTTTTTCTTTTAGTTTAATAGGAGTAAAATAATCTCTCTCATCATTATTTTTAATACCATTCATTTTGCTTGAATTTTTGATTATTTGGCAAATGTAGCAAAATAAATCAAATTACGTAATTGTTAATATTTAATTCAAATTTAAATATAATCATCATAAATTTAGCAGTAATATTAAAAATAACACATATTAATATTTGTATTTTAAATAAATTTGGTTACTTTCGTATACGGTATTCAAAAAATATATTTGTACATGTATAAGATTTCTAACAATGAATTAAGTGACCAAGCTTATGTAAAAGTGAGGTCTATGATAATGTCAAAGGAGCTAAAACCAGGGCAAAAAATTGTTCAGGATAAACTAGCAGATGAACTTGGAATTAGTAGAACTCCCTTGCGTTCTGCACTTCAGATGTTAGAAGGAGAAGGTCTTGTTGAATCCATACCTAGAAAAGGGGTAATTGTTAAGGAATTTAATGATAAAGAAGTGATTGAAATTTATGATTGTAGAATGGCACTTGAAGGAACGGCAATTAGATTATTTGCAGAAAGAGCTTCTTCAGAAGAAATCACAACATTAAAGGAGTTTTTTAATCCATTTTTAGAAGGAGAAATTGATGAACATCATTACCAACAAGCAGATGCGGAGTTTCATGATTACATTATTCGCAATTGTGGAAATTCTTTTCTTCAAAAAATATTTAACCAAGGTAATTTATTAGTATGTATAGATATTATTGGCTTATTGCGCCCTGCGGATGAGACGCTAATAGAACATGTAGAAATTATTGATGCCATTGAGAAAAAAGATATTGATTTGGCAGAGACTCTATTGAAATCTCATTTGGATATATCTAAACAATTGATACTAAAAAATATAAATGAGTAAGACTGTATCTTTTTTTCCGGTAAGATATCGCATGGTATTTGGAACATTTATTTTGTCTATGATAGTATTGTTCGATAGAATTCTAATTTCTGTAGCTAAAGATCCTGTGGCACAAGATTTATCGCTTACGGATAAGGAGATGGGCTGGGTATTATCCATATTTGCTCTTGGGTACGCTTTGTTTCAAACTCCTTCAGGTTATTTAGCAGATAAACATGGTGTTAGAAAAGTTCTTACTGGAGTAGTTGCTATTTGGTCCATTTTCACAGCTTTAACGGGTGCAGTATACAATTTTGTTGCTCTTGTAACTGTAAGGTTTTTATTCGGAGTAGGAGAAGCAGGAGCTTTCCCGAGCATGGCACGAGCAGTTTTTAATTGGATTCCTGTTAAAGAGAGGGGACTGGTTCATGGAATTAATTTTTCAGGAGGAAGGATTGGTGCTGCTATTGCCTTGCCAATTGTTGCATGGTTGATAGATTTGACAAGTTGGAGAATGAGTTTTGTTATTCTTGGAGGAATAGGTGTATTGTGGGCCATTATCTGGTATTGGTGGTTTAGAGATGCCCCAGAAGAGCATGGCTCTTTTTCAGAGAAGGAGTTACAATTAATAAAGGACAATACTTTAGAAAATAATATAAACAAAAAGCCAATTTCTTTTAAAAAAATGTTTGGGTCCCGTACTATGTGGTTAATTATGGGGCAATATTTTAGTAGCAATTTTACATTCTTCTTTTGTCTTACGTGGTTATTTCCTCATTTAAGAGCAAAATACAATTTAGATATAGTAGAGGCAGGATTTTATTCTTCTGCACCATTCATATTTGGAGCTTTAGGTAATTGGTTTTCGGGGTGGTTAGTTGATTATATATATAGGGGCAATAAATTAAGTTTATCAAGAAAAGTGCCGGCTATTATTGGTTTTTTTCTTGCAGCAGTAGGAGTAGTTGCTAGTATATATATGGAAAATGTGACAGGGGCCATCATTTTTATATCCTTAGCAGTATTTGGAGCAGATATGACCCTAAGTCCTTCATGGTCTACCTGCTTAGATATTGGCAAAGAATATTCCGGAGTAGTTAGTGGAACTATGAATATGGCAGGTAATTTAGGTTCATTTTTTACAGCATTAGCCTTTCCGTATATGGTGGCCTACACAGGTTCTAATACTCCATTTTTCTTTTTAGCGGCCTTGTTAAATTTAATGGCAATTCCGATGTGGCTAGCTATAAAACCGAACAAACCTTTACAATTAACGAAATAAATTAAGATTTATATAATGATACAACTGGAAGAATTTAAGGAAGTATGCCAAAAATCCATCGAAATGATTGAAGCATCAGGCTTATTACTTACTGCCGAAGACAAAGAAAAAATGACTGCCGCAGATTTTGGTTTAAGTCAAATAAAAAAAGAAGGCGTACAAATATTAACAATGTTTCAAACGAATAGGATTGCTGGAAAAATATTAGTGTTACTTCCTTATCAAACGGAGCCCGAACACTGGCACCCAACAGTGGGCGATGATCCAGGAAAAGAAGAGGTTATTAGAGCTATAAGCGGAGATTTATATTTCTATATACCTGGAGAGAGTACCATAGAGAAGGGTTTTATCGTCGAAGGAAAAGAGGATTGCTATACTATGAGAAATGAAGTCCATTTAAAGCCTGGTGACCAATTAGTACTACCAGCAGGTACAAAACATTGGTTTCAGGCAGGTGAAAAAGGTGCAGTAATGTACTCATTTTCCACTACTGTTACTGATTTAAATGATCAATTTACAGACCCAAATATAATAAGAGAAACTGTTATAGAAGGAGAGCCTTCTAAAGCATATTAAAGAATAAAACAATTTAGAAAAGAATGAAACAAAGCATAATTACAGCTTTTTTAAGCAAAACACAAGACAGATTTTCGGAATACCAAAAGCCAACAGCACTTAAGGAACGCTTAAAAACCGTTAAGAAAATAAAGGGAGTTACTGGAATCGAAATTGTATACCCATACGAGACTGAAGAAGCAGCTAGTACAAAAGCTCTGGTTAATGAAATGGGATTAGAATTCGCTGCTGTAAATGCAAACATTAAAAAAGAAACTAAATGGGTTCCGGGCGCATTATCAAGACCAGATGTAGATTTAAGAAACGATGCTGTTCAGCTGATTAAAGACGCTAAGGACTATGCTATAACAGTTGGTGCCCCATTAGTTACTTGTTGCCCATTATCCGATGGGTACGATAACTTATTCCAGGTAGATTATCAAAAAGGATGGAAACATATGATTGATGCCTTTGCGGAAGCAGCAGATTACAAACCAGAAATGCCATTGTTTGTAGAATATAAAATAAATGAAACAAGGGTTAATTGCTTTTTAGATAGTTGTGCAAAAACCATCGTATTCTTGAAAGAAGTACAAAACACAGGAACTGGTATTACCATAGATTTTGGTCATTCTCTTTTAGCTAAAGAAAACCCAGCAGAGGTATTAGCAATGTGCGAACAGTCTAATGTAGATTATTATTTACATACAAATGATAACGATTGGCAGTTCGACTGGGATTTAATAGGTGGTTCAAGGAATTTTTTGCATACAGTTGAATTTTTCTTTTATGCTAAAGAATTTGGATACAATAAATACTTTACAGCAGATGCATCACCAAGAATTTTTGACATGGTAGGCTTTTTTACAGAGCATGCAGAAATGAATATGGCTATCTGGAATATTGTAGAAAACTTAGACAGGGATAAGTATAGAAGATTAATGCAAGAGGAAAAGCATATGGATTTAATGAAATTAGTAAGAAAAGAAATTTATAGACTATAAAAATATGCCAAAAACTACCTATAAAATGACTCATAGAGACGCTAAGGCGCTAATGGACGCGGCAACAAAATCGGCAAGACATCATAAGGTTCCGGGAGCTATCGCAATAGTAGATGGTAATGGTAATCCTATTTTGTTAGAAAGTTTGGATAATACTATGAGCAGTGCTGCAAAAATTGCGATAGGTAAAGCCGCTACCGCAACAGCCTTTAAAAGGCCTACGATAGATTTGGAGAAAGTAATTTTAAAGGGTAGAACTCCAATGTTGGTTCTAGATAGTGCAACTTCGGAGGCATATATACCTCTAAAAGGGGCATACCCTATATTATACAAGAAAGAAATCATAGGCGGAATTGCCGTGGCTGGTACTATGGACGCAGATATGGATGAAGTGGTTGTTCTTGAAGCACTTAAAAGCGAAAAATGGGAGTGAAAAAAAATTCTACAAAGCAGATAGGTTTTTATGGAGTAATTAGAAAGAACATTCTTTTTGCCTTAATTATAGGTGTAGTTTCTTTTAATACCGTATCTGCTCAAATAAACGCAGATTCATTTGTTGTTAAAAAAGGAACCAATGTTGCTTATTGGCTTTCTCAAAGCGATAGAAGAGGAATAGAAAGAGAACATTTTTTTATAAAAGCAGATGTAGAAAAAATAGCAGATATGGGTTTTGACCATATAAGGTTACCTATTGATGAAGAGCAAATGTGGGATAAAAATGGAAACCGTCATAAAAAAGCATTTCAATTATTAGAAAATTGTATTAAGTGGTGTGAAGCCAATGATTTACGAATAATTATTGATTTGCATATTTTACGTTCTCATCATTTTAATGCAAAGAAAAAACCATTGTGGACAGATAAAACAGAACAAGATAAATTTTTAAATCTATGGAGAGATCTTTCCATGACATTAAAAAAGTACCCTGATCATCTAGTCGCTTATGAATTAATGAATGAGGCTGTTGCCGATAATCATGAATCGTGGAATGAATTACTTAAAAAAGCTTTTACTGTAATTAGAGAATTAGAACCAAAACGAACTATTGTAATTGGCTCTAACCGTTGGCAGTCTACAGATACTTTCGATGCGTTAAAAGTGCCATTAAATGATAAGAATATTCTTTTAAGTTTTCATTTTTATGAACCATTTTTATTTAGTCATTATAGCGCTAAATGGACTTTTTTAAAAGATTATAAAGGACCAGTGCATTACCCAGGGGTAATTTTATCAGAAGAAGAATACTCTGTTTTGCCAGATGTTATTAAACCCGAAATAAAAAAATGGGTGAATCTAAAATTCAATAAAGAAGTACTCCTAGAAAAATGGAAAAAACCTATTCTAAAGGCAAAAGAATTAGGGCTGCCTTTGTACTGCGGTGAATTTGGAATAATACAAAACGCTCCGTACTTAGATAAACTAAAATGGTATACAGACATGGTTGCTCTTTTCAATGAGACAGGAATAGGATACGCAAATTGGAACTATAAGAGTGATAATTTTGGATTGATAGATTATAATAATAAAGCAGATAAAAAATTGATAACTATTGTTTCTAATAACAAATGATCAAAGAAAAAAAATATTTTAATTTATATATAATGCTTTCCAGTTTTCTAATACTCCTGGTTTTTAGTAACTGCAGTACAGTAAAAGAGAGCAACTGGCAATGGGAAACTATTTCTGTAAAAGGTGAGCCAACGGCTCGTCATGAAGCAGGTTTAGTGGCTTATAAAGATAAAATTTTATTAATGGGTGGTAGAAGAATAAATCCTGTAGATGTTTTTGATACTAAGACAAATACATGGGAAGCTAAATCTCCTACTCCTTTAGAATTGCACCATTTTCAGCCTGTAGTAGTTGGTGATGCTATATATTTAATTGGCGCAATGACAGGAAAATGGCCTAATGAAACTCCTTTAGATAGAGTTATCATTTATTATCCCGAAAAGGATACATTTGAGTATAGTCATATTATACCAGAACATAGAAGACGTGGAGGAGCTGGCACTGTATATTATAATAACAAAATTTATTTAGTCGGTGGTATTACAAATGGCCATAATGATGGCTATAAGGCATGGCTAGACGAATACGACCCTAAAACGGGAGAGTGGAAAGTATTGCCAGATGCGCCAGATGCAAGAGATCATTTTCAGGCAGTAATATCTAACGATAAATTATACGTTTTTGCAGGTCGAAGAACCTCTAAAAGAACGAACCAAGATATGGCATTGACTGCGGAATATGGCAATGTTTATAATTTTGAAAATCAGAAATGGGAAAGAGTAACAAAAAATTTGAAAATACCGACTCAACGTGCAGGAAACGCCGCTTTTAGCTGGAATAATGAAATAGTTATAGGTGGAGGAGAAAGTATGGCTCAAAATAGCGCCCATAAAGAGGTAGAAGCATATAACATTGAAACTAAAACATGGCGCAATTGGCCTTTCTTAGAAAAAGGACGTCATGGTTCTGGGTTTGTAATTGTTGGTGATTATGTTTACACTGCTTCTGGCTGTGCAAATCGAGGAGGGGAGCCAGAACTTAAAACAATAGAGAGACTTAAATTACCTTCTAAAAATTCTAACCTTAGTATACAAAATATAGATAGTACTACGGTGTATAAAAAATGGCATACTGTAGAATTATCCTTTGTTGGTCCGGAAACTTCAGAATCAGCAAAAGATAATCCGTTTTTAAATTATCGTTTAACCGTTGAGTTTAAAAATGAGAATAAAAAATATATTATAAGAGGTTTTTATGCTGCAGACGGAAATTCATCGGAAACAAGCGCAAAGAGTGGAAACATTTGGAAAGTTAGGTTTTCTCCAGATAAAATTGGAAAGTGGACATATAATGCAACACTTCATCGTGATAATAATATTGCTCTAGATGATGACATTAATAAAGGAACCCTTATACCTATAGAGAATTCACAAGGAAAATTTATTGTATCACAATCAGACAAAGACGGGATAGATTTTAGAGCGCATGGACAACTTAAAGCGCATAATGGGTATTATAAATTTAAAGACTCTAATGCATATTGGCTTAAAGGAGGAACTAATAGTCCTGAAAACTTATTAGGATATGCAGATTTTGATGATACTTATAGGATGGAATCCTCTGTAAGAGAAGGTGAAGCAAGTACAGATAATGAAATTCACACCTATAAAGCTCATTTAAAAGATTGGAATATTGGCGACCCTACCTGGAAGAATGGAAAAGGAAAATCGTTAATTGGAGCCCTAAACTATCTCGCAAGTAAAGGGGTAAATTCATCCTATTTTTTAACCTTAAATATTCTGGGTGATGGTAAAGATGTATGGCCTTACCATAGCCCTGATGACTTTACACGTTTTGATGTAAGTAAGCTAGAGCAATGGGAAATTGTTTTTAAACATATGCAAAAGAAAGGTATTATGTTGCATTTGGTGCTCCAAGAAACAGAAAATGAAACTATGCTAGATAATGGCGATACAGGAACAATGCGTCAACTATATTTTAGAGAGTTAATAGCTCGTTTTGGACATCATTTAGCATTAACATGGAATTTAGGAGAAGAAAATGGACCTGCTTCTTGGTCTCCTATTGGTCAGAACGATAAGCAAAGAAAAGCAATGGCTAAATTTATCAAAAATACAGACCCTTATAAGCACCCTATTCTTTTGCACACTCATTCCCATGATCCTTTACGAAGTAAAATCTTAGATTCAATATTGGGTTACAAATATTTGGATGGCTTATCATTACAACAAGAAGAAAGAAAGCTAGTAGGTAGTGTTATAGATACATGGAAGAGTACATCTAAAGAAAAAAACCATAATTGGTTAATTACTATGGATGAAATTGGAAAATGGCACACAGGTGCTCTACCAGATGCGGAAGACCCAAACCATGATACCTTAAGACAATATGTTCTTTGGGGGACTTTGTTATCTGGAGGAGCGGGAGTGGAGTGGTATTTTGGAGCTAAACATCCTCATAATGATTTAAACTCTGAAGACTGGAGAGAAAGGAATAATCTATGGGAAATAACGAATAACGCAATTAATTTTTTCCAAAAAGAAGTGCCTTATTGGCAAATGGAGCCAGAACATACTTTAGTAAATACTTCTAATGCTTATTGTCTACGCAAGAAAGGAGAGGTTTATGTTCTATATCTGCCTGAATTAAAAGAAAATACTATTGATTTAACGAATGAAGAGGGAGAATTTAGCATTCAGTGGTATAACCCTTTAAAGGGTGGGGAGTTGCAATTAGGGAGTATAAAAACTCTAAAAGGAGGAAAAATAAAAAAAATAGGAGTTCCTCTAATAAAACATTCCAAATCGGATATTACAGATTGGGTATGTCTAATAAAAAAGAAATAACAATTTTAATATAAAGCCAATGAGATAAAAAAGAAAAGAAGCATATTTTTTAAAAAAATCGAGAAGCGCTGAGACACTTCTCGATGCAAAAAAATAATTAACTAGAATAAAAACTAACTAATAATCATTTTAAAGATATGAAAAACAATAAAAGGTTTGGGCGACCGAGGCTCAATTTCTTCATTTTTAGTAAAACAAAAAAATTAATAGCATTTCTTCTGTTGATTTTGTTTGTTTCCAATGCAAGTGCATTTTCCGATAGTAATATTGTAATTTCGGGAACCGTTACAGACTTTAACGGACAGCCAATTCCAGGTGTTTCTGTAGTTGAAAAAGGAACTGCAAATGGTGTTGCATCGGATTTTGATGGAAATTACTCCATAACAGTTGCAAACGCAGATGCTGTTTTAGTATTTAGTTCTATAGGTTTTACAAAAAAAGAACTAGTTGTAGGTCAAAACACAACTCTTAATGTAAAATTGGAAGAAGATAGAGAGGCATTGGATGAAGTTATTGTAGTCGCTTATGGAACTACAAGTAAAAAAGATTTAACAGGAGCTGTAGCAGTAATTGGGGCCGAAGAATTAACCACTTTTCCGGCTACAACCGTTGATCAAGCTTTACAAGGGAAAACAGCAGGGGTTCAAATTACTTCTAATTCTGGAGCTCCAGGCTCTTCTGTTTCTGTAAATATTCGTGGTGTAGGTTCTTTTGGTAGTACAACCCCATTATACATTGTAGATGGTTTTCCAACACGCGATATTTCGTTTATTAACCCAAATTCAATACAATCTTTATCGGTATTAAAAGATGCTTCTGCGACCGCCCTTTACGGTGTGCGTGCAAGTAATGGGGTAGTAATTATACAGACAAAACAAGGTACTGGAGGAAAAGTGCAAGTAGAGTTAAATACATTTGTTGGTTTTCGTTCTGAACCTAAAAGAGTAGATGTACTTGATGTCAATCAATTTGCAAGTTTAGCTACAGAACTTAGTAGCAGTACTGATGCTAGTGTTGCCGGCGCTGCTATCCCTTATGATGGTTGGAGTAATCCAAGTTCTTTAAGAAATATTGATTGGCAAGACGAAATATTTAGTTCTGCTATAACTAAAAGTTCAACTTTAAATGTAAGAGGTGGTGGTGAAAAGTCAAGATTAGCGTTTACTGCAGGTATATTTGATGAAGAAGGTACACTTATGGGATCCAAATATAAAAGATATGATTTTGGATTCAATGCCGGTTTTGATATTACTGATAAATTAAGATTAAAGAGTAATATTAAATATATTACATCTCAAAGTTTTCAGCCTTTAGGTACGGGACGTGGAGCATTGTTAAATTTATATGGGACAGTTCCGCATTTAGCACCAACAGGAGAAGCGAATTTAAGAGGGGGTACAAACCTAACAAATTTACCAGTGGATGGTAGTGGTAATTTTGGAGCATTTCCAGATGTAACAGGCGAGGCTTTTCGCGATGGTAGAAACTGGGTAGCAAGGGCTTCAGAAAACGACCCAGATAATGTAACTAATACAATATTAGCTAACATTGATGCAGAATGGGATATTTATGGAGGACTATCTACACAATTAAAAGTAGGTGGTAGAGTAGATAATTTTGCAAGCGAACTTTTTCAGCCTACTTATTATCGTAGTAATGGTAATATAGACTTAAGAGATAATGCAATATATAATACAAAGCAAACTACAAGTAATGAGTGGTTGGCTGAATATTTATTAAAGTATAAGAAAACTTTTAATGAAAGACATACTTTAAATGTTTTGGGAGGGGTTTCAGCGCAAAGACAATATAGAAAGTATAGTGAAGCAACAGGAGTTAATTTTTTAAGTAATGATATAAGAAGTATTGCAGCTGCTAGTGATATACAAAATCTAGAAGGTTTTTCTGATAGAAGAACATTAGCAAGTACCTTTGCGAGATTAAACTATAGTTTTGATAGTAAGTATTATGTAACAGGAACTATTAGACGAGATGGTGTAGGTAATGTATTTAGTCCGCAAAATGTTTGGGGTGTTTTTCCTTCTTTTGCATTAGGTTGGAATATAGATGAAGAAGCCTTTATGAGTGATAGTGCTTTTAATATTTTAAAATTTAGAGCAAGTTGGGGAGAGACAGGAAATTTCGATGGTATTAACCCATTTCAATATTTATCATTCTTTACAGGTCAAGGTGGCAGAAATGATACCAATTATAGTTTTGATGGCACAACAGATAGTCAATTGGGTTTAGCTACTCTTGTATTAGCAAACAAAGATTTGGGTTGGGAAACGCAAACCCAAACAAACATTGGCTTGGAGGGAGAATTATTAAATAGTAAGCTATATTTTACAGCAGATTATTTTATAAGAGAGTCTAGTAATTTCTTGTTTAATCAAACCGTACCAGCGCAAACAGGTTTTACTACACAACCTCAAAATGGTGGTACCGTAGTAAATAAAGGTTTTGAATTTTTATTAGGATTCAGAAAAAATGATGGCGATTTCACCTATGATATTAATGCCAATGTTACTTTAATAGATAATGAAATAACAGAAATAGACAACCTATCCAGAGAAGTCGTTTTTAGTAATGAATTTTTAAATAGTTTTGATGAATCTGGTTTTTGGTATGATATTACTCGTTCAAGAGAAGGTGGTCAAGTAGGGTCTTTCTATGGTTTTGTGGCAGACGGAATTTTTCAAAACCAAGCAGAAATTGATGCGGCTCCAACGCAAAATGTAAATACAGCTCCAGGGGATCGTAAGTTTAAAGATATTTCAGGACCAGAAGGGGTGCCAGACGGAGTGGTAAATGGTGATGATAGAACAACCATTGGTAGTCCAGTGCCAGATTTTTTTGGTAGTCTAAATTTAACCTTTAATTATAAGAATTTTGATTTAGGACTTAATTTTTATGGTTCGTATGGTAGTGAAATATTAAATCTTGTGAAGCGTGAACTTGAAAGCCCTTCTGGTTATGGTAATTCTGCATCTTTTTCCAATGTGAGTCAAGAATATTTTAGAAATAGATGGAATGGAGAGGGTAGTACGAATGTATACGCAAGAGCTATAATTGATGACGGTGATGTTCAAAATAACAGAGCTTCTAGCTATTTTGTAGAAGATGGATCCTATTTTAGATTAAGAAATTTAAACTTAGGATATAGTTTACCAAACCAACTGGTTGATAAGTTAGGACTTTCCAATATTAGAATATATATGAGTGCTCAAAACTTATTCACTATTACAAATTATTCTGGTTCAGATCCTGAAATTGGTCAAAATTCAGATATTAATGGTAATAGTAGTGTAACTACTAGAGGAGTAGATGCTGGTGCGTACCCAGTATCTAAAACATTTACTTTAGGGTTTAACTTAAAATTTTAAAAAGATGGTTATGAACATACAAATGAATAGATTTAAAAGAGCTGGGGTAATTAGTGCTCTTCTATTAGGTACTATAATATCTTGTTCCGAAGATTTTTTAATAGATACCAATAACAAAGATTTAACAGCTGAAGTTGTTTTTGTTTCAGACGTTGCTGTAATAGCGGCTGTAACTGGAGTATATGATGGTTTTCAGAATGATTCTCAAGGGGATCCAGGGTTACCTGGAGAATACAATGTAAAAGGTATTCATAGGTGGGCAAATAGTACGGCCTTAGATTTTTTAAATAATGAGAATCCAGAGACTAGTTCTTATTTAAATTTTAATCCAGATCCATCTACAGCAGATGTTTCCACCAAGATTTGGCCAAATAATTATCGCCAGATTGGTAGAGCAAATATTGTTTTGGAAAAACTTAGGAAGGCCGTTGAAAATGAGGATATTAGTTTGGATTTAGGGAATCGTTTAATAGGGGAAGTCCTAGTACTTAGATGTATTTCTTATCAATATTTAGCCGAAGTGTATGGAGATGTTCCATTAATGTTAACTACAGATGATGATCATTTTAAAGCTAGGGACCCACAAGATTTAATTTTTCAACAAATTATTACGGATGCTACAGAAGCAATAGATAAGTTACCGTGGGAGTATGCTATAGAAAAAGGAAGGGTAGACAAATCTACGGCATATACAGTTCTTGGTAATGCACATATGTGGTTAGGCGAATATGGAGAGGCGGTAGCAGCATATGAAGCATTAGAGGGGAGCCCTGTTTTAGACTTGGAAGAAAACTTTTTGGATATACACGCACTTGATAACCCGAATGGAAAAGAATCTATATTTGAGCTTCAATGGGCAGCTAATGCCGATTTATCTTGGTCTAGAAATGATGAAGTAAATATTTTGCAGTTGTTTGCAATGCCAACGGATATTACCGGTGGAGGAGGGTTCACTGGTATTCCTTCTAAAGAATTGTATGACGCTTATGAGCCAGGTGATATGAGAAGAATAGCAACAGTAACAGCTCCAGGAGAAGAGCATCCAGATCCATTAATTGATATTTCTCAGTATGAAATAAAAATACCAACAGGAGAATTAGATGCAGATGGAGAACCTATATATTTAACTGATGACAATGGAGATTTCATATACATTAATACAGTTGGTACTGTAGAAGAACCATGGACTGGAGGTTCTCCAAATACACGCTCAGGATATTGGGGTGTTAAATCATGGAGAGATCCTAGTATTATGGGATGGGGAAGTCCTGTTATTTTTGGAGGGCAAGGCCATATTTGGATGAGATATGGAGGTGTATTACTAAGTTTGGCTGAAGCTGCGTTAAAAGATGGTCAAACAGCAAAAGCGCAAGCTGCCTTTGATAGAGTTAGAAATAGAGCTTGGGGAGGTACAGCGCCTGCAAAAACAGTAGATATGGACGGTATATTAAAAGAATATAGACTTGAATTGGCTGGTGAATTTTCTCTTTGGGGAGTTATTAGAAGGTCCGGTGAGGCTACTAAATTTATTAAGGATAATTATGGTTTAGATATGCCTGTTGAAAAACAAATATATCCTATTCCTAGTTCGCAAATAAGTGCCAATCCTAACTTAGTGCAGAACCCAGGTTATTAAGATAGTAATTTTTGAAATTCTGAGTTAGTTTGTAGAGCTTTGGACATTAATTGTTCGAAGCTCTTTTTTAAATATTTATACACAAATGAAAAAAACATATCTAACCATACTATGTATTGTCATATTATTTTCTTGTCAAAAAGAAAAAATAAAACAATTCAGCAGAAAATCTGCAAATGAAACTGGTATATTATTTTCTAATAATATAACTGAAACAGACAGCTTAAATTATTTTAATTACCCGTATATGTATATGGGAGGAGGGGTTTCGGCAGGTGATATAAATAATGATGGACTTGTAGATCTATTTTTCACTGCTAATATGAAAGCTAATGTTTTATATCTAAATAAAGGAGGTTTTAAATTTGAAGATATAACAAAGAGCGCCAATATTGAAGATGATAATAGATGGTGTACAGGTTCTACAATGGTAGATATTAATAATGATGGTTTTTTAGATATTTATGTAAGTGTATCGGGAAAGAAAGGTAATTGTAACAACTTGTTATACATAAATAACGGTGATAGTACCTTTACGGAAAAAGGCAAAGCTTTTGGAATTGATCATAGCGGACATACTACGCAAGGAGTATTTTTTGATTATGACAATGATGGTGATTTAGATTTGTACCTTGCGAATTACCCACCAACACCTTTTAAAAGCCCAGTTTTATTATACTCTTCTAAAGCAAACAGCCCAAATATTAAGGAATCAGATGTATTATATAAAAATAATGGAAATGGAACGTTTACAGATGTTACTGTTGAATCTGGAATTTTGAATTTTGGATTAAGTTTGAGTGCAACAGTAGCTGATTTAAACAATGATGGTTGGAAAGACATTTATGTTTCTAATGATTTCGATTCTGCAGATTATCTTTACCTTAACAACCAAGATGGTACTTTTACAGAAATTGCCAAAGAAGCTGTAAACCATACTTCTCAGTATGGAATGGGTGTAGATATTGCGGATTATAACAATGATGCCCTTCTAGACATTGCGCAAGTAGACATGACGCCCGAAGATAATAGAAGATCCAAAGAAAATATGGCAAGTATGAACCCCGAAGGGTTTAATAAAATGGTAAATGCTGGTTTACATTATCAATACATGCAAAATAGTCTTCAACTAAATAGGGGCGTAGACTCTAAAGGTAATCCTGTGTTTAGCGAGGTGTCTAAACTTGCTGGAATATCAACTACAGATTGGAGTTGGTCAATTTTATTTGCAGATTTAGATAATGATGGCTGGAAGGATGTTGCAGTATCGAATGGAACCAGAAGAGATATTAATAATAGAGACTATTTTTTAAAGTTAAAGTCTCGAAATCATTTTGGAGGCGTAAAATTGTCTGCAGAAGAGATTAATAAAATTCCTTCTGAGAAAATCTCCAATTACATTTATAAAAATAACAAGGATTATACCTTTACAAATACAACTTTAGATTGGGGTTGGAAAGAAAAAACTTTTTCCAATGGAGCAACATATGTAGATTTAGATAATGATGGTGATTTAGACTATGTTATTAATAATATTGATCAAGAGGCATCCATATACCAGAACAATAACATAGATAATAACAATTACTTAAAAGTTGTCTTAAATGGGGCAAAAGATAACTTAAATGGAATTGGAGCAAAGGTTTTTGTTGCTACAAATAATAACCAACAAATGAGTGAACTTACCTTAACAAGGGGGTTTCAATCTTCGGTAGCTCCAGAACTTCATTTTGGTCTAGGGAAAGAAAAGTTAATTTCAAAGGTTAAAGTGGTATGGCCAAATGGATATATATCAGAAATTAAAGATGTTGCAATAAATCAAACTATTAGTCTAGATTTTTCTGAAGCTAAAGAAAGTGTAGATGAGCCAGTTAAGGAAGATTTTATATTTAAAACAGTGGCAATAGATTCTATTGGAATCGATTTTAAACATATAGAGAACACTTATGATGATTATAAGTTAGAACCGTTATTACCACATAAAACATCTACCCTTGGCCCCGGTCTTGCAACAGCTGATGTAAATGGAGATGGGCTTGATGATATTTATGTAGGCGGTGCTGCAAATCAATCAGGTGCTTTATATATTCAAGATATAGGTGGGGTATTTCACCAGAGTGATACTAAATTATGGGATGTAGATAAATTTCATGAAGATATGAGTGCTCTCTTTTTTGATATGGATTTAGATGGAGATAATGATTTGTATGTTGTTAGCGGTGGTAATGAAAAAAATGGCCTTGAAAACTATTTTCAAGATCGCATTTATATAAATAATGGAAAGGGCAAATTTAAAAAAGGAATAAATATTTTACCTACAATAAACACCTCTGGCTCCAGAGTTAAAGCAGGAGATTATGATGCTGATGGAGATTTAGATTTATTTGTTGGTGGGAGATTAGTGCCAGGTCAGTACCCGTGGCCAACGAAAAGTTATATATTAAAAAATGATAAAGGGATTTTCGAAGATGTAACTGAACAAGTAGCTCCTGATTTTAATTCTATAGGAATGGTTACTGACGCGAGTTGGACGGATTTTGATAATGACGGAACTTTAGATTTAATACTAGTTGGGGAATGGACTCCTATTCTGTTTTATAGCAATATTGACGGTAAGTTTAAAAATAAAACAAAAGAATCTGGACTTAAAAACACAACAGGATGGTGGTCTAGTATTATCCCTAGTGATTTTGATAATGATGGGGATGTAGATTATGTTGTTGGTAATCTTGGTTTAAATTATAAATATAAATCTAGTGTAGATGAACCTTTTGAAGTATACGCTGATGATTTTGACAATAATAATAGAAAAGACATTGTTTTAAGTTACTACAATTTTGGCAAGTTATTTCCAGTCAGAGGTAAATCATGTTCTTCACAGCAAATACCAACATTAAGTCAAAAATTTAAAGACTATGGCTCCTTTTCTGTAGCAGAAGTAACAGAGGTTTATGGCAAAGAAAAATTAGAGAATGCCGAAATACATTACAAGGCAAAAACCTTTGCAAGTAGTTATGTGGAGAATTTAGGAGGAGGAAAATTTAAAATTAAAACTCTTCCTAATGAAGCTCAGTTTTCGACAGTTAACAAAATTTCCGTATATGATTTTAATAAAGATGGGAATACGGACATATTATTGGCAGGGAATTTATATTCCTCTGAGATAGAAACACCCCGAAATGATTCTAGTTATGGTTCTTTTTTAAAAGGGGATGGTAGTGGTAATTTTACTCCTGTGGCAAATAAGGAATGCGGATTGTTTTTAGGAGGAGATGTAAAAGATATGACATTGATAAATATAGGAAAAGAAAAATTTATTGTTTCGGCAAAGAACAATAGTTATCTAAATTTGATAAAATTTTAAGGAAAACAATACGCAATATGATAATTGGCAATGCTATATCAGTTGATTATTCCGGTGATTGGGTTTATAAGCTTTCGCAGGAAATTCTATAATACAATTGCCTGTAATTTGCAAACTATTTTAAACTGGTTTTTATCGTACATAAAGCGAATGTGAAGCACAAAAAAAGCCCATAACATATTATGTTATGGGCTTTTCGTATATATTCCATTTTAATTTAGTAGCTCTGCAACTTTTTGTTCTAAAGCATCTCCTCTTAAGTTTTTAGCTATAATTACTCCATTCTCATCTAGTAAGAATGCAGCAGGGATAGCGTCTACATTATAAAGTTTAGCAATTTCATCATTAAAATATGCTAAGTTAGATACTTGATTCCATTCTAATTTGTCATCTAAAATAGCCTTTTTCCATTGTTCACCATCTTTATCTAAGGAAACACCAATAATGTTTAATCCTTTGTCATGATATTTTTTATAGACAGCAAGAACGTTAGGGTTTTCAGCTCTACAAGGCTTACACCAAGCTGCCCAAAAATCAATTAAAGTAATTTTTCCTAACACATTATTTAAACTTACTTCTTTTCCTTCAGGATTTTTAGCAGAGAAATCAGGAGCTTTTTTTCCGATAGTCGTATTTTCTTCCCGAGAAGCTTTTTCTTCTAAAGCTGTTATTTTTTCTAAAACACTTTTTGCAACTTTGTTGGCTTTAATTTCAGGAGATAAACCTTCATATAAAGCTTTTATTTCTTCTGTAGGGACAACCCGAGAGGCAATAGCTTTATCAATTAAAAGGGCAGAAATTAATCCATTCGGATTTGCTTTTATATAGTCTAATTCAAAACTTTTGTGTTCCTCTTGTAGTTCCTTCATTTCATCACTTAATGCACTAATTACGGCATCATTCTTTTCTATGTTAGCCTTTTGAAGGTCTTTTTGGATAGATTTGGCTCTATTCGACATTGCTATAGATTTCTCCATATAGTCCGAAAAAATATCATTCTGAACAGTTCCTTTTATTTTAGCAAAATTCAAGCTATCTTTTTGTGCAGAAATTTCTATTTCCCCATCCTCTAAAACAACAACAGTATACCCAGGAAGGTTATCTATAAAAATATAATGAAGTTCGGGTGTTGTTGGCTTTCCGGTAAAAGTATACGTGCCATTACTAGTTAAAACAGTGTCTACGGAAACAGGCTTATTGTTTTCCCCAATTTTTTTAAGTATAACTTGTGTGCTATCAGAGACCTCTCCTCTTAGAGTTCCATTTATAACATAGCCTTCTGGTTTTTGATTACAAGCGATTAAGGATATAATTAAAACTAGGGGCAAAAGAATTCTTTTCATAATGTGTGTTTTTTAGATGTGGCAAATGTACTTATATATAAGATATAAAAAAAGCCCTTAACATATAGAGTTAAAGGCTTGTAAGTTGTGTTGTAATGTTAGCGGGTTAAAATTGATATCGAACGCCCAAGGCAATGTCAAAATCAAAATTATCAGAGAAGCCTTTGTAACCAACGATTCCAATTTCGGGTCTAAAATCCAAAGATAAAAGTAGAGGGAAGTCAAAATTATATTCCGCTCCAATATCTCCTGCAGCAAAAATGAATATACCATCATTTTCACTACCATTAGGAATGTTTCCAAAGTCTACACTCCCTAGTCCACCACCGGCACCATAATACCAATGAAAACCTTGGTCAATTGGGAATACCCATTGGTATAACCCTGCTAATTTAACAGCGTCATAGTTTCGGCTATCTCTAAAGCCTAAATCTAATTCCAATCTATTGGTTCTGGAAAGTAACTTTTGGTAAGATATCTCTGCTCCAAAACCATCGCTATCTCCAAGGCGTAAACCTAAGGCATGGTCCGAGATTTCTTGGGCCTCTAAACTAAAGGCGCAAAAGCAAAATATTGCCGTAAATAATTTGAACATTTTCATTGTATTTTGTTTTGTATTAAAAAATGAGCTCCTGTGTAATAGAGCTCATACAATAAAAACTTAAATTTGTCGTCAAAATTGTACCGCTTTGGATAAAATAGTTTTACAGGATTTAGGGAGTAAGTTAGAGGGAAATTTACGGATTGATAATTTAAGCAGAACCTTATATGCTACAGATGCATCTGTTTACAGAAAAATTCCAATGGCAGTGGCTTTTCCTAGTACTGTAGCTGATATAAAAGAATTAATACATTTTGCTAATACGCATAAAATAGGTTTAATACCAAGAACCGCAGGTACTTCTTTGGCCGGGCAATGTGTGGGAGAAGGGATTGTAGTAGATGTATCTAAAAAATTCACAAAAATAATTTCTATTGACCAAGAAAAAAAGCAAGCAACAGTACAACCAGGTGTAATTAGAGATGAATTAAACTTGTATTTAAAGCCGTACGGTTTGTTTTTTGGTCCTAATACATCTACATCTAATCGCTGTATGATTGGTGGTATGGTTGGTAATAATTCTTCCGGTACAACCTCTATTCAATATGGAGTAACACGAGATAAGGTTGTTTCCTTAAAAACGATATTATCAGATGGTTCTGAAGTGGAATTTAAAGAGATTACCGCGGAAGAATATGTTGAAAAAATGAATTCAAACTCATTTGAAGCATCTATTTATAAAAACATCCATAATGAACTGATTAATAGTGATATAAAAAAAGAAATTATATCAGAATTCCCTAAAGAAACAATACATAGAAGGAGTACTGGTTATGCAGTAGATGAACTGTTGGATAATAGTTTGTTTGGAGCATCAGACAAAGGTATAAATCCTTGTATTTTATTAAGTGGGAGTGAGGGAACGCTTGCATTTACAACAGAAATTACAATTAGTTTAGATGATTTGCCCCCACCATTGTCCGCAATGGTAATAACGCATTACAATTCCTTAGAAGATTGTTTAACAGATGTAGCTCCGGTAATGGAGTGTAATTTACAGCTCTGTGAAATGATGGATAAGGTTATTTTGGATTGCACCAAAAATAATAGAGAACAACTTGCGAATCGATTTTTTGTCGAAGGAGACCCAGCAGCTTTACTAATGTTGCAGGTAAATGCGTATACTGAAGAAGATTTAGAAAAGCAAGTAGAAGCTGTACTTAAAAAAGTAAAAGAATCTAATTTAAGTTACGCAGAAGCGGTTTTAAAAGGAGGTGATATAGGTAAGGCTATTGCTTTGCGAAAAGCAGGACTTGGGCTTTTAGGGAATATTGTAGGAGATAGGAAAGCAGTGGCCTGTATAGAAGATACTGCGGTTGCTCTAGAAGATTTAAAGGATTTTATTGGGGAGTTTACCTTAATAATGAAGAAGTATAAGCAGCAAGCGGTGTATTATGCGCATGCTGGTGCCGGGGAATTACACTTAAGACCTATTCTTAATTTAAAGAAAGGAGAGGATGTTGGTTTATTTAGGGCAATAACTACTGAAGTAGCTATTCTTACTAAAAAATATAGAGGTTCCTTCAGTGGGGAACATGGAGATGGTATTGTTAGAGCGGAATTTATTCCTTTAATGATTGGGGATAAGAATTATCAGCTATTAAAAAGAGTAAAGTCTTACTTTGATCCTAATAATATTTTTAATCCAGGAAAAATCGTAGATGCGTACCCAATGGACGAATCTCTGCGTTACGAAATAGATCGCAAAGAACCTGAAATAAAAACGCTATTAAATTTTTCGGATAGTGAAGGAATTTTAAAGGCGGCAGAAAAATGTAATGGTAGTGGAGATTGTCGTAAGACGCACCACATGGCAGGTGCCATGTGTCCAAGTTACCAAGCGACAAAAAATGAAAAGGATACTACGCGTGGTAGAGCAAATGCTTTGCGAGAATTTTTAACTACTTCTGATAAAGAAAATAAGTTCGATAGTAAAGAATTAAAAGAGGTGTTCGATTTGTGTCTTAGTTGCAAAGCATGTTCTAGTGAATGCCCTAGTAATGTAGATGTAGCGACTTTAAAAGCAGAGTTTTTGTATCAATACCAAGAAATAAATGGATATCCGTTGCGAGCAAAACTCTTTGCGCATAGTACTAAGATGAATCGTTTAGGGAGTAAAGTGGCTGGACTTACTAATGCCATGTATGATTCTAATTTTATTAGTAGTCTCATAAAGAAAACTTCCGGTGTTGCCAAAAAAAGAACGCTTCCTAAAGTTTCAAGTGTTAATTTCAATAAACATCTTCAATTATTTAATAATAAAGAATATACAACTAATACAAAAGTAGTTTTATATATAGATGAATTTACGAATTACCTAGATGTGGAGTTAGGGAAAGATGCTATTGAGGTTTTAACTAGATTAGGGTATAATGTATCTCTATATTATGGAGAAAGTGGTAGAACCTATATTTCCAAGGGGTTCTTGAAGCAAGCAAAATCTCTAGCTTTAAAAAATATAGAAAAATTAAAACCAATAGCGGCTAAAAACATTCCAATTGTAGGCTTAGAGCCATCCGCTATATTAACATTTAGAGATGAGTATAAGCGTTTTTCTGAAGATACGGAAGCATTAGATGCGATATCAAAAAATACATTTATTATAGAGGAGTTTATTGCTTTGGAAATAAAAAAAGGAATTCTTACTTCCGATTTATTTACTAAAGAAGCTAAGGAAGTAAAAATACATAACCATTGCCATCAAAAATCATTGTCTAATCAAAAAGTTACTTTCGATATGTTGAATTTACCAGAGAATTATAAGGTTTCTATTATTAGTTCTGGTTGTTGCGGAATGGCAGGGTCTTTTGGCTATGAAGAGGAGCATTATGAAGTTAGCATGCAAGTAGGGGAGTTAAAGTTATTCCCTGCGGTAAGAAACTCATCTAGAGAAACTATAATTGCTGCTAATGGCACAAGTTGTAGGCATCAAATTCATGATGGTACGAAAAGGCAGGCATTGCACCCTATTACCATATGGAAAGAGGCTTTAATCTAATATTTTTTCTTTTTTAAGGGCTGCTTTTGTTTTTAGTTTCGTGGGTATGGCGGTATATAAAGAGCTTACAAGTTCGTGAATTGTTTTGCTTTTTAATTCCTCGTCAACAAAAAAAGGAATTAACTTATCATGACTGTATCTGTATATTTTCCAGCGTTTAAAGGAATATTCAAGTGCAGTTAAATTTTCCACCCAATCTCCTGAGTTTAAATAAGTGCATTTTCCTTTGTCGGTAAAAAAGATTTCTTTTTTAGGTAGATGGGTGTGTCCGCATACAACATAAGAGTATCCATTATCAATTGCTAGCTCTGTAACAGTTTTTTCAAAATTATCTATGGTTTTGATGTTGTTAGAGATACCTTTTTTTAACTTGTCTGATAAGGAATATCGAGGCTTTCCTAATTTTTTAAAAAACCAGCTATTACATTTATTTATAAAATGTAACAGCTGGTAGCCAACAGAGCCAATTTTAGCAATCCATTTACTGTTTTTGGTGGAAATATCGAAAATGTCTCCATGAAAAAACCAAGCTCTTTTACCATCTAATTCTAAGACAAGCTTATTGGTTATTTTTAGATTGCCTTTAAAAGCAGAGCTAAACCTTCTTAATCTTTCATCGTGATTGCCTGTTATGTATACAACCTTAGTTCCTTTTGAGGCCATGCTTAAAATCTTTCGAATTACCTTTAAATGAGAATTTGGGAAGTATTCAGGAGATTCGTTCCAGGTGTCTAGTATATCGCCATTTAGAATTAAGGTTTTTGGTTGTATGCTATTTAAATAATTTATCAATTCTTGCGCATGACTTTTTGAAGTACCCAAATGAACATCAGATATAACAGCTAGTTTAATTTTCCTTTTTTTCAATGTATATGATATTTCTTACAAATTAAGCCATTAGTTATAAATTTAAAGTCAAGCCGAAATCAAAAAAACTTAATAAAAAGGTTAATAAAATGAGAATTAAGTAAAGAATGCGTTATACGGGTATTAAGGCGGTTCTTAATTTCGGTTTTTATGATATAAAAATTACCTTTGCAGTAAACAATACTATATGGCTGGTAATACTTTTGGAAACCTATTTAAGTTAATGACATTCGGAGAGTCTCATGGTGTTGCTATTGGTGGAGTTATAGATGGGTGTCCGTCAGGAATAACTTTAGATTTTGAAGCAATACAAGAAGAATTAAATAGAAGAAAACCTGGGCAGTCTGCGATTGTTACGCAAAGAAAAGAACCAGATTCCGTAGATTTCCATTCTGGTATATTCGAAGGAAAAACAACAGGAACTCCAATAGGGTTTGCTATATTTAATACCAATCAAAAATCACACGATTACGGCCATATAAAGGATTCTTATAGACCATCGCATGCGGATTATGTGTATGATAAGAAATATGGCTTTCGAGATTATAGAGGAGGAGGAAGAAGTTCGGCGAGAGAAACAGCAAGCAGGGTAGTTGCGGGAGCAATTGCTAAGCAGTTTTTAAGCGGTATTACATTTAATGCATATGTTTCTCAAGTGGGGGATTTAAAATTAGATAAAGACTATTCGGAATTAGATTTTTCACTTACAGAAACGAATCCTGTTCGTTGTCCAGATCCTGCAATGGCAGAAAAAATGGAGAATTATATCAAAGAAGTGCGTAAAGAAGGGGATACAATTGGGGGTATTATTTCTTGTGTTATAAAAAATGTGCCTATTGGATTGGGAGAGCCGGCTTTTGATAAACTTCATGCAGAGCTTGGAAAAGCAATGTTATCTATAAATGCAGTAAAAGGATTTGAGTACGGTAGTGGTTTTGAAGGAGTGGCAATGAAGGGGAGCAAGCACAATGATAAGTTCAATTCGGATGGAACAACTCAAACTAACTACAGTGGTGGCATTCAGGGAGGTATAAGCAATGGTATGGATATTTACTTTAAGGTTGCATTTAAGCCAGTCGCAACGGTAATTCAACCGTATGAAACCATAGATAAGAAGGGAAATATGGTAAAAACCCAAGGTAAAGGGCGTCATGACCCTTGTGTGGTTCCAAGAGCAGTGCCTATTGTGGAGGCTATGGCTGCATTGGTTATAGCGGATTACACTCTTATAAACAGAACTATCCAACGATAGATATTATATTTTTCATGGTTTGTCCGTCTAATTAGGTATCTTTCTACCTTTAAAACTGACTAATTAAAACGGATTAAATGAAAAAACTAGAATTGCATTGGCAAATTCTAATAGGTATGCTATTAGGTATTGTCTTTGGTTTTGTTATGACCCAATTAAATTGGGGGGGGTCTTTTGTATCTAATTGGATTAAGCCCTTAGGTACTATTTTTATTAAACTCTTAAAGCTCATTGCAATTCCCTTAATATTAGCTTCATTAATTAAGGGTATATCGGATTTAAAAGATATTTCTAAATTCAAAAATATAGGTTTACGAACTATTGTAATTTATATTTTAACAACAGTGGTAGCAATTACTATTGGTTTGGTTTTAGTTAATATTACCAATCCGGGAGACGGAATATCTGAAGAAACAATTAATAAACTTACTAGCACATATGCTCAAGATAGTGGCGTATTATCTAAAATAAAAGAAGCAACTAATCAAAAAGGGGCAGGACCGCTACAGTTTTTAGTAGATATGGTTCCGGATAATGCTGTTAAAGCCCTAGGGAGTAATAGTTTAATGTTGCAAGTTATCTTTTTTGCCATATTTTTAGGAATAAGTATGCTGTTGATAGGGGAAGAGAAAGCAAAACCGTTAAAAGATTTTTTCGATTCATTGAATGACGTGGTTCTTAAAATGGTCGATTTAATTATGCTTTCGGCTCCATATGCAGTTTTTGCACTTTTATCTAGTGTGGTGGTTTCATCGAGTGATCCAGATTTGTTATTAGCATTGCTTAAATATGCAATGGTCGTTGTCATAGGACTTCTTTTAATGATTGTTTTTTACTGTATTGTAGTTGGTATTTATACAAAGAAAAGTCCGTTTTGGTTTTTAAAACAAATAAGCCCAGCGCAACTATTAGCATTTTCTACCTCTTCTAGTGCTGCAACTTTGCCAGTTACTATGGAAAGGGTAGAGGAGCATATTGGTGTAGATAAGGAAGTTTCGAGTTTTGTCCTTCCGGTTGGGGCTACTATTAATATGGACGGTACAAGTCTGTATCAAGGGGTGGCAGCTGTGTTTATAGCACAAGCTTTAAGCTTTGATCTTACTTTGGCAGACCAGCTAACTATTGTATTAACGGCTTTATTGGCCTCAATAGGTTCTGCCGCTGTTCCTGGGGCAGGAATGGTTATGTTGGTAATAGTGTTGGAATCTGTAGGTTTCCCACCAGATAAGTTTGCGGTTGGTTTGGCGTTAATATTTGCTGTAGATAGGCCTTTAGATATGTGTAGAACAGTTATAAATGTTACCGGAGATGCAACTGTTTCTATGGTGGTAGCGAAATCTGTTGGTAAATTAGGAGAGCCACATGTAAAAGAATGGGATGATCATTTAGAGGATGTAATATGATATTTATTGTAGTTTAGAAAAGGTAAAATAATCTAGTTATTCTTAATTAGATTATTTTTTTGTTATATTAGTAACTGGTTACGTACTTTAAAACATATATGATGAATTTCGATGAAATAGGAGAAATGGTCATTGGTAGTAGGCTAAGAGCTTTAAGTGAAACAATTACAAAGGATGCAAAAGTTATTAACGATATGTACCATGTTGACCTTAAGCCTAAATGGTTTCCAGTGTACTATTACTTATCCAATCAAGAAAGTGAAAGTTCCATTACCACTATTGCCAAAGCTATAAATCATTCACATCCTTCCGTTATCAAGATTGTAAAAGAGATGTTGGCCGCTGGTTTGGTAAAAGAAAAAAAAGATAAATCGGATGGTAGAAAAAATAATATTTTGCTTACTACCAAAGGAAGGCGAATATCAAAAAACATTGCTGTTCTATATTCCGATGTGGATAATGCTATAAAAAAAGCGCTTTCTAATACAAAACATAACTTGTGGCATGCCCTTCAGGAATTTGAATTTTTACTAAATGAAAAATCACTAGTAAATAGAGTTTTAGAACAACAAAAGAAAAGGGAATCCCAAAATATAGATATAGTTGCCTATTCTTCAATATATAAATCTGATTTTAAGAAATTAAATGAAGAATGGATTCTTAAATATTTCAAAATTGAGGATGCAGATAAAAAAGCTTTGGACAATCCGGAAGCATATATTTTAAATAGGGGAGGAAAAATTCTAGTGGCACTTGATAATAGGGAGGTATTAGGTGTTTGCGCTTTATTAAAAATGAATCATGAAATTTATGATTATGAACTTGCGAAAATGGCAGTATCACCAAATGCGCAGGGAAAAGGGGTTGGCTTTTTACTTGGTAAGGCCATAATTAAAGAAGCTAAATTATTAGGAGCTAAAAACGTATATCTGGAGAGTAATACCATATTAAAACCAGCTATTTCTTTATACCAAAAACTAGGTTTTACTAAAGTTTTTGGTAATGAGACTCCTTATGAAAGAAGTAATATACAAATGGAGCTAATTTTGAAACATTAGTTTTACAACACCAATATTATGGTACAGGATTATATTGTAAGAAAGGCGAAACCAGAAGAGTATAAAGAAATAGGTAGATTAATGATTACTGTTTATTCTACACTCAAGGGTTTCCCTAACGAAAATGAACAGCCTGATTATTATAAAATGTTAGCTAATATTGTGGATTTTGCTAAAAAAGAAGACACCGATTTGCTAGTAGCTGTTACTGTAGATAAAACTATTGCAGGTGCGGTTGTTTATTTTGGAGATATGCAGCATTATGGTTCCGGAGGAACCGCTACAAAGGAAAAAAATGCCTCAGGGTTTAGGCTACTCGCAGTAGATGTTTCTAAAAGGGGAGAAGGGGTTGGGTCTTTGTTAGTAAAAGAATGTATTACTAAAGCGAAAGACAAAAAAGCACTGCAATTAATTATACATACCACAGATGCAATGAAAATTGCATGGAAAATGTATGAAAACATGGGATTTAAAAGGGCTTTTAATTTAGATTTTATGCAAGGAGCCCTAAAAGTTTATGGATTTAAACTGCGTTTTTAATCCTTTTTAAAATTAGAGCTACTAGGTAATTCAAACCCTTCTAAATTAAAATAAGGAATTGCCGCAATTAAATGATCAAAAATGTCGGCCATAATGTATTCATAGTTTTCCCATCGTTTATCCGAACTAAAAGCGTAAATTTCTATAGGTAAACCTTGGCTGGTAGGCGCTAGTTGCCTGGCCATTATCATCATCTCTTTATTTATTCCTGAATGATTGTTTAGATATAAGTCCACATATTTTCTAAACACACCAATGTTTGTTAAGTTTCTCCCGTTAATTAAGGTAGACTTATCTATCTCATTTTCTTGGTTGTAATCGGTAATATCTTTTTCTTTAGACGATAAATAAGGAAGGAGCAGGCCAATACTTTTTAAGCCCTCTAGTTCACTTTTTTCTAAAAAGTGTACACTTTCTTGTTTTATGAGTAAAGCGCGCTTAATTCGTCTCCCTTGTGCATTAGTCATGCCTCTCCAGTTTCTAAAAGAGTCAGAAATTAGTGCATACGTTGGTATAGTGGTAATGGTTTTGTCGAAATTCTGCACTTTTACTGTAGAGAGGTTAATTTCTATAACATCTCCGTCCGCACCGTATTTTTCAAAGGTTATCCAATCCCCAATACGGACCATGTCATTAATAGAAACTTGAATACTAGCAACAAAACCAAGGATAGTGTCCCTAAAAACTAATATTATTACAGCAGAAGCGGTTCCTAGAGCGGTAAGGAATTTCCATAATTCCATTCCCGTGATAATAGAAAAGGCAAATAGAATGCCAATTGCCCAGGAGAAAATCATGAAGACCTGTATATAGCTATCAATAGGTTTATCTTTTAAATTGGGAAGTGTTTTAAAGAAATCCTTGAGAGTATTTAATAGACTACGAACAATCCAAAGAAAAAGTACAATACCAAAAACTTCAATTCCTTTAAATAATATATTTTCTAATTTAGGGAAATCTCTAAAAATGTAAGGAACAGTTTCATATGCAATAAGAATAGGTATAATATGTGCAATATTGCGTGGTGTTTTATTGCGAACCAGAAAATCATCAAACTTTGTTTTAGAGTTACTTGTGAATCTACCAAACGTATTTACTATGATTTTTCGAATAATAAAATCAATCAAAAAAAGTACTAAAACAAGCGCCGTTGCTAAAATTAATACGTTTATATATTTTGCCCAAACTTCCGTTGCGCCAGCTTCTATTAAGTAATCGTAAATCCAATGTGATATAATCTCCATAATTATTTCATTAATATAATGCTTCTATGTTCATCACAAAAAAACACCTAATACAAAATTAGGTGTTTTAAAGGTAATAACGGCATTATTGTTATAGTGAAATATGTTTGTACTTGGGGTGCTTAACTTGGTATGAAAAGTTTAGTTTTTCTGTTTGATTGGGTGGCATTTTCAGTTTCCAGCTTAGAATTCCTTTTTTGCTATTGTAGTCTGCCGAATGTGTTTCTGCATTATCTACCTTTATTTCTTTGTTTTGAGATACAGGAATGCGATCCATAATTTTTATGGAAATAGGGGTGGTTTTATTGTTTTTAACCTCCAATAGATACTCCTTATTTAAAATACGATTACTACCTGCAAAGGATTTACTTTTAAAGGCCTTTATTCTTTTTCTGGTAACAGTAATGTTGTCATCTATACCTAAAGATAGGGTCATTTCTTTTTTTACAGTGTAAGGGTCAATCGTTGTTTTTCCGGCAAAAGAACCATTAAAATATACACTAGCTTCTCCTGGTAAAAGATTGTATTTTTCCCAATTTTTAAAGGTAGCAGTTAAAAATACATTCTCATTTAGTACCGGTATAGTTAGATATTCGTATTCGGCATCTAGAGTAAAAGTATTTATCTCTATGGCTGTTATATCGGCATCAGAAGTTATCGTATATGATTTTTTTATCTGAAATACAGTCTGAATTACTTCTTCTTTAGTAGTGCTTTTCTTTGTCGTTATTGCTACAATACCATTAGTACCTCTAGAACCATATATGGAAGTGGCGTTTTCCCCTTTTAAAACTTCTATGGATTGTATTTCGTTGGTGTCTAGGTCGCCCTCTACAAAATTTTCGGAAATCATACCATCAATAACATATAAAGGAGGTTTTGGTGGGGAATAAGAACTTTTTGAAATAGAGCCTATTCCTCTTATTTGCACTCCAGCAGCTCTACCACTTAATGCTCTCTCAACATTTACAGAACGTACAGCCCCGGTTAATTCCCTTTTAGTACTAGTTCCGTATCCAACAACTACAACTTCTTCGAGCATGGAAGCATCTTCTTCCATTTGTATATTCATAACCGATGAAAAAATAGGAATATCTTGCGTTACAAAACCTAAATAAGAAAACTCCAATTCCTGTCCTTGGGTAATTTTAAGAATAAAATTACCATCGAAATCGGTTTGTGTGCCTTGGGAAGTTCCTTTAATTATTACACTTACACCGGGTAATGGCATTCCTGCTTCATCTAGGATAGTACCTGTAACTTGCTTTACCGATGGGTTGTAATGGTACTTACTTTTTTTAATAGAACTAACGCTGGACTTGGTTTTGTAGCCATTCGTAAAATTTAGATACTTGGTTCCTAAATTGGGCTTGGCAACGTTAGTATTTGGGTTTCCGGTGGATAAATTAATTTTTACTTGCTCCCAATCATTTCCAGTTTTTTGATAAACATGTGCTTTATATGTTAATTTTAAAGGAGCATTAATGACTTTAGATTTAATATCGTAGGTTGGTATCCACCCGGCATCAGTAACAATATAGGAAAACTCTAGATTTAAATTTGTGGATATAGGTGCGTCAAAAACAATAGTTAATTCGCCTTGTTTCTTTTCTGGTGCTTGGTTTAGCTCTTTTAATTGTTTAGTTATGGCACTTTTTTCTTGAGATAAGGTGTTAATTTTAAGTTTAGTGGAATAAATAGTATTCTTAATAGCCGTAATTCGTTCTCTGTAATAAGTGCTAATTTCCTTTATTCTTGCTAAATCTACCGACTGTGTCTCGGAACTGATTAGTCTATTTTTTTGTATTACTTTTTCTTCCTCTTCTAACCCTTTTATGGTATTATTAAATAGTGCTATTTTATCTTCTACGGTCTCTATTTGTTTTTCTAAAAACTCTATTTCTGGTTTATTCTTTGATTTTGCTAAATAATTAATGTCGTAAGACATGGATAGGATAGAAGTAGCCTGTAGACCTGAAATTTGAATACTAGTCTCATCAACTTTCGTAGACAATCCTGTAAAAGTCATTTGCGTAGTTCCTTCTTTTAATAAAAAAGAAGCATTTCTTGTAATTTCTGCACCGCTTAAATATACAGTTACTTCTTTGATTTTAGATGGAATCTGATGATCGTTTCCCAAAGTAATTAATGGAAATAGACATAAAAAGAAGATAATTTTTTTCATAAGTTTTTGTATTGGTTATACGGTAAACTTATGTTTAGAATAGATTCTTAAAAAGAGATAATGGGTGTATGAAGTGTTTGAATGAGTAAAAACTCCATTTGACTTAGTTAGTCTAAAAACCTAGCTTTTAATTCTGGCGTAGGTACCATACATTGCTCTTTTTTACCATACCAGTTATACCTATTCTTTGCGATAAAATCGTATACGAAATCTCGAAAACCTTTCGGAAATACTTTAAATAAGTGGATGAACTTCCATGGGGTGCTTAAGTTTTTTGCAATTTCTAAAGCAGCATCCGATTTTGTGTAATACACTACATTTGGCTCTATTAGGATTATAGAATCTACTTTCTTGGTATTAATTCCCCTTTCCGCTAATAACTGTTGCCCAGTTTTGCTTTGCAAAGGAGCAAAAAGAAACTCTTCTTTTTTATCTCGTTTAATAGCAAATTGAATAGCACCATTGCAAAGATTGCATACGCCATCAAACAAAATAATTTTTTTAGTTTTAGGAGGTGTCATTTTTTTCTTTCCACTAATTCTAATTGGTCTACGTGCGCATTAGTTGTAAAAATACCATAATTTATAAAAGCCTTGTTTTTTTCTAATTTATCAATGCTTCCCACAGATTTTCCATCTAACAAACGAACCCGATCTCCTACTTTAAAAATAGTTTTTGGTTTGTTCTTTTCCTTTACAATAGCTTTTTTCTTCTCCACCTTTTTTTCTTGGCGAATAATCTGTACTTTTTCTATAACTTCTTTTTCAGTAACCGCTTTTTTTGCTTTTTCTATTTTTATTTGTTTGGTAGTTTTCTTTTTTCGCTTGCTATTTTCTGTTTCTACTACCCTGAGCATTTCTGAAACCAAAATACGCTTCTTTTTATCCCTAAAATAACGTTCAGCAAGGGTATTTACTTTGTTTCCAAGATAAATCATACGCTGATTGTGGTCATATAATTCTTGGTAATTCTCTAGTTTAGACTTTATTTTGGCGTTTAATTCTTCTAGTTTTCTACCTTCTTCACGGGCTTTACTTTCTTCTTCTTGAAGTCTAGAGCCCGTTTGGACCATTTTACTGCGTTCTTTTTGCATTTTGCTTATGGTGGCATCAAAACGTACTTTACCTCGTTCTATCTTCTTCTTTGCCTTGTTTATAAGACTATATGGAATTCCATTTTTTTGCGCAACTTCAAAAGTAAAGGAGCTACCGGCTTCCCCTAGAACTAATTGAAAAGTAGGTTCTAAGGTTTTTCCATTAAATAGCATATTCGCATTAGAAATATGTGGAAGTTCGTTCGCTAGTAATTTTAAATTAGCGTAATGCGTGGTAATTACACCATATGCTTGTCGTTCATAAAATACTTCTAAAAATGTTTCCGCAAGTGCTCCTCCTAATTCTGGATCACTACCGGTACCAAACTCATCAATTAAAAACAAAGTGTTAGAATTACATTTGCGTAAGAATTGGTTCATGTTTTTAAGACGATAACTATATGTACTTAGTTGATTTTCAATAGATTGGTTATCTCCTATATCTGTTAGTATTTTATTAAACAAACACATTTTACTTCGCTCATGAACAGGTACCAGTAGACCGCTTTGTAACATTAACTGTAATAAACCTATGGTTTTTAGTGTGATACTTTTTCCTCCGGCATTAGGACCAGAGATTACAATAATCCGGTTTTCTGAATGCAATTCTATGGTTTGCGGATATGTTTTTTCCTTTTTTATCTTATTACTTAAGAAGAGCAAAGGGTGGTACGCATCTCTAAGGTACATTTGTTTTTCTTCGCTAATTTTAGGCAAAAGAGCATTCATTTCTGAAGCATATTTTGCTTTTGCAGAAGTTATATCCATATGACATAAAAAGCGCTGATATTCAGCTAATAAGTAGCTAAATGGCCTAATGTACCCCGTTAACTCATTAAGAATTCGCTGAATCTCTTCCTTTTCGTCGAACTCTAAATTATTAAGTTCTCTACTATAGCGAAGTGTAGCCTCGGGTTCAATATAAATAATGCTTCCTGTTTTAGAAGAGCCCATTACGGAACCTTTAATTTTCTTACGATACATAGCTTTAACAGCTAAAACTCTTCGATTTTCTACAACAGATTCCCGAATATCATCTAAATAATCTGAACTTTGGTAGGTGTTTAATGCGGATAAAAAACTTTGGTTAATTTTTCCTTTTACCTGATTTTTTTGTCTACGAATGCTTAACAAGGTGTTAGACGCATTGTCTTTTATTTCTCCAAACTTATCAATTACACCATTGATTAATGCTGGAATTTCGGTGTTTACTTCAAAATTCTCAGTATATTCAAAAAGTAAAGGAAAATATTCTTTAAACTTTTTAAAGAACTTTTTATGTGTTACTACCGTGGTGCAAATGCTACTAATTCTTCTAAATCCCACTAATTCCAGAGTGGTATTCTCAATTTTTAAAAGTTTTAACTCATTATTAATACTATCAAAACTATGGGCTGGAATTTTATTTTCACTAATTAAGGATGACAGGTATTCCGAGGTTTGACCGAGGACCTTCTTTAATTCTAGAGTATCGGAAATAGGAGCTACAAGTAATGCATGCTCTTTTCCTAATTCGGTAAGACTTCTTGCTGCAATTTGCTTTAGCACCGTTGGGAACTCTAAATCTTGTAATGTCTTGCTATGTATACTTTCCATGTAAATCTTGGTAGATTACAAAGGTAGGCATTGGGGCTGAATTGAAAAATTATTAGCCTTTTGGTTGGGTGTTACGCAATACTGTAAATCATAATATGAGAAATAGTGATTTTAGTTGTTTGTGTTATTTGTTTGATTATAAATAAATTATAGTTAAAAATTCAGGCGGAGAAATGCAATAAAGTTACTATATAAACTGTTTTATACCTACGGTTATAAATGAGGAAAAGTGGAGAATCGGTATAAACACAAATTAAACAGTAGAATGAAATCATTACATATAAAACCAGTATTGCTATTATTTCTGGTCTTTTTTAGCTCCTGTAGTACTACTAAAGAATATATTTTAGTGACTTTGGAGCCTGCTTCTGTAGAATTAGAATCTAATATTAAAAGGATTGGTATAATTAACGAAAGTCTAGTACAACAGCAAAAGGAATATGAAAATAGGATAGAACAAATTCTTTCTGAAAAGGACTTGCAATTAGATAAAGAAGGAAAAAAAGCCGCTATTGCAGGGTTGTTTGATGAACTGCTAAAAGATAAACGATTCGATACCATAAAGATAATCGAAGGAATTCCTGCCACGCATAAAAGTAGGAAAGAATCGTCAGAAGAAATATCATGGTCCAAGGTAGAGACGTTGTGTAAAGAACATAATGTAGATGCTATTTTTTCTTTATCGCATTATGATACAGAAACGCAAGTTTCTCTACGAAAAAAGAAGATTTTACAAGCCAACATGCTTCGAGTAAAAGAAAAAGTACGAGGTAATGAAATTACATTAGAAACCTTAATAGAAAATGGATGGCGTATTTATAATCCCAAAAATAAGCAAGTAATAGATGAAATGGTATTTACGGAGGTTTTGGAATCTAAAGCAGAAGGTATTACCCCTGTACAAGCTTTAATTGCCATTGAGGATAGGGTAAAAGAAGTAAGCAAGCAAAGCAAAAATAAAGGTGAGGCTTATGGCATGCGCTTATTGCCAAGTGAAAACGGAGTAGTACGTAAGTATTTTATTAAAGGAGGTTCGGAATTACAACTCGCACATAGTTATGTTGAAGTTGCCGATTGGGAATCCGCGGTTAAAGTATGGGAATCTTTGCAATTTAATACCGATTTAAAAGTAAAAAGCAGGGCAATTTACAATTTAGCTTTTTATGAAGAAATAAAAGGAAATCTAGGAGGAGCTCTATATTTAGCGAATAAAGCTCAAGAAATACAATCTTCCAAAGTTTACCAGTACTATGTAAAAGCTTTACAAGAGCGAATAGAAGAGAATGAAATTGTAAAAGAACAATTAGCAAGAACTTATTTTCAAGAAGTATTTTAATTCTTTTTTAAATTACATATTTTTAAAAGTATTAAAATCTCGGTTATCGAGTAAATAGATATTTCTGAAATGATAGATTCCTTAGAAAATTCATGGAGACAAGTACTTTCTCATGAGTTCAATAAAAAATACTTTAAAGAATTAGAAAGTTTTGTAGTTAGTGAGTACGCAGATAATACGTGCTACCCGGAAATGCAAAATATTTGGTCAGCTTTTAATTATTGCAGCATAGAAAATGTTAAAGTGGTTATTATCGGGCAGGATCCATATCATGGGGAGGGACAGGCAAACGGACTTTGTTTCTCAGTTAAGGATGGCATTCGTCATCCACCATCCTTAATAAATATATTTAAAGAAATTACTACAGATTTAAATTGCACCTATCCCGTAAGCGGTAACTTAGAAAGATGGGCTAAACAAGGTGTTTTATTACTAAATGCAACCTTAACTGTAAGGGAGGCGCAACCAGGGAGTCATCAAAAAAAAGGATGGGAAACCTTTACGGACGCTGTTATTCGTATTATTTCAGAGTCCAAGAAAGATGTTGTTTTTTTACTTTGGGGTGGGTATGCAAAGAAGAAAGCCAAACTAGTAGATAAAAAGAAACATGTTATTTTGGAATCCGGACATCCATCTCCTTTGAGTGCAAATAGAGGATATTGGTTCGGAAATAGGCATTTTAGCATCTGTAATCGAATGTTACACAACAAAAATGAAAAAAAAATCGACTGGAAGTAGGATTTTTCGTTATTTATACATAGATTTAATAGTGTAAATTCTTACATTGTATTAACTTAAACAAAAAAACCATGACCTCGAGCAATTTTACACACTTAAAGTCCATATTATTAATAGACGACGATGAATCTAGTAACTTCCTGAATACTATATTTATAAACAAGCTTGATTTAGATATAGATGTGCACGCTACACTTAATGGGCAAGAGGGTCTTGATTTTATAATGAATAACGGAGATTTTGAGGGAGATGATGTGTTATCTACTCCTTGTATGATTATGTTAGATATTAATATGCCATTAATGAACGGATGGCAGTTTATGGAAAAATACGAAGAATTAGTACCCAAGTCCCTAAAAGAACAAATTTTCATTGTTTTGGTGACTATTAGTGATAGTATAGAGGATAAAAGAAAAGCAAAAGAAAACCCATATATCAACGAGTTTATACAAAAACCATTGTCTGATATTAAGTTCAAAAAATTAATAAACAAACATTTTAAGGAAGTAATAGTTTAGTTTATACTGACTAGTATAAAATATCACTCCCTTTTAAAGATTGACTAATTAGGTTCAAAGTAGACAAACTATCTTGGACCTTTTTTAGTGTATTTATATTTAACTGTTTTTGGCTCCATTGCGTAATAGCCAGCCATTCTTGTATGTCTTCTAGTTTTTGTTCGTACCGATTAGCTAATGTTCGGTCTATGCTAGGAATAGATTTAAACTCTTTGGAATAGGTATTAATAACCTCTAAAACATGTTTTAATAATGTGTTGTTTTCCGTTAAGAATTTTTGTGTTCCTGCAATTACGAAGCATGGCCATGGGGTAGGGCAATCTCCTAAACGTCTAAAAGTATTGTCATCTACTAAAGGTTTTGTGGTAAAATGCTCCCACATAAAATAATCGGCATTGCCATTAGCTAAACCATCTATGGCTCCATTTAAATTATTAATAATTTCAAACTGTAGATTAGCCGTATCCCATTTTTGTTCTTGGGCATTTACATAAGCCATAAGATGACTACCACTACCTAACCTACTAATTGCGCCCTTTGTGTTTTTAAGGTCGTTAATAGTTTGGTATGGACTGTTGTAATCTACGTGAATTCCCCATAATAATGGAGAACCAATATATTCTTGAACAATTTTAGTGGGATTACCCTCGGTAATGCTCTTAATAATTCCTTCTGTAAGTATAATGGCAAGGTCGGTTTCTTCGTCTTGAAGCATTTGAGACATTCTACCAGTACCTTCAGGAATGTCTGCCCATTGTAAATCGATACCTCTTTCTGCGAATGCGCCTTCTTCTATAGCAAGATGCCAGGGCAAATTAAAATGCTCTGGTACCCCAATTATTTTTACTGTTTTCAATCTTTTGTGAGTTTATCTAGGGTGTATTTAATAAGGTTGTCTATAGCCAAAGCGGGATTTTTAGAAAATTCTCCGGTACTTCTATTGGCTATAATGCAATTTAAAGAAACCGCACTATGTCCCAAGAGTTTAGAAAGTGCATATATTGCAGAAGTTTCCATTTCTAAATTGGTTACTTTTAAAGTCTTATAGGCAAAGGCAGCTAGTTTGGTATTAAAATGTTCATCATCTAATGCTAAACGTAAAACGCGCCCTTGAGGCCCATAAAAGCCGGAGTTTGTTCCAGTAAAACCTAATCGTATATGATTTGAATCTAAGACTTTTCCTAAGTTTTCATCATATTTTATGATATACGGTACTGGTTTATTACTAGACCAATTCGTTTGTTCTACAAATGCCTTTGTAAGTTCTGGGTGTTGAATGTTGTCATTAGTATAGTAATGCAAAACACCATCGAATCCAATTGCATATTCCGATAAGAGAAAAGAATCCACCGGAATATCAGCCTGTATAGAACCGGAAGTTCCTATTCGAATAATTTGAAGTTGTTTGAGGGTCTCTTTTATCTTTCGTTCTTTAAAATCTATATTAGCTAATGCATCTATTTCATTTAAAACAATATCAATATTATCGGTACCAATTCCAGTAGAAATTACACTAATACGTTTTCCATTTAGTGTTCCAGTATGGGTTATGAATTCTCTTTTTTCTTTTTTTACTTCAATAGTGTCAAAATACTTGGACACTTTCGAGACTCTATTTTGATCCCCAACTAAAATTACGGTGTCTGCAAGATCTTCGGGTAATATATTTAAATGGTAAATGCTGCCATCGGCATTTAAAATAAGCTCGGAATGCTCTAGGCTCATATATATTATAGTTTTAATATCCTATCGGAAGCCGTATTGTATAAGAAATTATATTTTAATGCGCCACCAAGATACACTTCGTTATTTTGTATACAAGAATAGTAGCTGGTTTGTTTTTCTAATATTTCTTTTCCTTTTTTTGTTAATCTAACAGGGTTAAAGGAACTAAATAATGGCTTTAGCCTTGTTATTGCCCTTTCGTACTGTAGGTCTGCAAATCCAAAATTTCCTTGATTTGTAAGCACAGTGCCCATAAATTCTTTCTTATTCGCTGGTTTGTGTTCTTTGGCTAAATGTAAAATGTTATTTTCCATAAGATTTAGGCCATTAGATATGCTCGGAAATCTCTGTAAATGGGTTTTAATAGCACTTTCTAAATAAGTAAACTGGTAATTTTTAAAATCTGTTAAGTTTTCTAATCGAATAGGGTTGTCACTACAATATAATTGCCAAACATAGTCGGCATAGGCTATATCATCTTGTGTTAAAACAGTTCTATTGGTGTATAAATTTAAAAGTTGTTCGTTGTTTAACTCGTTAAGAGAATAAAGTTTATCTGTATCATCTTCATTGCCACTACAAACTAAAGTGATTTGTGCATACTTTCTATGAGTCTGTAACCAACTAATAACGGCTAACATGTTTATCTGGCAGAATAAATCATATTCAAACCACAAAACAATATGATCTTGCTTTTTATGATTACATAAAGAACGATATTCTTTTAATGTTTTTTCTATGAACGAAGATTTAGAAACTTTATAATTGGTATGAAGAAATTCATAACGTTCTTTCCAAAAGGATTCACTTCCTACTTGATTAAGCGTTTTGCCTTCGCATAGCATTTCACGCCACGTGATTATTTCGCCTTCTAGCTTTAGAGATTTTAATCGTTTTGTAAAACTATCTCCATTGGTAATATGCAATAGGGAACTCATTTTCAGTGTGGTTTAGGTTGTAAGTACATAAAAGTAACACTTAATATAAAACAATAAAAAATTTTTAACAGAAAATACGCAACCAAAACAAACTTACGTCATCTCTTATAGTTGGTCTTATCCACCTACACGTTTTACTTTGAACCCTTTTTCTTGTAAAAGTGTCATTATTTTATCTCTATAATCTCCTTGGATAATAATTTTATCTTCTTTGAAACTACCACCAACGCTAAGTTTTTTCTTTAGTTCTTTGGCTAATTCTTTAAAATCAGCATCAGCACCAGTATACCCTTCTAATATAGTTATAGGCTTTCCTTTTCTTTTTTCATACTTGCAAATAATAGGATCGTCTTGCATCCAAATTGCATTTTTTTCTTCTTTTATGGGTTCCTCCGAAGGTGTATGTTCCGGAAAAAGGTTTTTTAATTGGTCTTGTAAGTCCATATTATCCTTTAATTAGTCCTAATTCAATAAGTCTTTCATGTAAAAAAGCACCGGCAGTTATATCTTCAAATTGTTTTGGATTTTTGTCACTAATACAATTAGGTAAACAATTTAAAGACATTTCACTTATAGGATGCATAAAGAATGGAATGGAGTATCTAGAGGTGCCCCATAGCTCTTTAGGCGGATTTACAACTTGATGTATAGTAGATTTTAACTTGTTATTCGTTAATCTAGAAAGCATATCACCAACATTAATCATTAACTGATCAGGTCTAGCAATCGCATCTACCCATTCTCCTTCATGGTTTTGTACTTGTAAGCCTTTGCCGTGTGCTCCCATGAGAAGAGTAATAAGATTAATATCTCCATGCGCCGCAGCCCTAACTGCATTTTTCGGTTCCGATGTAATAGGAGGATAGTGAATGGGTCTTAAAATAGAATTTCCATTTTTTATATACGCATCAAAATAATTTTCTTCTAAATCAAGATGTAGGGCTAAAGCTCTAAGTACATATTTAGCTGTTTTTTCCAGCATTTTATAGGTTTCTTCTCCAATAACATTAAACTGAGGAAGCTCTTTCACAATAACATTATTGGGGTATTCGGCTTCTAATTTGGCGTCGTTCTCTACATATTGACCAAAATGCCAAAATTCCTTTAAATCTCCTTCTTTACGTCCTTTAGCGTGTTCTTTTCCAAACGAAGTATATCCCCTCTGTCCGCCTATACCTTCAATTTCATAGGAGTCCTTTATAGCTTGGTCTTGATTAAAAAAGTTTTTAATCTCCTTATATAAATTTTTTACTAAATCCTCAGAAAGAAAATGACCACTTAATGCAACAAAACCAATATCCTCAAAAGCTTTTCCAATCTCTTTAGTGAATTTTTGTTTTTTCGCAGCATCTCCAGATACAAATTCCTGAAGGTCTACACTAGGTATAGTACTCATAGCTTTATTTTAGTAGTTCTATCAAAATTACAAATTATTGAGCATATAAAAGGATACCTTACTAGTAACAGCGCTTTCTTTTTGTTACATTTATATATTATTTACACGGCAAATCATTAAAATCTAACATGGAATACGCTAAATATCAGTTAAGTAATGAGGTTCTAAAACAACTTTATAAGGCTATGCTTATTCCTAGGATGATAGAAGAAAAAATGCTGATTTTGTTACGACAGGGCAAAATATCTAAATGGTTTAGTGGTATTGGTCAGGAGGCAATTTCTGTCGGAGTTACTTCTGCTATGTTGTCTGACGAGTATATTCTTCCAATGCATAGAAATTTAGGGGTATTTACCACTAGAGAAATTCCTTTGTTTAGACTTTTTTCGCAATGGCAAGGTAAAAAAAGCGGTTTTACTAATGGTAGGGACCGTAGTTTTCATTTTGGCACTCAGGAGCATAAAATTGTTGGAATGATATCTCATTTGGGACCGCAATTGGGAGTAGCAGATGGAATTGCTTTGGCGCATCTTTTAAAAAAAGATTTCAAAGTAACTGCAGTTTTTACTGGGGAAGGAGGTACTAGTGAAGGAGATTTTCATGAAGCATTAAATGTAGCCTCTGTTTGGAGTTTACCCGTTTTGTTTTGTGTAGAAAATAATGGCTATGGTTTATCAACACCAATTAATGAACAGTATAATTGCGAACATATTGCCGATAAAGGTATTGGTTATGGAATGGAGGCACATATTATAGACGGTAATAATATTTTAGAAGTTTATACCACGGTAAAAAATCTTACCAAGAGTATGCGAGAAAACCCTAGACCTATACTTTTAGAATTTAAAACCTTTAGAATTAGAGGGCATGAAGAGGCTAGTGGAACTAAGTATGTACCACAAGAGAAATTAGATTTTTGGGCAGCCAAAGACCCTTTAGAAAACTATGCTGCATACCTTAGAGATGAAAAAGTAGTAACAGAACAAGAAGAGGTAGAAATAAAAAAAGACATTTTACATGAGATTGATGCTAATTTAAAAAGAGCTTTAGACGAGGAACCAATTTGCGCAGATATTGCTGTAGAACAAAATAGTGTTTTCAAGAAATATAACTTTGTAGAGGTTGCTCCAAGTGCTATTGTAAAAAATGTTCGTTTAATTGATGCTATTTCTGAGGCTTTGAAACAATCTATGGAAAAACACTCTAATTTGGTGTTAATGGGGCAAGATATTGCCGAGTATGGTGGTGTTTTTAAAGTAACCGAAGGATTTGTAGATACTTTTGGAAAAGAACGTGTTCGTAATACCCCTATATGCGAATCGGCAATTGTATCTACGGCAATGGGGTTATCTATAAATGGGTACAAAGCCGTAGTGGAAATGCAATTTGCAGATTTTGTCAGTAGCGGATTTAATCCTATTGTTAACTATTTAGCCAAGTCTTTTTACCGTTGGGAAGAAAATGCAGATGTAGTTATACGAATGCCCTGTGGAGGAAGTGTTTCTGCAGGACCTTTTCATTCCCAAACCAATGAAGCGTGGTTTACAAAAACGCCAGGACTAAAAGTAGTTTACCCAGCTTTTCCTATTGATGCAAAGGGACTATTAGCTTCGGCAATTAATGATCCAAATCCAGTTTTATTTTTTGAGCATAAAGCACTTTATCGTAACGTTGATCAAAATGTACCTACATCTTATTATACTATGCCCTTGGGAAAGGCTAGCGTATTACAAAACGGGAACGATGTTTCTATAGTTTCATATGGTTTAGGAGTGCATTGGGCATTAGATACTTTACGAGAGCACCCATCTATTAAGGCCGATGTAATTGATTTACGTACGTTACAGCCTTTAGATATAGAAACGGTTTATAAATCTGTTAAAAAAACGGGGAAGCTTATTATACTACAAGAAGATAGTTTATTCGGTGGCATAGCAAGTGATATTTCGGCACTGGTAGGGGAGCATTGTTTTTCTTATTTAGATGGTCCTATAAAAAGAGTAGCAAGTTTAGATACTCCTATACCTTTTGCATCTGCCTTAGAAGATAATTATTTACCAAAACAAAGGTTTTTAAAGGCTTTGTTGGAGCTAGTGGCGTATTAATTTTTACTCTCTTAGCGCTACTCTATTAGTGATAAGTAGATTTTACCTCTAGGTCTACTATTATATAAGATGTATTGTTAATAATTCTATGGAAAACTCTTTATATATGTACTTGTTTATGAGTGGTTATAAAATTGTTTTATTTTTAATTTACATGGATAAGAATCTACTAAATTTGAAGATGTAGATAAATATTTTTTTGTTACGTGGATTAACATCTAGCTAGTCGATAGACTACGAGAAAATATCGATTTAAAACGATTATTTATATTTAATTATACTTGATAAAGGAAATTTATTATTTTTAAGGAAGACACTATATTATATTAGTTATGAAAACACTTAAAGTTGGGGCTTTAGTTGTTTCTCTATTTTTTGTTGGGGTAAATTTTGTATCAGGCCAAGAGATAGAAGGAGAAACGGATATTTTAGAAGTTAAAGAGGTAGAAAGTAAAACAAAGAAAGCGCAGGAGGAGAGTATTAAGAAAATAAAAATTACTAAATATACGGTAATGTCTTCTTTTGAGCCAGAGTATGTTATTCCCGCAGAAGAACGTATAGAGAAAAAAAAGCAACGTATTGTTGATACTTATCGCAAAAAAGAGATTTTAGATACGTTAGATATCTCAGAACGCAAACGTAAAAGATTAATGAGAGATTTAAGAAAAAGTCCTTTTTCTGATCGTCTTTCCAAAGCAACTATTGTTGATACTAAATTTGAAGACGAAGATAATTTAGATGAGGATAAATAATCTAAATGTTAATTTAGGTAATAATAAAAAAATGCGCTACTAATAGCGCATTTTTAATTTAGCCTTTCTTTTTTCTAATTGACGATTTAAGTCGGATACGGAGTCGGCGATAGAGGTCTCAAAATTTGCATGACTCGCTAAAGCAAATAGGGTAGAACCCGGTGTACTTAAACGAATATTACAAATTAAACCGGTGTTAGGGTCCGCGGTATTTTCCTTTTTAAAAAAAACATCTGCGCTAACAATAAAATCAAATTTATCTACTAGTTTTTGTAGTTTTTCAGCTGCCATTATTTCTAGACGATTGCTCGCTTTTACATCGTCATATTCAAAATTTACATTCATCCTTTAACTTTTTCTTTAAGTTACAAATAATAACGATACAATAGTCTTCTTATTTTACGTAATATGGCATAGTATATGCAAAAAAATGGTTAATATCTAGTTATCTGTTAGTTAAGAAAATACATTGATGAAAGTTTTTTCTTACATTTGTAAAATAAAATAAAAGCGCTTTCGTTAACCTTTCAAAAGACACATATGTTACTAGAACAGAAAACTCAAGAAATAGATAAAAACACTTTACAAATAGAGAATGCAGTAGTACGCATTGATCGTAGTTATAAAAATATATTACAACTAAAGAATAAATTAAACTCTTATTCTTACGAACCTAGAACGTATAGCTTATACCAACAGTTAGAAGAATTAAAGTTAAAATTAGAGTTAATCAGTGTCTCCCATTTAAAACTAATGAACACACTTAAAAAGCCAGTACATTTTATAGAGTCTCAAATACAACTTGTAAAGGAAAATTTAGAAGCCGTACATGTAATTGAGCAAGATGTATCTGACTATATAAGTTTAGCTAAATAATTTTTTAATTTATAGATATTAAATTAACGTCGAAAATTAATACCGAGCCACCAGGAATACTGCGGTTATCAGTATTGCCATATCCTAAGTGGGAGGGAACCAATAGTATACCACTACCACCTTCATTAAAATAGGTAATACCTTCTGTCCATCCTTTTATTACTCGGTCTAAGCCAAAAGAAATTCCGTCAGAATCGCTTTGATCAAAAACAGAGCCATTCGTAAAATACCCTTTATAGGCTACGGTAACATTAGAACTTGTAGTTGGTATATCTCCTGTACCTTGTTCATTTATTACGTAATATAAGCCAGTAGAGCTTCTGGTAGCATTTAAATTGTTAGCAGCTATATAAGCAACAATCTCTTCTTCGTTCTGGGTTGTGTAATCTACAATTTTAGAATCATCGTCGCCGCAAGAAAAGAAAAGAACAATTGCTAAAGAAAATAGGATACGCTTCATAGTAATTTATTTTTTTAAGGGCTAAATATACTTAAAAAAAGAAAACAGATTTTATTCGTTTTGTGCTTTAACGATTGCGATTGTGATATCTTTACCAGATTGTATTAAATGTAAGGCAATGGATGTAAAGAAAGCTATTTATTATATGGTTGTAAGTACCGTAGCTTTTGCTTGTATGAATGTTCTTTTAAAATACTTAACGGAATATAGCACGTTTGAGTTGGTATTTTTTAGATCCCTAGGAACCTTATTTTTTACCTTTAGCATACTAATACACAGAAAGATACCTATATTAGGAACGCATAAAAGATTACTTGTTTTTAGGGGGGTAATAGGAGTAACTTCTATGTCGTTATTTTTTATGGCCATACACTATATGCCAGTAGGTTCGGCAGTTGGTTTGCGCTATATATCGCCAATTTTCGCTGCAATTTTTGCATTATTTATTTTAAACGAAAAAGTAAAACCTGTGCAATGGCTATTTTTTTTATTATCCTTTATGGGGGTTATTGCGTTAAAAGGCTTCGATAAGAACGTTTCTATAATTGGGCTAGTTTTTGCGATTGCAGCAGCAGCGACTAGTGGATTGGTGTATATAGTGATAAGAAAAATAGGAGATAAGGAACATCCTGTAGTAATTGTAAATTATTTTATGTGCATAGCTGCTGTAGTTGGGGGAATTTTATCCATTTTTAATTGGAAAACACCTCATGGAATAGACATTTTATTACTCTTAAGTCTTGGTGTTTTGGGGTATTTTGGACAACTTTTTATGACAAAAGCTTTTCAAATAGGGGAAACCAATATTATAGCACCCGTAAAATATATAGAAGTTGTTTTCTCCATTGCGGCAGGAATAGGATTTCTTGGTGAAAAATATGCTATTTTGAGTATTTTAGGTATGGTTATGATTATAAGCGGCGTTTTACTGAACATTTGGTATAAAAGAACGTATCCTTGATTTTTCTTTAACAATACTATTTGTACCAATTATATATTTATTAATACCAACTATACAGAACTTAATTGGTTGTCCGGTAGTTAAAATTACCTTTAGTACGGACTAATACGAGAACGCAATGAATTATACTATTTTAGATATTCTTATGTATATAAACCTGGCAATAGCTTTTGTAATTACGCTAGTTATAGGAAACAGTATTTATATGCAATGGAGGAATACGGAAGAGCAGAAAACAAAAGAATAAATATTCTATTTTACATAATATAAATTATAGAACAAACATAGTAAATTGGCGGATAGACCATTTTCGGTCTATTTTACATAGTTGCAGATATCGGCCTTTAGGACTATATCGTTAGCAATTATGTAAAAGCCAATTTACGGGTAGATTGTAACAAAGTTTACACCAAGTAGCTATAATTCTATATTATGTAAAATATCCCAGAAAGTTCTGTACACACAATAAACTGTAGAACTTGGGTCATTAAACTAATAAGCGGTTTGCTTCGCAGAGTTTATAAAACATTTGTATCTATAATTAGTCGTTATGTAAAATAGCCGCTGCTCCCGAAGCTTCGGGACTCGATTGCTTTTTTTAAATAAACGCTAAATGGCGTTCCTTTTAAAACACCTCCGAAACTTCGGAGGCCAACGCTTGGCCAGCGCCAAAAAAAAAGCAAAACTTTTAGAATATTTTGAAATACACGATTTATAAGAAACTATTCGTCAATAAATTTTTCACAAACATTTAGTCAGTTTGCCGCAAGAGCTAAAATTTTCTCTGCGAGTAAAATTCTTAGCACTTGCTACCACTTAGTTCTGTTTCAACAATTACTTTAAGTGCTATTTTACATAATGTAATTACATAAGTTGTATTATTTTAAACTAAATTTTGCAACAGTTTGGTAATCTAAAAAGATTGTTAGTTCACGGGCACGCATTGAATTACTTATATCAACCTCAAATTCAATTTTATTATTAATACATTTAAAATTCATTAATGAATGTTGTTTCTTATCTAAATTATAATCTACAGCATAGGAACCAGGTTCACATTTAAAAGCAAGCTTTATTATTTTTTGTTCTTTTTTTAGAATGCCATTATTTGGATAAATAAGTGGAAAAATTTGTTTGTATAATAAAGGTGCATTAGAGAAACTCTCTTTACTAATTTTCTCGCTTAGTAATGCATCTTTGTAATTATCTGGATAATGTTTATTAATAAATAATTCTGGGGGTGTTAAAAAATAGAAATCATTGACATTTTTTTTAAACTTCGTACTATATGAACCAGCTCCCCAAGTAACATCTAATAAATATGGTTTTTTATCTATAACTACAATATTCCATGCATGACTAGAATAAAAACGTTTACCAATATCTTTTGTTTCTGTTCTAGAGGCTCCCGAAATAACTTTAGATTTAATATTTAAATGATTACAGACTTCTGTAAAAAGCGTTGCATAACCTTCGCATACTGCTATTCCTTTAGAAATAACTCTGGATGAAAGTTTACTATTATGTTTCTTTTCTTTTTTTAAATATTCTTTCCAATCTCCATATTCATAACCAAATTTACCTGATTCATTTGGGTCATAGGAAACGTTATTAGCTATCCAAAAATATACAGCTCTGGCTTGTTGTAATTCTGTTTTAAAATCATTGGAAATTCGTTTTGCAAGTTTTGTTGGTGAATTAAAACGATTGGGATACTTTGAAACAATAGTATCTACTTTTTTATACTCTTGCGAGTAAATTACACTTGCTAAGAAAAACAGAAGCAATAAGACTATTCTTTTTAAAATTAACATGTAGTTTTGGTTTTCTATTCTTACTCAAATATAATACCAAGTCTTTGTAAAGTGTCCTTTCTTTTTTACTTGATTAAAAAATAAACAAAAAAATCAAGGCTTACAGATAACTTTGGAAACAATCACGGGTCGGTCGCTAAATTTCAGGATCCATTCTAACTCTTAAGACCGCTTTGAACTTTTTGAAGCATTTTATCGATTAACAAAACGCAGTACCAGCCTCCTAAAATTCTTAACGCTCCTCTCCCCTATTGTTTTAGCCAAAGTTCTCTTAGGCCGAGAACCTTAAAATCTCGTTTATAACATGTTAAAAAGTAATTTAACAAAAATAATAATTATACATCTTAATACTTATCTTACATTTTTTGAAAGTAAACCTATGGCAATCAAATTTATAGAAGACAAAGAATTCGATTTATCTCACGAAGAAAATGAAGATTTATTAGGGACCAAACCGTACGCTGAAACTTTATTTGAAGTAGTCAGGGGTTCATTTGGAAAACAGAATATTGGTCTATTTGGTGGCTGGGGAAGTGGTAAATCCACAATTATAAGCACTCTTGAAAGTTTTATTATTGATTATAATAAAGGCAACAAAGAGGAAAAAATTGCATATTTCAAGTATGATGCTTGGAAGTATTCTAATGATGATTTTAGAAGAAGTTTTATAAAAAGTTTGAATTCTGATTTTAAAATACTTAATGAAGATGCAATTAATAACATTGTTTATAAAGAGACTACAACTCAAGACCCTAAAAAAAGTAAAACACCAATAAATGGAAAACAAATTTTTCTATTAAGCGTATCAGCTATTGTTCTTTTGCTTGTAGTTGGAATGTTTGTTTTGCCACAGATAGAAGATAACGATACTAAGTCCATTCTTGTTTTAGTCTCATTGCTAGCTTCATTCCTATTTTATTTGTCAAAAGATTTTTTCAGAGTAATCCCTTTTACTGTAAAACAGTCTAAACTAATTGAGCCTGAAAGGTTTGAAGAAACTTTTAAACTTATAATAGGAAAGATTTTCGGGTTTGATGATAATTGGATGATTAAGTTTAAAAAATTCGTGCTCTCAAAATTAGATTATAAAAAGATAGTCATAGTAATTGATAACCTTGACAGGTGTGATAATGAGAATTTAAAAGAAACATTGGCTACAATGAAGAACTTTCTCGAAACTGAAAATGTAGTTTTTATCATTCCTGTTGATGAAAATGGAATTACCTCTTTTTTAAACGGAGAAACTGAGGATGCAGATGAATATTTGAGAAAGATTTTTCATCAAATTATAAGATTGAAAAAATTTACTCCAAAAGAACTTGTTGATTTTACTAATAGGCTAAACAGAAAGTACGAGCTTGGTTTATCCAAAATCGGTATAAGATTAATATGCCAAGAATTCACAACGAATCCAAGAAAGATTATACAATTTCTGAATAACCTTCAAACAGAAAGAGATTTGATTATAAGGCAGATTAATGAAAGTTATATCAAACTTGAATTTAATAATCAAGCCGATGAATTTCTAATCAAGCTGTTAATAATTAAGCAGGAATGGAATCATTTATACCGAATGCTATTAGATGATATCAACTTCTTAAATAAAATTAATAATTCTCTAAGAAATGAAATTAAGCAAAAAGGTATATTTTTTCTCATGAAATTGGGTAAAAATGAACTTAAATTAACTAGAGACCAAAAGCGATTCTTTAAAAGAAATAGAGATGTTCACTTTAATAATATAGAACCCTTCATTCTTAATGTTGACAGAGATAAGGATGTTCCTGATGAATTAAGAGTGTTAATTGAAAATGGTGAACTTAATGAAATCTTTGAATTATTGTTGGTAGATAATGAAAAGGGGATTGAGAAAGGAAAAGCCCAGATTTTATTGGAGCAAATAGAAATCTCTTACGACTACAATAGTAACAAGTTTGAAGATTATCATTCAATTGCTCCGCCAGTATTAGAGTTACTTATTGGATTACTAGATTATGATATTGTAAGAAAAGAAATAAATGAAAATCTAAGGAACTATTCTTTCATAAAAAGAGTTTTTACAAATAACCAATTCTCTGGATTGATTCCCAATATTGTAGATTACAAGGGTTTTTGTGTTACATCAAAATGGTTTTATGAAGAGGTTGGATTTAAAGTACCTTACAATAGATTATTTGAATATTTAAACACTTCAATAAAATCAGATACAACAATTGAAGGAATACATTCTAAAATAAGAGAGTTTATAGAAATCTTCAAAACAGATGTAAATCTTATTTCTGGTCTTCAGAGTAATCTTGAAGGAAAAGTTATTGAAGAGCCTAAACTATTACCCACTTACCCTAATTCTTCTGATGATTTTGAGGTTATCGCTTCTTTGTTTAGCCCGAAATTTATTGACAAAATGCTGGAAAAACTAAATGAAGATAAAATTGAAGATATAAAAGCCAAAAAAGCTCTTATTTCTTTAACCAACCTATACATTGAAAAAGAGTATCTTAAGGATTCATTAATAATAACTGAATTCACCAATTATTACATTAAACAATTGAGTTCCGAGTATAGTTTAAAAAGCATTAAGTCGAAAGGTATATTCGAATTGGATACCATAGTAAATAAAGTAACTTTTCTTATTCCTAAATCCGATATTGATACAATAAAAATTGAATCAACATTACTTGAAAATATATTACAAAAGTTTAAGCAAGAGTACAGTCAATCATTGTCCAAGATTGAGATAGAGAAGTATATTAACTTTTTTAAAATGGTATTGGAGTATATGTTCTTAGACGGAGATTTTTCTACCCATGAGAATATTACTAAGTACTTCACTTTCTTTTTCTCAAAAACAGAACATAATGAACTTAGTTTAGCTATTAACGATTCTATTTATCAAAAAGAGGTTGCACATTTTGGTCCAAATAGTTGGAGTTTTTTTAGTGCCATAATTCAGAAGTTAAGCACTAATAAGAGGTTCACTTATGTTAGTACTCTGATGATGATGTTTCTCAAAAGTACTTCGGAGAAAGGCTTAAAAGCTGCTCAGCAAGAAACTGTATCAAATACTATTCTCTCTATGTTTCTTACCTACAGAAATACTTCTTATGCATCATTAATATCTAAAATGAATTCTTGGTTTGATAAGGTCAACTCTAAAAATGAGAAACTATTATACGATTCAATAAATAAACTTGATATAGGAGATTTAGAAAGGTACGTATACAGCATTCATAGATTCGATAACGCAACGACTTATATTTTTAATTCTTTTGAAAATCATTTAGCAAATCAAAACAACTATAAGTCGTTTGAAAAATTTGTAAGGTTCGTTTTTAGTAACTACACTGTTGATGTTCAAATGGAAATGCTTCAAAGCTATTGTACAGAAATAAAGTCTTATGATTGGCTGTTCTCTTGCAAAAAATATGTTCACAAACGTGTTTTTAATTCTCTGTTTCAAGATTACATTGATAATTATAAAGGCCAATCAGAAAATTCGGCCTATCTTAAAAATTTGCTTAAACTTAATAGAAACGAATTATATAGTACTCAGAAAACAAATACTATGAGTTTTCTCGACAACCTAAAAAATCCAACTAAAAGTCATAGAAACAAAACAAAACAAATTAAAAATAGGTTATAAAAAAAGCAAAAGGGCTTATCAGTCAAGCACTCGCATTACAAGCTTCTTATTTTGTTTTAGATGGTACCAAGAAGAATAAAGAAAATGGGTTAGTAATCCTTTTTACTCATTTTTTAATTCTAGGCCTTTGCAAATTTCAGTAAAAACTTCGCATGGGTCTGCATCAATAGCCAATGAGATAAGGTATAATTCATCAGCCCGAAGTTTTGTCCTTTTATTGTTAGACAACTCGCTTAACCTCGTTTTACTGATTCCAGTTTTTCTAGCAACATCAGAACGATTCACTGATTTCTTTGCAAGAAACAATCCTAATTCAGTCATTTTTATCTGATTTTAAGATAATAAAGTTAAATATTCGGATACTTTTTTCCGAAAATCTAAACTTTTATTATAAATATTATCCGATATTCAATATATTTGTTCCGATAATCGGAATATTCTATCTATAATACAGACCAATGAAAGGCAAAAGTCAGACCAAAACAGAATTAGAGGCAATAGACCTATTACCCTTTCTAGGTTATTTGAATGAATATCATGAAGGCAACCTACTATCTTTATCGAATTGGATTGACCGTGCAATTTATATGTTTCACTATCTGCCCGTAGATACATTTACCGAGTTTGAGCGACAAAATATTTCTCATGTTTTAATGGGACTTAAGGAGGCGGTTATGGAGATTTACCTTAATCGTTGTTTAGAAACCTTAAAATAATACACTTTATCGCTTAAGAATCATTTTTTTCTTTTTTCTTCTGCTCTTCTTTGCTTTTGGAACGTTGTAAAAAGGAAAAACCAATCCCAAAAGAATACCAAGGACGCCCGTTATATTGCCAATCTTTACCAACTTCTCCGCCCGCTTTATCCCAACCCATCATCAGTCCTATTTGAAAATCACCAAGTTCAATGGCTGACCCAACTGTAAAAGTTGTTCCCATCACCAGTCCTTCACCTGTCGTGGTACTTTCGTCTATTTTGTTATCTGAATTAACTCCTAAACCACTGACCCCAGCAGTAATAAGTGGTAAATGAAGGAATCTTCCCCGTTTGCGATCAATTCGAGTCTTCAGACTCATAAACCCCCCCAACTGAAATTCTGGGGTGATTCTCATATTATCATCATTAATCTTAGGTCTCAATTTAAATGGTACTGATAATTGTGCACCATAGTCAAAGTCTAAATGACCTAATCTATATTTTTTATAAATGTCCCCTTCTGTTTCATATTCATCAAATTCCGTTGAGGGTATTAGATATACATTATCATGATCGCCATATGAAACATCATTATCAGATTTCTTAAGAATGGTAGTATTTCTCTTATCTGATAAGTTATCTTTTAAATCTTTATTCTTTACTCTAAAAACTTTAAATCCTGTTGCCACATCCGAAGAACTTACCCCGTAATTTGTATAATCAGAAGATGGAACCTCAATGCTATACTTATATCGCAAAGGGGAGACTTTGTAATATTTTACCTTCTGACCTGTATCGGTATTTTCGTAAAACACACCTATTTTATTAAAGAGAAGATCATAACCAAAATAAACCTTGCGTTTTTGGTCATTTCCAACTTTAATAGTTTCAAAATCATTTTTGGACAAGTTCAGTTTAAACATTGGTATATGTCCTTTGAACTTATAAGAAAATGGTTCGTTCTCTTCTTGTGAATAGAATTTAACGACTGAAAATAAAAGACAAAAGAGACAAATGATGGTTTTAGTTTTTGTATGCATGTGATTACAATTTATTGGTTTTAGTATAGATAAAGTTATGCTCGGGTTTTATTTTATAGAATACCTATTAAAAGGTATTTTGTGGGGGAAGAGAAATGTAGTAAGTCAATATTTTGGAGTATTTAAATATATAAAAAATTAACAAGAAATAAGTTACTTTTTTCTGAAATAAATTAAAATTTGTAGTAAAATACCATTTCACACACATTGCCTTCCCTCCTACCGTCGGTCAGTTAATAAGTGTTCCATTACCTTTTAAGAAGAAACTTTTTAGAAGAAAAATTTAAAGAAAGTGTAGTACCAAATACTTTGCTTTATACCCAAGCAAAGTTACATAACGCGGAACATTATAGTACAAACATAGTAAGTTGGCGGATAGACCATTTTCGGTCTATTTTATATAGTTGCAGATATCGGCCTTTAGGACTATATCGTTAGCAATTATGTAAAAGCCAATTTACGGGTGGATTGTAACAAATTTGAAACCAAGTAGCTATACTTCTACCAGCCGCTTTAACTCGCAGTTTATTTCATAAACTCGCGTAAAATATCCCTAACGCTTATAGATTTGATTAAATCGTAGAACAGGGTCATGAAACTTTTTTAAGCGATATCCTTTGTACCATAATTAGAGGTGAACCCTGTAATGAGCTTGTCGAAGTATAAAATTGCTGTACAGCTCCCGAAGCTTCGGGTAAAACAAAAGGAATACTAAATATTATTCCTCTTTATTTACATGGCGTCCTGGTTCCCAGTCCTCTTTACGTAAGTTTTTCGTAGCAAAGTTTAAAGGTATTTTTTCAAGTTCGGTGGCAACGGTATCATTCCATCGATTGAGTAACCCAAATACAGTAATCATACCCATTATTTCCATTATTTGGCGAGTGTTGTAATGCTGTTCAAGTTTTTTGAAATGCACATCAGTTGCCGCATTTGGTTGTACTCCTGCAGCAAAAGCTAAATCAAGAGCAGCACGTTCTGCATCTGAAAATAATGGATTATGGGCATACTCCCATACATGCTTAATTTTTTCAGCATTTACACCAACCATTTTCACGGCACCATGGGCTGTATGGGCTTGGCAATATCTACAGCCAGCGGCGCCGCTGACAATTGTGGCAACCATACGTTTCAAAGACATATCTAGTTCGCCCGGTGCATAGACAACATCCACAAGAGCTTTTACTGCCGATAAATACGCAGGCCAACGTGCCATAGTTAAAACATCATTTGGGGTAAAGCCCATTAGTTCTTCAGCATATTTTAAGTCCATACGCACGTTTTTCGGTAATTCATCTAAACTAAGTGGAGAAATTCTAGCCATAATTTATTTCTTGGATTATTAACTAATTGAATCTAAAAAGGGCCTATTATCACCCGCAGTGCATTTTGATTGAAATACAAAAAGTTGTGCAAACTGCTAATAATAAGCAAATTGTAGTAAAAACAAAATAATTTCAATGCAAAACTTTAATCTAATTTACAAAAGAATATTAGAAATATTAATAGGAATAACTCCGGAACAATAATTAGCAAAACTTGCCATTCCACTCCCCTCCCCCTCTACGACTTCGCTATGGAAGGTAGGGTTACATAATAAGTGTTCCATTACCTTTTGTAAAGATTTAAAAAAAAAAGTAGCAATGTAACCGTAGTGGTCCTTAAATATTTATAATAAAGACGTAATATTTAAAACAATTTTTTGTTTATTATTTCGTTTTTTTTTGAATAATATTGTAAAAATATGATTAAGCCAATTCACTTTTTGTTATTTTTTATCTTTTTCATTTGTAGTTGTTCTAATGACGATTCAGAACCAGTAGCGATTAAATCAGATTCTAAAGAAATAATTGATTTTTTTATTGATGGCATTGACACGGAGATTGATGGAAATATTATAAAGATATATGTACCAGCTTCTAGAGAATTAAATAGATTTTTACCACAAATTAAGTCATCTGAAAAGTCCGAAGTTTTTCCAAAATTAAATATCCCTATCGATTTTACCAATCCTGTTAATTTTGTAGTGAAAGCAGAAGACGCTTCTATTAATAACTATACGACTGAACTAATAACCTTAAACGGATTAGAATCAATAACTATGATTCTGAAATCTGATGATGGTAATACCGGTGTAGACAAGTTTCATGGAGAAATAGATGAGCTTGAAGAAAAAATATACATCTATTACTCGAGTAAATCAGTGAATGGTTTTAAAAGATTTGATTATTTTCCATACCTAGATATTAAAATGACAAATAATGAAGAGACAATTCCTACATTGAATGATATAATTGACATAAGTAACAAAAATCAAAAACTATATATTCCAAGTTTAAATAAATCTTATGATTTAATAATAAAAAACGAAGATAATCTTATTGAAAGAATTTATTTACCCTTAACTACCTATGGGTCTTTTTCGCAACTTGCTAGTAGTGCCTATGACGAATTTAGAGTTGGTTTAGATGATAATGATTATATTTTCCATACGCTAAAGAATCAAGATTTAACGAACTTAAAGCCGGATAGTATATTAATAAGCGATTATGCTACAATTACTCCAGATCTTTCAACACCACAAGATTTCAGTAAGGACGTTACTTATACTATTACATCAGAAACGGGTGTTGAAAAAACAAGAAAAATAAGGGTTATTGAAAAGAATATAATCTTTCCTAACGATACGAGCAATGCTGGTTCTGTTAGTAATAATACAACCTGGTTCGATCGTTACATTGCTACAAGTAAGGTTATAGCAATCACTCTTGTAAATAGAGAAACTAACGAAACATTGGCATGCCAAATAATTGAAAATTATGAGACAACAGATGGTGATACTTATTTAATATTAGAAATAGATGAAATGCCGCTAACTAGGAGTAGTTATTATTATAGATGCACTTTAGAAGAGGGTATTACAGTAGATTCTTATGGTGGTATTGGTTTAGACCCGGACAAGGATTAAAAATTGTTTTTAAATATTTGTCGTCACAATTGAGAATATCTATTCTCTTTTTTATACACCTAAATTCTATATTTGGCGCTTTTAAAAATATATAAGATAGGAGTACTATCCGGTATGAAGTCTAAATAGCACCCCTATTCTTGCAAGAGGTTCTAGAAGTAACGGCATGATTAAAAATACTATATAAAAAAGCCCAATATGAATCGTGTAGAGCAAGTATATAGACTAATAGTAGGTGATGTAGAATTGTATTGCTGGTTAAATGAATTACATTATCCTTTTCCAAACCTCAGTTTCAGAAAAACCCCAATATGTATATTTAATACTTAAAGTGTTTTTATTTTTTAAATTGAGTTTTGCATTAAATATGTATTTTTCCCCACCCTCATTGTAAATATAAGTTGCCTTACCTTTTCCGCTCATTAATACTATGTTTTCCATGGTTAAAGATTCATATTTACCTTTTTCTCCTTTATTATTTTTTATAAAAATAGCCCTACATTTTAATTTGTCTTTTTCTTTTTTAAATTCATAGGTTACATAGAATTTTTCTCCTTTTTCCTCGTAAGCCGCTTCCCATTTACCAAGTAATACGTCCTTAGTTTGCGCTGTAGTAGTAGTTACTGCTAGTAATAGAAATAGAATTGTTGTAACACTTTTTATCATATTATTATCAATAGTTTTATGTTTTTACAAATCAAAAATATGTGCGTACCATTTTAAAATAGGACTTCCCTATAATATAGTACAGAATACAAGTGTTTTAATTTATAAGGAATTGAACATACTACGCCGATGTTATTTTTTTATTAGCATTTTTAAATTCAGTTGGGGTTAGTGAAGTGTTTTTTTTAAATGCCGAATAAAATGCAGCTTTGCTATTAAAACCAACATCGAGATAAATTGCAAAGATTGTATCTGGATTGGGTTCTAAGAGTCTTTTTTTTGCCATTTCTATTCTAAATGTATTTATGAAATCGGGAAAGTTCATTTGTGCATTTTGGTTAATGGCTTGAGAAACATGATGCACCGATTTCCCAAGTCTTTCTGACAATGAATTTAACTTTAAATTAAAATCTAAATAGAGTTTTTCATTCTTAACCAGCTCATTAATTTCATTAAAAAGTTCTGAAGAATCTGTTAATGCGGATTTTGCATATTTCTTTTTTACAGATTTTGGCAAATCTTCAAAATTCCCGGTAAAAGCAAATACCGGAAATTGCATAATAGAAAAGGTAAATAAGAAAAAGAAAATAGAAATAAGCAATGATTCGAATTTCATATTTGCTTCATAGCTTTCATAATTATCTATTTTAAAATTACTAACTACGTCACTTATTAAAATGCCCAATTGTAATAAAACAAAAGCAATTAATATTAGCTTTATCCACTTATGCTTAAGGCTTTGGTTTTGGTTTAAATCCATTGCAAATGGAGATGTTCTTAAACGAAAAAATGCAAAAGTAAAAAGTACTACATTAATCAAATTCATGAATATATACTCCCATTCTAACCACATATCGTATCTAGATTCCTTAACAAAGCGCACAAATTCTTGAAGCGAGTTGTATTTCATAAAAGGGAAAAAAAATGACCAGCGTAAAATCGTATAACTTATAGCAACAAGCGCTCCCCTTTTTAGGTTTATTGTTGTATTTGTAAACAAGGCAATAAAGTAGTATAGTAAAAAACCTAGCAAGTGAATAAATAAATAGGAAGCTCCAAAATAAGTGGTATTACCATTATTATTTATTGTAATGTAATAATCAAATGCTGTAAAGGTATATAAGAAGACTATTGAAGCTAAAACAATTCTAATTTTTTTATCATTTCCTAGCCCCGACCTTTTAGATAGTATAAATACGATTAACAATACTCCGATTATTAGGCTCAATAAAGGTGTTATGTCGATAATGCTCATGTGGCAAAATTAATGTTTTGAATTATTTCTTAAAAAACTAAGGCCTTTCCCGTACTTTTTTAAGTCATCTTGGTATTGACAACTGACTAATCCATCCCATTAACTCTTAATTTATAATTATATATTTTATTTAAAATGGCATATGTAATATGTAAGTTTCTATCACAAAAAAATCTGTTTTCAATTTTGCATATTTCTAGTTTATGTATAATCTCGTAATTAATAGAAGTTATTTTATTAATTAAAAGATCAAAAGATTCTCCATTAACCACTTTTGTGTTTTCGGTTACTTCTACTAATTCACTAAAGTTAAATTTAAATTTTTCGAATCTCGGATTATATATATTATTGTAAAGTTCTATAGATAATTCTCTTATCTCAATCCATAAATCCACCTGTATTTCTGAAAGTATAAATTTTTGAGCCTCCATGTAGTCAATTTTTAGTTTTAAGAACATATATTATTGAGCTATCTATGCCTAGAATTTTTTATAAATGTCGATTTTCTTAGACCAGTAATAATGTAATATTCTTCCTCTATGAAATCGGGACTATAATTACATATTGTTTTTAACGAAAGAACAAACTTCGATTAAAAATCCATTTTCATCTCTTAAATAACCTACTTCTCTCATCCAAGGTTTTCTCGTCACTGGTTCTTCTTCCTTTGCCCCAGCATTGATAGCGTTTTGCATAACTTCTTTAACATTTTCTGTATGGAACATAAGCTCAAATCCAAAAGGTTTTTCTGAAATATTACTACGCGTAAATCCATTTTTTAAATTATAGTTTGCTAATTTATTTGAAGCAAAGGCTAGTATTGTTCCATTGAGAGAAAGCTCCCCATAATTTTTTTTCGATGATATATATATTTCTTTAAGACCGAAAATGTTTGTGTAAAACTTAATCGTTTTTTCAACATTATCAACATAGAGTGTGGTTTGCAATAAACTTGTCATTTTATTTCGTTTAATTGAAAATTAATTTCTTTTTCTTGTGGTTTTAATAACATAGAAGATAGATGGAATTAAAAACAATGTTAGTACGGTCGAAGTAATCATTCCTCCTATGGTTACAATTGCCATTGGGGTACGTAATTCTGCACCAGCATCACCAATACCCAGGGCATTCGGTAGCATTCCAAAGATGATTGCTACCGTAGTCATAACTACAGTTTTCATTTTGGTTTTACCAGCTGTTACCGTAGCACTATACAAATCCATTTTTTTATCGTGAATCAGATAGTCTGTATAATCATGTATTAAAATATCATCATTTACTACCAAACCTAATAAAGTAATAATTGCCATTAATGACATAATATTCATAGTAGATCCGAAGCCGTACATGAAGATGAAGACACCAATCATGGCCATAGGTACTGTAGTAAATATGATTATAGGTTGCCAGAAGCTTTCCACTAAGGATGCTAGTAACATATACATTAGAAGAAATGCTATGCCAAAAGTTATCAGCATATCCGTTATAGCTTCATTAAGTTCTTTGATGTTTCCTACCCATGAGAACTTTACTGAGTTCGGAAGTTGCATCTTTTCTATTAACTTAGAAATTGCAATCTGTACATCTCCTTGTAAGGCTCCTGGCGCTAAACCTGCCATAACATTTACAGTTAAAACTTTATTATGATGTTGAATTTGAGATGGAGATTCTTTAAAAAGAACTTGAACCAATTGTCCAACGGTATACATGCCCTTCTCTGTAAAAATTGGAAGTTGTTCAATCTTGCTAACTGAATTAATCCTATTATTAGGATAACTAATCGTAATATTATACTCCTTACCATTTTCTTTTAAAACAGAAGTTTTTACTCCGTTTATAGCGTTTCTAATAGATAAAGCGACATCGAAAGGCGTTAGGTTTAATTCTGCCAATAGTCTATTATTGGGTTTAAAATGAATGAGTGGGTTTCCTTTACGTAGACTGGATTCAAAATTTAATAATCCATCCATATTCTCAAGTTCATTTAAAACCATAGCATTGGCTTTATTTAAATCTTCCTCATTATTAGATTTGAGCATAAATTGAATAGGAGCTCCATCTTCTGCGCTAACCGTAGAAACCGATGGAATAATTTCTGGAATATCATTTAACTTATCTTTTAATTGTGATGCAAATTCAATATTAGAAAAAGTACGCTTATCCTTTTTTACTAATTTCAATTTTGTGTTAGCAAAATTTTCACCGACAGTATTGTCATTTTTTTGCCCTATAACAGTTAAAACTGAAGCTACACCACTGAAACTATTGATTACATCTTCTACACCTTTTATAATGTTTTCAGATTGTTGTAGGGCGGTTCCCGATGGCATTTCTATTTGTACAAAAACATATCCATTATCTTCTTGGGGCTCAAATTCGAACCCTATACTAGGCAATAATAGTGAAGTCCCTATAAACAAAGTAAACATGACTCCAAATAAGGCTAATGGCTTCCATTTTTTAGAGAGTAACTTTAGTAATGCCTTTTCGTACTCATTTTCTAACCATTCGAAAAAGCGTATAGACAATAAAGCTAGTTTAGTTGGCTTTCGCTCTTTCTTTAACAAGACACTTGCTAGCATTGGGGTAAGCATAAAAGACACTACCAGCGAAAATATAGTTGCTGCTGAAATGGTAAGCGCATATTCTTTAAAGAATGCCCCTGTTGAAGATGTCATAGATGCAATTGGTAAGAATACAACTAAATTAGTTCCCGTAGAAGCAATAACTGCCATCATAACTTCTTGAGTTCCTTGTATTGCTGCTTCTTTTATATCTAAGCCGGTATTACGTAAGCGTACTATGTTTTCTAATACAACTATAGAATTGGATACCAATGCTCCGATAGCAACCGAAAAGCTCATTAGGGTCATCATGTTTAGAGATCCTCCAAACATATTAATAGCTATAAATGTCCCCATCAATGACACAGGAATTGATATACTGACAATCAGTGTTGTACGTATATCATTTAAAAAAAAGAATAGGATAATTCCTGTAATTAGTATTCCTAAGACAATATTAATTAAGGCATCGTCTACGGCACTTTCTACATATTCAGATGTATCAAACGGTATACTAAGGGAAATACCTTGGGGAAGTTCATTTTGTAATTCAGCAACTAACTCCTTAGCACCTTTGGCAACAATAACGGCATTCGCATCTGCGGTTTTCATTATGCCTATGTTTACAACGTTCGAATAACGTTTTTTATGAACAGCATCATAAAAAATTGCTTTTTCTTTGACTGTTTTTATAGAGTCTTTTATGGTTGCGAAGTCGGTTATTTTTTTAATACCAAAAGGTGTTGATAAATAGCTATTTTCAACATCTTCTACGCTTTTATAGTTTTGCCCAACTTCAACAGAAGAAACTCGTTCTTTATTTACATAACTTCCTGCGGATATTTTAGTATTAACGGCTTTTAGGTATTCTGATATTTCCTGAATTCCCATTCCCATATCGTACATTGCCTTTTTATCAACGAACACCTTTATTTCTCTTTCTTCTCCCCCATTAATATCAATTTTAGAAACACCTTCTAATTGATTTAATTTGGTTTTTATAACCCTATCTACATAATCATATAATTCACTCCCTGAGAGTTTGTCAGATGATACTACCAAGTCAATTACTGGAGCATCTGAAAGTTTATATTTTAATACTAAAGGTCGTTCGGCTTCTTTTGGCAAGTGGGGTAGAACAACATCTAGTTTTGTTTTAACCTCATTCAATGCTTCATCGGGGTTAACACCATAATTAAATTCAATAGTGATTAGTGAAGCATCTGGCATGGAATAAGATTTTAATTCCTTTAATCCACTTATTGTTGCAACTTCTTTTTCAATTTTATCAGTTATTTCTTTTTCAACTTCTTTAGGAGTTGCACCAAGATGAACTGTATTAATAATTACTGCGGGGATTTTTAAGTCGGGAAATAAATTAACCGCGAGTTTTGTATACGTTAAATAACCAAATATTACCAAAACTAGAAATAGCATGGTAGTTGTTATTGGCCTATCTATGGCAAGCTTAGTAATTTTCATTTCTTTGGTTGCTTTAATTTCGCGGTATAGATTTTACCAAAATATTGTCTTTTAATTTATCTATACCTACTATAATCAATTGATCGGTATCGTTTAAGCCCTCCTTTACTTGTACTAATTCTTCATTTCGCTTGCCAATAATTATATCTTTTTTTTGAGCCCTATTTTCTTCTAAAACGTACACATAGTATGAATTTCTATGTTTTCTATAAGCGCTTATGGGAATCCAGATGCTTTCCTGGGGTTTTCCTGTTTCCACAAAAATATCTATGATATCACCAACAAAAAGAATGTCATTATTATCGAAAGTAGCGGTTACCAAGTATGCACGTCTTTGTTCATCTAACTGAATAGATTTTTTCGTAATTTTACCGTTTATTTTTTTGTTATCCTTCATGAAATAAACCGGCGTTTTTAACTTCATTTCAGAAATTTCTTTAGGTAGGACATAAAAATCTACTTGAATATTACCAGTTTTGGCTATTGCAAAAATTGGCATGTCCATACCTACTTCCTGTCCCAGATTTACGTGCACTTGCGTTATAATACCACTAAATGGTGCGATGACGATGTTAATACCCTGTAATTGCTGAATAGTTTTTTTTTCAATATCTAGCTGAACCTTGTAATCTTCTACAGAAACTTTAGTTACCGCACCAATTTCATACAATTCTTTTTGACGATTATAGTCTTTAACAGTCTTGTTTAGTTGAATTCTAGCTTGATCTATTTGTAATTGATGATTTATAGGAGGATAAATAACGATAGTTTCTCCTTTACTTACTTTTTGTCCAGGTACAACATTTAATTTAGAAATTACACCAGACTGTTGCGCGACGAAATTAGTTGCCATGGAAAATTTAAGTGTTCCAAAATATGATTTCACCTCTTTTAATCTTTCTTTCTTAAGAGCCATTGTTTTCACAACAATTTCTTTGATTTCTTTTTTTGATTCTAGTTTTTTATCTGAGTCGCAGGAGGCTAAAATGGATAGAGAAAGTATTACAGCTAGTACTGTTGTTATTTTCATTATTATATTTTTTTGAAAAGTTTGTTAAAGATTATATCGCAGTTCCTAAAATTCTTTTTATTTGTAATTGGGCTATATGTAAATCTAGATAGTCGCTCAATAAGTCTAATTTGCTTTGAGTTAATCGAAATAGTACCTCCTTAAATTCAATAGGAGTAACAACACCTAATCTTAATTGCTTCTTGAATACTACGATTTCCTTTTCATTTAGTCGTAGTGTTTCCCTACGAATAGCAATGTTATTTATAGTTGTATTATAACTGTTTTGTGCATTTTGCAACTGCTTCAAAAACTCTTGTTGTTTGTTTTTAAGATGAAGTTCTACTGCCTCTTTTTCAATTTTTGTTTTAACTATTTCTGCATTATTTCGTCCACCGGAAAATATGGGAAAGGTAATTCTTAACTGCCCAAAAAATAGTTTATTTTCATGATTACCAAACTTTAAACCATTGTCTTGTACGTTATAGTTGTAACCAGTAACAATATTTAGTTTGGGATACCAGAATTTCTTATTTGCATTGATTTGTTTTTCTGAAATCTCAATCTCTTTTTTAAGGGTTTTAATTTCTGGCTGATTTCCAATAACAATATCTTTCATTGAAGAGATACCGTTAATTTCAAAATTTTCAAGACTCTCGGTTAAGAACAAATTTTCTGTAATTGAAATATTTGCTAATACTTTTAATTCATTAAGAATATTGTAATGTTGATTTTTTGTATTATTTAATACAAGAATAGTTTTTTTATACAGGCCTTCTGCTTGATATAACTGTAGTTTGCTTACCACTCCTTTATTAGCAATCTTTTTAATTTGATCAACCTGTTCTTTGGCTAGTTTTGCATTTTCATTAAGAACTTTTATACTTTCTTTTATGAAAACTGCCTTCCAATATAATTTAGACGCTTCTATAACAAGTTTATTGGACATATTCTCATTCTCTAATTTGTGAAGTTCTTCTGTTAATTTTGCAACTTTGACCGCAGAAAAAACTGTTGGATCGAAAATGGTTTGAGTAACAGTTACACTTGCATCTATTGTATTATTAAAATTAGTTCTAAATGCAGTTGTACTCCCATCAAATTCATCATTGATAAAAAGAAAATTTTTATTAAAATCTCGTTGATAAAAACTCTCTGCTGATGCATTTGGTAAAACTAAGGATTTGGCAATTTTAAATTCTTCTCTAGCAATTTTAGCTTTTTTATCCCCTTGTTTTAAATCAATGTTATTGTTCTTGACTAAATCAATATAAGTTACTAAATCTATTTCCTGAGGATATAAATAATCAACAAAAATTAAGAATACGAATATTAAAAAAGGGTTAAAAAAATTAGGTTTAAAATTCATTAGCATTGATATTTATACAAAATCAGGTTCCTATTATTCTTAGGGCAAATGTAGGATCAACCTATAATATAATTGGCTTTCCCTATAAAACGAGACATTTTTTTGTGAGCTATAGAGGTGTTTTTATTAGAATAATTATCAAAAAATAGCATCTTAGGTAACAATGGATTAAAATACCACTTACCTCTTATCGTTGTTTTAGTGGAAAGCGTATTCCATAATATTTTTAAAGAAACTTTTGAGATGAAAAAAAAGAAATAACTGTTTGTATATATAAAACGGTTTCACCAAAGCAAAGTTTCATGACACACAGCATTATAGTACATTTTGTATTCTTCTGAAGTTAAAACGCAGAAAGCTGGTACGCTGGCAGAATTCTACTAAAGTTTAATTCAAGTAACTATAATTCTATATTTTGTTTACGATTTATAAGAAACTATTATGGTCACTACGAATGGTAAAAGATTATACCACAAATTTAATATAGAGTGAAACAGCGAATAGAACTTTTCTGTTCCACTCGCCGTTTTACATCCTAAATTTCATTAATATTCGTAAGCGTAGGCTACGTAGTACAACATTACTAATTTGAACCTATTCTTTCAATTATATACCTAGGAAAATAACTTATTGTAGTAGTATTTCTATTCCAAAGGCATCCTTAAAGCCTTGTACAACAAATTCAAAAAACGTTTCTCCGTGACCTCCATTGCCAGAAATTACAGTAGCATTTTTAGATTCTAAAAACTGAACTTCTTCGGCCGTAAGACTACCAACAGCTTGGTCATTTTTACCATAGATATAAGTTACTTTAGATAGGTCTTCTATGGTATTTAAAAGTTGCGTATACCTATTTTTACCCAATGCTGCAGTCATTTTATTAAGGTTCTTTTCTTTGATATCTGTAACTAGTTCTGCATCTATTATTGGAGTTACACCACTTTCAAAATATCCATTATTACCTTCGGCAAGGGCTTGCCAAATCACATCATTTATATCTAGCCTACCAGTCATAATTAGATATTTATCTGCACTATTTATTCCTTTTTTTGCAATGAGTTCTTGCGTCATAAAAGCTCCAAAAGAATTTCCAAAAACATAAACCGTTCTGCCTTGGCCTTTGAAATACGATAGTACTTGATCAAGTGTTTCTATACTTTTGGCAGAATAAGTAATGGCTTGCTCCAAAGTAATATCATTACCTTTTACAATAGTAGAATCTAGAGTTTGTGCTTGGTGTACATTGGCAACTAAAAGGTCCGTGGCATTAGTATTATTGAAAATTAAATCTACTATTGATGCATCTAGTTTTGTGTCTGGACCTTCTTGCACATTAATTAAAACTGTAGATGCTTTTTCATCTCCTTGGAAGTAAATTAATTCTTTAATGTCTTCCGATATTTTAGTAATTACTACAGGAGGCTGATCGTCATTTTTAGAACAGGATGCTATAAAAATGGATAAAATAGTAATTAGAATAATGAAGGGAATAGAATAATAATTACTTCTTGTCTTTTTTAAGAATACTTTTTTCATTGTTATATTATTTAAAATTTCATCTCTAAAGACAAATAGAATTTTAAATGGTTGCATGTAAAGGAAAAAGGAAAAACATGTAATACAGTACTTTATACATGTAGAATTACCTTCTACAAACAACTTAAAACAATTCTTTGCTATAAAAGTTTTAGTCTAAAATGCAACCTTATCAAAATACACTTGTCTCTTACTATTAATGGATAATAAATGATCTAAAAAGAAGACAAATGAAAAACAGTATTTCAATCGCTTTGATAATTTATTTGGGCATGCTCAATATGCAAGCACAGAGTAAAATGGATAATTCTGATGGAATTTTGGATAAAACAGAATTTAAAGTAGGTTATTTTGGAAATTTATTCTGGAATAATGGATTAAGTGTTGGTGCCGAATATTTATGGAAAGAGAATAGCAAAATTAAGGAGCGAAGGAAAGGGCAAAAAAAAATAACGCATCAATTCTTATGGAATGGAAACCTTGGTTTTACTACCAATTTTGCAACTAAGACAGATACGGGTGTTTTTACTAATTATGGATTTATCTGGCGAAGAACCAATACAAAAGGAAAGCAAATTAGTATAGAATTAAACCCTTTAGGGTATTATCGCTCCTTTTTACCAGAAACGTACGAAGTAAAAGGAGAGCAGGTAGATAAAGTGTCTTTCCCAGGTAGAAGTTATTATGCTCCTTCTATATCTGTCGGTTTAGGTAAATTAAGAAAAGGAAAAAAACTAACAGGAAGATATATTAATTTGAACCTAATGTTCAGAACGCCATACAATGCCGGAACATTACCATCTATTTCATTACAATACGGATATCGTTTTAATTTCAAAAAGAAAAAATAATGTATAAAATAATTCTTAACACAGCAAAAGCATTACTTGTAATAGTAACTGCTATTAATGTTTCTTCTTGTTCCAAGGAGAATGATGATATTGACAATCTAAGTGACATTTTATTTGTACGTCATAAAAAGGCAGATATGCCAGCTTATATACATGGTAATAGTTCGGAAAAAGTTTTCCTTATTACATTGCATGGAGGTCCAGGAGGTAAGGGTCTAAATTTTCGTAATGATACCTTTAAAAAAAATATAGAACAGACCTGTGCTGTGGTATATTTTGACCAGCGTGGTTCTGGTATGTCTCAAGGAAATTATTCTGAATCAGATGTAAGCATTGAAATAATGGTAGAGGATGTTCTTGCTTTGGTAAAGGTTATAAAGCATAAATATGGAAGTGATTCTCGTTTTTTTCTTATGGGCGGAAGTTGGGGAGGTACATTAGGAACGGCTACTTTATTAAAAAACCAAAATGAGTTTCTAGGATGGATTGAATTAGACGGTGCTCATGATCCAAAAGGTATGTATCTTGAATATATAGAGCATTTTAAACAGGTAGCTACAACACAAATTGAAAAAGGAAATAGCATTGAGTATTGGGAAGGAGTACATACCTTAATACAAAATGTGGAACCAAGTTATAATGAAGAAGATTTTTTTAGAATGAACATCGAAGCTTTTAAAGCTGAAGAAAAATTACAAGATGATAAAATAATTGCCGCCCATGATTTAGACGGTCTTGATTCTTTTTATAAATACAACTTACTTACTACCATTTGGAATACGAATGGTATTCAGTCTATATTGACAAAGCAAGGTCTTTGGGAGAATGTATCTTATACCAATAGACTTTCGGAAATAACAATACCTTCTTTAATAATTACAGGGGAACATGATATGGTTGTTCCTCCAAAATTTGCGGAAGAAGCTTTTGACAATATAGGTTCTTTGGAAAAAGAGTTATTAGTTCTAGAGAAATCTGGTCATAGTCCAAGTGTTAGTGATAGAGATATTTTTGTGGAAAGAGTAATCGAATTTATTAACCGGAATAAATAAATATTAGATAAAGTCTGATTGCGTAAAACACCTATTATACTCCCCTCCTAACCTTGGAGCAAATAATAGGTGTTTGCTTATCTTATTATTTATAAATAACTCTTTAAAATTCCATATTATTTTATCAAGGCCGATAACCAATACATACTTTTTACTGCGGTCATAGGAAATGCGGTTTGATGGCTGCCCCCTATAATTACAGGCTTCAACAACAGGCTCTTATCATTTCTAGATGTAAGCATGCTAATGAATTTTTCAGCGTTGGCACCTAACTCTTTTTCTAAAGCACCATATGAAACTAAAACATTAGCATTTAGCTTTTTGTGTTTAAACTTAAGTTCCGAAAGTAACAGAATATCATTATGAAGCGATGGACTGCCGAGAATGTAGTTTTTAAACGTATCTGGTTGTGTTAGTAATATATATGCTCCGAATTCACCTCCCATGGAATAGCCAAAATAGGTACGGTTATTTTCATTGGTTTGATATTTATTTTCTACATATTTAAATACATCATTTCTAATAAAACTTAAATGATTATTGGCTTGTCCATACTGATATGTAGCCTGATATTCTTTGTTATCTGATTTCCTAATGGAGTAATCTCTGTATCTGCTTAGGTGCTCTCCTATTTCCCTTTTTAAGTTTTCATCAATATCTTTTTGCCATGAAATTCCAACCAGAATAGCATCTTCCAACAGGTATTCAGTAGTACCTGAAAGTATTTCTATATGCCACATCGCATCCGTAAAATATAGCACAGGGTACTTTTTGTTACTCTTTTCTGAATATCCCTCAGGAAGTTTTATATAAAGCTCATAATGCCTATCTGTGTTAGTATCTGTTATAGGAACTACCTCAATGCGAGGTAATTCTAAAAACGATTTTTTGATATTATCATTATTACTTTTTTGAGCAAAAACATTGCTTATTGTTATAAGAAATATAAAAACAAAACAGAGGTTTCTCATTGTTACGATTTTATTATTATTTACAATTATTACTCCACAAAAGCAGGCAAAATTCTCTCTGCTACTATTTGCAGGGTGCTGTTATCGTTATCATGAGACGTAACTACAATCATTAAATCTAACTCTTCAATTAGAATAATATATTGACCGCCACCACCTTGAGCAGATACACTGAAATAGCTTTTATCCTTGTATTTTAAATCTGCACTCCACCAGTAATAACCGTAGCCTTGATTCGAAACATCTTTACCTCCACCATAAACATCATCATCACCAGTTACAAGGATTCTACTGGTAGCTTTGGAAATAAAGGCTTCAGGAATCAGCTGTTCGCCCTTCCATTTGCCTTTGTTCGAAGTTAAGATTCCCCATTTGACCATATTTCGCGATGTCAAACTCGACCTACTTGCAGAAACAGGAAGACCGTTAACGTCAGTCTCCCAACCATAAGTTGTTATCCCCATTTTGTTAAGGAGTTCTTTTTTAATAAAATCTTGAGCAGTTCCTGGTACCACAGCTTCAATAACTTGCATCACCAACCTTGGGTCGTCTTGATACAAAAAACTTTGAGACGCTGAAGTAATAGGCGCACTGTGTTCAAGAAAAGTTTGAACTTGTTTTTGACCTTTTAATTGGGCAGGCGTTTTCTCAAATGCTTTTCGTTGTTCTTTACTAAGGCGAATACCAGAACGCATCGTCATTGCCTTGTGCAGTGTAATTTTTTCTGCGCCTTCGACAAATTTTGTGGGGTCCAAGTCTTTTAGAAAGCTAATTAAAGGCTTGTCTAAATCGGACATAGTCAGATAACCCAACTGGATGGCTCTACCTAGTGCTAAACAAGTATAAGCTTTAGTTGCTGATGCCTGAAAATGAGGTAGATTAATGCGACCTTTTCTATAATAGGATTCAAAGAGCAGTTTGCCTTTGTAAGCAATAAGAAAACTGTCATTAGGGTCAAGTTTATTGTCGGCAATTTCTTGTGCTAGTTTAACAATCATTGCTTTATCTCCCCCATCAAGTCCTAATTCACCCACAACGATATTGTCCTTTTTATCTTTTGGTGCAGCATCTATAAAAGCCTGTTTGAGTTCAGGAATATCTCTGAAAGAGAGTGTGGTTTCAGCAGTTGTAGCCTTAGGTGCAACGCCATTACTTTGCTGGGCAAAACCAGCATTGGTTAGTATTAGTACTATTAAAAGTAGTCCTCCTGTTTTGTTTTTCATGATTTTCAGTTATTGCATAAAAGTATAGTATAATCTATGTCCAAAACCATAAAAAGGATGTATGGAACAGTTACATGATAAAACCGTTTCGTCATTGATATACCACTTTTATAAGAAATTATGGAATGCTGCATTTGTAGATAGTATCTTTATATTTATTAGTAATAAAACCCATCTTGAAAATAGTTATGTTTAAAAAGTCTTTGAAGAATACCATACTCATTAACGTAGGCGCTTTTTTACTGGTTGCTATGCTAGAAATATTGAGTGTCTGGTCCATCAAAGAGAAATTTGATAGTCAGTATAATTTTTATAAATGGCAATTAAATTTTGCAATTTTTATTATGGTAATTATATGGATAAATCATTTTATTCTCATTCCCTTTTTTCTAGATAAGAAACGATATGTTTTATACGGAATACTGCTCATTGGAAGTATATTTTTTGGTTCTTATTTGAAAGGATATACAGATGGATATGGCACTTTTAAATCATTTTTCTTTTTTATTTATACCACAGGAACGGGTATGGCTGCTTTTTTTTTAAGAAGAAGTATACTTATGCAAAGAGAAAATTCTGAGAAAGATAAGTTACAAAGAGATATGGAGCTTAATTACCTGAAGGAGCAGGTGAATCCCCATTTTTTATTTAACTCCCTAAATAGTATTTATGCGCTTTCCAGGCAGCAATCACCAGAAACTCCTGATGTTGTAATGCAGCTTTCAGAATTAATGCGATACCAGTTAGAGAGCTCTAAAAAAGACACTGTTTTATTAAGAGAGGAGCTTGAGTTTATAGAGAATTATTTATTACTTGAAGAAAAAAGATTAAGTAAACGTTGTACTATTGAATTTTTAATTGAAGGTGATTTGTTGCACTTAAGAATTGCTCCAATGCTGTTAATTCCGTTTGTTGAAAATGGGGTTAAACATGGTGCTCAAAGTACTAATGAACAAAGTACTATTGATATCTCTATATCTATTAAAAACACCAGCCTCCACTTTTGTGTAATTAACTCAAAACCCTCCATGTTAACTGAATCGAAAAGAAAAGGAATGGGGCTTGAAAATGTAAAAAGACGTTTAAATCTATTATACCCTAATTCCCATGTATTAGAAATGGATGATAAGGAAAAGGTATATCGTATAAATCTGTCTATTGATTTAAAAGATTCTATACAAAACACAGGGAATGATTAAAATAGGCATCATATATAACTAAATACTAGCACTTTACATTTCCAATATAGAAAAGGTTACAAAGACATACAGGCTTTCATTTTATTTTTCCGTTTAGTGCCAGGTTATATTCCAATTCTAATTGACTAACAATCTTAGAAACTGGAAGAATAGCTTTTGTGGAGCCTACCCCCTGTCCTGCAGACCAAATATCTTTCCAGGCTTTAGCGCGTGATTTTTCATCATCAATCATCACATTACTTCTCGGTTTTATCAATTCCTCTTTTGTTATTCCTGTTTTCTCGATAGAAGGAAGTAAATAATTAGCCTGTACACCAGTAAAAAATGGAGAAGCTATGATATCCTCAACAGAGCTATTTATCAACATGTTACGGTATTCATCGGAAGCAAGGCTTTCACGCGCCGAAATAAAATGGGTTCCCATTGAAACAAGGTCAGCTCCTAAAAGTTCCATGGCTCTAATCGCAAAGCCATTACTAACAGAACCGCCAGCAATAATCGGTCCTGAAAAGACTCTTCTAACTTCAGGAATAAAAGCAAAAGGGCTTAATTGCCCTGTATGCCCACCTGCTCCAGAACACACAAGAACAAGGCCATCAATGCCCGCTTCAATAGCCTTATGAGCATGTTTCATGGAGTTAACATCGGCAAAAACCAAACCACCATAGGTGTGAACTGCCTCTAATACTGGACCTGGGTGGCCTAAAGCACTAATTACAATTGGAGGTTGATGCTTAACAATAAGGTCTAAATCTGATTGTGATCGCGGATTGCTCCGATGAACAATAATATTTGGAATAGCCAAACCTGAATCCAATGCAATATTAGCTAACCAATCATCTAATATTTCAGGTTTACGGGCATTTAACGTAGGGAAACCACAGGCAATTTTATTTGATAAACAAGCCGTCACAAGCTCTGGACCTGATACCAAAAACATTGGGGCGGCAATAATAGGTAGCCGCATATCTTTTCGAATGGCATCAAACTTTTTTCGACTTTCTTCTATAGTTCTCATTATTGTTTGTTTTAAATTTTCACCAAGTATGTATAAATTTCAAGTTAATACCATAGTATTAAAATTCATTTTTACTATGTTCGGTTTCTTCAACAAGCGTAGTTCCTTTTACTCGATAATCGAGATTTAAATGCTCCGACGCTTGCGTCGAAATCAATGCTAATTTTCCTTCTAATACCTCGTGGGCTTGCCCCGAGGTTGTTTACTTTGAGGTCATCGAAAAGCATCTTCGCTTAATTACGAATTCATGATTTTTACTCCCAAAAGAAGGCCGTTTGGTTGGTAACAGCCAATAAAACTCCTAATCGCGACCAAACCCGTCCATTTTGATGATATGTGCCATTTCGAATACAATGACTATCCCCTTCTATCAGTACAAACTCCGATTCTTTTTTGTTTAATTCCTTAGCTGTTGAAAATAAGCTAACACTGTAACTAAAAGTTGCTATCGGAAACATATTATCCGACATAAAATATGGTCGGGGCGCCAAAGTATCGCACAATGAAACAATGGCCTTTGCATCCAACGGACGACCCTCTTTATCCTTTGTCCATACCGCGCTGTAAGGAGTAGTGTTTTTTTTAAAAGCCGTTCCCAATACTGGGCGTCGGTCATAAAATTGCATCCATCTAGGACCCCTTGTGATATCTTGAGGTTTAACACCTTCTGGATCAACCACCTTAGGAAAAGGAGGCTGAAAATTAATGTCGGATGTTTGAACTAAAGATGTTGTAATACGACATTCATACAAAATGCTGTTTTCCTCATTCGCTTTGCAGATTTTAACCTGCCAGAAATCTGTAGTTTTACCGCTACGGATTTTTTTTGTAAAAATGAAAATGATTCCTTCCTTAATAGGGAGTACCATGGTAGCGTCTAAATGTACTATATCACCACGAAAGTCTGGCTCACTAACTACGGCCTCGATTGCAATAGCAGCAGACCACCCACCGAAAGCACTATTAAAATTCCAATAGTCTTTGCTGACTAAAGCTGTAGAATATGCATCTTCCGTTTTGGTCAATAACGTTTCAATATCTAATTTGTATGGCATAGTTTTCGCCTCTATCGGATTTGTATATTGGGATTTTCACCTACGTTGCAAAGCTGTGTTAGTAAAAGTTTAATTTTCTCTCAATATAATAGTTAATAAAGTTAACTATTATATTTAACTATTCATAACTCTGACCCTAAATACAATATAAATCCAATCAACATACCCAATTGCCTCTAATAGAAAAATAGACGCTACGAACTTAAGTATTAAAAAATCCTGATCTTCCACTACCCTGGAATCGACCTAGTCTTTCTTATTACCTATTAAAGTTGACCGACTCTTAACCCGAACTAAAAGAAATAAAATTAGTGCTGTTAAGCAAAGCCCTATCATCAACTGAATACTAGTAACATAAGACCCTGAATAATCGCTCATTTTGCCAAGCACCACTATACCAGCAACCGAGGCAAGCGTATCAATAGTAAGCACTACCCCTAAAATTTTTCCATAAGATGGACCAGAATAAAGCTCCGCAATCATTATTTGAATCATGGTGAATACACCACTATAGGCAATACCGTAAGTAAAGGCATACCAGTATGGGGATAATTCGATAGTTTTTATGGCTATAATATAAAGAACTAGGTTACCAATAATTAGCAAAAGAATGGACCAAGCCATTATTGACTTTTTGTTAAAGCTATCACTCAAAAAACCGAATATTAATTTTCCAACAACACCAAATAGAAAAAGGGCTGAACCTACATTGGTAACTTTGCTCGAACTCAAACCCAGTTCTTTTTGAAAGAAAATATCTTGATGCTGGCCAAATCCAATGATACAAAACCAAAGTGCTGCAGTTGTCAAAAAAATGAGATAGAGTTCAGGTGAGCGAAACGCTTGTGCAAGTGACGGCCCGTCTTGTATTGACTTATGTCCAGAATTCCTTTCTATTCCATCAGGAAATAGACCTTTTTCCGAGGGGTCTGTTCTAACCAAGGTCCAAGGAATTATCATAAACAGAAAAGCGAGGACTGCCAGTAACAAGGTTGTGTTTTGCCATCCAATCATATCAATCGCATCACCTGTTACTTTGTTGAAAAAGGCCGCGCCAAGACTACCTCCTAACAATAAAATACCTACAGCTTTACCTCGATGTCGACGAAACCAGCGTGTAAGGATATACATGCTAGATGCCATTCCTGCACCTGCCACACCGAATGAAAAGACTATGTAAATAGCCATAAAATGATTTAAACTAGACATCTGACTCATACCAACCAAGCCGATAAGAATGAGAGTTGCGCCAGCTAGTATAATTCGTTTTGGATTCCCGCGATCAAGTGCAGCACCAATAAACGGTGTTAAAAATGCAATGATAAAATAGAAAATCGAAATAGGTTGTGTCACCTCTGACTGAGTCCACCCGAAAGTCTCTATAAGACTGGGATAAAATCGCTTTAACGAAAGGGTGACAATACCATTTACGGTTGCATAAATTGAACAGAGGGCTGCGAGTACCCACCAACCAAAGAATATTTTTTTGCTATGTGCCTTTTTCACCTTCTTAATTTACAATATTTTTTCCAGAGTATAGCACATTCCATGTTAATTGCAAATATTCTACTAAGTACCTTTTCTTATTGTTTTACAACAACTTACTAATACAAACCTGACCTAAATGAGAACGCTTTCACTAATTTCTTATATTTGTGAAACTAATGACACATACTAATCTATGGTGAATAATGAGCTCTTTTCAGATTGGTTACAACACTTTGCTGACAATGATGGTGAGCGTTTAGCAACAGTAGACATACACACCGGGCGTCATTTGACCTATTCCGAACTGAATGACCGTGCCAAACGACTGGCCAGTGGCCTGAAAAACAGGTTTACTATAGAAAAAAACAATCGTATTGCTATAATAGCAAACAATAGCAGTGACATTATAGAACTTATGTTTGCCTGTTGGAAATTAGGAGCAGTATTCATGCCTATGAATTGGCGTTTAAGTGCCTTCGAAATAGCAGAGATTTTCAAAGAAGCAGAACCTAGTGTAGTGATTTATGATTCGGAATTTTTAGAATTGTTGCAGCACACCAAATTACCAAGTCTCGAACGTCAAGAGAATCTGGCAACAAGTCCGTATGAGCAACTCATCACCGAAAGCCCGGCATCGATTACTATGCCCGCGGTTAGTTTAGATGATATGAATTCATTAATGTATACCTCTGGGACAACTGGTGAACCTAAAGGGGTTATTGGTACATATCGCATGACCCAAACCAATGTATTACAGCAGGCATCAATAATAAACAGTGATTCGGTTTGTCTTACTTACGCTCCACTTTTTCATACGGCAGGACTTAATGGATTCACAACGCCTTTGTTTCATTTTGGAGGAACGTTATACATCATGCGCGGATGGGATGCCGATATTGCTATAAAATACCTCAGTAGTGAAAAAATCGGTGTGACGCATACTCTTGGTGTTCCCTATCATTTAACTGTACTAAGTCAGCACCCTGACTTCGAGTCCACTACTTTTCCTGCCTTACAGGTAATTGGTGTGGGAGGTGCACCTGCTAATCTGAAACTTATTGAGCGCTGGTATGAAAAAGGAGTAGCGTTGTCACAATCATATGGTATGACCGAAATATTCGGCCTAATCTTTCAACCACCAGAAGCCGCACGAAAAAATCCAAAGGCTGCCGGTAAGGCATTGATGTACACGGATGTTCAAATAGGTGATGACAACGGCAACCCTGTCGCAAGCGGTCAAACTGGAGAAATTCAAGTTAAAAGTTCGGGACTTACACCTGGCTATTGGAACAAGCCTAAACTTACAGAGGCTTCATTTGTTAACGGATGGTTTAGAACTGGTGATGCCGGTTATGTAGATTCCGATGGTATGTTTTATATAGTTGACCGAATAAAAGATATGTATATTTCGGGAGGCGAGAATGTGTACCCCATTGAAATAGAAAATGTAATCTCAAAGATTCCAGAAGTTGCCATGGTAGCCGTTATTGGTGTTCCAGATGAGCAATGGCAAGAGGTGGGTAAAGCTTGTGTTTTACTACGTCAAGGTACAAAGTTAACTGAAGAGGCAGTACTTGATGTTTGCCGCAAAAAATTAGCAAAGTATAAAGTGCCCAAGTCCGTTGAATTTTTATCGTCATTTCCAATCAGTGGACAAGGCAAAATACTTAAACGAGAACTGCGAAAAAAATACGAAGAATAGACGCAGACTGGATTGCAGGCATTGGACAGACAATTTATATTATCCCCTTCAAACCTTAGAGTGTTTCATTACTTTATAGAAAAGCGTTCAATAGATAGGTCTGCCATTCTAAAAAATAGAATCCTTCATTTTTGTAACCTTCTATGATTACTGAATCGAAAAGAAAATTAATGGGGCTTGAAAATGTAAAAAGGCGTTTAAATCTGTTATATTCTAATTCCCATGGATTAGAAATGGGTGATAAGGAAAGGAAAAGATATTCTTATAAATTTGTCTAGTGATTTATAAGATTCAACACAAAAAGTAGGTTAATGATTAAAATTGGTATCATAGATGACGAAATACTAGCTCGTAAAGTGTTAGAAGATTATTGTTCAAAAATTGACAACTTTGAAATAGTACTAAGTACAGGCAACCCACTTGAATTTATCAATTTTATTCAGCAAAATGATGTTGACCTTATTTTTTTAGATATAGAAATGCCTGAACTTAATGGTATGGAGATTTTACGTTCTATGGTAAAACCTCCTAAAGTAATTTTAACTACGGCCTATTCTGAATATGCATTAGAAAGTTATAATTATGGCGTTGTAGATTATTTATTGAAACCTATAAAAATTGAACGTTTTTTAAAAGCAATAAACAAAGTTTCAGCTTCAAAAATATCAGAATCTAACAAAGCGAAAGGCAATGAAGAACTTCAGATAAAACATGATGGAATTCCCGTTAATATTTCATTTAAATCCATTCTTTACATTCAGAGCTTTGGAAATTATTTAAAAATCTTTACAGACTCCAGAATGTATTTGATTACAGAAACACTTGTTAATATGACGACATTATTGCCTGAGAATTTTCAACGCTCACATAAATCATACATTGCTAATTTAGATAGGGTCACAAAAGCAACCAAAACACATTTGCTAATTGAAACTAATAAAGTTCCTGTGAGTACTACATACAAAGTTGTTGTTTTTAAAAAATTAGAGGCTTTGGCAAAATTATAAAATTGTTGATTTCCGTTTTGCGTTTATTTCATCTCAACTTTTTATGATATATAAAATTGTTTACTTCAAACTCCATTTAACAGCTGTATTAACATGAATTTCTCCTGTGTCAAAAGTTGGAATTGTCACGTTGTTTTCTCCAATAAGCATAGGTAGTTCGGTACATCCCAGTATTGCACCTTCAGCCCCATGCGATTGTGCTTTTTCAATAATTTTTATAACACTTTGTTTAGAAGTTTCGGTAAACTGTCCTTTTAACAACTCACTGTAGATGATCCTATGAATCTCACTTCTATCTGCTTCGTTTGGAATGATAACCTTTAATCCATAAGACTCCTTCAAAATCTGAGTGTAAAAATCTTTCTCCATGGTATATTTAGTTCCCAATAGCAGTATTTTGTTTAGCTCCTGTGCTTTAATGGCTTCTCCTGTAGCATCTGCAATATGTAGAAATGGAATTGAAATGTTTTTTTTTATCTGATCACTAACAATATGAATTAAGTTGGTACACAAAAGCACCATATCGGCTCCTGCATTTTCAAGTTGTTTTGCACAGTTTGCTACTATTTGACCAATTGCATTCCAGTCATTTTTAAACGTTAGCTTTTCTATTTCTGCAAAATCAACCGATACCACTATTGTTTTTGCTGAATGGGAACCGCCTAACGATTCGTTTATTTTTTTATTAATGCGTTCATAATATAGCTTGGAGGACTCCCAACCCATACCTCCTATTAATCCTATTGTTTTCATAGTTATTGTATTTACTTTCATCAAAATTATATGTAGGACGTTGGTTTTGATTAAAATGTAATTGAATCCTTTTACTGGTATAGTTGTTTTTTTTTCAACTACATTGATTTACATAGTGTTGTATATTTGATTGATGGAGTTAAAATATTTTAGACTTATTAAAACTATTGCTGAAGAAGGTAATCTTGCTAACTCTTCTGAACGTTTGTTTTTAACGCAATCTGCTTTAAGTCATCAATTACGCGATTTAGAGGAACGATTAGGTTTTAAGGTATTTCAGAGAACTAGAAATAAATGGAAACTAACCCAAGAAGGTACAGAGCTATATAAATTGGCCAATACATTATTTAGTTCTATTGATGAAGGTTTTAAGGCTATAAAGCACATAAAAGAAGGCTCAAAAGGAACCATTAAATTAAGTGCTGAATGTCAATCTTTTTTTCATTCTATTCCTTCATTTATACAAAAAATGGGAATCCTTTATCCTGAAATTACTATAGATATTACACTTGGTGCTACACATCAAACCATATCGCAAGTATTGTCAAATGAAATAGATATTGCTATTGTAACAACGCCTCCGGTATATGAAGAAGTTGAAAGCTTAAAAGTATTTGAAGATGAGATTTTTGCAGTTATTCATAAAGAAAATCAACTTAATGGTTTTGATTATTTAGAAGCAAGTCATTTTTCGAATACTCACTTATTAATAAACTCCTTTCCTTTAGAGGGTGTGGCGGTATATGAACATTTTTTAAGACCATATAAAATACATCCTATTAAAATTTCTGCAATTCCGTTTACCGAAATCACCTTATCCATGATTGAAGCAAATATGGGTATAATGTGTGCTCCAAAATGGCAGTTAAGTTCGTTTAAATTATCTAAAGAGTTGGTCTTTAAACGTCTTGGGAAAAATGGTTTGAAGCGAAAACATTATTTAGTTGTAAAAAAAGAGCAACGTAACAAAACGTACATAAATGATTTTATTTCAAGCTTTGAAGAATATTTTTTAGAAATATAATTTAATTTCTGCCGTACCTCTACCCTTTTATTTCTAAAAAATTATTATAAATTTTCTATATAGGGACAAAACAAAGTTGAGCTCTTTCAGTAGAGCTATTGATTGTCAGTCAATTAAGATTGTGAAATATTTTTATAGCATTTTTTGATATCAAACACCCAGATAATTTATAATATTATTTACTTTTACCCTCTCAGATGAAAAATTTGAAACATCATATAGCTATGTTTTACGTAGCCTTGATTCTTTTATTCAAGGTTGGGGGCTTACATGCGCTTACGCATTATCATGCGGACCATACTGATGTTCAACACTGTGAAGTCTGTCACATTACAACAGCAGTTAATTTTATCCCTCTTCTTGACGTAGAAATTGCTGTTTTATCGCAACCAGAATACTTTTTTCTGGAACAGAAAGTTACCAATAATGCTTCGAACATTGTTTATAGCAATGGGGATTTATCAAGTTACTTTTGTACAAGACCTCCTCCCCAAAACGTATAGCCCATTTTTTTAGTGTAATCCTATGTTAGTAGGATACTTACACTCTATTCACAAATTATTTTAAGGTAATATGATTCGTTTCTTTAAATGAGTCATACTGTACTGACTTTGTATAACTTTTAAATATGGGCTACACCCTTTTTAAAGTGGTGATTATATGTCAAAAATAGCGCCTACACTGTATCAATTACGGTGAAATATACGCGTACCAAACAATTATAATTAATTTAATTAAATAGATATGCTAAAAGCATTGAACATTGCAAAATCTTACAATGGAAAAGTTGCATTGAAAAACGTTTCCTTTGAAGTTTCTAAAGGTGAAATATTTTGTCTATTAGGTCAGAATGGAGCGGGAAAAACTACTACAATAAACATTTTTTTAGGTTTTCTTAAAAAAGATGGAGGTCAAGCCTTTATAGCAGATAGAGAAGTTGGTAAAGACAATACCAACCAACTTACAGCTTACATTCCGGAGACAGTTCAGTTATATGGAAATCTTACCGGTATAGAAAATCTAAATTTCTTTACGCGCTTAGCGGGATTTAAATATTCCACATCTGAACTAGAGGGTTTTCTTAGTAAAACTGGACTTCAAGAAGATGCACACCATAAAAGACTATCCGCTTATTCTAAAGGAATGAGACAAAAAGTTGGTATTGCCGTGGCGCTTGCTAAGAATGCTGAGGTTATTTTTATGGATGAACCCACCTCTGGATTAGACCCAAAAGCAACCGCAGAATTCACCAAAATTTGTAAAGAACTTGCTGGTATGGGAAAAGTAATTTTCATGGCCACGCATGACATTTTTAATGCTGTAGAGCTTGGCACCACTATAGGTATTATGAAAGAAGGCATTTTGGCGCAACAATTAAAAGCAAGTGATATTAACGCAGGAGAATTAAACCAACTTTACTTAGAAACTATTTAAAATAATGAAAAACTATATACTATTTATACTTACAATGTTAGCAGTTAATGCTGCATTTGCTCAAATTTCGATTACAGGAAAAATCACCGATAATCAAGGAGAACCTATTTTAGGAGCAACAGTTTCCTATTCTTATGACAATTCTAAAGAGAAAAGTGGCACCGTAACTCAGGAGGATGGCAATTTTAATTTTGAACTTGAGAAAACGGGGAATTATCAACTAAGTATTGATTTCATAGGAATGAAATCTTTAAAGTTTCAAAAATCTTTTGACCAAGCAAAATATTATGACCTTGGAACCATTATACTTGAAGAGAATGTAGAACAACTACAATCCGTTGAAGTCACTGGGAGACTAAGAACCGATTATAATAGTGATTATTCTTTTTCCGCAACTAAAGTTGCTATTAAAAATAAAGAGCTGCCACAAGCTATAACCTCTGTAACCAAAGAATTAATTGCAGATCGTTTGGCTTTTCAATTACCAGAAGCTGTAAAGACGGTAAGTAATGTTACCGCTACTGGTTTATACAATCACTATAATATTCGAGGTATAACACAAGCAGATGATGGCCAGGTTTTAAATGGTATGCGCACCCGCCAATATTATTTTTTACAGCCAATTACCACTCATCTTGAGCGTGTTGAGGTAATAAAAGGTCCATCCTCCGTAACTTTTTCAAGTGCAGACCCAGGTGGTACAGTAAATATGGTAACTAAAAAACCGTTAAAGGAAAAACGTAGTGAAGTGTCTTTAACGACAGGAAGTTTTGGAACCTTAAGAGCAACAGCAGATTTTACAGGGCCCTTAAATGAATCAAAGACTTTGTTGTATCGTTTTAATGCTGCTATTCAAGAAGCGGATTCATTTAGAGATGTTGTCAACAATAATGCTATTTTGTTTGCGCCTTCTTTAAGTTATGTTCCCAATGAAACCACATCTTTAAATGTAGAAATGATTTACAGTGATGCCGAAGGTAACCTAGATAGAGGTCAACCAATATTCGGGGCGTTTAATGGCGAATTTGATTTAAATAGTACTCCAATTACTAGAAATGTTGGTGCATCAAGTGATCATTATAAAAACAAAGAGTTCATCTTTATGGCCAATTTTAATAAAAAGTTTACCAAAAATTTTGAATTCAATGCCCAGTTCATGAAACAAACTTGGGATGAAGATTTGGCTGAACATAGAGTTGGTGGTAGCATAGTGGATATCGATGGTAATGTGATTCCTACCCTAGCAAGATTGCGATATGATGAACGGCAACAATATTGGGAAACGGATAATTTTAGTGCCTATTTTACATATGATATCAACAAAGGTAATGTTACCAATAAACTATTAGTTGGTTACGATGCTACACGTTGGGAACGAAAAATAGGAGCTGGATTCTTACGTGCTAGAAGATATTTAACCGTTAGCGGAGGTCAGTCTAATTTTGACCCAAGTAATGCGGCTAATTTTGAACAAATAGTTGTTGATGGTGTTACTATACCAAAACCAGCTGCAGCTTTTTTTAATTTGACAAATCCTTTTAACGGTGCTAGAGATGTTAGTGATTACAATCTTTCTGAATTATCTATACCTGCAAATTTGAATACTTCAAACGGATTCTATATTCAAAACCAATTTAAAGTCGGCAAATTTTCAGCTTTGTTGAACTTGCGATATGAATCTTTTACAGATATTTTTAATTATAAAAACGATGAAGAAGAATTTAAAACCAATGCTTTTGTACCTAGACTAGGTTTAACCTATGAAGTTACAAATAACATAAGCGCATATGCTACCTATTTAGAAGGATTTCAACCGCATACTAATACCGTTTCATTGTCACCAACGGCTGAAGGTTTCTTTTGGGCTGCTTCACCTGCTAGATTCGACCCGCTAGAAAGTAGCTTAACAGAAATAGGTGCAAAGGGAGAATTCTTAAACGGAAAAATATTTGCTAATCTCTCTATTTTTAACATCACTCAAAAAAATATCTTATTGGGTGATACTTATGATTTAGATAACCTAACAAGTAGAGGAGAACAGAAAAGTACAGGGTTCGAAATGGATATTTCTGGTTACGTATCATCAAATTTTAACCTTACTGCATCTTACGGTTTTGCAAATGCTGAAATTGTTGAAGACGCCATAGAAGAGTTTATTGGAGAACCAATCGGAGGAGCTCCAAAGCATACTGCTAATTTTTGGGGACGCTATGACTTTATGAATAATACCTTGAAGGGTATTGGTATTGGTTTTGGTGCTCAATATGTAGATGAAAGATTTACTTGGTACAATCCTACATATGCTACAGATAGAGTGCTATTACCTTCGTATACAGTTTTTGATGCTGCTGTATATTATAGGCCAAATAACACAGGTATTCAATTGACACTTAAATTGAATAATTTGTTTGATGAAACATATTGGTTAGGTGGTCTTAACCCTTCTAGATTAGGGCCAGGCGCACCAAGAAATTTCTTGCTAAACGCAACCTATAAATTTTAGGTATGAGAAAAAATGTAATTTATTTGTTGGCACGGCAACTTTGCACGGATGCCATTAGGTCAAAAGTAATGGGCATAGCTTCAATTTTAATGGTGTTTTTGCTTAGTTTTTCGGTCTATAGTGGTTGGGAAAACTACCACGATCAAAACAATACCCGTGATGCAATTCAAGGTGAAGTACAAGAGAGTTGGGAAAATAATCCTGATAAACATCCTCACAGAATGGCTCATTATGGTTCTTTTGCCATTAGGATAAAACATATACTTAGTGTTTTTGACCTTGGAATGGAAAATTTTGTAGGTAATGCTGTATTCTTGGAAGCCCATAAGCAAAATACAGTTAATTTTAGTGAGGCTAGTATGTCTACTGGATTGTTGCGCTTTGGTGAGGTAAGTCTAGCGATGCTATTAAAGGTAATTGTTCCTTTATTAATTTTTTACTTAGGGTTTGCAACTATTGCTCGTGAACGCGAAAATGGTACATTAAAATTACTAATTGGTCAGGGTATTACGAGAAGGGAGATTGTTTTTGGAAAATGGCTAGGGCTTTGGAGTTTATCCTTGCTATTTCTGTTCACTGTATTTATTGTTTTATTGTTTTTTGTGGTTATAGAATCTCACGATGTTATGCAAGCAGAGAGTCCATTCAGATATAGTATACTTTTGGTCTCTTACATTTTATTTTTCGGTATTTTATCAGCTATTACCATTTTGGTTTCAGCCTTTAGTAAAACAGCAAAAGGTGCTTTGGTAAAACTTTTGGGAATATGGTTACTTTTTGTAATCATTGTTCCAAAATCATTACAAGCAATAGGGTATTACCTATACCCTACACCTTCTAAAATAGAAATGGAAACTGCTGTAGAGCACGATTTGATTAAGCAAGGTGATAGTCATAACCCTGATGATCCACATTTTAAAGCAATAAAAGATTCAGTTCTTTTAGCAAATAATGTAGAAAAAGTAGCAGATCTTCCTTTTAATTATGGTGGCTTCATTATGGCCAAAGGAGAAGCTTTAAGCACTAAAGTTTATCTAGAACATCAAGAAAAGCTTTATGATGTTTACAGTAAACAAAATAATCTAGAGCGCTACTCCGCTTTTGTAAACCCTTACACAGCTATCAAAAATTTATCTACGGCTTTATCTGGTACCGATTTTAAATCGTTTTTACATTTTAAAGGTAAAGCAGAGGCCTATAGATTTAAACTAGCTCAAGAAATGAATCGTTTACAAATGGATTTAATTCCGAATAAAGGCAAGGCAGGTCCAAACACTATTTCCAGAGATTATTGGAAAAAATTTCCTCCTTTCGAATACAACTTTTTGAGTACTACAAAAGTGTTTAAAAATGAAATAATTTCTATACTAGCTCTATTTCTATGGGGAGTATTAGGAGTTTTAGGACTATTAAGATTGTCAACTAACCTAAAAGCCATTTAAATGTATAAATTGTTATTTAAATCTTTTTTTAGAACGAAGATATTTTTGGTAAGTCTTGTGTTACTAATAACTGTAGGTACTGTTAGTATTTTAATTGGAAAACAATATTTGGTAAAGCAAGAAAAAACTATTGTCGCTGCTCAAGAGTTTCAGAAAGAAAGTGTTAAGCGAATATTGAAATATAACGATAAGGATATAGGGTTATTATTGTATTATCTTAAGTTCACGCTGGTGAAAAAACCAGCCAATATTAGCGCAATTTCTATTGGTCAAAGTGATGTGAATCCTTTATTACAAGCGGTAACTATTCGTGGATTAGAAGGACAGAAATATGATACTGATTTTGAAAATCCGTCATTGTTAATGTCTGGAAACCTAGATTTAGGGTTTGTTATTATTTACTTATTTCCATTAGTATTAATTGCAATGACCTTTAACCTATACTCTGAAGAAAAGGAACTGGGTACCTGGCGAATTTTGGCAGCACAAACCTCTAAAAAAGGCAAATTTTTATTTAATAAATTAATAGTTAGAATTCTTTTTGTTTTTGCCATTTTTGTTTTTCTTATGTTTTTAGCGTCTGGTATTTTGCAAATACCTATGAACCAAAATTTTTGGGCTATATTTTTTCACAGCCTTTTATACCTTTTGTTTTGGAGTGCGTTATGTCTATTTACAGTTTCTTTATTGAAAAACTCAAGTTTTAACGCTCTAGCTTTAATTTCAATTTGGGTAGTACTTACCATCTTGTTTCCTGCAGTGGTGAACAATTACGTAATTAATAAATACCAAGTACCTGAAGCTTTAGATGCAATGGTGGAACAGCGAGACGGTTATCATGAAAAATGGGATTTAGAAAAAAATGCTACCATGACAGGTTTTTATGAAGCATATCCTCAATTTAATAATTATCCTGTTCCAGAAGATAGGTTCAGTTGGATTTGGTATTATGGAATGCAACACATGGGAGATTTAGCAGCTAAGGAAACCAGTGCTGAAATGATGGAAAAAATAATACTTCGAAATACTATAAGCGAAAAAGTTGCCCTGTTTGTACCAACAATGCATGCTCAATTAAGTTTCAATAATTTAGCTGGTACTGATATGGTGAGCCACTTAAGCTTCTTGAAAGCCCTTACGCAATTTCATGAACAGTTACGGCTCGATTTTTATCCACGAATTTTTGATAGGAAACCTGCAAATTCGGTAAACTGGGAAAAACACGATACTAAATTTTATATAGCAGAGTACAATTTTAGTTGGATTTATCTGATGCTTCCAACATTTTTTATCACAATTGTAATTACTTTTTTTGGATTGTTTAATCTTAGAAAGTTGTAAAACAAAAAAGGGTTAGATTTTATTTCTAACCCTTTTTTATAAATATTGTTTACCTAATAAAGTTTTCTTTTAGTAAAACCTATTTTGCTCTAACAATAATATCTCCATTATAGCTTTTCATCATAAATTTATGGTCTATCACCATTTATTTTTAAACGATAAATACTTAAATTGATATTGCTTAAATAGCATTTGCATTATCCACAATATAGAAGCCTCTTTAATTGGAGAGGCTTCTATAAATCATATAATATTCCCTGAATATTATGTTTAACTAAAAGAATTGATGCGAATCATACATTCTCAATAGCATCATAATTTTTCAATCCCATAAATAGCAGCCATAAACAAAGGGATATTTCCCCTATATCTGCTGGAATTGTAATATTTTGTAAAAACACAGAATTAATATTTGGATATAAGAAATACACAATAAAATCTATAATATCTACAATAGCCCCCAACATTAAGAAAACTCCAATTACTTTTGGTGCCAATCCTGATTTAAAAATCATATACCCTAATGGAAACATATATAAGCCATAAAATATTTGATTTACCAAATAACCGTCCATGTGAATATTTGTAAAGAACGTTGACAAACTTTGTAATTGCTCGTAATTTAAAGCTCCCACATAATAATCTGTGGTAAGTAATTTTAAACCAGCAAATTGATTCAAAGCATTTTGACAAAACATAGCCACAGATATAACTGTTAAAAGCAACATTAGTAAAGATAAATTCTTATTGATCTTTTTAAATACAGTATACATAACGAATACATAAAAGAAAAAAGAAGTAGACATTAATAAGTCACTCACAAAACCCAAACGAAACAGCCATTGGTTTTCTGTGATATTTGTATACGTTGCTGCCAAGTCTCCTGGCACATATAATTTTTGTCTCACAAAAAATTCTGCAAAAATTCCTGTGATGGCTAGAATTAAAAAAATTAAACCTGCTAATCTTCCTAGTTTTTTGTTTGAATACATGTTGATCTTATTTTTTGATTGATATTATTACGACGGTTTAAATGATAATTTTGTTACAAACAAGTCATTATTACTTTTGTAATTATTTGATTATTTGCTAGTTACATAAAAACAAAAGTTATTCGTTTTAATACCTATAGCTTTCATCCCTACACCTTAAAAACTCTTAATAAACTCACTTGAACTCTGTATCCCAAAAAAACCAAGTGCTCTGCTGTTATCTGAAGTATTAATAATATTTCCTGTTAAATTAGCTGGCGGCGGCCAGAATAATTGGCTAGGGTCATCTTCGCTTCCTGAATTTGTTATTTGACTTTCTAACTGTTCAAACTGATTAAAATAAAACTGATACGTATTGAAGTTTAAATTGGCAATAGTGACACGCACTTCATTTGGGTTATCAATAAAAAATTCGGTAGAATCAAAAGTGGCATTGTCGTTTCCATTAAAGAGCACATCATTGGTGAGATTATTAACTTCTAAAGCCAATCTTCCATTTTTATAAAAACGATAATTGATTAAATAAAAATTGGTGTCATCTACCGGATCTGAAAATATAACGCGGTTATAATCGTTCGTTATTTCTACATCTTTTATGATGATTTCTTCTTTTAAAATTTCTTCATCAGATGTATAGGTTGTTCCATCTTCTAATTCTATTTCCATCCAATAGGTATTCCCAACGGTAGCAACTACCATATTGTTACTTCGGTATGTTCTGTTGAAGTAATTAAAATCATCAGTCAGTAAAGTGTTTTCTCCATTTGAATTTTTAGTATAGATTGCTATTTGCGCATTGGGTATGTATTCTGAAGATGTTACATCTACAGGAACCGTTCTTTGTATTCTTACATTCACATAATTGCTCCCATCTAAAAGAAACCCTGAAATAAATACTTGAGGTTCGTAATTAGAAGCATTAGGCACCTCTTTTACACAACTCACAAAAGTTATGAGAAGTATGATTATTGATATATTTTTAATTGATTTCATCTTAAACTAAAATTTAAAGTTGTAGGTTATAAAAGGGATTGGAGCTCCAAATACTGAAAATTGAAAGGTTTTCAGTTGGTCTCCATGAAACGTCGAAAATACCGAAAAGGCATTGGGGCTTCCGTAAACATTATACAAACCAAAATTCCAACTACTTTGCCATCGTGTATCTGGGTTGCCTTCCGGAGTATAGGTGAATGAAATATCTAGTCTATGTGTATCAGGAATTCGGTATGCATTTCTATTAGAATAAGTTAAATACGGATTTCCATCAAAAGACAATCGCCCTGTAGGCACCGTAGTGGGTCTACCAGTTTGATATGTAAAGAACAGACCTACATTCCATTTTTCTTTTAAATCGTAATTCGCAGTGAGATTCAGCAAATGTGGTCTATCGTAATTAGAAGGATAATAGGCTCCGTTGTTTATATTCTCTTCCTTGAATTTACTAGTTGTTTTTCGTTTGGAAACAGAATAGGTGTAATTAAAATTACCCGTAAGTCTTCCTTTGTTTTTATAGGCTGCAAGTTCTAAACCGTAAGCATATCCGTCAGCAGGTAATAACTGTGTTTCTAAATTTTCGTTTATAAATAAATCGGCGCCTTCTTTATACTCCACAAAATTGGTGAAGGTTTTGTAATAGCCTTCAACTGAAAAATTATAAGTAGTATCTTCTGTATCATAAGCATAGCCTCCTGAAATCTGATTCACTTCCAATGGTTTTATATGAACTCCAGATGGCTTCCAAATATCAAATGGTAACGCTGCTGCGGTGTTAGACATTAAGTGTATATACTGATAGTTTCTGTTATAGCCTAGTTTTAGGGCCTTCCTATCATTTATATCATATTTTAAAGATACCCGTGGTTCAAAGCCCGAATACCTTTTAATCAGCTCTCCTTTTTTATACGTTTTAATATCTGTAATGGTATTGACTGTTGACGGAAAATCTGGATGATATGTAGCAACTGAATTTGGACCTATATTACCGAACCATGAATAGCGAAGCCCTAAATTCATAGTAAACTTATCCCATGTTTTTTCTATTTCGTAGTAAGGTGCAATTTCAAGTCCCTTGTCTTTGTCTAAATCTTCAGGAGTAAAATTATCTCCCACGTTTGATAATTCGGCAGGATTAAATTGGTAAAGCGTTCCATTCACTCCAAATCGCATGGTTGTATTTGGATTAGCATAATAGGTGAAATCTGGTTTAACAATCCAGTTTTGTACTCCAGAGCCCCACTCAAAGGTTTGCCCACTAGGTATAATACCTCCGTTATCATTTTTTGAAATAAATTTATAGGTGTAATTGCTATAAATACCTGACAAGTTCATGAACAATTTGTGATTAAAAATATGATTCCATCGAACGGTAGCAGTGGAACTTTTCCATCTAAAATCAATGGAACCACTTGCACCATCAGAGTTTTCTGCTTCTTCCTCAGTACTCTCTTCAAGCTTCATGACATCTGCTCCAAAATAACCCGAAACATATAGTTTGTTATTGTCATTTATGTTCCATGTTAACTTGGTATTCAAATCATAAAAAGACAATTTTGTATTTTCTAATTCACCTCCTATCAACGGGAAAAATATGTCGAAATACGACCGGCGCCCCGACATCAGAAAATTTAGTTTTTCTTTTACTATAGGGCCTTCTAAAGTAATTCTTGAGAATAGTGTCCCCAAACCTCCTTCGCCTTTAAACGCTTTGGTATTTCCTTCTTTTTGGCGAATATCTAGAACCGATGATGCTCTACCTCCATATCTGGCTGGTATGCCCCCTTTATAAAGCGTCATCCCTTTTATAGCATCAGCATTAACTACCGAAAAAAGCCCCCACAAATGTGAAGAAATATACATAGGCGCTTCATCTAAAAGCACTAGATTTTGGTCTATATTCCCTCCTCTAATATTAAATCCAGCAGTACCTTCACCCACCGAGGAAACCCCAGGTTGCGTTAATATTGCTCTTGTAATATCTGGCTCACCAAAAAAGGCAGGTAATTTTTTAATTTCTGCTGCGCTTAAATTATTGACGCCTGTTAATACTTTGCGTACTTGGCTTTTATTTTTGTTTTCTGAAGTCACTATTACCTCGTCCAGTGTATCAGATGATGGTTGTAGTTCAAAATTCTTTTTAATATTCGCATTTAAACCTATAGTTTCCTCTAAAGAAGCGTATCCTAAATAAGATATTTGAAGTGTGTGTGTTCCTTCCGGAAGAGTTAGGGAATAAAAACCATATTCGTTAGTGGTAGCACCAATACTTTTATCAACTACTACAACATTGGCTCCTAGTAGGGTTTCGCCTGTTTCGGCATCTGTAATAATTCCACTTATGGTATAGGTTTCTTTTTGTGTTTTTTGATTGGAAAGCACCACCAAGTTTTTTCGAAATCTATACTTTATATCTGTATTCTGAAATAACGTATTCATGGTAGATGCAATATCTTTTTCAAGTACATTTATACTGAATTTCTGTTCAACATTTACTTCATCATTATTATATACAAAGCTATAATCTGTTTGATTTTCTATCTGATTAAGAATAGATTGTAGCGAAGCATCCTCTAATTTGAGGCTAATTTTATTTTGAGAAAAACTGGAAACTGCCATCAGTTGAAAGCAGCCTACCAGATATATGGTTAGTGATAATTTCATTAAAAAAATAGTTCTTTTTGAAACGCGTTTTCGTTTTAATGAAACAGCTGTTTTTATTTTCATAAATTTGAATGTTGTTAATTAATACTAATCTTAGGCGATTGGTTTTGTTGACAGTTATAGTGGGAAAGCTGCAATTTTCCCACTTTTTTTATTTAATCATCCACTCATTTGTTTCTGGATTTAGTTTATACGTAAAGTTTTTGGTGTCTTGTAACACCTCTAAAATGTCTTCTGCTGGGGTTGATTTATCAAAAACAGCTGTAAATCTAGACTCGGAAATAGTTGTATTCTTAAATACTAGTTTAATATTCAACTGATTATTAAGGTCATTAGCAATATCTCTAAATGCCATGTTTTCAAATCTGATTTTGTTTTCTCTCCATAGCAACACAGTTTTCTTATTCTGAATGGTAGATTTTACGGGGATGCCATCTGCTTTTAGAATTTTAATATTGTCATTGGGTATCATGATGATTTTCTCATCAAAATAATTTTCTGAAGTCACCTCTACCTTACCTGTTAAAAGGGTAGTTTCTAAATAGTTGTTTTCTGGATAAGCTTTTACGTTAAAGCTGGTGCCCAAAGCTTTTACAATTACATGGCCTGGTGTTTCTACAGTAAACGGATGCTCCTTGTCTTTGGCTACTTCAAAAAAGGCTTCTCCATTTAATTGGATGGTTCTGGGTACATCTTTTTTATATGAAATACTACTTCCTGAATTTAACCAAACCGTTGAACCATCTGTAAGCTCAACTTTCTTTTCTTCTCCAAAATTTGTGGCTATGGCTACAGTGTTATTTGAGAAACTTTGGTAAGCAATACCTGCAATTGAAATGAACAACACGACCACTGCTGCGTATTTAAAATACTTTTGTAATCTGTTATTTTTCTTAACCGCTGGAGCTACTGTCTCAAAGAATTTAGCTTTTTCATCTTCTACATTTATACTTTCTGTATATGGATTTTCTGCTGTTGTCTGGTAAAGTTTAGCAATGGCATTGAAACGTTGCTCATTAAAATCAGATGCGTTTTTCCAAGTCTCAATTTTATTTAGAGTGGGTTTATCTGCGGTTTTGGAAACATAGGCCCAAATTTCAGCATCTTCAACTATGTTGTCTTTCATAATTAGGTATTTACTAAAAGACGTTTGTCAACCAGTAACACCCTATTTTTATTTTACAAATAGTCTTTTAATCCTTTTTTAAATGCTTGAAGAGCCTTAGAAATATGAGCTTCTACAGTTTTAACAGAAATATTTTTTAAGGCTGCAATTTCTGGATAAGTCAGCCCTTTTGTTCTAGATAATTTGAATATTTCTGAAGTTTTAGGATGCAGTGCATTATAAATCCCATCTATTTTTTTCTCCAGTTCCCATTTGTTGTCTATATCAACCGAAAACTCTGTATTTTGTTTATATAAATCGTAGTGTTTTTCTTGAGTCTTATTTTTTCTATGATTATCAATAATCTTGTTTTTCAACACCGTAATTAGGTAAGCTTCTATTGCTCGTTCATCATTTTTGATGTTTTCAATAGTTTCCCAAAGCTTTATAAATGTTTCTTGCACAAGGCCGCTGGCAATATCTTTATCGTTGACTACTTTAAAAGCGTAGTTAAAGAGTCTTCGATAGTGCTTATCAAATAATGCTGAGAATACTTTTTTCTTAGTGCTAGCTGGTTTCATTTATTAACTTCTCGCATCTCAAGGAGAATTACCCTTGAAAGTTTGAGTTGTTAAAGCTAAAAAATATTGTGGACTGAAAAGTTAAATAACTCTAAATATAAATATACAAGTTTTATTTCTTTTATAATTATTGATACGTTATTCAAAAAACACTTTTTTTCTATATGAGGAAGGTGTTTGTCCTTCAAATTTTTTAAAAGCACTATTAAACGAAGACAAACTACTAAACCCTGAGTCAAATGCTACAGAGGATATTGTATATTTTTTTTTGTCCTCATCTGATAACATTTTTTTCGCTTCTTGAACTCGATAGCAATTTATAAAGTCATTAAAATTTTGTTTTGCATATTGGTTGATAATTTCCGAAACTTTTTGTGTGCTTTTTCCAATCAATTTACTTACGCTAGAAAGCGATGTGTATGGCTCCAAGTACAACTTGTTTTCAACAATTAACTTAACCATTTTACTAAATACAGCTGAATCATCATTTTTAACAAATGCATTTCCATCGATATCTGTAACTTTTAATTGAAACGCTTTAAAACTTAAAAAGTATACGGCAATTGCATACATTATTGGTCCAGTAATATAGGGAACAGTATTTTCAATAATATTAAAAAAATAGGACACCCAGATAATCGCAAAGCCAATTAATAAAATACCTAACCAATAAATTATTACTTTTTGCGATTTGGTTTGCTCTGAATTTTTATATTCTTTTTTTATGTTTTTCAATATTCTCCAAGACATAAAAATATAAAAGGCAAAATGTATATAAATACCAATAAGAACACCACCAAATAGTACAATAATTATTTCATTTTTAGTGTCAAACCATTTTTCTCTAATAAAAAGACTTAATATAAAAACAACCAAAAAGGGAATTATTTCAAGAAAAAAGTTTTTACTCAGCTTATAGCTAGGTTTAGTCATTGCCAAAACATACCACCTTAACAGTGGGCCAATAAGCAATAAAAAAGCCAATCCCGCGAAAATAAATATGGGCTTCAAATTAGTACCAAAATTTAGCATTACAGACTTTCCTATTCGGAAAGCCATGAATATCAAAATTAGCGCCAATAAATAGTTTGTAAGGACCTTTTTCTTTTTAAAAAGACAAAGGTAAACGGCAAACGCGATTCCATGTAGAAGTCCTGCTCCACTAATAATTACTAAAAGTATGTCTAGAAATTTCACTAACGGTTTTTCTCAAATTTAGCTATTTTTTTTGTCTAGATTCGCATTTTTCTGTAAAGGAAGTCAACTCAAGTAAATCAAAAAAATTGCCCAATTCTCCTTTCATCGCGGCAACGATACTATGTTTTGCTATCAAAGTTATATTAACAGGTTTATTTTCCGTTATTATTAACTTCTCAATTATTTTCTTAGCCTTTTTCTTTCCATTTGTATGGAACGTTGATAAAACTGTTACAGCATTTTCTTCATCCGTGATTACCCTATATTTTGGAGTATACCCCAATTGCTTAATCATACTCTCTGCCAAAAACCATGTTGACCAGGGATTTTGTCCAGTTATTAAGTTTTTATCGTGACTAACTTTTTCCAGATACATATGACCCTCATTAAAGTTAGCTCCTTTATTTATTATTTCATCTTGTAAAAGAAAAGGAAATATAGATTTTGCTTCTTTTATTAAAAGTAGTTCCTCTTTATTTGTAAACCCACTCACTTTCCTGTTTTCTAATAGTGGTCTACCGTTATCTAAGGTTACATTTACTAGTGCCGCAGGTCCATGACAAACCGCTCCTATAACCTTATTAGTTTCATAATAATTTTTTATAATTGCTTGTATTGCTTTATTATTAGGAAAATCGAACATCGCTCCTTTTCCACCCGCAAAAAAAATGGCCTGATAATCTGCGGCTACTACCTCATTAATAGGAATAGTATTACTGGTTTTATGTTGAGCAACGGAATCGTTCAAGAAAGCATAGTCAAAAGGCCCCATGTCTTCATCATCAATAACTACTGGAGGTTTACCGCCTTGGGGACTGGCAACATCTACTTCAAAACCATTGGCAACAAATGTATAATATGCACGTGATAATTCGGTTAACTCATAACCGGTGCTTTTGTCACTATTCCCCATAGTGTTGGTACTTGTTACAACCGCTAATATTTTTCCTCGATGTGGTATATTGTTTTCTGATATATATGGTAAATCTTTTACAAGCGTATTTACAACATTTGTATTTGAGGGAGGTATTAAACCTTTAAACCAAAAACCAAAAGAAACCACCAAAATGATTATAGCTGTTATAAACAATAACCCCCATTTAAGGACTTTATACTTTTTAAACATAATGTTTTATTTAAATTATGCTCTAAATAAGATGAAAAGCTTGGTAAAAGCTGTCGAAATGATAATTTCGTCAGTGTAAATATTATTTAAGAGTTAGGAGAACAGAATTTTTTAAAAGTATTGTCCCCTTGGTGTATTTGTATGGAGATTAAGCTATTCCTTGTTACAGTTTTAAAATGTTGAAAGAATATTCCAGCAGTTATATTAGAAATACATGACGTATTACTTAAAATAAGCCAATTCTATTTTATTAGGTAAGTAAATTTTCCATTGATAAAAGAATTACTTCTAAATTCAAAATCACAAAATATAAATGTTATTACGCCATCTTTATTTTCAATATATAGTTTTTGATCTAAATTTGAATCTCCTCCGCCTATTGAGTTATAGCTAAAGTCAGTAATATTAATACGAACCTCTCCATTTGATTTGGTAGATTGATTATTGAATTCTCTGACAGTATTATATTCTCCCGTTAATGGAAGTTCCCCATTTACTTCATTAAATGCTATTTCCATTCTTGCTCCCCTATCCGTATCTAAAATAAAAGCCAAATTTCCATAACCAAAGTAAGTATTTGTTGTTGATTTTACATAAGATACATTTCTTGGAAAGCCCCAAAAATCAAGATAATTTTCATTTAACGGTGTACAACTTGGCTCTGCGGTGGTTTTAAAATCAAAAATTTCGCCATATGAAACTCCTTCATCGTTTATGCCATATGCTGCATAGTAATACGTGGTGTTTGCTTTAAAAAAATTATAGTTTTTAGAAAAACTTCCTATTCTAGAACCTTCTATAACCTTATTCAAATTAATATCTAAGGGCAACTCTTCTCCCCAAACAATTCCATACTCTGTTACTTTTTTTCCGCCCTCACCCAATACCCTACCTCCTAGTGTTACACTGTTAGTAAGTACACTTTCTGGCTCATTAGTAATCATTATTGGTTTAAAATAACTGTAATTTTCTATTTCGCAACTCAGAGAAATAACGCAAATAAGCAATAACAATATTTTATTCATTCGACATTTTTATTTAAAACAATAGTAACAGAAAATGCTCGTTAACTATTACGTATGAAAAATAAAATTATTGTTTTAGCTCTCTTAATTTCTACTTTAAGTTATTGTCAACATGGCAAAACTGGTTTTGTTGCTGGTGTGAGTAACTATTCTACTAAGACCGATTTACTTTCTTCTAAATCAGGAATTGGATATTACTTGGGTATAATTAATACACTTGACTTTAATGAAAAATCTGAATTGCAAGTAGAGATTGGTGTTAGCAAAAACTTTGTTACATTTCTTGGTCGAGATGATGAGTTAGGAGAACCTAAAGAAGCTAAGTTTAGTATGACCAATCCTATTGTAAATGCTTTCTACAATTATTCTTTTTTTGAGAACGATAACTTTAAATTAGGAATTAACGCAGGGCCTTCTGTTTCGATATTGTATGAATACAAACCTGTTGATGATATAAGTGATGAATTTAGAATTGACCCGCTTTTGGTAGAACCTTTTTACTTGGAATTTGACACTAGAAACGAAGTAATTTCTATTAATGTATTCGCTCAACTGGGGTTATCAGCATATTATATGGATTCTTTCGTTTTCAATCTTCGCTATTTTCATGGAATTACGGACCCGTATCGAAATGCACCAATTGTTTCGGTTATAGACATTAATGGTAAAGATTCCTATTTCCTCTTCTCGATTGGCTACTTATTATAAGGAGGTTTTTGTTAAAATTTATTATATGGTATATTATTTATTAGTTTAGTAATCTATCCTAGAATTAATATTCCGGGATTTATTCTTCTTTGTATTAACATATAGTAAGCCTTCTTTAAGGAACCCAGCTACTACAGATTCTTACCATAATCGAATCTAATACTATTAAAAATAGAACAAAATGGTAACGAAAAACACCTGAAAACCGTGGCTATATTTCCCAATATATAGCCCGTTATAAAACATTTATTTGCTATACATTTACAAAGAATACTTACTAGACTCTAAAAACAAATTATAATTATGTATAAACTACTATTTTTATTTTTTGGAATGGCTATAACCTACGGACAAAAAACTACTCTTTATAGCGTTCAACTTTCTAAAAATGAAATCGATACCATTTTTTCCTTAGAAGTAAAAAAGAAGCATAACATTACATTTAGGGTTTATAGAGCTTATCGTTATGAAGATGTAAATGGCCAACATTTACTTCTGATGACAGAAAACGCTGCAAAAAAAGAAAATACCGCGTTTATTAAAGAGAATAAACATGTGTATAATGATTCTATAAAAGCTTATTTCTTTGATTTAAAAGATGAACAATTGGAACTTAAAAGAACCTTAACCGATTTTATTGGAACTAATGAAGTGTCAGAAGAATTTTCAATTGCGTATTGGACGAAGTTTTTTGCTTTGAAAGATTATGATGGAAATGGCACAATAGACCCAATACTAATATATGGTAGCTATGGGAATAATGGTACTGATGATGGTCGCATAAAAATTATGGTGTTTCAAGGAACCAGAAAGAGTGGAATACGCCATCAAAATGGCACTTTGGATTCGGAGCGAAATACAAAAGTAGATGCTTCATTTTATGAATTACCCATGGGTATTCAAAAACAAGTTATGCAACAAATGCAAGCCATTACGGCTAATGGATCAGGTATTTTTCCTGATGGTTGGCAAAAGGATATGAAGGCCAAAAAATTAGTAATGAACGAGTTTTAGTTATGTTGCTAGTATAGTGGTTAAGAACAATAAAATAGATTTATTTAAAAAACTATTGGTGATTCATACCATTGGAAAACCGTTGGGCTTTATTCGCCAAAATTACTAGTAAAAATCTATTTTTTCTTTTATGGTCTTTCCAAAAATTCATTTTTATAACGGATAAATTTGTCTTGTATGTAATTATGCCATAAATTTGTCTCATAAATATAGAGACTATGTTTTCAAAAGCGTGCGAATACGGACTTAGAGCAATAATTTATATTGCGCAACAAAGTGCGCAGGAGGTTAAAGTAAGTTTAGTCCATATATCGGAGGCCATAAATTCACCACAAGCCTTCACTGCTAAGGTATTACAGCAACTTACACGGAATAACATTATAAAATCTATAAAAGGACCTTATGGTGGTTTTGTTATAGAAAATGATAAAATGAAATCTATTAAATTAAGTGATGTAGTAAAAGTATTAGATGGGGATACTATTTATACTGGTTGCGGTTTGGGACTATCGGAATGTAATGAAAACTCTCCTTGCCCCTTACACTTTAAATTTGTTGAGATTAGGAGTAAGCTTAGAAGTATGCTAGAAACCACAACCTTAAAGACATTGGTTGAAGATATGGATACGGAGCATTTTTTCTTAAAAAGGTAAAATATTTATTTTTATAACGGACAAAAAGACCCTTTTATAATTTATATTGAAAATACAACTTATAACCGAGTTTACATGGTTTGCCTTTGTCGGTGCCATACGTTTTATAGCGTCTGGGTTAAATCTTAAAGTCTTTAAAATAAGTACCAAGCTTTGTTTAGGATAGGGAATAATGCTAAAAAAAATGAAACAATAGAGCTTTAAAAATTAGATGAGAATAATAAAACAATTGCATTATGAATACAGCATCATTATTAGAGAATATTACATACCAAGAAAACGATAAACCTACTGTTTCGGTTCTATTAAAAACGGCCAATACTAAAGAAGTACGGATAGTAATGAAAAAAGGGCAATTAATGAAAGAGCACAAGGCTCCCTACCCAATTATTATTGAAATGTTTGAAGGAGAGATTCATTTCGGTGTTGAAGGAAATAAACGAATATTAAAAAAAGGAGATATGATAGCTTTAGAGGCTAATGTACCTCACGATTTATCTTGCATACAAGAAAGCATTATTCGCTTGTCTATTTCCGTGTTAGACAAAATAGAACGGGTAAACCATGTTATAGCATAAAAATACATGATAACAGATATAGAGCATAGGGAAGATATTCGTGTTTTGGTGTATACTTTTTATGAAAGTATAAGAAAAAATCAGTTACTAGGCCCCATCTTTAATAGTCATATTAAAGAGGAACAGTGGCCAGCACATCTAGAGAAACTTACTGATTTTTGGGTAACGGCTCTTTTGGGAGACATATGTTTTAAGGGGAACCCAACCATGGCACACCGAATTGTAGACAAAAGTTTAAATTATTCCATTGCTCCCTATCATTTTGAGCAATGGATTGGATTATGGCATTCTACAATAGATAGTTTATACAAAGGCACATTAGCCGATAGAGCAAAAAAAGCAGTTAAAAAAATGGCTATGGGTCAATTTAACGCCATTTGTAGTTTTAGAGACTCTTCATAAATTAAAAAGATATACTATGAAATTTTATAATAATTATTTAGCAGAATATACGAAAGGTTTAACTGGGTATACAGCCATTGGTATAATAGGGCAAAGTTGTTTAGGTTCTATTGCGGCGATGTATGTACTAAAAGGAGGTGTCGCCATTTCCGAGATGACACAATTGTTTTTAGTAATTGTTTTTTGCATGGGATATAATGCAGCTATCCTCGCACAACTAAAACCTAAAACTAGCTTTAATTTACTTATAGCTAGCATCTTGTGCAGCATAATTATTCTTATCGTTAATCTAACATAAGTATATTCCGTCTTATTGTTTAGGAATCTGTATTTAAGATAGCGTATAGGATACTCAAATTAATAACTTATACTATTTCCATTGCAAAAGGGAAACTCCTAATCCAAAAGTAGTTTGTTTATGGTTATAGTCTATAAGGCTTTCTCCGTATCCATAGAATAATTGGGCATGTACTTCTAAAAGATCAAAAACCCTTACAGCATAATCTATTTTAGCACTACCCTTATTGTTATTTCCTGCACGTAGAGAATGGCGTAATAATACACTAATATTATGTCTTCCTTTGGCATATGCAGATAATAGTTCTGCCCTACCTATGTAATTCTCAACATTCGGATTATTATCCTCTATACTTTCTTCTTGTATGCGCCACCATGGACTAAGAACAAAACTCCAAGAAGGGCTCTCCCACCCTATTTGCGCCACTACTCTATTCCAGCTTCTAGATAAAGGATTAGCTTTACCATTACTCTGGTGATTTATACCAATTGCTGTATACACTCCTTTTACTCCTAAAAAAGAGTATTTCACGGGAAGTACAAAAATTACTTCGGGTTCATAATTAGTTTCTCTAAATGGTCTAGATATATCGCTGCTATATAGTTGCCATCTAGAAGATTGTGTATAACCTGCCCATAAATCTCCACCTAATTTATTACCGAATAAATTTTTAGCGACTCTTGCTTTAAAGCTTATTTGAAATTTAAATTCAGTATCTAAATAATCATATGATTGAGCGGCCGAATTAAGAGGATTACTACTAGTAGGTTGCTTATTTATATTGGATGTGTAATTGGCTACTAAAAAATAAACTGGTTTATAAGGAACAATTTTAAAAAGCTTGGTGGTATCATCTTGAATTTGCCAACGTTGAGAAAGTTTACCTCCCGGATCTTGAATTAAACTTTGTCCAAAAGAGCAAACAATAGCAAAAAAGAATAAGAATAGGGAGCAAAATACTTTCATAAAGTCGTTAACCAGATTTGGAAAAACGCAAAAATAATTAAAGTTTTTTCAAAATCTGGTTAAAGTTACATTATATAGCTTTCTTTGGGTATGCTCTGCTTTTATCCTATTCGGGTATATTAATGTTCCAAGAATATTCTTCTTTAAGTTTTTGTAATTCAACAATTTGCCTATCTAAAATAACAGCAAATTCGTTGAATTTTATTTTTCCGTTTTGTTTAGAATTATTTTCTTGGCCTTTAAAAACGGCATCTAATAATTCTTCCTCATCTAAAAACCTCGCTTTTTCTAAATGTATTTCTTCTAAATAATCTAAACTAATAGGCGCTGTAAGTTTTCTTAGAAAAGTAGAAGAAACATCCAAATATTTTAATTTTTCTTGTTTCGTAATATCTAATTCTTCTATATAATTTGCGTACAAATTTAAGTATTCAATTTCTTTGTTATTAGATAAATCTATTGTTACTAAATCATTATTTAGAATGTATAAGCTTTCTAGATTTACATTAGAATTAAGTGATATTTCTTTTAAGTTATTACTCTGTAAGAATAGAGCAGTTAGTTTTGTATTGTTAGAAACATCAATTGTATTCATTTTATGCCCCTTTATACTTAATCTAACTAGTTCAGGATGTAGTGATGGGTTAAATTCTTCTAGAGTACCAGTTATACCTAAGAATTCTAATCCTGGTAAACTAGAAAGTCCTTTTATTTCTGTTTTATAGTCTCCACTAATAATTAGTAGCTTTAATAAAGAATTGTTAGATAAATTAATAGATTTTAAAGACCCAAACCTGGCACTTAATTCTTGTAAACCCGGATATTGTTTAATGATATCATCTATGCTTTCCATAGTACTATCACCCAAGTTTTATGATGTTAAATTAGAGAGTTCTTCTAATTCTAAGGATTGTATTTTATCTCCCGAACCATTTCCTGTTATTTGTAAATTAAGTTTTGTTACCTCTTTTGTATTTGTCGTACTTAAGGTTATTTCGTACTCTCCTGGGGAGTCGTATCGATGCTCTATTCTATCATTAGGAGATTCAATGTCCAATGGAGATTCTGCTATTTCCTCTGTGCCATCTCCCCAATCAATATGATATAAAGAACCATATTTTTCTTGTGTAACTGTTAGATCTATAAAATTTCTTTGATTGTTTCCTTGTCTATTAGAGTTGACTTTTAAGACTGCAATTTTTTGATTTTTATAATGTTCAAAATAAAGATTATAAGGGTTTTCTAATGTATAATTTTTAAGCTCGGCTTTGGTCGCATACATTTTTATCTTCCCATGATTAGAATCTTCTATCTCAAAAGTATACGTGCCAGAAGAACTTAAATCTTCCTCTATTTCAATAGTTTTGTTATAAGTAAGTTCATTATGGGTTGTATAATACCCATCAGGGCCGTAAACTAATAAATTTCCCGAATTAGAAGAATCATCAGGAGTTACAATTTTTATAGGGAGTAATTGGGTAACTTCTTTTGAATCATTATTACTTTCTTCTTTTTCACATGATACAAAAAATGTGGAAAATGCTAGAAACAATAAACTTGCTGTAAAATTAACGGTTTTTTTCATTTGGTTAGGTTTTAAGTGTTTCTAAACGTGAAAAATGCTCATTTATTACCTAACTCTATCGTATATGTAATATCTTTATTTTTAAGAATGCCAATTCTATTATACTAGATTTCTCACTTCTTTAAGCAAGAGTTAAAACTCTACTTGCGACAGTTTCTTTAACACAATCAGAAAATATTTTTGTTTTTTTATAGCACTTTCTCAATAGCCGTGATTATTTCAGAGATTTTAAGAATTTCTAAAACTCCAGAAAACAGATATATTATTAACCAAACACGCCGCAGGTATTGCGTTCCTTTTCTATGTTGCAAAGTAATTGGTTTCAAAATTATTTCTTGATTGGTTTCTTTAAAGAAAAGATTCTAGCACATTTTAGTTTTATTAAAACTATTTTTTGAGTCTAGCCCTTTCCATTGTAAATGATGTTTACATTGTCTATTTTTGAATCTCATTATGATGTGGTTATGGTTCTAGACAGAATAAACAATTGGTTTAACTTATCTAAACAATACTTCTTTACGTATAGTAACGGTTTTTTTAATCTATCATACTTATCTAACTCTCCTTCTTTAATAGTGGAGAGTTGCTCTAAAATGCCGTTCATGAAACGAGATAGGGAAAAACAAATGCTACATGCCGATACCCCATTTGTAAAAGGAGAATTTTATTATGTGGAGTTAGAAGAAGGTCTATGGATTTTTTTATCCGATATGTTTTATAAAAATAATGTATCCTATAAACCTGTGTATGATGCATTTTTACCAGCGGATTATTATTTTATTTCTATAAATAATATAGAAAACAAGCTTAATGATAACACTTATGAGATTAATAATTTTAAAATTGAAAATAACTCAATTTCTTTTTCTAAGCCCGCATCGGATTTTATAAACTGCCATTTTAAAAATTCTACCGAAAATATGTACATACTATATTTTAGCGAGGATTGGGCTAATAAAAATATATTAAAATCGTCTACAACATCTACAGCCTTTAAAAATTTGCTAAAAGACAATAAAAAGCAATTTTTGAATTATAGTTATAATAGTAAGGATTTCAAAACATTAATCAGTAGGTTAATTTCTAGCTTTAAAGACGCAGGAAGACCAGATATTTTTGAACTTAAAAAACTGTCTTACGAATATTTTAGCTTGTTTTTTCATTCTTTAGAGAAAGAGGAAAATTACAATTCCAATGAGTTAACTCATAAAAACAGAATAATAATTCAAAAGATTGAACATTATCTAATGAATAACTTATATGCAAAATTCCCTGGAATAGATTTTCTTTCTAAGAAATATAAAATTTCTCCTACTAGGCTAAAACAGAACTTTAAACTATTATTCGGCACACCGATTTTTAAATATTTTCAAAAGCATAAAATGGAGCTTGCGCTATTGTATGTTAAAAAAGGAGATTTAAAAATTAAAGACATTTCTGCTAAGCTTGGTTATGAAAACGTTAGTAAGTTCTCTAAGGCTTTTGAAAGTTGCCATAACATGCTTCCCTCAGAATTCCGTAAATAACAAATGTCTTATTGGGCTATTTGTGTCCTATTGGGTTCCTTTTTTATTTTTTATCCACATAATTTTGATTCCATAATAGAATTTCCTCACTCTATTATGGAATCAAAATTATGAAGGATATTAACCAAAAGGTATTATTGACTGGTGCTGAGTGCATTCTCGGGGGAGTAATAGTTAGGAGACTAGCCGCACGAAATGTACCAGTCAAAGTTTTAACAAGAAATTTAGTTGGAAAACATAAGATTCCTAAGAGCAACGGAATTGTCGTTGAAAAAATGTCGGACCAACCTAATCTTTTAGCGAAACATCTAGAAGGCATTAATACGGTTATTTCTACATTAAGTTTAGTGAGAGAAAATAGAAGTATTTTTGATATTTGTTCTGACTATCAAGCAAATATTCAATTGCTCTATGAAATGAAAAAAGCAGGGATAAAAAAGTTTGTTTACGTAGAAGCTCCTCATTCTTATCTACACAATAATCCAAAAATTATAGAGGAAAAAAACTTTTTTCTATTAAAATTAAAAGAATCAAAAATAGAGTATACCGTTATAAGTACCAATGGTACTTTTAGCAACTTTAATAGTTTCTTAATGATGGCTAATAAGGGTAGAATATATCTTTTTGGAAAAGGTAATGAGAAATTTAATCCAATTGATATAAAGGACTTAGCAAGAGCATGTATAGAAGCTATCACAATTAAACACAATCACCTATGTGTAGGAGGTCCAGAAATTTTAACAATAAAAGAAATAGCTAAAATTGCTTTTGATGCCCATGGTAAACATCCCCAAATAATACATATTCCCTCTTGTTTAAAAAAAATAATTCTTTGGGCAGTATATAAATTTAATACAAGAAATAATTTACCTTGTTTAAACTATATGCAAAATCAGGTCTTAGGAATAAAATATGGAAATTTCCGTCTATCTGCTTTTTTTAAAAATGAGGCAAACACCTTAAAAAGGTAACACAAATATTACTAATTCCTTTTTTTAATATGGCGTTTTTTATACATGTCTTTTAGAAACTTTACATATAAATGCGGAACTTATAAATACTGCATCTATACTAAAAACCCCTCTCTTTATTTGTAATTTCTACTTTTAAAATAAAAACGGACTAAAATGTTATTTTTTAGCAAATTCGTAAATATTGACTATTCATTTTTATATATTACTTTTTTTTCGATATAAAAATTGAATAATTCGTTATTTAACTAACCAACTAAAGAATAATTACATGGAAGGAGTTGCTACTGCAGCCTTAGAACAAACAGAACTTATTTCTGCAATTGATACCGTTTGGGTATCTATATGTGCAGCAATCATTTTTTTAATGGAAGGAGGATTTGCTCTCTTGGAAGCAGGTTTTGTAAGAGCAAAAAATACTATGAGTATCATTGCCAAAGTCATCATTGATATAGTTTTTGGTGGATTAGCATTTTATGCCATCGGCTTTGGTATAGCGTACGGAAATAGTAATGGCTGGTTTGCTTTTGATTTTGGAATTATGTCTCATGATTTAGGACTTGGATTAACCGTATCTAATAAACTATTTTGGTTTATTCAATTAGGCTTTGCAATAGCAGCTATATCTATAGTTTCGGGCGCAGTAGCGGAAAGAATGAAAGTTTGGGCGTATGCTATTTTTGTTGTTGTTTTTTGTGCATTTATGTACCCTTTAGCAGCAAACTGGGTTTGGAATCCAGATGGGTGGTTAACCGCAAGAGGGTTTAATGATTTTGCAGGCTCAGCGGCCGTGCATGCCATGGGAGGTTTTGCCGCTTTAGCTGCAGCCATAGTACTTGGTCCTCGAATGGGAAAATATGACAAAAACGGTGATCCTGTAGCCATTCCAGGCCATAATTTACCATTAGCAGCTGTAGGAGGGTTTATTCTATGGTTTGGCTGGTTTGGATTCAACCCAGGATCTACCCTTGGCGCAGTGGGTAATTGGGAGTTAATAGGTGTGGTTGCTACCAACACTTTTTTAGCCTCGGCTGCAGGTGGAATGTCTACCATGTTTTACACCTATTTTAGATATGGCCAAATAGATATTACCATGACCATAAATGGAGTTTTAGCAGGTTTGGTTGCCATTACCGCTGGCTGCAATATTGTAGAACCTGGTTCTGCCATTATTATTGGTTTTATAGCAGGTATATTGGTAGATGTGGCTGTTTTATACATTGATAAAGTAAAAATCGATGACCCTGTTGGCGCTATTGCTGTACACGGTGTAAATGGTCTATTTGGAACCATAGCTGTAGGACTATTCGCGGCGGAAGATGGTTTACTTTTTGGAGGTGGTTCGGCCTTATTAATAACTCAAGCAATTGGAGTTTTAGTAATAGGAGTATTTTCATTTATAGTAACATATATTATTATAACTATACTGAAGAAAACTATTGGTATTAGAGTTAACAAATCGGAAGAAAGAGCCGGAATAGATGCTGTAACTTTTGGAGTGGAAGCATACACTACTTTTGAATAAAAAATAAGAGAATATAAATTGTAGAAATGAAAAAAATTGAAGCTATAATAAGGCCATCTAAATTAAAAGCAGTACAACGCGGTTTAAAAGAAGCTGGAATTCCGTGCATTACCGTAATTCCTGTAAAAGGAACGGGTCTTCAAAAAAGTTATTCTGAACGTTATCGTGGCACTGAACAATCTATGATTCTACAAAGCAGAGTTATGATAATGTGTGTTGTTAGTGATTCTCACTTGGAGAAATGTATTAATGTTATTAAAGATAATGCATCTGAAGGGCAAGTAGGTGACGGTAAAATATTTATTTACAATGTTGAAGATGCTATACGTCTTAGTACCGGAGTACAAGGAAATGATGCCATAATATAACTACATACTTTAATTTTACCATTATAGTAAACAACCTCGGGGCAAGCCCACCAGGCATTAGAAGGAAAATAAGCATTGATTTCGACGCAAGCGTCAGAGCATTTAAATCTCGATTATCGAGTAAATAGTGTAAGCCTAAAAAAACATCATATTTTAGAAACTAAAGCAGAATAATACTTTTATTGTTCTGCTTTTTATTACTATAAAAGTTACTCTCTATAAACACTTTGAATTTCTGCATCTGAAAGCGCTCTATTGTACAATCTTAAATTATCCATACGGCCTGTTACATAATTCTGAATTGAGTTATATGGGTCCGTACCTATAAATAATTCGTACTCAGTTTGTGAAATTCCAGAAGCATTTACATTTTTCGATGACGATTCTTTTCCATTAATATAAATCTTAAGAGTACTACCATCAAAAGTACTTGTTAAATGATTCCAAGTATTAACGAGAAGCGGTGTACTTGCATCTAAACATTCTTGACATAAGCTTTGCGGGCAAGTATCTGGTTCTATACACATTTCAATAACTCCACCATTATATACCCACATTCCATATCTAGAATGGCCACCATCATCTGGATTAGTTTTTTCTATAAGCGTAAAAAAAGAATTGTTTTGCTGTTCTTGATAATAGTACCAAAAAGAAATGGTCATTTCTTTGTCTAGGCTTATAGCATTGTTATGAGGTATTTTAATATAGCTTTCTGAAACAGCTGAAAAAACTCCTGCGGTATTCTCTATACCTAATCTATCTGCTGTATATATAAGATTAATAGGCTCGGTAGGGTTCTCGTTTGGGCTTTTATCAGCTACATTATTATTAAAATCAATACGTAGTACATAGTCCTCCGGAATTGGACCACTTTGAGGTTCCACTGTAACATTAATAAAATTCTTCTTTACCTCTGTAATTTCATCATTTGTAGATTTTACTTTTAAGCTTACATCAAACGATCCAGTATTTTTATAAGTAATAATTGGTGATTTGGAAGTAGATGTTTCAGGTTCTCCTCCAGGAAAAAGCCATTCTCTTGAGACAATAGAACCTTCAGATAAATCATTAAAAGTAACACTATCATTGGTTGTTACACTTTGTGTATTAGCTTCAAAATTAGAAATAAGTTCTTCCTTTTCTTCTTCCTTTTCTTCTTTCTTTTCCACATCAGAAGAACCACTTTTACTGCATGAAAACAATACCATAAAAAGTAACATATACAGGCAAAAATTCTTCATATTTATTAATCGCATTTATATTAGAAATTTAAGTAGTAAAAAAATATAAAAACTTACATTATCTATTGTGTAAATTTTATGTAAATGCGTTTTTGTAAACTTACTGTTTTTTACATTACGGGAATATTTAATCTAAACAAAATTCCCTAAGATGTACTCTGAGGTATTTTACTGTATATAAATCGACCCTTTTGCATCCATATTACAGTATAGTTATTCGTACTTTTTTCTTTTTTAAACGACTATTGTTTAATTTTTCTACTAAAACATTAGCACTGGTTTTCGGTACAGCAACAAAAGCACAATCTTGTTTTAGTTCAATGACACCTAATTGTTCTTTAGTAAGGCTTCCTTGCTTAAAAAATAGACCGGCAATATCTCCTTTAGATATTTTGTCTTTTCGACCTCCTGAAATGAATAAAGTCTCCCAAAATTGTGGTTCCCTATTATTTTTCGTAGCTATACTAGCCTCTCCTGCACCCGTAATAAAATCTGGTAAACTTTGATTTTTCCATTGTAGAATATAGGCCGTTCCTTTTTCATTTACTCTGGCTGTTCTACCATTTCTATGTGTAAATTCCTCTGCATGCAATGGAAGTTCATAATGAATAATAAACTTTAGTTCTGGTATATCTATACCTCGAGCAGCTAAATCTGTAGCAAGTAATATTTGACTAGTTCCATTACGGAATTTTATTAAGGCGCGCTCTCTATCCTTTTGTTCCATACCTCCCGAAAAGCATCCATGAGATATATTATTAGTTTCAAGAAAAGAACTCACTACAGTTAAACTATCTTTTAAATTACAAAAGATTATTCCTGGCTTATTCCCTAAGTGGAACACTAAACTTAATAAACTATCTAATTTATCCTTGTCAGGAGAAATTACCGTTTTAAGTTCCAAACGCGAACTTTTCTTATTATCCAAGTAATTTATAATATTTGGCTTATCTAATAGCACAAATTTAGGAATCTTAACTCCCTGTGTAGCAGACGTTAATATTCGCTTATTTAAACTAGACAACTCCGATAAAATAGCACTCATTTCTTCCTTAAAACCTATCTCCAATGATTTATCGAACTCATCTAAAACCAATGTTTTAATTGTTGTTGTGGCAAAACGTTTACTATTTATATGGTCTAAAATTCTACCTGGAGTTCCTATAAGAATTGCAGGTTTATGTTTTATTTCTATTTTATCTTTAGACATGGGTCTTCCACCATAAACTGCATTTACTTTAAAACCAGTTCCCATATTACGGGCTACTTGTTCTATCTGTATAGCCAATTCTCTAGTAGGCACCAAAATTAATGATTGTATCTCTGAGCTTTCCGGATTTAGAGTTTTAATTAAAGGTAATAGAAAAGCTAAAGTTTTCCCCGTACCTGTAGGAGATAACAAAATAGTATTTCTATTAGATTCTATACTGGCAATAGCCTCTTTTTGCATTGCGTGCAAAGCATTTATCTGTAATTTCTTAAGAATATCTTGCTGTGCTTTAATATAATTTGCCATTAATCTATTTCTTTTTTTTGCGTAGAGGAGTTTCTTTATTGCATTGCTCTAAGTGATTTGCTAGCACTTTTTCTATTAACTCTTCTTTCGTAAGATGATGAAAAATGGTTTTTATTTTACCTTTAAAAGAATCCGAAACTTCTCTGTTTGGTTTTGTTTTGAAAATCTTTTTAGCCCATAGTAGACTATTGTTTTCCTCAATACTTTGCGCATCTGCCTTTTTAGATTTATGAAAAACAATGCCCAATTCGTTTTCAAAATCAGCAATATCTATCTCTTCTTCTTTTTGTAGAATGGTCAGTGAAAGTCCTTTGGCTCCTGCCCTAGCAGTACGGCCACTTCTATGCACATAAGTATCGTACGTATCTGGTAAATGATAATTTATTACGTACGTTATTTCTTTTACATCAATTCCGCGGGAGGCTAAGTCTGTAGCTACTAAAATGTTTATTTGTCCTTCTCTAAATTGCCTCATAACCCTATCTCTAATTCCTTGTGTTAAACTCCCATGAAGAGAACCAGAAGAAAACTTATTAATAGCTAAGTTTTTTGCTAATTTATTGACCGCAGCTTTGGTTTTACAGAAAATTACTCCCCTTTCACCTTCTTTAGTACTTAAAAAGTGTAATAACACATCTAACTTTTCAATAGGTTCTACGACTATGTATTGATGGTCTATACCTTTATGCCCCATAGTGGTCATATCTACTTCAATATGCGTAGGGTGTTTGGTTAAATAATTTTGAACCAATTGTTTAATCGCTCCGGACATGGTTGCTGTAAACAAAAAGGTTCTCTTTGTTTTTGGAATTTCAGTAACAATAGGATCTAAGTCTTCTTTTAAACTAGTTACCATTTCATCCGCTTCATCTAGAACTAAAAAATCTACATTTTTTAAGTTTATAGCCTTTCTATTTATTAAATCTACCAAGCGACCTGGTGTAGCCACAACCATATGTGTTTTTTCTTGTAACCTTTCTATTTGTGGTTTAATAGGTGTTCCTCCACAAATAGATGCAATAGAAATAGAAGAATTATTAGGTACATATGAAATAAGGTTAGTATAAATTTGATGTCCCAATTCTCTCGTCGGAGCTAAAATTACAGCTTGTAGATTAATACTATCTATATTTATTAGTTGTAATAATGGTAATCCAAAAGCTGCTGTTTTACCTGTTCCTGTTTTTGCTAAAGCAACAATATCTTTCTTTGCATTTAGAATAAGCGGAATAGTCTTTTTCTGTATGTCTGTTGGTTTAGAGAATTGTAATTCATCTAAACTATGCTCTAATTGGGTATTAATTCCTAATTCTGAAAACCGCTTAATCATAAAAATAATTTTGTCAAAGATAAGTACACTATTCTTGGGAATGTTATGGATTGGTTATAATTAGAATAAAACAGAATATACAACCCTTTATAAATTATTTTTAGATAGTAATAATCCATCCAAAATTTGTAAGAAATGCATGTATATTTGTTGCCAAGTTTTCATTGAGATTATTTTTAAAAAAACACGAAAACCAATGGCAGAAAAAAACAAATTTGGCACGTTTGCAGGAGTATTTACACCTTCTATCTTAACTATTTTAGGGGTTATTATGTATATGCGTCTTGGTTGGGTTGTTGGTAATGCAGGCCTTATTGGAGCTATAGCTATAATTATAATAGCTCATATTATTGCAATAACTACAGGTTTAAGTGTTTCCTCTGTAGCTACGGATAAAAAAATTGGTGCCGGAGGTATATATTATGTGCTTTCTAGGAGTATGGGGATTCCTATTGGAGGTTCCATTGGGATTGCATTATATGTAGGAACGGCTTTTTCAATAGCCCTGTATTTAATTGGTTTCGCAGAAAGTTTTAATTCTTTCTTTGGGTATGGAATGTCTGTGAATGATTTTAGAATTACAGGAACAATTGCTTTGGTATGCCTTACGGCTCTTGCCTTAATAAGCACCTCTTTTGCTTTAAAAACACAATTTTTTATTCTTGCCGCCATAGTTATATCCTTATTATCCATTTTTTTAGGAAGTCCAGAATTTGCCCCAACATCTGTAGCTATGCTGGCGCCAGATGGGGGAGCATCTTTAGAAGTAGTTTTTGCAATATTTTTCCCTGCGGTTACTGGCTTTACTGCTGGTATAGCCATGAGTGGAGATTTAAAAGACCCTAAAAAATCTATTCCAGTAGGTACTTTATTAGCTATTGCTGTAGGGTTAGTTGTTTACATTACTCTTGCTATGTTTTTTGCCTATAATGTAAATAGTACTATTCTTAAAAATGATTATAATTTTTTAATGAAAATAGCCTTCTTTGCTCCTGCTGTTGCAGCCGGAATTTGGGGAGCTACTTTATCTTCTGCTTTAGGAGGAATACTTGGTGGACCAAGAATATTACAAGCTATGTCGATAGATAAAGTAACCCCAAAAATTTTTGGAAAAGGTCGTGGAGATAACAATGAGCCAGTACATGCACTGTTTTTGGTTTTTATAATTGCGGAAGCTGGAATATTAATAGGAGAGCTAGATGTTATTGCACGTGTAGTTTCTATGTTCTATTTAACCGCGTATGGTTTTATAAATATTTCATATTTTTTAGAAAGTTGGGCAAACCCAGATTTTCAGCCCACTTTTAAGATTAAAAGATGGATAGGCCTTCTAGGGTTTATAGCATGTTTTGCAGTGATGTTTAAGTTAGATATGGTTGCTATGCTAGGAGCTTTTGCTATAATAGGCTTCTTATATTTTGGCTTACAGCGTAAAGAGGTTAAAATACAATCTAATGATGTTTGGCGAAGTGTATGGGAAAATATTGTGAATAAAGGTTTAAAAAAGATTGATGACAAGGTAGATGAAAATGCCAATTGGAATCCAAATATTATTCTATTTAGTGGAAAGAGTGATCACCAATCCTATTTATTAGAATTAGGGAAAACAGTATCTGGAAGAACGGGAATTGTAACAAATTTTAAACTTATATTAGATACAGAAAATAGTAAACCCTTAAAAAAAGCAGAACAAACTATTAGAGATGAAACCTATCAGGAATTAGGGATTTTTGCTAGACAAATAAAAGTGGATAACATTTATACCGGTATTACCAATATAGCCTCTACTTTCGGGTTTTCTGGAGTAGAACCTAATACCATAATGATGGGGTGGCCTAAAGGCTTAGAAAACTCATCAGAGTACTTTAAAATGACAGAAACATTACTGCATTTAGATTATAATTTACTTTACTTAGATTTTGATAAAAAAAGAAAATTTGGAAACTATAGTACCGTTGATTTGTGGTGGCGAGAAACCGATAGTAAAAATGCTGAAATGATGTTAAATATAGCGCGTTTTATAATTGCTTCTCCTAAATGGAATAACACTAATATTCGCGTACTTTTTGTAAATAATAACAATGTAGATATATCTATAATTGAATCTAAAATAGCTGCACTTGTAGAGGATTTAAGGGTAAATGTTTCTATAAAGATTATCAATAATGCTGTGGAACAAAAACCTTTCTATACTATTATTGAACAAGAATCTTCCTCCACTGATTTAACCTTAGTAGGTATTCCAAATTACAGAATAGAAAAACAAGCTGAGTTTGTATTAAAAACAAGCAACCTGTTTCAAAGAATTGGTTCTACTCTGCTGGTGAAAGCAGCGAATAATTTTAATGAACTCGATTTGGATGTAATAAAAGGGAATGTTGGTTCTACCGAACTTTCTGAATTAGTAGAATAACTAAGTTAATTTGCCTTAACTCTATAGGTTATGCGTATGTCTGTTTTCATTTCGCATTAAGTTATTAATTAAAACTTAACTTACCGTTCAGGCAAATGTAGTAACTCTGTCTAAGAGTAAACAGTTATAAATATTATTGTCTTTAAAAATAAAATGAAACTCGATTTCAACTTTTATTGCCATTGAAACAATTTATCTACAGAGCTTAATGTATTATTAAACAATGTAAAATTATATGTTGAGTAGTTCCATAAATTGGTGTTTAACCTAGAAATAATTGGCGTTTGAGTAATTCAAAAATGGAGTAATACATGTAAACTTTTTATCATTTAGGAAAGTATTTTTATAAATCATCATAAAACAAAAAATATATCGTTGTAATTCTAATATAAATAGCTAAGTAATTTTTCATGTATGTTTCACCATTAAGTGTCTTAAATATTTCCTTAGAGGAGTTAATGAATTTAGATTCTAAGGGTATTATCAGATTAGAAAAAAAATTAAAGGCGAAGCAGCTTAGAAATAGTAAAGAGGGTTATAATCCACAGCAGTTCCATGCATTATTAACCCAATTACAAGATGAAGATGCTAAAAAATCTATTTATTTTGTTGAGAAACACCCCTTATTAAAAGAATTTATAAGTACAGGTGATACAACCGATATTAAGACTTTTAGTGTAGATAAAGAATTATTGGCAAAAACACCTAATATAGCTGAATTCTTATCTCCTTATTTTGATACTTTTATGATGAAGCTGGTAAAGCGAGACTTTGCCAATAAAAAGTATGACGTAATTATAAGGGCAATGCAATACAAGGAGTTGTTTACTCCTAATTTTTTAGATACTTATTATCGTTATATTATTAATCAATTAAATATTATAATAGAAATAATAAATATTACTCCTAAGGGAAAATTAATAGATAAGAAAATAGAACTGACCTACGGTACTTTTTGTTATTTGTTAAATACAGTCCCTTTAGGGCTCATTAGAAGTGAAAAAATTGCTTATATAAATGCCATGGTAGATTATTACAATGCTACCAAAAATAAACATAGAGAATTTAAAAAGATACAGTTGGTATTTGATCATATGCGAAAGCTTTATTTCGATGATTTTGAAATGAAACGTTTTGTAAAAAAACTAGCGGCTCAAATTAATAATACTGAGGTTTTATATGAAAGTTCTGGAAAAAAATCTAGTTCTGGTTCTACATGGAGTGTTATAGTTATAATAGCTATTATTTTTAGGTTTTTTATTTCGATAAATGATTTTTCTAGTAGTTCTTATAAACATACTCCTGTTTACCCTTCAAATTTTCCAAAAGAAGTGGGAGTAAATACTAAAGCGTTTTTAGATATACTAAAAAAACGAGGACACTTACGTAATGACAAAGAAAAATTTATAAAATCGTTACAATTGCTTTCCCAAGATGAAATGCCCTATGATATGAAGTTTATAGGATTATCTATTGGGGAAAACCCTTATAAGTTTGATTTTTCTAAATTTACGGACACTACTAGAACAACTATTAAATTTAATAATATAGGAGAGGAAGCTGTAATACTATTTGCAGAAAGGGGTATTAATAATAAACGAGCAGGATATTATCAATCCAATTCTAAAGTAAAGCTAGATATAGCCGTCGGAGATACTTTACGTTTTTATGCAGGAGATTTTTTTGGAAAATTCCCAGGATTACGTACTGTAAAACTTAAAACTGGTTACCCCGAAAGTATGTTTAAGTATACTTCTAAAAAACAAAGAGAATTATTAACTAAATATTATATTGTAGAAGCTTTAGGAAATAATGCCCAATTAGATTTCATAGATAGCACTCCCATATACAAAAACTTAGCATTGAAAGAAGAAGTTATGGAAGAACTTGTAAAACCAGAAATAGATTAACTAAGTCCTGTTTTGTCTTGGTCATTAAAGTTAACTTTCTTATCATTTCTTAGATGCTCTGGTAATAAAGCATGTAATTGGTAAACAACATGCTTTACAACATCGTACTGTTGTTTTTCTAAGGCCTTATCTCCCTCTATTATTAATTTTTCTGCACGTTTGGACTCTTTATATTCTGTAATACTTTTATAATATAGAAAAGGGCTAATAAAGTTCTCACTAGTTTGGTTAAACAATTCATTATCTAGTTGCTCCAACTCTTTAATCTTTGATTTAATGAGGTATTTATTACCTGAGTTTAGAACCTCCTTTTCATTAAGTAATATCTTTTCTAGTTTTTTCTCATAAAACTCATTAGATATAGTACTTAACTCGTTCTTAACCATAGCTAATTTAAGTTGGTATTCACTAATATTAGAATCTAGAGCTTTAAATCTTGTAAGTTGGTCAAACTCTTTAATAAGGATTTGTTTATTATTATCTATTTTAAATTTTGTATCTGTACTATCATTTTCATTACATAAAGAGAGTTCTATTTGTAGCTCAATTAAACTTTCTCTTATTTTTTGAAACTTTGCCAACAATTCATATTCTCCATCATTGTTTTTAATTTCCTTTTCAATATTATTTAAGGCAGTATATATCTCTTTTTCTATTTTAGATATACTAATAGAACGTTGAGTAGGTTTAAAAGAATCTCTAAATTCTTGTTCGCAAGAGCTTAGAAATATAGTAACATCTATATCTCTAGATTCAGATACAGAAATATCGATTTCTATATCTGTCCCCTTTATTAAATCTTTTTCTAATTTTCCTCCAGAAATTTCAATAAAACCTATGGATAATCCGGAACTTGGTAAACTACCATCATCACCTTCCACTATATTTATTTGTAGTTTCTCTTCACTTCCTAGTAGAATATTTTTAGTGGCAGTCTTGTAAATAGTGCGTTTTAATGGTAAAACTGCATTTTTATTAAATATAGCCTCTAAGCGGGTTACTCCATAATCAATATCATCGATTTCTAAACAAATATCATGTGGTAGTAATTGTCCTTGAATATTATATTTACCATGAATAATAGTAATATTGTTGTTTTCGTAAACTAATGTTCCGTTTGGTTCATAAATTTTTAAATTGAATCTGTTTTTTTGTCCCTCTAGTAAATCTACAAAACAACTAATTTCGTCTGTTATAGTAACTAATCCTGTATCGAATCCGCCGTCTAATCGTGTTATTCTATAACTGCCATTAGCTATATTTTCAGGAGGAATTACTGAAATAAGTTCTTCTATATCTTGTGAATTTTTTTGATAAATAATTTCGTATTCCGGAGTTGCAGAAATTATAGGGTTTATGCTAGGTTCTTGTTTGGTTTCTTCAATTTGAGCTATTTTAGTTCCAGCATAGTACGCAGCTCCAATCCCTACGGCTGCAGTTGGCTCCACACTACTATCTATTTCTATACCTAAAGAAGATTGTATTCTTTCCTTTACATAAGGAATTAAAGTACTACCACCTACTAAGATAACTTTTTCAATATCCTTTGCCCTACATCCGTTACTTTCTAATATTTTTTTAGCTAAGGTTATGGTGCGTTGTACTGATGGTTCTATAAGCGAATTAAAATCCTTTCGATTAATTGTAATAGATGTATAAAAGTCTTTGTCATCGATATCTATTTCTATTTCTGTAGTTTCAAATCGAGAAAGTTCTTTTTTTGCCTCTTCTGCTCTATAAAGTAACTCAAAGTACAATTTTTGATACGTATTCTCCTTTTGTTTAAATTTTTCCCAGAGATTTTCTTCTTTTAATTCTTTTTCTAGTTGGGGTATAACCAGTTTTTCGATAATAAGGTTATCAAAATCCATCCCTCCTAAAAAGTTATCCCCTTCATTATCTAAAACATTCATTTCTCTTTCATCTATTTGCAAAAGAGCAACATCAAAAGTACCGCCACCATAATCATATACCAGCCATTTTTTTTCTTCTTCTAATTGAAGGTTGTTCTTATTGGCAAATGCTAGACTAGCAGCAATTGGTTCTTGTAATAAATATACCTTTTTAAAACCGGCTTCTATACCAGCGGTTTTAGTTGCATTACTTTGTATTGTATCGAAAGAAGACGGAATAGTAATTACTACTTCATTAATTTCTTCTCCGGTATGTATAAAGTTTTTTAATTCTTGTAAAACAAAAGAAGAAAGTTCTATTGGAGTAATCTCTTTTTTTAAATTCTCTACAAAATATGCATCTGTAGTACCCATTTTTCTTTTAAAACAAGTAAATACATTTAAGGGATCTTTTTCTAATAAATTACGAGCTTTATCCCCTACTAAAATACGTTTTCCTCGAAAAGCTACTGCAGAAGCTAGTGTGGCTTTTTGTCCTAATGGGTTCTTAAAAACTTCAATTTCACCATCATTGTACTTTGCTATTAAGCTATTAGTAGTACCTAAGTCTATCCCGAAATTTATGGTTTTCATAGAAAAACGTGTTTATTTATATTTTTAATTTTATTATTTAATTACCAACTATAACTACGGCTTTTTGAATTAAAATTAGTTCCTCATTCTGTTTTTGATAAATGATTGGCTTTAAAACCTTTGTTACGATTAACTTATTATTAAGTTCCCCCATTATGGTTGCATCCATATCGGTTCGTAGTTCGCTAAATTTTTCTCCAATAGGGTTTTTTAAAATGAAACCTTCCCTTTCAAACTCATGGTGCAATCTTTTTATATTGCGACCTAAAGTGGTTATTTGCTGATTGGTAATCTTCTGTTCTATTTCAAAAAATTGGTTTAAAATTTCTTTCATAAGTTCCTTGTACTATGTTACACTCTTCTAACGGGAATTTCAATAATTACGTGTGCTAATAGAATTATATACCTAAAATACTTTGTATTGCGTAACAAAATCATCTTCAATAACTTTATAGCTATTTGTGCAGTATATATGATCTATACTTTCCTTGAGTTCTTTAAAGCCGTGGTTAAATTGTCCGTGAGTTACATATAAAAAAACTTTTCGTGCTCCTTGTTTCCTTAAAGCATCTGCCAAAAACTTAAAGGTTCTGCCTCCATCTGCTAAATCATCAACAATTAAACATTCTTTATTATTAACATCGCCCTGGACACTAATTACAGGAGCCCCATTAATACGGACTTTATTAGACGGAATTAAATCGGCATTTAATTTTTCAGCTATTTCATGCGTACTTTTATAAGCCCCAGCATCTGGACTAATTAATACTGGTTTTCCTAGAGTTTTATATGTTCGTTCAACATAAGAAAAATGTGAAATTTTAAAACTATTTTCGATTAAGGCTAAGGAGATATCACTATGCGGATGTAAAACATGTACTTGATCATACTTCATATTATTAATGAATTTGGCTATCACCTTTAAATCAAAAGATTCATTAAGATTAAATCTTCTGTCCGACCTTTGTCCTATTAAACAGCATAAGGTTAAAATGGAGGAATTATTTTTATTGTCTATTACATTAGCATCCCAAGCTTCCTTTATAGTTGCTGCACTAAACAAATCCTCATAAGAATTACCTCGTAGAGTAACGTTTAAATCACCATTCTCTAATATTTTAGCTGTTACTTGTCCGTCTTTATACTTACTTATTTCATAATTCATATCTACTGCATTTAAATAGTTTCTAAAAGTTCCTGAGTAACACAGCTATTTAGTTTTTCTCTAATGATCGGCAAATTAACTCTATTTACAAAATTGCCATTTTGGTATATTACTTTTAGCTCTCCTTCATTTTCTTCTTCAGGGCTAACTTGATCTATTAATACATACTCATTATTTTGTATTTCTACTTTAACCAATCCTTTTGCTGATTTTTTTACTCCATCATCTGTAATTGGATCTTTAAAAATTTCTCTTCTTTCTCCATTAACAACAACAGAAGTAGCTTTCATTGCAAAACCAAAGGTATCTCTTGTATTATACTGGTACGTAAAAGATCCTATTCCTAAAACCACGTTAGTAGAAGCAAAACCTTTATCGTGTAATCTTTGACATATATTTTCGGCACGTGTTGTGGTAATACTATCTCCATAAATTGCTCCAATGTGCGGGTCTAATACTTTATATCCTTGTTCATTAATAGTTCCTCCAAATAAATTCCAGAGCATTTCTACAACCCCTATATCTTTTGGAGTTTTTCCTCCTACTTCCAGAGCTTCTCCACAAATGATATCTACTGGATCTCCACTATCCGGACGAATAACTAGTTTTCCGTCACGTGCTAATACTTCTTCTTTGAGCTGTGGTAAATATTCAGATAAAACTTTCCATAAATCCCAAGTATCACTTACCACAGATAATATTCCTGTTGGATACGTTTTCATCAAATTTTTAAATGTACCTATTTCGTCATCTTTTGTTCCTGCACACATTACGGAATGCTCTGTTGCATTTACTGAACCTACTACAAAACCTTCTGCATCATAGTATTTACGTAAACCACTAATAACCGGTAATGTATCTGAACCTAAGAATATAGAAGCATGCCCCATTCCAGAAGATAGTGCACTTTGTAAGCCACCCATTCCTCGCATAGAAAAATCATGCCCCTGAAAATCTATAAATCCAAGATTTTCTTTATCTGTTTTTAAAGCCCATTTTTTAAATATTCTCTTATAACATAAAGCAATAGAAGCAGAAGTCATTGGTTGCCATAACATGGTAGATAAAATGGTTTCTAAAAAATTAGTAACCCAATATAAATCTTTATGCGTATTTACAACTGTGAGCATTGGAATCCTTATCGGTACTTCTACTCCTTCTGGTAAAGATTTTACTTTTATGGGTAAGTATTGCAAATCATGTAATTGCTCGTAATGAGATACATCATAATCCGTACCTAAATACATGGAGAGCTCTTCTTTAATTTCTTTACATACTACATTTTTAGGTTTGGAAAAAAAATTTTCTTCAAAAAAATCGTGCAACCATTGAATTACATATTGCTGACCAAAGGAAACTACTTTATTACAACCTTCGGGAGCATACTTATTACTTCTTGGGGTCCAATTAGAATATACCTCTTCTGTTCCCTTAGGATATTGCTGATGATGCCCAGTTTTGTAGCCATCTGTTAATAGTAATCCATTCATAATATATAGTTTAAAATAATTAATATGTGTAATTTATACACAAATATAAAAGTTTTCCTAAATTAAAACCTAATAAATTAGCGTAAAAATAACACAAATTAATCTATACAGCTGTTTTACAATGTTTTACAACCTAATACATTTATTTAGATTTAGTTTTATTGTGTACTTTAACAAGTTTAGTTTAATTTTATTGCGTGAAAACAACACAAAATATAAAGGTTACAGTAGATGCCATTGTCTTTGGGTATCATAAAGAAGATGGTGTTTCTGTTCTTCTTATTAAAAGACGCTACATACCTTTTAAAGATACTTGGGCGATTCCTGGTGGTTTTGTTTTAGATGGTGAATCTTTAGAAGACGCCGTGGAGCGAGAATTAAGAGAAGAAACAGGTATACGCATTAACTATTTAGAGCAATTATATACTTTTGGTTCCCCTACTAGAGACCCAAGAGAACATGTTCTTTCTGTAGCTTATTTTGGATTGGTAAAATCGGATGCTTATAGAGATTTACGTGCAAATACAGATGCTCTCGATGCAAAGTGGTTTCCAATAGAAAATGTACCTACTCTAGCATTTGATCACTCTAAAATTTTAAAAATAGCTATTGAAAGGTTACAAAGTAAAATTAGATACCAACCTATTGGATTTGAGTTATTAGATGAAAAATTTCCTTTTTCCGATTTAGAAAGACTTTACTCTACCCTATTAAGCAGGCCCATAGATCGTAGAAACTTTAAGAAAAAAGTAATGAGCTTAGGTATTCTTGAGGAATTAAGTGAAAAAGCTAAAACTACTGGTGCTGGTAGACCAGGAAACCTATTTAAATTTAACAAGGCCATTTATAAAGAATTGGAAAAAAAAGGAATGCACTTTGAGCTTTAAATTTCAATTCTTAATACATAAAATTGGAGTACATCCCCTTTATTTTTAAGGTATCCATTTATTTAGCAATACTCTTTATTAATTTGCGTTATTAAAAAATAATACAATTCGTACTTATTAAGTTGTTACAGTACCTAGATTAAACCTTTTGTAAAAAGGGAAGTCTTACTGTTTGTATTCCCAATTAATCTTAAATACAACTACAATGAAAAAAATTACCTACTTTTTTGTTTTGTTAACGCTAGTCTTCTCTTGTTCTAATGATGAAAGCGACCGAAGTGACGAATTAGAAACTTTAAATCCGACGGCATATAATACGCAACCACTTTTAACTAAGTTCTCTGGGACTGGGTTGTCTTATGAAATAAATGGTAACAGTGTAATTTTTACGACCCAAGATTTGCCAGATCATACAAGTCCTTATTGGGATACAGCCAATGCTTTATATGAAGAATATAATGGAACTAACCCAGATTGGAATCAAAATCCGGGGAGTATTGGTGCTCAGAACATTGTTTTTACTATTTCCTTAAAGCCATCCGAAGCCGTAAACAAGGAGACAACCTCTTTAGGTCCGATAGGTATTGCAAGGAATGGTGTTGTATTTTTTAACCAGTATGCAGCAGGAAATAATCCTTTAACAGGTGAAATTAATTCTTTTGATCAGTGGTTAGGCCACCCAGCGATGACTACCTATCACTACCATGTAGAACCAACTTGGCTTACCCAAGAATTTGGGGAAGATGCTTTTTTAGGTTTATTATCTGATGGTTTTCCTATATACGGTCCTATGGAAAACGGAGAGACCGTTACTAATGCAGATTTAGACGCTTATCATGGACACACCGGTGTTACAGAAGATTTTCCCGATGGTATTTACCATTACCATATAACAAATGAGGACCCATATTTAAATGGTAATGGATATTTTGGAACTCCTGGGAATATTAGTCGTTAATTGAAAAAAAGAAATCTTTACTTTCTATTCCTTTTGGTTCTTTTTGTGCAATGTGTACAACCTACTAAAGAACAATCTTTAGAAAAATCTAATCCGTATTTAAAATTAGAAAATGGGATTCTATATTTTCAAGAGAAGGCTTACTATGGCTCTATACTTTCTCATTATAAGGAAGGTACTTTAGCTTCCCAAATAACATATGTAGAAGGAAGAAAACATGGGGAGGAAAAAAAATGGCATTCTAATGGTGTATTAGCAGAAAAACGCTTTTATACAGATGGTGTTAAAACCGGAATTCACAAAGGGTGGTGGGACAATAAAACTCCTCAATTTGAATATCATTTTAATTCCCAAGGACAGTATAATGGATTTCATAAAGAATGGTATGCATCTGGGCAAATCTATAAGGATTTTAACTATGTAAACGGTAAGGAAGATGGTAAACAACGTTTATGGAAGCCAGACGGAAGAATAAAGGCTAATTACGAAGTGGTATACGGTGAACGTTATGGCCTAATTGGCTTAAAACGATGTAAAACGGTTAATGTTAATAGCAATCAAATTAAATAATAGCAATGCAAAAAATTAGTTTTTTTATTATTCTTGCTTTACTATGTTGCTCTTGTAAACAAAGCAGGCCTCCTGCTTTAGAACCAGATACCATAACTAAACTACCATATTTTAATTCCTCCGATTTTACCCCAGAATGGGGAAAAGGAACACATAAAATTCCTTCTTTTTCTTTTACCAATCAATTAGGAGAAACAGTGACTAATGAAACTTACAAAGGAAAAATATACATCGCAGATTTCTTTTTTACTATTTGCCCAGGTATCTGCCCCAAGTTAACCGAGAATATGGCCAGCTTACAAAAAAAATATGCAAAAGAGAAGAATATAAAACTACTATCTCATTCGGTTATGCCTTGGCACGATTCTGTAGCTGTATTAGCAGCATATGCTAAAAAGAATAAGGTGAAAGCTAAAATGTGGAATTTAGTTACTGGCAACAAGGATGCCATTTATAATATAGCCCGAAACGGATATTTTGCCGATGAGGATTTTGGCAAAACCCAAGCAGAGAATGATTTTATACATACCGAAAATTTCATTTTGGTAGATAAGGAAGGCTACATACGTGGTGTTTACAACGGAACTATAGCAATAGACATGCAACGTTTAGACCGGCATATAAACGTACTAAAAAACGAAAAATAACGTAATTACAAAAAGTATGAAATATTATATACCAATTCTGTCTTTCTTTTTTATACTTTCTTGTAGTAAAGATGCTATTAATACAGATATAGACAGCGAAGAAGGAACAGATAATACCCTCCCCAATATTATGCTAATCATTGCAGATGACATGGGGCACGATGCCACACCAGGATTTAATCGTGGTACTATAAAACCGAACATGCCAAATCTGCAAGCAATGATAGACACCGGGATACGTTTTAATAACCTTTGGTCTTATGCTACTTGCACACCAACGAGAGCCAGTATTCTTACTGGAAAATACGGATTTAACAGCAATGTAATTTCTGTAGGTGATGTACTTTCTACTTCCGAAGTTTCATTACAACGCTATTTAGATACCAAAACGTCTTCTGCCTATGCACATGCAGTTATTGGTAAGTGGCATTTGTCTAGCAATACCAATCACCCGACCGAAATGGGAATAAACTACTATACCGGAAGTATATCTGGCGGGGTACAATCGTATTGGGATTGGAATTTAGTACAAAACGGAGTTTCTGCTTCTTCTACAGAATATACCACTACTAAGTTTACCGATTTAGCAATAGACTGGGTAGATGAACAAACCAAACCTTGGTTTCTATGGTTGGCTTATAATGCTCCGCATACGCCGTTTCATTTACCAGATACAGAATTACACTCTCAAGGAACTCTACCAACAGATGACGATAGTATAAGTAATAATCCTCTACCCTATTATATGGCTATGTTAGAAGCTATGGATACGGAGTTGGGGAGGTTGTTAGCCTCCATGTCGCAAGAAGAAAAAGACAATACTATTTTTATTTTTATTGGCGACAACGGAACTCCAAACCAAGTGGCACAGGAATATAATAGTAGAAGGGTAAAAGGAAGTATTTACCAAGGAGGTATTAATGTGCCTATGGTAATTTCTGGAAAAGGAGTTTTTCGTAGTAATGAAACCGAGGACGCCTTAATTAATACTACCGATTTATTTGCCACTATAGCAGATATTGCAGGTGCTGGTAGTGCAGATTATGAGGATAGTCAAAGTTTTAAAGCTTTACTAGAAGATACTAATGCTACGCAGCGCGATTATGTTTTTGCAGAACGCAGAAATGATAATACGGGTTTAGTAGATTATTCCGTAAGAAATGCTACCCATAAGTATATTGCCTTTGGGGATGGTTCTGAGGGGTTATACAACCTAAGTACCGATGCCTTAGAAGGGACCAACTTATTAAATGCTAATCAATTACCCTTGAATTCAGCGAATGCGGCAGTCAAAGAAGAGCTTGTAAATACATTGGAGAAGATTAAACCTTAAGAAGCATTTTGGTTATAAGTAGTGCAATGATAAAAGAGAACTTCACTTGTAACTTTGTGCTAAATCTTTATACATACATTTGTGTAATTCTTATTGTTTCTTAAGTTATCCTATTGTAAAGTATATTTAAAACTTACGTATTTCGTAGAAAAACATTAATTAACTCTAGAGAACTGGACTTAGGCTTTTCATGGGACACATTGTTGTACAACGTTTTTTTAGCTTGCTATTCCAATTTTAGCAAACATTTTTTTCAATTCGTTAAATTCAGATTGAGTTTTCAATTCGGTTAGTTCTCGTTTTTTTCCGTTTAGTAATTTTATTGAAAATCTACTTCGTCCAAGAATTGATTTTTCTTTCAATCCGCTAATTTCAGCGATAGATATTTTTTGGTTCGTTGTTCTTTTAAAAATAAATAGATAAAGAATTATCAAAGAAGCGATTCCTAAAGTGATCCAAATAATTTATTGAAACCTTATTCCAATTTTATCTTCATTCTGTGGTTTTCAAATGTTCCACAACGGCTTCGGCTAAGCGTAGTACAGAGACAAGGAAACTTTTCGTTTCCGTCTACGCACGCAGCTATAGCTTTTGGTTTCGCTTTTTCTTTTTTTGATTATTAAAATTTCAAATCAAACAAATTTGACGACCATATAAAATTACGCAAACCATTTGATTACACCCCAAACCCCGCATTAATTTTAGTTAGTGTTAGCTAACATTGTTTTTCAGTAACTAGGTTATTGATTTCAAAATTTTTAATATTAGCATAATTAGTTTTTCGCTGTTTTAGAATTTCTATCATTATCATTTATCAGTTCGGGAACAAGTTTTTTTATAATAAGCCCACTTGTTATTGCTCCAATAAATGTAAATAATACATCAAAACTTCTTCCTTCTAGAAATAAAATACATTCATAAAATGAAAACTAGTATAAATGCACATAAAATTCCGGATATTATTCTTAATCTTTTTGAATAATTGATTTTCTCTTTTTTTGTGATTTTTTTATCAATTAGGCATAATATAAATAAACCTAAAGGAAGAGCTAAATAATTCATTTATTACAGAGTCAATTTTTTTAATTTTTAAAAATTCACGCTAACGTCTAAATTCATACGTTTCAAAAGCTCAAACTTTTATGAGTTTGAGTCGTTTTCGCCAATATTCGCTAACGGTTTAGCTATGAACAGTACGGGAGCAAACTAGCGTTTGCTTTCCGCCATGCACATAGCAAAATCTTTTTGCCTGCCTACCGAAAAGGTACGTTCGGGCGGGTTTTGTTTTTTCTTTTCCTGTCCAGAGCAAAATCCAAAAGATTTTACGGACTTCATAAAAATACGCAAACTCTGCGATTAAGCCCGAAGCCCTTATTGTTTATAGGTTTTGTTGTACGCAGGCTTTTAGTCTATTATATTTTTTACAAAATCGAATAGTCCTTGACCTTCATCTATTCCTAAGGCCCAATTTTCCGTCATGGTTCTTTTTGTAAGAAACTTATCTAGGTTAACAATGTCTTTATACAGTTTCTGCCTATTATCTTTCGATAAAACAAATCTTTGTTTTCTATCCGCACCTCTGTAGCTTTCTTTCCAACCAGACATAACCCATTCTTCAATTTTCCATTTAAAGACACCCCAAAGCACAAGTAAAAGGTCTTTTTCATTGTATGTTTCCGAATTGCTAGCTAAACAAACACCTTCAAAATCTAAATCATTTTTCAATTTTTTGTAACTATCTGTGGCTAAAATTTTTCCTCCATATGCGTATGCAGAATCACCAAATGTTTCAAATAAAATAAACCCAACGAATTCCGTGAAAAGTAATGGCATATATGAAAGAACATTAAAAAGTGAGAATTCATTATCTATTTCAAAAAGTTTTCCGTCTAATTCCTGAGTACTTATTTTAGTGTAATCATCAACATTTAGTTTTTTGTTTGCCGAATCACCTAGCCTTTCTAAAGCCAATTTTCTAAATTTAGGTTTACTTGGAACAATATTTTTAGCGAAATTATATGTCAAATAAGATACAAACATGAGTCTTGCATCTGTAGACGAATTATTTGAATGCTCTCCTGAATTGGCGTTTTTTGTATTAAAATCAAAATAAAACCCATGTTTGTTAACTCTTTTCTTAAAAACTAAATCATAGTGATTAGTAAATAAATGTTGCTTTTCTTCTGCAGCAGTAGATGAGCACCCAATAAAAGATAGCCATGTTTGAGCAAGTGTTAAGTTATCTACTTTCTTAACTTTATTGATTACTTTAAACTCTCGTGTTGTTTTGCCTAAAGAAGGGCGCCATCTCTTAGGGTCCTTTTCAAAAGCATTCCAAGCTCCCTCCTTAGCTTCATAAAACCAATTTAATTGCTTGGCAAACATTTTCGAATAACCAATTTGTTCATTACTATTTGAAACCAAATTTCGAGGTTTCATTGGATTTTGATTATTTGTTGACCTTACAACTTGATTTATGTCGTTTACTGCTTTTTTATTTAAAATCCTAACTAGGACCGATGCATCGTTTTTGAAATCTTCTTTATCACTTGGGTTAAGTTCATTATATGCTGTATGTAAAGCTGTAACAGTTTGAAGTCCATTTACAATTCCTGGATAATGGATGGTAATTGAATATCCATCATCGCTATTTGACTTTTTCGGCTTTTCGAAGGATTCACAAGTAATAGTAACTCCATTATTTAAAAATTTAAATTCTTTTCTACTTCTGGAGTGTTTAATAGACTCGCGAATAGAAGCATTTATTTTTGACCTCTTGATTTCTGCTCTAACATTAGGTTCAAATATCTGATAACCAAGTGCATCATAAGCTTTTACTAAATCAAATGCGGAACTGTATAATATGGCATTTTTACTATCTGAAATAATACCATTATCGCTTAAAGTAGAAAGTTTAATATTAGTCTTTTTCTTGCCATTGATATCTTTCCAACTTACATTATCTTCTTGCCATTGTCTTTTTATAATATCATCAATATTATATAAAACTGTATCAAATTTGACTTTAACTCCTTTAAAATCAATTATTTCTTGATTATTTAATTTAAATCTGGTGAACTCTTCATTAGCTTCTTCAGTTAGCGAGTCTCCTAAAACAATTAGATTTAGTGTTATTGAAACTGGACTAGGGTTTTCTTGAATCAGACTTTCTTGAATCAAATAATCCCACTTTTGAATCAAAGTTTTTACTTGTTTTGATATTTTGGTTTTATTTTCTTTAGAAATTAAAATATTCTTAGCTCGCATTAAATCGTTAACACCTGAATTATCAAAAGTGGAAGTATTAATCTCACCATCTATTGTTAGTTCATGTGTTTTTACTTGATAAATATCAATTCCTCTGTCAGAAATTGAGTAAGCATCAATTCCAGAATCTTTATTATCCAAAATTTCTACATCTTCCAAATTATAACCAATCCACTCTAACAAAATCCTTACTGCAGAATTCGGTATTGATAAACTTTCGCTGTCCGATAAAACAACAATTTCATCTTTTAATATATTTAGATAGTTATTTCTTTGCGGATTTTGGTTTTCCATTTGTGTTATTTTTAGCTTGCGTACAACAAGGATATATACGTAAATCTACCTTATTCTCAAAAATAAACAATGTTTGTAAATAATGACTTGTTAAAAATTGTAATTAGTAATAGAAAAAAGAGGGAAAAACCCTCTTTTTGTAATTTTGCAATATCTCTATTCATAGAAAATGCACTTCCTTTTAAAATATAGGTGATATTATGAAGGTATATTTCATGGGTTCAGGATAAATAAGATAAGGTTGGTAGGGTAACATTCCCCAACTGGTATCTCCGCCAACACCCATTTGACGATAATCAATATTTAAATTAACATGCTTTTTGGGTTTTATATCTATGGTATGGCGATTCTTGCTACTTAATTCAAAATCTTCATTGTCAAAATGATTTATATTGAAGTTTAAAAAACTATCACTAGAAAATTTTAAGCCTACATTTTTCTCATTCCTAACGGTTAACCATCTTACTTCTGTTCTATAGCCATTTTCCTGTGGTCTAATATAGGGAACGTAAAAATCTTTAGCCTTTGCATTATACACCCCTACAAATGCCGATTCATTACGGTCTGGATAGTTCTCATGAGGCCCTTTACCATAGTAACTTATTTCGTCCATGTTTTCTACTAGTTTTAAGTTCATTCCCATTCTAGGAATAAGACCTACCCCTTTGTTAAGACGCTCAAAAACATATTGTACTTTAACTTTGCCACTACTGTCTATTGTATAGTTTACAAAGAAGTTTGCTATTTCTTTATTTGTTTTATGTACTTGAACCATAACCTTATTATTATCTAAGGCTTTCCATGTTATGGATTGCGTTTTTAGGTTAGATTCTATGTTTTTCCACATTGCAGAGTTTTCGTGTATAGAAGCACCTTTGTCGTTATCCGTTGTAGCTCTCCAGGTATTTAATAGCAAAGGAGAAACTAGCCAATTTGTTTTATCTACCTCATAGGCTGTAATTGCTCCTAGATCTTTACTAAAGCTTATTTTAACTTTTTCACAAAGAACATTAATCGCATTTTGAGACTCTGTAACTTTTGGTTGGGTAGATACTTTATAATCGCTTTCGATATATCTAGACAAAGGAAGCTTTAATTGCTCTTTTGCAACTTCGTGCCCTTGAGGTACTAGTTTATATTCTGCTTTGGTTTTAAAATAAAAATTAACATGGTATTCTTTCCCTTTTTTTATTTTAGGGAAACTTTCTTTTAAACTAACTGTCGTTTTAGTCAACGGATTTCCTTCTATAGGAACGGTTCCTGTTTTAATTATGGCCCCATTTTCTAGTACTTCCCATTCTAATTGAAAATCGGATAAATTAGTAAAACAATATTCATTGAAAATTTCAAAGTTTAAAGCTTCCCAAGCTATAGGTTTTATATGTATACTTTGGTATTGTTTTTTTACTTCCCATAACGCTGGTTGTATGCTTCTGTCTGGGAATACAATACCGTTTAAACAAAACGCTCCAGAATGTTGTGCGGTTTCGGGCTCAAAATCACCGCCATAGCCCCAGTATTTTTCTCCGTTTGTACTTGTCATTGTAAGACCTTGGTCTACCCAATCCCAAATAAAACCTCCTTGAACTCTAGGTTCGCTTCTAACAAAATCCCATAATTCTTTTAAGTTCCCTGTACTATTCCCCATAGAATGTGCATATTCTACCCAAATAAATGGTCTGTTAGGGTTAGTTCTTAGGTGTTCTTCTTTAATATCGGTTATTGGAGCATACATATAACCAATAATATCGGTATGTCTAATGTGGTCAAAATCGGGATCTACCTCTGCTCTATCGTAAGACACTAAACGCGAATCGTCTTTTTCTTTTAGCCATTTGTAACCGTCTACAAAAGGGAGTCCTGTGCCTGTTTCGTTGCCCATAGACCAAATAATAACCGACGGATGATTTTTATCTCTATAGTATAAGCGTTTTATTCTATCTACAATAGCATTGTAATACTTAGGGTCTCTTGCTACTTCGTTAACAATCCAACCGTATCCGTGCGCTTCTACATTTGCTTCGTCTATAACATAAAGTCCGTATTGGTTACATAATTTATACCAATACGGGTCATTAGGGTAATGCGAGGTTCTTACGGCATTAATATTAAAAGATTTCATTAACTTAATATCTTTTAACATCATTTCTTTGGACATTACATGACCGGTATTTGGGTCATGCTCATGCCTGTTTACTCCTTTAAACAAAATAGGTTTCCCGTTTACCAAAAGCTGTCCGTCTTTCAATAAAACAGTTCGGAATCCAACGTCATGTGTAGTACATTCTATTATATTATTTTGCTCATCTTTAATGCTAATAAGAAGTTTATATAGATTAGGATGTTCTGCGGACCATGGTTTTATATTTGGAATTTCGGTAGAGAATTGTACTGTTCGGGTACCATTAGTTTTTATTACCCCTGTATTTGTCTTCTCGAAAACCAATTGGTCTTTTTCAAAAAGTTTCGTAGTAATTTTAAACTTTTCTTTCTTTGCTGTGTTTTTAACCTCTACAGATAGGTTTAATAATCCACTAGTAAATGTGCTATCTAAAACCGTTTTAGCAAAAAAATCTTGAAGCATTAGTTTAGGTCTAGCATGTAGAAAAACATCTCTTTCAATACCCCCTAAACGCCAAAAATCTATATCTTCAATATAACTTGCATCGGTAAATTGATACACTTCTAATGCAATTTCGTTTTCACCTTTTTTTACATACTGGGTTATATTAAATTCTGAAGGTAGTTTACTTCCTTGACTATAACCAACCTTTTTACCATTTACCCATAAATAAAAGGCACTTCTTACCGCTCCAAAATGAATGTATATATTTTGGTTTTCCCAAGCCGAATCTATATTAAAAGTTCTTTTGTATTGCGCAACGGGATTATAATCGTGAGGAACAAAAGGCTTATTTTTTGGAATTGGGTACGTTATATTGGCATAATGAGGGTAGCCATATCCATGCATTTGCCAATTAGAAGGTACTGGAATTATATGTTCTAATTTTTTGTTTACTTGAGAAAAATTTAGGTCTCTAGATTCTGGATTTTTAAACCAATTAAATTGCCACTCGCCATTTAAAGACTTATAATTAAGAGAGTTTGTATCGTCTTTCAACGCACTTTCTTCTGAAGTGTAAGAAATAAAGTATGTGTGTGCCGATTCCTTATTTATTCCTATGGTTTCAGGATTCTCCCAATCCTTATTTTGCCCATTAATACTTGAAAAAAAAATTGTAAAAAGTGTAATAAATATTAATAATGTTCTAGTCATTTTAATAGTGCTTATTTTTTAATTCATGAAAATTAATACATAACTAGAGATAAATTGTTAGATCCGTAGTATTTTTTTTATAATTGACGAAGCTTATAAACACATTTTAGCTATTTATGATCTAATACTGCTATATCATTATTAATCAAAGAAGTATTGTATTGTAGGCTTTGGAATTAGTTGTTTACTTTTTGATAACTAGATGTTTTTTAAAACTTAAAATCTGGAATAGGGGAAGAAATATCTACTAAAGCACCATTTGGGTCTTTTAGCAGTACTCTTCTTTGTCCGTAAAAAGTATTACTTGGCTTACGAACAACTTCAAAATTTTCAGATATAGCAATCTCGTAAATTTTGTCCGCATTGGATACTACAAATGTGATGTAAAATCCTTGCGGTTTTGATTGGTACTCTTCGGGAACTAAATCGTTGGTGCGATCTATAATTCCTAATTCTAATTTATCGTCTTTAGATATAAGATGAATAAACCATTCACTATCATAATTTACTTTGAAGTCGAATAGTTTTGTATAAAAATCTCGACTTTTAACTAAATCATCTGAGCAAATATTGGTCATTATTCGATTTATTTTTTTCATCTTAAAATTGTTTTATCTACCTTGTTTTTCGGAAAGCATATTATTTTATTATTTATAATGCTTACGCATAAAAATAGTGTTAAATCGGTAGTATTCCCTTTCTTAACTAATTTTTTCGGTTTTGGACCTTTTGCTAGTGTATCATTAAGGCCTTGCCATACGTCTTTCTTCTCAATTCCGCGACCTTCTTCTTTTGTTCTTTTATTTCTCTACATCCTATTATAATAAATGAAAGCAAATATGCACAGATAGGACAAATAAAAGAGGGAAGAAAATCCCTCTTTTTAATGTTTTAATAGAAAAAAACTTTGCTTAATAAATTATAGTAGTCTGTTCTCTATATTTTTAAATATTCAAAGAATTCTTAAGGATTTGTAGACCATAAAGCCGCACTTTTTAACATAGCTCTTCGAGGTAATTTTAAACCTGCCAGTATTAACTCTGCAAAATCTTCTGGTTGCAACACACTCTCATGGGAGTCTTTATTTGCAAAACCTAATTCTATGGTCATATCAGACTCAATAGTGCTTGGCGTTAGGGTATTAACTCTAATATTGTTTTTACGAACTTCCTTCATTAAAGATTCAGACATTCCTATTACAGCAAATTTAGACGCAGAATATGCCGATACATTCGCATTCCCGTTTAAACCTGCTGTAGAAGAAACATTAATAATATCTCCTTCATTTTGGTTTATAAGATGTGGCAAAACCTCTTTAGTTACATAATACATGCCCATAACATTGGTCTGTATCATAGCACTCCATTGTTCCACAGGCATATCATTAAAAGAACCAATGGCTGCCATTCCGGCATTATTTACCAAAATATCAACACCCCCAAGAGTGTCTATAATGTTTTTAATGCTTAGTTTAACTTCTTCATAATTACCAACATCAAATACAGCATAAGTAGCTTTGATACCGTAGGTTTGCAATTCTAAAACGGTTTCTTTTAATGTACTTTCTGTTCTTCCGGTAATTGCTACATTAATACCTTCTTTAGCAAATGCCAATGCTGTAGCTCTTCCTAGTCCTCTACTTCCACCCGTTATAATGGCTTTTTTGTTTTTTAGATTGCTCATTGTATATTCTTTTAATTATGTTTCTATAGTATTATATGTACTTGGTGCTGTATATTTAATAACAGTACCATTTTAAAAACTAGCTTCTATTAATATTCCTGGAATAAGTGCATTATCAATGGTCTCAGAACCACCTGGGTTAATATCATATTGCAACGCAGGTTGCACCCCAAAATAGTCCTTAATTTTAAAACGATAACCCAACTCTAATACTACTTCTGGAGACAGCTCATTTCCTTTGGTTGTGGCCCATGCATCACTAAAACTACCAACGGTAGCAAAGAATACCATTCTATCATCTGTTCTAGACGGGAATACTCCCTTCCAGTTAAGACCAAAACTACTTTGAAAAGGTACTTTTGCTATTTCGCCATGTGGCGAATAACTTATTGTAAGGAAAGAGGTTAAATCTTGAATAAGTTCAACATCTACATGCCCATAAAAACGTATAAAATAATTGGATTCGTGAACAGGATTAAGATTAGCCAAAGTTCCAAATACCTGATTCGCCCCAACATAAACCCTAGCGTTACGGTTTGCTATTTGCCCCAACCAATCGTACTGAAAGAATATAGATAGGTTATCGGAACTTCTATAAGAAAAATCTAGACCGTGTTTCTTATCGTTAAAAATACTTTTACTCATTTGGTAGGAACCTAGTTGAATTTGATGCTTAGCATTAGGTTTATATTTTATCCTTGCGCCCCATGTGGGAAAGGGGAAGGTACTCATTAAACCATCTAATAATAGAGCTCTTATAACTCCGTTTACTGTATTATTAAGCGAGTAATAATATAGTGCGGAACCAGAAAAATCATCGGCCGCTGTAGTACGCCCTAATTTAAAAGAGACTTTGTCTCCGAAGTCTTTTTCGACACTTAAATCATAAAAAAAAGTGTTTTGTCCGCCAACTACATTTAATGGTTCAAAAACAGAACCAACTTCATTTGAGAGTCCATGTCCATGCCGATTAATTATTGAAATTCTTGCTCGAGTACCTTTCCATTCCAATATTTTTTCAAAATCTAACTGGAATCCTGCATAGAATTGTCCGGCATACCTACTCGTTTGGTCTAACCCTCCCGAAACATTCGAAGCACCTATAGATACATAAGAAACAAATGGAGAAATACCGTTGCGTGTCCAATTTTTCCCTTGCAAGCTATCCGTTTCCTGAGTTTGAGCTAATAAAGTATACGAAGAAAATACGAAAAAGAACACAATTAATTTCTTCATTTTATACTACATCGAATTTGTAAGTTTTCAGAGAATTTTACACTCACTATAAGCACTTCCAAAAGCATAAGAGTTTTGTTTTGAATATTTAATAGATTACAATCCAACCAATTAGTTTATAATTATTCGTTGGATTGTAATCTATAGAATAGTTTTATTTTTCTGCCCAATAATCTAATACTAAAACGTCTCCGATGATAGGGCCAATTTTACTTACCAAATCTAAATGTGCTTTATGGAACAGATAAATTTCTCTGGCATGTTCATTCTTAAAAGTTAAAGTAAAACAATGGGTTAAGCCTTTACTATGTCCCTCGCTACTATCATTTAACCCCCATTCTATATTGGCTATTTCTGGGATTTCGTTCTTAAGATTTAAAAAAGTTTTTATGGCATCGTTCACTTGTTGTTCCGTAGCTTCTTCTTTATATTTTAAGTTAACCATATGGCGAAGAACCTTTCCTTCTCTATCAATTTTTGGTGCAATTTTATAACTCGCTATTTTTTGAAAATCAGTTCTAAAAGAACCCCCAATTAGAAAGTTATCTTCTCCAATTTTATGCGACCTTAAACCATAATAAATAGAATAACCGGTTTCTAAATAGTTTATGGGACTTAGAATACCTTCTTTATTTAATTTTAGCAATTGAATGCTTGCATCGTCCCTAGTACCTACTGCCAATACGGCTTCATTAGCATCTGTAGAAACTACTTCTATTCTTGTTTGTCCTTGTAGCTTAGTAGTTTCGTCATCTTTTAAAACCGAGTGCGGTACTAGTGCGCCTTTTCCGTTTATCTTAAAGACACTTACACCATCCCCATGATACACAAAATTGGTTCTTTTAATAAATCCATTTCTTTTATAATATTTATGATGTCTATGTCCTACGATAACATAATTATTATCTCCTAAAGTAACTCCTGTTACTGGGTAAGCTCCTGTTAAATACCTATCTGTAGTATTATCACTTATACTGTTTACATTTTTAAAAGTACCATTTTCATATACTCTAAAGCTACTAACCCCATTATCCTGAAAGCCGCCTGTATATAAATAGGTTTTCCCTTTTATTTTATGGGTAAACATACCTATTATACCATCTGTATGAATAGTTTCATCATCTTTCATAGATTGTACATGCGTTAGCTTACCACTATCCTCAATTTTAAAACAGCTTAGCCCAGGTGTTTTTTCTAAACCTCCCACAAACAAATAAGATGCTTTTTTCATGTGAATAACTTGGAGTGTTATGGCTGTGCCTAGGTGGGTTTCCTCTGTATCTTCTATCAAAGCAACACGCTCTATGGACCCATCATCTAATATCTTAAAGGTCTCAATAACATTTCCGTGTTTATTTCCTATAAATAGAAAATCGGTTCCATTAATATTATCTGCAACCATGCCTCTCGCAGGACCTTTTTTCATATGTAAATCATGATTGCTTATTGGAGTAAGTAGACCTTCTTTATCTAAACTATATACATCTACATTTCCTATGCCGCCAGCATATACATAGTGAGCACCATTTTTTTCATAACTAGTCACAGATACGGTATTTTTTCCAGAAATATTTTTAAAATCCTTTCTGTAAAGCATTATATCATTAGAAACTTGAGCTATGCTTATTTGTACTATAAGTACTGTTATAAATAGAAAAGCTTTGTTTATACTATTCATTATGCTATTTTTTTAATTAGTTATTTTGTAATTGATTTAGCACCAACAGTGGCAATAGCTCTGTCTTGTTCTATTGTGCCTCCGCTTACCCCTATAGCTCCAATAATTTTTCCGTCTTTGTTTTTTATTGGTAATCCGCCAGGGAAGGTAACCAATCCGTCATTAGAATGTTCAATATTATAAATAATACCTCCTGGTTGCGTTAATTCTCCTAATTTTCCAGTGTCAATATTAAAATATCGTGCTGTTTTTGCTTTTTTAATAGCAACATCTATACTACCTAAGAAAGATTCATCCATTCTTATAAAAGCTTTTAGATTAGCGCCAGCATCTACAACGGCAATATTTACTAATACATTGGAGGCTTCGGCACTTTCTTTTGCTGCCAAAAGGGCTTTAAACGCCTCTTCATGGGTAATATCATTAGTTATCTGTGCATGTACTGTGTTGGACAGTAATACTAACATAAATGCAAGAAGAAAGTTTTTAAACGGTTTAATTAAGCTCATAATTTTATTTGTAATTGTTTCTACAAAAATTATAAACTATTCGAGAAAAATAGTTGAACAAGTTCAACTCATAGAAAAAAAGAAGTTTTATAAAATTTGTCAACTTCCTTTTTATATTCCTCCTCTTTGTTTTAAATACTGCGAAACTTCTATAAATGATTTTTCATTAGCCATAGATAAAGGTGTTCTTCCATCCTGCATTTTAGCATTTATTTTTGCTCCATGCGTAACCAATAATTTTACTAAGTCTAATCTCCCATTATAAGAGGCAGAATGCAATGGAGTTATATTTCTTTGTTGTGCTGCATTTACATTGGCTTTATTTTGTACAAGTAATTCAGCTATTTTATAATTTGAAATTGCACAAGCGGAATGTAAAGGGGTTACTTTAAAAGCATTGTTTGATGCAATATTTATATCGCTCCCACATTCTATAAAAAAACAAACTATTTCGTAGTGTCCAAAGAAGCAAGCAAGTCCTATTGGTGTAAAACCATCTGTTGCGTATTGATTTTTTTTAGAAGGGTATTTATAAAAATACTCTTTTACTTGCATTAAATCTCCTAAAATGATTTTCTCGTAAATATCTAATGTTGCTTTAAGGTTTTTTACTAATTCAAGCGCTAGATTATTGTTACAATATGCTGCAAATGTTAGAAACGAAATTCCTTGCTTGGTTTTTTCGTTTGCTAAATCTGGATTACTATCTAGAATTTCTTTTAATTTTTCATTATCTCCCTTTTGAATAAAGTTTGATATTTGGTCTATAACTTCCATATCTTATATAATTGCAAATGAATTGTCTTAATTAAGTAAAGGTTTTGTTGTAGCCAGTTAGTTATTTTTAGGTAACCCAAGTTAAGCGTTCTATTAAATAACAAAAAGAAAAAGTTAATAATAAAGTCATTATTGTAATTCCAACCGTTAAAATTTTCTCTTTTAGCAATACTTCTGATTTTGGCAGAAAAGTAATTAGTTCCTGATATATATTTATTATTTTTTCTTTGTTGAATAATATTATCATTATCAACATCAAAAAAGTTATGATTGAAATTGCTAATGCAGAATAAACACCAAGAAAAATAAGGTCGAACATAATAATATTCAACATTATTGGTATTAGTATCATTACACCAATGAGTTTTGTTTTACTCCATAAGAGAAACCAAGCACCAATTAATTGAGTAATTCCGATAAATAGAACATACCAGAAGGAATACCCCATAAAAACCCAAGCAATTGTAAAACTATCGACTTCTCCCAAAGTTATCTTTGCAACATCAGCTGGTAATTCTCCATTCCTATAAAATTGTCCACCAAACAATTTTCTGATAGCGTAAATATTGAGAATTATAAAAACACATTGTCGAAGGACCAATTCAAATGATACTTTCAAGTTCTTAATGTTCATTAATATTTGGTTTTCTTTAATGGCCTACAACTATCTTGTCTATAAAACGAAGTGTATAAAAAGACACTGCCTTTATGGATTAACAATGTACCACATGCATATACATTGTTTTAATGTATCATTTTTTTCAATTTTTTGATTATGGCCTTGTTTAAGATTAATTACATGTTGTAAGTAACTAATTTAGTAATTAATCTTATACACGGTAGATTTGATTTTGATTAAATTTTTATGTAATAATCAGAAAAACAAAAGAGAGAATTTAGGTTAGTTAATTTGTTTTTGATTTCAGTTCTTTCTCGCTCGTAATGCTTATTCTTCGGGCTTTGTATAAGTAACAATATCAATTCCAATTCCGTTCGGGTCTTTGATCGCAAAATGCCTATCACCCCAAGGTTCGTCTCGGATTTCAATCTCTATCGGAACCTTTATATCTTTTAATTCTTTATATACTTTATCTACGTCATTAACTTCAATTGTTAAGTAAACACCTTTTCCGTTAAACGCGGATTGAAAAATGGGTTTTTGGCTTGGGTGATTGGGTTTTAAAAAACTAATTTCTGCTTCATGATTGGGTGTATGAAGCAATAAATAAAATTCATTTTCAAAACGTACTCCAAAGTCCAATGTTTCTGTGTAAAATTTCTTGGTTTCCTGTAACTTGTCCGTAATTATACCTGCGTTAAGCTTCACTTTGTTAATAGTTTGTGCATTCGTCCAATTTACTGTTAGCATAAATGCGGTTAATAATAATACTTTCATTGTTAATCCTTTTGTTTCTACAAATTTGGGATAACAAGAAACAGAGAAATTGTAAAAATCGGACGAACTTAACGAAAGGCTTCCGAAGGTGTTACTCCATAAAACGTTTTGAAGTTTTTAATAAAATGAGCCTGATCAAAAAATCCGACATCGTAGTACAGTTTATTTTCTTTAAGACTTTGTTTTGATGGTTTTGCACTTAAAATATGCTGAAAACGCACAACATTACTGAACGATTTTGCCGTTGTACCGATATAAAAGTTAAAAATTCTACGTAGCTGTCTTGGACCTAAACCTGTATTTAGGTCTTTTTCGGTACTTAAACATCCATTCTTTAGAAAAATCAAGTTTAACGAATTTAAAAAACGATTGTCGTAATGCATATTCTCATTTTTTAAAAATCCGATAATCTTTTCATTCAAGATTTTTGTAATGCTTTCAAATGAATCAACAGGTTTAATTTCGGAATTAATCCACTCGGAAAAATTAGGTAAAATTTTCTTCAGTTCTTGGCATTGATTACTTAATTTTTTGGCATTAACTCCAAATAGACAAGGAAATGCCGAAGGCAAAAACCGAATACCTATATAATCAAATTCCTTACCTATAGGGAATTGAACGTACTTTCGACAAAATCCCATTACAAAATTTTCGCTTGGTTGTTTATGATCAAAAAATATATCTATGCAACCATCCGAAACAACTCTATAATTATAATCTTTCTTTAAAGTTTTGCTTGTTTTGAGTTGCCAAAAACAATAAACAAAATTTTCAATTTCTTTATTTGGTTGGATTTCTAGATAATTTATATCCCTATTGTTAACCGAAACTGTAGGCTGAATCGGTTTAAAATATTCTCGTATGATTTTTAATTCATTCAAGGTCTTTTTTTTTTCCAATATGCACCGCGGAGCGTTTAAACGTAGTTCTTAATAGCTCCGTTTTATACACCACGCTGGCAACAGTTATTATTTCATTATTTGATTGAGATGATGTTCCATATGATCCACATAATCTTCCATTAAAAATTTTAAATCAGAAATACGTCCTTTCTCTAATTCTATTTTATAATTCAGAGTTTTTTCAGTTTGCAGCTCTATTACACTTTTTATTCGGTTGTTTATAGACATCCAAAAATTAATAATTTCCTTGGTATTCGCATTTTGATAGTCATTTACTTTCACTAATTCATTCTGTTTATAATTCCTTAAAACATAGGGTTTCTCTTCAAATTGTATTTCCGTAAATCTTTGAAGATTATTAATTCCGGAATCTATTAAATGTCCTAAAATTTCTTTTTTGGACCACTTTTCAATAGATACTTTTTTACTCATTTCTGATTCAGGAATTTGAGAAAAATATTCCAATCCCCTTTTTAATAATTGTTCTAGTTTAGTAATAGTTTGCTTCATATATTTTGTATTGTGCAACGTTTTAGTCTAAGAAAAGTATCTCTTTTAATTCTTTGATGAACTTCATTGATTCCTTTTCAATCTTTTCGGTTAAAGCTATTCTATTGTTAAAATTAGGCTCTTCAACAATTGTTTGGTCTATAATCGATAAATTATTCTCAATTGATTCTGCTAAATGGTATTTATTCCAATTGCTATCCTTAAAAATTTTCCAATACTTTTTTCGAATGTCTTTGTTTTGACCCGATAAGCAAATCGAAAAACTCAACTCTTTATGATTTAAGATAATAACGAATTTAAGCTTTAGTTTTTTTAATTCCGTTGTTGTTAGAGAAAAGTAGGAAAAACTCGGGTCTCCTTGATAAACCTTTCCTAGTTTAAAAATTGTGTCATACTCTTTTTGAAAAAAAAATCTTAGTTCTTTCATATAGTTTATCAATTGATGATAATCTAAATTATTTTCACATTCTTGGTTTTGAACGTTACTTTTCGACAGATTTACATGGTTGATTTCTCCAAGTTTAATGTTCGCTGTTTCTTCTAGTGGAATGCAAATATCCATTATGAATTTATGATCAGGATGAGTTTTGTGGTCATTATGATACATTTCGAAATAATCTCCGTCACTAAATTCATAACCATTTTCAACTATCCAAATGCACAAACTCTTCCACGCTTTTGAAATTTCTTCTGCTTTAATTTCTAAAAGTGCTACAGCGTAAATTCCTTCACTTAGGTTTTGTTGTCTAATTTCCCCATCTGTACTGATGTTTTCGGAAATTGTGACGCAAGTACTGAACCTCACTTTTGAGGTTTTAGTAACATTAGGGTTATCATGATAAATTGTTATTGCTTTGAAATTCGAAGTATCTAATACTTTATTTTGATGTCCCCATTCCACTAATCTTTGAAACATATTACTAGCTTTATCAAATTCTCCCGTTTGCGATATTCTAGCTAGTTTTAATTTGGGAATTTTTTTTATTGTTATTTGCGCATTCATTTTAATCCACTGTTTAATGTTTTCAATGGAATAAATATATTTTTCAGATGAAAAAGGTTCTATACCAATCTTGCTAAGTAATTTTTTTCCTTCTATCTTAAATATAGTTGGGCTAACTCCGTAGTAGGTTTTAAATGCTCTTGAAAAGGAATTGGCACTATTGAAACCGTATTTATAAGCCACATCCTTTAAAGGAATTTTTGGTTCCACCAGTATAATTGAAGCTATACGCTCAATTCTTTTTCTATTGACAAATTCATTTAATCTTTCGCCAACTATCGTCGAAAATACTCTATGAAAATGGTAAGGTGAATAATGGATTTTTTTTGATAAATATTCAAGTGATAGGTCAGCGTCTAGGTTTTTTTCAATGAAATCCAAGACCAAATTTATTCGTTTGACATATTCTCGTCTTGTTTCTTTCATTTCATTTGGGTTTACTCGAATGCCGAACAACGGGCATGTGTAAAAAACGAAGCATGTAAAAAGGTAATACCCTTTTGATTTAAAACTAACTAGCTATTTTTTATACTCCGTGCTGTGTACGGCTTTATTTTTTTATTCTCTTTCAACTTCTCAAGTATTAAAGTAATTATTTCACGTGTTTTTTTCAAATGTTCAAGTTCTACGGGTCGATAACTAGACTCAATTAACAAAACTGTTTGTCCGTATGGGATTTGTTGATTTTGATACTTATCAAATTCCTTAATTGATAGTTGTATTTATTCCGTCCATAAGTTTCCAATAGAATATGTTTTTGCTTTTCCACTAATAATTACTCTATCTTTTCTGTTTTTACATTGTAATTTTCCAATTCTATCAGAAATTTGTATCGCATTTAACTCGTTTTTTTCAAGTCTTGATGACCAAAAAGGAATTAATGAACAATGTGCTGAACCAGTAACAGGGTCTTCTAATATCGACGCTTGTGGTGTAAAAAATCTAGACACAAAATCACAATTTTCTCCTTTCGCAGTAACGATTACTCCGCCAGGATTAAGATTTATTTTGTCAAATGTTTGACTGTCAACTTTAATATTTTTAATTTCCTGTTCTGTATTATAGACCAATAAATAATCTCTTGATTTATAAACTTCTTTCGGTTGTATATTCAGAGATTTTTTAATTATTTCTGGTAGCTCTGAAGCAATAGGCATTCTTGATGGAAAATCTAAATAATATAAATCATTTTCTATTAAAACAGTCAAATCGCCGCTTAATGTTTCAAATATTATCTTGTCATTAGGATAGTTTAAAATTGAATTTAAACAATGGGCTGTAGCAAGAGTTGCATGGCCGCACAAGTCCATTTCAATTTCTGGCGTAAACCAACGTAAATGAATTTTATCACCTTTATTTACAAAAAAAGCGGTTTCAGCAACTGCATTTTCTTTTGCAATTTTTAACAATATATCATCAGGTAACCAATCTGTTAAAGGAACAACACAAGCTGGATTTCCACCAAATATTTTATCCGTAAACGCATCTATTTGATATAGTTTAAGTTTCATTTATGCTGCTTTTAAATTATCGTAAACTCTAAATATATAGCAAATAGGACCGCAAGCAAATAATTTATTTATCAAGAGGAGAATGAAAAGTGTAAGTAGCTTTTTCATATTTTTTTTTGGTAACGGACTTGTGTATGAAACCTAGCATGCAAAAAGACACTAAGTTTTCGGGTTAACACAGAGTCAAATTTTTATACTTTGATGGAGTTTCTAAAAATACACAAACCTTTCTGGTTGCGCTTTTATTAGCCATGTTTTATTCACTGCGTTGTGTACGGTTATTTAATTATTGGATTCCAAATTTCATTTAGTTCCTTTACTTTTTTATTTTCCATATTTGAGGCTGAAAAAATCCATTCTATAAATTCCATATGGCTAAATCCTTGATATTTACAAATCGTTTCAAGCCTTTTTTCTGTATAATCAGCCATTGATAATGGATTATATTTCCATTGCCCATTTTCTTTTGAAAACCTTAAATTAACGTTAGGAGACAGGGTGTCTCCATTAATTATAAAATCACATATAGCTTTTTTATTGTCAATTTGAATGTTTGCAATTCCTAACTCTTTTATTGCATTTATTTGCGTAGAGTCCATCGTACTTAATTCTATATAAATTTTAATCATTAAATCTTTTGGGCTTATTTTTTTTAATATAGAATCTTTGATTATTGCCCTTGCCGATAATAGATTTATTTTCTCAGTTAAGTTTAATTCGGTTATTTCAATAGAATCTAATTTTAATGTTTTGGACAAAAATCTACTGTAATATTTATGAGTTTCCGAATCGGTCAACTCATAAATTTTTTCTCCATTTAATTCAATATTGGCTGTATTAAAATCATTGAAAGTATTTATTATTTCTTTTTTTTCATTCTTACAACCAAATAGAACAATTAAAAGAACTAAGATTATTTTTTTTCTCACGGCTTACTTTAATTGTACACAACTAAGATACTTATGTTATTAATTACTCTTCAAAAATAACAAATGTTTACATAAACTTATTGTTGAAAAATGGTACTTCATAAACTTACAATGAGGGTAAAACCCTCTTTTGAGTTTTTGTTTTAGTTTTGAGTAACCGCAGCTATGGTAACTCTTTTTTCTTTTCCTTTTAGGGCAATATCTCCTATGTCTTTAAAAGTATATAGCTCCCCACCTATTTTACTCTTTAGTTTTAATGCTATTAAAAATTCCTCTTGTAGTTCGTTGCATTTGCCTTGTATTCTTGCCGCTGTATTTATAACATCGCCATGATAAGCTATTTCTTTTTTGTACTTGCCTACCTCTGTAACAGTAACAATACCAGAATTAAGACCAGCTTTAAAGAAGGGAACGCAATTGTAATTTTTTAGGTAGTAGTCCTTCTTTTTCTGTAATTGGTTTTTAAAATTGTAAAAAGCATTTATACAGTTATTATTTCTTAGTCCGTCTTTTAACTTCCAGGTAAGAATTACTTCATCGCCAACGTATTGGTAAATTTCTGCTTCATTCTCTACTATAACTCCTAAGTCTATAAAGCAATCTTGTATCATTTTACTATACTTTATATGTCCTAAATTTTCGGCATGCATCGTAGATGCTTGTAGGTCTAAAAACATAAAAATACGTTCCTCTTCCCTTGGCATATAGAAATCTCCTTTCATAAGTTTCCATAAATTGTTTTCACCCAACATATGGTTTATTTGGCGTAGCATAAGTAATAATAGGTCTACGCATATAATGTAAAAATAAATGGCCGAGCTTCCTGGTTCTACAGCAAATGCAATTATGCCCTTTGCCTCTCCCATAAATTGAGTGACAATAAAATAGGATGCCAAAATTATAACTACTAACAAGGTTACAACATAAATCAATCGGAACAACACCAACTTACCAATAGGAAACCTTTTATAAAACCTTTCTTCGGTTAAGATTTGCGCATAGCCAGAGATGGTTCCAAATAAAGGTCCAAAAAACAGAGAAATAAGAATGGAATCCCAAAACTTAAATTGTACAGAACTTACCTCTACAGTACCTACTCCACGTACTATGGACAAGAAAATAAAAGCAACTGTCCAGCCAAGTATATAATCTCTTATTATTCTTAATCGTCTTTTGGTGCTAAACCTCATTCGTATTGTTTTGAATCATCGTATTTGGTGCTAGAAGATATTGGGGTAAGAACTATTTTTCTGAAGGCTACAGCTGCTCCTTCTGCTTGTATTGCTATTGCTCCCATATTTGTTGTAGCATTATAGCCATAGTTTGCTAAATGCCCATTGACCCATACTTTTATTTGGTTATTTATACACTCTATGGTCATAGAGTTCCATTTTCCCAATGGTTTTTCTAGGTTCTTTTTAATAGCTTCAATACGTCTATTATCTCCCTCCCTTATCCCCCACTTTTCTTCGGGTCCACGATATTCTTCCATATTATTTACCTCAATATCTTGATGAATGCACCAAAAATCCCCAGCATTACCATGTTCCATTTGAACTTCAATAGATTTTGGAAACATTTTATATAATACTCTAGGTTTGGTAGCATGTACCAAAATACCACAATTGCCAGGTTCTCCTGTAAATTTATACACTACCTCTAACCTATAATTAGAATAAGATTTGTTTGTTATTAAATGTCCCCGGGGAGTTCCTAAACTTAGAAGTTCTCCTTTTTTAACTATAAAAGGATTTGGGGTATCTGGTAAGCTATCTTTTACAGGAACATCTATATGCCAACCATCTAAATTTTTGCCATTAAACAAAGAGATAGATGCTTCTTTTTTACAAGAAAATAGAAGGAAAACAAATGATAGGAATGCAATTTCTTTTTTCAAGGTAACCGTATTATAATTACCTAAAGATAAAGCATTCCTTTATAATAAATAATAAAACCTAAATAAGCTTTTAAAGCTAAAATAGAAGCTGTTTTATAATGGTAGGTGCTATACTATTTCTGCTTCTAAATAGTTGTTTTTTTCTTGTTTTACATCTTCTACGAAAAGGTCTATTTGTACTTTTTCTATTCCGGGTACACAAATTATATGAGCTATGTTCCCCTCGGAAGCTAACTGGTATTTATCGCATAAAACATCGGAAGGTTTATCTAAAACTACAGTCAGGGCTTCGTTATTACGCCATGCATTTATGCCAATTTCTTTTAGCTTTTTTTCTGCATATGCTGCCACTTTTTGCGAATTTCTAGCTCTTTCTATTAGCCCTTGCTTTCCATATTTCCGAATAAAAGACCATATAAATAGTGGTGTTAACCCATTTCTAGAACCAGTAATAGTAGTATCCATAGCTCCTATATAGGAAACAGAATGGGCTATACGGTTTCTATGATTTCTTTTAACCAATACTACACCAGATGGCATAGGACCTCCTATAAATTTATGACCAGAAATAGCAATACTATCTACACCTTCTGCAAAATCGAATTTTGGTTTTGGTTCTATAAATGGAGCAATAAGTCCTAAAAAAGCAGCATCGCAATGAATATAATAATCTTTTATAGCATACTTGTGTATAATTCTTTTAATCTCATCTAACTTGTCTACCGCCTCTGTCATGGTAGTGCCAATATTTAAAAAGAAAATCGCTGGCTTATCTCTACGCAAAGATATAATTTGCTCTAAATCATCATAATCTATCTCTCCATTAACCTGGCTCCTTACTACTATGTTTTTAATATTTAATAAATGTAAATTCTTCTTTACACTATAGTGTGTAGATTCACTATAATAAACAACAGCCTCCGGAAAACTCTCTCTTGCTAAATACAAACCATATAAATTACCTTCAGTACCGCCATTGGTAATATAGCCCCAAGTTTCTTTTCTATTGGTAGAAAGAATATCTGCAAAAAAGTCAATACACTCTTTTTCTATGTCTTTAGTATCTATTGCTAAAGTAGAAGGAGACTCTGGATCTCCAATATTATTTATACATAAATCTAAAAAAGGAGCAAATTCCTGGTAAGAGAAGTCTTTGGCCAGCGGATACCCTAAAAAGCTATCGGAATGCTCCTTTATACGCTTGTATATTGTATTAATTCTATCTTTCATAACATCCTTTTTATATCGTCACAAAGGTAAATAATAGAATTAATTCTTACATAAATCGATATAGTTTGAAATATTATTCTTTAATTGTAGTTTTTAATAGAAAATATTTCTTTATTCCATTAGTACCATTAACTAAAACAGAAAATTCTACTATGCCAACCTTAGATATGATAGATATTAGGCTTATTAATGAGCTTCAAAAAGACGGAAAACAATCTATAAAACAATTAGCCGAAAAAGTAAATTTATCTGTTACCCCTACTCATGAACGTATAAAACGTATTGAGGCCAGTGGCATAATAAATAAATATGTTGCTTTAATAGACCCCAAAATATTACAAATAGATTTAGTGGTGTATTGCCAAGTAACCCTTGTAAAACACCAAGAAATATATTTTAAAGAGTTCGAGGATTATGTTCACCAATTAGATGAAGTATTAGAAGTTTCTTATATAGCTGGGGCGTATGATTATCTACTAAAAATTGTTTTAAGTGATATGAAAGAATACCAGGAATTTATCTTAAAGAAAATGTCTCAATTAAAAATAGTTTCTAATATGCAGAGTTCTTTTGTGATTACACAAGTTAAAAACGAAACAAGAATAAAACTAAGATAGTATTTAAAATTTTATTCCTACGGCATTAAAAAGGTGACTCATTGTCCAAGCCGGACCTATCATTAAAAACTGTACATCTTTTAAAAACGAGGGCTTTTTTCCTTCATGATTATGCCCGATAAATTGTGCCACCCATGCAATGGCAAAAATACAGAGCATAATAACCCATAGTGGAGCTATATTTAACATAACTATTTGTTTAATTACGATAAGCACTAGTACCGAAAAAAAAAGCATTCCTATAAAGAGAGGGATAGATAATCTAAGGTAGTAAATTAGGCTTAATAAAATTACTACGGTACCAAAATGAGCATAGTCTAATACAGAATCAGGAATTATACCTGCCATAATAGCATCCATAGGAATACAAGCTAAAAGACCTATTAAGCTAAAAAAGATAGCTGGCACACATATATAGTGTACTCTTTTGTTAAATGTGGTTTGGTGGCTTTCCCCGTATTCGGTTAAAAGAGCATGTATTTTTCTCATGATTACAAATTTTAATTAATTACTTAGAGATTGGTATATATTTTCTTATTTGTTTGTATTCTGCTATTCCTTTTTCGGTTAGGTGTGGTAGTAATATATTCCACAATATTTCTACTACATGGCACTGATTTACTACATAAGCGGTACTCATTATAATTTGTCGTTGCGATTGCCAAAATGTGCTTAGCATCCAAAACGTATGTACCAGTTTATCATAGTCTACAAGTTCAGTTTCTGGTTTTAAGCGCTCTGTTTCCACATAATAATCAAGCAATACTTTTCCTTCTTTTAAGCGCTCTAAAGTTGCATGAGCATGCCTTTTTAATATATCAGGATAATTTCTTCCGATATGAATAATTTCATTAAAAAAGAATGAGTACTTATTTTGTAAAGCATCAAACTTTAAAATTATATCTTCAAAATGATGTAAGGTTATGTAGCTATCCTTAGGTATTATATAATGCAAAGCTTCTTGGTACATATCTTCGTAAATGCACCTCAATAAAACCCCTTTATTTTTATAGTGATATTGCAAATTACCAGCACTAATTTGCAGCGAATCTGCTATTTGTTTCATAGAAACATTGGATATTCCCGCAGCATTAAAAAGTACTAGGGCTTGTATTTTAATTTTTTGTTTCAAGAATATAATTACTTAAATTTACATAATATTAGTAAACGTTTACTAAATATCCAAAAATAGAACTAAAGAATTACATAGTAAACAGCTTAAAGAAGAACCAAGAGACATTAACTAAAAACATTTTTTTATTTCAAAGCAAGCTTCTAACAATATAAATCTCCATTATTGAGGAAAGAAGTATCTTCGCGCGGATGTGGATGTATTTAGGCCTTTTATCGGCATTATTTTTAGGGTTACATAATTTATGTAAAAAGCATGCAGTACGAGGAAATGAAGTGTTTCCTGTACTTTTAGGAACTACAACAGCCGGCTTTTTATTACTATTACCGTTATATATTACATCCTATTATTTTCCAGAATACACCAAAGAAATTGGCTTTTATATTAAAACTCTATCGTGGAAAATACATGGTTTTATTTTTATTAAATCCATGATAATGGCTTCGTCTTGGATTCTTGCCTACCAAGCATTAAAACATTTGCCAATAACCATAGTAACACCAATACGATCTGCAGGCCCTTTCTTTACATTTATAGGGGCAATTTTAATCTACCAAGAAAAGCCAAATCTATGGCAATGGATAGGTTTCTTTATAATCATTTTTTCTGTCTTGCTATATTCCAGAGTAGGAAAAAAAGAAGGCATACATTTTAAAAGTAACAAATGGATATTTGCTATTATCGGAGCTACCTTTTTAGGAGCTTCTAGTGGCTTATACGACAAGTTCTTAATTCAGTACCAATCTCTTGCACCCCAAACCTTGCAGTTTTGGTTTTGCTGGTATACCGTACTAATTTTACTAGTCATTTTGTTGATTACGTGGTTTCCTAAAGCAGAAAAAAGAAAGTCTTTTACTTGGCGTTGGAGCATACCAGCAGTCGGAATTTTATTGCAAACGGCAGATTATTTTTACTTTAAGGCATTGCAAGATCCAGATGCCTTAATTATGCTACTATCTGCAATAAAAAGAAGTCAGATTCTTATTGCTGTTTTAATTGGTGGTTTTATTTTTAAAGAGAAGAATAAGCGTAAAAAATTGGTTCCTTTAATAGGAATATTAATCGGTGTAGCTTTAATTTTATATTCCAATTCTAACTAAAAATTGTTTTTCTGTACTAGGTTTCTATAGTCCTTAGGAGAAACTTTTAGGTGTCTTTTAAAATATTTCACAAAATAAGAGACATCATCAAAACCAAGTTTAAAACCCACCTCATTAACCTTTAGAGGGGTAAATACCAATAAACGTTTTGCTTCTAAAATAATACGTTCCGCAATTAGGTTAGCTGGCGATTTGTTTGCCATCGTTTTAGTAATAGTAGTTAATGTTTTGGTAGATGTATTTAAAATAGCTGCATATTCCGCAAGTTTATAATTTTGAGAATAATATTGCTCTATAAGCTCCTTGAATTGAAGGTATTGCTGCGTATATGGGTGATTTAATCCTGTATCTGTAGTATTTTCTTTATTATGAACACGCTCTAGGATTACTAATAAAGATTTTACTAAAGAGCGTATTACTTCTTGGTAGCCAAAGGAGTTTTCATTTTTTAACTCTATATTAATTAAATCTACGTAGGAGTTTACCAAAACTAGGGACTCTTCTTTTAAGCAGTATGATGGCCTTTCGTAATTATTAAAAACTTGATATTTTAAAAAAATGTCTAAATCTGTAGATTTAAATAGATTATCATTAAAATGCAGTAATATTCCCTTGTGCGCGGCAGAAGAATCAAAGTAATGAATTTGGTTTTTGTTGATAAAGAACAAAGAGTTTTTCTTTACTTCATATGCATTAAAATCTATAAAATGAGTGCCCCCAGCATTTTGTATCCATATAATTTGATAATAGCTGTGAGAATGAGCCTTTAAAGCATGTGTGCCACTGTTTTTTAAATAAGACTCTAAATCATAAATCCCAAATTGTAATTTTTCGGGCTGTTCTTTGTATAGGTGATATTGCTGAATTTTACTCAAGTTTAATTTTTTGTTGATCAACAAGGGATATTAATTTTTTAGCAGTGTGTAAACCACTATAAACGGCTCCTTCTAAATATCCACCATAATGTGTTGCTGTTTCTGTACCTGAAAATAACAATTTATTATTAAAATAATTCATATTAAATAAAGCATTGCCATATTCTGGGCTCATATATACGGAGTTTAAGTGCTCGCATGATGTGCTTCTGTCTTTGGACCAGTCTTTTTCTAAATACGTGGTATAGTTCTTTATTTCTTCACCCAAATAGGTTTCTAAATAGGTAAGAATACGTGATTTTCTTTTTTCTGGTGAAATTCCTCGTAAACCTTCATTAACAAAACCCATTAAACTATATTCTGTATTTTGGGCGTTAGAATGGTCGTACAATTCTATTACAGGGCCAATTTGACCAATTACTGTACCAGAAAGGTTTTTGTTTCTCCAAAAAGGAGTTTTAAAAGTAATACCTACCTTAATAGCATTACTCATCCACGTATGGGTCTTTTGCATTACCTTTTGTATATTTTCTGGTAATTCTGGCACATACTTTATTGCGGTTGCAAGTTTAGGAGGTATAGTAGTAACTACCTTAGTTGCTACAAAAATACCATTGGTAGTTGCAATTTCTATATTATCCTCTTTATCGGTTAACTCCAATACTTTTGTATTTAAAAGTATCTTATCTTTTACTTTTTCTGCTAAAGCGTTTATTAGAGAGTATGAACCGCCCATTATTCTTTGTGCAGATGGTGCCGAGTGATCTGTTTCAAAGTAATGCGCAGGAGCCATAGAATTGTAAACTAAAACACTTTTTCCTTTACTATACTGGTTATAACTAGGTATGTTTAGTTCTTTTAGCAATTGGGTAAGATAAACATGGTGCTTTTGAAACCATGTTGCGCCCAAGTCAATACCATTGTCGGTATACACTCTGCCACCTGTTCTATCTCTACTTTCTAGAATAAGAAAGTCGGACTCCCCTGCTTGCAACAGCTTGTTTGCCGTTATTAAGCCAGAGACTCCGCTTCCTATAATTATATATTTTGCTTTAGTCATGTATGTATTACATAATATGTGTGCCATGAACAACTGCTGCTCCCGCTCTTAAAGCAGCCGCAACAAAAGTAACTTCTGCAAGTTCTTCCTTTGTTGCACCAGCATCTATAGCCTTTTTCTTATGAATTTCTAGGCAATAAGGACATTGTGTGGTTAATGCCACAGCAATAGCAATTAATTCTTTATACTTTTTAGGAATAGCACCATCTTCTAGAGCTACTTTATCTAACTCCTGAAATGCTTTCATTGCAATTTCTGCATTTTTTCCTAAATCGCCCAATTTATTTAAATGTTTCATGTCGTACATAATCCAGTGTATTTTTTTGTTATAAAGAATTAATTTCTTCCTGCCATTACACCTCCATCGGTATCCCAAATAGCACCTGTTATCCATGAAGCATCGTCCGATAAAAGATAATTTATGGCATTAGCAACATCCTGTGAAGTACCGATTCTACCAATTGGATGAAAAGCATGAAAACCTTGTAAAGCCTCATGTGCTTCTTCTTTTCCTCCAAAAACACTTTCGTAAACCGGAGTTTGTACTACTGCAGGGGAAACAGCATTTACTCTAATGTTAGAATCTGCAAGTTCCATTGCTAAATGTTGCGTTAGACTATGTAAACCAGCTTTTTGCATAGAATATGCACTAGAAGGAGTTGCCTTAACCGCTTGTTTAGCCCACATAGAGCCTACATTTACAATAGCACCACCTTTTGTCTCTATCATCTTTTTGGCAGCAGCTTGGGTAATAAAAAAGAAGCCACGGTTTAGATCCAAATACGTATTATAATCTTCTTCTGTGTGATCTAAAAAGGCTTTCGGCCCAAAAACACCAGATGCATTTACCAAATAATCTAAATTATCTAACTTTTCTATTGTAGAAATAAGCTCTTTTACGTCACTAGTATTGGTTATGTCTACTTTATGCGTTTCTAACAAACCATTTTCTTCGGTTGCAAAATCACTAAGTTTCGTTTCGTTTGTACCTACTACGTGTACATAAACTCCTTGTGATATTAATTTTTTTGCAGTAGCTTTTCCTATTCCACTACTTCCTCCTATAATCAATGCACTTTTTCTCATTATATTTTGTTTTAATTTTATATTGCAAAATTAGAACGGAGAACAAGTACTTATACGGTAGTATAGGGAGTAAATAGGGTAATTTTGGGAAACAACTTTGCTATAGACTCTTTTTAAACTTCTTTTTTAATAAATGAAGTTAGAGCATCAGCAGAGACTTTGTACTGTTTTACTTTAGGATGCTCGCAAGTCTAATGGTATCTATGTAGAATCTACACCTGCTCTATTGTAAGAAATAGATAGTACTTGCTTTGTAATATTTGTAGTAGAAACAGCAAGAACTTGCCGTTTGTTTATACATTAAATTATAACAGTAACTAGTAGCGGAATTACAGTAGCTCATTGTATTAGCAATTTTGCTTGCACTACTAATTGCCATTATTGAGCATAAATTATTATAGAAAATAACGCAAATAAATCAATGGCATATAATTTACTAAGCCTATATAATAAGCTTAAAATAGTTTCTAAAAGAAACAATACAAGGGGGAACTTTTGGGCTAATTCTCTAATACGCCATTTGCAATTTTTGCATTTAATTCTGCTCTTAAATGCAAATACATGGCCTCTTTAATAGCTTTGTTGGTGCTAAATTTGTTTATTAAGGAATATCCTAATACATAATCGTAAGCAAAGGTATCTATGTTTACCTCTCCATATATATTTTTATAGGTATTAAACTCCTTAAGTATTTTGTTCCATTCTAAATTGTAGGGTTTTAACTCAATAATACCAAATACAACGCTATTCAGTGTTACTAATGTTTCCCCTAGTTTATCTCCAATGTTAGATACAAAATTATATTTTGTTCCGTTGTCATAATCCTTCTTCTTTTTTTTCATTTTCTTAGTCAGTCGTGGGTTTTTAATTGTGGTTGTTTCTCTCCATCCATTCTAGAGCTTTGTCGCTATTAAAATATAAGTTTACAGCAATGAGGGTGGCAATTATAATGGTGGTGTATAATTTCCAATCTGGTTTATTAAAAGAGGGGGCATTTATATTAATAGAAATGATGGTTATCTCGTACAGGTTAAATACTATGGGTACTAATAAAAAAGGGCGAAAAAGCCTGTTTCTTGCATCAAAAAACCAGCACGCCCAACCTATTTGGGCAAATAAGTGGGTGCAAAAAACAAATAAAAATACTCTATAATTACTCCATCCTAAAACTTGACCATTATGAGTAAGAGATTTTTCTATTCCCAAGAAGGGTATAAAAGAACGTAACTCTTCTTGCCTATTTGTAACTATATCATGCAAATATGGTAATAGAGAAACTAAAAAAAGAAGGCACCATAAGAATGCTGTTTTTCTGAATATAATTTTATTCTTTCGAGGGAAGTAAAAATATACAAGGACTAAGGTAACTATTAAAGTACCTAAAAACTTAACTTCTGGCTGGTTAAACCAACTGGTTCTAGCAGACGAAAGAATAATAACTATTTGATACGTAATAGAAACTAAAGGAAGTAGTATTGCTTTACGATATACCTTGTAAGTATTTAAAACAAACCATCCTAAAAATCCAGAAAAAGCAAATAAATTAAAAGAAATGTTAAATAAGAATTTACGATAACTGGAATAATTGAAGTACTTTCCAGAGGAATTAATTAGATATTCTCGGATTCCAAGGTTAGGAACCCACTTTTGCATGTTTCCGTTTTCATAGGTAAGAACCTCATGCAAATAAGGGAGCGATGACAATAAGGATATTATTGCCACCGCAATACTAAAATTAAGTATCCTCAGTAGTGACTTCGTCTTTTCTAAGTCCATAATAATCATCTTGTTCGGATGCACTTTCTTTTTCACATGAAAAATTTAAGGTAACTACCATCATAAAAGCAGCTGCAAACAATAATCTCTTTACATTCATAATAAAATATTTAGGGTTTTATATTTTATTAGAACTTAAATCTCTATTTTTAAATTGCGTTAAAAACCCTCATTTCGATGAAATGCACGTTTTTTTTATCGCAATTGTAATAATATGCAATTTATAAGGTTAGAATTGGATTACAAAGAAAGTAAACCTTTTTTTTAGTGAGGTTTTGGTTTTTATATGCATTTTGTTACAAAACAAAATGTACCTGTTACTATTAAAATAAGTAACAACTCTACAGCCCGTGGAAAGATAAATCGTAAAGGAGCGATGACAATAAGGATATTATTGCCACCGCAATAAAGAAATTAAGTATTCTGAGTAACGACTTCGTCTTTTCTTAGTGACTGATAATCATCTTGTCCGGATGCACTTTCTTTTTCACATGAAAAATTTAAGGCAACTACTAACATAAAAGCAGCCGCAAATAATAGTTTTTTCGTACTCATAATTAATTAGTTAAGGGTTTGTTTAAAAAATTACATATTCTCGTTAGTGACTTCGTCTTTTCTTAGTGACTGATAATCATCATGTTCAGGTGCACTTTCTTTTTCGTTTAAAAAATTTAAGGCAACTACTAACATAAAAGCAGCCGCAAATAATAGTTTTTTTGTACTCATAATAAACTAGTTAAGGGTTTGTTTAAAAAATTAAATATTCTCGTTAGTGACTTCGTCTTTTCTTAGTGACTGATAATCATCTTGTCCCGAAGCACTTTCTTTTTCACATGAAAAATTTAAGGCAACTACCATCATAAAAGCAGCTACAAATAATAGTTTTTTTGTACTCATAAAAAATTAGTTAAGGGTTTGTTTAAAAAATTAAGTACACTGATTAGTAACTTCGTCTTTTCTTAGTGCGTAATATTCATCATGTTCAGACGCACTTTCTTTTTCGTTTAAAAAATTTAAGGCAACTACTAACATAACAGCAGCTGCAAATAATAGCTTTTTTGTACTCATAAAATTATTTTTTAATTGTTTACTATTTATAGTAATTACAAGATATGTAATACAAACGAATATAATACAGTAGAATAAACCTACAAATTGTATATGCCGTTTTGTTTTGGTTTTCTGAAAAATCGATGGTTTTTCCCTCATCTTAGATGCATTAAGAAAAAATACGCGTTGATCCATTAAAACATGCATAATGTAAATTAGATTTCCGAAATTTGTTTTCTTCCTATGGCAGAGCATAAAGACATTACTTATAAAATATATAAACCGTATGGAATGCTCAGTCAATTCCGTTCTAACGATGCTAAAGAGTCTCGTAAAAAACGATTTTTAGGAGAGCTGTATAAGTTTCCTAAAGGGATAATGCCAGTAGGCCGATTAGATGAAAAATCGGAAGGTTTACTATTACTAACCGGTAATGGAAAATGGAGTGATGCTATTAATCGTTCTGGTATAGAAAAAGAATACTTTGCGCAATTAGATGGAGAAATTAGCGAAGAGGCTATTGAAAAATTAAAAGAAGGTATAGAAATAGGCTTTTCTGGTAAAAAATATACTACTAAGCCTTGCTTTGTAAAAAGAGTTCTACACGAGCCAGATTTCGAAACCCCAAATACTGCTATTCGTTTGGGTAGGCACCGTCCTAATTCTTGGATTAGCATTACTATAACAGAAGGTAAATTTAGGCAAGTACGAAAAATGACAGCGGCTGTTGGTTTTCCTACCCTTAGACTAATACGTGTTAGAATTGGAGATGTACATTTAGAACAAATGAAACCCGGTGAAGTAGCTCTAGTAAAAAAATCTGCTTTGCTTACTATTCATTCTTCCACCAAAGAGAATCCTTAGGGTTTTTATCTAAAAATATAGATTCTCCAATTTTAGGAACTATCGTATTTATTTTTAGCTCATGGGCTTTGCTTAAAATTCGCTCAACAGGATCTGTCCAAGGGTGCATGGCTAGTTTAAAAGCACCCCAGTGAATAGGCATTATTTTCTCTGCTTTAATATCTATACCCGCTTGCGCCGTTTCTTCTGGCATCATATGTATTTCGCTCCACAGCTCGTTATATTGTCCACATTCTAGTAACCCCAGATTAAAAGGACCATACTTTTCCCCAATTTCTTTAAAATGCGAACCATAGCCACTATCACCACTAAAAAAGATATTTTCAGTCTCTGACTGTATTACCCAGGAACTCCATAGTGTATTTCCACCATCATTAATACTTCTACCAGAAAAGTGTTGGGCTGGTGTACAAATAAATTTTAAATCATCGAATATATTTTCTTGCCACCAATCTAATTCTATAATATTTTCTTTTGGCACTCCCCATTCTAATAAATGTGCTCCAACTCCTAATGGAGTATAAAATATAGAAACTTTATCTTTTAATTTTTGAATAGACCCATAGTCTAAATGATCATAATGATCATGCGATAATAGCACGGCATCTATTTTTGGTAATTTTTCTACTTCTATAGGTAATTCTTTACTAAATCTGTTATTTCCAAGTATAGGGTGTGGCGCAGGCACATTACCAAACATGGGATCTATTAGTATATTCTTTGCATTCATTTGCAGAAGAAAAGTAGAATGACCAAACCAGACAAGCCTAGTCTCTTCTTTATAATTTGCTATATGCAACGAATCTATTTTTTGGGTTAGAATATTCGTGTTAGGTATACTATGTGGCTGCGGTTTAAGATATAATTTCAGCATTTTTGCAAAGCTATTGAAGCTCATATTCATTTTAACTCCACCAAGGTTTACAAATTTGCCATCTTTATAATTTTCGGATACTGTAAATTCTTTTTTTTGCGTAGGAGAAGGTGTCCCACCAAATTGTGGACTTAAATTAATAAAAAGTAGTATTCCTATACCAATGACTACAAATAATATTCCAAAAAAGGCAAGCATACGTTTTATAAATTTTAAACTTCTTTTTATCATACGTTTTATGTTACCAATCTATAGGGCGGTAATCTTTTAAAAACTTTCCAGACCAATGCTTTCCGGTGTTTATTCCATCAATTAAGGGATCCATTACTCGGGCCGCTCCATCAACAATATCTAAAGGTGGTTGAAAATCATGTAATTCTTCTTTCTTTTTAGCTAGTTCCACCGGATCTTCGTCCGTTATCCAACCTGTATCTACGGCATTAATATATATCCCATCTTTAGCTAAACTACCAGCTGCGGTATGTGTTAGCATATTCAATGCCGCTTTTGCCATATTAGTGTGCGGATGCCTATCTTCTTTGAAGAAACGGTGAAATTTACCCTCCATGGCCGACACATTGATAATATGTTTTTTACCCGTATTATCTTTTTTCATTAATTCTGACAAGCGATTACAAAGAACAAAAGGAGCAACAGAATTCACTAACTGTACTTCTATCATTTCTGTAGTTTCTATTTCTCCTAGTTTTAGTCTCCAGCTATTGGTTTTTCGTAAATCTACTTGTTGTAAATCTGCATCTAATTCTCCTTCAGGAAATACTTCTTTTGCCTGTAAAGAATTATCAAAACTATATGGTATTTGCGATAATTTGGCAGATGCCCTTATACCAATTCCAGGTTCGGGACCATGCCAAGTTACTGGCATATTTTGGTTAGGAGAAGCAGTTGTTCTTAATTGCTTTAATTCTGTTAAACAATTGGTATGATCCTGCAATAAATCTGCGGCGTACTTTGGTAATTCTTCTATAGACAACTCCTCGTTAGGCATTAAATGCTTATAAAATCCTGCAGGCCTCCGGACTGTTTGCGCTGCATTATTTATTAAAATATCTAGGCGTTCGTATTTCTGCTCTATAAAATTGCAAAAGATTTCTACACTTGGAATATGCCTTAAATCCAAGCCATGAATCTTTAATCTATGCCCCCATTGTGTAAAGTCTTCTTCTTTTGAGAAGCGGAGCGCAGAGTCTACAGGGAAACGCGTTGTGGCCACAACGGTTGCTCCTGCTCTTAAAAGCATTAATGTAATATGATAGCCTATTTTTAACCTAGAACCTGTAATAACAGCTATTTGTCCTGTTAAATCGGTTGTTTGAAAACGTTTTGCATAATTAAAATCCCCACATTCGGTACACATGGTATCGTAAAAGTGATGCAATTGTGTAAAAAGTGTTTTACATACATAACAATTTCTAGGAGATTCTAATTCTTGTAATTCCTTATCTTTTAACTCGGCTTGTGGTAACAATTTAGGAGCCACAAAAACTACAGCTTCTCTGGCACTACGAATACCAGTTACTTTCCTTGCATTTCGATCCTTTGCCGCCTGTTTTCTTTTTTGAGCTTTTTTTGCGTCTTTCTTTCTTCGCGAAAATTCGTCCCGATTAGGCCTAGAAAGTTTTCCAGAAGCCATTAATAAAGCGGTTCTTTTTTCTTTAGGAATCTCAAAAATTTCATCTGTGTTAGTAACTAAGTGTTCTAGAATTGAGATGCATTTATCAATCTCAGCAGCACTAACTTTATTTGTGTTTTCTATTTCTTCTGTATTACTCATAAAAATATATAGGCCATTTAAACCTATTTTCTTTTATTTCGTTTATTATAGTTTTTGTCTCCTTTGGTTTTTCTTTTTTTGTATTTTTTTTCGATAATACGTTTATAAGACCCACCTTGGTTGGTTTTTTTATTTTTTTCTGACTTTTCATGAAAACTTTCCCCTGGCGCATCTTCTTGTCTAATTTTAATAGGATTATTAGGTTCCGATACTTTAGGCCTTTCTTCTGGCGTTTTCTTTTCTGAAATTTCTATGTGCTCAGGAAAAGAAATAACCGGAATAGTATAGTCCATTAAGGCTTCAATCTCTTCTTTATTGTTTTTTTCTGCAGGAGTATAAAATAATATCGAATTTCCTTTTTTCTCAGCTCTACCTGTTCTACCAATTCGATGTATATAGTTTTCTGGAAAAGAAGGCGTATCAAAATTAATTACATGAGAAATTTCATCTAAATCCAATCCACGCGCCATAACATCTGTAGTAACCAAGATTCGGTTCTTACCTTCATCGAACTGGCGAATAGAACGAATTCTATAATTCTGCGTTTTATTGGAATGTATTAAACAAATTTCCTCGCTATAAATATCTTCTAAAACCTCGAATAACCGATCTGCACTTTTTTTATTGGATACAAAAACTAGTACCTTTTTATAAACTTCAGAATCCTGAAGAAGATCTACTAAAAGGTTGGCTTTTGTATAAAAGTTTGGAATTTCATAGCACGTTTGAGAAATATTTGCCAAAGGAGTACCGCTCAAGGCTACAGAAACTTTTTGTGTATCTTTAAAGAAGTTAGTTATTAATGCTTCAATTTCATCGGTCATGGTTGCAGAAAACATGATGTTTTGTCTTCGCTTAGGAAGTAAATCCATGATATTAGTTAACTGAAATCGGAAGCCTAAATCTAGCATAACATCCACTTCATCAATCACCAACTTTTTAACCATTTTAAGCTGCAATGCCCTACTAAGAACTAAATCATATAAGCGACCGGGAGTAGCAACAATTATATCTGATCCTTGCATAACAGCCATTTTTTGAGTATTTATATTAGTTCCTCCATAAACAGCAATGGTTCGTACGTTCTTGTATTTCGTAAATTTTTCTATTTCATCTACTACCTGCAATACCAATTCTCGGGTAGGTACAACGACTAATACCTTGGGGTGAACATCTTCTGAATACGGTAGCGTTTGCAATATAGGAAGCATATAAGCAAATGTCTTACCTGTACCCGTTTGCGCTATACCAATCATGTCTTTACCAGATAAAACAACTGGAAAAGCTTTAGATTGTATCGGTGTAGGCTGGGTAAAACCCATATCCGAAATAGCATTGCGTAATGGAGTAACTATTTTTAAATCATCAAAAGTGGACATACTTCCTTTTTTTTACTATGGATACCTAATAATACTGCAAAGATAAACACTCTACACTTAGTAGATTTTACTAGTTTATCCTTAGAATATAATTATGCTACTACCAAGTCTTTTTTAGATTTACGATACGGTAAATTAAAAATATTTCTTTTTGCAAAACGCAATAGCTTATCCGATTGATTCATTTTGAGGAATAACTTTTTATTCACTCCAAAATACTCATACGTAGTACCGTCTAAGAAAGTAATTTCTAAAGTCATTCCTTTATGTTGGTAATCTTCAATACCAGAAGTAGTAATTGTCTTAGTATATTCTTCTAAGTTAGCCGCTTTAGTTTCTGCCGCCATACTAACTAAAAAGTGATATCCATCAATAATTTCTCTGCTTTTAAGCTCTGCTTCTTCTTTCTTAGGATTTCCTTCTTGAAACTTATCTGGATGCCATTCTTTAACTAAATTTCTATAGGTAGATTTCAGTTCTTTAAGAGTGTACTCTTTTTCTACTGAAAATAATTTTTTGTATTGACTAATGCGCTTCATAAAAGGCTTGTTTTTTAATGAGCGGCGAAACTACGTTATTTTATTCAATATCAGTCGTTTCTCTAATGAAGAAATTAAATATATACCACAAATTAGGTAAGAATCTAGTCCTCTGGAGGATACCCATGTATTTGCTCAAAAACAGTATCAAAATTAGCTCTTAAATAGGCATTTAGTTTCTTTTTGTAGTCGTCCTTTAACCAATGTAAAAAGTTAAAGGTACTTCTACTAATGCATTTGGCATAGGTTTGTATTCTGTTATCAATATCTTGATCTAGCATTTTTGCTAATGCAATGGCATCATAAACATCTTCACTATTTTCAATACAAATATAGGCGTGCTGTTCAATAGAACGCTCTAAAACAACCTTAGAAGATTCTCCAGTAGAGGTTGCTTTAATATAAGTTGCTTTAATATCAAAATAAACTTCTTCAGATTTAGCAAACTCTGCTCTAACCTCTTCGGACATTTCATGCCTAAAGTGTGCTTCAATTTCTTCATCATCTTGCAATCTATCCATATAAAAATTTGGATTGTTGAAGATGGCTTGCCAATCTAAATCTGCACCCCAAGGACCAAATCTGTAGTAGTTATTTCCTAGGTCGATTACTTTAAATGAAGATTTATTATTTAAAATACGAGAACCACGACCAATCATTTGGTAGTACAAGGTTAAGGACTTGGTAGCTCTATTAAGAATTATAGTGTCTATCGTAGGTTCATCAAAACCAGTAGTTAATATACTCACAGAAGTTAAGATGGCATCTGGTGTTTCTTTAAACCATTGTAAAATTTCTTTACGTTGTTTTTTAGTCGCAGTATTATCCAAATGTCTTACTGGTAAACCAGCGGCATCGAAAGTATGGTACACATGTATAGATGTGTTAATACCATTATTAAAAATTAAAGTTTTCTTTCCATTAGAGTGCTTCTTATACGCTTCTAACAGTTTTTCTAGCATAGCAGGACTAGAATATAAATCTTCTGAAGATTTAACAGTATAATCTCCATTAGAACCAACTTCTAAAGAAGTTAATCCCATATCATATTGAAAAACTTCTGCTCTTGCCAAAAATTCATTTTCAATTAAAGAACCTATACTTTCCCCTGCAATAAGTTCATTGTAATTACCTTTCATTGGTAAGTTCTTGTTAGAACTCAATGGGGTTGCTGTTACTCCCAGAATAAAAGAGTTACTAAAAAACTTAAAAAGTTTATTAAAAGAGTTGTAGTGGGCTTCATCAATAATAACAAGTCCAACATCAGAGATATCCAACATATCATCATTAAGCCTGTTATTTAGAGTCTCTACCATTGCAACAAAACACACGTAGTTATCTTGATCATCTAAATTTGCAGTACTATTAACTACTTTATTATCTACACCAAAACTGGTAAGCATTTTGGAAGTTTGGTTACAAAGCTCCACACGGTGCGTCATTACCAATACTTTCTTTTTATGATTTTTTAAATATTGCCTAACAAGCTCAGAGAATATTACAGTTTTACCACCACCAGTCGGAAGTTGATACAATAAATGATAATCATCAGGGGCAGAATCAAATTTTTCAAATACTTCTTGTATTGCCCCTTTTTGATAACTATATAGTTCTTTATCTGTTTTTTTCTCTTGTAATCCGTTTGCCAAATCTGCCATACCTAACTTTTTTTCGCGATTGCAAAACTACGGCCTTTTATAGGCTTATACAGCATTTATACTAAAAAAGTGTGTTATAATTTGTTTAAGTGTCTAAAAACGAAGATAATTGGTACCCTACACAACGGAAATGAAACAATGCTACTCCTAGCTTTCCTTAACAAAGAATTGTACCTATAGTCTTAGTTAATGAAATAAAAAAAGCTCCAGTATAATACCATACAGGAGCTTTTATAGTTTATAATTTTTTCCATAATGAAATATAAATGCTCCAAGACTTACCCCAAAGCAGTGTACTTCATTGCGCTTTATATTTTCTTTACGCGAACGGCATTCATTCCTTTCATACCTTTTTCTAACTCAAAAGAAACTTTATCATTTTCAGCTATTTCATCGATAAGACCACTTACATGACAAAAATATTTTTCTTGATTTTCCGTATCTATTATAAAACCAAATCCTTTAGATGTATCAAAGAACGAAACTTTACCATTACGTACTGGATCAAACTCCTCTTCTTCACCTGCTATTTTCTTTGGAATACCTAAAACAATATCTTCCGCTTCAATTTCCACTTTCATTGATGGATCTGGCGGAGTGTCTACAAGATTTCCATTAAAATCTACATAGGCCATAGGAATCCCTTTTTTACCATTTTCCTTTGCTTCTTCCTTACGAGCCAACATTTTCTTTCTCTTTTCTTCACGTTTCTTTAAACGCTTTTTTTCTTTTTCGCTCTTATTGAAAGTTTGTTGTGATTTTGCCATTGATCTTTTAAAATTAGGGTTTTAGTAAAGGTTTAAGGTAATGTTTGAATTACTTGAAGAGTGCTAAAAAATTTGACTTTAAAAAATATTAACCCTAATAAATGTAATTTACCGGAATGCAATAATTACGTTAAACCGACGGTAAAGATAGTATTTATATCATTTTTTTAAGAATAGAATCTAAAAAAAAATCAAAATTTACTTTATAAATGTTATTATTTTTGGCGGTAAGGCACATTATTTCTGACTTCTGAGGAATTAACCCTAAAAAACAAGGAATACTTGAATTTGCTTTTTTATCGATAAAAACGTTCCTCTTGGCAGCTAGAATCTGATTCTATAAGATTATAGACTACTTTTAACAATTGAAAAATAATTAATAATGAACTTTAGGAAAAGAAAAGAGAAAATATTTTATAATACATTTCTTGCTGTAATAAGTAGTTTCTTTATGTTTTTATGTATTTGGTCTTGTTCTAGCGATAATGTTAAGGAAGAAATAATAGCAATTCCCGATCCAAAGGAAGAACCAAAAGTAGAACCTACCAGTATTAAAACTTCTCCGATACCCGCTTCAACGCAAAGAAATGGCGATGCTAGTATAGGAAAAGAGTATCTAATTTCTGGTAATTACATGAGTTCTGGAGTTCCTTATACTGCTTATATTTTAGCTAGAGGCGAAAATACAGAAAACGACTTAAATAGGACTGGAGAGAATGCTGTATTAGCCTATGATTATACAGCCATAACCACCGACAATGGCGTTCGTGTTGTAGCTCCTAATTGTTTAAGTTGTCATTCCTCTAAAATTAATAATGAATACATAATTGGACTGGGGAGTCATGATTCTGATTTTACTATAAACAGGGCGATTGAAGTACAAACACTAAATATTGCAATTCCATTATATTATGGAGAAAATAGTCCTGAATGGGATGCTTATGATCAGTTTAGAAAGAGTATTACCGCTATTGGCCCTAAAACAATTACAAAAAGTAGAGGTGTAAATACAGCAAATAAAATTGCAGAAGTTTTAGTCTCTCACCGAGATAAGAATACTTTAGAATGGAGTGAAGTGCCTTATTCTAATTTACCAGATGAAGTTATCCCAACAGATGTTCCCGCATGGTGGTTATTAAAAAAGAAAAATGCACTATTTTATAATGCAATGGGCCGATTAGATTTTTGTAAATCTTTCATTGGTGCTAGTATGTTAACCCTTGTTGATGTAACTAAAGCAGAAGAGATAGATGATAAAATGACAGATGTTTTGGCTTATATAGAAAGTTTGGAAGCTCCGGAATACCCGTATTCGATAAATATGGCATTGGCTAATGAAGGAAAAGAATTGTTTAATAACACCTGCGCAACATGCCATGGTACTTATGGGGAAAATGGTACGTACCCTAATGTCTTAGTTGCTTTGGAGAGTATAGAAACAGATCCAGAATTATCAAATCATTATACTGAAACTACAGAAAATAGCACCTATTTTTTTAATTGGTTTAATACAGGATGGTTTGGTTCTAACACCAACCCTTTGAATTTAAAACCAGAAGGTGGCTATGTTGCACCTCCTTTAGATGGAATTTGGGCTACAGCTCCTTATTTACATAACGCCTCTGTACCTACTCTAGCAGATTTATTAAATAGTAAAAACAGACCCGAATATTGGAGTAGAACTTTTGATAATACGGATTATAATTCTGAAAAAGTAGGTTGGAATTATACTGTAGAAACAGAACAAAAAGATAAAAACACTTATAACACAAATCATTTAGGGTATGGCAACCAAGGTCATAGATTTGGAGATGCGTTTACGGACCAAGAAAGAAAGGCTGTTATAGAGTATTTAAAAACACTATAGACAAAAATACAGGTATAAAAAAGGTCTCAAAAACTTAAGTTTTTGAGACCTTTTTTTATGTTTTAAAGGAATTTAATCCTCCAATGTAAATTCTTCTTCTACTCCGTTAGGATAAATTAATATAGCAGAATCATCGCATGTACCTTCTCCAAAGTTTACCTTTACAGATAATCCATTTTTAGTAATACCCATTACACCAGCAGTTATATAGTCACATGCTAAATTTCCTTCTAATGTATCTATAACCGATATTGCGTATATATCATTATCTACTTGTAATGCCCATTCTCCTTCAACAGTAACTGTACTTGTAGTATCTGAAACACCTTGAGTAACAACTAATGTTTTGGTCCCAGTTTCTTTAACAACAGAATCATCTTCTAAAACAATAGTAATATTACTTGTTACAGATAATGACATTTCCGTATCATTAGCACTACTGTTTAAAACAATTCCTTTTGTTCCTTCAATAGAAATATCTCCGATTGTAAAATCGGCATACGTTGCGGTATATTCCAAAGTTCCATTTTCTAATGCAAAAGTTACATTAATAGTACCATTCACATTTTCAGCGCCATCAACAGCACAATTTACAAAAGTAGCCGAATAGCCAGTATTTGTAAATGTAGTTTCAAAACAATTATCGGTTTTATTTGTATTGCCAAATTTACCACTCTGTGTATTAGCCGCAAAGATATCTGTTAACATAGAATCTGTTAATCCAGAAATGTCATCTGCTTTTAATACAGAACTTACATCTGTTTTAGTTAATCCTTGATCATCTAAAAGTTTCTCTGCATCTTCACTACAGCTATAGGAGATAGCTAAAATTGAACACATAGCGACAAATGCTTTGGTAGTTCTGAATAATTTTTTCATTTTGTTATTTTATAAGTTTACGTGTGTAAAACGCTTAAAATTATTCTTTAGTGCCTAAATTTTACCATTTCGTCGAATAAACATATCATAAAATCGTATACGATACGTTATTTAATATAATGATACATACTTCAGTACTTAGGGATCAGGTAAGAGAACATCTTCTTAGTGAGATGAAAAAAGGCAGACTAACTATTGGTAAAACTATAAATTTAGCAGCACTTGCCAGAGAACTTAAAGTAAGTGTTACGCCCATCAGAGAAGCTTTAACTCAATTACAACAAGCTAATATTATTAAGGCAGTACCCAATCGCGGATTTATCATAGCAGAGTTAAATGCGAAAGAAGCTAGTGATTTATATGATTTAGTTGCAAATTTAGAAGTTTTAGCAATTGAAAATAGTGAATTTTCTGAAGAAGCAATATTCAGATTAAAAGAACAACAGATTGTTTTTGATACTGCTCCCGATGCTATAACAAGAATAAATGCCGATTTTGACTTTCATCGCTTGCTAACCAAATATTACACAAACGATATAGTGCAACAAGTATTAACAGATCTAAAAGCAAGAATTTTCTTTTATGAAAGCGCGTTTATGAAAGATGATTCTTTTTACAATAGATCCGATAACCAACATGAAGCCATAATAGCTGCAATAGAAGATGATAATGTACCAACAGCATCCTTGCTATTAAAAATGAACTGGATGATTATTCTTAATTACATTTTAAAACAATTAGGAGTAGAATAGAAGCTTAATATTCGTCTAATTCTTTGAGTATTTCTTCGGCAGAATTAGTTATTCTTTTATAACAACCAATCCCCCACTTTATAAAAAAGTATAAACCAACGCCAAACAAAACGATCATTACGTAAAACCAAATATCTTTAGAAACACTAAAAAAGTCTTTATTCTTTAATATTTTGGACATTACTGGCATACTCGTTAAAAAAACAGGGAAACTTGCATAAGCTCCAAATTGCTGTATAGCCAACAAATAACTTTTCGTTTTGGTATATTTTATCAGGGCATCTTTGTTACTGATATTTAAAATATCTAAACTTTTTATTTGTTGTATCGCCATTAAGGTAATTATGGGCATTACAAGCAGAATTAGCAAGGTGAAAATACCGCATACCCATAAATACCATGTATCTAATCTAGAAAAATTATAGAGTATCAATCCGCTAAATACAAAACAAATAAGAGCTCCCATTAGTTCAAACTTTAGCAATCTACTAAACTTGTTTTTGTATTTTTGATGCATCATTTCTAGAATAATTTTTTTACTCAATCTTTTTTGTTTCTCTAATTCTAGACTCATTTGTCCCCAAGTATATTGTATCTCTTCTAATTCCATATCCTTAAATTATTTTGAAATATTAGATTTTAGCTTGTTTTTAATTCTAGAAATTCGAGTACCCACATTAGAAGGTGTTAATCCTGAAATTTCTGCTATTTCATCGTACTTATTTCCTTCTAAGAGTAAAAGAATTAAACCTTTATCTAAGGAATTTAAATGATGAATATGATGGTATAAGATTTTTAGTCGTTCTTCAAATTCTGTGTTATAAGCCTCGCTCTGTTTTAAGATTACTTTCTCAATTGGAATTTTTAAGCCAGACCGCTTTCTTCTTTTTTCTTTAGTCAATGCTGTATTTAGAGCAACACGATACATCCAGGTAGAAAGTTTAGATTCTTTTCTAAAGGTTCCAAAAGATTTCCATAGTTGGTAAACTATATCTTGATATAAATCCTCTTGATCACTTTTACATTGGGTATATATTGAAGAAATCTTAAAAATCAGCCCTTGATTTTCCTGTATAATCTTTACAAAATGGTTTTCCTTATCCATATTTTTTTCACTAACTCATTCTATTAGTATGTAACAGAAGAAAAAAATCACAGTTAACTAAGTAAAAAAATTGCATTGAAAGATTTATTTGCAATTTTTTAACGTTAAAATATGATAAATAACATAACAAAAGGGGAATGTAATCGTTAGTATTGTAACAAAATTAGATGTCATGAAATATTTATCTCCAGAAATAGAAGCTTTGGCTAGAAAAAACAGGAATACAGAAAAATCTTTAATAAAAAGGGGGAATTCTTGCGGAATTTTTCAAGATTATGTTATAGAAGAAACTTCCGTAAAAAAAGAAGAAATAAGTTTATAATTATGAATAATTTGTATTCGTAAAATAAATACTGCGGCTTAAGCTATTTCGCCGCTTACTCTTTTTGCTATTAAATTCGCTCGTAATTCTACATACATAGCTTCTTTAATAGCGTGATCGCTTAAAAAGTTATTCATCATGGCATAGCCATGTACAAAACTAGAGCAAAATTCATCAATGTCTCCTCCGGCACATGTAGCATCGTATTCTTTTAGAATATATTCCCAATCAAATGTATATGGTTTGGCTTCTACTACTCCGTAAAGTATTTCATTAAGCCTTTTTAGAGTATCTCCTAATGTAGTATTAATTACGCCTACAGTGCCTTTTACAAAATTAAATTGTGTTCCGTTGGTATACATAGTTTTAATTAAAGAATTTGTTCCTCTTCAGTTTGTGTTTGTAATGCTTTTCGATTTTTGAGGGAATCTTTATGCTTTAAAAAATGTTCAGATAATATTTTGTTATTATTAAAAAAGAAATTAATCGCTAGTAAAGAACTAATTACTATCGTTAAAATTATTTTAGTATTAGGAGTGTTTAATTGAGTTCCCCTTATATCAAACATTATTACAAATATTTGATATAAACTTAGAGATACTGGTACCAATAAAAAGGGTCTATAAAGCCTATCCTTTGCTTCAAAAAACCATCCTAAATAACCTAAATGGGCAAAAACATGAATGAATAAAGTATAGATAAACACTCGATAAGAAGAAAAACCAAGAATATACCCCTCGGAATTGGTTAAAAGTTCTTGAATACCCATATCCGGTACCCAAGTAGGAAAAGTTCCTCCACGCACAGTAATAACATCATGAATATAAGGTAGCGATGACAATATAATAATTGCGATCGCTTTTAAAAGTTCTTTAAGTATCTCTTTCGTCACTTATTTCATCTTTATACACACTATAATTGTCGTCTGTTTCGGATGTAGATTCCTGTGTACAAGAATAATTTAGAGCAACCAAACAAAAACAGGCCGCTAAAAAGTAAAGTTTTTTCGTAAACATAATTTAATTTTTAGGGATTAATACCTCCTAATAACTGCTATACTACAAAAAAAATTGTATCAGAATGTCAGCTTTAGACGAATTATATTGTATTATAATTCTTACCAAAGATATACGTATTACATTTAATTACAAAATATAAAAACTGACAAATAAAACACCGTTACAATAAATAAAATATAACCGGCTGATAATTAGGTTTTTACTTGCTATATTATATAGTGTTTTTTTATAAAAAATTAAAAGTATAGAGAATCGTAAGACTTTTTCGTATCTATATCTGTAGTATTAAAATTTGGGGTAATTTTTTTTATATTATTTTTTTCTCGTCTTAAAATTTGTCTAGCTCCAAAATCTTTAGATAAAATACGTAATTCTTTAAAATGACTAGATTTAAATAATGCCGGTACCCCTACTCCATGTGTATACTTAGTGGCATATATATTATTAACATTTTCGTTAGAAGCTTGTAATACTGTATTTATATATTCCGTATTAATAAATGGTTGATCGCATACTAATACTAAGACACCATCGTAGTTTTCTTTTTTTCGGGATAAATGTGTAATACCGCAGGCAATGCTAGTACCCATTCCTTCTTCCCAATTTTTATTAAGCACATATTCTACAGCGTATTTTTTACATTCTAACTTTATTAGATCGGTATGTGCTCCAAGTACAACAAAAATCTCATTTGCTGATGAAGCTTTTGCTACCTGTATAGTATGTCCCAAAAAAGTAGAGCCTTTCCAGGGTAATAATTGTTTAACTGCATTCATTCTACTTGAAGAACCTGCAGCAAGAATTAATATGGCTATATTATTCCTCATTTTGTTATTGATGAATTCCTTTCTCTTTATCTCGAAGTTTTATTGGTTGTTTTTTTCTAACTACCGCTAATATTTCTGCCATAATAGAAATAGCAATTTCTTGAGGAGTTTCGGCACCTATATCTAAACCCGCGGGGCCATGAATATTTTCTAAAAAGTCTAAATCTGCCTCAGGATTATGCTCCATAAACTCATGAAGTAATTTCTCTCTTCTTTTAGAGGGACCAAGAGTTCCTAAATAACTAGGGTAACTAGTACTAAGAGCGAGCAAATATTTTAAATCTTTTGCGTAGCTGTGTGTCATTAATATTACTGCAGTATGTTTATCTATATCTCTTATAGGAAACAACTCTGGTTCTACCGCTATTAGCTTTTTAGCTCCCGGAAAATGAGAAATATCTTTTTCTTCCATAGGGGAAGTAACAATAGTAACCTCCCAACCTAAAGCTGTAGCAAAAGAACACAATTGCACAGCATCATGTTCCGAACCAATAATTATCAATTGGTTACATGGGGTCATTGTTTGTTTAAAAACGTGGAGTTTATGGCTATTTAATTCTTTTCCTTGTAGAGATAGAACATTCGAGTTAAATAAACATGCACTACCATAATTTATGTTTTGAGAATCTTCTTTTTTATAATAAGAATGTAATGAAAAAGGTTCTCTGCTTAATAAAACGGTTTCTAGTGTATCAAAAAAAAATGGAGAAGGACTAAAAGGCTCTATTAGCACATAAAGAATACCTTCACAGCCCAATCTAAACCTCCCATCGTAAGTCATTATTCTGGGAACACCAGTTGCAAATACAATTTGAGCTTGCCTATTAATTTCTTTTTCTACACAACCACCACTTACTGCTCCTGTAAATTTTCCGTTCTCCCAAATGAGCATTCGAACCCCTGGTCTCCTGTAAGAAGACCCCTCTAAATCAACTACAGAAGCTAAAACTGTTTGTAATCCCAATTTCTTGGCCTCTTTACTACTTTCTATTATTTTTTTAAATTCATGCATCATAACTAAAGACAATGTAAACCTTTAAAAAATTATTTTAAACTTTCTTTTTACTCTTTAACAATCTTTAACATTTATTTCAGAAACTGCTATACTTAAAAAGTAAAATAGCCGTTCTGCTTGTTGAACCCAAAACTATTGAATAATGAAAACTATATGTAAAACAATATACACTATTTGCTTTTTTTGCATGGTTATTTCTTGCGGAAATGCGGATGATGATGTAAACGCAAATTTAAATTTAAACAACGCCTTAGGAAAAGGAAAAACGGTTGACCCTTGTTTAAATTTAGGAGAAAGCGACTTAGTACTATCTATACAAGACCAATTTACTGCTCTCCCAGGAAAAGTATCTATTTTCTTTAAGGTATCTGATACGGAAGGTAATCCTGTACCGGGATTAACCGCCGACGATTTTACTATTTATGAACAAGGTAGAAATGATACTTGTTTTAATACCATTTCGGCTTCTGAATCATTTGCAAGAATATCGCCAAATTCTCAGATATTTAATAGTAATACCATTTTAGTTTTAGATTTGAGTAATAGTGTATTGAGTAGTAGCTTGGTAGAACTAAAAACAGCTACTACAGGTTTCATAACTAATGTAATGCCAGAAACTACCCAGGAATCCTTTAAAATGGCTATTTATTGGTTCGATGGGGAAGATGATTTGCATTTATTACATAGCCTTACAGCCGATAAACAAGATCTAATTACCGCTGTATCTGAAATTACAGATGATATTAGTAAGGATCCTTCTACCGATTTATATGGAGCGGTAATAAAAGCAACAGATATAGCCGAAAATGTATTGAAAGAAAGCACACAGAAGGAAACTATCGGAGCTTCTTCTGTTGTTATTTTTACAGATGGTACAGACCAAGCCTCTAGATATCCAAAAAACGCCGCTTTGAAAAAAGTAAAAGAAGCGAATGCCAACATATCTTTCTTTTCTATTGGTTTAGGTGGAGAAATAGATACAGATGTACTTACAGAAATAGGAAAAACATCTAGCGTATTTGCAGGAAATAAAGAGGAACTAGAAACTAAATTTAATGATATCTCTTTTCGTGTTTCTCAGCAAGCAAATAGTTTTTATTTGTTTGAGTATTGTAGCCCTAAACGAGATGGTAGTGGGGAAAATAACCTTGCAATTCAGGTAAAAGATGGAAACAAACAGGGTGGCGTACAAACTAAATTTAATGCCAAAGGCTTTACTGGAGGATGTAATTAAAACCCTCTTCTTATATTTTTGAAAGGCACCTTATTAAGGTGCCTTTCTTTTTTTTATCGTTTTTTTCTTTAAAATGAATTTTTTTAATACTGGTTTTTAGCTGATTATATGTTTTTTGATAAAATATTGTAAACCATAAACATCTTTAACCATCTTTCTTTCGTATACATATGGAACCTATTTTTATAATAAGATGAAAAAAATATTTATTACAAGTACCTTATCTATCGCCTTATTGGCTTCATGTGTTTCTAAAAAGAAATATACTGCATTAGAAAATGATTTATCTAATACCAAAAGTGCATTAACAAAAACACAAGTAGAGAAAGAAGGTTTAGAGTCTAAAATGGCTAAAATTGAAGCTAGGGTTACAGAGTATAACAACAAAATTAGTTCTTTAAAAGAGATTAACGATAGTCAAATGACTAGCGTAGACGGTTTAGCTGTTATGAGTAATAACACTAAAAAGAAAATGAGAGCTACTTTATCAAATGTAGATGCTGCCCAATTGGCGCAGGCAAAAACATTACAAGATTCTATGAATCTTGCTCTTTCTTATAAATTAAAAAAATCTATTTCAGATACAGAAGGGGATGTTGATGTAAATATTGATAAAACAGTAGTTATGATTAATATTTCGGACAAACTGCTTTTTAACAGTGGTAGTTATAAAGTAAGTAGTAAAGCGAATACTGTTCTGGCTAAATTAGCAGAGGTTATTAATTCTGAATCTAGCATGGAAGTTATGGTAGAAGGCCATACCGATGCTAGAAGTATTAATACAGCTATGTTTAAGGACAATTGGGACTTAAGTGTAAAAAGAGCTACATCAGTAGTTCGCATACTACAAAATAAATACAATGTAGATCCTGCAAAATTAATTGCTTCCGGTAGAAGCTCATACTTACCATTAGTAGAAAATGATACTAGAGAAAATAGAGCTAAAAACAGAAGAACAAGAATAGTTATTCTTCCTAATTTAGATAAATTCTTTGCATTATTAGACGCAGAAGAACTATAGTATTTAAATACGTAGACAATAAGAAAGGGAAGCAAAATGCTTCCCTTTTTCTATTTTATTAACTTACTAGGTAGGGTTTTTTCTTTTATAGTTGTTCTATATATAAACCCCCTATCTAACGACATCCTATAAACTATGTATTATAAACTCAAAAACAATTACTCATGGATGTGCTCAATGATATTATTCAAAAAACGGCTTTAAGTCTTTTCCCCATTATACTGAGAAGTTTAGTACTTTTACTCTTTACTTCTATCGTTGCTATGATACTAGGAATGTTTTTAATGCTTTTCCTTTATGGTCCTAATGGAACTATCCATTTTGGATACTAGTTCATCTAAAAATCATTGCATTCTTAAATGTTCCTTCTCCCTTTTCTATATCAATAAGAAAGCCATTAATTACGGCATATTTATTTTGTCCGTTTTTCTCTAAAATAAAAGTTGGATTAATACCTGGCTGTAAAAGCAATTCAGTAACCCTAAATTTACCACCGATAATATGTATGGGATACGGCGAGCTTAACCATTTTTTTGGAATATTATTTAGCCGCACATAAGTATATCCTTTTCTCAATAAATCGATAAAATCTAAAGTTTCTACTTGGGTTATATTTTGCATTGTTCTTGGGTACACATTACCAGCCTTAATTGTATAGCCTTCAGCATTGAAAGTGTTGTAGCCGTAAAAAGTAGATAAATCTCCTTGGTCCATAATTCTACTACTATACCAAAAATCGGAGTAGTTTTCCATATCTACTTCTAATCGGTTTATGCCAATGTCTATTTTGTACGATTTGTTATTCAGTATATACTTAGCACCTTCAACCTTTAGATCAAATAACTTTCTATCATTTTCAGGAATCTTTTCATATTCAGATACTTCTATATTTTTATAATTCTTTGTTGCTATGCTATAAATTGCGGAAAGAATAGATACATAATTGAGTTTTCTAATTTCTTGTTTTTCGACATCTTTATTGTATCCACCAGATTCAATTAGTATAGTACTTGTTCCCCATTTTTGAATATTATCTCCAAAAGCTCTAGGTTCAAAATCATCATTATATCTCCCTACTTGTCCTGAAGCATATTTCTGAATTATTTTATTCATAAAAACAATTACTTTCATGGCATTTGCCCTTACCTCATTAATATCTTTCTCATAATTATAAGCCGGAGCCAAATACGATATAGTTGCAGGTTTATCTGTTCGTTCTGCATTGTAATAGGTACTTTGATCATGAAGATTAAATCCAAAATTTGCTTTAAGACTGTCTCGAACTCGTTTTAAAGTTTTCCCTTCAGGAGATTGTAAGCGTAATGCATCTCTATTAATATCAATCCCCAAAAGATTTCTACGCTGAAAAAGAGCAGCACCATCCGGATTTAACATCGGTAAAAAATGTATTGTCAAATTTTTTAAAATAGCTTCTTTTTCTTCTTTAAAATCTGGGCTTTCAAAAAATTTTAAAATATCGAAAATTGCTTGTGTAGCTGTGGGTTCATCTCCATGCATTTGGGACCAAAGAAAAACTCTTGTTTCTCCTGATCCAACACTCACTAAAGATAAATCTCGACCGGCAATAGATTCTCCAACTTTAGTAACCACAAAACCTGAAATAGTTTTATAATGTCTTAATAAAGGCTGTAAATCTTCATGCTTTATTCTTCTTTTGTTTAAAGAAGGTTCTTTGTACGCCTTATAACTCTCATATAATGAAGAGGTTATTTCTTTTTGTTGCGCATTAATTGCTGTAAAGAAAAAGCAAATTAGTAATAATAAGATAGATTTTTTCATATTATAAAAATGTCGGTACAGGTTTAAAATTAAGATGCTGAACAGCTTTACGGACCTCTTTCATGAAAGGTTCTCCAGGGTCGGTTTTAGTGGTTCTATATGCAGCATCTTTTTCTAACCACAGTGGCGTTCCTTCAAAATAGGTATATTCATAATGCCCTATAAGATACTCTATCGTTTGGTATTTATTTTTTAAATAATTTACCAGCCAAATATTGGCTTTTACTTGTTCTTTGGTCAAAGGTAAATTTTCTCCTCCTCCAACATTTTCAATACCAATTGCACAATGATTTAAACCAATTACATGCCTAGCCATTGTAGTTTCTGGCAATAACCTATAAATAGTACCGTCGCGGTCTATCATAAACTGAGAAGATACATTTAATCCGCTAATATTTTTAATGTCTGGCCGCCAATTTGGCAACTGCGAAGGATAAAATGCTTCGAAAGATTCTACAAAGCTTGGAATAACGGTCCAATGCAATACAATCATTTTAGGAGTAATTGTGGGAGTATTTTGTATTAAACCATAGCGTTTTTTTAAGTATTCTAAGGTTAGTTCTTTTCTCTGCGCATCAAAAACAATAGGTTTATCTATAATTTCGTAATCTACTGTACAAGAAAAACAAAGCATCACATTTAAAATAATAAGAAATTTATTCATTCTTAATTTACTTTATTGTTAACAGAATCTATTAAAACGCGATAAAATATTTTCCTTTTCTTCTTCCCCCATTCTTTTGCCTTTGCAATATCTAACCCCATATAAATATCCATTCTTTTTTTCCATTTTTTATTCATTTTATCATTTACCTTAAAAACACCTTTTATACCTTGAATTTTAATTTGGGTATTATGTTTTATTCCTAGTTTAATTAAATCTCTTGAAACAGCTACGCATTGCATACCAGGTTTTAAGGTATCTCCCCAAGCTGTAATATTTGGTTGTTTCGAAGTTTGTGAAAGTAAAGAATTGTATGCCGTTATAGTAACCTCCATAGATTTCCAAGCGTATTTTTCTTTAACTTCTTCCTTACAACCAAGAAGAAATGCAAAGTAGATACTTAAATACCCTATTTTTAAAATAAAAGACATGTTATCAAAAGCTAAAGATTTTCTTTTTTAAATTTACAACAATAACTAAAATCTTTCCTTTTGAAAATAATAAAAAGAATACTCTTACTACTTCTTATAATAATTGGCATTGCTATTTATCTTAATTATCCAAAACTGAATATAATTTCGGGATACGCATCTAAGAGTTTAGCATCTAATGCATTTATAGCCAATCGTTCTGTTTCTTCTATTGTTAAGAATGATAATAATATGCCACTTATAAAATTAGCTGAAGTTTCTTTAGATAAAAATAAAAAAACAGCATCTGCTACTGTTTTTGGACTTATGGAACGTAAATCCATATACAGAGAAGGCTTAGGCTCTGTATTGATAAATGATTCTTTTGATGCTTCTAAAATGACCTTAAAGCCAAATAGGAATAAGGTTATAGATACATTGCCATACCCTTTTGGAAATAATACCCCAATAGATACTATTTTTAATAATATAGATTACCCTCAATTGAACAAACATATTACCGCGGTTTTTGATAATTCTATGGAAAGTAAAACAAGGTCTGTTTTGGTTCTTTATAAAAATAGAATAATAGCGGAGCAATATATTGAAGGATTTAATAAAAACACGCTTATTTTAGGGTGGTCTATGACTAAAAGTATCTTAGCAACCTTATATGGTACATTAGAATATAATGGTAAAATAAATGTTAATAACCGTGCCCCGGTTGCCTCTTGGCAAAAAGATGAACGCAAAAACATTACCATAAATAATCTACTACGTATGCAGAGCGGATTAGAATGGGAAGAAGATTACTCTAAAATATCGGATGTTACTAAAATGCTTTTCTTAGATACAGATATGACCAAAGGCCAGGAAGAAAAAAAAGCAATTGCAAAACCTGGTGAAATTTGGAATTATTCTTCAGGAATAAGCAATCTTCTTTCTGGTATTCTTCGAGACCAGTTTGGTACTAAACAAGAATATTTAGATTACCCGTATATAGCTCTTATTGATAAGATAGGAATGCACTCCATGCTTTTAGAAGCCGATATGGTAGGGAATTATGTAGGTTCTTCTTATGCTTGGGCAACCACAAGAGATTGGGCCAAGTTCGGGACCTTATATTTAAACAAAGGCAATTGGAATGGAGAACAGCTATTTTCTCCTCAGTGGATAGACTATATTACAAAACCTACTGCCGAATCTAATGGTGTATATGGGGCGCATTTTTGGCTAAATGCCGGTGGAAAATTTCCTGATGCTCCAAGAGATATGTACTCCGCTAATGGTTTTCAAGGGCAGCGCGTATTTATAATACCATCTAAAGATTTGGTTATTGTGAGAACTGGTTTAGCAGGACATCCTGATTTTGACACCAATTCTTTTGTAAGCAATATAATAAAGAGTATAAATTAATCTCTTACAGTCTAAACTTACTTTTTTTGTAAGTGCTTCATAACATCTTTTAAGGACTACACCACAACTTTCTCTTGCGTGGCAACATAACTTTTTAGAATACCTAAAAGGGAAATATATTTACCATGTAATTAGCAAACAACGAGTAAATTTTTTCATTTTCATATAGTGTTCTCAGAAAAGAGTCTTGCCTTCATTGGTAAGGCTCTTTTTAGTTTAAATATGTTTTTATTTGGATATGTTTTCTCTTTTTTCCTCTTTTAATTCTAACACAACTTTATTCTTTAATTTAATTAAATATTCATTTGGTAAGGTAGTTGTATCTAATAAATAAATAATTTCCGGAGATTGTAATTCATTTACCTTGTTTAAACTAATAAATTCTTTTAAGTCTACTTTATAGAAGGATTTATATCCAATTCCTTCTTTAGTAAACCAATCTACCATTATAGATTTTGCTAACCCCCAGCCGCGTTTTGAGTTAACAGCTTTTAGCAAGGTATTATTTTCTTTTTTTAACATTATGGTATTAGACTCGCCATTATAATAAGTAACAAGAATAGCAACTTCATTTCTTCCTTCTTTTTTAGTACAAAAATGAGGAGCACCAAACCGGTCTTGAAATATACCAAAACTAGTATTCATTTTATTTTCATCTGTATTAGATGTTGCATAAAAAGTGTCTACTTCTAAAGAAAATTCTGCTGTATAAATATCATCTAAATTTATCCATAAAACAACTAACCCATTAGGTCCAAGACCTATTTTCATAGATAATTGCCCCTCAGCATAATTCTCCCCCCATTTCTTTTTTAATAAAGTATTATTTTTTTTCCAAAGGTCTAATACCTTTTGCATTGGAAAAATAAAGTTCGTAGTATATAGTATTCCTGTTTTTTCTTCCTCCCAAGTTATATTAACAGTATCTGGTAAGTAGTCTTTTTTTTTATTGTGCAGTACTCTTCCCGTATTAGCACCAGACCACTCTGTTCCTGCTGCGTTCATAGAGCTATATCTATTAAGTATCTTCTTGTTTTTGAAATACGTAATGTTTTTTAAATTAATTTGGTAGTCCGATGGTTTTGTTATTTCTATATTCCAATTATAAGTTTTATCATCAGAAAAAAAATAAGTGTTAAAAAACAAAAAAACACCTATTAAAATAATAACTACAACACTTGTCAATATTAAAAATGATTTCATATTCTTCTGCTAGTAAGAAATCTAATCTATCAATAATAATTCATTTTTTTGGCACTAAACCTTTTTATTTCTAAGATTATTTTATTCTTCCCTTTTATTAATATATTTTGGATTGTATTACTTTTCTACGTTTTTGCGTATTATATAAAATACAGCCAAAATTTAATATAAAGTAGTTCTTTTTATGAAGTTTTAATTAAAAACGAAACCACTTCTTTTATAGGTGCATGAATAGCACCAAAACCAGTATACATCATAGCGCTACTGCAGCCAATTCTTTTTTATACCCAATTTAGAGAACCATAAAAGAAATAATCCAAAAGCTACTACTAAAACTGGCATAGTAACTGCTTCTACGTAACCATAAACTTCTATAGAGGTTGTGAAGAATACATTATGAATCATTTGCGGAATAATGGCTAACAAAGAAATAATAAATGCCGTTTTAGACCATTTCTTTTTTAAAACTAAACCCATGGAGCCAACTATTCCTGCGCATACAGCAATGGCAAAAATAAAAGTTATCCATAATGGATATTCGTTATACAATTTCATTTCTGCTGAGGAAAGTTGCGCTAAAGCAGAATCAGAAATAAAAGTATGCGCAAAAAAGGAAAATACCCCCATTATATTCCAAAGAAGAAAAAATATAGATACTACCCAAAACCACAATGGAGTTATCGTTTTCTTGTGTTCCATGATAATTTGTTTTTAAGACTATAATATACAAACAATTCTATAAGTTGTTGTTTATAAGATATATAAAGTGTTTCAAAAACTAGAGTTTCATAATATAAATTCCGTTTGCCCAGATCCCGTATCAAAAATATGGGGATAATGCTCTTTTGCACTGTTACGCATAAATTCTATAGGCACATCATCAAAATAACCGTAATCTTCCACATATTCCATAAACAAGTTTCCATCTTTATTAAATTCTTGTAGTATAGAATCATTTTCTCCGTCAAAATCTAATGGCGAAACATTAAACATTTTGCAAATGGAAGCGTTAAAGGCCGGTGATAATTTAACCCATTTTCCTTCTATATGCGCATTAACCATTCCGTGATTGGTAAGTTCATTGGACCCAAATTTCTCGATTAATCTTGCTACACCAATATGGTTTTTCACTTTGGCTAAATGAATACGAGCAGGGATTCCTAGACCTCGTAGACACGCTATTAATATAATGGATTTGTCTACACAATGCCCTTTTGTTTTTTTAGAAAGTTCACTTGCCCTATAATTTTCTTTAGAAAAGGTAATACTGTAAGGGTTATACCTCCAAGAATCTCGCACTTTTAAGTACACAAGCTTTGCGATTTCTTTTTTAGAAAGAGATGTATTGTTGTATTCCTTAATTAAGTTCTGGATGGTATCACTCTCGTAATCAAAAAAATAAGTAGCCGATAAATAGTCCATTTGTATTACCTATTATATTTTGAAGATATGGAGTTCTTTAACAAATTCTTTTCTTTGATACCAATCGTTGTAAACTAATTCCATCTTTTCTACTTCAAAAGTACCAAAATCAAAATCGACATATTTGTCAATTATATTTAAAAACTTTTCTTTTTGTTTAAATTCTTCCTTGAACCTAACAATGGTAGAATGGGCTGTTTCTATGGAATATCTTTTGTCTAAACTTTGTTCTAACTTCGAATTTTTAAATTCTTTTCTTAAGCTATTTCTAATATCATTAATTATATTGTTATTCATAAATCCTTGCAGTATTATACAAGAATTGGAAGCTGTTACTCCTTTAAATTGAATCTTAATATCTGATTTTTTTGGCAAACATTTCTTTATTAATTCTACATACTTAGATAATTCTATTTTTTTACTATCAAAACCTTCATAACAAGATATTATAGACATAACTGTAATATGAATATCTGAATTGGGATAGTAATACTGGTTTGGTTCTACTTGTTTCAATTCAGAAAGAAATTTTTGAATTTTTCCTTTCACTTCATTCGAAGGTCTAAAAAGAAGAGTTACTCCAAATCGTTGGTCTAGCTTAGAATCTATTAATTCATCAATTTCATAATGGTCCGAGGAAATTTTACGGATAGCATCTTTATATAATTGAATATAATGTTCCTTGAGATTCATTAAAACTTGGTTTTGTAACCTAAATTACGGCAACCATTTCTTTTCAAAATTGGGCTTACGTTTTTCTAAAAAGGCATCTCTACCTTCCTTGGCTTCTTCTGTCATATACGCTAAACGTGTAGCTTCCCCGGCAAATACTTGTTGCCCTACCATACCATCATCGGTAAGATTCATAGCGAATTTCAGCATTTTAATAGATGTAGGCGACTTTGCTAATACTTCTTGAGCCCATTGGTAGGCAGTATCTTCCAGTTCATCATGTGGCACTACAGCATTTACCATTCCCATTTCATAAGCTTCTTGTGCAGAGTAGTTTCTTCCTAAAAAGAAAATCTCTCTTGCTTTCTTTTGCCCTACCATTTTAGCTAAATAAGCCGAACCATAACCTCCATCAAAACTTGTAACATCAGCATCGGTTTGTTTAAAAATAGCATGTTCTTTACTTGCTAATGTCATATCACAAACTACATGTAAACTATGACCGCCGCCAACAGCCCAACCAGGTACTACGCATATGACTGCCTTTGGCATAAATCGTATTAAACGTTGAACATCTAAAATATTTAATCTATGGTACCCATCTTGCCCTACATAACCCTGATGTCCACGAGCTTTTTGGTCGCCACCACTACAAAAGCTGTATACTCCATCTTTTGTTGACGGACCTTCGGCGGACAAAAGAACTACGCCTATGCTAGTATCTTCTTGAGCATCATGAAATGCTTCTAACAACTCACTCGTTGTTTTAGGCCTAAATGCATTACGAACATTAGGTCTATTAAATGCAATACGAGCTACGCCATTACTTTTTTTATAGGTAATATCTTCAAATTCCTTAACAACTTTCCAATCTGGTTGATTCATTATATATATCTGTATATGTGTTTGTTGCAGATGTTTACAACATGTATTAATTTTAGGTTATTATTTATCAGAATGTAAACCAATTCTATTTCCTTCTGTATCTAAAAATTGTGCATAAAAACCAAATTCGCCAATATCTGTTTTAGGAACAACAATGGTACAACCAACTTTTTTAATACTTGTTAACTCCTCAGAAATATCATCAGATTTAAAATATAATATTGTTCCTTCGGTACTAGGAATATTATCGCTGGACTGGACTAAACAACCCGAAGAACCAATTTTGTCTGGTGCTCCAAACATATACATTTTAGCCCCAGGAGCCTCTATATATTGAAATTCTAGTTTAAAAACTTCCTCATAAAAATTCTTGGCTCTTTCAATATCTTTTACAGAAATCTCAAACCATTGTACTGGATTATTCATGGTATATAGTTTTAAATTACGTTTGAAAATATTAAAGATAAGATTCTTTCCTAAAAAAATACATTACATCCTATTTTTAGCTTCAATCCATTTAGACATATATTTAGTGCTCGCCATACTATTATGCTGTAGCATTGCACCAATAAAGTTTCTTTCCCTGTGCTCTTTTAAGTTTTCTAGGGTATTAGTTATTGCTTTTAAAAAATGGTTCTCGAACTTTTCTTTATTAAATATCTGTTGCAGTAGTTTTTTTCCGTTTTTCTGTGCTATATACCATTCTTTTTCTGAACGGTATAACTCTACTGCTGCATTTGCCAGAGCAACAGCGTCCTCTTTTATTATACCATTCCACTTAAAACTAGGCAATTGTATTCCCTCCGCTCCTATCTGGGTAGTAATACTTGGCGTTTCAGCTTGTATAGCTGTTACTAGTTTCCCTTTTATTCCTGCACCAAAACGTAATGGGGCTAAACAAATTTTGGCTTTACTAACCGCTTCTATAGCATTCGGAGCCCAGCCTTTTACTAAAAATCCCTCTTTAGGATTATGCATTTGCATTATTTGTTCTGGCAAGTGCCCTCCATAAATGGATAAAGTAGCTTCTGGTAGCTGTTTACGAATAAGAGGCCAAATTTCTTTTTTTAACCAAATAATGGCATCTTTATTCGGTGCATGGTTACCATTACCTATACAAATAAACCCTTTTCTTTGGGTATAGGGTATGGGTTCATACCGCGTTTTTTCTAATAAAAAAGGAAGGTAGTGTATTAAACTATCCTCTATTTTAATGTTCTCCTTTAGCAATCGCATTTCGTAGGGCGAAATAAGTAAAGAAATATCAGAACGATATATACTGGCTATTTCTCTTTTGGTAGTTGCATTTTTTTTCCAATCTGCAATTAAAAAAGGGAGGTCTTTTTTAAAAGCTAGCTCTCTTGTTTGGCGCAAAGAATGTAAATCTTCTGTATCGAGAATACGTAAAGCATTTGGGACATTTTCTGCAACACGCCAACCAAATTGCTCTTCAGTTAAAAAACGGTCGAACATTACAATGTTGGGCTTAATCTCGTTGAGATAACTATCAAAGTTAGAGTTGTTTAAGACTATTTCTTTTTCGAATACTCCCAACGTGTCTAACGGAAAAGAATATTTTGTTTTCTTTGCTGTACAGGCAAAAGAAACTATATAGTTTTGTTTTAAAAAGAATTGTATCAGTTCTAACATCCTTTGCCCAGCAGCCGTAGAAGTTGGTTCTGGCCATACAAACCCTATAATTAAAACCTTCAATTGCGTCATTTAGGCTTACATTTTTTCAGCAAATTTTTTAGAAATCTTAGAGCGTAATTTACGTTCATAATCTTCCTCTAACCACTCTTTATAATTCTTAGTGTTGTTCATTATGCAATACGAATATTGCTTTACTCTAAAACTAATTTCTTCTCTTAACAGTTTAGCAAGTATCCTAGCGTCGAAAACATCTTCAGCATTTTCTACACAAATAGTGGCGTGCTGTTCTATACTTCTTTCTAAAACTATTTTCGATTTTAACCCCTGAGCAAATCCTTTTTTATATTCTTCTTTTATATCAAACGAAATAACAGAAGATTTGGAAAATTTTTTCTTAAGGTCTTTAGGCATTTCATACACGAACTCTCGTTCTATATCTTCATCATTCTTTATGTTTTCTAAAAAGAAATCAGGAAAATGAAATATTTCTTGCCAATCTATTGGTGCACTCCACATTCCAAAACGTGCAACATTATTTCCAAAATCTATTACTTTAAACTCTTTTTTATTTGGCAAAACACGGGATCCACGCCCAATCATTTGAAAATACAAAGTTAACGACCTCGTTGCTCTATTAAGCATAATAGTTTCCACTGTAGGTTCATCAAAACCTGTAGTTAAGATACTAACAGAAGTTAAAATTGCATCTGGTGTTTTAGAAAACCATTCTAAAATATCTTTTCTTTCGGTTGCACTGTTTTTATTGTCTAAATGCCTAATGTTATACCCTGCTTTCTTAAAGGTCTCATACACATATCTAGAGGTATTTATCCCATTATTAAAAATAAGCGTTTTTGTACCCTTAGCTACCTCTGTATACCCTGTTAACAGCTTCGTTAACATGTTTTGATTACTATAAAGCTCATCGGAAGATTTTACTGTATAATCTCCATTAATTCCAAGTTTTAAATTCTGTAAGCTTACATCATAATTGTAAACATCAGCTTTAGCTAAGAATTTTTTCTCTATCAAAGAAGAAATAGACTCTCCAACAATTAATTTGCTGTAGTTATCCTTCATTGGTAGCTTAATATTAGAACTTAAAGGCGTAGCTGTTACTCCAAGAATAATTGCGTGATTAAAGTATTTAAAGAGTTTTCTAAAAGAATTGTAATGCGCTTCATCTATTATTACAAGGCCTATGTTATTTATTTCAACCTTTTCTTCTTGTAATCGATTATTCAATGTTTCTACCATTGCGACATAACACATTACACCGTCTTGGTTTTTAACTTCTTTAACCTCGCTATTAATGACTTTGTTTTTTACACCAAAACCAGTAAGCATATTTGAGGTTTGAGAACTTAACTCTATCCTATGCGTTAAAACGACTACCTTTTTTTTTATTTCTTCAATGTATCTTTTAGTAATTTCAGAAAAAATTACGGTTTTACCACCTCCAGTAGGTAGCTGATACAAAAGATTAGAATTATCCTTTGCATTTTTTAAATGCTCAAAAATGCTATTTAAATCTGCCTCTTGATAATCGTAAAGATTTTTTTCTTTCGTATGCTTTTGATACTTCAAAGGAATGCAACTAGTTTTAAAAGGTTAAATTACTAAAATGCCAATCTTACAAAACTATAAGTTTTTTATACTTAAACGAAATATTACCTATAAAATGAAGGTTTTTTTTAAATATATCGAAAAACATCTCTAAATCAGACCTTTACAAAAATTTTAATCAATTAAATCTAAGGCTTTGGAAAAATCTTCTGCGAAAATCCAATTATTATCTTGAGTATGAGTGTAAATTTTAACTATCCTTTCTTTATAATCTGTAAGAAAACCGTGTAGAGAAATATATTGTAGGGCTTCTTTAAAAGAGTTTAACATACTCTTATAAAAAGAATCTGGCACCTTCCTTTCTATGGAAAATGATTGTGCTATTTCTAAATTAAATAACATTACATCTATAATTAAAGAAGGGTCTACTCCAAGCTTTATAAAATGCTTAATATATTTTTGTGCTACAGACCTTCTTGCTTTTGGTTTTCTTCTTTTTATAGGGAAGTATTCATTTGCTATTTTAGTTTTGGCTTCTTGTATAAGTTTGTCTTCTTTAGGATTAAAAACAAAATCATAATATTCCTTTACCACCGGGAAACGAATGTATAAATCTACTAATTGCTCTTCTAATTCTTTTTTCTTTAGAGAAGATAAATAGGATGTTAAAGCTCTTTTACTCATTTTTTATTCCCACTAATGGGTATATATTATTCTGATGTTCGCATCAAAAATTTAAGGATATTTCCTTGTTAATACCTAATGATCTTACCCAGAGGTAAGTTTTCTTTTGATAATCCAAAAATAGAATAAGCATCTTAATTTATTAAGGATTCTTACAGGGATTTCAAAAATTGTAATAAAATCTGTATAAGTATGTCTCTATCTACTTGGAAAAGAGATAATAAAAATGTATTATGAGTACTTGTTCAATCACTAAAACAAAATACGAATATATGAGGCAACTAAAAATTATCAAGCAGGTTACTAATCGTGAATCGAAATCCTTAGATAAGTACTTGCAAGATATTAGTAAGATTGATTTAATAAGTGCTCAAGAAGAAGTAGAACTTGCCCAATTGATTCGTACAGGTGACCAAGCTGCATTAGAAAAACTAACCAATGCAAATCTTAGATTTGTTGTTTCCGTGGCAAAACAATATCAAAATCAAGGATTAAAACTTCCTGATTTAATCAATGAGGGTAATGTAGGATTAGTAAAAGCAGCGAAACGTTTCGATGAAACCAGAGGTTTTAAGTTTATCTCTTATGCGGTATGGTGGATTAGGCAATCTATTTTACAAGCCTTAGCAGAACAATCTAGAGTAGTACGACTACCTTTAAATAAAATTGGTTCTATCAATAAGATTAAAAAAGCATTTTCGTACTTAGAACAGTCTAATGAAAGACCTCCTTCTCCAGATGAGATAGCAAAAGAGCTTGAAATGACTGTTAACGAGGTTAAAGAATCTTTAAAAAATACAGGAAGACACGTGTCTATGGATGCTCCTCTACGTGAAGGGGAAGACTCTAATTTATACGATGTTATTAGGGCTGGAGAATCTCCTAGGCCAGATACTTCATTAATGCAGCAATCTTTAAATACGGAAATAAATAGAGCATTAGAAACACTTTCTCCAAGAGAAGCCGATGTTGTTAAACTGTATTATGGTATTGGAGACCAACAGTCCATGACTCTTGCAGAAATTGGGCAAACGTTCGATCTAACAAGAGAACGAGTGAGGCAAATTAGAGAAAAGGCCATTAGAAAACTCCGCCATGCTTCTAGGAGTAAATTATTAAAAGCCTATTTAGGATAAAAAAAAAGACCGTTATTTAAAATAACGGTCTCTTTTTATAAAATTGGGCTCTTTTATTTCTAAGAGTACGTAAGCTTATTAATATTATAATCTACTAGAATTTCATTTAAATTTTGAATGAAGTTTAAGTAAGCTGTGTTGTCCTGATTCTTGTTTGCCATAATTATTTGGGGATTTAGGGGTGAACTAGTTTTTTAATTTATTAGACTACATAAAATCTAATTCTACCAATTCATTAATACTTAATATTTCGTTTAAATCTTGAAGGAATACCAAGTATTCCTCTCCGTAGGTATCATAAAGCATATTATAAAATGGTTAAATTAGTATTTAGACTTGGGTTTCAATTACTAAGTAAACATAATTATAACGTGGCTTTAGAACAATAAATTGTGGTGTATGAAGTAAAATTTGTTGTGAAGCACTTATTTTTTGTTTTTTTAAAACAAAAAAGTGGTTAATCCTTGTGTTTATATGGTGTAACACTGTTATACGTAGTTCATCGATCTTTAAAACTTAACCTGGTATGTTATACCTGCAGATACGGACCAGAAGAATTTTCCTGGGTTAAACACAAGCTCTTGGCGTGCTACTCCTAGATTTGCCTTATACATATTGGGGTTCTTTTTTCCTGTGAATTGATACTCAAACAAAAGTTGTTGCGACTCTACATAAAATACAGTTTCTGCTAAAAGCGTATCTTGGGCATTACGGAGTTGCTTTAATTCAGAAGAATACCCAACTACAGCCGTAACTCCAAGGTAATTTTGCTTATCTCTAAGATATTTTCTAGCTAGTACCGTTCCTGAAAAGCCCAAGTTTTTACTACTTATAGATGTTACGTACGGTCGCGCTGAGAAATAATAATTACCACTATATAACCCAACACTAGCTGTCATTATTGTTGCCTTAATAGACTTAAAATCCATATAGCGCATACCCAATGATAGTTCCATATTTTTAGGATAGTTAGCGTAGACCTCTACTCCTGCTCTGTGTTTGGAGTATATAGTCGCATTAGAAAAACCATAGTTTAAATACCCATAAAACGTTTTAGATAACTTAGGATAAAAATCTAATTCATACTGTAAACCATGCGTATTAAATCTGTTACTATAATTTATTCTAGGGATAATAGGCCCTGAAAGTGTTTCTCTTTTATATTCTATACTAGAATAAAACATGGGGTCATAGGCAACATCGAAAATCTCAAAGCTATTTGCAATACTAATTTGATTTCTAAGAGGGGTTTGTAAAGAATCTACCTTCGATATTTCTGCTTCTATATTAGAAACCCCCATAATTCCATCTATGGCATGTTGCTTTTGTTTTTGCAAATCTATGTCTTCCTTTATATAACCCAAGGCCTTGTTAGATAGCCCCAAAGCCGTTGCATAGTTTTTAGAATACAATTCGTTATTAATAGCAGCAATCCACACTTCTTTAATTCCTTTATTCTTAGATAGTATCTTATTAAAGTGTTTTCTAGCGTTATCATAATCTTTATCCCAGGTATATGTTTTTGCCAAAAGAACACGAACATCTGTATAATCCGGATATACACTTAATATATGATGTAATGTATCTCTTGCTTCTATTCGATTTCCAGCAAAAGCTAAATCTCTAGCGGCAAAGAATGACGTATCTGGATCACCCGAATAATCTTTCTCTTGTGCCCAAATACAAATGCTATAAAAGCACATTAAAAAGAGGATATATTTTTTTATTCCTTGCATTAAAATTGGGTTTCTACAATTTCTTTATTATTCAATAATTGAACTTTTGCTCGCAGAAGTTTTTCGTTAACCTCTTTAGAGCTTATATTATTTTCTCTTATTTTTTCTTTAAGTTCTACTACTCTTTCATTTTCATTAGACCAAAAGTAGGTATCCAGTAGTGCAGAATAAGCATCATCATAGGTAGGGTATTTTCTAACAACCTCTTCTAATAAATGCATAGAAGTGGTGTAATCCTTTTTCCATGCGTGTAATCTACCAACTAAAATTTCTGTATCCGAATGTCTAGGTATTTTAGATAAAATATAATTGCATAATAATAAAGAGCGGTCCCAATCTTTATTAAAGGCCAGGTCTCTTGCTGTTAAATAGGCATTGTCATAATCTTTTCCGTTAAAAACACTTTCTACCCATATCCTATCTTGTTTAGATAATTCTTTGGCTGTTTTGGAATATAAAGACAAAGAATCCGGAATAATTTTATTATTCTTAGTAACGTAGTTGTTTATGGATTTAAACACGCTAAAACTATGTTTTATTTCATAGAATATGTCATCATTATCTTCTTCCATTAATTCCAGTTTTTCGCTAAGTCGATACACTTTGTTTTTGCTAATAAAATGAGAACCTTTTATATAATCTACAATAGCATTTCTTTTTTTAATGAGTGGAATTTGTTTAGAAGAAGTAAAAATGCTTTTAGATATTAACTCGCTTCCAAGCCAAGCATTTTGTTCTGGTAAAGTAATTTTATAATTAACCGTTAAAAACGAAAGAATACTAGGAGCAATATCTGCATGAGAGGTTAAAGTAGATATTGTTTTGGCTTTTTTTTGTAAAGGACTATATACAAACAACGGAACTTTGAATCGTTGTAAATTATTAGAATGGGGCAAAACTGTGGAATTGTGACTACCTGTTATAATAAAAATAGTGTTTTGGTACTCTGGTTTGTTTTTATACGATTCCATAAAAACTTGTAAAGCCGTATCTGAATACAGCATACTAGCAAATATTTCTTTATTCTTTGATATTATTTTTTTTGCCCTTTTATCCAAATCTATTTTAACCAATTTATTCTCTACTTTTTCAATATACTCTTCTTGATTTGGTATTAAAAATGGGTTTTTACTGCTAAGAGTTAATAAAACGTCAAACCTTGGCTTTGTAGTAGAAAAGAAATTTGCATTAAACTTTTTATACAATTCAGTATCTGGATAACCCAAAGAAAAACCGGCTGCATCTTCTTCTTGTAATATATAATTTTTCCCAAAATCTTGTTTATCTATAATGCGATCTACACGTTCTTCATCTAAAAATTTATCCATATAATTAAAGGCACTATTGCCCCCATAATTATAAGAAGTTATATATCCATTATTCCTTAACAAACTGTATAAAGTGTTTCTGTTAGTATACCTTTCTAAATTTGTAAAACCTTCTTTACCAAAAGGCAATGAACCTACTATATTAGGAAGCACAGCAAAGCTCTCTCCACTATTACTTAAATGGTTTTCCCAATAGATACTTTGCTTAGTTAAACTCTGTAGGTAGGGAGTAAAACCTTTGTATTTTGCTTTTTCACCAACGAAATCAGCTCCTAAACCATCTATTATTATAAATAAGAAATTTGGTTTTTTTGATGCGGTATTGAATAATGGACTTAATACATCCTTAGGTAAATCATTTTTTAACATTGGATACTCTAAAGAACCTTCGTAGGTATCATCTTCTAAAATGTAATCTTTTAAACTTACAAACAAATGAGTGGTTTTATTCTCATTAATTGGTTTTTTAGTCGCATATAGAGTAGCAAGGAACAAACTAAAGAGTATAATAGTGAAAGGATACATTCTACTTATAATACCGTACGTTTTCGCTGTTACTTTATGTATGTAAAAACTAATTCCTAGGCATAGTAATAAGAGACCAATTATTGGTGTAACCGAGAATAACACAGTATCCGATTTGGAAAGGCTAAGAATTTCAGTGCCTAATATTTCATAATTCAGGACATAATATTGAATTAATAAAGCCTCTATAATTACTAAAAGAATTAAAATAAACTTTACAGTTATATAGCCTTTTCCTGGTTTTTTATTTTCTAAAAAATTAAAGATAAAAGAAAGAAAAAGAGCTGTAATAGCCACATAGCCAGTATGATTTAAAAGCAACAGAAAAAAGCTTTTGTTAATTACTGTATCTAAAACTCCGCTTAAATACAAGCTTAAATTTTGATACAATGACAATAGCACTAATGCTCCAAAAAAGGTAAGGACTAATGGAATAAAATCCTTCAATTTTTTTGGAGTACTATTTTTTGGTATGTCTTGTTTTATTTGCATTTATGCTGTTTTAGCAAAACCTTTTCTTACCTGGGACCCCCAACCTGATTTAATTTTAAAGAGTTTTTTATAATTTCCTCTTATAGCTGCCCATACTACTATTGGGTGAAAAGTAATTGGTTCTATAATGGCACAAAACATTAATATTAATATATCTTTTGTTTTTTTATATTCATTATATGCATAGACATCCCAAAGAATGGCATAAAAAGAAAACATAATAGAAAACACATAAATGGTAGCCGTAATAGCAATAAAGAAATTCCAATTAAGAATCCCGATATAAAAAAATAGAAAAATAGTTAGCATTCCAAAAAACTCTAACATTGGTGCTAACCATTCATAGAAAAACCAATAAGGATAACTGAGCATTCCTAATCTCCCATATTTAGGATTAAAGAACATGTCTTTATGCTTAAAAAGAGTTTCTAAGTTTCCTCTAGCCCATCGATCTCGTTGATTTACTAATATTTTTAAATCCTCAGGAACTTCTGTCCAACACAATGGATCTGGAATATATTCTATGGTATATGGTATTTTACGGTCATGCATATACCTACGCATTTTAAAAACAATTTCCATATCTTCTCCTACAGTATTAGTATCGTAACCATCTACGGCTAGTGCCAATTCTCTATCGAAAAAGCCAAAAGCACCAGAAATAATTAATAAACTATCTATCCTGCCCCATGCCATTCTACCAAGGATAAAAGAGCGCGTATATTCTAACAACTGGAACCTTGCTAGCCAATTAGTTGGCAGTTTAATTTCTTCTAATTGCCCTCCTTGAATGACACAAGAATTTGCTACTCTAATAACACCACCTACTGCAATTACTTTTTTTTCGGAACGCTGATAAAAAGATTTTACAACATGTAACAAAGCGTCTGGCAATAAAAGGCAATCCACATCAATACAACCAACATATTTATTGGTGGATAAGGCCATTCCTGTATTTAAAGCATCAGATTTACCGCCATTTTCTTTATCAATCACTGTGAGTTTAGAAAAAGCTCTTTGTGGTGATTTATATATTCCGCGTATGGGTTTAGATTTCCAATTTGGATCTATTTCTTGATCAATTTTTACCAGATCATAGGCATCAATCATTTTTTGCAAAGTATCATCTTTACTACCATCATTAACTACCATTACTTCATAGTTAACATATTTTAAAGACATTAAAGACCTAATGTTTTCTACAATGGTCATTCCTTCGTTATACGCTGGAGCAATTATGGTTATACTTGGAGCTAACGGCGAAGCCATTAGTTTTGACATATCTCCAAAGCTATTCTTGTTTTTGTAATGTATTGTGTTTCTTGTAGATAAGTAAGCCATTGCACAAAAAAAAGTGAACAGAATAACTGTAAACAAGAAAAAAACTATGTTTATATACTCTAAAATGATATGGAAAAAACCATTATCCATTTAGTCTGTCAAATAATTTAGAAGAGAACATATAAAATTGTTCTAAAAAAGTAGCGTCTTTTTTATTTCCCTCACTACTCGATAGGGTTGTTGAGTCTTTTAAAGTTTTAGAAGGGCCAGCATTATTTTTTATTAATTCCGCCTCGTAATCGTTTAAGAAAGCATATTCTAAAGGAATCGGTTCTGGACTTACTTCCTCGGAAATTAAATCTATAACCAAATTTTCTTTTAAGTTTATTTGGTTCTGAAGCTGCGCAATACATTTTAATGCTTTTTGCCTTACTGTCTTATCTGGGTCGCTTAATAAATTGTTTAAAAGTTTAAGCTCTTTCTTCTCACCTACAGCTACAATTTCATCTAATAATATAAGTTTAGACTCCGTATCAGAATTAATAAATAACTCTTCTATTAAATTTACTTCGCTAATATATTCTTCTTCTTTTACTGCCATACCAATTTCTTTGTTTTGGTTGTTTTCTTGATGAATTTTGGCCATTACTTCTAAAATTCTTTCTTTAACAGGTCCTTCTTTTTCTACACTCAAATATTCTTTTAATAATGGAATTTCTCTAGCATCACCAAAAGCATCAATATCTTCCAACACAACGAACATTTCTAGTTCTTTTTCACTATAAAAACTGGCTTTTGGTATATTGTATTCTATATGGTCAGGTGCAGACTTTGTCTCTTCTTTTTTGTTAAAAAGGGTCGTAAAATCTACATCATACTCTTTTAAATCTATTTCTTTTACTTTTTGTTTTTCTTCCTCAACCTTAATTTCTTCATAAATAGTGACTATATTTTTGATATTTTGAGAATCAATTTTTTCTACAGATACTGGTTTATCTGTAGTGTTAATTTCATCAAAAACTACAGGAATAAAATCTAAATTAATTTCCTCCTCTTTTTCTTTTGAAAAATTGTTGTCATAAATTATATCTGGTACTTCTTCATAAAAAACCTTTAAATCCGATACCTTTTTCTTTTCCGTAACTAATGGAAGAAAATCTAAATTAAATTCTATAAAGTCTTGAGATTTAGATAAAAAAGGTACTGCGTCATAAACAACATCTAAATCATTAATTTTCTTTCCAACCACTCTCTGAAAGTTTACAATTATATCTTTAATTTCTTCATTAGTTTTATCATTTTGTAGTGGTTCATGGCTTTCTTCAGAAGAAATAATAGGAAGAAAATCTAAGTTAATATTTTCATCTATTGGAGCGTCAATATTTTCGGCGAAAGATTGTAATTCCTCTGTTCTAATTTCTTGGATTACTTCTTTAACATTGTTATCATCCATAGTACTAGGCTCAATAGCATTATTTAAAGTTTCTTCTACGTCCTTTTCTCTTTCCATACTTTCGATATCATTTGGTGTAGTAGCAATAGCTTTACTTGCAGCAATTACAGTTTCTATATCCTCAGGTATATTATGATGTATATCTGTTTCTATATCTTCTGTAGGTAATATTGTTTCTGGAGCAATTGTATTTATAGTACTTAAGGCTTTACTTTTTACCGAAAAATTGCGTTCTTTAAATTCTATTTGACTTAAAAAAGGTAAATCCTCCTCCGAACCTATTACTGCCATAGCTCCTAAAATGGCAATTTTAGTATCTGCCGAACAATTCCAAAAAACCAATTTTAAAGTATCTATTGCTTTAAGAAAAGCAAATTCTTTAATGCATTGTATAGCCTCTTGTTTTATTTGGGTGTTTTTATGTTTTACTAACTCTATAATAGATAACTCGGCGTCATTTTGGTTATAATGTTTAATTAGCCGCAATGAAAAAAGCACTACATGTTTGTTTCCAGAGGTAAGCCATTGCTTAAATTTTGGTGGTTGAAAATCTTTTTGGTTTCGAAGCACCTCTAATAATTTAAGTTGTTGCCACTCCGATATTTTATATCTTGTTGTATCCAGAAAATGTATAATACCTTCATTCTTAAGTGTAACAGTAGCTATTTCTGCTTGTTTTCTAATAGTACCTCTTTTATCATTAATAAACTTAATAATGAATCCGTAAGATTCTTCTACATGCATTTGCGTAAGTTCAAAAATACCTTTAGAAATTAATTCCCATCGCCAACTCTCTAACTTTTTATAGGCATCTTTATGTAGTTCTAATTCCCTATACAGCTCAAAGAGAGATTGTTGCGTACGCCCACTAACATCTTTCCCTAAATCTAATAAAACTTCCGACAGAATTCTTCTATTAAAGGTATCCTTAAGAAACTGTCTTATTTCAATTTTTAATTTTATATAGCTCTTTTTTTCATCTTTAGAACTACTGTCCTCAAAAAATAAAAACTCACTAATTATAGGAGATAAATCTGTTTTTTTTTGAGCTATTATTTTATTCTGTTTAGAAAATTTATTTCTAAAATAAAATATGCCTACAAAATACAATACTGCCAAGCTCACAAATAGTATGGTTAAATCCCATAATAAATCTGTGTGTATTTTAGGCGCAGTAATTAACGCTTGGGGGCTATATTGCGTAATTGTACTTAACAATAGTTTATTTATTCAATTCTTTGGTAATTCTTATTAATAATTCAGTTGGACTAAAAGGTTTTGCAACAAAATCACTTGCTCCTAATTCAAAAGCACTTAAGACATTTTCCTCGTTACCTGCGGAGGATATTATTATAATTGGAATTTTTAGTTTAAGTTCATTTCTTACAAAATCTACTAATTCTATTCCGGAGAAATATGGCATCATAATATCGCTTACGATAATGTCTGGAATGCTTTTACTTAAATATTCTTTTACTTCTTTTCCGTTTTTAACGAAGGTCACTTCGTATCCTTCTTTTTTAAGTCTAAATTGAAGTAAAGAAACAAGTAACTCATCGTCATCGGCAAGCAATATTTTTTTTGTCATGCCGTGTTTTATTGATTTCTAAACTTTTCTAAAGCGACATCTATATCTTTTTCTACTTTGGGATACTCTATTAAAAAACGGCCATATAAAAACTCCACATGTTTTTTATCTACATTATTCTTACAGCTATTCTGCATTTGCACAATAATCTCATACAAACTATCCGTTTTAAGCATAGCTAAACCTGCCTTTATTTTATGTGCGGCAAGAGCTACTTCTTCAAAAGAATTATTAATTAAGTGTACTTTTACAACACCAATAAATTCTAATGCATTTTGCTTATAAAGACGTATTAACTCATCTAACAATTCTATCTGCCCCATACACTCTTCCCATATGGAGCTTAAGTCTACTTCTTTTTTAGTACTTAGATCTTTTTGTACTTCTATAAAGGCTTTAGGTTCTTTTGTTAATACCGCTTTCATATTTTTATTTTTTACTAGTTTTATTAATAAATCATCTGGGCTATATGGTTTTAATATAAAGTCATTAATTCCATGTTCTTTGCATAGCTGCTCATCCTTAGCACTAAAGTCCGCAGACAATGCAATTATTGGTACTTGATTTATATATTTCTTTTTACTACTTCTTATTATTTCCGTGACCTCGAAACCATTCATTTCTGGCATTCTAAGATCCATTAAAACAATATCTATCTTTTTGTTTTTTAATATATCTAGGCCTTCCTTAGCATCTTCTGTTATATAGGTTTTACAATTCCAGGATCCTAAACGTTGTTCAATTAATTTTTGATTTAAAAGATTATCTTCAAAAACTAAAACCCTAGTACCATTTGCAAGTTGCTTACCTTTTACAAGGTTAATAGTATTCTTATTTTTATTAATTACCTTAGAATCATCCCCTTCTTTATACGGAAGAGAAAAATTAAATGTGGTTCCAACTCCTTCTTTACTTTTCACTTGAATTTGACCACCTAATTTTTCAATGATTTGTTTTACTATGCTCAACCCAAGACCAGTACCGCCATACTTAGTAAAAGTATCATGTTCCGCTTGCTTAAATGAATCAAAAATATGGCTTAACTGCTTTTGAGACATTCCAATACCCGTATCGGCAATAATAAACTCAATAATATATTCCTTTTTATTTACTAATTCTTTTAACTCTATTTCTAAATTTATCTCTCCTTTTTCTACAAACTTTATGGCATTACCCATTATGTTTAATAAAATTTGAGACAATTTAGAGGGGTCTCCAATTAAAGTTTCTGGAATTGCTTCATCTAAACTAGAATTAAGTTTTATCTCTTTATTTACAATAAGCGTTTGGCATAAATAAGTAACATCTTTAACAAGACTATGAAAATTAAAATCAATACTCTCAAACTCTTCTAAGCCTGCTGATAATTTGGAGTATTCTAATAACTCATTAATTATCTCCATTAACGAATATGAGGCCGACTGTATGGCATTTACCTGTTCTAACTGTTTGCCTTTTAGTTTACTTTCTTTTAATAAATCTGCAAAGCCAATAATTCCATTCAAAGGAGTTCTAATTTCATGACTAACGTTTGCTATTAGCTTAGTTGCATCAGAACTTGTATTATTTTCTTTAACCTCTAAAGGTTTAATTTCCAATTTTTCGGGTAAAATATCATCTTCTGAATATGCAGGGATAAGAGGACTAAAAATTTTGTCTTCTAAATTTTTCTTAAACGAGGAAAAAGATTTTTTGAGTTTAGAAGCTTCTTCTGAACTTAATTCATCGAATGAAAATTCGCTTAATGAAGATTCTAAACGAGAAATTTGGGTTAGTAGACTTTTTGCTTTCAATGGTATGTGTTTTTATTAAAATAATGAACTGTAATTCTGAATTTATTCTAAACATAAATTCTACAGAACCTAATTTTACTTTGTATATAAGCACTAAAACTCCACCATTAAAGCCTTGTAGGCAATTAAATGTTCTCTATAGTATTAAAAGTGTTGTAAAACAGCTTAATCTGTAGGTTTGTATTATAAGTGTTAATAGTATTTTGACCTATTTATGTGCCTTTTATCGATAAAACAAAATAAAACTAGCCAATATATTTACTTATAATGACTCCTTAATTAAACAACAAAATAGGTATCATAATCATTTATCTGAATCGGCTAGACGATCTTTTACATACTCAATTTTTGTTTTTCCGTGATTTGTTGGTTTCCCATTTTCATTTAGATTAACCATAATGATATTGTCTACGGTAACAATAGTTTCGTGCGTCATTTTATTACGGACTTCACAATTTAAGGTAAGAGAGGATTTTCCGAATTTAACAACTTCAATTCCAATTTCTATGACATCCCCTTTAACGGCACTACTCATAAAATTTATCTCGGACATGTATTTTGTAACAACTCTTTTGTTTTCTAACTGAATAATACTGTACAGAGCCGCTTCTTCATCTATCCATGCTAAAAGCTTGCCCCCAAATAAAGATTCATTAGCATTTAAATCTTCAGGTTTAACCCATTTTCTGGTATGAAATCTCATAATTTTATATTTAACAACAAACTACTTTTACCTAAGCTTTGAAACCCAAATTCAAAGTATTCGCTTACTATTATTAAATAAAATTAAATAAGATTAAGGACCTAAAATAGCTTTGGATTAGAATTAATATTCGTTTTAGGAATTATTAAATTACAACCTAGTCTTTTATTTAAATTGGTAATAAAGTAGGAGGATAATAACGGAGACTCCAATTCCATATTTTGATGCACAAAAAAATGTATGTTTTTAAGACCTTTTTCTTTCCAAACAACAAGTTTATCCACCCAATCATCTAATCTAGAATAATCACTTTTATGATTAGCCCCTACATACCTAACAAATGCTTCATTATTTGTTAGTCTCATATGCATAATATCTCTCCTACCGGCAGTATCTACCAATGTGTTGCTTATATTATTCTCTTCTAACAAATGGTATAATTCATTAGCTACATTTTTATCCTTAAACCAATCTGTATGTCTAAACTCCATTGACAAAGAAAATTCTTTAGGCCAATATTCAACAAAACGTACTACTCTATCCCAATTTTTTGGTCCAAAATTACTGTGCATTTGAAGAAAAATAGTTCCTAACTTTTCCTTTAAGTTAGAAGTAACATCTAAATAGTGATCTAAAATTGGATAAACTTCATCATTCAAACGTCTTAAGTGACTAACGTTTTGCACTACTTTTGGAAAAAACTTAAAATTAATAGGGGTCTTATCGTACCACTTTTTGTATTGTTCTACCGAGAAAATTCTATAAAAAGTAGCATTTAATTCTATACTATTAAATTGAGAAGAATAATAGCCCAACTCATCTTTTGTTCCCTTTGGATAAAAATTTTTTAAATCTTGTTTATTCCATTTAGCGCAGCCAACATAGATGTTCAATGGTTCTTCTGTTTTATACTTAGATAATAGAATTTCAGTATCTACATGGTCATCAGGTATTGAAAAATCGATATTCTCAGGGTGTTCTACTTTTCCAAATTTCATTTAAAATATATTTGATTTGTTTTTTGAAGGAAAAATACTTCATGATTATGTAACAATATATGTAAATTTGATACTAATCCTTAAATTAATAATAAAGAAACACTTATGAAAACACTAAAATTATGTATTGCCGTATTAACTTTAGCCTTTATAACACCTATTCAAGCCCAAACAGCTGATGAAATCATTAACTCTTATTTTGAAAACATTGGTGGTATTGAAAAGCTCAAAAGTGTTTCTGGTGTTAAGATGACAGCCAAAATGAACCAGCAAGGAATGGAAATTCCATTAGAAATTATACAGTTAAAAGATGGCAGACAAATGACACTGATTAATTTTCAGGGAAAAGAAATTAAACAAGGTGTTTTTGATGGGGAAATTTTATGGGGTCATAATTTTATGACAATGAAAGCAGAAAAAAGTGACACAGAAACTACTAATAATTTTAAATTAAATTCAAACGACTTTCCAGATTCTTTTATGAATTATAAAGAAAAAGGATATACTGTTGAATTACTAGGAAAAGAAACTATTGATGGTGCTGAAACTTTTAAGGTTAAATTAGTTAAAGAGCCTGTCATGGTAGACGGTAAGGAAGAAGAAGATGTTTCTTTTTACTATTTTGATGCTGAAAATTTTGTTCCTATTGCAATACACTCTGAAGTAAAATCTGGACCTGGTAAAGGGATGACTTCTGAAGTAATTTTAAGTGATTACCAAGAAGTAGACGGAATATACTTCCCTTTTTCTTTGACTCAAGGTGTAAAAGGGCAAGCAGGTAGCCCTATTACTATTGACTCTATTGTTTTGAACCCAGAAATAGATGATAGTTCTTTTGTGTTTCCTGATGAAATAGAAACTGAAAAAAAATAATTATTATTAACCCTAAGACCCTATTTATAGGGTCTTTTTTATATGACTGACTAAAATGAAAGGACTAATTATTTCAGCAGTAATAATTGCAACAGCATTTTCTTTCAATGGAAATGCTCAAAATAAAAAAAATAGCGGAAAAGAAATTTTCGGAGACCTTACCGCAAGACATATAGGCCCTGCTTTAATGAGCGGACGTATAAATGATTTAGAGATACACCCTACTAATAGTAGAATTATTTATGCCGGTGCAGCTGGGGGTGGTGTTTGGAAATCTAATGATGCAGGAACTTCATTTAATCCAATTTTTGATGAATATTGCCAATCTATTGGAGCAATTACACTAGATCCCAATGACCCCGACAATACAATATATGTTGGTACCGGTGAAACTTGGCCTAGAAATAGTGTTTCTATTGGTGATGGTTTGTATAAATCTGTTGATGGTGGATCTAATTGGAAAAAAATAGGATTAGAAAAATCAGAACGCATAGCAAACATAATCGTAAATCCCCAGAACTCAAAAGAAATATATGTTGCGGCTTTAGGTGCTCTATGGGGCGATAGTGAAGAGCGTGGAGTGTATAAGTCTACAGACGGTGGAGCAACATGGAAAAGGTTATTATATGTAAATAGCAAAACCGGATGTGCAGATTTAGTTATGGATCCAACAAATTCAAATGTTCTTTATGCATCCATGTGGGAGTTTAGAAGATCAGGATGGGGTTTTGAATCTGGAGGTAGTAATAGCGCATTATACAAATCTATGAATGGTGGTGCCAGTTGGAAGAAAATTCACAAAGGATTCCCGGTAGGTAAATTAGGACGTTTAGGAATTGCTATTGCCCCATCTAACCCAAAAGTACTTTACACCGTTATTGAAGCTGAAAAAGATGAGCATAAAGGTTTATACCGAAGTAATAATTCTGGTGCTAGTTGGGAACAATTGAATAATGATTTTGGTATTACAGTTAGACCTTTTTATTTTTCTAGAATAGTTGTAGACCCTAAAGACGAAAATGTAATAGTCAAAGGAGGGTTAAGTGGTTCTATTTCTAGAGATGGAGGAAAAACATTTAAGTCTTTAGGAAGAATGCATAGCGATATTCACGATATTGCTTTCAGTATAAAAGACTCCGATATTATGTACGTAGGTACAGATGGCGGTGTTTATCGTTCCTGGGATGGTGGTACTAATTTGGAAATTGTTGAAAATTTACCCTTGTCCCAATTTTATCATATTAGTGTGGACGATGCTACTCCATATAATGTTTATGGAGGATTACAGGATAATGGTTCTTGGTATGGTCCCTCTTCATCTCCTGGCGGAGTTGAAGCAAAAGATTGGAATTCTGTAGGCTACGGAGATGGTTTTAGAGTATTAAAACACCCCACTAAGAATATTATTTATTCCGAAATGCAAGGAGCCAAAAATGTATGGAGATTTGACGTAGATCGAAATTTATCTAAAACCATACAACCATTAGCAACTGATGATGAAACAAAATTACGTTTTAATTGGAATGCGCCAATGACTACAAGCTCTCACCAACCAGATAGATTTTATATGGGAAGCCAATTTGTTCATAAATCTGAAGATATGGGAGATACTTGGGAAATTATTTCTCCAGATTTAACTACCAATGACCCAACAAAACAAACACAAGAGAATTCCGGAGGACTTTCCAAAGATAATTCAGGAGCAGAAAACCATACTACTATTTTTACTATTGCAGAATCTCCTTTAGATCAAAATGTAATTTGGGTAGGAACGGATGATGGAAATGTACAAGTAACTAAAGATGGAGGTAAATCATGGTCCAATACTATTGCTAATATTATTGGTCTTCCAAAAAACACATGGTGCTATCATATAGAAGCTAGTGTCTTTAATAAAGGAACTGCTTATGCTGTTTTCGATGGCCATACTATGAATGACATGAATCCATACGCATATAAAACCACCGATTATGGAAAAACTTGGACCAGTATTATAACGGAAGATGTTACCGGTTTTGCACGAAATATTCAAGAAGATTATGAAAATCCAGACCTTCTGTTTTTAGGCACAGAATTTGGGCTATATATAACCATGGATGGAGGTAAAAATTGGAAAAAATTTACAAACAATATGCCTTCTGTTGCTGTTCATTATATCGATTTACAAAAAACTACTAATGATTTGGTTATGGGTACTCACGGTAGAGGGGTTATTATTTTAGATGATATTTCCCCATTGAGAGAGTTGAATGACGAAGTTATGAGCAAAAAATTACACTTCTTTAAAAACCAACCCACTGTAATAAATGAGGATAGTAATTTCTCTGGGAACTTTGGAAAAGAAACACAATTTACTGGAAGAAATAAAACTACAAATGCCCAAATAAAGTATTATTTAAAAAGCAGGCATACATTTGGTAAAATGAGCTTGGAAATTCAAGATATGCAAGGCAAAAAAATTGTTGAGTTGGGTCCAGGGAAATCTAAAGGAATAAATATTGTTAATTGGGGATATTCTAGAAAGCAACCCAAAGTGGCCAAAGGAAAAACCTTTACTTTTGGAGGCTTTGCCTCTCCCAATGTGCCTGCAGGGACATATAAAGCAGTAATAAAAAAAGGAAAAGACACTTTTGAGCAGACTTTTGAGTTGGTATACGATTCTAAATCTACTTTAACAGAAGATGACAGAAAATTAAAAAATGAAACTACAACGCAACTTTATAATATGACTGAAGAACTGGCTTATGTAGTTTATGAATTAGATGCAATGTTAGCTAAAGCTACCGAAAACAAGAAAATGAAAAGCAAACTAAATGCATTAAAAGAAACTTTAGTTATAACCACAGGAGATAATTATGTAGGGTCATCAGAACCTCAATTAAGAGAAAAAATGACGAGTTTATTTAGCAAACTTGCCAATAACTATGATAAACCAACAAAATCAGAGTTAGATAACTTGGAGGTAATATCTAATAGGTTTAACAATGCTAAAGAGAACTTTAACAAATTAAAAAAGAAGTATAAAAAATTTGAAACTTTAGACGTATTGAGTTTTGAAGATTTTTTACAAAGTAAATAACCTATAGGTAAAATGGACCTTCATATGATGAAGGTCCATTTTGTTTATAACCCGTTAAAAAGTATTTTTTAGAAGTTAAAACAGGGCGTACTTAATTTCTATCTTTAATAAAAATACTTCCGTTATGAATGATAGGTCACAGTATCTTTTAAAATTCCGCCCAGAAGTTTCACCAAAAGTTGTTAATGAATCTATGAGTCCTAGTGAAAGGTTTCAAAACCAAACACTAAGACCTGTATTAAAATTTCAAAATTTAATACTTATAGCGGCTTTTCGAAATTACATTACTAAACATAAGAATAAATTTTATGAACTTTCTCTAGAAAAGCGAATGGAATTTATTGAAAATGCCGTACAAAGAGATATAAAATTCCGAAACTCCTTAAAAGGAATAATTATTGGTCTTTTTACCGAAGAAGAATATCAAATTTATATTCAAAATTCTTCTGCTCTTAATAAACGTATGATGAATTTAGTTATAAAGAGATTACAAGATCAAATTCAACTTTTTGAAGTGGAGGCATTAATCTATTAAAGATTCTCCATTTAAATTAGTAGTAAGTATACTACTCATTAAATCAAAAAAGGGTCTAATAGATTGGTACGCGATATCTATATCTGATATAAAGTTTTTAGATAATACTTGCTTATCTGTAAATTTCTTAATAAAAATAAACTGCTTTCTTTTTATTAAATCAATATTTGGATCTGCTTTATCAAAGCCTTTCGGGGAAGTCTTTACAGAATCTCCTACAACTTCTCCCCAAACATTTTTAAAATCATCATTCTCTATTACTTCTCTTATCTCAGAAGAATCTAACTCAAATTCCTTTCTTATTCTTAACAAATCGGGCGGTGCGGGGTCCCAAAAGCCCGTTGCCAAAAAACTATCCCCAGGTTTAATTTGTAAATAATACCCTCCCCTTAGTTTAGCACCTAATCTAGAAAAAGAAATAGAAAAATGAGCTTTATATGGTGTTTTATCTTTAGAAAAGCGCACATCTCTATAAATACGAAACACTTTCATTTTTTCTATTTCATCATGCTCATTAAGATTCTGCATCACATTTTCCGCAAGTTTCTTTACAGAAGCTTGGTGTTCTTTAAATTCTAGTTTATTCTCAGTAAACCATTCTCTATTGTTGTTTTGTTCTAATTTTTTTAGATAATCAAATACTGGTTTTGTAATCATGGAATGTAACATTCGACTTAGGTGTTGTTATTTTATGCTAAAGTTAACCATTTGAAATATAATCCTTTTTAATTATTGGTTAATTTTGGTATTCATAAATTCGTACAACATGAAACTGGATTCAGTTATCAATAAAATTATTCAACATAAAAAGCAACCTAACTTAAGGTTTCGCTTAAAAGAAAAAGTGGAAGAATTTACGGACAGACTATTCTATACACTTTTTGATATAGATACGCCGGTAAAAGATAACCTAAGTAAACTAGAAGAGGATTTTGATGCTTTGGTAAGTTTAGCCTGTTGGGAAGTGAACAAACCTTGCAAAAAGGTCTGGGAAAATTATGTTGAAAAATTACCCTTGGTTTTAGAAAAATTGAATATTGATGCTGAAGCTACTGTAGAATGTGATCCTGCATCTCTTTCTATTGAAGAAGTATATATGGCCTACCCAGGTTTTTATGCTATTGCAATATATAGGTTAGCACATGAATTATATAAAGATGGTTTTCCTCTAGTCCCTAGATTAATGACGGAATACGCTCATAGACAAACTGGTGTAGATATTAATCCAGGTGCAATTATTGGAGACGCTTTTCATATTGACCATGGAACAGGAATTGTAATAGGAGAAACCGCAATAATAAAGAACCATGTAAAAATATACCAAGGTGTTACTTTAGGAGGGTTGTACGTTGCAAAAAATCTTCAAAAAGTAAAACGACACCCAACTATAGAAAACAATGTTACTATTTATGCAAGCGCAACTATTTTAGGAGGTAATACTGTTATTGGAGAAAATAGTATTATTGGCGGAAACGCCTGGATTACGGAGTCTGTACCCGCAAATTCCACAGTTTATCATACACCAGAAATAAAAATAAAAACCCTTCCGAATGTCTAAAACTATATTAGATTTAATTGGCAATACTCCATTAGTAGAAGCAAGAGTATTAAATCAAAACCCGAATGTAAAGTTATATTTTAAAATGGAAGGCCATAACCCCGGAGGAAGTGTTAAAGACCGTGCCGCATTAAATATGATAACAAGTGGTTTAGAGACAGGTACCATTAAAAAAGAAGATAAGATAATTGAAGCTACCAGTGGAAACACAGGTATTGCTCTTGCGATGATAGCTGGTTTCTATGGTTTAGATATAGAATTAGTAATGCCAGAAAACTCTACAAAAGAAAGAGTACAAACCATGAGAGCTTATGGTGCTAAGGTAATACTTACTAGTAGCGATGTTGGTATAGAAGGTGCAAGAGATTATGCTATGAATAAGGTATCCAAAGGAGGTTATGTGATGCTAAATCAATTTGCGAATGAAAATAATTGGAAAGCACATTATAAAACTACAGGACCAGAAATTTGGAAAGATACTAATGGAGAGATAACCCATTTTGTATCTGCGATGGGTACTACAGGTACCATTATGGGTACTTCTACTTATTTAAAAGAAGTTAATCCAGAGATACAAATAGTTGGTGTACAGCCTATGCATGGAGCTAAAATTCCTGGAATAAGAAAATGGCCAAAAGAATATTTACCAGAAATATTCGACGCCTCAAAAGTAGACACTGTTATGGAAGTAAATAGTGAGCAAGCAACCCAAACGACTATAAGACTAGCTAAGGAAGAAGGTATATTCTCTGGCATGAGTAGTGGCGGAGCAGCACATGCAGCAATACAATTAGCCTCTAAATTGGATAATGGTGTTATTGTATCTATTATTTGTGATCGCGGTGACAGATATTTATCTTCTGATTTGTTTAACAATTAATTAAGAGCTTCTTCCAAACCTATTTTAAAACTATTAAAATCTTGCAGGTAATTATGACCTGCATTTTTTATAGTATAAAATTTTTTGTTATTCCCTGGTATTTCATCAAACAATTGTTTCCCAGAAGCAAAAGGAATAACTCTGTCTTCTGTTCCATGAAAAATAAACACTGGGCATTTTACTTTCTGAACAAATTCATTAGAAGGAAATCTAAAATTAGACAACCAATCTATTGGTAAAAAAGGAAACCTGTGTTGCCCTAAGGCAACTGCGCTATAAAAAGGTGATTCTAAAATTAGTTTACACGGTTTTTTCTTTCCTGCTAAATAAGAAGCTACACCGGTTCCAAAAGATCTACCATAAAGAACAATTTTATCTTCTGAATATTTAGACAGTGTGTAATTATAAGCTAATGTGGCATCTTCGTAAATAGCATTTTCGGTAAGAGCCCCACTACTCTTTCCAAATTTTCTGTAATCAATTAAAATGGCATCGTATCCTTTTTCCGTAATTCTATTGGCTACATGTCCTAAATGAGATATATTCCCTGAATTTCCATGAAAATATAAAACCACTCCTTTCTCTGATTCATTTTTAATATGTACTCCATTAATTTTACCTCCATCTTCTGCATTTATCCAAAATTCTTCAAAAGATTGGCAAAAATCATAGGTATGGTTCATTGGCATTCTTGAAGGCATAAACACTAGTTTTTCTTGATTATAATACGCCAATGCCGCAATAACAATATATAAAACACTAATAATAAGTACTATTTTTTTTAATCTTTTCATGCAAAATATTAATTAAATTCTAAGCTATTTAGTAGTAAGCCCGAACCGGGAGCCACATGTTTTAGTAAAGTATTGTCTTCTTTAGTTAAACTAAGTTTAAGTTTTTCTATAGCAAAATCTCCTTTGCCAATTTGTATTAGTGCTCCCATCATCATTCTAATTTGATACCGAATAAATCCCTTCCCCTTTACATGAAACGCATAAGTCTTTTTAGGAAGAAAATTCGCTGTAATTATTTCATTTTCCTTTATATAAGAAGATATAACTTCTCTTTCTACTATTGTGTTTTCTTGTAATCTGGCAGTAAAACTTGAAAAATCATGAGTACCTACAAAATAAGTAGCTGCCTGCTTCATTAAATCCAAATCTAAGTCTTCCTGAATATTAGTTAAAAAGGGAGCACAAAAAGGATGGTTTTTCTCTCCAAAAGAAAATAAATAAATGTACTCTTTTACTTTACTATTTTGAATTATATTAAAATCTTTTGTAGTTTCCTCTACACTAATAATACGAATATCTGACGGTAAATTTTTATTAAACAGGCTCTTAAATTCTCTTAAATCATTAATAGACTCTTCATTAATAAACAGTTCAAAAGCAGCATCTAAAGCTGATACTTTTGCATCTGTTCTTCCTGCCCCTAAAATTTTAAAAGAAATATCCGGAAGAATGTATTTTAAAGTTTTGGTAAGCATACCCTCAATAGTTTTCTGTCCTGGTTGTTTTTGCCATCCACTAAAACGAAAACCTAAATATTGCAGTTTTATTAAATAATAATATTTTTTCTTTTGCATTAAATCCTATTTCAACTTTAAAAATAAAGGTTTTTTTAAGTACTGCCTATTTCATATTCAATTATGAAAATATAATTGCTCTTTTTTTTGTAATTTAATAAGAACTTTTAACCAACAAAAAATTAATATTATGACTACAAACAACGTAAAACCACCGATTTGGTTCTGGATTGTTAGTGCCATTGCCTTACTATGGAATTTAGCTGGTGTTGGTGCTTATTTGCAACATACCTATATGTCCATTGAAGATTTAGAAAAATTATCCCAAGCAGAAAGACTTTTGTATGAATCGCAGCCATCATGGGTTACTGCTGCTTTTGCTATTGCCGTTTGGGGAGGAGCATTAGGGTGTATTGCTCTTTTATTAAGAAAAAAATGGGCAAAACCTATGCTCCTAGTCTCTTTACTAGGTGTTTTAGCTCAAATGGCGCATTCCTTTTTTATATCTAACTCTTTTGAGGTTTACGGTCCAGGCGCTATGATAATGCCAATTATGGTGATTATAATAGCCATAGCTTTGGTTTTCTTTGCTAGAAAATCACAAGATAGAAATTGGATTTCTTAATAAAGAAAAACATAGCTAAACAGTATGAACCTTAATTTTTCACCACAGATTTTTGGCTTTACTCAACATTGAATGCTGTTCATCGATTTTTTTAAAATAAACAAAATATGGTGCCGTTTAATTCTAAAATAATGAGTTTCCCCAAAAGACTCGCAACCTACTTTATATGCACTTAATCTCCAAAATTCTCCCATGGAAAAGGAGTCTTTACGTCACTATTACGGTATTAGCATTGCTAATAGTATTTAGTTTTTACGGCTTATATACTAATATGTTTTATTTTTTTAAAATTGACAATTATATATTTCCTATTCTATCCTTAGTACACTTTATTTTTTTATATGTATTATGGTTTAAAATAAAAGAAGGAGAAATAAGCGACCCGCAAATGCGGAATTTAGAATATGGTTTATATGTGGTTTCCTTAATTTACATCTTTAAATTTGCAGATACAATATATATACTTTCTACTTATAAAGAATTTGAAAGTCACCAACTACCAGCGACATTTTTTCCAGTAGGAATTTCTATAATTACGCTTTATGCCTTTTTATTTGGGCTAACATTATTATCATTCTATTACAGGAAAAAGCATGTGGGAGCCTATAATATTGATATTCTTAATGAACAAATTGATCACTGGGAATAAACACAGTTTATTATTAAGTAAAAAAGCCATGGAACATTTCCATGGCTTTTTCTTATTATAAACAAACTGTAAAAACTAAGTTTTTATCTAGAAACGGAACCAGTAGGAAAACTTTCTGTTACATAATCTGTAACTTCTTGTACTCCCATAGCATCCGCAGGAATCATACCAAATAATGGTTTTAAAGTAAATGGAGCTGCACTATTATCTGGGTAAGGTTCTATACTAATTACAGCAACTTTACCTCTAACATCTGTAGGGAAAATAAGCCCACTAGGCGCATTCTCTAAAAAATCTTCTCCTGGAAACGGAGGGCCTGGATTTGCACCACTAAATGGACTACCTTCATCTGTACCCGTTAAAGAAGTAAAAGTACCTGTAGATAAAGGAACACCGTCTATAACTACCCAACCTTCATATTTCCAACCAGCTTCTAAAGCAGGTAATTCCAAACCAGCTACTGGGCTACCAGAACTATTATCTAAAAACCATACTCCACTATTCTTTTCTTCTTCTACTCCGGTTCCAGTAGGAGCCGCAATAATGAATTTACCACTAATCGCATCAAAAGAAGAAGCTACTGTACCTGTAGTTAAACTAGCGCTATTTCCATTAAAATCCCCAACAAATATCTTTGTATCTGCAGGTGCTGGAGATGGGTCTGGATTTGGCTCAATAGATAATACAAATTTTGTTGCACTAGCAAGTACGTCTGCGTCTAAAGTAAAACTAGATTGTGATAACTCCTGATTATCATTTACAGAAAAAGTTCCCGTAGATACAGGAGCTCCACCTACAATTATCCAACCTTCATATAAATAATCAGACCCTAAATTGTCCAACCCAGAGATGTTTAATGTTAAAGCTTTCGTAGTTGGTGTTTGTTCTCCATCGTCGTCATTACTACAAGATGACACGATTGCTAAAAGGGCTATTAACAATAAGTTTGTTAATTTGAATTTTTTCATAATAATTGTTTTTTTAATTATACTACAAATTAACAGTGAGGATATAACAGAAGTATCACAGAAGTATAAACTTTTGATTTTTTACTCAAAAATCTAGATTTAACTACCATAAGATTTTTCTAAAAAACACCCTCTACAAAAATGATATGCAGAGGGTGCAACATTAATGGTTCTAAAAAAAATTAAAAAATAGTTACTTTTTTGGAAACGGATTTACCATTTTCATTTCTTATTCTAAGAATATATACACCTGCTTGTATTGTGTTAACATCTAAAGAAGTCTTCTGGTTTTCTATTTGCTTAGTTTTATTCAAGATTGCATTCCCTGCAAAATCATACAATACCATATTGATTCTTCCTTTTTCAAAAGTTTCTAAAGCTACATGAATAGTATTCTTTGCTGGTATTGGATAAAGTTTAGCTTTAATTTTGTTAGTAACACTAGGCAAATTACGTACTACGGTTATTGAATTAGATAAATCGAAACAACCATATAAATCATTAGCGTTTTTGTCTACTTCTGCTCCT
>NZ_CANMDU010000005.1 GCF_947496775.1 uncultured Maribacter sp. | reverse complement strand
GGAGATGTTACATTAGAGATAGCAGCAGACGCAGTAACTAATGCTGAATTAGCAGACAATGCAGTAAACACAGAAAATATAGTAAATGGAACCATTTTAGCGGAAGATGTTTCATCAGGCGGAAATGATAAAGTTTTAGTTACAAATCCAGCAGGAGAAGTAGAGTGGATAGACAAGAGTGCATTAGTTCCAGCAACAACGGTATCAAATACAAGTAGTGGAAATACATTAAGTACAACAGTAGATGGCGTAACAGGAGCAAATGTAAATATTATTAATAGCAATACATTAACATTAAATGGTAGTGATGAGTTGGTAAGTACTATAAATGGAATGGATTCAAATGCGATAGATTTATCGGGTTATAGAGAGACAGTAGTAGGAACAGGCGATATAGGTGTTACCGATGATGGAAATGGTAATTATACGGTAAACTATGTTGATGGAGATACTAATAATCAAAATGAGATACAGGATTTAAATTACGATGCTAGTACACAAACATTAAACATTACGAATAATGGAAGTGCTACGAATATAGATTTAAGTGGGTTGAATGATTCAGGGACGGACAGCCAAACATTATCAACAAATGGAAACCCTGGTCATATAGCAATAACAGGAGGTAATGCTATTACGCTCAATGTTAATGATGCCGATTCAAATATTGGTAATGAATACAATACAGCTTTTGGAATAGTAGGTAATAATTTAAGATTATCAGATGGTGGTGGAGACAGAGATGTACCATTAGCTTCTTTAGGTTCGGACGATCAATTTGATGATGAAGTAGAATTAAGAGCTCCTATTGATGTAGATGATGCAGGAAAATCTGCAGCACAAGGATTTACAACAGAAACTAATGTTCAAGAAGTTATACAGGCAATAGCACCAATTACTTCTAAAGCAGCTAGAATTTTCTATCCGCCATCAATAGAAGTAGATGCTTCTACAACAGGTACACAAACAATTGATTTATATGCACAATATACAGCTCAGTTTGGAACACCTTTAAGAGGAAGTACAGGTGCACCAACAGCAGTGCCAACTTATGGTGCAACAGAATTATATTATTATGTTACGTACGCGGATCCAACTGTTTTTGATACCACATCTACAACAGGTCCTACGGCTATGGTAATAACTGCTGATGGAAAATTAACACTAACTGTAGACGCTCCGCCAACAGATTACAATTCCTTAATCAACGTGGTATTCGTAGTTAAATAATGTATAGAGAAACGACCCAAATCCAATTGAAACATAACCTAACATATAAGTCGTTATTCTTAAGTATTGCTTTTGCATTGCTAGGAATAGTAGCATCTAATGCGCAGTATTTATTACAAGCGCCTAATAGTACAGATGAAAGTAATTATAGATGGTATGAAGCTTCGGATACAAGTACTGTATTAAGTACGGATTCTTTTTTAGAAGTAACGCAACAGGGCACCTATTTTGCAACTTACGATGGTACCATTTGTGGAAAAAATGCAACGGGTTATTTTATAGTAACTAATTGTAATTCTCCACATAATGAGGTTACCTTAGATGTTACAGCCAATGTGCCTCCAAATGCAACTATAAGTTGGAGTCCGGCTTTATCAGGAGATCAAAATAGTCCAACAGTAATTGCTACACAAACTTATGTAAAGTACACGGCAACCATAACAAAAGCTGGTAATGACAATAACTTACCAAATTTCACTGTTGTTTGTATTAACGAAGCGGCTACATTGGTAGATGATGTAGTAACAACAGACGAGGATCAATCTGTTATTGTTCCTATTTATGATAATGATTCTGATTTACCAACTACAGGTTCTCTAAATATTAGTACGCAACCTACAAATGGTACAGTTGCTATTAATGAAAATGGTACACCAAATAATCCGTTAGACGATTTAGTAACCTATACACCAAACCCCGATTATAATGGACCAGATACTTTTGACTATACGGTTTGTAATACATTTGGGGATTGCAGTACAGCAACGGTAGATGTAACCGTTTTACCTATTGTAGATGCTATAGATGATTCTATTGCAACAGAAGAAAACACAGCGGTAGAGATAGCTATTTTAGATAATGATAACGATTTTCCTAGTACGGGAACATTAAGTATTGCAGTACCACCGACCAATGGTAGTATAGTAATAAATGATAACGAAACACCAACGGATCCTTCTGATGATACGGTTACATATACACCAAATACGGATTATGTAGGGAATGACACTTTCGATTATACTATTTGTGATACTAATGGAAATTGTAGTACAGCAACTGTTACTATAATAGTTACAGATGCAACAGATTTAGATGCCGATAACGATGGTATTGTAGATAGTTTCGAGGATTTAAATACTGATGGCGATAATGACCCAGCGACCAACCCTACTGACTCAGATGGAGATGGTTTTGCAGATTATTTAGATATAGATGCCGATAATGATGGTATTCCAGACAATTTAGAAGCACAAACTACAGCAGACTATATTGCTCCAAGTGGTTTAGATGCTAATTCTAATGGCTTAGATGACGCATATGAGCAGAACGGAAACCTCGGATTAATTCCAGAAGATACGGATGGAGATTTACTACCAGATTATGTAGATGAGGATAGTGATAATGATAATGTACCAGACCGTATAGAAGGTAATGACCATAATCATGATGGTATTCCAGATGTAGTATTTATTGGGTCGGATAAAGATGATGATGGCTTAGATGATGGTTTTGAAGGTAATTCTACTGTTGATTTTGATGTAAATGATGAGTTAGATGATCCTTATAATGATTTACCAAATACGGACAATGATGACGAGTCAGATTATAGAGATACTGATGACGATGATGACGGTATAGAAACTATAGACGAAGATGTAAATGGTGATGGTGATTATGCTAATGATGATAGTGATGGAGATGGTACACCTAATTATTTACAACCAGATTTAATAGAGACGGAGGACGAAGTAAAAGTATTTAATGTGCTTACTCCTAATGGTGATGGTGTTCATGATGTTTTAAAAATTAGTGGCTTAGAAAATTTCCCGAACAATACACTTAAAATTTATAATAGATGGGGCGTATTAGTTTACACTACCAAAGCATATGATACAGAAGGAAATATTTTTGATGGAACTTCTACAGGTAGAGTTACAATTAACAAAGATAATAAACTACCGGTAGGTACTTATTTTTACATATTGGATTACGAACAATCAACTGGAAATATGAAATCTCTGTCAGGTTACATATACATAAACAGATAAATGATATTTATGAACAGTATCCACAAAAAAAGAAATACTCCTTTTTGGATTGGAAGAGGAATTATAATGGTAGCACTGTTGTTTTATAGTGTACTTTCCGGGCAACAAGATGCTCAGTATACGCAGTACATGTATAATACAGTTAGTGTAAATCCAGGCTATGCGGGTTCTCGAGGACAAGCAAGTGTTGCAGCTTTATATAGAGCACAATGGTTAGGTTTAGAAGGCGCGCCAACTACACAGACATTTAATTTTCATTCGCCCATAGGGTATCGTGGTGTTGGTTTAGGTCTTTCTGTAGTTAAAGATGATATAGGACCTACTTCGGAAACTAATTTTGATATTGATTTTTCGTATACTATTTGGACATCCAAAGTAGCTCGGATAAGTTTTGGGTTAAAAGCAAGTGCTAATTTATTAGACATTCGTTTTTCAGAATTAGATCAAGATGTTACACAAGGGTTCGATTTAAGTTTACAGCAGAATATTGATAATCGTTTTTCTCCAAACATAGGAGCAGGAGTGTATTACCATACAGATAAGTTTTATGCAGGACTATCCGTACCGAGGTTTTTAGAAACGAATCATTTTGATGAGTCTTCTTTGTCTACAGCAAAGGAACAAATGAATTTTTACTTAATAACCGGGTATGTTTGGGATTTAAATCCTAACCTAAAATTTAAACCTAGTATACTTGGGAAAATGGTGCAAGGAGCCCCTTTACAAGTTGATTTGTCGGCTAATTTTATGTTGAACGATAAATTTATTGTAGGAGCTGCTTACCGATGGGACGCAGCTTTCAGTGGTATGGTCGGATTTAATATTTCTAATAAATTCCTTATAGGGTTGGCTTATGATCGAGAAGTAACAGATTTAGGAAATGCTTCTTTTAACGATGGTTCTTTCGAAGTTATTTTTAGATATGATTTTATTCACACTAAAGATCATTTAAAATCTCCAAGGTTCTTTTAGCCCTCATTATGTACTAGAACTTAATATTGTAGCAAAGCGTTATATATAGAAGTAGCTGTAAGCTGTAATAGATTTTCTAATACTTATTGCAGGTTTAGTTAATCCTTTGTTTAAAAAATTACTTTCTTCTTAAATATGAAGTAAAGGTGTTATTTTTACAAAATGAAGGAAGAAGAAGTAATCTTAGTTAATCGTAATGATGAGCAAATTGGTACTATGCCAAAAATGGAAGCTCATGAAAAGGCTTTATTACACAGAGCTTTTTCTGTATTTATTATGAATGAAAAGGGAGAAACAATGTTGCAGCAAAGGGCTGCGCACAAATATCATTCCCCGCTTTTATGGACTAATACTTGTTGTAGCCACCAAAGAGTAGGGGAGAGTAATATTGCTGCAGGTAAAAGAAGATTGCAAGAAGAGATGGGTTTTGTTGCAGAACTTCAAGAAGTTACATCTTTTATCTATAAGGCTCCTTTTGATAATGGATTAACAGAACACGAGTTAGATCATGTAATGATTGGGCATTATAATGGAAGCCCTACTATTAATCCAGAAGAAGTAGAAAGCTGGAAATGGATGAAACCCGAAGATGTTAAAAATGATATTGCAAGGCATCCAGAAAACTACACGGTTTGGTTTAAGATAATTTTTCAGGAATTCTACATCCATATTAATCAAAATATAAAAAAGATATGAAAGTTAAAGTGAGCAGAAAAGCGCATTTTAATGCAGCGCATAGACTTTATAGAAAAGATTGGGACGAAGGAAAAAATAAAGCTGTTTTTGGTAGATGTAATAATCCTAATTATCATGGTCATAATTATGAGTTGGTGGTAAGTGTATTTGGGAGCATAGATCAGGAAACAGGTTTTGTTATGGATATGAAAGTTTTAAAGAACCTTATAAAGTCGGAGATTGAAGATGTTCTGGACCATAAAAACCTAAACATTGAAATCCCTGAGTTTAAAGAGTTAAATCCTACCGCTGAAAATATTGCAGTTTATATATGGAAAAAACTCAGACCGCATATTGATACTGAAAAAGATTTAGAAGTTGTTTTATATGAAACTCCCAGAAATTACGTTACTTTTTGTGGATAACAGTGTTACATTAAAAGTAGTGTAATTATTAAAGCTACATACTTTTTTGTAGGAAAATACGTTCAATATAAAATCAAAAGAATAATCATGAAATTATACCCATTAAAGTTTAACCCAATATTAAAAGAACGTCTTTGGGGAGGTACTAAACTAAAAGAAGTTTTAGGAAAATCTATAGATAATGATATTACTGGTGAGAGTTGGGAACTTTCTGGCGTTCCAGGAGATATTTCGGTAGTTGGGAATGGGGAGTTAGCTGGTGTATCCCTTCAAACATTAATTAACGATTATCCTCAGGAATTATTGGGGAAAAGTGTAGTACAACGTTTTGGAAAAGATTTTCCAATTCTTATTAAATTTATTGATGCTAAGCAAGACTTATCCATACAATTACATCCAAATGATGCATTAGCAAAAGAACGACATAATTCTTTCGGTAAAACCGAAATGTGGTATGTTATGGATGCAGATAAAGACGCTAATTTAATAGTTGGTTTTAATAAAGATGTAACTAAAGAAGAGTATAGTAAAAGTTTAGAGGATAACACTTTATTAGATTTACTTAATTACGAAGATGTTAAAGAAGGGGACACTTTCTTTATAAATACGGGAAAAATACATGCTATTGGTGCAGGTGTGCTACTTGCCGAAATTCAGCAAACATCGGATGTTACTTATAGAGTGTTCGATTTTAATAGAAAAGATAAAAATGGGGATTTAAGGGAGTTACATACCGAACTTGCTTTAGATGCTATGGATTATAAAAAGAAGGATGATTTTAAGGTAAATTATCCAACCGAAGATAATCAAATCAATACCATGGTAGAATGCCCTTATTTTAAAACAAACTTTATAGAAATTTCTGAGGATTTAATTCAAGAAGTTACACAGAGAGATTCTTTTACAATATACATGTGCGTTGGCGGACAGGCAGAAATAAGAACCGAATCTGGTTCTGCAGAAATAAAAAAAGGAGAAACGGTATTAGTTCCTGCCAATGCAAATATTATAACACTCAGTGGCGCTAGTGCAAAGTTGTTAGAAGTAACTATTTAAGGGTATTCTTTTACAGAGATATTCTAAAACCTTATTTTTGCTAAAAATATATTATAATGGCAAGTGTAAAAGATTTAAAAAAAGATATTAATTACGTTTTAGGAGATATTATAGAAGCGGTATACATAGTAGAAGCTGCAAATAATAAAACAGACTCTCCTGAAGGAGCAAAAATTATAGATGGAGCTATTGCTACTTTTGATGATTTAATTGCAAAAGTAAATAAAAGAGGTGTAGAGAATAGAAAGGCACATCTTAATACGGTGAAGCAAGAATTAGAAGCTAAAGCTAAAGGATTGGTAGAAGAGCTAAATAAATTAGGCTAATTTCATATTCAATTTTACAAAGCATAAAAAAACCACCTTTGGTGGTTTTTTTATGCTTTTATTTTGGTAATTCGTCTAAGTATTTTTTAAGAGCTTTACCATATTTGGAATTAGCTACATCTTTATCTAAAGAATTAGAAATAGAATCTAAATACTTTCTATTAGCATCTGGAACTTCATAAAGGGCAATATAGGGAGCCACAGTAGAGTTTGTGTTGGTCAAAGCAAAGTTCAGTGCATAAGCATAACTTCTACGTACGGTATTGTCACTTAATTTGTTTACAGAATCTAGTTGTACAGAGTCTAAAGCAATTTTAGTGTTTTGAGCATTTTGAATAATTTGAATATTTCTAATATTGAAGTTAGACATCATTTTACGATATTCTTTATACTTTTCATTGCTTTCTGAACCCGATATTTTGGCATCTCTATCAAAAGTATCCCAAGAAGTATTTATAGTAACCAAACCGGGTTCTCCGAAGAAAATAATTCTATCATTAAAATCATTATGATCCGCTTTATCTAAATACAAATGAAAAATTTCCGGATTCTCTACCTCGGTTTTAAAAGTAAAATTGCCATCACCGTCTACTTGTAAAGAATCGATAACAATTAAAGTAGTGTCTTTAAAATTCTGAAGATACAAAGTTCCTTTTTTAAGACCCTTTACTTTGCCAGTTACTGTCATTGTGTTTTCGGTATCACTACCACAGGAAATTATTAAAAGTAGTAAAGTAATTACAAGTGCTATTTTTTTCATTTGGTAAGTTTATTGTCGCAAATATCTTTATTTTTTTTCATTTGCGCGGATAAGAATTCTATTTAAGGCTAAACTTTTTCTTTTTTGTTTTCGTCAGTAGGTTTAAAACTCCTTTTTGCTATAAAATGATAAGTAATATTTTCTTTCTTTTGAGGTCGTCTTGAGGTGCTATGTTAAAGAGAGGACGCTATTTCCATGAGGTAAGCACATAAAAGCGCGCCACCAGTACCAACTACATACCCAAAAACAGCAAGAAGAACACCAACAGAAGTTAAGGAAGGGTGAAACTCTGCGGCTACAACAGGAGCGGATGCGGCACCGCCGACATTTGCCTGGCTTCCCACAGCTAAGAAAAAATAAGGTGCCTTAATAATTTTGGCTACAAGGATTAATAATCCGGCATGGATAGCAATCCATATAAATCCTATAGCTATAAGTCCAGGATTTTCTAGAACACGACCTAAATCTACTTTCATTCCAATTGTGGCTACTAGTATATATATAAACATTCCTCCAATTTTACTTGCGCCTGCTCCTTCATAATTTTTAGCTTTTGTAAAGGATAAAGCAATACCAACTGCAGTAGCAATTACTACCATCCAAAAGAAACCAGAACCGAGAAAAGACAAGAAGTTAGTAGAATCGGCAACGACAGAAACGTTTTCTTTAAGGTAGGAACTTATATGTCCGCCAAACAAGTGGGCAATACCAACAGCTGTAAATGCTAAGCCTAACATAATCATATAATCGCCTAGGGTAGGAACACGAGTTATACTATCTGTAAATTTGGTGACTTTAACTTTCAATTTTTCAATAGCCGAGGTATCTGCTTTTAACCAAGCATCAATCCTTTTTGTTTTACCGACTCCTAATAATATTATAGCCATCCATACATTGGCAACAAAAATATCTACTAAAACCATACCACCATATTTTTCCGGGGTATACTTAAATATTTCGTACATAGCAGCTTGGTTTGCGCCACCGCCAATCCAACTTCCAGCAATAGTAGAAAGTCCTCTCCAAATGGCATCAAAATCATTACCTCCAACAGATTCGGGTGAAAAAACGGACACTATTAATATGGCAATAGGCCCCCCAATTACAATTCCAACACTACCTGTTAAAAACATAATTAGTGCTTTAGATCCTAGATTGCTTATAGCTTTTAAATCTATACTTAATGTCATTAATACTAAAGCGGCAGGCAACAAATACCTACTAGCAATATAGTAGAGTTTAGAACTATGTTTAGTTGCATTTCCCAAAGCATCTATGGTATGCCATTCTTCAGCAACAACACCAAAGGAAGATAGTAACGCGGGAAGTAAATAGCACATTAATACTCCTGGTATAATGGAATAGAATTTTTTCCAAAAACCTGTTTTTACAGAAGAAGTGTAAAAAATAAATCCTAAACTTAAGGCTAATAAACCAAAGACAACAGTGTCATCTGTTATAAGTGGTTGGGGTAAAATTTTTTCGGTCATATAGAAAGCTATTAGTCTTTAATAATATTTAATTAAAGAGGTTTTCCTTTACATAGTGCGCAACACCATCTTCGGTATTTTTTAAAGTTACATAATTAGAAATTCTTTTAGCTTCTTCTCTGGCATTACCCACAGCTACACCACATCCTGTATTTTGTAACATATCTATATCATTGTAATTGTCGCCAAAAGATATAATGTCATCTAAGGTGTATTTATCTTTTATTAAGTATGTAATAGCAGATAATTTAGATACGGATTTAGGAGAAACTTCTATTAAAGTATCATTAGAACGGTAGATGTTAATTTCCTCAGAAAAGGATTCTTCTAATTTTTTATAGGCAATATCGGCGGTGTTTTTTGTTCCCATTAGCATTATCTTGTGTGCTCCGATTTTCCTTAATTTCCAGTCTAAAATAGTTTCTGTTGTATTTTTAAATACAGGTTCTACTTTGGTATGTACTTTTTCTTTTTGAATCCTTTCAGAATCTATTTCTGCATACCATTCATCTTTGTAATACAATCCAAGTTTTATATTATGTTGCTCTGCAATTTTATGAATATTTTCTATGCATAATGCGGGTATAACCGTAGATTTTAGTTCTTTATCACCATGAAGTATTAACGCTCCGTTATAGCATATTATAGGTTCATGTAAAACTCCTAAATCTTGTTGAATATAATGCATTGCTTTTGGCATTCTTGCGGAGACCAAAATAATTTGCATGCGTTCTTTTACTCTTTCTATTTGACTAATCGTAAAGTTAGATACATCACTTTTTGTTGTTAGTAAAGTACCGTCTAAATCGGAGCATAAAATTTTATATGTCATTCTATATATTTAACCAGTAAGTTAATTTTAAGTTTATAGATCTATTCTTAGGCTCAAAACTATTTACAAAGTAGTTGTCATTATAGACAATAAATAAATCAGACAAAGGAGCAAAGCGCCATTGTAATCTAGAATTAAAGCCTAAGTTATCTCTTTGATTACTATATTGTACTAAAGTAGACCAAAAGATAGATTTACTAAAAGTAATATCTATTTTAGGGCTTATAAGCCATATATCTGCGCTTGGATGCGGCGTAGGAAGAGAAATTTTATCATAATTAGCTATAAGAGATAAAAATACTTTAGGTTGAAAGCGCATCGTCATGGTAGTACCAAAAGAATACCTTTCTCCATTAAAAAATTCTCCGACTGTGGTGTTCAAAATGTAGGCAAATAATTTTCTTCTATCGGATCTGAACTGAAGGTCGATACTATTGTAATGGTAACCAATATTTCCTGGTATTGCTGTGGCTTCATCAGTATTTGTTGGGTCAAAGTCATTCATTAAAAAAGTGTAGCTTTTTGTAATTTGCGCGTTAACTCTTGCTTGGTTGTTATACGTAGCAGACCAACTTGCCGTTAAATTGTAATCTGTATTTATGTAATCTAAGGTAGGGCTCCATATAAATTCTGGAAAAATCGTAAAACTATGCATTTGTATTTTTCCTTTATTGGGCCAAAAAATCCGCTCCATCCCAAGAACTCCTTTTACAATATCTTCTCTTCGAATAAATCCTAAATCGGAAGTAAAATTATCGCCAATCGATACCCAATCGGTGAAAATATTGTAGTTTTTAGAATTGTATTGTAATGAAGCACCTATAGAAAGGTCTTTTCCTTGGGTATTAGGTTCAAAAGACTTGTGTATATAATATTTACCTGACCAGGTATTGTCTGCAGATACCATATTGTAATCTATACCTATAACTCTATTATAGCGGTCTTCTTTGGATAGGAAGTCATAATTTTTAATAGATTCTCTATTTATAAGAAATAATCCAATGTTTGATCTAGAGAACACTCTTTGCTGAAGCGCAAGCATAGCGTTATTGTTTGAAGGTATTTCGTTTGCAATATCTTCTTCTGTTTGCAAATTCATAAAACCTAGCCTAAGGTTTTTGTTCAGCTTTCCGCTTAGTCGGAGGCCACCAATTATTTTATTTTCTATAGAATTATCAGCCGTGTCCTTTGCAATACCAATTCTCCTCGAAAAAAAAGGATTTGCATCTCTACGGCCACCAAAGCTCGAAAATAAATCGCTATTGTCTATAAAAAACTGTCTTTTTTCTGGTAGAGAAACTTCAAACCGGGTAAGATTGGTAACCTGATCATCTACTTCTACCTGAGAAAAATCTGGATTTACAGTAATATCTAGATTCATACTATTACCTATCGCTATTTTGGCATCTCCTCCAAATTTTATATTATTTATTTTGTCGTTGGTTTCAAAATCTTTTTGAGATATAGTGTTTATATAAGGTATAATGGCTAACGGAGTTCTAGATTTTCCTAAAGGTTTTTCAAAAATCATGGTGCCCATATATCCTAAATCGAATATGGTTTGGTTTTGAGGTATATTTACCCAAGTACTTGTTTCATTAGACTGTGTATCAAACCTATAGCTGTTAAAACGCCATTTTGTTTCCCCTTCTTTAAATTTGAAGGATGTAAGTGGTATTTTAAATTCTGATGTATAATAGTTATCATATATTTTAGAATCGCCTACCCATTTGGCATCCCAAGACATATTAAAAGCACCGTTACCTCTTCCTCCTCCCGATAATAAACCTTCTCTACGAACACCATAAGGATTAGATCCAAATATAAAGGCATTATTACTGTCATTAAAAGTATCGAATAATAGGGTTATATTATCACTATTTCCTGCTCTAAAATCTCGTTTTAAACTTTGTATTCTATAGTTTTTTCCGGCAGTATTTATTTTTATTCCTACATATAAGTACACATCGTCGTATACCATTTTAATATTAGATTGTTGTCTGGCTTGTATAGAGTCTATAGGGAAATATTCCCAGAATTCAGTAGCTCCTTCGGCTACTTTCCAGATGGGCTCGTCTAATATGCCATCTGCAATTATTGGTTCTGAAATGTGTTTAACAGTGAAGGATTTGGATTGAGAAAAAGCCCTTTGGCTTATAAAAATAAGCGAAACAATGGCAAGGTATTTTGTCATTTTAAATTTAATTAGTCGTATCAAATTTAGGATTTTTAAACCAAAAAAGCACTTCATTTATAGAGGCTTGTATAGGTATGTAAATAGGAGGTGTTAAATCTATGGCCTTACTTTATAATTAATATAGTAATAACTACTTTTGAGTAAACTATCTCAGAAAAGTTATTACGTATTAATACCACATTCATTTTTATTTGGAGATAAGCCTTTTGGCGATTAAATTCTAATTGTAGCGTAAAGTATTTAGTTATGAAAAAAATTACGATCCTATTCTTTTTTATTATACAATTTTCTTTTGGAAATGCTATGTTTTGGTCTAAAAAAGGACATAGGGTTGTAGGCCAGGTAGCGCAAGAATATTTATCTAGAAAAGCAAAAAGGGAAATTAATAAATTGTTAGACAATCAAAGTTTGGCATCTGTTTCTAATTTTGGAGATGAAATAAAAGCCGATAAGCGATATAAAAAGTTTAGTGCATGGCATTATGTAAATTTTCCTGCGGATAAAAAATATACGGATGTTGAACCAAGTAAATATGGAGATATAATTATTGGCATAGAAAAATGCATTAATATCGTTAAGGATACAAAAAATAGTAAGGATGATAGAGCTTTTTATTTAAAAATGCTCATACATTTAATAGGGGATTTACACCAGCCAATGCATGTAGGAAGATTAGAAGATAAGGGTGGTAACGATTTTCAGGTGCATTGGTTTAATAAAGGAACTAATTTACATAAAGTATGGGATTCTCATTTAATAGAGAATAATGGAATGAGTTATACAGAGTTATCCGAATCTTTACCAAAATTAAATAAAGAGCAGAGAAAGAAATTGCAAGAAGGAACCATTTATGATTGGGTAGAAGAATCGCAAGATGTTGCAAATGAAATTTATTCTTCTGTAAAAGTAGGAGAGAAACTTTGGTACGGCTATAGTTATAAATGGTGGGGAACTGTAGAAAACCAATTACAGGTAGGTGGTTTGCGTTTGGCAAAGGTCTTGAATACTATATTTTAAAAGTTTGGCACAAGGTTTGATTTACTTAAAGTAATACGTAACACATGAGGAAATTAATAGCGTTTACCGGCCTATTAAAGATAGTGTGTAATTTTAAAAAATAGGTATAAAAAAAATCGGGACCACAGCCGATTTTTTTTTGTTTTAATGTAATATTGTTTTTAATTGATTTCTGTATTCTGATGGATTTTGTCCCGTAAAGGCCTTAAAAGATTTGTTAAAATGGGAGAAATTATTAAAACCACATTCGAAGCATACTTCTGTAATGCTCAGAGGTTTTTCCGCTAATAATTTAGAAGCATGTACTAACCTATATTCATTTACAAATTGCGTAAAAGTCTTATTGGTTATTTTTTTAAAATATCTGCAAAAAGAAGGGACAGTCATACTTACCATATCTGCAATTTGATTTAAGGGGATGTCCTCTTTAAAATTATTTTTTACATAGTTAAAAACTATATTAATTCGATCATTATCTTTTATATCTGTTTGCAAAGAAAAACCTTCTGCATTTAGTAATTTACCATCTGGAGAGTTTGCTAGATTGTTTAAAATGTTTAAAATGGAGAGTAGTCTTTGAAAATCCGTTTGATATTCTAAAACTTCCATTTTTTCCCCTATGATTTTTTTTGTTTTACCAGAGAAAGCAATACCACTATTAGCTATTTCAAAAAGGTCTTGAATTTTTTTCATTTCAGGAATTTTAAAAAAATCACTTCCTAGAAAATCTAATTTCATCTGAATTACAGTTTCACTTTTATTACCGGTAAGATTATCGGTAAGTCCGCAGTGCGGTAAATTACTTCCGATTAAAATAAGGTCCCCATTAGAGTAATAGGAAACATGACTACCAATTTGTCTTTTTCCAGAACCTCCATTAACATATACCAACTCTATTTCCGGATGATAATGCCAAACAATATTTTTATTAAGTTTATTTTCATCAAATTTTTGATAGGTGAAAGAGTGCCCAAAATCGGGTTCTATTGCTTCAAATGCTGGTTTCTGAGTAAACATATAAATCTATTTATATACTATAAAAGTAAATAACCTTTTATATAGGGATGTTTACAAAATTACCCATAATATATGGAATATTACCCCTTAACAATAAATTAACCTTATGGGTGGGTAAAATAGCACATAAATAAGAAAAGTAAGATGTAGTTGTTGCCTCAAAAGTGGGGTATGTTTGTACTGTCGTTATTCATCAATTTATTTATTAATCACAAAATCAAAATGTTATGAAAGCAGTTTTAAAAATGACAACTGTAATTGCCTTTATGTTTGTTGCAGCAATAAGCATGGCAAAAGAACCAAAATTAGTTTTAACAGCTTACAGCGATGCTAAAATGTTGGTACTAGAGTTAGAAAATGTTGCAAAAGCAACATCTATTGAATTTAAAGATGCGCAGAATAATATTATTTATTCAGAAAGTGTATCTAAGTTGCTATATTCTAGAAAGTTCAATTTAAAGAATTTAAATAGTGGAATATATTATTTCGAAACAGAAAATGAAATGAAATCCATTGTGTATTCTATTAAAATAGAAGGGGATGAAGTTATTATACTAGATAAGAAAGAAGTAAATAAACCCTTTTTTAGAAAAGTAGAGAATCATATTTCATTTAATTTATTAAATCTAGATAAGCAAGAGGTAAAGATTACAGTAAACGATGAGAGTAATCGTGTAGTTTTTAATGAATCTATCATGGATAAATTAATAGTAGAAAAGTCATTTGATTTTTCAGATGCTTTTAAAGGAGAATATGTTGTTTCCGTTACAGTTAATGGAAAGAATTATAAAGAGAATTTAATAGTTGATTAAGTTGGTTTAAGTTAATTTAGGGGGCTGTAGAGCCCCCTTTTTTTATAGGTATTTTTTTAATTTTTCTTTTTTGCGTTTAGGAAGGGTATCATTTTCTATAGCAATTTTTATAATATCAAGATTCTTTTCTTTTGCATATAGCAATTGATAAAATTGTTGCACGGTAAGTATATTTTTAGACTCTTCTGTTAAAATGAAAGAATCACCAACTTTTACTTCGCCCTCTTCTAAAACTCTTATGTAAGTGCCTGGGAAGCCATGATCTATAAATTCCTTTAGTATATTTTGAGTTCCAAATCGGATTCCTAGTTTATAACAAGGCTCCCTAGGTTGGGTTATCTGGACCAAACATTCTCCCACTTTATAAATGCTACCAATTCTTAATACAGATTCATCTAAGCCTTGTACCGTTAAGTTTTCACCAAACATTCCCCAATTCCACTCCAAGTTTGGGTACATATTTTTCCAATAACCATATTTGTCCGAAGAGAATATATAACAAGCTTTGTTTGTGCCTCCGTGGTGTATTCGGTCAATAACGGTATCTTTTAATACATCTGATTTTCCTAAATAAATAGAATTAGAAATGGGGTATTTGTAAATGCCAGTTTGCTCTTCTTTACCGTTCCAAATTATAGTAGTGGGTTTTGAAATATTGGTAGATATAATTTTCATAAATTAAAGATAAAAAAAGTCCGTTAAAAACGTGTTTCTAACGGACTTAAAATGTGTTCAGAAATTGGTTATTTTACCATATCATAACTACGTTTTATAAACTCGGTTAACTCGGCACCTTTTAAAAGTCCTTTAGAAAGTCTAGCCAAATCTAAAGATTGATTAATTAGGCGTTCTTTCTTTTTAGCTGTTTTTGTGTTTAGAATTTCACCTACCAATTCATGGTTAGTGTTTACAACCAAATTGTACATTTCTGGCATATTATCCATTCCAAACATACCGCCGCCGCCGCCGCTTTGTTGCATCTCTTTCATTCTACGCATAAACTCCGGCTCTGTAATTATAAAAGGAGAAGCACTACTATCCATAGCTTCTAGTTGAATAGTGTAGCTTTTGTTTTCGATAGTTTTTTCTAATTCTGTTTTAAGAGTTTCTTTTTCTTCATCAGAAAGTTTAGAAATTTGATTTTCCTCTTTTTTAATTAGGTTATCTATATGGTCAGCATCTACTCTTGTAAATGATATGTTTTCTTTAGAACCTTCCAATTTTTGCATTAAATGTGCAATAATAGGAGAATCCATTAGAAGAACTTCATATCCTTTAGTTTTAGCTGCTTCAATATAACTGTGTTGGGCTTCTTTGTCAGATGCGTACAGAATAACAAGTTTGTCGTCCTTATCTGTTTGGTTGCCTTTTAATTTTTCTTGTAGTTCTTCAAAAGTATAAAAAGAACCATCTACAGTTGGGTAGAGTGCAAACTTATCTGCTTTTTCAAAGAATTTATCTTCAGAAAGCATGCCGTACTCAATAACTATCTTAATATCGTTCCATTTTGCTTCAAAATCTTCTCTGCTATTTTTAAATAGTGAAGAAAGTTTATCTGCTACTTTTCTTGTGATATAGGAAGAGATTTTCTTAACTGCACCATCCGCTTGTAAATAAGATCTAGATACATTTAATGGAATATCTGGAGAATCAATAACACCACGTAACATAGTTAAGAATTCTGGTACAATACCTTCTACATTATCAGTAACGAATACTTGGTTCTGGTAAAGTTGAATTCTATCTTTCTGCGTATTAAGATCATTCGTTAACTTAGGAAAATATAAAATACCAGTTAAGTTAAAAGGATAATCAACATTTAAGTGAATATTAAACAAAGGCTCTTCGAATTGCATAGGATACAATTCTCTGTAAAAACCTTTATAATCTTCTTCCTTTAAATCCGCAGGTTGTTTAGTCCAAGCTGGGTTAGGGTTGTTTATAATGTTGTCTACCTCCTGTGTTGGTGCTTCATCCTCTTCTTTAGCTCCTTCTGGTTTGGGTAAGGTTTCTGTTTTAGTTCCGAATTTTATTGGAATAGGCATAAACTTGTTATACTTATTTAATAGTTCGGTAATTCTACTATCTTCTAAAAATTCTGTAGAATCATCAGCAATATGTAATATTATTTCTGTTCCGCGATCTTCTTTTTTACCTTCTTCTAAGGTAAAGTTCGGAGAACCATCACAAGACCAGTGCGCAGCCGGAGCATCTTTAAAACTTTTGGTTATAATTTCTACTTTATCTGCAACCATAAAGGCAGAATAGAAACCTAATCCAAAATGACCTATGATACCTGTATCTTTAGCGCCATCTTCATACTTGTTTAAAAATTCTTCTGCACCAGAAAAAGCAACTTGGTTAATGTACTTCTCTACCTCTTCAGCTGTCATACCAAGACCTTGATCAATGATATGCAGTTTTTTACCTTCTTTATCGGCTTTTATTTCAATTCTAGGGTTGCCGTACTCCACTTTTGCTTCACCAATAGAAGTTAAGTGCTTTAACTTAAGAGTTGCATCTGTTGCATTAGATATTAATTCGCGTAAAAATATTTCGTGATCACTATATAAGAACTTCTTTATAAGTGGAAATATATTTTCTACGGAAACATTAATTTTACCTTTTGACATTTCTATATCTCGTTTAATTATTAACGCTAGTTGAATGTCAAAAAAAATACCATTTTGAATAACGATGACAAACTGACATCTTTTTTGTCATATGAAGTTAAATCGGGATAGAAATTTAGCCTTAAGTAAAGAACTTTAAGGCATTTGAGAAATGATATTTGTTTTAGGCTATCATTGGTAAAATGGCTATATTAGAAGGATTGTATAGTTAATAAATGTTTTTAACTTGCACACTAATTTTTTAGATAACCTGTTTTACAAGATATTTTAAATTAATACATTTTATGTACAATTCAAAAATTACCGGATTAGGATATTATGTCCCAGATAATGTAGTTACCAATGATGATTTATCCGAAGTAATGGATACAAATGATGCTTGGATTCAAGAAAGGACAGGCATAAAAGAGCGCAGACATGTAGCTTCGGAAGAAGAAACAACCACTTCTATGGGTGTTAAAGCTGCTAAAATTGCTATTGAAAGAGCGGGAATAGACAAGGATGATATTGATTTTATTGTTTTTGCGACTTTAAGTCCCGATTATTATTTTCCAGGACCGGGAGTGTTGGTACAAAGAGATTTAGGTATTAAAACAGTTGGGGCGATAGATATAAGAAATCAATGTTCTGGATTTGTATATGGAATTTCTGTGGCTGATCAATATATTAAGACCGGTATGTACAAAAATGTACTTGTAATAGGTTCGGAAGTTCATTCCCGAGGGTTAGATATGACTACCCGTGGTAGAAGTGTTTCCGTAATATTCGGAGATGGAGCAGGGGCGGCTATTTTAAGTAGAGAAGAAGATACCAGTAAAGGAATATTATCCACGCACTTACATTCAGAAGGACAGCATGCCGAAGAACTGGCATTACTTGCGCCGGGAATGGGAAAAAGATGGGTTACTGATATTATAGAAGATAATAATCCTGATGATGCTTCATATTTACCAGTTATGAATGGACAATTTGTGTTTAAAAATGCTGTGGTTCGTTTTAGTGAAGTAATAATGGAAGGATTGTCTAAGAATAATTTAGAACCTACTGACATAGATATGTTAGTACCGCACCAGGCTAATCTTAGAATTTCTCAGTTTATACAGAAAAAGTTTAAATTATCAGATAATCAGGTGTTTAATAATATTATGAAGTATGGTAATACTACAGCAGCTTCAATACCTATTGCGCTAACGGAAGCATGGGAACAAGGAAAAGTAAAAGAAGGCGACCTTGTAGTATTGGCGGCCTTTGGCAGTGGTTTTACTTGGGGAAGTGCAATAATAAAGTGGTAAAAAACAAAACCCGAGACAATTGCCTCGGGTTTCTTATATTAATTAACTAAAAGAGAAAACCAACCAAATTCTGCTATTTGCTAATCAATATATTTTAAAGAAGACCTGCGCCACCTTGTTTGGTGTTGCTATCTCTACTTTTTCTTTTAGAAGCTCTGTTTTTTCCACTTCCGAACATATAGGATAGGCCAACATATAGGGATCTACTTTCCCAGTTAAATTGTCCATTTTGAGTAAAAGGAGTATCGCTATCAAAAGCAAAACGCATAGTGTTAAAAATATCATTATAATTTACACTTAATGTTCCTTTTCCTTGAGCAAAACTATATCTAGCTCCTGTATTTATAAAGTACAGAGGTTTTACTTTAAACTGAATGTTTTCATTCGCTCCTCGATAGAAACCAAATACCTGGAAGGTTAGTTTTTTACTTGCCTTAAGACTATTGTTTAGTCGAACATTCCAAGCTGTGTTTTTTATTTCAACTTTATCTACTACAATATCATTTAAGGTTGCTGTACTATTACTACCCATTAATCTCTCGGAAATTCCACGTTGCGTTTGGGAGTATAGATCAAAACTTCCGTTAATGCTCCACCAATTAGTAGCTTTGTAGCTTCCGGAAATTTCTAATCCGTAAGAAGAGGTGTCGTCAAAGTTATCAAAAGATAAAACCATTTTATTTAAATCTAGTCTATCAATAGATACCGCTCTACTAATTTCATCTTTTATAGTTCTATAAAAAATACCGGTAGTAATACTTCCTTTTCCTAATCTTCGAGTATAATTTACTTCATAAGAGTTGGTAAACTGAGGTTTTAATGATGGGTTTCCTAAAGAGGAAATTAAAGGAGTAGACCATTCTCTTATTGGGTTTACCTGCCCTAGTCCTGGGCGATCTATTCTTCTGCTATAACTTAATTGAAATTGATTTTTTTCCGAAGGGGAATACTTTAAAAAGCCAGAAGGATAAAACTCGGTATATTTATCTGTAAAAGAACGAACGGCATTTGTATCTGCTTTTACTTCTACATCTTCTACTCTCAACCCTACTTGATAAGACCATTTTTTATAGCTCTGACCAAAAGTTGCATAAGCAGAATAAATATCCATTCCATAAACAAAATCTGCATCTGGAGTTGGTCTAAGATTGCCATTTTGATTGAAGGTTAAACCCGTGGAATTATAGCCTATGTTAGTTTCAAAAAACCTAGCTTCAACCCCTAATTCTAATTTAGAAATAGAGTCTAAAGGGTTTACATAATCTAGGTTTGCAATTTTTTGCGTTCTCTTGGTATTTACAAAATCATTATAATTCGGAATAATAGTGTTTCCACCGAAACCAAAAGAAGCATCTTCATCATTGTTAAACTCATTATAGTCTACTTCTAATTCAATATTATGTCCTTCTTTTTTAAAATCTAACTTATAATCAAAATTATATTGCTCACTTAAGTTATCTCGGGTATTTTTAAATAATTGCGAGGCGTTTCTATTTAATTCATCATAATAAATAATATCAGTGGTTCCAGAACTTTTGCCATCATATTTATTCTGGTTTGTGAAGAAAGAAATAGTGTTTTTGTCATTTAAATAAAAATCCACTCCAATTTTATATAGGTGAGATTTATTATTATCGAAAAACTTAAATAATTGTTCTGAGTTTTCTTCTTTTCTATATAAAAACCCTCGGTTATTGTTTTTACCTATATTATTTCCATAATTGCCGTATAAATTAAATTTTCCGTTTCTATAGTTTAAATCCAGAGAACTATTAAACTTGGCATTTTTTCCTTTATTGAGCCCTAAATTTAAAGTGCCATTAAACCCAATATTAGCATTTTTGTGAAGCACAATATTGATTATTCCGCTCATCCCCTCAGGATTGTATTTAGCAGAAGGATTGCTAATCAGCTCTATAGATTTTATAGATGTAGATGGAATTTGTTTTAACAATTGCGCTACGGGAACGTTCGATAATTTTCCGTCTACCATTACACGGACATTAGAATTTCCACGTAAGCTAAGTTCCCCAGACTGAGAATCCACACTTACGGAAGGAATGTTGTTCATAATATCTGATGCAGATGCACCGGCGGTAGTAAGATCTTTGCCTACATTAATAACTTTACGGTCAATTTTTTGCTCAATAGTGGTTCGTTCTGCAACAACTTCTACACCTGTTAATTGCTGCGATTCTTCCTCTAAAGAAATAACTCCTAAATTAATTTTTCGATTTTTTTTAGAAATTGTAATCTGTTTGGTATAAGTTTTATAGCCTATGTATTGTACTTCGATATTAAATGTACCTTCCGCGATTTTTTTAATTTCGAAACTTCCATCGTCTTTGGAAATTCCTCCGGTTATGGTTTTATTACCATCTAAAGATTTAATTACTATAGCGGCGTAGGCTATAGGAGAACTTTCTGATTGTTCTGTGATTTTTCCAGAGACGCTTCCCGTGGCAAGGTCTGGATTTACATTTTTAGCGGAAATTGTGCCATAAATAAATATGACAAAAAGGAAAATTACTTTTTTCATTAAACTGTTGTTTTTTGATTGATTGATGATACCTACAAGACGATGAATAATCGAAAGTGTTACGTGAAGATTTTGTTTTAACACATTTTAACGCTTGTTAAAAGTATAAAGTATTGGTTTTCAATAAGTATGCGGGATATAAAAAATTTAAAACCCCAACATTGCTGTTGGGGTTTTTTCGTTGATAGACTATACTAAACACTAACCATTAACTATAAACATATAGTTTTCTCAACGACTTATATTGTAAAAAAATGTAAACAATTCCGGTTTGGTACTACTAATAGACGAATTTTTATTGTAAAAGTTACAATTTAAGATAAAATTTAACATCCTTATATTGCACCAATGAAGAAAACATTAGTAGTCGGAGCCTCATTAAATCCTAATCGCTATAGTAATATAGCAATACATCGTTTAGTAAAAAGTGGCATCACAACGGAAGCCTACGGTTTAAAACTTGGGACTGTTTCTGGTGTTCAAATAAAAAGCAAATTTATTCATTTTCAAAATATTAACACCATTACTTTGTATTTAAATCCAAAAAGGCAAGAAGCATACTACAAAGATATAGTGGATTTACGTCCGGAACGTGTAATTTTTAATCCTGGGACAGAAAATCCCGAGTTTTATGCTATTTTAAAAAGCGAAGGAATTAAGGTAGAGGTAGCTTGTACTTTAGTCCTTTTAGCAACGAATCAATATTAATCTTCTTTAATACGTATAAGCCATAAACCAATAAAAGTTAAAATACCGTTTATTGGTAAAAGTTCGTACCCTACTTTATAGCCACCAAGAATTTCAGTAGGAACGCTTGCAAATATATAAATAAGAATAACAGATAGTAAAGCAACAACCCAAGTATATTGATCTTTAACTTTATGTTTAGTAAAAATACCAAAGGTAAATAATCCTAGAAGTGGGCCATAAGTGTATGTTGCAACTTGCAAAAGACCATCAATAACATTAGTATCTAATACATATTTAAAAGTAATTACAACGATGATGAGTAAAATACTCATGCCTACATGAACTAGTTTTCTTATTTTTTTAGAATAATTTTTTTCCTTTTTTTCTATCCCTAGAAAATCAATACAAAAAGAAGTGGTTAAAGATGTTAGTGCACTATCTGCGCTACTATAGGCAGCTGCAATAAGACCTAACATAAAAGTTATCCCAATTATAGGGCCCAAGCCACTATTTAACGCAATTTCAGGAAAAAGTAAATCTGTCTTAGCTTTTCCGTCTAGCAGCGGTATTGCTATATTCATTTTATGGGCATAGATAAATAACAAGGCCCCTAAAAGAAGAAAAACAAAATTTACTATAACTAGGACAAGACCAAAAGAAACCACATTTTTTTGCGCATCTTTTAAAGATTTACAAGTTAAGTTCTTTTGCATCATATCTTGGTCTAAACCTGTCATGCATATAGCTATGAATAATCCTCCTAAGAATGATTTCATAAAATGATTTTTGCTAAAAAAGTCTTCCGTAAAAAGAATTTTATTGTATTTCGTTAATTCTTCCGAAGTCAAAAATTCGGTAAAACTCCAATTTAATTCATCATTAATAAAATAGATAGATAAACCAACAGCTATAAGCATAAAGAGAGTCTGCAAAGTGTCTGTCCATACAATAGTTTTTATGCCACCTCTAAAGGTATACACCCATATTAGTAAAATAGATAGTGTTACCGTTATTTCAAAAGGTATATTTAAATCGTCAAAAACAAACTCTTGTAATACTAATGCCACTAAAAATAAACGGAAAGAAGCTCCTAAAACTCTAGATATAAAGAAAGATATAGCACCAACTTTATAGCTGGTGGCTCCAAATCTTTGTTCTAAATATTGATATATAGAGGTAACATTGAGTCTGTAATAAATAGGTAAAAGAATATAAGCAATTACAAAATAGCCAACCATATAGCCAAAGACAACTTGCATATAGCTAAATTCCGAAGAAGCTACCCAGCCAGGGACAGAAATAAAAGTAACTCCAGAAAGCGAAGCGCCAATCATTCCGAATGCAACTAAGTACCAAGGGGATTGTTTTCCTGCTTTAAAAAAATCTACATTAGAGTCATTTTTTCCTGTGAGATAAGAAATAAAAAGCAATAGAAAAAAGTAAGCACCTATTAATAGAAGAATATGCGTTGAGGTCATAGAAATAAATTTCCAATGCAAAGTACAAAAAGTAAAAATAGTATGTAATTTTGTTGGTATGGATTTTTCGTCTAAACTTTTAGAAAATGCGGTATATGAAATGTCTCAATTACCAGGGATTGGTAAAAGAACAGCATTGCGTTTGGTTTTACATTTGCTAAAACAGTCGGATCAAAGAACAGAAAATTTAGCTACGTCTTTGTTAGATTTAAAAGCGAAGGTTCGCTTTTGTTCTAATTGTCATAATATATCGGATACAGAATTATGCGAAATATGTGCGAACCCAAAAAGAGATGCCTCTTTGGTTTGTGTAGTTGAGGATATTAGAGATGTAATGGCAATTGAAAATACAGGTCAGTTTAGGGGTATGTATCATGTATTAGGAGGGAAAATATCTCCTATGGAGGGCATTGGGCCGCAAGAGTTAACTATAAGTTCTTTAATTAGTAAAGTAAAAAAAGGGGAAATAAAAGAGTTGATTTTTGCATTGAGTTCTACCATGGAAGGTGATACTACCAATTTTTATATTTATAAACAGATTGAAAAAGAGGGGATTAGTATATCTACTATAGCAAGAGGAATTGCAGTGGGAGATGAATTAGAATATGCAGATGAAGTAACTTTAGGGAGGAGTATAATAAATAGAATACCTTTTGAAGGATCTCTAAAGTCTAATTAAGAGTTAAATAGTAAATTAAGTTTAATATTTTGATGTTTTTTATGTTATTTTTGCAAAAAATACATTGAAATAAGCTTATTAAATAGGAATATGGCAAAGTTTGAATTGAAATTACCAAAAATGGGAGAAAGTGTTGCGGAAGCAACATTGACTACCTGGTTGAAGGAAGTAGGGGATACAATTGAAATGGATGAAGCTGTTTTTGAGATTGCTACGGATAAGGTAGATACAGAAGTCCCTAGTGAGGTAGAAGGGGTTTTAGTAGAAAAACTATTTAGTATTGATGAAGTCATTAAGGTAGGAGAAACGGTAGCTATAATTAGTACAGATGAAGAAGTTGGCAAAACAGAAGAATCCAACGTAAAAGAAATAGAGGATACTCATATACATGCGGCAGTTAAAGAATTAGAAAAGAACATTGTAGTCACTAAAGAAGCTGTGCAGTCTGCAGTTTTGGGAGAAAGCACAACAAATCGTTTTTATTCTCCATTAGTAAAAAATATTGCAAAACAAGAAGGGGTAACAATGGTAGAATTAGATGCTATCCCAGGAACAGGAAAAGAAGGAAGGGTTTCTAAGAGTGATATTCTAAATTATGTAGCAGCTAAAGGAGGTGTAAAACAGTCTTCGGTAGTGGAAAAAGAGCAAGAAAAGAAAATAGTTTCAGCATCTATTGTAGAGACTAAAGAAGCGCAGTCTGTATCAGTGCCAGTTGAAAATTCTAATGGAAATGAGATTGTGGAAATGTCTAGAATGGGCAAATTAATTGCTAAACATATGGTAGAAAGTGTTTCTACTTCTGCTCATGTGCAAAGTTTTATAGAGGTAGACGTTACCAATATTGTAAACTGGCGTAATAAAATGAAAAAAGCCTTCTTAGAGCAAGAAGGAGAAAAATTAACATATACTCCGATTTTTTTAGAGGCGGTAGCTAAGGCTTTAAAAAAATATCCATTGATGAATATATCTGTGGATGGTAATAATGTTATTAAAAAGAAGAATATTAATATAGGTATGGCCGCAGCTTTACCAGATGGTAATTTAATTGTACCTGTTATAAAAAATGCAGACCAATTAAATTTAGTTGGTATGGCAAAGGTTGTAAATGATTTAGCAACTAGGGCTAGAGGTAATGCCTTAAAACCAGATGAGGTACAGGATGGGACTTATACTGTTACTAATGTAGGAACATTTGGTAGCGTATTTGGAACGCCAATTATAAATCAACCTCAAGTGGGTATTTTGGCTTTAGGAGCTATTCGTAAAATACCTTCAGTAATAGAAACTGAGGAAGGAGATTTTATAGGTATTCGTAGTAAAATGTATTTATCTCATAGTTATGATCATAGAGTAGTTAATGGGGCACTAGGTAGTATGTTTGTAAAGGCGGTAGCAGATTATCTAGAAGCTTGGGATGTAAATAGGGATTTCTAAAATTTAAGAATATGTTTTATTAGCTTAAATACCTCTATACCTTTATTTTTTGGGGAGCTTATTTTCTGGTTTCAAATTAAGGTTTAAAACCCTGCAGTTTATTATAGTTTTTAATAGTATTAAGCTAATGATTTTAAGGGTGTTAGCTTGTGAAGAGTTATTAACCTATGATGCGTTAACTATTCTAAGTATTTAGTCGAACCTCTTTATCACTCTTCTCTTTTATTATTTCAATAATATCTAAATATATTATCTTCAACATAAATAACAAACATACGAGCTGAACTGTTGCGCGTAAATACACAATTAAAATAAAATGAAAGTATTATTTAAACTGCTTATTCTCATTACTGGCTTGTCTTCGTGTAAGAGTGATGCTATTTCTATGGATGTTGAACCGGGAATTATTGAGAATCAAACATTCAATTCCACAGTTTTAATAGATGGGCACGCTTATGATGGAACCATCATTCGGAATTGTATTTTTGAAAACATTGAAGGGGATGGATTGCAAATTAGAGATGTTAATAATTTGTGTATTGAGAATTGTATTTTCAGAGATATCGCAGAAGATGCAATCCGATTTCGAAATAGCGGCTCGTCTAATAACGTAAAGATAATAGACAATCAAATTCATGATATTGAAGAAAATGGGGTTTTAGCGGCTGAAAATCATATTAATACCTTAATTAAAGGAAATACTATTTACAATGTTGCTACTAATAATACTTCAAGTCAATTTGGTGCTCCTCATCACGGTATATATTTTCAAGGATTCAATGTTAGTATTACAGAAAACACTATTTATAATGTGTTAAATGATGGTGGTAACTGTATCAGTATTAGAACCTATGGCGTTATTTCAAAAAACAAGCTTTATCAAGCTACGGATCATGGAATCAGTTACTTCTCTGATCATCCAGGGGATTCAGGACAATTGTTAATTGAGAACAATGTTATTTATGACAATGGAATGCGCGGAATTAACTTAGCAAGTAATGGTAATTCGTCCAATCATATAGGGCATGCTCTGGTTCGTTTTAATACTATTGTTTCGGATTCTAAATCTTCAATTGGAATAAATGATGCTTTAATAGGAGTTGATTTTGATATTATAGGAAATATTGCAATAAGAACAGATGGGGGTACAACTTTTATATATGCAAACTTACCTTATAGTGAGAGTAATAATGTTATTGGATCAAATGATATAGGCTTTATTGATTTTTCTAATAGGGACTTACATATAACTAATTCGTCAGCAGCTACAAATGCAGCTGTTGGTTTAACGGATTTTCCCTTAACCGATTTTGATGGAAACACAAGAGATATAGCATCACTAGATGCAGGAGCATATAAAAATTAAAAAGCACCTAAATTAAAGTAAGGGTGTAAGTGTAAATTATTTCTTCTAAGCAGTAAAATCTATATAGTATTAATGTCTAAGCCCGTTAAATATAAAATTTGGTTTAGTGTTAATCTAAAGCCTAGTGTTTATCACTTTCTTCAGGTTTCTTATAATGAGCGATTTAAGGTTAAAGATTATAAATACAAGCTTGTTGCTCTATATTTATAGGTAATTCAGGTATAAATTTGAATTTTACATTTAACTAGAGCATACGAAAAACTATCTTTGTAAAAATTTTTATTAAAAATGGAGTTAAAGTTAACCAGACCTATTTGTTTTTTCGATTTAGAAACTACAGGTATAAATGTTGCAAAAGATAGAGTAGTAGAGATTTCAATACTTAAAATATTTCCTAATGGAAATAAGGAAAGTAAAACTTGGCTTGTTAATCCAGAAATGACCATCCCAGATCATGTTATAGAGGTGCATGGTATTACTAATGAGAAAGTGGCAAACGAGCCTACATTTAAGGATCTTTCAAAAGATATTTATGCTATGATAAAAGATAGCGATTTAGGAGGTTTTAATTCAGATCGTTTTGATATTCCTTTATTGGCGGAGGAATTGCTGCGAGCAGATATTGATTTTGATATGAAAAATACAGTTTCTGTAGATGTGCAAACTATTTTTCATAAGATGGAGAAAAGAACATTGGAAGCTGCATATAAATTTTATTGTAATAAAGACTTATCCGATGCTCATAGTGCAGCTGCTGATACCAAAGCAACATATGAGGTTTTATTGTCTCAATTAGATAGATACCCAGAATTGGAAAATAATGTAAAAAAACTATCTGAGTTTTCTCAAAGGAAACAATCAGTAGATTTTGCAGGTTTTATTGCTATGGATGAAAATGGAGAAGAAATTTTCTCCTTTGGGAAACATAAAGGAAAAAAAGTGCACGACGTTTTAGATAAAGAGCCGGGTTACTTCGGTTGGATATTAAATGCTGATTTTCCATTGTACACCAAAAAAGTACTTACTCAAATAAAATTAAGCAAGCTAAATAATAAGTTAAGCTAAATATGATGAGGTGTTTTATATTTTTGTTTCTTACGGTTCTTCAACTTCAAGGGCAAGAAATTTTGTTTGAAGGCCACGTGTATGATCATAAAACCAAAGAACCTATTCCATATGTAAATCTTAGTTTTTTAAACACATTAAAAGGAACTTCTACTGATGATAATGGACATTTTTACATAGATGTACAAGAATCTTTTTTGGAAAAACAATTACATATCTCCTCTTTAGGTTATAACGATACTATTGTTACTGCAAAAGATATTTATAAGTCAAAGAAATTTCATTTAGTAGAAGAGTCTTTTGAGTTAGATGAGGTGGTTGTTACACAATCCTTAGGTAACTCAGATGTTTTAAACCCGGTAAGTAGTTACAGTTTAACAAGCGGGTTTTCATCTTCATCAACTCCTTGGGTATTGGCTTTGTATTTTCCAAATATCGGAGCGCAAAAGAAATTTGTAAGTAAAGTCACTGTCTTTTTTCAAAAAGATAAAAACTTTAAACGACCAGCTTCAAAATTTAGATTACGTATCTATGATGTGGATGTAAAAACAAAGAAACCTAATCAGGATGTATTAAGGAAAAGTGTTGTTTTAGAAACTCAGAAAGACAAAGATTACGTGTCTATAGATTTAGAAGCTTTGCATATAAAAATACCTAAACAAGGTGTTTATGTTGGTTTGGAGTGGTTGTTTGTACCTTACAATTGGTATGCAACAACATTGGTACATCCGCTGACAAATAAAAAAGTAGTTGAAGATCGTTTTGCACCAACTTTTGGAGGTGTTTATAATAAGAATCAGAATTATAAAGCCATGGTTTATGGTATGGGGCAATGGACAGATTTTACAGTAAAATCTAAGGACAAAGCTAAAAATTTTATACCAGCAATTAGTTTAAAGGTGTCTAAAGAGTAATTTTTTTGATATGAAAATAATTTGCATTGGCAGAAATTATACTGCGCACATTGAGGAATTGCAAAATGAAAAACCAACAGATCCTGTGGTTTTTATAAAACCAGATTCGGCAGTTTTACCGAAGGAGCAAGATTTTTATATTCCAGAATTTTCCAATGATATTCATTATGAAGTTGAAGTACTGGTGAAAATTAAAAAAGTAGGAAAGCATATTCAGGAAAAGTTTGCGCATAAGTATTATGATGAAATAGGGTTAGGAATAGATTTTACTGCTAGAGATGTACAATCTAAGTTGAAAGAGAAAGGATTGCCTTGGGAAAAAGCAAAAGGTTTTGATGGCGCTGCTGTAATTGGAGAGTGGTTGCCTGTTTCCAATTTTACGAATGTCAACGATATTAATTTTCAATTAATAAAAAATGAAGAAGTGGTGCAAACAGGTAATACAAGTTTGATGCTCTGGAAGATAGATGAGTTAATAGCGTATGTTTCTTCCTATTTTATGCTAAAAAAAGGAGATATTATATTTACAGGAACTCCAGCAGGTGTTGGTAGAATACAACCAAATGATTATCTTACCGGAACATTAGAGGGGAAAAAGCTTTTTTCTTTAAAAATTAAATAATGATATATAGTTTAGATAAGATTAATGAAATGGCAGAAGGAGACGAAGAGTTTATCGTTTCCGTAATTTCTGTTTTTTTAGAAGAAGTACCTGTAGACATAGAAGCATTAGGAGTTGCTTTAGAAGAAATGAATTATAATCAGGTATATAATTTAGCACATAAAATTAAGCCAAATGTAGATTTGTTAGGTATGGAACAAACTAAAGCAGCAGCTTTAGAGATGGAAACATTGGGTAAGAGTGAGGCTAATATGGAGGAGATAAAAAAAATATTTCCAATTCTGCAAAAAGATATTAGCCAGGTGGTTTCCGAACTAAAAAAAGACTTTAATTTATAATGCATGCGGAAATAATTACTATTGGCGATGAAATTCTTATCGGTCAAATAGTAGATACAAATTCTGCTTTTATTGCTAAGGAACTCAACAAAATAGGAGTTTCTGTGTATCAGGTAACATCTATTCAAGATGATAAAGAGCATATTCTTAATGCTTTAAATGAAGCAAGAAGTAGGGCTCAAATTGTTATTGTTACAGGTGGATTAGGTCCTACTAAAGACGATATTACTAAACATACATTTTGTGAATATCTTCAAGACACATTAGTGGAAGATAAAGCAGTTTTACAGCATGTAGAAGGTTTGTTTGCAAAATATTATAAAGACAGGCCAATTAGTCAAATCAATAGAAATCAGGCATTAGTGCCTTCTCGGGCAGAAGTTTTACAGAACGATTTTGGTACAGCCCCGGGAATGTGGATGGTGGATAAAGAAACCGTTTTTGTTTCCCTTCCTGGTGTTCCTTTTGAAATGAAGAACTTAATCACAACCAAAGTAATTCCGAAAATTGTTAAGCAATTTAAAACGCCACATATAATACATAAAACAATTGTAACGTATGGTATTGGAGAAAGTGCTTTAGCGGAGAGGTTAGAGGATTGGGAGTCTAGTTTACCGGACTTTATTAAACTGGCATATCTTCCAAGTCTTGGAAAAGTTCGCTTGCGTTTAAGTGCTAAAGGAGAGGATAAGCAAGTTTTACTAGGAGCTATAGATAAAGAGTGTTCCGAGCTACATGTTTTGATTAATGATGTTGTATATGGTATAGAAGATGAGGAAACTATTGAAGAAATAATCGCCCAGTTATTAACAGATAAAAAACTAACATTAGGAACAGCAGAGAGTTTTACTGGTGGCCAAATAGCAAAAGAAATTACGCAAATACCAGGCGCATCAGCATATTTTAAAGGAAGTATTGTTAGTTACGCTACGGAAGCAAAGACGAATATTTTAGATGTTCCAAAAGCAATTATAGAAAAGCATTCTGTGGTCAGCGCTGCCGTTGTAAAATATATGGCCTCCTCGGCCAAGAAAATATTTAATTCCGATTTTGCAATTGCTACGACAGGTAATGCAGGACCTACTAAAGGAGACTCTGATGCTGAGGTAGGAACGGTGTTTATCGCTATAGCAACACCGAAAGAAGTAATATGTGAAGAATTTATGATGGGAGCTCAACGAGAGCGTGTTGTGCAAAAGTCTGTAAATAAGGCGTTTGAAATGCTTCAAAAAGAAATATTAAAATTCTGAAAAAGAATTTTGCCAGTACCATAAAAAAGATATAAATTTGCACCCTGTTTAAAAGAAAAATTCTGCGCAATGTCAAAAGTTTGTGAAATTACTGGAAAAAGGGCTATGTTTGGGAACAACGTATCGTTCTCAATTAATAAGACCAGAAGAAGATTTAATGTAAACCTTTCCAAGAAAAGATTTTACATTCCTGAAGAAGATCGTTGGGTAACCTTAAAGGTTTCCGCTAAGGCGTTGAAAATTATCAATAAAAAAGGTATTTCGGCTGTTTTGAAAAACGCCAAAGCTAATGGATTAGTTAAGTAATCCTAAAATTCAACAAAAATGGCAAAAAAAGGAAATAGAATTCAGGTTATATTAGAATGTACGGAACATAAAGAATCTGGGCAACCAGGTACTTCTAGGTACATAACTACAAAGAATAAAAAGAATACTCCGGAAAGGATGGAAATTAAAAAATTCAACCCTATCCTTAAGAGAATGACAGTTCATAAAGAAATAAAATAATAAGTCATGGCAAAGAAGACGGTAGCAAGTTTACAAACAAGTTCTAAAAGATTGACTAAAGCCATTAAAATGGTAAAGTCACCTAAGTCAGGAGCATATACTTTTGTAGAATCTGTTATGGCACCAGAATTGGTGAACGAATGGATAGCAAAAAAGTAACTAACTAACTTAAAAGTTTTTTAAAGCCTCTTTCTTACGAAAGAGGCTTTTTAATTTTTTATATTTGAGTAATTATAGTTAAGATATGAGTTTATTTAAGAAAATATTTTCTTCTAAAAAGAAAGAAACATTAGATAAGGGTTTAGAAAAAAGTAAAACTACTTTTTTTTCTAAATTAGGTAAAGCTGTTGCAGGAAAATCTAAGGTAGATGATGATGTTCTGGATAATTTAGAAGAAGTTTTGGTTTCTTCTGATGTAGGGGTAGATACTACATTAAAAATAATTGATAGAATTGAAGCTCGTGTTTCTAAAGACAAATATTTAGGTACAGACGAATTAAATGTAATTTTAAGAGAAGAAATTGCAGGACTATTATCAGAAACTCACTTAGGAGAAGAAACAGAATATAGTATTCCAAAAGATAAAAAGCCATATGTAATCATGGTTGTAGGAGTTAATGGGGCAGGTAAAACTACTACTATTGGAAAACTAGCGCATCAATTTAAAAAACAAGGATTAAAAGTTGTTTTAGGAGCAGCAGATACGTTTAGAGCAGCAGCGATAGACCAGTTGCAGGTTTGGGCAGATAGGGTAGACGTACCAATTGTAAGGCAAGATATGGGAAGTGATCCTGCTTCTGTAGCTTTTGACACCTTAAGTTCAGCAGTAACGCAAGATGCAGATGTGGTTATTATAGATACTGCTGGGCGTTTGCATAATAAGGTGAACTTAATGAATGAGTTAACTAAAGTAAAACGTGTTATGCAAAAAGTTGTAGCCAACACTCCTAATGAAGTACTTTTGGTTTTAGATGGTTCTACTGGACAAAATGCTTTTGAACAAGCTAAGCAGTTTACAAAAGCAACGGAGGTTACTTCTTTAGCAATTACAAAATTAGATGGTACTGCAAAAGGTGGTGTTGTTATAGGTATATCTGATCAATTTAAAATTCCAGTAAAATATATTGGAGTCGGGGAAGGAATAGAGGATTTGCAAGTCTTTAATAAATTTGAATTTGTAGATTCCTTCTTTAATTTAAAGTAGCTTTCCTAAAAGAATACTATAAAAGCCCTTTAAAATAGCATTATTTTAAAGGGCTTTCTTAATATAACTTTTTTACTAACAGCCAACTACTTAATCACAGCATTAATTTTAAGCCATAATTCATTGTCAAAACTAGAAGGGCCTAATTGCATTTCTTCAGCGCTATCTCCACATCGTACAATAACTAAATCTTGGCTTGGAATAATATATATTTTTTGGTCATCTGCACCTAAAGCAGCAAACATATCTTCTGGAGCACTAGGTACTAATGATCCTTGTTTTGCAATTTGCGAGGTAGTGCCCATATAGTTCTCTTTTCCATTAAGCCACCATAAATAACCGTAAGATTTATTTATATCTTGAGAGGTATTTACCATTGCATCATAATAACTTTTACTAATAATGGTTTCTGAGTCCCAAACACCTTCGTTTTCAATTAATAACCCCCAACGTGCCATACTTCTAGTATCACTGGAGTAAAGAGTTAGTAGGGTTAGTTCGTTCCAAGAGCCAGTCATGCCTATTTTATCTCTTATTTTAGAATAGAAGTAGGTGTTAAAATCTATACCTGTAGCATTGGTTACAACATCTTTTAGTTTTGTATATGCACCTTGGTGGTATGCCCATCTAGTGTTCGCATCTGCTTCATAATCAAAACAAGAAGGAGAAGTGCAAATCCATTTTAGAGTTTGCTCTACATAATCATTTAAACCGGTAGACATGCTAAGGTGGTCTTTAACGGTAATTAAATCTTGCTTTTCTTTAGTTAAAGATGACCAATTAGCTCCTAAATAATCAGAAGATTTGTCGGTAATAGATAAAAAGCCTTCCTCTTGTGCTATTCCTATAGTACTAGAAACTAATGTTTTTCCGGCAGAATACCATACCCAGTCCTCATTTTGAGAATGCCCATTAAAATATTTTTCGACAACAATTCTTCCATTTTTAAGGATTATAAATCCTTTAGAATTTTTAGCTTCTAAATAATCATATAAATCTGGCAAGTTTTCCTCCTTCCAGTTTAATTGAGCTGGCGTAATAGTTTCCCAAGTAGTACTACCTATTTCTGGAAAATATATTCCGCTAGGAATTATGTCCTCCTCTGTTTTGTTGTCATTGTCTTTAGAGCAAGATATTATTAATAGACTAATGATTATAACAAAGGTTCTAAAATGTTTTTTCATTTATTTTTTTGGTTTTTATTTAATCTTAGACAATTTAAAATGGTAAAGGTTTAACGTTTTTGGGTAAGAAATCGTATGAAAACAATATTGTTCGTTATGCTTATTGTATTTTTGCGCACTATTTTACCGTTATGAGAACAAAATCACTTAAAAAGAACAAGATCAATGTAGTAACTTTAGGTTGCTCTAAGAATGTATACGACTCGGAGGTGTTAATGGGGCAACTTCGTGCTAATGATAAAGAGGTAGTCCATGAGGAAGAGGGTAACATTGTAGTTATAAACACATGTGGTTTTATTGCAAATGCAAAAGAAGAGAGTGTGAATACTATTCTAGAATTTGTAGAGAAGAAAAATGCAGGAGATGTAGATAAGGTTTTTGTTACTGGGTGTTTAAGTGAAAGATATAAGCCAGACTTACAAAAAGAAATTCCAAATGTAGATGAGTTTTTTGGAACAAGTGAGTTGCCTAGTTTATTAAAAGCTCTAGAGGCAGATTATAAGCATGAGTTAATAGGGGAACGATTAACTACAACACCAAAAAATTACGCTTATTTAAAGATTGCAGAAGGTTGTGATCGTCCTTGTTCTTTTTGTGCTATTCCAATAATGAGAGGAAAGCATAAAAGTACTCCTATTGAAGATTTAGTGGTAGAGGCAGAAAAGTTAGCTGCAAAAGGTGTAAAAGAATTAGTTTTAATAGCTCAGGACCTTACGTATTATGGATTAGATTTATATAAGAAGAGAAACTTAGCTGAGTTGTTAAAAGCGTTAGTAAAGGTTGAAGGAATAGAATGGATTCGTTTACATTATGCATTCCCAACTGGTTTTCCTATGGATGTTTTAGATGTAATGAATGAGGAGCCTAAGGTTTGTAATTATTTAGATATTCCTTTACAGCATATATCAGATTCTGTTTTAAAAAGTATGCGTAGAGGAACTACACATGCTAAAACAACGCAGTTAATTAAAGATTTTAGAGCAGCGGTACCAAATATGACTATAAGAACAACACTCATTGTTGGATACCCGGGAGAGACAGAAGAAGACTTTTTAGAGCTTAAAAATTGGGTAGAAGAAATGCGTTTTGAGCGTTTGGGTTGTTTTACTTATAGTCATGAAGAAAATACACATGCTTATACTTTAGAAGATAATGTTCCTGAGGATGTAAAGCAAGATCGTGCAAACCAAATTATGGAAATACAATCTCAAATTTCATGGGAGTTAAACCAGCAGAAAATTGGAGAAACTTTTCGTTGTATTATTGATCGTAAAGAGGGTAATTATTTTATTGGTAGAACAGAGTTCGATTCTCCAGATGTAGATAATGAAGTGCTTATTGATGCTACAAAATACTATATTAAACATGGTGAATTTGTAGACATAAAAATAAATGAAGCTGCCGATTTTGATTTGTATGGCGAGCCAGTAGAGCAATCAAACTTTATTAGAGAATAAAAAGTGGGTTAATTATTTTTTTAGTTCACCATAAAGATTGCATTTGCAAAAAATAGTTTTCCATTTTCCCAAAAACCTCTAAAAAGAGGATTATCTACCATATATATTATATTGCCATTTTCGTTTTTTTGAACACCATAAATTAGAGTTTGATCAATTCTTTTTTGAGCTTCACTGCCTGCAAAACCAGAAACAGGATGGTTGTTGTTTTTTTCTAAATAAACGACATTGCCGTTGTCTAAATATTCATAAGCATCTTGCCCTAGTTTAAGAGTAAAATAATCTTCATTGTACCCGTAACCCAGCGGGTGTGTAATATCAACTTTAGTTTTGAAAATGGCACCTGTAATAGCGTCTTTCATGCGCTCTCTTTCGTTTTTATCATAAGCTTTAAGGCTAATTGTGCTATCCTTTTTTTCTTCTTTAGTTTTAATGTCGAATCCCTTTTTGTTTGCCAAATTTTTTATGGCTTTTCCCATAACAATAAGGTTACCTCCATTGCTTACCCAATTGGTAATGTCATCTAAAGTTTTTCCTTCTAAAAATTCAGAGTATCCAAAGCCGTCGGGTAAAATTAAAACATCGTACTTAGAAAGGTTAATTCTTTTAAAATAACGATCATCAAGGATGGTTATAGGGTAATCTAATTCTTGTTCAAAAAAGGACCATATTTCACCAAAACGTAATGTAGATGTTGGGTCTCCCGATAACACAGCTATTTTAGGCTTAGAAATCATTTTAACGGAATTAGAACCTAAATCTTTGCCGCTATCCATAAAGCCAGTTTGGGCAGAGGTAATGTTTTTGTTGTATCTTTTCGAAACGGTTTGTAATACAGATAAAAATTCTTTGTTATTACTATTATCTGGTTTTGTAATTATTAAACTTCCTCGTTTATGGTTGGTGTTGTCTAGCGAGAAAGGTTTTTGAGTAAAACGAACTCTAATGTTTTCTTTAAGTAGAGAGGCTAAAAATTTAGCGTCATTAATGCTATTCCAGTCTGTAATGTACGCATAGGCGTTTTTATCTATCGAAATTTCAGCATCTATCTTTCTGTCGGAAGAAGTGCTAGCAATAGTATTGGTTGTAGCAATAGCATCTAATCCATGCGCGTACGGTAGAGACCAAGCGGTTATGTCATAGGTTAAGGAATCGCTTAGTTTTGCATTAGGCTCAAAAAGTACTTTTACAAGTGTTCCTTTTGCTTGGCTTGTAGAAACAATTAAACTGTTTGTGGAACTTTTAAAGTTTCCTGTTTTATTTGTGGAGTACAAATGACCTTTAAGAGTGGCTTCTTTTCCAAAACCATATTCTATATTATGTTGGTCTAGCAGATTGGTTAAAGAATTAATTTTATCTGTATTACCATTTAGAACATAACTTTTGTATTTGTGGTTTTTGTTTTGATAAAATTTCTTGAATTCAGAATTTAATTTTTCAGCATTTTTAGAGGAGACTTCCACTGTAGAAATACCGGTAGTTAAATGGTGATTAAAACGATCTTTTAGAGATAAGGTATCTCCGATGTTAGTTTTAATAGCTAGCCCTGCTCTTCCGCTACCGCCTTGCTCATATGTCATACCAATACTTCCATTATAAATTGGGTAAGTGTCACCGTAGCTTGGGTATAGCAAGTCAAAAAATTCTTTGGTAAAATAAAACCATCCATTAGCATCGAAATACTTTGCATGGTTTTTACCAATGGTAGTTTGGAATTCTCTTTGGAAATTGGTGATGGCTTCATGATATGGTTCCGCAGCAGGAGCAAAGTAATAAGGACTATCTACTCCCTGTTCATGAAAATCTACATGTACATGAGGAAGCCATTTGTTGTAGTATTTTATGCGTTGTTTACTTTCAACTTGCGTTAGCCATGCCCAATCTCTATTTAGGTCGAACATATAGTGATTGCTTCTTCCGTTAATCCATCCTTCATGGTGTTCCTTACTATCGGGGTTAGTAGTTAAATTTTTGTTTTTAAATTGATTGTACCAATTAACATAACGATCTCTGCCATCTGGATTAATACAAGGGTCGATAATAATAATAGTATTATCTAAATATTGTTTTTTGCTTGTAAGCAGTTCATACATTGTTTGCATAGAAACTTCGGTGCTTACACTTTCGTTCCCATGAACGTTATAGCTAAGCCAAACAATTGCTTTGTTAGGGGTACCTTCTCCTGTAAGATTTTTTAAATGCTCTAAACGAATTTGCTCTATGTTTTTTAGGTTAGAAGCAGTGGAGATATAAGCTAAAAGTAAAGGTCTTTGTTCATTGGTTTTTCCGTATTCTATTAGTTTAACGTTCTCTTTTGCATAATTAGCCACATAGGTAAAGTAGTCTACTACTTGATGATGCCTAGAGAACTGAGTTCCTATCTCGTATCCAAGAAAATCAGATGGAGATTTTAATTCTTGCGCAGATAATAAAAAGGGTATGTTAAGAGTAATAAAAAGTAAAAATTTCGTCATTAATTTTTGGCTTTGGTGCATTAAACTCAAATCTAATAAATTTATGGCATATAATTATTTGTGTGGGTATTTAATAGTTATTCTGTATAAAAGCGTAATTAACGTATTTTTAGGAACTCTAAAAAGCAAGAGTTTTATATTTACATAGATTTTAGATTTTATGAATATAGATTATATATCCTTTAAAGAAACTGGTTATTTTTCAAATTTGATGATAGATTATTTAGAACAAAAAAAATCTGTTCAAAATCTATATAATAATTATCCGAGTTTAGAAGGTATAGGGGAGCAAATGTTAGAAAAACGAAACCATTTTTCTAAAGATAAAAGAGAGGTTTTGTGTGCTGCTTTGAAGCAACAATACAAAGGAGTACAAGCATCTGATAAAACGCTAAAGAATATTGATGCATTAAAAGAAGAGAATGTATTTACAGTGGTAACCGGACATCAACTGAATTTATTTACTGGACAATTCTATTTTCTATATAAAATTATATCTACAATAAACCTTGCAAAAGAAATAGAGGGGAATAACCCTGAATGTAAAGTGGTGCCAGTATATTGGATGGCCACAGAAGACCATGATTTTGATGAGATAAACTATTTTAATCTCCACGGAAAAAAAATACAATGGAATAAAGAAGTTTCCGGTGCCGTTGGTAGATTATCTACGGAAGGATTACAAGAAGTATATAAAATTTTGGAACAAGAGTTGGGTGCAAGTAAAAATGCAAAGAAATTAACTTCTTTATTTAAGAAATCTTATTTAGAACATGCAACTCTTACCGATGCTACAAGGTTTTTAGCTAATGAATTGTTTTCGGAATACGGTCTGGTAATTATAGATGGAGATTCGGCGGAATTAAAGAGAGAGTTAATTCCGTTTGTAAAAAAAGATATTTTTGAAAATATTGCTTTCAAAGAAGTGGCCAAAACTATTAAAAATATAAAAGAGCAACCAGAAAAATATAATGTTCAGGTAAACCCCAGAGAGATTAATTATTTTTATTTAAAAGATGCTATACGGGAGCGAATTATAGAAAAGGAAGGTAACTTTTTAATAAATAATACCGAAATAAAGTTCACAAAAGAAGAACTGCTATTAGAGTTAAATGAATTTCCGGAGCGTTTTTCTCCTAATGTAATAGCAAGACCTTTATATCAAGAAGTGATACTGCCTAATCTATGTTACATAGGAGGAGGAGGAGAAATAGCGTATTGGTTAGAACTAAAAAATATGTTTAGTGCTATGCAGGTACCTTTTCCGGTTTTATTGTTAAGAAATTCAGCTTTGTTAATGAATGAAAAGTTGAAAGGGAAAATGGAAAAAATGAATCTTTCTGTACAAGATTTATTTTTAAAGCAGAATAGCTTAATTAATAAAAAGATAAGGGAAATATCAAATATTAGTATCGATTTTTCGGAACAAAGAGCGCATTTAAAGGAGCAATTTTCAGCAATGTATAGTATGGCAGAGCAAACAGATAAGTCTTTTTATGGAGCAGTAAAAGCGCAAGAGTTAAAACAATTAAAAGGACTCGATGTTTTGGAAAAACGACTTTTAAAAGCGCAAAAAGTAAAGTTAAAGGATCATGTTATTAGAATGGCAGATTTGCAAAATGAGCTTTTTCCAAATTTTTCTTTGCAAGAGCGAACAACAAATTTTTCTGAGCTATATGTAGAATACGGATCTAGTTTAATTGTAGATTTAGAAAATGCCCTAAAGCCATTATTAGGCAAATTCACGGTTATAACAATGAATTAATTCTTACAATGCCCGCATTAAATGCATCTCAAAAAAACAAGATTCTAGTACTTTTTAGTGGGCTGGCAATCATTGGTATTAGTTATATGAAATCCGCTTTGGAATTAGAAGATGCGGAGCAAGCATATTATTCGCAATGGTGGCGTTTAACTTATGATGATCAACCTCCATTGTATACTTGGTTTCAAATATTAATTAATAAGTTGTTCGGAGTAAGTAAGTTTTCATTTTCTTTTTTGAGAGCGTTAGTTTTTTGCAGTACCATTTCAGCAGTTTATGTATTTGGTAAGGACTATTTAAAAAGTAAAAACAAAGCAGTATTAGGTGTGTTTTTATTATCTGTTATTCCGGTATATATCGATTTTACGTTTAGACGATTATCGCACACTTCTTTATTGTGCATGGCGCTTGTTTTTAATAAAAGAATAATATGTACTATTGGGGTTGTAAGCGTTTTAGTCTTACCTCATTTTTATGATTTATTTTCGAATATGTATTATTTGGAAGAGTTGCATAAAAGCGTAACTCATAAAACAAGTACTTCGCAGGGAAATGGTATTCCTGTATTATCTTCTATTTTTGTAATTGCAAAAAGTTTTGTTAACCTAGTACTTCCTTTGTGTGTGTTTTTAGGTTTTCTTTTTTGGAAGAAGATTATAGTTTTTGACGGAAAAAATAATCAAAGCTGGTTAAAACAGACCTTCGTTTCTCAGGTAATAATTTTGGCGTTCGTTTTTGTGGGAATGAAAATATACAAAGTAGAAACTAGATGGCTTTTGCCTCTTTTTATTCCTTATGTAGTTCTTATTATTTCTTTATTGCAAATAAATTTAATGAAGCAATGCTTAAAATATGGATTTATATTTTTTGTTTTTGTGGTGGTTGTTCAAACAGTAAGAACACCTATAGAAAAAATAGTTGGAATTTCTTCTTCAGTTCATTTTGGTTTTAGTGAAATTTCGGACGATTTAAAGGTTGAGTTTGCAGATAAGCAATGGGTTCTTCCGGATGTTACCTTTGCAGGTAATATTCGTTTTTTAAACCCAGAAAAAGAAGTTTTATCATTGGATGATTTTACCTTGCCGAAATCCCTGGAGAAAGAAGGAAACAGGATTGTAGTTTGTTTGGATTCCGACTCTTTAGTTGTTGCAAGCCCAGTAATACACCAAATTAAAGGTTTTGGAAAAGAAAAAGAAAACCTAAGTTTTTTCTTAGATTAAATTAGGGACTGAAATTTTCTTGTTTGCCCATGGAATGGTCTGGGCAATACGTTAACTTTGAGTAGATAAATATACTTAGATGCATAATATTGATATAGGTTTAGTAGAGATGACATTAGATGTTGTTAAATACGCTATAAATAGAATAACGAAAACGGATCCAGAATTAGGGAAACCTAAAAAAGAAGAAGAATTAAAGGCTTTGGTTGGGGAGACAATTACTTCAGAAGGTATTGGTGGGGAAAATGCATTTAACATATTTAAAGAGGTATTAATAAAGGCTACAGTACCAATAGATCACCCTAGGCATTTGGCTTTTGTTCCGGCATCTCCGACAAGAGCAGCAATTATGTTCGATTTGGTTACATCCGCATCTAGTATTCATGGTGCGTATTGGATGGAAGGTGCTGGTGGAATTTTTGCTGAAAATGAAGCTATGAAATGGTTAGTTTCTCTAACGGGATTACCAGAAAATGCTTTTGGTGTTTTTACAAGTGGAGGTACTGCAGCAAACTTGTCTGCTATGGTAGCAGCAAGGGAAAATTGGCGTAAAGATCCAGAGAATGTAAATAAAAAAGGACTTATTGTTACCTCAGTAGGTGCTCATTCTTCCATTAAATCCATGGCAAAAGTAATAGATGCAGATGTAGTTTTGGTACCCACTGAGGATTTAATGTCTAAAGCAGATTTACAAAAAACGATAGATGGATTAGATGCTTATCAGCGTAAAAGATTATTTTCTGTAGTTGCTACTGGTGGAACAACAAATGCTGGTATTATAGATGATTTAAAAGGGATTTCGGAAATCTGCGCAAAAGAAAATTTATGGTTTCATGTAGATGCTGCCTATGGAGGAGGAGCTTTGGCTGCAGATTCTGTGCGCCATTTATTTAATGGAATAGAAAAAGCAGATAGTATTACTATAGATCCACATAAATGGCTGTTCTCTCCGTACGATTGTGGTGCTGTTATTTATAAGAATCCGGAGCTGGCAAAAGAAGCACATGCCCAAGAAGGGAGTTATTTAGATATTTTTAAAGATGAAGGATCGCGGGGTTTTAATCCATCGGAATATCAAATACAATTAACAAGAAGAGTACGAGGACTTCCTTTATGGTTTTCTTTGGCTATGCATGGTACAGATAGGTATAAATCCGCTGTAGAGAAAGGTATTGAGTTAGCCAATTTGGCTGGAGAGATAATAAAAGAAAATCCAATAGTTGAATTAGTAAGAGAGCCAAGTTTGTCCTGCGTTTTATTTAGAAGAAAAGGGTGGGCCCCTTTGGAGTATCGGGATTGGACTTATAAAAACCATAAAGATGGTTTTGCATTGGTAACACCTACTAAATGGAAAATGGGGGATACTTTTGAAACAGTTTCTCGTTTTTGTTTTATAAATCCAGATACTACAGAGGAGGATATAAGAGCTATTTTAAAAACAATGGAATAGTTTACGGAACAAGAAATTGGCTAGTCCAACCATTAATGTCTTTGTTGAAAAGAACTTTAAAATGACTAGTTTCTCTGAGTTTTAAGTATTCTACGGTTTTTGTTTTGACTTCTATAATACAAAAGTAGTTTTTCTCTTTTAAGAAAGTTAGTTCGCTGGGATTCTCTAAAATACTACCCGGAGCCTTAGTTGTAGTATAATCTTTTTTGCTTTCAGAATTAATGTTTAACCATTTTTCTTTCAATAAATCTTGATCTTTTACAATAGAGGCTTTTCCGTCAATTTTTATTTGCATTTTTTTTTCAGGATGATAAAAAAGCAAGCTTACATTAGGGTTTTTTAAGATTTGCGACACTTTGTTAGAGCGCTCATCCGTATAAAAAGTTAATGTTAGATTATCGGTAATTTTTCGTAGCCCAATAATTCGTGTTTGAGAACTGTTATCTGAACCAATTGAGCCAAGTACACAAAATTTTAGGGGGTGGTTTCTTTCGGTAACCGCTAATTTTAATTCAGACATAATCTCCTGTAAGTAAAGATTAGTCATAGTATTAAAATAATTTTCTTAAATATAGAAAATTTCTTTCTAAAGTAGGGTTTTATTTTTCTCAGTTGTTATATATAAAATTGCTGTGAAAAAGAATTTTGCATAAAATCTTTATGGTTTTATGTGTTTAGGTTGGTTTTTAATTTCGATGCTAAAGCTTAGGGTGGTTCCTAAGCTTTTTTTATGCAGACTTTAGTGTTAATGTTAATGATTTGATTATAGCCGTATAGTGGTACTGTTTATAAGTTTTAATATTGTTAAGTAAATATCTTCTTTAGATGCTTTCTTAAAATTTTCAAATTACTATTTTTGCGCATGCAAAATAACGTCCTAATATTAGATTTTGGTTCTCAGTACACACAACTTATCGCTAGAAGAGTTAGAGAACTAAATATTTTCTGTGAAATTAAACCTTATAATAAACTACCAGATAATCTTTCTGAGTATAAAGCAGTAATCCTATCGGGTTCTCCTTTTTCTGTTAGAGCAGAAGATGCGCCGCATCCTGATCTTTCCCAGATTAGAGGAAAAAAACCATTGTTAGCCGTCTGTTATGGAGCACAATATTTAGCACACTTTGGTGGGGGTAATGTTGCGCCATCCAATACAAGAGAGTACGGTAGAGCAAATTTATCTTTTGTTAAAGAAGAAGAGGTTTTCTTTGCAAATATATCGGAAGGAAGTCAAGTCTGGATGAGTCATAGCGACACTATTAAGGAGTTGCCTACAAATGCACAAAGATTGGCAAGCACTAATGATGTAGAAAATGCAGCATATAAAATAGAAGGGGAAGATACGTATGCTATTCAATTTCACCCAGAAGTTTATCATTCTAAAGATGGTAAACAATTATTAGAGAACTTTTTGGTAAAGATTGGTGGTTTGTCACAAACATGGACTCCAGACGCTTTTGTAGATACTACGGTAGCAGATCTAAAGGAGAAAATAGGGGGTGATAAAGTAATATTGGGGCTTTCTGGAGGAGTAGATTCTACAGTGGCTGCTGTTTTATTACATAAAGCAATAGGGAAAAATTTACACTGCATTTTTGTAGATAATGGACTTTTGCGAAAGAATGAGTTCGAAGAAGTCCTGAAACAGTATGAAGGAATGGGGCTTAATGTAAAAGGAGTAAATGCTTCGGCACGCTTTTTGGATGAATTAGCCGGGGAGAGCGACCCAGAAAAGAAAAGAAAAATTATTGGAAGAGTTTTTGTTGAAGTTTTTGATGATGAGTCTCATTTAGTAGAAGATGCAAAATGGTTGGCGCAAGGAACAATTTATCCTGATGTCATAGAATCTGTTTCAGCAACGGGAGGTCCTTCTGCAACTATAAAAAGCCATCATAATGTAGGAGGTTTACCAGATTTTATGAAGTTAGATGTAGTAGAACCTTTGAAAATGTTATTTAAAGATGAGGTTCGTAGAGTTGGAGCTAGTATGGGGATAGATGATGAAAGGTTAGGGAGGCACCCTTTTCCAGGACCAGGATTGGCAATTCGTATTTTAGGAGATATAACTCGTGAGAAAGTAGCTATTTTACAGGAAGTAGATGCGGTATTTATAAATGGTTTAAAAGCATGGGGCTTGTATGATAAAGTTTGGCAGGCTGGCGCAATGCTTTTACCCGTAAATAGTGTAGGGGTTATGGGAGATGAGAGAACCTATGAAAAATGCGTAGCTTTACGAGCAGTAGAAAGTACAGATGGTATGACCGCAGATTGGGTAAATTTACCTTATGAGTTTTTGCAAAAAACATCGAACGATATAATAAATAAAGTTAGAGGCGTAAATAGAGTGGTATACGATATTAGTTCTAAACCACCTGCAACTATAGAATGGGAATAATATGGGTTTAGTAATTAAAAAAGTTTTTTGGGTTTTTCTTTTTGTATTGATTAGCTGTAAAGCTATAGCTCAAAAATTTACAACACATGCAGTAAAAAGGGGAGAAACCTTAGAGAGTATAGCAAAGGAGTATAAGGTATCAACAGATGATATTTTAACGTACAATAAAGAGGTAAAGAAAAACATGTCTTTAAAAGCTAGCACTATTCTAGTTATTCCTTTAGATGCTAAAAACACCACGACAATAGTAAAGTCTGGGAGTAGTAAAACAGAAGTCGAAAACACGCCAATACAAGAAGAACCAACTGGTTTTACGTCCTATAAGGTAAAGAAAAAAGAGACTCTGTATAGTATAGCAAGAAGATTTCATATTACTGAAGATGATATTAAAAAGTATAATCCAGAATTATATGCGTCCACTTTAAGAAAGAAGATGGTTTTACGTATTCCTAAATACAGGAGAGTAAAACCAGAAGAAACGCAAGTCATTGAAGAGGAATATGATAATTATACGGTAACAGCTAAGGAAACACGTTGGAGTATTGCACATAAATATGGAATTACCATTGATAATTTATTAGAGTTAAATCCATCACTTTCTGCCGATGCTAATAGTTTGTCAGAAGGAACGGTGTTAAAACTTCCTAAATTAGCTGGTAGTTCTGTTTCTCCGCAAGAAGTGCAATTGTATAAGTCCTATACGGTTCCTGCTGGTCAAACTTTTTATAGTTTAGAGAAAAAATTTGGTCATACAGCTGACGAATTAATTGCTTTAAATCCGGAAATAAAAGAGCGTGGAGGTTTAAAAGAAGGTATGATTCTCCGTATTCCTGAAAAAAAGGCAGCCACTGGGGTGGTTAATGTAGAAAATTATATTTTTTATGAAGTTAAACCTAAACAAACAGAATACTCTTTAACGCGCAAATTAGGATTATCCTATAAGGAACTCTTACAGTTAAATCCAGAAATAAAAGAGGGTTTAAAAGCTGGGATGGTTTTAAAATTACCAAAAACGCAAACTGGAGATTTTGAAGTAAGAAATTCTTTAGCTTTAGATAAAATTAATTTGTTAGATAGTATTTCTGTAGGTTCTAAGTCTAGTATAATGTTTTTGTTGCCATTTAGGTTAGATAAATTAGATTTGTCTAATAGAGAAGAAGTGGCTAAAAAAATTAATTCAAGAAAAGATTTAAAGTATAGTTTAGGTCTGTATTCCGGAGCGTTAATCGCCTTAGATTCGATTAAGAAATTAGGGATTTCTGTAGATGTAAAAACTTTAGATAATCAATTAGACGCTCAGAAAACTAAAGAAGTTTTATCTAGAGAGAATATTGGGGCTTATGATGCTATTGTAGGTCCTTTGGACGGAGCATCTTTAAAAGAAGTTGCAATGGAAGCGTCTAGAAATAATATTCCAGTTTTAGCCCCAGTACCAGTAAAAAATAAGCTGCCATTTTCTAATGTTTTTTATTCTTATCCTTCAGAATCTATATTAAGAGAGCGCATGCTTGCTTATATAGAAGAACAGGTAACAGATCAAAACATTATAATTATTGCAGATGAAAAAAACATAAAAGTAGAAGAGCTAATACAAAAGAGATTTCCTAATGCCAAAGTAATGGAAGTTACAGAGGAAAAGAAAAATGTATCGGTTAATTTAGATAAGTTAACAGCTTTGTTTTCTGATGAGGTAGAAAATTGGGTTTTCTTGGAGACGAATAATTTTAAAATAATCTCTAGTGTTTGTTCAATATTAAATTCTTCCAATACAGAGGATAGGGTGGTAAGAATGTTTACTACAAATAAGAATAATGCTTTTGATAATGATGTTATATCTAGTTCGCACTTATCTAAATTAAAGTTTACATACCCGTCTGCTTATAGAGAGGTTTCTAAAAATTCTTTTGTAAAGAGATATGAAAAAAGATTTGGCGAAACACCAGATCGCTATGCAGTTCGTGGTTTCGATTTAACATATGATTTGTTGTTAAAACTTGCGTATAAGAATAGTTTAATAGAAGCAAGTAATTCTATTGGTCATACGGAGTATAATGGAAATGGATTTAATTACGTAAAAGAAAGAATGTCCGGTTATCAGAATAATGCAGCTTATATTATGTCTTTAGACGATATGAGAGTTAAGCAAATAAAATAATAGATATTTTAGATGGCTACATCAAAAGTTACTTATACAGGATCTCTTAGGACAAATTGTGTTCATTTGCGTTCGGGAGATACTTTTATTACAGATGCTCCGATTGACAATAATGGTTTGGGTCAGGCATTTTCTCCTACGGATACTGTTGCTACTGGTTTAGCTAGTTGTATCCTAACAATGATGGGGATTAAAGCGCATGATCTGGGGGTTAATTTAGAAAACTCTATGGCAGAAGTAACTAAATATATGAGTGCTAGTCCAAGACGTATAACAAAAATAGATGTAGGACTAAAATTGCCTTCAAATACTGGAGAAAAGGAACGTAAAATTCTAATTAATACAGCAAATACTTGCCCTGTTCATTATAGTTTGCATCCAGATATCGAGAAAAATATAACTTTTAATTGGGTGTTGTAAAATACATACTTGTAATTGTATGGAGTATTGGTTTTGTAAATGCTCAAGAATACGATACTATTATTTGGCAAAAGAATACTAAGTTAACTTGGGAGGATTTTAAAGGAAAACCGCCTTTGAGTGATAGAGTCGCAGCAACAACTGCCAGTGGAATAACGTATAGATACTCAGCTATTCAGGTGGGTGATAAAATGCAAGTTGACTTTAAGGTGACTACATTTTTTTACCCTCAAAAGTCTTGGTATAAACCTTCTGTTTGCGATTCTGTAATTTTAGGTCATGAGCAATTGCATTTTGATATTTCAGAACTTTATGCTCGTAAACTAAAAAAACGCCTTAATGCAAAAGAGTATTCGAAAAACGTGAAAGCAGAAGTTCGGAAGATATATAATGAAGTGGTCGAGGAGTTAAATGTATTTCAGAATAAATACGATGAAGAAACGAATTTTTCTAGAGACAGAGAAAAACAAAGTCTTTGGAAAGTTAAAATAGAAAAAGCCTTAAAATAGTATTCTTTTCTAACTAAATATTCTTCTTTAAAATGTTTGTCGTTATATATTTTAAAGAAGAATATTTGTAAATCATAGGACTATTACCTATTGGACTTATTTCCCCGATTCTTAGGTTGAAGTAATGCAAAGTGTTACTGCATTATACCTCTTATCCTTGGATGAGGTTGTTTATTTTTAAAATCGTATAGAAGCTCCTAGTGTTATATAAGCAACACCATAACTAGCCTCCGCAAAAGCCGCAAAAGTGTCAGAGAAGTACCATCTGCCACCTACAAATCCAGTTGCACTTGGTTTGTTGTTAAAGCTGCCAGCACCACTATAAGATAAGATATTATAAGACGCCATTAGACCTCCGTAAACATCTAAGTTGTTAATTTTTAATCCATTGTAATGGTATGCTCCGCGGATTCCTATAATGGTGTAGTTCCATTTGTCATTTCCTAAAGTGTAATTGTATTTATAGGTTTTGGTTCCTAAATAGGCCCCTAGAGATACAACTCCTGGTCCTGGAACTTCCCAGATTCCTCTTTCATATGTAATACTATATCCTGGACTTTGCGAAGATGTGGTGTAATTTCCAAAATTACCTCCAAAACCTATTCCTAAATTAATATTGTTCGTGCCGACATTAAATTCTTGAGAATAGGTAAATATAGAGATACTGAATATGGTAATAAATAAAGCTTTTTTAATCATTTTAAGGAATTTTTAATTGTTACACGCATCTCTTAGAGTAGCTATATCCGCTTTGTTTTCTTCTGTTAAAAAATTTCCACAAGATTTTTCTATTTCTTTTATTACTTTTTCAACTTCCTCGCAATCATCAGAATCGTCATCCTGTATTTTTGCTAATTTATTAGCACATTCTATAGCATCGAGACTGTCGAGTATTCCTAAAGGGTCACTTTTAGAGCAGTTAATAAAAATAAAACTTACCGCGATGAACGCAATAATTGTAAAAGGTTTTTTCATGAATTTTAGTGGTTTTAGTGATTGGTTAATTGTCCTCATAAAATTGAACAACGATATTGCTATCGGAGATTTCTACCATTTTAAAAAATTTTCGTTCTTGCTTAGGAATGCTTTGCCATAACATATCTGCAGTTTCTTTGTAATTGACTGTTATCAGTGCTGTTCCTTTACTAAATTTTTTAATTGGTTTTTTAACTCCTTTACTTTTTGTAATACGGCTGTATAAGGAATTTAGTTGCTCCGTGTCATAACTAACCTGCTGCACAGTTATAAGAACAATGTCTTCACTTTTTTTATTTTCTTTGTTCTTTTTAGAGCCAAAAAGGGAGCCGATAGTTGCTATAGTTTCTTTAGAACTATCGACAGTATTTTTTACGGACTGGTTTGTGCTTTTTATAGAAGAGTTTGCATTTTCTATGGTTTTGTTGGCATTATCAATCTCTTTTATTCCGTTAGTATTTGTATTGTCTTGGCTATGTACTAACCCTATATTTAAAAACATGCATAACAGAGCGTATAGTGGTAGAACTCTCATTTTCCGTATTTTTTTAGTTGTAATTCAAAAATAGTGTTCCTTCTATGAGAAACAGATGCACGTTTGTTAAATGCGTTCATTTGGAAGATTAGTGTGTGGAAATGAATTATAACTGTTTTATTGACTGATTTTAAGGAAGTTATTTTTTTATTGCTTTAAATGAATTTTATTAAATAGTAAGTGTTTATGTAAAAGTTATGGCGCAAAACTATTACATTTGAAAAACCACCTCCCCCTACATATTCTGATATAATTTATGAAAACAAGTTTTTTGACTACCATACTATTTTTCTTCTTTTTTTTTGGAGTTAGTCAGCAGAAAAAAATTGATTCATTAGAGCTTTTTTTAAAAAATTATCATCCGCAAGATTCTGTAAAACTTATTGCATTAAATGAGTTAGGGTATTTTTATTATGCAATTAATCCGGAAAAAGGTATAGAGGTTGCAAAGGAGGCTATTTCACTGGCTAAAGAAATAAAAGATTTTTCAAAATTGGCAACTGCTTATTCTCATAAAGGCCATAATCATAGCGCAAAAGGAGAAGATTCTTTAGCTATTAAGTTATACGATAAGGCCATTGAAATCCATAATCAAGAAAATAATAAAAAAGCAGTTGCCAGATTAGTGTATAATAAAGGATTGGTATATTTTAATCAATCAAATTATATAAAAGCTATTGAAAATAATAGGCAAGCTTATGAGGTATTTAAAGAAGAAAAGGATAGTCTTTTAATGGCGAAAATGCTTAATAGTATTGGTGTTAATCAAATGTATCTCTCAGCATATCCAGATGCGGTGGATAGTTATTTAGAAGCGTCTGAAATTTATGAAAATTTGGGTTTGTCGAATGGCATGAGTTATGCTAATATGTGTAATAACATTGGTTTGTTATATACTAGGCTTGATAAGTTAAGCCTGTCGATGGAATATTATGAAAAGGCAAAAAAAATCTATGCAAAAATAGATTTTTCTGAAGGTTTGGCTAATACATTGGCTAATATTGGTTCAATATATAAGGAGAAAGGAAATAAGAAAAAAGCAATAGAGCAGCTTAAGTCGGCTTTTGAGATAATGAAGAAAATTAATAATGAACGAGGGGTTGCTAATGCGCTTACGAATATTGGAGGGGTCTATGCAGATGATTTAGAATATAGTAAAGCACTTCCTTACTTTTTGCAAACTAAAACTATTTATGAGAAATTTAAGAATAGTAATAATTTGTCTGAGGTGCATAATTATTTAGGTCTATGTTACTTAAATATTAATAAAGATTATGTTTTAGCAGAATCTCATTATCAAAAAGCTTTAACGTATGCAGAACAAGTAAACAATATTGAAGCTCAGTATAGAAGTTTAGAAAAAATTTCTAAGATTAATGCAAGTGTAGGTCGTTATAAAAAAGCTTATGAAACTAAAATCAAAGCATTTGTAATGAGAGATAGTTTCTATTCTGTGGAGAAAAAGGAAGAAATTGCTCGTATAGAAACAACGTATAAGTATAGAAAAGAAAAAGATTCACTTAAAGCTATTTATAATCAAAAAGAGGTTATTTCTAAGGCTAAAATTGAAAAAGAAATATTAATCAAAAATGTATTCTTGTTAGTTGCATTTGGGGTGTTTTTAGTGTCTATAATTGGTTATTTTTTATATAAAAGAAAAAGAGATGCAATGGAACAAAAAAGCATTGCAGAATTTAAAGCTAAGGTTGCTGAAACAGAATTAAAAGCCTTGCAATCTCAAATGAATCCTCATTTTATTTTTAATGCCATGAATTCTATAGGAGATTATATGGCAAAAAATGATATAGAAACGGCGAGTGAATATCTAATAAAATTTTCAAAATTAGTGCGTGCGATTCTGGAAAGTTCAGAGAAGAAACGAATAAGCTTAGAAGAGGATTTAGAGTTAACTCGTTTGTATATAGAAATAGAGTCTTTAAGATTGAAAGAAAAAATAAAATGTGTATTTCACATAGATAAAGATATTGATTTGGAAAACACAATGTTGCCTCCTCTTATTTTACAACCATTTATAGAAAATAGTATTTGGCATGGAATAGCCCCAAAAAAAGGAGAAGGAAATATACAAATAGATTTTTGTAAACAAGGTGAGGTAGTTATTTGTAGTGTTGATGATGATGGAGTTGGAAGAAAAAATATGCTTGGTAAATTATCAAGCCACACATCAATGGGGGTGAAAATCACAAAAAATAGATTAGCTATTCTTAATCAACTTAAAAGTTCCAAAAGTAGTGTTGCAATTGTAGATAAAGAAGAGGGTGTAAGGGTTGAAATAAAATTGCCATTAGAGTTAAGATTTTAAATATATGATAAGAGCAATTATTGTAGATGATGAACAGCATTGTGTTGATAGACTTTTAAAACTACTTTTAAAGTATGTTAATAGTATTACTGTGGTTAAAGTAGTTGCAACGGTAGAAGAGGCAAAGGTTAGTATTGAAGAGGAATTGCCAGATGTAGTTTTTTTGGATGTTCAGATATACGAGCAAACCGGTTTTGACTTATTAAAACAACTTTCTGCTATAAATTTTGAAATCATATTTACAACTGCTTATGATAATTATGCTATTGAGGCATTTAAGTTTTCAGCTTTAGATTATCTTTTAAAGCCGATAGATGGAGAAGAGTTTGATAAAGCAATTGAAAAGTTAAGGCAAAAATCTTCTCTGAAAGAACTATCTAAAAAAATGGAAGTATTGTTTCATAATTTAGAAGAGAAAAAGAATAGTGGTTTAAAGAAAATTGCTGTGCCTACAGTAGAAGGTTTAACGCTCATTGATATTTTGAATATAATCCGATGTCAATCGGATACTAGTTATACGCACATATACCTTAAAGGGAATAAGAAAATAACAGTAGCCAAAAGCCTTAAATATTTTGAAAACCTTTTGGAGGCGCATAATTTTTTTAGAACACATCATTCTCATTTAATTAATTTATTGATGGTAGATAAATATGTAAAGGGCAAGGGAGGGTATGCTTTAATGAAAGAGGGTGCTTATGTAGAAGTTGCTGTACGAAGAAAAGAAGAGTTTCTTAGAAGGCTATCTGATATTTAGTAATATGCTTTTAATAAAAATTTAAAGTATATGGTTAAAAAAACAAGCACATATAATAATGGATATAAGCGCTTGTTATTTTAAATTTTAAGCTCCGCCAGCACATAAACTAATTGCTCCTGAACTGGCGTTTGTTGCGTTTTTTATTTCAGAGGAAATATCTTGTTCTTTTTTATCTTTATTATTGGAATTGGTAGATGCCTCATAAAAACTAGCATCTTCCTATACACAAGCTGTTAAAACATTTACTGCAAAATAAAACAAAATTATTTTTGCAATTGATTTCATGATCATTATATAAGTTAAACATCACAAATTAAAAAGCCTTGTTTTAAAGAATCTAATTTTCCTTCTCGTGCAGGGATAAATTCTTGAGCAACATATCCTTTATAGCCAGTAGCTAAAATAGCTATCATAATTGCTGGGTAGTACAATTCTTGACTTTCATCTATTTCGTGCCTTCCAGGAACGCCAGCGGTATGGTAGTGTCCAAAGTATTGGTGATTGTCTTGTATGGAGCGAATAATATCTCCTTCTTGAATTTGCATATGGTAAATATCATATAACAATTTAAAGTTTTCAGAACCTAAGGCTTTACATAATTCAATTCCCCAAGCAGAAGTATCGCACATATAGTCCGGGTGGTTAATTTGGTTAAAAAGTTCCATTTGTAAAACTACGCCATGCTTCTCAGCTAATGGCATTATTTGTTTTAGTCCTTCTACACAATTTTTTAAACCAGTTTGGTCATCCATTCCGTCTCTATTGCCGCTAAAACAAATAAGATTGGTGTAGCCTGCTTTTGCTACTTTCGGAATAATGTCAGTGTAATTTTTAATAAGCGTCTCGTGGTATTTAGGGTTATTCCAGCCCTTTGTAAGTCCAATTTCTGCTCCATTACACATAGCACTATGAATGTTGTATTTTTTTAACAAAGGCCATTCTTCTGGTCCCATTAGGTCAACCGCCTTAACACCAAGTTCATTTAAGGTCTTTAAAAAATCTTCCAAAGGAATATCTTTAAAACACCAATGACAAACGCTGTGGTTTATGTTGTTTTTGAGTTTAAATCCCATATCTTGCTTTTTATCCTGTCCATTTGCAGTTTTGCAGGCTATTAACCCAACAGATGCAGCGGCAGAGGTGCCAATAAATGTTCTTCTTTTCATGTGTTTAATTTACTGGTTTGTAGTTTTTTACTGTATTTTTTACTGTAGCAAATAGCAATAAATGTATTTTGTACGTGAATAAAGATATGGTAATAAAAAAGAAAATGAAAATAGAACCAGATAAAAAGAAATTAGTAGAATTGGCGCATTATCGAATGCCTTTTGGAAAATATAAAGGGCGTTACTTGGTAGATTTGCCAGAGCCATATTACATATGGTTTCAGCAAAAAGGATTTCCTGAAGGAAAATTGGGAGACTTATTGCAGGCTATGTTAGAAATAAAAGTAAATGGGCTAGAATCCCTTATTCATAAAATTCAGAAAGATTTTCCCAAGGATTCACTATAATATCAAGTATCAATTTGTATTTTTGCTTGCGTTAAGAAATCAACCTAACGCTTCATGTCACAGACTAAATACATTTTTGTAACCGGTGGGGTTACTAGTTCTCTTGGGAAAGGGATAATTGCAGCTTCTCTTGCAAAATTACTTCAAGCACGTGGTTATAGGACTACTATACAAAAATTAGACCCATATATTAACGTTGATCCAGGGACTTTAAATCCTTATGAGCATGGAGAATGCTATGTAACAGATGACGGGGCAGAAACAGATTTAGATTTAGGGCACTACGAGCGTTTTTTAAATGTTAAAACATCGCAAGCGAATAATGTTACTACAGGAAGAATTTATCAAAGTGTAATTGAGAAGGAGCGAAGAGGGGAATTTTTAGGAAAAACAGTACAAGTTGTTCCGCATATTACCAATGAGATAAAACATCGTATACAGCTATTAGGAAAATCTGGGGATTACGATATTGTAATTACTGAGATTGGCGGTACAGTTGGAGATATAGAGTCTTTACCATATATTGAAGCTGTAAGGCAGTTGTTGTGGGAGCTGGGAGATGATAACGGTATTGTAATTCATTTAACGTTGGTGCCATATCTTTCTGCAGCAGGTGAATTAAAAACAAAGCCAACGCAACACTCAGTTAAAACTTTAATGGAGAGTGGTATTAAGGCAGATATTTTAGTTTGTAGAACTGAACATGAGATATCAGACGATATAAAAAAGAAACTAGCACTTTTTTGTAATGTTAAAAGAGAGGCTGTAATACAGTCTATAGATGCATCTACTATTTATGATGTTCCGATTTTAATGCAACAAGAAGGTTTGGATACGGTAACTTTAAAAAGACTTGCTTTGCCAGATACCGTTGAGCCAAATTTAACTCATTGGAAAGATTTTTTAAGAAAGCATAAAAATCCACAAAATGAAGTTACTATTGGTTTAATAGGTAAATATGTAGAATTACAAGATTCATATAAGTCTATTTTGGAGGCTTTTATTCATGCCGGAGCTGTGAATGAGGTTCGTGTAATTGTAAAATCTGTTCATTCAGAACACTTGACCAAAAGTAATTTTGAAAGTAAGCTTATAGGTTTAGATGGTATTTTGGTTGCACCAGGATTTGGAGAAAGGGGTATAGAAGGAAAAATAAAAGCTGTGCAATATGCAAGAGAACAAGGTATTCCTTTTTTAGGAATATGTTTAGGGATGCAAATGGCAGTTATAGAATACTCTAGGAATGTTTTAGGATTGGCTGATGCAAATTCTTCTGAGATGGATGAAAAGACCTCTAATCCAGTAATTAACTTAATGGAAGAACAAAAAACTATTACAAATAAAGGTGGAACAATGCGTCTAGGAGCTTGGGATTGTAATCTGCAGGATAATAGTTTGGTTTCTAAAGTGTACAATAATCAGTTGGATATAGAAGAGAGACATCGTCATAGATATGAGTTTAATAATGATTATAAATCTAAACTAGAAGAAGTCGGTTTAATAGCTTCTGGAATAAATAAAGAAACAGGTTTAGTAGAAATTGTGGAATTAGCGGACCACCCTTGGTTTATAGGCGTACAATACCATCCTGAATATAAAAGTACAGTAGCTAATCCGCATCCTCTATTTGTGGGGTTCGTAAAGGCAGCTTTGCGTCATAAAAAAGAATAATTTATGCCACAATGGCATAAAAAATACAATTGGACATATATTTGCTTTTAGGTATTAGCAATTAAATACCGAATAATAATTAGGTTATCCTTATGGAAGAAAAGAAACTAGATGTAAAATCTATTATTGGCTTTGTACTTATTTTTGGAATTCTCCTTTTCATGTTTTACCAAAATAGACCAACTCAGGAAGAGTTGGAAGCTCAAAAAGCTAAGCAAGAACTCTTAGAGGCAAAAGAAGAATCTCAAAATCAAGAAGTAACTAAAGAACAAGAATCTAAGGCATCTGTAATAAATTTACAAGATTCTACAGCAGTGGCTAATTATAAAAGTACGATTGGTGCTTTTGGATTTACTGCACCTTCTGATGGGGTTACAGAACTTCAAAACGATTTAGTTTACTTAAAAGTAAGTAATAAAGGAGGGCAAATTATAGAGGCAAAAATGAAAAATTTTGTTACCTATGATTCTATACCTGTTTATTTAGTAAAGGACGGTAATGCTTCTTTTGGTTTAAATTTTTCTACATCAGATAATAGGGTTTTAAATACACAAGATTTATATTTTGAGCCTACATTAACAGAGAATAATGGTTCTTCTGTGCTTTCTATGAAAGCCAAAGTTTCAGCTAATCAATTTTTAGAATATCGTTATGAAATGAAACAAGGAGATTACCTAATTGATTTTGCGGTAAGATCTCAAGGGTTAAACGGAGTAATTAATACTAGTCAGCCCGTAAAGCTTACTTGGAAATTAAAAGGAATTCGCCATTCTAAAAGTATACAATATGAAAATAGGTATACTAGGTTAACCTATAATCACGAAGATGGTAAAATAAGTAAGTTGTCAGAAAGTGGAGACGATGATGAAAAAGAAGAGGATGTTAAGTGGTTGTCTTATAGGCAGCATTTCTTCAGTTCTATTTTAGCTAACAATAGTACTTTTAAAAGTGCCGATTTAAACTCATTAAATTTAGTTGAGGAAGAAAATAAAACAGATAAATTTACTAAAGAGTATGCTTCTGTAGTACCTTTAAATATAGAAGGTGGTGAAATTTCGGAAAGCTTAAACTGGTATTACGGACCTACAGATGTGAAAGTGTTATCGCAGTATAAAGAGCTTGGTTTGGAAGATTCAATACCTTTTGGTTGGGGGATTTTTGGATGGATTAATAGATATATTTTCACACCGTTTTATTCCTTATTAAGTTCTTTCTTACCATATGGGATAGCTATTGTTGTAATGACTATTTTAGTACGTTTGGCAATGTCACCAGTTACTTATAAGTCATATTTGTCTCAAGCTAAAATGAAGGTGTTAAAGCCAGAAATTACAGAGCTTGGAGAAAAATACAAGGACAATGCAATGAAAAAGCAACAAGCAACTATGAAGCTTTATAATAAAGCTGGGGTGAGCCCTATGAGTGGTTGTATACCAGCGTTTATTCAAATGCCAATATTTTATGCCTTGTTTATGTTTTTTCCAACGTCATTTGCTTTAAGGCAAAAATCATTTTTATGGGCAGATGACCTTTCTTCTTTTGATACTATCTATCAATTTCCTGATGGATTTTCTATACCATTCTATGGGGATCATATTAGTTTGTTTCCAATATTAGCATCTATTGCAATATTCTTTTATATGCAGATGACTACTGGGCAAAATATGCCACAACAACCTGGCATGCCTAATATGAAATTTATTATGTATTTAATGCCATTTATGATGTTGTTTTTCTTTAATAACTACGCCAGTGGATTGAGTTTGTATTATTTTGTATCTAATCTAATTACTATTGGTATTATGTTAGTTATTAAGAAGTTTATTTTAGATGATGCTAAAATTCATGCTCAAATACAGGAAAATAAAACCAAACCTAAAAAGGAAAATAAATTTCAGAAGAAAATGCGCGAAATGATGGAGCAAGCAGAAGCTCAAAAGAAAAAATAGTAAGACATAATAATTGAAATAAAAAATGCCCAGATTATAAAAATCTGGGCATTTTGTTTTTTGGGTTGGTATCTATGGTAAGATTTGGGATTTCAAAGATGCAACTGTTTGTAAGCAAAAAAAAGATATAGTTGCCAAACCGACTTTTTTGTATGTTAATTATCTTAGTTGTGTTGTATGTGTTTTTTAACTATCTCATATTCAATAAATAAAGAAAGTTTTTTCTTACTCTTTAATAAGAATTAAGAGTATTTGTTTGCTTTTGTGGTTTTGTATTTTGGCACTAATGAGTATGTTTACGAAATAGCAAAACCCTTAAAATTGCTCTATGAAAACAAGAATAAGGGTTTGCAACCTAATATTACTCAGGGTGTTTAATTAATGCCCTAATGCGTCAAGAACTTCCTGTGGTAATAAAACTTTGTCTATTATATGAACAACTCCATTGCTAGTAATAACATCTGCAGCAGTTACATTTGCGTCAGTTGATGTTTTATCCCGTAATCCAACGCCATTATGTACTAGTGCGAAAATGGATTCTCCTTGTAATGGAATTATTTCTTGGTGGTTGGATAAATCTGAGGATTGTACAGCTGCTCCTGAAACAACATGGTATGTTAGTATTTTTGTTAAGATTGTTTTTTCTTCCGCGGTATCAAAATCAGCTAAACTGTTATATTCATTTCCTAAAATATCTAAAAGAGCCGCAAATGCGTCGTTAGTTGGTGCAAAAACTGTAAATGGTCCGTCTCCGCTTAAAGTTTCTACCAAACCTGCATCTGCTTGTATAAGTGCATCAACTAAGAGGCTTAAATCTGGTACGCTTTGCGCTTTTTGTACAATATTTGGATTAAGAATATCTAAAACCTCCTGTGGTAATAATACTTTGTCTATAATATGTACCACACCATTACTAGCTATAATGTCTGCAGTAGTTACCTGAGCAGGTGTGTCTGTAGCATCATTTATGTAAACCCCACCAGTTAACCCAATAGTTATTTTTTCTGATTGTAGTGTTGTAATCTCTTGTTGGTCTGTTAAATCTGTAGAAAGAGCAGTCGTATTGCCAATTACGTGATAGGTGAGGATTTTAACAAGTAGAGCTTTTTCTTCGTCAGTGTCAAAGTCTGCAACGGTATTATATTCATCACCTAAACTTTCTAATAATGCGGTAAAGGCATCATTTGTAGGTGCAAAAACTGTAAATGGTCCATCACCAGAAAGGGTATCTACTAATCCGGCATCTGCTTGTTGTAATGTGCTAACAAGAATACTTAAATCGTTAGTTTCGACCGCTAATTCAACTATTGTTTTTAAGTTTAAAGTTGCTACATAATCTATTGCTGCTTGCGGTAGAAGAACTTTGTCTATAGTGTGGGCAACACCATTAGAAGCTAGTATATCTGTTCCGGTTATGTTTGTGTCTGTATCAGAAGCGTCTCCTAAAGTAAATGTTCCTTGATTATCTATAATAGTTATAGAGTTATTTGTAAACGCCGTATTTACATCACCAGCGGTTAAGTCTGCAGCCATTACTGTGGCATTTGGAATTACATGGTATAATAAAATATTTTTTAGTAATTCTAATTCTTCTGTGGTATCAAAATCGTCAAGACTATTATAATTATCACCTAAAGCATCTAATAAAGCTAAAAAGGCATCATTTGTAGGGGCAAATACAGTGAAAGGTCCATCGCTAGATAATGTGTCAACAAGATCTGCTTTAATAACTGCAGCCTCTAAAATAGATAGAGGTTCGGTTTCTACAACAATGCTTACTAGGTTACCAGTTGTATTTAATGCATCAATCACTTCCTGAGGTAAAAGAACTTTATTTATTAAATGAACTACGCCATTTGAAGCCATAATATCTACAGCTGTAACAGTTGCTTCCGTGCTAGTTTTGTCTGTAATAGATACTGAAGACGTATCTAAGTTTATAATTACATCTTCTCCTTGTAGAGTTGTAATCATTTGGTTATCACTAAGATCAGTGGATTTAGCTGCAATATCTGCAATAACATGATATTTAAGAATTTGAGCGAGTAATACTTTTTCTTCTTCTGTGTCAAAATCTTCTAAAGAGTTATAGTTGTCTAGGCTTTCTAATAAACTAGTAAATGCGTTATTTGTTGGGGCAAAAACAGTGTACGTTGCTGTTTCGTCATTTAGAGCTTCCACTAAACCCGCGTCTGCTTGTATTAATGCGGCGACTAAAGAATTTAATGCATCCGTTGCTTGTGCTGTGGCGGTTATGCTAACTTCATTCGTTTTAATGGTTGGGGTGTCATCATTTTTGTCGCAGGAGAATATTGCGAGACTAAAGAAGAGGAGTGTTAAAAAGCTTTTAAATTTTCTAAAATTTTTCATAGTTAGGGATTTAAATTTTGTTTATTAATTTTGATTAATTGTTAAACTAAATAAATAAATGGTTATGTAATTATATGTTTTTCAATATATTATAACTATTTCGATTAATATATTTTGTTTAACAAATATAATAAAAAATTAAACAAAACCTAATTTATTGTTTTTTTCTTAAAATATGGCTCACTTCTAATTTTGTATTTTTGCAGTTGATATATTGATAAAATGAAAAAAGTAGTAGTAGGCCTTTCTGGTGGTGTGGATTCTAGCGTAGCAGCTTATTTGTTAAAGGAGCAGGGGTACGATGTTATAGGGTTGTTTATGAAAAATTGGCATGATGATACTGTTACTATATCTGAGGAATGTCCATGGTTAGAAGATAGTAATGATGCTCTTATAGTGGCCGAAAAACTCGGTATTCCGTTTCAGACTGTTGATTTAAGTGGGGAGTATAAGGAGCGGATTGTAGATTATATGTTTCATGAATATGAAATGGGAAGAACACCGAACCCAGATGTGCTTTGTAATAGAGAAATTAAATTTGATGTTTTTATGAAAATTGCAATGCAACTCGGAGCTGATTATGTTGCAACAGGGCATTATTGTAGAAAGGGTATTATTAAAAATGAAGATGGTACTGAGACTTTTCAGCTTTTAGCGGGAAAAGATGGTAATAAGGATCAGTCTTATTTTTTATGTCAACTTTCTCAAGAACAGTTATCTAAAACATTATTTCCTATTGGGGAATTACAAAAGCCCGAAGTAAGAGAAATTGCAGCAAAAATGAATTTAATTACTGCAGATAAAAAAGATTCTCAAGGACTTTGTTTTATAGGAAAGGTGAGGTTGCCAGATTTTTTACAACAAAAATTAAAGCCTAAAAAAGGAATAATTGTGGAAATTCCTAGTACGCACCCTTTTTATACAAGAGAAGTTGCGGGCTTTAATACTATGGAGGATAAATTATACTTTTCTTCGGAGAAGCCCATGTATACAGTTTCTGAAGGAAAAAAAGTAGGAGAACATCAAGGCGCTCACTATTTTACAAAAGGGCAGAGAAAAGGATTGGATGTTGGTGGAACTAAGGAGCCGTTGTTTGTAATTGATACAGACGTTGAAGAAAATGTCATTTATGCAGGGCAAGGAAAAAGCCACCCTGGTCTATATAGAAATACTCTGTTTGTTTCGGCTGAAGAAATTCATTGGGTGCGACCAGATTTAGCTTTAAAAATTGGAGAATCTCTTACGCTAAAAGCTCGAATACGCTACAGACAGGTCTTAGAAGAGGCTATCATAGTTAGAGTGTCTAATGGGTTGTATGTAGATTTTGTAGAGCCGCAATCTGCAATTACGGAAGGACAATTTGTAGCCTGGTATATGGAAGATGAATTGTTAGGGTCTGGGGTAATTTCGTAGTCAATCTAAAAAAAAATATAATTTCAAATTATGAAGAATAGAATAACTGATTTGTTTGGAATTCAATATCCAATTATTCAAGGCGGAATGATTTGGGCTAGTGGTTGGCGTTTGGCGTCTGCCGTCTCCAATGCAGGCGGGTTAGGGGTTATTGGTGCTGGTAGTATGTATCCAGATGTTCTAAAAAAACATATTATTAAATGTAAAGAGGCAACGGATAAACCATTTGGGGTTAATGTACCGATGTTGTATCCTAATCTGGAAGAAATATTTAAGATAATTATAGATTTAAAGGTGAAAATAGTCTTTACATCTGCTGGTAATCCAAAGGTATGGACTCCATTATTAAGGGAAAAAGGAATAAAAGTAATACATGTAGTTAGTAGCCTTAAATTTGCTTTAAAAGCACAAGAAGCTGGAGTAGATGCTATAGTGGCGGAAGGTTTTGAAGCAGGTGGCCATAATGGAAGAGATGAATCTACCACGATAACCTTGATTCCTTTAGTAAAAAAATACATACGTATTCCTATTATAGCGGCTGGAGGAATAGCAACCGGAGAGGCGATGTTGGCTTCTATGGTTTTAGGAGCAGATGGAGTGCAGGTTGGAAGTAGATTTGTTGCTAGTCATGAAGCATCTTCGCACATAAATTTTAAAGAAATGGTTGTAGATGCTAAGGAAGGAGATACAGAATTAACTTTAAAGGAGCTTGCACCGGTCCGTTTGTTAAAAAATAAGTTTTATAAAGATGTCCAAGAGGTTTATCGTTCAGGGGCCACGGTTGAAAAACTGAAAGCGGTGTTGGGGAGAGCACGGGCAAAAAAAGGTATGTTCGAGGGGGATTTGGAAGAAGGTGAATTAGAAATAGGGCAGGTATCAGCATTGATTACAGACATAAAATCAGTGAAAGAAATTATAGATACTATGGTGATGGAATTTAACCAAGCGCAAAATAAAGTAGCGGCGAATGGAGGTATTTTAACTCCCTAGAAAATTTAAAAATTAGTTTTTATTAATACTAAAAACAAACTTACATCCTTCTCCTTCGTTAGATTTAATATGGATTTTTCCACCCATTTTTTCAATTAATTTTTTTACAGTAGCTAGTCCGATCCCATTACCTTTTTGTCCATATTTATCCTTACTGGATATAGTTTTGAAAATATCGAAAATTTTTTCTTGTTGGTTTTTAGCTATACCGGGTCCGTTATCTTGAACGTAAAAAAGATATTTTTCATTTTCTTCAGAAACGCCAATACTAATTTTGGTTTTATCCTTATCGTTATACTTTATAGCATTTTCTATAAGATTTAATAGTATTTGATCAAGGGCAGACTTATTGGTGTAAATAGTATTTAATTCAGAATTTATTGTTAGGGATATGGTATTGTTGAAACTTAGTAGCTCAATAAGTTCTTCTTGTAAATGAGAAATTTTTACATGAGATTTTGTGGTTTTTAAGATGTCGGGACTTTTGCTATATTCTAAAACCCCATTAATTAGTTCTTTTAGTTTATTAGAGGAGTTTTTTATATGGTTTATAATGGTTATGCCGTCTTCGTCCAATTTGTTTAAATACATATCAGATAATAAAGAAGATAAGGAGTATATATTATTTAATGGAGCTTTTAAATCATGGGCAGCAATATATGCAAAGCTCTCTAATTCGTTGTTTTTTTCTTCTAACTCTAAATTTATCTTTTTGCTTTTATGGTACTCTAAAAGATGCATTGCTTGATCCGTTAAAACCTTGAGCGAATCAATTTGTTGTTGTGTGAGTTTTCTTGGAATGTTATCTATAACACAAAGATTCCCTATAGGGATGCCGTCTTTGCTCAGTATAGGAAAAGAGGCGTAAAAAACAATATTCGGATAATCTTCAACATATGGGTTTCGTTTAAAACGAATATCTACCCTAGAATCTGGGATAATAAATAAGCCATCCTTATTGTTTATTACATGGGTGCAAAATGTCTTTTCTCTTGGGGCTTCCGTAACTTCCAATCCGTAATTGGACTTAGACCAAACTCTAGTTGCATCAACAAAATTTATTAATGAAATAGGTGTTTGGCATATTTCGGATGCCATTTTAGTAAGATTATCAAACTCTAATTGCGGAGGGGTATCTAATATGGCATATGACCTTAAAGCATTTAACCTTTCTATTTCGTTAATATGTTTAGGTACTGTTATCATTAATAGATTCGAAAGTTAGTAATAGCTCTTAAATGTAAGAATTAATTTACACCTTTTTTAAACGTTGTATTTATTGTTTAAGTATAACATAATATCTAAAAAACTAAAAATACGCTGGTTGCATATGTTAGTAAGAAAGAATACTTTGATAAAAACCTAAAGAAAAAGAGAGTGTTACGTATAGAATTTTTTCTTTAATGCAAATGCCACTTTAACTAATAGTATCAAGGCTGGTACTTCTACCAGGGGGCCAATAACACCTGCAAATGCTTGCCCAGAATTTAATCCAAAAACAGCAATGGCAACAGCTATTGCAAGCTCAAAGTTATTACCAGCTGCAGTAAAAGAAATAGCTGCATTTTTTGCGTAATTAGCACCAGCCAATTTACTCGTAAAAAAACCGATTCCAAACATTAGTGTAAAATAGATTAAAAGTGGTACTGCAATTATTAAAACATCCATAGGAATTTTTACTATGAGTTCTCCTTTTAGGGAAAACATTACTATGATAGTAAATAATAAAGCTATTAATGTCATAGGAGAAACAGTCGGTATAAATTTTTGGGTATACCATTCTTCTCCTTTTAATCGTACTAATAAGAATCTACTTAGAATACCTAATATAAAAGGAATTCCTAGATAAATTGCTACACTTTCTGCAACAGTATTTATAGAGATGTTTACTATTGCTCCTTCAAAACCAAAGTAAGGGGGTAATATGGTTATAAATAACCAAGCATAAAAACTATAGGCAAAAACCTGAAAAATACTATTAAGTGCAACTAAACCGGCTCCATATTCGCTACTACCTTCCGCTAAATCATTCCAGACTAAAACCATAGCAATACATCTGGCTAATCCTATTAAAATTAGACCAACCATATATTCAGGATAGTCTTTTAAAAAGGTAATAGCTAGTATAAACATTAGAACTGGACCAATAATCCAATTAAGAATTAACGAAATTGATAAGACTTTTACATCTTTAAAAACTTTAGGTAAAAGTTGGTAGTTTACTTTTGCTAATGGAGGATACATCATTAATATTAACCCAATAGCAATTGGGATATTAGTGCTTCCTGAGCTCACCGAATTAATATGATTTGGTATAGACGGAAAAAAATGTCCCAAACCAACTCCTAATATCATAGCAATAAAAATCCAAAGAGTTAATTTGCTATCTAAAAAACTTAATTTTTTTTGCATTTTAATAAATCCTATTTAACCTCAGAAAAAACATAATGTAGTTCTGTGGCTATTTGTATACTTCTTTCTAAATATTTTTCTTCTTGTTCCGGAGTATTATCAAAAGCTTTAGGGTCCTCAAATGTGATAGGTATACGCTTCTCGGCACCCGCAATAAACGGGCAACCTTTATCTGCACTGGAGCAGGTTAGTATTGCTGCAAATTCTGAAGACGGATTAAAATTATCGTCGTAAGTTTTGGAGAATCCAATGATTGGGTGGTTATTTTGACTATTCTTTATGTTATAAACAGGATTGTTTTCATTTGAAATAGTGTTAATTCGAAATCCAGAATTTTCTAGTGCTTTTGCTGCCATTGGGAAAAGGGCAGTAGCTTCCGTTCCTCCAGAGTAAGAAAAAACGTTTTTAATATTAAAATGCGAAGCTAAAGTCTGAGCCCATACTTGAGAAAGATGACTTCTTCTAGAGTTATGTGTGCAAATGAAATTTAATCTTATATCATCCTTATTATTCTTTTTATTCTGGATAAAAGTAATTAAAGGAGTTAAAATATTTTTTCGTTCTTCAGAAATAGTACTGCTATCTAAAGCCTCTATTTGTTTTGTTATTTCAGGGTAAAGCATTTGTTATATATTATAATTTAGCAACAACCAGAATTTGGGTTGCAAGTATTGTTTGTTGTTTGAAGTTCTGATAGATTAATTTTAGATTTATTTTCTGGAACACCACAATTGTCCTTGGCTAAGCAATCTGTTTGTTTGGTAGTTAATAAAAAATTAGTTCCGTCAAAATCTAATCCAAATTTCTCTATGGTCTCCCCTTGATATTCAACTTCAATATCTAAATCATCTAATTTTAAAACTTTTTCAGATAATTCTATAATATGCACTAATTTTTCCGGATATAGTCTGTGATTATAATCATTAGCATTCCATAGCTGAAAATTTATAACTTTATCATGTCTTAATGTGCCGCCACAGTCAATAAATTTTTTTGTCACTTCTCCAATTTCGGTTACGTGAAAATGTTTCGGAACTAATTGTCCGTTAGGGAGTTCAAATGCAATTTTTTCTAAGTAAGTTAAATGTTTTTTTATTTCGGATAATTTCATAGTTATATTGTTTTATTGCAATATTATAATAGAGGTATATAAATTTTTTTAACAACAATCTGTTTTGGTAGTAATATCTTGGTCAAGAAATGTATTGATTACAGACTTCATACTTTTCCAGTTTTCTTTATGTATACAATAACACACACTGGTGCCTTCTACATTTCCTTTAATTAACCCTACATTTTTTAGCTCCTTTAAATGTTGAGAGATTGTTGGTTGAGCTAGTCCTATTACATCGACTAAATCTCCACAAATACAAGTGTTTGTAGCAAAAAGATGTTCTAGTATGGCAACTCTCGCCGGGTGACCAAATACTTTAGCAAAAGTGGAAATTGCATTTTGTTTGTCTGTAAAAATCTCTGATTTAGCTAAGCCCATTTTTTCTGTATTTGTATATTGCAATATTACGATAAATAAATGATTAAGAAAATTTATTTTAGGAAAATAATTTTTTGTAGTGTTCCTTTTTGGTGGTTTCGGCAGGTAGTAATATAAAATATTGTTGTTGCCACTTTTGCGTTTTCATGGCTAAAAGGCTAGTTGGTGAATCCCAACTTGGATAAACGCGTATGCCTCTTTTTCCCTCTTTCTTTTGTGTGCTAATAATACTCTTTTGTATAAGAGTTTCTTTAGGAAAAATAAATAGCCCTTTTTTTTCTGCATTCACGCAAAGAATAATAAAGTAGTCGAAATTATCTTCTTGCGTATATGGGGTAGTAATTTGAGCTTTGTTTCGTTTCCAAATAGTAACAAATTGTCCAACTTTTTTAGGCGTAATTTTAGATTTTCGACTAATTACTATTTGGTTTTTAACACTAAAAATGCAAGCATCGTACGCTGTACTTTCTTTATCTATTAGGATATTGTGTAATTCGCATTGTATGCTTTCTAAAAAGTGAATTTGGTGTTTTAGGAAGTTCATTTTTTGGTAAAAGTTCTTGTTTTCTTTTTGTTATCGTAAGGTGAAGATTGAAAATAGGTTTGAATATTAAACTTTCGGTCCTCAAAAGTGTCTCTAAGTATTTTAAAATGCTGAATGCGATCTACTCTAAAAGCTCTATATTCTAAACGCAAATAACACCATGCAATTAAGATCCATTTTTTTTGGGTAGAATACATGGCATATGGTTCTATTTTTCTAAATGATATGTTTGTGTCGTTTTCTTTTTTATAATTAATTTCAATGTAATTGTAATTCGTTATGGCTAGTTGTATTTCAGAAAGAGAGTTACTTGCTATATTCTCTTGTCGCGTATCAAAAACATGGATCTTTTTATTTAAAAGCTCACTTTTTTCCAAGATAGAAGACCTAAAAACAGACTTTATTTTGGTGAGAGCCTCATCATAATCTAAAACAAAAGAGCTATCATTACTCTTTTTTATTAAATGTTGTGCGGTAACTAGTGCGTTGGCTTCTTTCTCTGTAAACTGTACAGGAGCAACGGTGTAACCATCCATTAGAGTGTAACCTTTACCTTCTATAGTGACTATGGGGACACCAGCCTCAATCAGTTTTTTTATATCTCGGTATATTGTTCTTATGCTAACTTTAAATTTATTAGCTAATTCTGTAGCGGTTAAAATTCGCTTAGATTTTAAAAGGGTAAGAATAGCAATAAGTCTGGATAATTGTGTCATTATATTCAAAGATAGTAAACCTAAATAGGGTTTACTATCTTTTAGTTTTAGGTATTATTCCATAGAATGTATGGCTATTTTGTTTCCTTCAGTATCTAGGAAATGTGCTATAAAACCATTTTCTCCGATATCTGTTTTAGGCATAACAATTTTGCCGCCGGCTTTTTCTACTTTGTTTAGTGCTATGCTTAAATCATCGCTACCATTTAAGTACACTAAGGCTCCTTCTGTCGATGGGGTATATCCTTCCGATTCTATTATAGCTCCACCGACGCAATTACTCTCTGTATTGTATGGGAAAACACCATATTTTCCATCTCCAGGCATTGGGTAATCTTCAATTTTGGAGTTTAAAATGTTAGAATAAAAAGTTTTGGCTCTTTCGTAATTTTTAACGGGTATTTCAAACCAATTAACTGCATTTGTCATAAATATTTGTTTTTTATTTTGATATTGCAAATCTAATTGAGGTAAATGACAGAATATGTCAGAGGTATTTTAATTTTAATAAAATATGGAATTACTTAAATACTCTTAATATTTGGGGTTACACTATTAAATCAAAAAAGTATGAAAAGTCTTTTTTTATGGAGTTTTTTATTGGTCTTCCTTTGTAAGTTAAGTGCGCAGGATTGGGATTCAAGTAGTCCGAAACACCTTGGGGCAGGAGTGGTAATAGGGGCAGTAGGAGGATATACCTCGAACAAAATTTTTAGAGGAGACATGCGTTGGACATGGGCAGGTGCTGTAGGAGGTGCTTTGGTAGCAGGGCTTGTAAAAGAGTCTATAGATAAAGCAGATTATGGTCGTTGGGATAATAATGACGTTCTGTATACTACTTTGGGTGGCGCAATTTCTGGTCTTGTTTTAGAGCTTCTTATGAATAAAAATAGAAGAAGGGGAAGGGGGAGACCATGTAGCTGCTATGCAACAAGTTATAACTCTGAAAAAGCATTTTCTCGGGTAAATGTAAACGTTACTATTTCTGGAAGTCGTAGTTTATCTTCTAACATTCAGGCGCAGTATTTCTTAAATAAACAAAGCGATAAATAAATAGTAGTTTTACGCTATGTTTTATTTCGTCATAGATATATTAGGAACAATAGCTTTTGCTATTTCTGGTGTTTTGGTTGCCATGGAAAAAAAATTAGACTTATTTGGAGTCTTTATTATTGCTTTTGTAACCGCTGTTGGCGGAGGAACTTTACGAGATGTTTTAATTGGTAATGTTCCTGTAACTTGGATAAAAGAGCCGGTTTACATGGTAATTATAGCTATTACAGTTGTTTTTGCAATTATTTTTGTAAATAAGTTAAAATATTTAAGAAAATCTCTTTTTTTGTTTGATACTATTGGAATAGGGTTTTATACTTTAATTGGTATAGAAAAAGGAATTTCTGCCAATTTGGTGCCAATTATGTGTGTTGTATTAGGGACTATTACAGCTTGTTTTGGTGGTGTAATTAGAGATATTTTGTGTAACGAAATTCCTGTAATATTCAGAAAGGAAGTTTATGCTACGGTATGTATTCTTGGGGGAGGTATTTATTTTTTATTATCGCTAACTCCCATTAAACCGGACTACGTGTTTATGTTTGCTATAATCTCTATAATTACGTTAAGAATAATAGCGGTAAAATATAATATTACATTACCTAATATATATAAAACTAGGTAGAGAATTTATTCTATTACCTCCGCTTTTTTAATATAAATATTGATGGATGGCCAATCGCCTTTACCAACGTCTTGGCTATTTATTTTATCTACAATATCCATTCCTTGAATGATTTTTCCAAAGGGAGTATACTCTCCGTCTAAATGATAAGACCCTGGTTTGGTAACTACAATAAAAAACTCAAAAGGAGAGGCAAGCATGTGCGGGTTATTAATCTCGCTACTTGGCATGGAAACTGTTCCTCGATGGTGTTTGTGTCCTTTTCTAGTATCGGGGGGTAGTAAATATCGGCCTATTTCGCTTCTTTTTTTAGAAGTAGCTCTATTATCTGAATTTCCTCCTTGAATAATAAAGTTTTTAACTACTCTATGAAATTGCGTATTATCAAAATACCCTTTTCTGGTAAGGTAAATAAAGTTGGCTTTATGATAAGGAACATTGTCGTATAATTGTATAGTAAAACTGCCTAAAGAAGTTGTTAATTTTACTTTGTTAGCTTTTAATTCCTTACTGTAATTAAAGAAAAAATCAATTGCGTTTTCTTCAGTGAGTTCAAACTTTTCTTTCGTTTTTTTAATTTTAGAAGAATCAGTTAAAACGGAATCTACAACATTTATTTTTTTAGATTCTTTTTTTATGTTGCTCTTAGATTCTTCTTTGCATGCCACTAAAAAAAGCAGTAATATTATAGTAGTAGAAATTTTATGAAACAGCATGGACTATAGTTTTTTTAGAAAACAGATACCAAAAATAAAAAATCTGTCTCTACCGGGAGAATCTTCGCATTATAAAATGATTCCGGCTGCAAGAAAATTGGAGTTAGAGAAGAGCGAAAAACACATACAATCATCGAGAAAGGCTGGTGTTATGGCTTTGTTTTACCCGAACTCTGAGAATAAAACAAATTTATTATTAATACTTAGAAAAACATATAAAGGGGTGCACTCTAATCAAATAGCATTGCCAGGGGGCAAAGCAGAAAGGGAAGATGCAAATATTTTAGAAACTGCACTTAGGGAAACCAATGAAGAGGTTGGTGTTTCTATTGAGAAGATTAATGTCATTAAATCTATTACTGAAGTTTATATTCCTCCTAGTAATTTTTTAGTATCTCCATTTATTGGTTTGCTTGAAGAACCCGAACTTTTTGTTAAGCAGGAAGATGAGGTTGAAGAAATAATAGAGGTTTCTCTTACAGATTTTCTAAATGAGGATATGGTAGTTACTGAAGAACTTTCTACTTCTTATTCTAATAATATAGAGGTACCGGCCTTTAAATTAAATGGTTATCTCGTTTGGGGGGCAACAGCAATGATGCTTAGTGAGATTAAAGAGCTAGTAAAACAAGTGTTGTAAGGGCATATTTTTGTAATTTTGTTTTCTATGGCTTTATTTAAGAGAAATCCTTTTGGACATATTTTGTTTATTAAAAAATGGTTAATCCGTATTATGGCGCTAATTACCCATCAAAGGTATAAGCGTTTTAATAAGCTAGAGATAGAGGGGTCAGACATAATAAGGAATCTTCCAGATAGAAATGTGTTGTTTGTAAGTAATCATCAGACTTATTTTGCAGATGTTGTTGCTATGTTTCATGTATTTAATGCTAGTTTAAGTGGTAGGGAAAACACTATTAAAAACTTGGGTTATATATGGAAACCTAAGTTAAATATGTATTATATAGCTGCGGCAGAAACCATGAAGAAAAATTTGATGACAAAAGTTTTCGCTTATGCTGGTTCTATTAGTGTAGAACGCACATGGAGGTCCGAAGGGAAAGATGTAAAACGCCAAGTTAAAATGAGCGATATATCTAGTATAGGTAAAGCTTTAGATGATGGCTGGGTAATTACCTTTCCGCAAGGTACTACTACGCCATGGAAACCTTTGCGTAAGGGAACATCACATATTATAAAAAAATACAAGCCTATAGTAGTACCAGTGGTAATAGATGGTTTTAGAAGGTCTTTTGATAAAAAAGGGTTACGTATAAAAAAGAAAGGTATTTTGCAATCTATGGTTATTAAAGAACCTCTAGATATTGATTATGAAAATGAATCTTTCGACTCTATTATAGAAAAGTTAGAATATGCTATTGAGCAACATCCTTCTTTTTTAAAGGTAATTTCTAAAAAGGATTTACTGGCAATGGAAGAAGAAAATAAACAAAGAAAGTTCAGAGTTTAAATTTCGAGTTCTTTAAGTTTTCGATAATTATTATTTAACTTTCTCAATAATCTACCATAGAGTAAAAAGTATATAGCTCCCATAAATAATGTAAGTAATATTCCAAAAGCTCCAATTCCTATCATTAATGCTATTTTAAGCTTCTCGGGAGACATATCTGTAGCTTTGTTATTCAATTCAGAAATAGAATTAGCAAAGTCATCATTTAAATAAATGCCAATAATTAATAATAGAACAGTAAATAAAATCATAGAAAGAGAAAAAATTACATAGTTTTTTACGGTTTTTCTCGTTTTAATGATTTTTTGCATTAATATTTTTGCATTCTCTAAGACAGAAATTTCTTTATAGCGCTTATAAAATTGATATATAAAGTAAAATACAACTAGATATTGTATTAACGTAACAGCATGGAAATATTTCTTAATACCTATAGTTTCATAAATATTCATATTCTCTTGAAAGGAAGGAATAAGATATAATAGGTGTGGTAATGTAAATTCTAAAATACTAATAATTAAAATCCACTTAACAATAGAAGAAGATTTTTTCCATGTCATTTTATGAATATCACTGTAAGACAATTGAGGGATGTGGTTATCCTTCTTTTGCCAATCTTTTTTTAATAATTCCAATTCGTCCATCATCTCCTTAGGGGTTCAATATGGTTCTTAATTTGGTTTTTACTCTATTCATTTTAACCCTTGCATTTACTTCCGAAATACCTAGTGTTTCAGATATTTCTCTATAATCTTTATCTTCTAAATAGAGAAAAACTAATGCTTTGTCTATGTCTCCTAACTGTTTTATAGCCTTATACATTAACTTTAGTTGTTCTTCTTCTGTTTCATCATATTCGTCTGCTTTTATCTTAAAAATTACAGAATCATAATCTAAAGTAGGGATGCTTCTTTTAGATTTTCTATATAATGTAATAGCAGTGTTTAAAGCAACTCTATACATCCATGTACTAAATTTGGCTTCTCCTCTAAATTTAGGATAGGCTTTCCATAGTTGAATAGTTATTTCTTGGAATAGGTCATTGTGAGAGTCTTTATCATTTGTATATAAAGTACAAACTTTGTGAACAATATTCTGATTGCTCTGTAAATCCGTCACAAATTGGTGTTCCAATTCTTTATTCACTCTTTTGGTTGGTAGTTGTTAATGTATTAGTAGTAAATTAATATCGTTTGTTACAAAACGATTAAAAAAATAAATTCTTGAGTTGAAATACAATTTAGTCTATTGTAAATATATCTGTGTGTTAAATATAGGAAAAACAGTTATTCTTGTGGTTTTCTAGAGGGTTAATTTGTAATTTTGTTTTATACTTTTTTATATGAATATTCCAAAATCAAGTTTTCCCAGGATTGTAATAATTGGTGGTGGGTTTGGCGGTATAGCGCTGGCACAAAAATTAAGTAAAAAAGAAGTACAAGTAGTGCTTATAGATAAGCATAATTATCACACTTTTCAGCCTTTGTTGTATCAAGTTTCTACGGGAGGTCTTGAGCCAGATTCTATAGCTTATCCTATTCGTAAGGTGTTGAAAGATTACCCTAATTTTTATTTCAGATTGGCAGAGGTAACAGAAGTAATACCGGATAAAAAGAGTATTACTACTAATATTGGGGATTTGTGCTATGATTATTTGGTTATAGCAACAGGTTCAAAGACTAATTTCTTTGGAAATTCGGAGATACAACAGAATGCGATGGCTATGAAGACTATTCCTCAGTCTTTAAATTTAAGGAGTTTAATTCTAGAGAATTTTGAACAGGCTTTACTAACAGATGTTCTCCATGAGCGCGATGCTTTAATGAATTTTGTAATAGTAGGCGGAGGGCCTACAGGAGTGGAACTAGCAGGGGCTTTAGCAGAAATAAAAAAGGGAGTATTACCTAAAGATTATCCAGATTTAGATACCAGAAGAGTACAAATTAATTTACTCCAAGGTGGAGATCGTATTTTGCCAGGGATGAGTAAAAAAGCATCTAAGAAAGCAGAAGACTTTTTAGAAGAACTTGGGGTGCATGTTTGGAAAAACACTAGAGTAACAGGCTATGACGGAAAAATAGTAACTACACAAACCGACCTAACCTTTAACGCTGCAACCATGGTCTGGGCAGCTGGAGTAATGGGAGCAACTATAAAAGGTATAGATGCCGAGGATTTAATAGTAGGCGGAAAGCGTATTTGTGTTGATGAGTATAATCAAATAGAAAAGCACCCAGATATTTTTGCTATTGGCGATGTTGCTTGTATGCAAAGCGATGATATTCCAAGAGGGCACCCTATGATGGCGCAACCTGCAATTCAGCAAGGGAAAAACTTAGGCGAAAATTTAGTTCGTTTATTAGAAAATAAACCTTTAAAACCATTTGTGTACAAAGACAAAGGAAGCATGGCCACTGTTGGTAGAAATAAAGCGGTTGCAGATACTAAAAACTTTAAATTTCAAGGAATTTTCGCATGGTTTGTATGGATGTTTGTGCATCTTTTCTTTTTGATAGGTTTTAGAAATAGAGCAGTTGTATTTGTAAATTGGGTGTATAATTATATTCGTTTTGATCGCGAAGCTAGATTAATAATAAGGCCATATAATCGCGATTATAGTAGGTTCAAAGATTAGTTAATTAATGCTTAAGAGCCTGTTAAAGTAGTTAAATTGTTTATTTGTTGTAGGTGGTTGCTTTAAATTTAAGCAACTATTAAACAATTAGATGAGGAGTTTTTGGAGTCTTTCTTTTTTTATTATTTCATGTATAGTTTCGTACGGGCAAACAGAAGAGGTTAGTGTATTTGCTAAGAAAAATGAAAAGAAAGTAAGCCTGCATAGCTGGTCTTACCCTTCACTTCCTAATGGAGATGCGCACTCGTATTTTGATTTAGATTATATATTAGATTCTCAATTACAATTAGAACTCCGAGGGTTTTATAATACTTATATAATGTCTGATGTTTCTAAGTTTGATTTTACAGTAAAAAGGTATGTTGACAACAAGATTTATGTTTTTTCGGGCTTAGGTTTAGCAAAAGAGGTGGCTAAATATGGAATGAAAAGCCAAGAAGTGATTTTTAACTACTCTTACGGAGTTGGTGTGGATGTAAGCGAAAGTATTTTTTTGGAAGCTAAACAAGAGACGCAGATAAATACAAATGTCCAAGGAATAAATACTTTACCTAAAATATTTACATTGTCAGGGAAGTACAAATTTTAAAGTTTAATTTCTGGGATGATATTTTTGCATGACATCGGCTAGGTGGCTACGATCTACGTGCATGTAAATTTCTGTGGTAGTAATGCTTTCGTGACCAAGCATTTGTTGTATAGCACGTAAATCTGCTCCATTTTCTAATAAATGAGTGGCGAAAGAATGCCGAAATGTATGTGGGCTAATTGTTTTTTGTAAGCTTACTTTTTCTGCAAGTTGTTTTATGATAGTAAATATCATAGCTCTGGTTAATTGCTTACCTCTTCTATTTAAAAATAAAGTGTCTTCAAACCCTTTTTGAATTTTTAAATGATTTCGGATTTCTTTTTTGTAAATGTTTATATATTTCTTGTTAATGTTACTAATAGGAACAAAACGTTGTTTGTCTCCTTTTCCAGTTACTTTTATAAAATCTTCATTAAAATATAAATCAGATATTTTTAAGTTTACAAGTTCTGAAACCCTTAGTCCGCAGCCATATAAGGTTTCTAAAATAGCTCTATTCCTTTCTCCTTCAGGTTTGCTTAAATCTATAGCTTCAATTAAGGTGTTTATTTCTTTTTCTGATAAAGTATCTGGTAATTTTCGTCCAATTTTAGGAGATTCAATTAGTTCTAACGGATTATCAGGTCTATAGTCTTCGAAAACCAAATAGAAAAAAAAACTTTTCAATCCAGAAATTATTCTGGCCTGTGAACGTGGGTTTACAACTTTGGCAATTTCATAAACAAATTGTTGTATAGTGCTCTTAGTAATCGTTAAAGGTGATTCGGTGCAATCATTGGTTTTTAAAAAAAGAATTAATTTTTCTACGTCTCTTGCATAGTTAACAATAGAGTTACGAGATAATCCTCTTTCTAATTTAAGGTAAAGCTTATAATCTTCTAAGGCATTTTTCCAAACCATAGCGTAAAGATACTACTAAAGTCTATTTATGTAAATTTGGTAATTTGTAATAAAGAGGATTAGTCTTGCGCGGAGGTGGGTTATTTATTTTAATAAAGCTGTTAGAGCAAATGTAATTATTGCGTAAATTTGAACCCATCAATAAAACTATAAACACAAGTAAAATGAAAAAAGGTATTTATGTAGTAATAGCATTTTTTAGTCTAGGACTTTTACAAATGAATGCGCAGGTGATTCAAGGAACATCATCAAGCTCTAGCGATATGAGATTTGGAGTTAAGGGAGGTTTAAATCTAGCAACTCTGGGTGGTTCAACAAATTTAGGGACATATTCTTCTAAGCCTGGGGTTCATTTAGGAGTTGTTTTAGAGATTCCTTTTAGCGATACTATAATTATTCAACCAGAAGCTTTAGTTTCCTTACAAGGTACAGGTGGGTATGTTACTAATGAAAATTTAAACCTTTGGTATGTAAATGTTCCTGTTATGGCAAAATATAATGTGTGGGAAGATTTATCTATTGAAGCAGGACCGTATTTGGGTGTTTTGTTGGGAGAAAATACGGAAGATCAATTTAGTGGATTAACCAATTTCGAGACTAATACGATAGACTTTGGGTTGGCAGCTGGAGCAGGATATCGTTTAGATGATAATTTTTATTTTCAACTAAGATTTAATGCTGGTTTCATAAATGCATTGAAAGATGTAAACTCTAAAAATAGAGTATTTCAAGTATCGGCAGTATACTTTTTATAAATAAAAGCAATAAATAGGTATAAAGCAGGAGGTTTTCTCCTGCTTTTTTTGTTTTAAAAAAGTGGTAGAACTACATAGAATGTAGTTCTACCACTTTAATGGTAAAGCTCACAACAAAAATGATTATGCGTTGGTCAATACTTTTAAATTTGTTACTAACTAAATTTAATTAAACCAATCATGAGAAAAAATGTACTTATCTTATTATTCACTTTTGTAACATTTGCAATTAGTGCTCAAAGGAATGTAGACCGAACAAATTTTAGAGCAGGTATAAACGGAGGTGCAATATTAGGTGATTTTTCTGAAGCTTATAGCTTTGGGTTAGGCGTAGATATGTATCATCATTGGGGTGTTTCTAAAGCCTTAGATATAGGAGTTACTGCAGGTTTTTTTAATGCCTTTAGTGAAGAAATATCCGATGGAAGTGAAACCGAAGCAGGGTTTGAAAATCGTCAATACGTGCCTTTAGGAGCATCTTTAAGAATATACCCTGGGAAAAATGTTGGTTTTAAATTTGGTAGTGATGTAGGTTATGCCTTGGGAATTGACAAAGAAAATGAAGGTGCGTTGTATTATAGACCTTCCTTAGGAATGGATTTAAGAGATGGTACTAATGAGGTTAATATTTCTTATTTTGTTGTTAATGGAGATGTTCAGTTTTCTTCTGTTATGTTGTCTTATCTGTTTCTTTTTTGAATTTTCAACATTTTAAATGTAAACCAATATTGGGGAGACTTTACTTCTTATAAAGACATAATTATTAGTATTTTTAAGCCATGAAAATTTTAATACTTAATGGTCCTAATTTAAATTTATTAGGAAAACGTGAGCCCGAGGTTTACGGGAGTAAAACCTTTCAAGAATATTTTATAGAATTAGAAGAAAAATATCCGACCATTGAATTGGAATATTATCAATCTAATATCGAAGGAGAAATTATTGGGAAAATACAAGAAGTTGGTTTTTCTTATGACGGTATTGTTTTGAATGCTGCGGCATATACACATACATCTGTGGGTATAGGAGATGCAGTTAAAGGTGTGGAGACTCCTGTGATAGAGGTGCATATATCTAATACACATAAAAGAGAAGATTTTAGGCATGTTTCTTATATTTCTTCGGGAGCCAAAGGAGTAATTTTAGGTTTTGGTCTTCAGAGTTATGATTTAGCTATTCAAAGTTTCTTATAATTGAAAAAAGCATATTTTAATTGGAGTAGTGGTAAAGATGCTATGTTGGCTTTAGATAAAACTTTGTCCGCTAAAGAATATAATATTACTAAATTAGTAACTACTGTTAATACAGATTATAATAGGGTTTCTATGCATGGCTTATCGGTAGATTTGTTAGAAAAGCAATCCGAAGCTATTGGTATTCCACTAGAGAAAATAGAATTGCGTGGTAATGTTAGCATGGCTATTTATAATACGCAAATGAAAACAGTAATGACTAACTTGTTAAAAGCAGGTTACGAATATGCTTTTTTTGGTGATATATTTTTGGAAGATTTAAAAAAATATAGAGAAGATAAATTAGCCGAAGTAGGAGTTAAGGCTGTTTTTCCGCTTTGGAAACAAAATACGAAAAAGCTTTTGTTGGAATTTTTGCAAAAAGGATATAAAGCAATTACAGTTTGTGTAAATGCAAAATTACTAGACGCGTCTTTTTGTGGAAGGATAATAGATGAGGCTTTTATAGAAGATTTGCCAGAAAATGTGGATGTATGTGGAGAAAATGGAGAGTTCCATACCTTTGTTTTTGATGGCCCAATCTTTAAAAAACCCATAGATTTTACAATAGGAGAGAAGGTGTTGCGTAGTTATACACCATCAAAAAATAAGAAAGACAATTGTTATACGGAAGATAATGAACCTTGGGATACTTCTTTTTGGTATTGCGATTTAGTTTCGGTACAGTAAGCGTAGGTATTTAATTAAAAATAAAAGAAGTTGGCAAATAAATGCGAAACAGCAAAAACCTTCAACGGATTAAAATTATGTACCTTAAAAGGATTACCATTGTCAGTTCAAGCGGAGTCGAGAACTATTCGTTAGTTCTAAATAGACTTCGATTTCACTCCACCCCGATATTTGCCCAAAATTTGAGCTATAATATAGGTGACTATCTACTTACCTCTAAAAAATGAAATATCAATTAATATACATCGATAAAAATCACAGATTCTATAAGCAATGCAGTAGAAATTAGAATTGCATGCTTTTTTAAAGGAATGCAAAATAGCGCTGATTTAATAAATGATGCATTTGAGGAAAAAGGTTCTCATTTAGTATATCTTAATGACCAAGACCGGGTATTAGGAACAGGTAGATTAAATATAGAAAATACCAAAGCAATTATTTCTCAGATGGCAATTGATTTTCCTAACCAGAAAAAAGGAATAGGTAAACTTATTTTATTAGAGCTTTTGCAAGAATGTAAGGAAAAAGAAGTTGCTGTAATAGAATTAAGTGCTCGCAAAACTGCAATTGCGTTTTATGAAAAATATGGCTTTAAGGTAGACGGAAAAGAATATGCATCTAAAAAGACAGGAATTATACATCAAAGAATGGTAAGAACCTCCTTTTTGTAGTAGCAAACTTTATTTCCCCTCGTTTTTTAAATATTTTTTATCTACATAAAAAGTAGCAAATGGAAGAAGAGAAGCAGTTAAAAGAATTAACAAACGTTTTATACTCCACTTTTTTTCAAACCAAAAAACTATTGCTAAAATTACATAAGCTATAAATAAAAACCCATGCGCGTAACCAACATATTTGTTTGGTTGCGGAATTTCTGCTAAATATTTTAAGGGCATAGTTAAGGCAAATAAAAGCAAATAGGATATACCTTCGAGAATAGCCGTAAGTCTAAATATTTTTAGCATAATTTAAAGTGATTTATAACAAATATTGAGTATATAAAAAATGTGACTTACTAGTAAGTCACATTTTTTATTTCTTATTGTGTTTTATAAATGAATTACTTCATCGTAGGCATCTGCAACAGCTTCCATTACAGCTTCACTCATTGTTGGATGCGGGTGAACAGCTTTTAGAATCTCGTGTCCTGTGGTTTCTAATTTACGAGCAACTACCGCTTCTGCAATCATATCGGTAACTCCAGCACCAATCATATGGCAGCCTAACCATTCTCCGTATTTAGCATCGAAAATAACTTTAACAAAACCTTCTGGCGTTCCAGATGCTTTTGCTTTTCCACTTGCAGAGAAAGGGAATTTACCAACTTTAATATCTAATCCTTTTTCTTTGGCAGCTTTTTCTGTTAAACCAACAGACGCAATTTCTGGAGAACAGTAAGTACATCCAGGAATGTTTCCATAATCTAAGGACTCTACATGCATTCCAGCTATTTTTTCTACACATAGTATGCCTTCTGCAGAAGCAACATGTGCTAAAGCTTGTCCAGGGGTTACATCGCCTATTGCAAAATACCCTGGAATGTTTGTTTGGTAATAATCGTTTACTAATATTTTGTCTCTATCGGTGGCGATACCAACTTCTTCTAAGCCTATATTTTCAATGTTCGTTTTAATACCTACAGCAGAAAGAACTATATCTGCTTCTAAAACTTGTTCTCCTTTTGCTGTTTTAACAGTAGCTTTTACGCCATTCCCAGAAGTATCTACAGAAGTAACTTCTGCAGAGGTCATAACCTTAATGCCAGATTTTTTAAGGCTACGTCCAAGTTGTTTAGAAATATCTTCATCTTCTACGGGTACAATGTTCGGTAAATATTCTACTACAGTAACGTTGGTTCCCATAGAGTTATAGAAATAGGCAAACTCAACACCAATAGCACCACTACCAACAACAATCATTTCTTTTGGTTGTTCCGGGAGATTTAATGCTTGTCTGTATCCTATAATTTTTTTTCCATCTTGCGGTAAACTTGGAAGTTCTCTACTACGAGCTCCTGTCGCAATAATAATATTTTCAGCACTGTATTCCTTTACAGAACCATCTTCCGAGCTAACATCAATTTTCTTACCAGGTTTTAATTTTCCAAAACCATTGATTACTTCAATTTTGTTTTTTTTCATTAAGAATTGAACACCTTTGCTCATTCCGTCTGCTACATTACGGCTACGTTTTACAACAGCATCAAAATCTTTTTCAACGTTATCTGCTTTAAGGCCGTAATCACTTGCATGTTTAAGGTATTCAAATACTTGAGCAGATTTAATTAAAGCTTTAGTAGGAATACATCCCCAGTTTAAACAAATTCCACCAAGATTCTCTTTTTCTATAATGGCTGTTTTTAACCCTAGTTGAGAGGCTCTAATAGCAGCTACGTAACCTCCAGGTCCGCTACCTAAAACAATAACATCAAAAGTGCTCATATATCTTTCTTTTTATATAAAATTGGAATTGCAAAAGTACAAAACCAAACTGAAAAGATATAACTCAATTTTAAATTAATCTGTGCTATTTAGTACAAAATGAATTGTAGTTTAAGAATTGAATATAGTAGCATTAAATGCTTTAGATTCCCCTTTTTGGGAATAGCGTGGATTTCAATGCGAATATTATTTTTGTAAACTGGCTAAGAATAAGTCTCAGAGCATTTAAATCTAGATTATCGAGTAAAATGTTTTTTTAAAAAATTCATAAAATGTAGTTTTTCCTTTAAATATGAAAACAATTATTCGTTTGGAATAAATTTTAAAGCGGCACCGTTAATACAATGTCTTTTTCCTGTAGTCTTTTGTGGTCCGTCATTAAAGACGTGGCCTAAGTGACCACCACAAGTAGCACAATGTTCCTCTGTGCGTTCATAACCAATTTTGTAGTCTACATCAAAAGCTACATTACCTTTTATTTCACGATCAAAACTTGGCCATCCTGACCCAGAATCATACTTATAGCTACTTTTAAATAGAGGAGTTTCGCAAGCAGCACAAACATAGGTTCCTTCTTTCTTGTTATCTAACAATTCACTAGAACCAGCGGTTTCTGTACCTGCTTTACGCAAAATGTAGTACTGCATATCGGTTAGTTCTGCACGCCATTCCTTATCCGTTTTACTAATTTTGTACTCGTCTTTATTTTCTTTTTCTGTAGTTTTTTGGGATATGCCTTGACAACTAATTAGTATTAGACTTAAAACAAACAATATATTTTTAACCATGACGCTTATTTTTTTATTTTGTAGACGATTTTTATAAAAATTCCTTACAAGTTAAAATAAATAAAGACATCTCGTCGGTGAAATGGAAAAGACAAATAATTAATGTCTTTTGGTTTGCCTTGAGTTTTTACTTAGGATTATTGTAACTTTATTTTTGCTACCTCCGTATTGGTTGTTCCTATAGTTTGCATTACTGCTTTAATATCGGAAGTATTTAGTTTAGAGCTTTGTGCTTCGTTAGCCGGTAAAAATGCAATTCTAAACACTTGATTATCTGTGTCAGATGTGGTCAGTGTATTCATGTTAAAATCGGCTTCCATAAAGATGCTAACATCAGAAAAGGTATGGTCATAATTATATTGTAGAATACCTTGGTCCAGTATACGGGTTTGGGGGAGTAGTCTCCAGATATCAACTGGTTCTCCATTGCTATCTGTGGTTTGGTCCCAAAGGATGTAAACAAGTACAACATCGGTTTCAAAAACTTCTATAGTATTAGGGAAGTTATATATTATGGAATAATCGTTGGAAGCATTAAAGCTACCTTCAACATCAACTACTTTTCCAAGAATATTAACACCATCTTTACCATCGAACCCGTCAAGACCTCTTGGACCTTCACATGCCATGATAAATAAACTTAAAAAAATCCCTAAAACTATTCCTATTTTTTTCATAATTCTATATTTATGTTGTTGTAATAACTCCTCTTTTTTAATATTGTTATTTTAAGGCAACAAAAAGCGTTCCATTATTAAACAAAATACTTTTAACATAAAATTAAAACCCTGTACTTAAGTATAACTTTAATTTCTATTTTATTTGTATAAAGTTGATTAGTTTTACGATAAATACTGCAGTTTATGGCATTAGTAATTTCTCATAGTTTGTTTACTGATTTTGATATTAACCTTTTTAAAGCGGGGAAACATTTTCGGCTATACGAAAAGCTAGGTTCTCATACTATAGAAGTAGACGGAGTAAAAGGAGTTTACTTTGCTGTTTGGGCGCCATCTGCAAAAGAAGTGTCTGTTGTTGGAGATTTTAATTTTTGGAATGCAGAAGAACATAAATTAAATGTTCGGTGGGACGGTAGTGGTATATGGGAAGGTTTTATTCCAAAAATAGGCCAAGGTGCCAAGTATAAGTATAAAATTCATTCGCATAATAATGATATAATAACGGAAAAAGCGGACCCATTTGCTAGGTTATGTGAACACCCGCCAAATACTGCCTCTGTTGTTTGGGAGGAGACGTATAGCTGGAAAGATAGCCAATGGATGGGATATAGAGAAGATAAAAATGGTTTAGATAAACCGTATTCTGTTTACGAAGTGCATTTAGGTTCTTGGAAAAGAGGGAACGAAAATACATTTTTATCTTATAAGGAACTTGCTATAGATTTAGTGCGGTATGTAAAAGAAATGGGGTTTACTCATGTAGAGTTTATGCCTGTAATGGAGTATCCTTATGATCCTTCTTGGGGATATCAGTTGACAGGTTATTTTGCTCCAACTTCAAGATTTGGAAAACCAGAAGAGTTTAAATACTTAGTAGATGTGTTTCATCAGAATGATATAGGTGTAATTTTAGATTGGGTACCTTCTCATTTTCCAGAAGATGCTCATGGATTAGGTTTTTTTGATGGTTCTCATTTGTATGAGCATCCAGACCGTAGAAAAGGATATCACCCAGATTGGAAAAGTTTAATTTTTAATTATGGAAGAAACGAAGTCCGAGCGTTTTTAATAAGTAATGCAATTTTTTGGCTAGATCAATTTCATGTGGATGGATTACGAGTAGACGCTGTGGCATCTATGTTGTATCTAGATTATTCTAGAGAAGATGGCGAATGGGAGCCTAATATATATGGAAATAATGAAAATTTAGATGCCATTTCCTTTATTAAAGAACTAAATCAGGAAGTATACAATAATTTCAAAGGAGTGCAGACTATAGCGGAAGAATCTACTGCTTTTGCCGGAGTTTCTAAACCTGTGAACCATGGAGGATTAGGATTTGGAATGAAATGGATGATGGGATGGATGCATGATACATTGGAGTATTTTAAGAAGGAACCCGTTTATAGAAAACATCATCAAAACGATTTGTCTTTTAGTATGACATACGCTTTTACAGAGAATTTTATGTTGCCTTTTTCGCATGATGAAGTTGTTTATGGAAAAAAATCGCTTTTATATCGTATGCCGGGAGACGATTGGCAACGATTTGCGAATCTTAGACTATTATTTGGCTATATGTTTACGCACCCAGGAGCTAATTTAGTTTTTATGGGTGGTGAATTTGCGCAATCCTCAGAATGGAACTTTCAACAAAGTTTAGATTGGCATTTATTAGAGTACGATGGGCATTCAGGAGTACAGAATTTTGTAAAAGATTTAAATAAATTTTATAAAGAATACCCTGCTTTGTATGAAAAACAATTTAGTCCAGAAGGTTTTCAATGGATAGATTATGGGGATCATGAGAATTCTATTTTAGTGTATATCCGTAAAGGGCATGATGTAGAGAATGATATAATTATTGCCTGTAATTTTACGCCAGTGCCTAGAGAAAATTACAGAGTTGGAGTGCCAAAATCCGAAACGCTAAAAGAAGTGTTAAATAGTGATGCTAAAAAGTACGGCGGAAGTGGTATGGTTAATGAAAATATAAATATTGAAAAAAAAGATTTACACGGATATAAGTATTCTATAGAAATTACTATTCCTCCTTTAGGAATCGTCATTTTTCAGTAAAAAAAATGATTAAATCGTTATAGTTTATAAAAGGTTGTAATAAGTCTTTATAATTACACGTTAAATTCTTTTTTTTGTTTGCTTTAAATAGAGATTATTATGATTACAAATACAGAGTTAGAATATAGAGGGAATTTATATCCAAATCAAATAGTGTCTTTTGAACAAGATACTGATAAGGTGTATTTTACCTCAGAGAATGGTGTAGTTTTACAAGTTACAGTATTAAGAGATAGTGTATTAAGATTTAGATATGCTACAGATTATATTTTTGAGCCAGATTTTTCATATGCAATTAGCGAGGATGCTAATAGAGGTTACAATAAACTAGAGGTAAGAGAGCAAGATACGGAGTATATCATAGAGACAGAAAAATTAAAAATACTTATAGATAAGAAATCTATGCGTACTCAGATTTCGGATCTAGAAGGTAATATTATAAATGAAGATGAAATAGGTTTTCATTGGGAGGAAAACTATGAGCATGGTGGTAACACTGTGAAAATGAGTAAAATTACTCAGGGTTCAGAAAGTTTTTATGGAATGGGAGATAAGGCTACTCACTCGAATTTAAAAGGAAAACGAGTGCATAATTGGGTAACAGACCAATACGCTTATGGTAAAGACCAAGATCCTCTATATAAAGCTATTCCTTTTTACATTGGTTTACATAAGACTAAAGCTTACGGTATTTTCTTTGATAATACTTTTAAATCTTTTTTTGATTTTTCTCACGAAAGAAGAAATACTACTAGCTTTTGGGCAGATGGAGGAGAAATGAATTATTATTTTTTCTATGGACCAGATATGGAAAAAGTAGTTAGTGGTTATACGGATTTAACGGGAGCTCCTGAACTACCACCAATGTGGGCATTAGGGTACCATCAGTCTAAATGGAGCTATTTTCCTGAAAGTAATGTTAAAGAAGTAACTAAGAAATTTAGAGATTTAAGAATACCTTGTGATGCTATTTATTTAGATATTGATTACATGGATGGTTTTAGGTGTTTTACTTGGGATAAAACCAAATTCCCTGACCCTAAACGTATGATTTCTGAATTGGCAGAGGACGGTTTTAAAACCGTTGCTATGATTGATCCTGGAATTAAGGTAGATCCAGAGTATTGGGTATATCAAGAGGCAATGGAAAAAGATTACTTCTGTAAAAGGGCAGACGGACCTTTCATGAACGGAAAAGTATGGCCAGGAAAATGTAATTTCCCTGATTTTACAAATCCAGAAGTAAGAGAATGGTGGGCAGAATTGTATAAAGAAATGATGTCCGATATAGGTGTTCATGCAATATGGAATGATATGAATGAGCCTGCAATAATGGAAGTTCCTACCAAAACCGCCCCTTTAGATATGAGGCATGACTATGAAGGGAATCCATGTAGCCATAGAAAAGCTCATAATATTTATGGCATGCAAATGGTTAGAGCTACTTACGAAGGGGTGAAAAAATATGTATACCCTAAAAGACCTTTTGTGATTACGAGAGCTGCATATTCAGGAACGCAAAGGTATGCGTCTACTTGGACTGGGGATAATATAGCGACTTGGGAGCATTTATGGATTGCAAATGTTCAGATGCAACGTATGTGTTTAAGTGGTATGTCTTTCGTGGGGTCAGATATTGGTGGTTTTGCAGAACAGCCTAATGGCGAATTATTTATTAGGTGGATCCAATTAGGTGTTTTTCATCCTTTCTGTAGAGTACATTCAAGTGGTGATCACGGAGATCAAGAGCCTTGGTCTTTTGATGCGGAAGTAACAGATATAGTAAGGTCATTTATAGAATTAAGATATCAATTATTACCCTATTTATACACCATGTTTTGGAAGTATTCTAAAGATAAAATACCAATGTTAAAATCATTGGCCTATTTTGATCAGGAAGATGCGCAAACACATTTTAGAACCGATGAATTTATTTTTGGAGAGCATATTTTGGTTTGCCCAGTGCAAGAACCTAATGCTAAAGGTCGACGAATGTATATTCCTAGAGGGAAATGGTATAATTTTTGGGATAAAGAAGTTATTGATGGTGGAATGGAGAAATGGGTAGCTGCAGATATAGATAAAGTACCTTTATTTGTTAAAGAAGGAGCAATTATTCCTAAGTATCCTGTGCAACAGTATGTCGGAGAGAAAGAGATTACGGAACTTGTATTAGACGTATACTATAAAAATGGAACAGAAACCTCTACCGTGTATGAAGATGCCCAAGAAGGGTATGACTATGCTAAGGGAAGATATAGTCTAAGAAATTTTAAATTAGTAGGGAAAGATAATCAACTGAGTATTCAGCAATTTAAAAACGGGACTTTTATAACGCCATATAATACAATGAAAATAAGACTTCATGGTATTCCGTTTGAAATTGGAGAAGTATTTATTGATAATGAGAAAGTATCTTTAGAAGATTTAAAACTTAATGGAGATAATACTATTGAGGTTAGTAAAGATTTTACAGGGCTGAATATTAAAGGAAAATAATTTTTTGTATTTTTCCTATTACTAAACACTATGTATCATGAGAAAGATAATTTTAATTCTGGCTGTTTTTTTGGGAGTAACAGCATGTAAAACAAACCCTTTTACAGGGAAAAAAATAATGAACTTTTACCCTAATAGTCAAATTTTTCCAACAGCCTTTGCGCAGTATGATCAATTTTTGGGAGAAAATAAAGTTATAAAAGGCACGACAGATGCAAATACGGTAACCAAGGTTGGCCAACGTATATCTTCTGCTGCAGAGCGCTGGTTAACAGCTAACGGTTATCCAGGATATTTAAAAGATTATAAATGGGAATATAATTTGGTAGAGGATAAAACAGTAAATGCTTGGTGCATGCCAGGAGGTAAAATTGTTTTTTATACAGGGATTTTGCCAATAACAAAAACAGAAAGGGGAATAGCAGTAGTTATGGGTCATGAGGTTGCCCATGCATTAGCGGATCATGGAGCGCAACGTATGAGTGCTGGTATGGTACAGCAAGGGCTTGCTGTAGCTGGCAATATTGTTATTAAAGATGAGCAAACCAGAGGTGCTTTTAATCAATATTATGGAGTAGGATCTAATATTTTGGGAATGTTACCTTTTAGTAGAAGTCATGAGACAGAGGCAGATAGGATAGGTTTGCAAATAATGGCTATAGCGGGATATGATCCTACAGAAGCGGCAGATTTATGGAGGAGAATGAAAGCTAACAGTGGAGGGCAAGCACCACCCGAGTTTATGAGTACGCACCCCTCTAATGATACTAGAATAGCAAATTTAACAGCTTGGGCTCCATTGGCAAAAGAAGAAGCAGCTAAATTTGGAGTAGTTACTTTTAAGTAAGTTGTCTGGGAATATGCCTATGAGGTATTAATTAGAAACTAAATTATTTGGTTTAGGATAAGACTCGAAGCATTTAAATCTCGATTATCAAATAAAAATAATAACTTATTAATTGTATATTTAAAGACCGTTCTATTAAAGGAACGGTCTTTTTTTATTAAAAATATGGCAAGAACATTAGCAATAAAGGGGAGTAGAAAATTATTAAACGCTTGGGCTTTTTATGATTGGGCTAATTCCGTGTATAGTTTGGTAATTTCCTCTGCGGTTTTTCCGATATTTTATGGAGCCTTATTTAGAGAAGCAGGAATAGAAAAAGTATCCGTTTTTGGAGGAGAAATAGCTAGAGCACCTTTAATTAGTTATACTACATCAGCTGCTTTTGTTTTTATAACACTCATTATTCCTTTGCTTTCTGGAGTTGCCGATTATATGGGGAATAAGAAGGTGTTTATGAAATTCTTTTGTTACCTAGGTGGTTTTTCTTGTATCGGATTGTATTGGTTTTCTTTAGAAAATATTTATGTTGGGCTGGCCTGTTATTTTTTTGGTTTAGTTGGTTTTTGGGTAAGCTTTGCAATCAATAACTCGTACTTACCAGATGTAGCATACGAGGAACAGCAAGACAAAGTAAGTGCTAAAGGCTTTTCTATGGGGTACATAGGAAGTGTTATTTTGTTACTTTTCAATTTAGCAATGGTAATGAAGCCAGATTTTTTTGGTTTTGATGTAAGTATATCAGACACAATAAAGGAAACAGGAGATTTGGCAGAAATTAACGCGGCATTAGAGGCTGCAAAAAACGCCGCTTCTTTAAAAGCCATGAAGGTTTCTTTTGCTACCGTAGGTGTTTGGTGGATAATTTTTGCACAATACACTTTTTATTATTTGCCACTCGGGAATAAGAAAGAAGGGGAAAAGAAAAATATTGTTCTTAATGGATTTAAAGAACTTAAATTGGTGTGGTATCAATTAGGAGATGAGGTAAAATTAAAACGTTACTTAATAGCTTTCTTTGTATATAGCATGGCTGTTCAAACAGTAATGTTAATTGCAACTTATTTTGGAGAAGAAGAAATTAATTGGGGAACAGATAACGAGCGCACAACAGGCCTTATTGTTAGTATTCTGGTGATACAAATAGTTGCAATTTTTGGAGCAACTTTAACAGCACTAGCATCGAGAAAATATGGTAATATAAAAACATTAATAATTGTTAATTTAATGTGGGTGGCTATATGTGTTTATGCTTATTTTGTAGTAACTCCTACGGATTTTTATATCGCAGCAGGTTGCGTTGGAATGGTAATGGGCGGTATACAAGCCTTGTCAAGGTCTACTTATTCTAAGTTTATTCCAGAAACTACAGATACGGCTTCCTTTTTTAGTTTTTATGATGTTGCTGAAAAAATAGGAATTGTTATAGGTACGTTTATGTACGGATTTGTAGCGCAGTATACGGGTAGTATGCGTAATGCTATCATTTTTTTGGGTGTATTCTTTTTAATAGGTATGCTTTTGTTAACTAAAGTAGAGAAAAAGGATAAAGCATAAAAAAACCTCTAATGTTAGAGGTTTTAGGTTTGATTATAGTTTTTGATTGTGAATAAACTCCTTATCCTTTAGAGATATCTCCGGAACCAGATACTTTGGTGTCTATCTTAATCGGGTTCCCTTTATAAGTAATGTCTCCAGAGCCAGATACTCTAGCTTTTAGTCTTTCCTTTACAGTAACTTTAATATCCGCGGAGCCAGAAATATTTGCATCTACATTAGTAGCATTTAAATCAAAAGCTTTAATATCTCCACTTCCAGATATGGTGGCATCGAAGTTATTGGTCGTGCCGCTTAAGTTAATATCTCCGGAACCGGACATAGAGGCGTCAATGTTATTTGAGTTTATATCAAGGCTAATATCTCCAGAACCAGACATAGCAGTTTTAAAATCGGAAGTTTTAATGGTTTTTTTGCCAATAATATCTCCGGATCCAGAAAGAGTTACTGCGCTAATACTTTCCACAGGAACAGTTATTATAATGCCATTGTTCCAAGTAGATGGTTTTAAGTTAACTCCTTTTTCTACTTTAATTACTAATTTATTATCCTTTACTTCTGTAAGTATATAATCTAGTAAATTTTCTTCCCCCTTTAAAGATATTTTACCTTCAGAACCATCTACCAATTCAACATCAAACCAACCAGAGACTGATATAGCATCATAATCTGAAGTGGTTCTATTTACTGTAGTTACATTTCCATTTCCTTTTATTTTTTTGCCCCATTGTGCAATACAAGAGGAATACATTAAAATAGATAAACTTAAAATTGCTATTTTTTTCATGATTTTTGTTTTTGATTGATGTTTTTTAATTAGTTGTTTTTATAAAAAGAAACGCTTCCGTATTCGCTATCTATAGAAACGTGGTGTCCACTATTTGGGCTGCCGTGATAACCTTTATAGTGTTTTTTATTAGATTTTTTGGTACTTAAGTTAATTTCAAATTCGTCCTTTCCGCTTACGCCGGCATATTCTGTTGAGATATCAAAATCAAAATGATATTTAGGACTGTATCCAATTTTAATTCCAGTATAGTCACTATTAATTGATAGATTTCCAGCATCTTCCGCCATTTCTTTAATTTGTAGTGCCCCGTAATCTGAAACCAATTGAACGTTTCCGTGTATTGTTCCAAGTTTTACATTAATGTAGTCTCCATTACCTTCTATATTATTAACCTCGCCAATGTCTATTTTTCCGTAGTCACTTGAGTATTGAAGGTTTTTCATATAGGAGATAGAAGCGTTGGTGTAGTCTGCTTTTATAATCAGGTTTCCAGCTTTTTCAATAGTAAATCCAGAATAGTCGGCTGTGATAGTTCCGCTATTAATGTAATTTATATTTGATTTAGAAGTATAGTCAAAATTTAGAGTATTGTTGCGCCCTCTTAATTCTCCAATATCTAATCGGCCGTAATCGCAGGATATTTTAGCATGACCATCAACTCTATCTAAAATAATATTACCATAATCGTTAGATAAATTTACGCGGTTTTTGATAGGCATTTTTATAGTGTAGTTAATTTGCATATTAACATTACCACTATTGCCCCAATTCCATCCCCAGCTACTTTTGGAGTTATTGAATATGGTTTTAGCAGAAACCATACTTGAGCTTCCTTCAAAATTAACCGTAATAGACTCTAATTTTTTCTGAACTTTTTCTTTGTTATTGCCGTTAGTTTTTATGTGAACTTCGATAAGAATACGGTTTTCATTCCATGAGGTAATATTTAAGTTTCCGTAACTATTAGCAATTTTCAATAAAGCATCAGAATTTACAGAATATTCTTTTTTTATGGTCTTTTCTTTGGTATATTTTCCTTTTAGTTTTCCGTTATGGGCAGAAACCAATAAGGGAGCTATAAATAAAATAAGAGTAGTGTATTTATATAGTAAAGTTTTCATCATGCGTATTTTTTATTTTTTTTATTCTATCAATTTGGGCAAGAACCTCATTAAGTAAATCTATCCGAGTTTGAAAATTGGTAATCATTGCACTGAGGATTAATTTGCTATTTCCTCCATTCAATAAATCTTGCTCTAATTGGCTATAATTCTTTTCTAATTTGTTTAATTGCAAAAGAGTGTCTTCAATTATTTTCTTTGTTTCAGGTGAGTTTTCTTTTTCTAGTTCTTTTATTTGGTCATCTATTAAGCTAACAAAATAGAGTTCCGATTTAGAGACTTCCGGAGAAATTTCAGCTACTTTATCTTCAGTAGTTATGCTGTTATTTAAGCCACCAATAGCAAGAAAAAATAGTAGGGCAATAGAGGCTGCTATGGATAAAGGTTTCCACCACGAGTTTTTCTTTTTAGTAATAGTTGCTACAGTATTTTTCTGGCGCAATTTTTCTAAAAACCTAGTCTCATGCCCTTCTATTGGTTCTTCTATATCAAAAGAGCCTTGAAGGTCGTTAAAGAGTTTATTAATAGTATCTTTTTCCATTGTTAAGAGGTTAACATTTTTTGTCTTAGGCTTTCTTTTGCCCTAGATATTGTTGTTCTACAGTTGGCATAACTTAAATTCATTATGGTTCCAATTTCTTCATAATCATACCCTTCAATTAAATGTAAGGTCAAAGAAATTCTGTAATTGTCTTTTAGTTTTTTCATGGTTTCCAATACTTTTTGAGCCTTCAGTTCCGTAAACACATGATCAGAAGAAATTCCATTGTTGTCTTCGACCTTGTACATTGCATCTTCAAAAGCGACTTCATTATTTTTTTGTTGCTTTCTGTAATGATAAATACTGTTGTTGATTACAATACGCTTTAACCAAGCGCCAAAGCTAACTTCAGCTTTAAAAGTATGCAGTTTCGTAAACGCGTTTAAAAACGATTCTTGCATAACATCTTCAGCTTCCGCACTATTTTTTACAATTCTTATGGCAGTGTTGTACATTGCTTTATAGTAGAGATTGTAAATTTCTAGTTGTGCACTTTGTTTACCGTCAAGGCATAATTGCAATAGGTTATCAATATTTTCTCTTTTTTGGCTCAAAAAGGGTTTAGTTTGTTATAAAGATATCGCAATTTATTTTTTGTTACAGTTTGTTTAAAAAAAGAAAGTGGAATAATGTGGTATTCTTGAATTTGTTATTATTACTCGGTAATACAAGATCTATTTAGAAGTTAATATTTTTGTTTTCTACGGTTTGTTTCTAGTTATGATAGGAGTAATAAAAGTAGATTTGGTATGTGCTTGGCATAACAATTGTCTTTATAGTAACGAAAGAAAGTGATGAGGAAGGTAAAGCCAATAAATTCAAGGCTTTATGAATAATTTTAATAATTAGATAAAAAAAGAATTCTGTTGTATTAGTGACAGAATGACCGAAATAAGTATATGGGAGATTCTAAATTTTCAAATTTTGACAATATGTCTTTGCATAGTATAGACGAGGATTCTGAGTTAATACCTTTATTAACGCCGGAGGATGAAGAAAAAATGAATAGTGAAGGTTTGCCAGAAACTTTACCAATATTGCCTTTGCGTAATACCGTATTGTTTCCTGGTGTCGTAGTACCAATTACGGCAGGTAGAGATAAATCTATTCAATTAATTAAGGATGCAAATAATGGTTCTAAGGTTATAGGTGTCGTTTCTCAAAAAGATGAGGAAACCGAGAATCCAGGTGTTGATGATATTAATACACTAGGTACTGTAGCTAGGATTTTACGAGTTTTAAAAATGCCAGATGGTAATACTACAGTAATTATTCAAGGGAAAAAAAGGTTCGAAATAGCAGAAGTGCTTACTAAAGAACCTTATTTAACAGCAACTGTAAGGGAAACCAAAGAAGAAAGAGAAGATCAAGATAGTTCTGAGTTTTTGGCTATTATAGATTCTATAAAAGAATTAGCTCTTAAGATTATTAGAGATAATCCTAATATTCCTAGCGAAGCTTCTTTTGCTATTAAAAATATTCAGAGTGATTCTTTTTTAATCAATTTTGTGTCGTCAAATCTTAATTTAGAAGTAAAGGCTAAGCAAGAATTATTAGAAATTGGAAATTTAAAAGAGAGAGCTCTAGCTACTTTAAAATATATGAATGTAGAACTTCAAAAACTGGAGTTAAAGAATGACATTCAGTCTAAAGTTCGTAATGATTTGGATAAGCAGCAACGCGAGTATTTTTTACATCAGCAAATGAAAACCATCCAAGAAGAATTAGGTGGTGTTTCCTATGATGAAGAAATACAGGAAATGAGGGAGAGAGCCAAAAAGAAAAAATGGAATAAAAAGGTAGGAGAGCATTTTGATAAAGAACTATCGAAAATGCAAAGAATGAACCCTCAAGTAGCAGAGTATTCCATTCAAAGAAATTATTTGGACTTGTTTTTAGATTTGCCGTGGGACGAATTTTCTAAAGACAAGTTCGATTTAAAACGAGCTCAGAAAATTTTAGACAGGGATCATTACGGGTTAGAAGATGTAAAGAAGAGAATAATAGAGTATCTAGCAGTTTTAAAACTAAGAAACGATATGAAATCTCCTATTCTTTGTCTTTATGGGCCTCCGGGAGTGGGTAAAACATCTTTAGGGAAATCTGTAGCTGAAGCTTTAGGCAGAGAATATGTTAGAATTTCTTTAGGAGGATTACGCGATGAAGCAGAAATAAGAGGGCATAGAAAAACGTATATTGGAGCAATGCCGGGAAGAATTGTACAGAGTTTAAAAAAGGCCGGGACTTCGAATCCAGTTTTTATCTTAGATGAAATAGACAAATTATCTAATAGCCATCAGGGAGACCCTTCTTCTGCCATGTTAGAGGTTTTAGATCCAGAGCAAAATAGCGAGTTTTATGATAATTTTTTAGAAATGGGATACGACCTTTCTAAAGTAATGTTTATTGCTACCGCAAATAATTTGGGGTCTATTCAGCCGGCATTACGAGATAGAATGGAGATTATTAATGTTACTGGTTATACTATTGAAGAAAAAGTAGAGATAGCTAAAAAGCATTTGTTGCCAAAGCAATTAAAAGAACATGGTTTATCCGATGAACATTTAAAAATAGCAAAACCGCAATTAGAAAAAATTGTGGAAGGTTATACAAGGGAGTCCGGTGTTCGTTCTTTGGAAAAGCAAATTGCTAAAATGGTTCGTTATGCTGCAAAATCTATCGCGACCGAAGAGGAATACAGTATTAAGATAGGTAATGAAGATGTAGAGGATGTGCTTGGTGTTCCAAGGTTAGAAAGAGATAAATATGAAAATAATGATGTTGCCGGCGTAGTTACGGGTCTGGCATGGACAAGTGTTGGTGGAGATATTCTTTTTATAGAGTCTATCCTGTCTAAAGGAAAAGGAGCTTTGAATATTACAGGGAATCTTGGAAAGGTGATGAAAGAATCCTCTACAATTGCAATGGAGTATATTAAATCTAACGCAGATATATTCGGAATAGAAACTGAAGTGTTCGATAAGTATAATGTGCATATTCACGTACCAGAAGGAGCAACTCCAAAAGATGGACCAAGCGCAGGTATAACCATGTTAACCTCTTTAGTTTCTTTGTTTACGCAACGTAAAGTAAAAAAGAGTTTGGCAATGACGGGGGAAATAACTTTAAGAGGAAAAGTTTTGCCAGTAGGAGGCATAAAAGAAAAAATACTAGCAGCTAAAAGAGCGCGTATTAAAGAGATTATACTTTGCGAATCGAACAGAAAAGATATCCTAGAAATTAAAGAAAGCTATTTAAAAGGATTAACTTTCCATTATGTTACAGATATGCATGAAGTTATAGATTTGGCATTAACTAAAACAAAGGTTAAGAATGCTAAAAAGTTATAATGCTTTGTAAGTAAAATTAAAGTGATGACAAAAATTACCATAGCAATAGATGGTTATTCATCTACCGGAAAAAGTACTATAGCTAAGCAATTAGCAAAGGCTTTAGAGTATGTATATGTGGATACTGGTGCTATGTATAGAGCGGTTACGTTATTTGCTATGCGTAATAAATTCATAGGAGGTTTAAAAGAAGATATAGAAGGTTTGGTAGGTGCATTGTCTACAATTGTTTTAAAGTTTATATACAATGAAGAACTAGGTTTTTCGGAAATGTACTTAAATGGAGAAAATGTAGAGAAAGCAATCCGAACTTTAGAAGTTTCTAAAAATGTGAGTAGAATTGCGGAGATACAAGCGGTTAGAGAAATACTTGTACAGCAACAAAAAGAGATGGGGAAAGACAAAGGAATAGTTATGGACGGTCGGGACATAGGAACTGTGGTTTTTCCAGATGCAGAGTTAAAAATTTTTATGACAGCTTCCGCGGATAAAAGAGCTTATCGTAGGTATAAGGAGTTGTTAGATAAAGGAGAGAAAGTTTCTTATGAAGAAGTTCTTAAAAATGTAGAAAGCAGAGATTATATAGATTCGCATAGAGAATTTTCTCCATTACGGCAGGCAGAGAATGCTATACCTTTTGATAATAGCGATATGGGGTTAGAAGAACAATTTGAGCGAATGCATAATTTTGCATTAAGAATAATCAATAAAAAAGGACGCTAATTAGCGTCCTTTTACGTAAAAATTAGTTTGTTGTTTCTTACAAGTTAGGAATAACTAATTCCTGATCCGGATGAATAACATCAGGATTTTTTAAAATACCAGTGTTAGCAGCGAAAATTTCTTTGTATTTCATTGCATCGCCGTAATAGTGTTTTGCAATTTTACTTAGAGATTCTCCACCTTTAACCGTATGTCTGTGGTATACAGAATCATCCGAAACGGTAATATTTGCTTTAACGTCAGAAGGGCTTTCTCCGCCTAATTCTTTAATTTTATCCCATAATAAGTTTTTCTCGTATGGAGTATTTGCTTCTCCTTTTATTTTTAGGATGCCACCTTCTTCAGATACATCTCCATTTTTAATTCCTAATTGCTCACCTAGGTTTAAAACTCCTTGGTATTTTGCTTTAACGCTCATAATAAATTTTTTAAACGGTTAATATTTATAGCTCAATATACTAATAAATAGCAGAAAAAATCTCCTAATTGTACTTATTTATCTATTAAAAAATACTCTTGCTTATAATAGGTTGGTAGAATCATAAATAAATTGTATTTTTGCACACCTTTTTTGCAAAGAAATAAGAGGAAAAGGGAATAAAACAAAAATAAACATAACAGCTTCTGTGATAATTGTTTAACTCTTACGAAATCATAGAATACAAATTTAAATCTTCAAATGGCTGAAGAAAAAGCAAACGTTCCTGCAGAAGAAACTGTAGTAGCACAAGAAACAAAGGTGGAAACACCTGTACAGGATCCTAAAGAATTTTTAGAAAATTTTAACTGGGAAAAGTACGAACAAGGAATTGAAAAAGTAGAAGACTCTAAATTAGAAGAGTTTGAAAAACTTGTTTCTGAAAATTTCGTTGATACTGCAGACGAAGAAGTTGTAGAAGGAACAGTAGTTTACCTTACAGATCGTGAGGCAATTATTGATATCAATGCAAAATCAGAAGGTGTTATCTCTTTAAATGAGTTTAGATACAATCCAGATTTAAAAGTAGGTGACAAGGTTGAAGTATTAATCGATATCCGTGAAGACAAAAGTGGTCAGTTAGTTCTTTCTCATAGAAAGGCAAGAACAATCATGGCTTGGGATAGAGTTAATGCTGCACATGATAAAGAAGAAATCGTTAGCGGTTTTGTTAAGTGTAGAACTAAAGGGGGGATGATTGTAGATGTTTTTGGAATTGAAGCATTCTTACCAGGTTCTCAGATAGATGTTAAGCCTATACGTGATTACGATCAGTATGTAAACAAAACAATGGAATTTAAGGTGGTGAAAATAAACCACGAATTTAAAAACGTTGTTGTTTCTCATAAAGCACTTATTGAGGCTGATATTGAAGAACAGAAAAAAGAAATCATTGGTCAATTAGAAAAAGGACAAGTATTAGAAGGTGTTGTTAAAAACATTACTTCTTATGGTGTGTTTATTGATCTTGGTGGTGTAGATGGTTTAGTACACATTACAGACCTTTCTTGGAGTAGAATTAATCATCCAAATGAGGTTGTAGAATTAGATCAGAAATTAAATGTTGTAATTTTAGACTTTGATGAAAACAAATCTAGAATTCAATTAGGTCTTAAGCAGTTAGAGAAGCATCCTTGGGAAGCTTTATCTGATGAAATTAAGATTGGAGATAAAGTAAAAGGTAAAGTTGTTGTAATCGCTGATTACGGTGCATTTATCGAAGTTGTAGAAGGTGTAGAAGGATTAATCCACGTTTCAGAAATGTCATGGTCTACGCACTTACGTTCTGCTCAAGATTTCGTAAAAGTAGGAGATGAGGTAGAAGCAGTTGTTTTAACTCTTGATAGAGATGATCGTAAGATGTCTCTTGGTATTAAGCAATTAACTCCTGACCCTTGGACAGATATTACTTCTAAATATCCTGTAGGTTCTAAGCATAGCGGAATCGTACGTAACTTTACAAACTTTGGTGTTTTTGTAGAATTAGAAGAAGGTATAGACGGACTTATTTATATTTCTGATTTATCTTGGACTAAGAAAATTAAGCACCCATCAGAATTTGTTGCAGTAGGTGATAAATTAGAAGTGGAAGTTTTAGAGTTAGATGTTGAAGGTCGTAAATTAAGTTTAGGGCACAAACAAACTACAGAAAACCCTTGGGATAAGTATGAGGCTGAATTTGCTTTAGATACAGTTCATAAAGCAACTATTGCTGATATTGTTGATAAAGGAGCTACAATCGAATTCAACGAAGATATCGTTGCATTTGTACCGCAACGTCATTTAGAGAAAGAAGATGGTAAAAAATTAGGCAAAGGAGACGAGGCTGAATTTAAAATCATTGAATTCAATAAAGACTTTAAGCGTGTAGTAGCAAGTCATACTGCAATCTTTAGAGAAGAAGAAAAACGTAATGTAAAAGCTGCTGTTAAGAGACAAGCTGCTGCTGCTGACGAGGCTAAACCAACTTTAGGGGATGCTAATGAAGCGTTACAAGCGTTAAAAGATAAAATGGAAGGTAAGGCTTAATCCTTAGTTTTTATTTTACAATTATAAAGCCCAAACATATGTTTGGGCTTTTTTTATGCGGTAATCTAGCTTTTGTCATCTATAGCTAGTTTACTTGGTTTCTTTTAGTATCCATTCGGTAATATCGAGCATAACTTTAGGAGAAAAGGTTTGTTCAATAAGTCCATATTCGCTTGGTAGTCCAGTAACGCATTCCTGAAAAAGATGATTAAGGTTTGGGTATTCTGTAGTAGTAATGTTTTTATTTCCCCCATCATTTAAGGCCTGTTTAATTGCGTTTAAATTTTCTTTTGGTGGCACTTGTAAATCTTTAGCGCCATTTACAGCCAAAACGGGACAACTAACTTTGTTTAAACTTTCTTTCGGATTGCATTTTAAAAAATAAAGCATCCAAGGAGAAGTTATTTGCTTGGTGGTTCTATTAATAAATTGTTCTGAGTTGCCATCAGGAGGAGTTATTTTTCCGTCAGAAATGGCGATTTCCAGTTGTTTACGAATATTTATTTTTAAAGAATCCTGATTATCGAACTGTTGAGCTAAATCGAAAATAGAACTATTAATAGCTTTAGAATTTTCAATATCTTTTTCAGAAATACCAGATGCTCGCGCAATCAATTCTTGCTGTGCTAAAAGTAGTTTATCTCCTTTTGTTCCTACTCCCGCAAGTAATACAATAAAACCTAACTCTTTACTTTTTGCAGCAACCATTGGGGCAATTAGTCCCCCTTCACTATGACCAATTAATCCAATTTTGGTAGGTACAATTTCTTTTCTTGTTTTTAAAAACGTAAATGCGCTTTCCGCATCGGAAGCAAAATCAGCAGAGTTTGCCAAACTATGATTACCTGTAGAAGCTCCAAAACCTCTATCATCATAACGCAAAACAGCAATTCCTTTTTTTGTTAAATAATCAGAGAGTATTAAAAATGGTTTATGATCTAATATTTCTTCATTTCTATTCTGCGGTCCACTACCAGAAATTAAAATAACAGCAGGGAATTTGCCTTCTTTTTTCGGTAACGTTAATGTTCCAGCAAGTGTTATATTAGCTTTTTTGTTTAAGAAAACTACCTCTTCTTCGTAATATGGGTAAGGTTTTTTTGGTGTTTGCGGTCTTTTACTTTTTTGTTTTTTTATTTCTTTTCGGGTTAACACTAAGGGTATATGCGTACCGACTTGGGAAAATGTTCCGGTAATTTTGTCCTTTTCAAATTGTCCTTTAAATTGAGCACCAATGACGCTTATTTCAATTTCAAGTTTATTTTCTTTTATAATGGTTTTAGAAGCTGGTATGCCAAAAGAACTTTGGTCTGGGCTATCTAAGCTTGTTTTGTATCCGTCCTTTGTTTCGGATATGTTAAATACAATTCGTAGTTTAAATTGGTCTAAATAGCCATACCATTTTCCTGTTATGTTTTGACTGTAGATTTGTGATAGACAAAGAAAAGCTAAAGAAAAAAGTGTGATTTTTTTAATCATAAATAAGGTTGTTAAATTCAGAATTGAATATAGTTTATGTATTGGTAGTTATATTTTGTTTATTGTTACAATTTGGTTTGAGTGGTTGTAAAATAAATTTCTTTTTCTTTAACGATAATTCCCTATTTTTGTCATTCAAAAGAGTATAGGATTTAATGCATGAGTAAAAAAGTTCTACTTTCCTCAAAAGAAATAAATATCATCCTACATCGATTGGCTTGTCAGCTTTTGGAAAGTCACTTAGATTTTACAGATACCGTTTTAATAGGCATTCAGCCAAGAGGTAAATTTTTAGCAGACCGATTAACAAAAATTCTTTGTGATGAATACGGGGTTAAGAAAATTGACTTAGGCTATTTAGATATCACATTTTATAGAGATGATTTTAGAAGAGGAGATAAAACCTTAGAAGCCACAAAAACTAAAATTGATTTTTTAGTAGAAGATAAAAAAGTAGTGTTAATTGATGATGTTTTGTATACAGGAAGAAGTATAAGAGCAGCATTAACTGCTATTCAGAGTTTCGGTAGACCTTCAGAAATAGAATTGCTAACCCTAATAGATCGTAGATTTAGTAGGCATTTGCCAATACAACCTAATTATAGAGGAAGACAAGTAGATGCTATTAACAATGAAAAGGTGCAAGTAATGTGGGAGGAAAACGATGGTAAAGACGTTATATATTTAATAAATAAATAAGAAATGAGCGAACTAAGTGTTAACCACTTATTAGGAATAAAATATCTAAAAGAAGAGGATATTCAACTCATTTTTGAAACTGCAGATCATTTTAAAGAAGTAATTAATAGGTCTATTAAAAAAGTTCCTTCTTTAAGAGATATTAATATTGCTAACATATTTTTCGAAAATAGTACAAGAACAAAACTCTCTTTTGAACTAGCGGAGAAAAGACTTTCTGCCGATGTTATTAATTTCTCTGCAGGACAATCTTCCGTTAAAAAAGGAGAAACGCTTATAGATACTGTGAATAACATTTTATCTATGAAGGTAGATATGGTGGTTATGCGCCATCCAAATCCTGGAGCAGGAATCTTTTTAGCAAAACATGTAAAAGCCGCTATTATAAACGCAGGTGATGGCGCTCATGAACATCCAACACAAGCATTATTAGATTCCTTTTCTATACGGGAAAAATTTGGAGATGTTGCTGGGAAAAACGTAGTTATTGTAGGTGATATTTTGCACTCCAGAGTAGCGCTATCTAACATTTTTGCTTTAAAACTTCTTGGAGCAAATGTTAAAGTTTGTGGTCCTAAAACATTGATTCCAAAACATATAGAATCTTTGGGGGTAGAGATGGAAACAAACCTAAGAAAAGCGTTAAATTGGTGCGATGTTGCCAATATGTTACGTATTCAAAATGAAAGATTGGATATTAGTTATTTTCCAACAACAAGAGAATATACACAGCAGTTTGGTGTAAATAAAACGCTATTGAATAGTTTGGATAAAGAAATAGTAATTATGCACCCAGGTCCAATTAATCGAGGAGTAGAAATAACTAGCGATGTGGCAGATTCTAAACAATCTATAATTCTTAATCAAGTAGAGAATGGGGTAGCCATACGTATGGCTGTAATTTACTTATTGGCCTCAAAAATAAAATAAGTATGATACTTACTAAAGAAGGAAATACTACTATTGTATTTCAGGAAAATATAACACTCACTGTATTCTTAGATAATTTGAATGCTACATATTCTAAAATTAATAAAGATAATATTGTAGTAAATCTTTTTTCGTTTGATGCCTTAACAGCAAATGATATTTTAGAATTTATGCAATTGTCTAATACCCATAGAGCCGCCAAGAAATCTTTTGTTTTGGTAACTACAAAAGTATCTTATGATGATACTCCAGAGGAACTTTGTGTGGTACCTACTATACAAGAGGCGAAAGATATTATTGAAATGGAGGAGATAGAAAGAGATCTAGATTTGTAATTGATGATGAAACTAACCATACTTGGTTGTTATGCAGCTACTCCTAGAACTTTAACTAATCCTACTTCTCAATTATTGGAGATTAAAAATCATATGTTTTTAATCGATTGTGGGGAGGGTACGCAGGTACAGCTTAGAAAACATAAGATTAAGTTTTCTAGAATAAATCACATATTTATTTCTCACTTACATGGTGATCATTTCTTTGGTTTACCTGGATTGGTATCTACTTTTAGACTTTTAGGAAGAGAGAAAGAATTGCACATTCATGGACCTAAGGGAATAAAAGAAGCAATAACTCTACTTCTAAAATTAGGAGATTCTTGGACAAATTACAATTTGTATTTTCATGAAATAACATCCAAAGAATCGATCTTAATTTATGAAGACGATAAAGTTAGCGTAACTACTATACCTTTATCACATAGAGTGTATACTAATGGTTTTTTGTTTCAGGAAAAATTGGGACAAAGGAAATTAAACATAACAGCGGCAGAAAAGTTTAAAGTAGATAAAGCGTATTATCAAAATATAAAAAACGGAAAAGATGTGATTCTAGATTCAGGAGAACTAATCTCTAATTCTAAATTATCATTAGACCCAGATACGCCCAAAAGTTATGCTTTTTGTAGTGATACGGCGTATAAACCAGATATTGTTCCGATAATTAAAAATGCAACCGCTTTATATCATGAGTCTACTTTTTTACATACAGAAGGAGCCTTAGCTGTTAAGACGAAACATTCTACTGCAAAGGAAGCCGCTGAAATAGCTAAAGCTGCAAATGTTAAAACACTCATCCTAGGACATTATTCCACACGTTATAAATCTATAGATTTGTTTAAAACAGAAGCCGAAGAAGTTTTTGCTAACGTAGAGTTGGCAAGAGATGGGAGGGTGTTAGAGTTTTAGTATAATTTTTTGCCCTAGTTTTTCATTGTCCTATCTTTTGTAGACCTTTGTGTATCTTGTAAAAGGTAAAAAATTATGCAAAAGGATCTAAGTAATTATAGAAAATCTTACGAGAAGAGCGCACTTGATGAGAGCAGTATTTCGGATAACCCAATGGAGGTTTTTCAGAAATGGTTTTATGAGGTTGAAGAATCTCAAGGGGTAGATGAGGCCAATGCAATGACTGTCTCTACAGTTGGCTTAGATGGTTATCCAAAAAACAGAGTGGTACTATTAAAAAAATACACTCATGAAGGTTTTATTTTTTATACCAATTACAATAGTGAAAAAGGAAAAGCTATTGCTAATAACCCGCAGGTTTGTCTTTCTTTTTTTTGGCCCAACTTAGAGCGTCAAATAATTATTAAAGGTAGGGCAGAAAAGATAGCAAAGAATTTATCTGATGGGTATTTTGAGTCTCGCCCAGATGGGAGCAAATTAGGCGCAATTGTTTCTGAGCAAAGTAGTGTTGTAGCTTCTAGAGAAGTATTAGAAAGCGATTTAAAGAAATTAGAAGAAACGTATAAAAACAAAGAAATTAAGCGCCCTGAGCATTGGGGAGGATATATAGTAAAGCCCATTTCTATGGAGTTTTGGCAGGGAAGGCCTAATAGGTTGCATGATAGAATACGTTTTGAATTGCAAGAAGATTTTAATTGGAAAATAGACCGTTTAGCTCCTTGATGAGATAGAAATTGTTTTCGGTGTTATGGTAATCTTAATAAAAAATATACCAACAAATGAAGCATCTTATTTTAGTTAGACATGGAAAATCTTCTTGGGAATATGCAGTAAACGATATAGATAGACCTTTAAAAGAAAGAGGTATTAATGATGCCTTTTTGGTTAGCAATGTGTTAAACGAACAAAATATTGAAATAGACTTTAGTTTTTCTAGTCCGGCAAATAGAGCTTTACATACTGCAATGATATTTTTAAGGCAATTGAATTATGATTTTTATAAATTTCAGGTAACCAGTGATTTATATGATTTTTCCGGGGAAAGTGCAATTTCATTCATTAAAAATATAGACGATAAATTAAATACGATTTTAGTTTTTGGTCATAATTATGCCTTTACGCATATTGCCAATTCTTTAGGAAATACTTATATTGATAACGTTCCAACAAGCGGGTTGGTACATTTATGTTTTAATCAAGATAGTTGGTCTAGCATAACAAAAGGAGTAACAAAACAAGTTCTTTTTCCAAAGCAATTAAGAGTATGATAAAAAATAAGAATCAATATATAAATAGAGAAATTAGTTGGTTGTTATTTAACGAGCGTGTATTACAAGAAAGCGCAGATCCTAAAGTTCCTTTAATTGAAAGAATGCGATTTTTAGGAATATTTTCTAACAACCTAGATGAGTTTTTTAAAGTAAGATACGCTACCGTTAAAAGAATTTTTGAAGCAGGAAAAAAAGGTAAAAGCGTTCTCGGTGGACAAATAGCAAAAGATTTATTAGAAGAAATTACTAAAACAGTAATTTACCAACAAACTAAAAGTCTTGGTATACTTAAAAAGGTGCAAGAGGAACTAGAAAAACAAAATATTTTTGTTTTAAAGGAGACAGAACTAAATGCTAATCAAAAAGAATTTGTAAAAAAATATTTTGTTCAAAAGGTTAGTCCGCAATTAATGACCATCATTTTAAGCGATGCCAATAAGTTTCCGACACTAAAAGATACAGCAGCGTATTTGGCTGTAAAAATGTTGTTGAAAGAAGAAGAGGGAGGAGTTAAGACAAAAAGGTTTGCTTTAATAGAAATTCCAAAGGGAATAGATCGTTTTGTGGTGCTGCCAAAAGAAGAAGAAAAGGATTATATTATCATATTAGATGATTTAATACGGTTTTGCTTAGATAGTATTTTTACGATGTTTGATTATGAATCTATTTCGGCTCATATGATAAAGATAACAAGAGATGCAGAGCTAGACATTGATAACGACCTAAGCAAAAGTTTTATCGAGAAAATATCTTCTAGCGTAGAGCACCGAAAAATTAGTGATCCGGTACGTTTTGTATATGATAAGAGTATTGCTAATGATACTTTGACTTATCTTAAAGAAAAGATGGAAGTCGAAGATACGGATAGTGTTATTCCTGGAGGACGTTACCATAATAGGAGAGACTATATGGGTTTTCCCAGTTTAGGAAGACAAGATTTACTGTACGATAAAATTACTCCTCTACCCATAAAAGGACTTAATATGCAGGGAAGCATATTAGATTCTATAGCAAAAAAGGACTATTTACAATATACACCTTACCATAAGTTTTCTTATATCATTAAATTTTTAAGAGAAGCGGCTTTAGATCCAAAAGTAAGGTCTATAAAAATCACAGTATATAGGTTAGCCAGTAACTCGCAAGTAGCAGCTTCTTTGATTAATGCAGTAAAAAATGGAAAACAAGTAACCGTACAGATAGAGTTGCAGGCACGTTTTGATGAACAAGCAAATATTGAATACGCGGAACAACTACAGGCAGAAGGAGTTAAGTTAATTTTTGGTGTTCCAGGATTAAAGGTACATAGTAAAATATGTTTAGTAGAACGGGAGGAAGAAGAAGGTTTAAAACGCTACGGTTTTATTAGCACAGGGAATTTTAATGAGTCTACGGCCAAAATTTATACCGACTATACTTTGTTCACAGCACATGATGGTATTTTAAAAGAATTAAATAAAGTTTTCGATTTCTTTGAAACTACATATAAAATTAATAAATACAAACATTTAATAGTATCTCCTCATTATACGAAAAGTACATTTATAAAACTTATTGAAGAGGAAATAGAAAATGCTAGAATGGGTAAAGAAGCATTTATTAAAATAAAAATGAACAGCTTTACTTCCTATAAAATGATAGACAAGTTGTATGAAGCAAGTAGTGCTGGAGTAAAAATACAGCTTATTATAAGAGGTATTTGTTGTCTTGTTCCAGGTGTTAAAGGAATGAGTGAAAATATAGAAGCTATTAGTGTGGTAGATAAATTTTTAGAGCATGCTCGAGTGTTTATTTTTGGTAACGATGGCGATACTAAAGTATATATTTCTTCTGCGGATTGGATGACGCGTAATTTGGATAATAGAGTAGAAGTAGGTTGCCCTATTTACGACAATGAAATTAAAAAAGAGATATTGGAAACATTTAATATTTCTTGGAATGATAGAGCAAAAGCGCGATTGTTTTCGGATAAACAAGATAATGCATATAGGCCAGAAGAGGAAGAATCTAGTAGGTCCCAATTTGCTAGTTATTCGTATTATTTAAACAAGTTGAATTCTTAAAAGAGAGAAAGATTGAAAGTTAGAAAATTTGCAGCAATAGATATAGGGTCTAATGCTATTCGTTTGTTAACTCATAATGTAATTGAGGAAAAAGGAAAAAAAACGCAGTTTAGAAAAAGTGAATTGGTTCGTGTTGCTGTTCGTTTAGGGGAAGATTCCTTTACAGTCGGAGAAATTTCGGAAAAGAATGTAAATAGAATGGTAAAGTCTATGCAAGCTTTTAAATTGTTAATGGAGGTTGCAGGTGTGGAATATTATAGGGCTTGTGCTACGTCGGCCATGCGAGAAGCTAGAAATGGACAGGAGATTATAAATAGAATAAAGGAAGAAGCTGATATATCTATCGACTTAATAGATGGTAAAGAAGAAGCAAAGATAATTGCTTCGACAGATTTAAAAAACGTAATTAAGCAAGACCAATCGTATTTATATATTGATGTTGGTGGTGGTAGTACGGAGTTTACCATATTTGCAAAGGGTAAAATAAAAATTTCTAAGTCCTTTAAGTTAGGTACGGTACGTATACTAAATAATATGGTTAGTGAAGATTTATGGAAAGAATTACAATCTTGGATTAAGACTAACACAGAGGGTTTGTCTAAACTTTCTATAATAGGTTCTGGAGGAAACATAAATAAGCTACACAAGATGTCTGGAAGAAAAGAAGGGCAGGCTCTTTCTTATATATGGTTAAATGCGCAGTACCATTTTTTAGATAGTCTAAGCTACGAAGATCGTATATCGGAATTGGGGTTAAACCCGGACAGAGCAGATGTAATTATCCCAGCAACACGTATATTTCTTTCAGCAGCAAAATGGAGTGGTGCTAAGAAAATATATGTGCCAAAAATAGGGCTGTCAGACGGAATTATTAAGACATTATATAATTCTAAAAAGAAAAAGTAATAAAGTTTTATATTATAGAACCGTACTAAATATTTTTATAGAGAGCCATTTTGTATACTATCTTTTTTATCGATAATATCTAACGTTTCGTTTATAAAATGTGTTTTTCCAAGTACATAAGAGCCTCTATCATTTTTAAATTTAGACGCTAATTCCATTTTTAAGCTTTCATATTCTTTAGCTCTTTTCAAATTAGAATTTAAAAAATTTCGAAATTCAATTTGTTTCCACATTGCATTATCTTTTGGGCACATGTGAATATGAAAAATCTGTTCTTTTTTTCCGTCAATATTATATCCTTTTCCAAAAGTAGAGTATGTTTCTATATTTTCCCTTGCCGGAACCACAAAATGAGAGTAGCCTAACGCTGTGAAATTTGCAATTAAATCTTCATTAAATAAGGTTTCTTTTGGTATTTCTATCATCAAATCTATATATGGTTTTGATTTAATAGTAGGAATTGAGGAACTTCCAAAATGTTCTATTCTTAAAATTGTTTTACTACCAACTTTATCTATAATTCTCTGTTTTTCTCTTTCATAAGTATTTTTCCATTCAGGATTATGTTCAACCAGTTTAATTGGAAAGAGTGTATTCCAATCTTCTTTGGTTAAATCGTATAAGGTCTTTTTCATTTTATAAGCCCATTTATATGGAATGATTTTTTAAGAATAAGCAATATAAATAAGTTCTGTAAGAATAGCCATGTTTTTTGCGAAATGCATGCTTTCTAATAATTTTAACTGATTGTCTTTTTCTTTCCAAAACTGATGCAGACTAAAAGAAGCGATAATAAGGAATATAGAAAGGCCAATTACCCCGTAGCGTATTAAAAAGTTAAACATTAGTGTTGCACCGTCAAAAATAAGAACTATACTACTTAGTTGAACCATGAGGCGTGGGGAGACAAGCCCTCTTTTTACGGAATATTCTTCATAAATATGCGTGTTTACTATATGGTTAATGCCATTTAGAATAAAAAATAGACCAAGAAGAATTAGTAGGATTGTTTTTATCACGGTAATAATTTTTTGGATAGGTTATATTATACAAACAGGGTTACTTCTAGTGTTTGGTCTTTTTTTATATTTGATTTTTTTCTGACTTCTGCTTTTACTGGTAGAATGTAACAGTTTATTTTGGTGTCGAACCATATTGAAGTATTCCAACTTATTTCTTTAATTATTACAGAAGCTTTCATTCTTCCCCAACCTTCTTCTTGCCACTGAAGATTTTTTCTAATTTCTGTAGAAAAACCTTTAGGTATGGTTACAAAATGCCAACCACCTTCCAAGTTGTCCTGCCATATTTTAGCAGAGAATTGATATTTTATTTTAGTATTCAAATTTCTTTATAATAAGTTATTTTTCATATTTATTTTTTAGGGCTTTCTATCTTCCATGGTGGATTTAGTCTGTTTTCTCCTCCATAATAAAGGATTAATTGGTTGCCATCTAAATCTTTTAATCTAGCCTCTCTCCAAAGCCATTTTTGGTCCGTTGGCTCTAAATCAAAAACAATTCCTTTTTGTTTTAAAGTTTCTATATATTCATCTAGGTTTTTACATTCAAAATAAACGTAAATCCCATCACCATGTGGAAGTTCATTAGTTTGATGAAGAGAAAAGCTAGAGTTTCCATCAGGGCATTGAAACCTGGCGTAGTGAGGCAAGGATGTAACAATTAATGTTAATCCCAACTTTTCGTAAAATGGGATAGATTTTGTTAAATCTTCTGATGGTACTGTTATTTGATTTAAGTTCATTTATGTTAAAAGTATGTTTTTAATTCTTTTTATGCATCTTACTTTTTTATTTAGGGAGTTCCATCGGGACTTCCATTAATAAAAATTCGGAATCGCTATTAGCCTTAACGGTTAATTCATTGGTATTCCATATACCAAGACCATCTCTCGTGGCTAATTCCTGTTCATTGACAGTAATGTCTCCTTTTAGGTTAAAAACATATAGCCCATTGTCTTTGGATTTAAGTTTGTATTTGGATGTAAATCCATTTTCAAAATTTGCTAAATGAAACCATGCGTTTTGATGTATCCATACTCCTTCATCCTCTGAACTGGGTGATAAGATTTGCTGAAATCTATTTACTCTATCCTTTTTGTTAAGAGAAATTTGGTCATATCTAGGGGTAACATTGTCTTTATTCGGAATAACCCAAATTTGTAAAAATTTCACTTGGCTATCTTTGTTTTTGTTAAACTCACTATGTTGTACACCGGTTCCTGCACTCATTACTTGTACGTCTCCATAATGTATGGTTGTTGTGTTGCCCATACTGTCTTTATGTTTTAAATCTCCTTCTAACGGGATTGATATTATTTCCATATTTCTGTGCGGATGCGTGCCAAAACCCATTCCTGGGGCTACTGTATCATCATTAAGAACTCTTAAAACACCAAAATTCATTCGTTCGGCGTTGCGGTAATTGGCAAAACTAAATGTGTGGTAACTTTGTAGCCACCCATGATTTGCATGTCCTCTTGTTTCCGCTTTGTGCAATACTATATTTTCCATGTAATAGAATTTGTTAAATTATAATTTTGTTTGATTATGGATGTCGTAAATTGTAATTATAGGTGTTGATTGAAGCATTTTTTTCGACACTTTCATAAACTCTTTAAAATAATCCTGAGAGATATGAAAATCTATAGCTTCTTGATTTTTCCATTCTTCAAAAAATAAAAAAGTATTTTGTTCTGCTTTTATTTCTGAAAAATTAAAACTAATATTTCCTATTTCTTTTTTAGATTGAATACTAGCTTCTTTTCCCAATGCAATAAAGTTAGTATAATACGCTTTCTTTATTTTCCAGATACCAGATATTACTTTCATGTGATTTTTTTTTTAAAATTAAAGCGCCAAAAGGACATTAAATGTCAGGGGTGTTTTTTTTAGGAGTAATTAGTTAGAGCTATTTTTAACTTATGTCTTGAAAAAATCTTCTAGCCTTTTTACGTCGTAAGAATTAGAAACATTATTATCAACCATTTCAGTAAAGAAAAACTCTATAAGTCAATAGATTTTTTGATGCACTACATGCTCTTAACACTGAGAGTAATGCCCACTGTAGGGTTAACCCAGTTAATGTCTTCTGTAACCCATTTGAGAGTGTTTGGTTTAGTAATATGGCCAATAAAAAAATCTTCATTAGAAAACCCGCTACCTTCTCTTGCATATTCTTTTTTTTACAAATTTATATGCTATATACAAGGTTTCTCTTGACTATTGTCAAGAACGACTTTTATCGAGAATTCGTTTTTTTATTCTACTAAGTGTTTCTGGAGAGACTCCTAAATAAGAAGCTATGTATTGTTGAGGAACTTGTTGAAATAATTCGCCTTGTGTGTTTAGTAAATCTAAATATCTTTCTTCTGGTGATTTAGTGATGAAACAAGCAATAAGTTTTTGACAAGTAATAAGTTCATTTTCTGTAGCAATCCTAGCAATAATTTCCATTTTAGGTACTTGCTGTAATAATTTTTCAATTTTTGGTTTGGTAAGTACAAAAATTTCGGTCTGGTTAATTGCTTGGTAATTTTCCGTTGCAGGAATATTGAAAGTGAAGCTCTCTCCTGCGCATATATATTGTCCGGTAGTATAAAAGAAGGCGGTTTTATCTTTACCGTCTACATTATAAAAAAGCCTAACACACCCTTGGTTTACAAAATAAATCTCATTAGATACTCTTCCTTCGGAAAAGATTATTTCGTTTTTATGAAACACCTTTTTAGTAATAGCATCTTGCAAATATTTTTTCTCTTGTTCAGAAAGAGAAATATAAGCGTTAACAGTATTTATTATTCTATCCATTTTTTATCTATTGCATTGTATTTGCAGTCTAGAAATATGTTATGACTAGTTTTGATACGAAATAAATCAACCCGTTTGGGCGTATCAAAATTCTAAGCCAAGGGGGAATTTGGCTATTTTATAAAATTACACAAAACTTAGGATTTAGGGTTAAATTTTATACTTATTATGGTATAATTGCCGCAATTATTTAAGTTTTCGTTTCAATTTCTTTTGGTGGCATGCTATCTTAATTTAGACAATACCTTTTGCAACAAATACAGCCAATAATGGAATTACTAAAAATAGTACCAATTCAACTTTAAGTATGAGTTGAACCGCCTTAAAATGTTCTAATTTCGTAATTTTAGTTTCTAGATTTTTTGACTTGTTAAATTGAATCGTAGGATAAATAGATAAAAGGCCTGTAATGGCAAACAAAGATAACTTAACTATAAATAATGGATTAGAAAGGTAATAATTAGGACCTTTTCCAAAATAATACATTCTTAATAAACCAGTTGCAATTGTTAGTCCAGAAAAAATACCAATTAATACATTTGCCCTTTTAAGGATAATAAAATTGTTTTCAGTCATTTCTTCTTTAATAATACTGAGTTCCACAATTAAGGCTGAAAAAAGTATAAAGACAGAAATAAAGTGAGCATATGTTACTATGGAATATAGCCACATGATTTAACGAAATTTGGTTGGTGCATTCTCTAGTACTTTTGGTCTAAAAATCATTGCACTTTCTTCAATTTTTGCAAACGGAGTTTCTATTCCATCCTTTAGTTTAAATAACTCAACGGTTTCTAGTAACGTTCCTTGCTCATATTTGTAATGTTGCGTTATTCTCATAGTGTTGTATGGGGCAAAAGAACTGATATCATCTATGGAAAATTGAATTGTCTGATTTCTAAATTCGTTATCTGTACTACCCGTTCCATTTCCTAAAGAAGAATTAATAGTAGAAACAATTTTGTTACCTTTTTCTGTGAAATTAATTCCAAAAAACATAGTTTGTTCTCGTTCTCCCGCTTTTCCGTCATAATCCGGATGAATTCGATGCATGTTTTTAACCGATTTCCAAGTATTTCCATATCGTCTTTGAACTACTTCAAAGGAATAATCATTGGATTCGTTTCTTTCATATTTTCCATTGATATAGATGTAAGATTCTCCATTTCCAAGCCACAGAATGGTATAGTTATCTTCTGTTGTAGGAAGTATTTTACTTGTCGGAATAATAGTCTTGTTCGATGAGCTACAAGACGCAAATACTATTGTTATAAGGATAATTAAGCAAATGGGTAATTTTCTCATAAGGATATACTTTTTAAATGTTATATATAATCAACACCGCAAATGTATATTTGAGAATTCTCTTAAAAATTGATGTATGTTACAATCGTATTTTAAATAGAAATTTCTTTTCTAATTCTACTAAGACTCTCTCTTTCTATACCCAAATAGGAGGCAAGTTGGTAAAGAGGAATACGTTGTATAAATCTGGGATAGTCTTTTATCATTTGTAAGTACCTTTCTTTCGCCGAGAGAAATAAAAATGATTCAAAACGATTAGTGGCAGTTGCGTAAACACTTTCTGCAATAATTCTTCCAAAGCGTTCCCAATTTTTAGACTTATTATAGGCATCTTGAAGAGAGTTAGAGTTGAATGTTAATAACTCACAATCTTCTAAAGCTTGAATGTAATATCTACTAGGAGTGTTTCTCAGAAAATCTAAGTAAGATACCGCATAGTCATTTTCTAAAAAGAAATGATTGTTAATTTCTTTCCCATCTGAGAGGTAATAAAAACGTAATAAACCTTTTTCAACAAAAGAAATTTCATTTACTTTTTGCCCTTCTCTTAACAGAAATTCTCCTTTTTTTAAAACCTTTTTATTTAAATGAGGAATAAACATGGAGCACTCATTTTCAGAGAAATTAGTTATTTTTCTAATTTGTATTTTAAAATTATCTAAATTCATTTTTTTAAGCGTATCTCGTTTGTAACTCTTTGCGTAATTTCCGTAGAATAGGGGAGAGGATTTTTTTTGAGTAAAAAGAAATTATTCACTTAATATAAAGGGAATAGAACTTTTCATGGGAACATATGTTACGAACAATTTGTTATTCTTTTATTATAGTAAATGTAGCTGTTAAACCAACACTAAAGTTTCTTGGCAATTTTTCAACTCCAAAAATAGCTCTTGAATGTTTGCCTTTCTTTTCTAATACTTTTACGAATAAATCCGAAGCTCCGTTTGCAACAATTGGAGAGTCATCCCAATTTGTTCCCGATTGAAAATAAATATCGATATGATTTAGTCCAACGATTTTATCAAATCCAATTTTGTTTTGCACTTGAGCCAAAACGTTCATGGCGCACAACTCCATTGCTTTATATCCTTGTTCAGTCGAAACTTCATTTCCTAATCGTCCTTGATAAAAATATTCTTCATTTAATATTGGAAATTGGATTGCAATATAGGCGATATTTTCACGAATATTGACAGATACGTAACTTCCCCCCGGCACAGATACATCTGGAAGTTTAAGATTTAGTTTTTCAAGATTTCTTATCGGGTTCATATTTTCAATTTCGTTTTTTTAGCTTGGATTACTCTCTATTAAGTTTATATTTTTTTGCAAAGAACAATTTCTGGTTTTTAAGTGTTATCCTTAAATAAGTTAGAAAACCAATTTCTACTGCTTTATTCTTAGCGAATTCTAGTACGTGTTATTAATGAGCTTACATTTGCTATCATATAGTAAATGGCTTTCTTTGTTTTAGGATGCATTTTCTATTTATTTAGTGTATGTACTATTTTTTCTAATCTGTTTAAGGCCGACCCCCAACCATTATAGAATCCCATTTCTTCTTGTTGCTTGCAATACGCAGCTGTTTCGTGAACCACACTAAAAGTAAATTTTGTCTTATCTCCATCGGCCTCAAAGTAAGTTTGTAGTTCTACATTTTCTGTCATAGGTTTAAAATCTGCAGAAGTGATTATTTTTTTTAGTTTTTCAATTTCTTTATATGTTCCTTCAGAAATAAATTCACTTCCGTCTGGCATAGGCATAGCGTATTTCCATTTTCCACCTATTTTAAAATCATGTTGAATTACTTTAATATCCATTCCATTTGGGGCCCACCACTTTAATATGTGTTCAGATTGTGTCCAAGCGTCCCAAACTAATTGTATCGGCGCATTAAAAATTTTCTCAATAGTTAATGTTCTACTAGCTAAATCGCTCATTTTTTGTCTTTTTTTATTTGTATTTTATTAAGGTAGTTTTCAAAGGAATCTATTCTGTCTTTCCACAACGTATTATATTGTTTTATCCACAAGAAAGCCGGGATAAGTTTTTGCGGTTGAATTAAACATAAGCGTTCTCTTCCTTTTTGGTTAAAACTGATTATACCACATTCGTTTAATATTTTTAGGTGTTTAGAAATTGCTGGTCTACTGATTTCAAACTTTTCAGCCACTTCATTGATACTTAAAGTTTCGGTAGCTAGTAATTCAATGATATCTCTTCTTATAGGATCTGCAATTGCTTGAAAAACATCTCTTCTCATAATTTACGTAACTAGTCGGTTACGAATATATGTGTAATCATTTGGTTACGCAAATATTTTTTTAATTAATATGGATTTTCAGTAAAAGAACCAAGGAGTATTAAGAAGCAATACCCTTTGTTTTTATGCTATCTATGGGGAAGAGTTACTTATAAAATGAGAGTTTTATTTTTTGGACAACTCCTATGTTGAATTATTAAGATAGAAATGAAGCTCTATGGAATTCCACAAATTATAGTAAACAACCTCGGGGCAAGCCCACGAGGCATTAGAAGGAAAATTAGCATTGATTTCGACGCAAGCGTCGGAGCATTTAAATCTCGATTATCGAGTAAATAAATACGGTTTTCGCGAGGTTTTCTGCCGAGTTTGCCTATTTAGTATTGCAATATCGTAATGCTGTGGCGGAATGATAAAAAGTATTTGTGTGAAGCAATTTTTAGATAATAAAATTGCTTTCTAAAGGATATGGCTTATTAATGATTCAGACTACTATATCTGAATCATTGATTGAGCTATATTAAAATAGAAGAGATAATAAAATGTTTGTTTAATAGGCATCGACAAAAACTACTTGCCCCTTATAAAATCATCAACCGAGCGTTCAAAAGCTTTACCAACTAAAGCTCCCGGTACAGGATTAAAACATGGCATCATCTCGCCATAAATATCCCAAGCTTCTTCCAAAACCTTTGGGTTGATAGAATTAATTCGAATACCACGTAGCATTTCCAGGGCTACACATTTAACAATAGTGTCAATGGCACGGCTTATTGCGTCATCTGCTATAGCAATTGGAATAGGTTTTATATTTAAAATACCAGTAATTATGCTAAAAGAACCATTATCTGCGATGTATTCTTGACAGCTGCGAACAACATTGATTTGCCCCATCATTTTACTCATTGTAGTACTGAATAATTACAATTATCCATAGAACGACCCGCAGTTGTTACTTTATGTTTACCTAAACCAGTTAAAGCTTTTACACATTGCTGAGCGGTTGCTTTATCACTTTTAGTTTGCAGAATTAAGACCAAGCCTATTTCCCTCTGTATCTATAAACAAAGCAAAAAAACCACTTTCATCAGCGTGAGCAGTTTTAGGAACAATAATTTTACCTCCATTAACTTCAACTTTGTCAAGTATCGTTTGGAGGTTGTTTCCGCCATTGAGATAAATGGTTACACCATCAGCAGATGGTTTAAAACCCTCTCCTTTCATTATCACCCCAGTAACCGTTTGATTTTCATAAGGAAATATTCCCATTTCCATTCCTGGCATTTCCATTTTTTGAATTTTAATATTCAAAATTGCTTGATAAAAAGTGATGGCTCTTGCAATATCTGTTGCCGGTATTTCAAAAAGGGATATGTAACTATTCATAGTATTAATATTTTTTTCTATAGCTAAACCTTGTTTTTCTGTTTTAGAATCGGGTTTGTTTTGTTTTTTACATGTAACAAAACAAATAGCAAACAGAATGGAAACACTTAAAAATATTCTTTTCATTTATCTTAGGATTATATAATTATCGCAACAAAGTTATTTTGAATAGGTATATTAAAATTGTAAAAATGCGACAATAAATGCTATTTGTAGAAAAGGGTGGAAAGGGCCATGTTTTCGTTTCCTAAAAACTCTTTCGGAGTTGTTCCGATGAATTCTTTAAAGTCTTTAATAAAATGTGCTTGGTCAAAATACTGACTTTCATAGGCAATATTTGTTAGGCTTTCTTTCTCATCAAGTAGCATTTTTAAAGCTGTTTGCAACCGCAAAACCTTAGCTAATTGTTTTGGACTAATACCTATCTGTTTTCTAAAATCTCTTTCAAGTTTTCTTCTTTTAGATAAATCGTTCTTCAATATTTTATTTATTGAGCTACTCCCGTTGGTTGCTAGAAGAGAATTTACGGTTGTTTTAACTAAATTTTCGATAGTTGTGTTCTGATTAAGTCTATCTAAAAGAAATGCTTCAATGATTTCAATACGTTCTTGTGTACTTGTTGCTTGGAAGATTTTCTGTTCTAGTTTTTTTGCCAGTATTTCTCCGAACAAATTTTCAATTGGTGTTTCTGTATTAACTAATTTCTCCAGAGAAGTAGATACAAAATTAGCAAACCCGTATGGGTAAAAACAAATAGCAAATGAATCAACATCTCCCAAAGGTTCTATGTAGTAAGATTCTGTTCTTTGTCCCATTATCATGACATTTGGGTGTACAATAAAGTCATTTTCGGATACGTAACGCTTAATCTTATCCTTGAAGTTAAAGGTCATTTCAATACAACCATCAGGTACAATTTTTTGTTTCTGATTTTGTGAGTCAAACGGAACTTCCAGAGTCCAATAAAATTTGACTATGGATTCCAAGTTTTTATTTGGTTTATAAGTCTGATATTTCATTAACTGAATTTGTTTCTTAGAGTACCCTTGAACGGTTGGACAAAGTTTGATTGCCGTAATTTGTTCAAAGGACAATGTGGCTGAACCCAAAGTTAGCTTTTTGCGCGTGATTTCCGTTTAGGAAATCCGCCGGTAATGAATTTGGGTATTGTTATGGGCTTTATGTACTAAATTTGAATTCATGTTTTTGCTACTTGGACACGACAGTCTTGGAGTGCGGCTCCACCTCCTATATCCGTCAATAGGTCATTTGTCAGGTTGTTAGATGCCTGCCCCCCTTTGATTAATGAAGGCCAAAAACCGTGTGGCATACATACCACACCTGGCCTAATACGGTCAGAGATTTTCGCTTCAAGGATAACTTTACCGCGTTGATTGAACACCACTAATTCATCTCCATTTCGTATGCCCCTTGAGCTAGCATCTTCCGGATGTATATCTAGCCAAGGTTTACCTTCGTTTTGTCGGAGATGCTTAACATTAGCATGCGAAGAATTATGAAATCCTTTTGTATTCTTTATCGTCAAAAGTTGTAAAGTGTAATTGGCTTTTTCCTTCTCCGAATAGGGAACTTCTTTGTAGGATGGTAGACCATTATTTTTACTAACAAATTCACATTTACCGCTAGCTGTACCGAAATTGCCTTCTGCGTGTGGTAAAAATGGCTCTGGAATTTTATATCGGGCCCAGCCATTTTTCTGCATGTAGTCAAAATCAATTCCTTCTAGGTAGGGGTGATCAGAATCGAAGGCCGACTTTACTAGTTCTTTATCGGTTTCAATAAAGCAATCGTCGGTATACCCCATTTCTTTGGCCATAAGGCGAAAAAATTCGCTGTTTGGTTTGGCTTCTCCCAACGGAGTAATAGCAGGTTGATTGATATTGATATAGACTTGCCCCCAAGAATCTCCAATGTCCCAATGTTCAAGCTGGGTTGTGGCTGGGAAAACATAATCCGCATATTTGGCAGTCTCGGTCATGAAATGCTCCAATACAACTGTAAGAAGGTCTTCTCGCTCCAGCCCTTTTTTTGTTAAGTTCGCATTGGGTGTCGTTACCATCGGGTTTGAGTTGAAAATAAAAATAGATTTGATGACTGGATTAAGGTCTGGATTATTAAGAAGTTGTCCTATTTGAACCATATTAAGGGTGCGTTTTGTTTGTGTTGGCATTTGATTATGATAACTTAATCGCTCCCAGTTGAGGGCACGACCGCCCATCTCAAAAGTCAAGTGCATTAATCCGCCACCTAGTTTGCGCCATGCTCCGGTTAGCGATGGCAGTATAGCGACCGCTCTAGTGCCATCCCCACCGTTGTAATTATGTTCAATTCCAACCAGAATACGAATCAAAGAGGGGTCACCACTGGCATACTCCTTAGCTAATTGAATAATGTCCTCACCCGGTAGACCGCAGATATTTGAAACCCTTTTAGGGTCATATGATTTGATATGTTCTTTTAAATCTTTATAACCAGAGGTGTAATTGTCAATATAATCTTGATCTACTAAACCTTCATTAATTATAACATTCATCATTCCCAGAGCCAATGCAACATCTGTACCAGGTAGTAGTTGAATGTGCCAGTCGGCCTCTTTAGCAGTTGCAGAAACAAAAGGGTCTATGACAATAATTTTTGCCCCAGCTTCCCTTGCTTTTAAAGCGTAAGGCCATTGATGAACATTAGAGTTTTTAGTGTTGGTGCCCCAAAGTATAATGTATCGGCTATGAACCATATCTTCTGGTAGCACACCCATTGCTGTACCATTCACTTGAAAGTTTGCTGGTATTACAGCACCTCCACAAATTGTATGCGCAATATCTGAAGCTTCCATTCTGGAAAAAAAGCGGCTACTCATCACGTACTTTTGTACCTGGCTCTGAGTTCCCATGTATCCGTGGGAAAGAACAGACTCGCTGCCATGCTGGGCAATTGTTTCTTTGAGTTGATCTCCCACTTCCTTTATGGCCTGTTCCCAGCTAATGGCTTCAAATTTACCCTCGCCTTTTTTACCAACTCGCTTCATAGGTGTTAATAATCTGTCAGGGTGATATGTAATATCATCAGGGAAAGTTTCCATTTTACCACACAATTTACCTGCTGTAAAAGGGTTGGCTTTGTCTCCAACAAAAGAAATGACTTTGTCATCTTGTACTTCAACCTTCCAACTGCATGAATCGGGACAATCATGATAACAAACACCATGAAAAGTTGATGTTTCGATAAAACTATTACCTGCAGAGCCAAGCATTGAACTAGGAAGAACGGAAGCCAAATGAAGACTGGCGTAGCTTTTGGCTCCTAAGTTTACAAACTTTCGTCGTGTGATCTTGTTTTTTTTCTTATCCATGAATTATTTATTTTGATTAATTCATGCAGGGGATTTGAATTAATTGCCCATTGCGGTTCGGTATAACCATTAGTTACAGGAAAGTTAGTAATAATTTTTGGTTTGGCACTAAATTTAGCAATACCTATTGGATACGGACAGAGTCCGTTCTATTGTAACGGTGGTTAGTAATTGTCAGTAATAGTATTTCAATAATTCTTATTCCATTTTCCCCAGTTTGGCGGTTCTTTCTGTCATAAGGGGTATGGCTTTATCTAGGATTGCCCATTTGAATGTAAAACACACCAGACGGTGGCAAAATTTCTGTCAGCTCCTCCTGCGATAGTATTTTGAAGGGAATTAGTCATCAATTTAGTTGAGTAATCATTTGTTCCTACAATTTTAGTCCAATGATTTTGGATTCTAAATCCAATTTAGACTCGAAGTTCCTATTAATCTTTAGCATTGTTGGGCTTAGTGTTTTTTTTCAGGTCGTAGGTTAGGATTTCAAGTCCATCATCAAATGATTCTTTTTCAATCAATTTTCCAACTAATGAAGTCTTAGAATTCCCAAAAAGAGGAATTCCATTTCCAAGTATTATCGGATTTAGTTTCAGTTTCAACTGGTCGATTAATCCATGGTCAAGAAGCCAACCAGCAAATTGTCCGCCACCACAGAGGTAAATGTCTGTTTTAGATTTTTCTTTGATTTCTTTTATTCTTAGAATCGATTTTTTTTCAATTCGGACGTTTTCGGCAAGATTCTCAATTTTAAGTGTTTCTGAAAAAATGTGGTGTTCCATATGCGGATATGCCGGTTGCCCAGGAACCAACCCAAATTTATAACCAAATTCATATGTTCTGCGTCCCATTATCACCGTTTCGAAATCTAGTAAATCAGATAAGTATTTTTCTACTCCTTTCCCAGTAGGAACGAACTTACTTATATCATCATTGGCTCCTGCAATATATCCATCAAGAGATATAGCTACGTAATAAATTATTTTTTGCATTACTTAATTGTTTTATTTTTTTTGTTCTAAAGCAAAATTTAGAAGATTTAACGGCTTCGTAAATAGAAAAAGGGTATTTGGATTAACATAAAATGCCCTTTGTTTTTTACTTCAGTTCTTTGTTGTCTTTTAGTGCTTTTTCTTCCTTTCTTTTCATTCCGAATATAAATCTCATAGCATTATAGGGGCTTATGAATAGATGGTAGATTATGATGATGATAAAAAAGCAAACAAATATTAAAAACAAAATTTTCAATGAAATTTCATCTTTCGTTTGAACAACATAATATGCTAAAATAACAATTACAGTTTGATGTAAAATATAAAAAGGATATACTGCTGTATTCATATAATTGAGCAATTTATTATTTTTATTAAAATACCTTTTTCCATACCCTAAACTTGAAAACACCCACATCCAAGAGTTAAAATTTAGAAGACCAATAAAAAGATAGGTTTGTGGTTTCTCAATCCAATTCACCCAAATGTCAAAAGGCTCCCAACCATTCCATCTCAAAACATTTATTATAACAATAGAGAAAAAAGCAAACTTTAAAAACAAACGTCGTTTGTCTTTAAGTATTCCCATTACTTGTTGAAATCTACAGAATAGTAATCCAGCAATAATAAAGAATATAAAAAAGGAATGTCTTGCTATATCATTTATCAAATCGTGAGTAGTTTTATAATGGACTGATAAAAATGTATAAGGAAGTATTGCGACAAAAACGAAAACAAATATTGAATTAGGCTTTTTAAAAAAAGTGTTTAGAGCTAGTATAAGCTTATTCTTCTTTTGCAAAGCGTAAAATAGTGGAATAGATAATATGTTATAACAAAATAAATAAGGAATAAACCATAAATGTAACCAATGAAAATTTCCGTTTGGCCACCATTTAAATTCTAAAAATGATTGATAAAATTCAATATAATTTTGGTCAATTCCTTCTAATTTTCGTTCAAAATATATTTGAGGAGCGACAAGAATGAATGTCCAAATAATCGTAGGGATTATTAAACGTATAAATCTTTGGATAGTGAATTCTTTCCAGTGCAAGCGTTGCATAAGAATGTAAGAAATATATCCAGAAATAAAGAAAAGTAAAGGCATTCTAAAAAATGCCATCCAATAGTTAATTTCTAATAGCATATTGCTTGTTTCTGCATTTTTGATATGCCAGTTCCATTCAGCTACAAAAACCATAAAAACGTGGTAAACAAACATCATTAAAATAGCTATTACTCTTAATGAATCAATGTAATAATATCTACTAGTTTTCATTCCTTATTTTTTTGTCAAAAATAAGTTGGTTTGGGTTTATTAGGCTTGTTTTGTGATGATTGACAAGCTTTTGTGATAGAAAACTAGTCTTGTTTTAAGTGCTTCATTATCAAATTAAAATGTTTAATCATATTCCTTGAAACTGGTACGATATGATGATTTATTTTTAATTGGTAACCTTGTGCATTTCCTTTAATATTTTCTATGTAATTAGAATTGACAAGATATGAACGATGTGTTTTAATTATGTTTGGATATATTTTAAAAAGGGTTTCCAAATTTTTTAATGTACTTCTGACTAACTTTTTATTTTGAGATTTTTTATTAAGATATATTTCTATATAATTCCCTTCTGATTTGGCGAACATAAATAGGTGAATCTCTATTTCAAAATCATTGATTTTAATTTTAGCGTCTACTTGATTAGTTGTTTTTGGAGTATTATTAAGAGTAATATTTAAGGAGCTTGCATTATTTTTATGTTTGGCATTTAGCCTATTGAAATTAAAAGGGGTTAAAATAATAACGAATAAAGAACCTATTAAAAAGGTATTCCTAATTTCGTCATATAAATAATATAAAGACCAATTGTTTTTATTTTCATAAATAATATCTCTAATTAAAAATTGAATTAATCCAACAGTTAGAAAAAAAATGAAAATGAAAACTGCTTCTTTTGCAATGTTCCATTTGTTTTCTAGTTTAAGTAATTTATAAACTATAGAAATAGTAAACAGAACGAAAACAGGAGTTATCGAATGAATTATTGAAATCCAAAAATAATTCATCTTATGTTCAGAATATTCAACATTAAATGGCTCAAAAGCATAATTGAAAAAAAAGGTCATAAAAAAAAACAAAGAAATTATTATTTTCAGACTCTTCCTCTCGTAATAGTATGGATATGGTTGTAATAAAAAAGTTGATATGCTATTTTTCAAACTTGAAGATTCTTGATTTTTTGCATTAAAGACAACGGTTGGACTAAGTGGTTAGTACGGGATTAAATTAACATTTATTTTCGGATTAGCACTTAGCCAAATCTTTTTATTTTGTTTTAATTTTTCATTCTTAAAGCCAAATCAAAAAGATTTAAAGCACTCTATAACAACACACTAAACTTTGGTTAAGCATTAAAACTCGTATTAATATTAGCCATTGTAGGCAATAGTTTTTATTACTTCAGATTCTCCTATTTTTCCAGAAATCATATCCATAGTTTTTCCTGAATGCAAAAGAACTTGATTTTCAAAAAAATGTTCGGCAATCCTTCCTCTTCCTTTCACATTATTTATATAGCTAAGAATATTTCCATTCTTTAGGTCAATGCAATAATCAACCCCCCAATTATTTTTAATCGTAGATGATGCAGATAAAAAAATTAAATCTTGAGATTCAGAACTAAAAATTTTTCGAGAAATATTATTCGGTTTATCTTCAAGTTGTTTAAAATCTATTTGCCAATTCTTTGTGTTAAAATTATTCGAAAAGCTATACAAGATATTTTCAGAAGATAAAAGCACAAATGTTTTTTCTCTACTAAGAAATTTGATTTTTTCAATTTTACCAATTACATCTATTAGTATTTCATCAGTTTCTCCAGTTTCAAAAGAGAAACAAAAGATACATTTCTTTTTGGTTTCACTCGGTACATAAAACTCGTTTTTAAAACGGATAAATGTTCCTTTACAAATGCGCAATTCTTTTTTTGGTAGTTCTGTTTTTTCAAAGTTTCGTAGGTCTAAAGAAAAAAGTTTTTTATTGTAAACATCTAATAATATTCTATTATTTCTCTTGTCAAATATTGAATCGTATACTAAATAATCTTTGGTAGAGAATATTATTTCTTCTGTTTTGATATTAAGAATGATTAGTTCAGTTTTATTTGTGCCTCTATGAGAAATCCATTGACTTTTTAGTATTAAAAGTTCGGAATTATCAGAAATAGTAATTGGCTCCCAATCTTCATATTCTTGCAATAAGCGTGAAGTCTTATTGTCAAAGTTTAAAAAAAATAATCCTTTTCCATTAAAAGATTTACCTTTTTCAATTAATGCAGTTTTGTTTGTTCGATTTACTATCATTCTTTGAGCTATTGTCAATGACTTGGTTTATAAGTAGTTGCGCGTTAAAGTTATGAACTTAGCAAGTACGCGTCAAGTTGAAAATCCGCGAGGATTTTCCGAGTAGGCTAGAACCAAGCAATTATTGTTACACTGTGTTGGCAATGTTATTTTCTTTTATAATAGACTTGATTTCCTTTAGAAACAACAAATTCTTTGCTTAATTCCAATTTGGGAAGTTTAAATATTTTATCATTAACAGAATGTTCTTTTGTTTCTTTTAGTGTCATTGTTATTGTCATCATTCCATCTATTCTTTTAATAATCTTTAATGGTAAAGAATTCGATAATTTTAAATATTCTGACCACATATCATATTTATGATTACTATATAATGTCGAGTCCATTTTTAAATAATCTGAATTAAAAAAATACTCATAAGTACCTGTTTCCCATTCTACAATAACTTTAGAACATTTTATGTCAAGGATAACTTCATCTGTTTGTTCTACTGTGATTTTGGGCTTTTTGTCTTTTAGTTCTGTTTCCACATCGATTTCAGCTATAATCGCAGGAACTAAATCTGATTTTTTGTCTATTGTTAAAATCTCATTCCTTTCTGATAAGTAGACAACTTTAATTTTTTCTTTAGTCGGTTTACTCAAATAGTTGCCGTTTTTATAGGTAATCAACGTTTCTTCGAAGAACTTTCCACTTCTCATCATTTTTTCTTTTGTCATTCCGAATTGTTTTGAGAATTTTTTCGCAATTATGATGTCATTTTCATACACAAGTGTTCCCTCAAAATTTTGACTGAAACTTAAAACCGGAATTAAAAATAATAGTAGTATAGTATTTTTCATTAACGTGTCTTGTCCTGAAATAGGTTGACCTTTTTTGTGATGATTAAAAGGATAATAATTCCAGATTATTTTTATTTTTTCGATACAATTTGTAGTCTATATTTTGTTTTAAGTGAACCTTGTTTAGTGTGCTTAAATTGAGACTCCAATGTGTTCTAAAATTGTTGTAAATAAAGATAGCCTTTTTAGCTATTTTTTGTGCAAGTTTAGTGTTTTTAATTGTTTCTTTTAGTGCATATTCATATTTGAGTGTTTTGTTAATTCGTTCGGCTACTGCGTTTTCATCCGGGTCGTATTGCTCAGTCATACTCAAAGTTAAGTTGTTATTTACTGCAAATAGGGTATAGGTAGGGTTGCAGTATTGCAAACCTCTATCGGAATGATGAATTAGCTTTTTATCAGGATATATTCTGTTTTTAAGAGCCATTTTCAGTGCTTCTAAGCAGAGTTCCGTTCTCATATGGTTATCTATTTTGTATCCCATGATTTGTTTTGAATATGCGTCCGTAACTAAAGCGAGATAATTATGACCGTTTTGTGTTTTGATATAGGTGATATCAGTAACCCAAAGTTGTTCAACTCTGGTAGGTATTTTATTTTTAACAAGGTTTTTGTATTTGTAAAAATGATGTTTAGAATTTGTTGTTATATGATATGTTTTGTTTTTCTTAATGAGTAGTTTATGGTTTCTAAGGAACACAAAGAACTTGTCTCTACCTATTTTTATATTGTGTTTTTTGAGTTCATTTTTTAAATGGTCATGTAATTTTTTATCACCAGTTTGTTGTCCAATTTTGTTTCTACAATCACGCACCAATTGTATCATAATTTGTTCATTTATTTCTTTATTATGATGTGATTTTAGTCGTTTATAAAAGGCCTGTTTGCTTATCCTAAAACATGTAGTTAACCATTTTCTTTTAAACGGTTTTGTTTCTTTTTTTGAATCTCGTCTGCTAATGTTTTGGGCAATGACTTTTTTGACATATCGACACCAGTAATTAGTTCCATGTCTGCAATGATATCTTGTTGGAAGTCTTTTACGAATTCAAGTTCTTCAATCTTCTCTTTAAGTTTTTTGATTTACTCATAATTTATTATTTTAAGTAGGAATTCGTGATGTACTTCGTAGTTCATCTTTTTTACTCATACCAATTTTCTTTTGTTCTAAGGTACTGTATTTTTTCATCCAGTATTGAATGGAGCTTCTAGAGACTTGATATTTATTTGAAGCGTGATTGATGGATATTTGCCCATTATGAATTTGGTCAATGATTAAAAGTTTGAGTTCAAAGCCTACTTTTTTGTAGGTCTTTTTTGGGCAGGGTGCTTTTTTGTTTTCTTCCATTGGTGACTAAATTTGATTAATTTTTTAGTCAACCTATTTCAGGACGATGCAGTTTTTATTATGTTCGTTAATATACATAGTTTACAAAAGTTATAGATTAGCGTTTACACTAAGTTAGTTTCTAATCTTACTGATTGTTCTTTCTTTCTAAACACCTGTTCATCAAAGAACCCTAAAAATACGTTTCTATAAAACACCCTCCAAATACCATTACCAATCTCTAGGGCACCGATATGTTTACCTTGGAGCGAAGCGGAAAGGTAAACCCAATTGTAGGCCTTCCATCTGATGGCTCCATTTTGTGTAACTTTTAAGACTTTCATTTTAGAATCGTAATCAAAGTGTTGGATTCTTTCGGGGAAAGGTCTTGTTGAAAATTCATGTACTGAAGCGGGTGTTTTCATGTCCAATGCTTCATGAGGTCTTAGGTTGTTATATTCTTTTACAAAGCTGTTTAAGCGTCTTTGTTGCGCTTTCATGTCATAAGCTGAAGGATTGGCACAGGCGGCCTTTAAATCCCTGTGCATACGTTCATGCCGTCCGTTCTGTTCAGGGTGTGCCGGGTCTGAAAATACAGGCATAATTCCGAGTTCTATGAACCAATACGATAATCTGGTAAATCGTTGTATCGCGGCCACGGAACCAAATGGACTTCCATTGTCAGTATGGATTTGTTTAGGGATGCCAAATTTCCTAAAAACCCTTTTGAATTCTGCTTTTCGTAGAGGGAAGCTTTTTAATTAATAAAGTAAAACTCCTTCTGTATGTATAGTAGATTATCAAAAAGTTCTGAATCTTAGAAAGGTTCTAATTTAAGGGTTAACTTAAATTTTTACACCACATTTATTATAACATTGCCTTTTTTATGACCTTCTTCTACGTACTCGTGAGCTTTTTCTGTATCATTCAAAGAATAAGTTCTATCAATTATAGCTTTAAAATTTCCAGTTTCAAAATAGGTTTTTAATTTTTTTAAATAGCTTAGTTTTATTTTTAAAAAACCATCATCAACGGATGCATAACTACCATTGGATGTAACTGCAGTTTTAGACGCTACTTTTAAACGTGATGTTTTGTTTTTTCCGACTGCATCTAAAATGAAATCATATTTTTCTAATTTATTGATTGCCTCTTTAGATGTGTAATCAATGACTTTAATTGCACCAAGTGATTTTACTAAATCAAAATTTTTATTGCTACAAACTGCTGTGACTTGAGCTCCATGATATTTGGCAATTTGTACAGCAGCTGTACCATTAGAACCAGAAGCCCCATAAATTAAAACTTTTTGTCCTTTTTTAATATTTGCATTCCTCATAAAATGCATGGCTAATACTCCTCCGTAAACAATTGCTACAGCCTCTTGATGGCTAGCATTTTTAGGTTTAAGGGCTATTTCTCCTGATTCTACTTCTTTTATGGATACGCATTTATATTCTGCATAAGTTCCTCTACTTACTCCCGTAAAACCATATACTTCATCTCCAAGTTTAAAGTTAGTAATGTTATTAGTTTCTTCTATTACACCAGAGAAAACCAAACCAAGTATAGGGTTTCGTGGTTTTGTAAATCCAATAAATACACGCATTCCAAATTTCATTAACTGCTTCATAGGAAAACGATGTCCTCCAGGCACTTTTAATCCACGAAGAAGACAATCACTTGCAGTAACAGCAGTTGCGTGTATTTTTACTAATATCTCATTTTCTTTTGGAATGGGTTTTTTGACTTCTGTTAATTTTAAGACATTCGGCTCCCCATATTTTGTGCATAAAACTGCTCTCATTTTTTTCATGATTTCTATTTATTTTAATTCTTGGAACTCCAATGCCGCGTCAGCCAGTAAGTTTATAATGGTGTTTGGTGAGATAAAAGAACCTTCTATTCGCAAAATATTGTCACAATCTTCTAAATCATAATTCTATTCTAACTCCAAGACAAATTATCTAGCAGGGGTTTTATTTTGTCAACATCCTTTGTAGTCCTAACCGAAGTCTTAAATGCCTGAATTATTCCTATTTTTATTTTCTTTCTCAGTGCAAAAAACAATAATTGTTTACCATTTGTTTTTTCGTCCATCAAAAGTAGAGATGAGAGATGTATAAGACTAGAAGGGAACAATCTGATGCTAGGACAAATCAATCAATTTTCGATAATCAACTGGTGTTATACCTTCTTGTTTTTTGAATAAACGGGTAAAATAAGATTGGTCATCAATTCCCAATTCTGAGGCGATTTCTTGAATAGAAAGATCTGTTTGAAAGAGTAAAACTTTGGCTTCATTGATTAATGATTCTCTAATCCAAACGGAGGGAGATTTTTGGGTAATCAATTTGATTGTTTTATTTAAATGATTAGGGCTAATATTAAGCATAGAAGCATAATCAGAAACCTGATGTCGAGTATTTATATTTTTGTGAAGTAATTCTATAAACCTATTGGTTAACGTGACCGCAGTTCTATTTTTGTGGTTTAAAAGTGGCTGATAATCAACATTTAAATCGCAGAGTGAAGCGATAAGATGAGATTGAATGATAAGTTTATTATGTAGTCCATTGGTTGTGTATTCATCCAGAATTCTGCGTAAGGCATGGACTAAATATTTTGCCGATTGGTTTTTAAGTTTAATAATAGGGTTGCCCCAAACAGTCAAAAATTCGAATGATGTCAATAAATCCTGACTACCAATTTGTCCTATTAAAAAATCATCGCTAAATCCACAAATAAAACCTTCTCCTTCTTTTCCTTCATTGTAGTTTTCTACGCTATGACTAAAAACCTTTCCTGCTGGAATGACAATACATTCATTTTTATGAATTCTAATTGGTTGAAAGCCAGCTTTCATTGCTAATACACCACTTGTTAGAAAGATGAGTGAATGTGTTTTTGCCTTTACTGGGGGAACGGGAGGCTGAGAAATTTCAGTTAAATCTTGTAAACTTGCAATATAGAAGTCTTCGTAACCTTGTTTGAAAGTATCATTTCGTTTTGAACCAAAGCACATGTAAGATTCTAAAAGTTCATTTGGTTTGAGGGTTTTTATTTTTGATTCCATGTGTTCTATTTTTTGTCTGCTTGCCGCTAACGGACTTGTGTATGAAACGTAGCGTACAAAAAAGACACTAAATTTTCGGATTAACACAGAGCCTTCCCGAAGCTTCGGGATTATATTTTGTTTTTAATTTTTCCTTTTTAAGAGCCAAATTAAAAATTTGGCGGACTTTCTAAATAAACACAAACCCTTTGGTTAAGCACCTTATTAGCTATGTTTTATACACCGTGTTGGCAATAGTTGTTTTTTAGCAGGAAGAACAACTTCCTACTTTATGTTTTATAAATAATTCTTTATCCGTTTTGCCGGATAAATAGAATATTAATTCAATTCCAGCGTAATGAGTTGAAGTTCCAATCAACATATCAAGTCGATTATCACCATTTAAATCTCCAATCCAATAAAGATAAATTCCACCTTCAAATCCTCCAGATGGAAAGGAAGTAATATCCATTTTCACAATACTTTCATTAGTATTTCCAGAAGCAACTCTTAATTCATAATTTTCTATTTTCTCAAAATATGGAAACTCGTTATTTTCAGTTTCAATTAACTTGCCTTTAGCGTAAATTGAATAACCTCGGCTTTTTTCTTCGTTTTCCGAGTTAGGAACAGAAAATATTATGGTTTCTCCAGGATACATTTTCCTATTAATCCATCTACCATTTGTTGAGTCCTTTATTGAATTCAATCCTTTGATTAGAAATTTTGGTTGAGTAGTGTTGTCGGAATTGTATTTTTTTATTTTGAAATTAGTTATCAAATATTTTTCTTTTTCATAAACAGCGAAGTAGTCAGAAAATTCAATTTTACTTTCATCTATTTCACTCCATTCATAGCAATTCATAAGCATTACATTTATGGGCTTGTTGTTTTCTAAATTTTGAGAGTAGGTATTGCTATAAATAAATAATGAAAAAATCAGAAATCTTACATTCATAGTTCAATTTAGGGTTTAATGCTAATTATTTCCAACGGTTGAATATAAATCACTAGTAATCGATATATCATTTATATGCCTAATCTAATTAATCTTTATGATAAGGAAAGAAAATTCTTTAGAAAAATATAGAATGGGCTTGTTTTTTTAAGAAATCTTAAAATTTAGGATGGCAGACTAAGGATAAATTTTAACTAGCGATACGCTACTTATTAGTATTACCTAGAATTATATAAATGACTTATCCGTGAACGGTTTCTTTGTTTCCAAGGTTTTTCATTATTGTAGCTTCATAGGTAAGTAAATCTTGCCATTTTTTATTTACTTCTTCGGTATCGCCATATTCTCTGGCAAATTGTAGGAACATGGTGTAATGTCCGGCTTCACTTACCATTAATTTATGGTAAAATTCAGCAAGTTCTTTATCTTCTAATTCTTCGGAAAGAAGTCTAAAACGTTCGCAACTTCTGGCTTCAATTAAAGCGGCATAGAGTAATCTATGTATTAACTGCGTGGTGCGACTACCACCTTTTGGAAAAAATTTAATCAAAGAAAGGACATATTCATCCTTGCGGTCTCGTCCTAATGTTTTTCCGCGCTCTAGAATACGATCATGTACCATTTTAAAATGTCCCATTTCCTCTCTAGAAAGAGCAATCATTTCCTTTACCAAATCTGGATATTCAGGAAAAGATACAATTAAAGAAATAGCAGTACTTGCTGCCTTTTGCTCACAATAGGCATGGTCGGTTAATATCTCATCTATATTCTTCTCTACTATGTTTACCCATCTGGGGTCCGTTGGTAATTTTAGTCCTAACATATGCTTTAATTATATTTAAATGAACGGAAACAGTTTTAGTTTTTTTTGGATAAAGGCTTTAGTTTATATCCATATCAAATTCTTGCCTAAGAAGGTCAACGATTGGGTTTTTCTGTCTTAATTTTTCGTATTTCTCTTCTGGGGTAAAGGCAAATTTTGTTTCTGTAGTTTCGTTAACGGTAATTTTTAATTCTATGAAATAGTTATTTAATTCTTTTTTTAAGTGTTCCATGAGTTCGTATTGTTCACGTTCCACTTCTTTTTTCATAGTATTATTAGGGAGTTCTATCCAAATAGTTGTTTGGTTTCTTAATTTAGGAACATCGGCATTTAAGTTAGAGGCCAATATTTTTTGTCCTTTCGCGTCAATTACATCTACAAATGCTGCCCATAATTTTTGCATTTTTTCTTCTGGAAAAGCGTCTCTTGGTAATTTTGCTTCATCAACAACATTCTCCTTTCTATTTAACTCGTGCTCTTTTTTGGCTTTAAGACTAGAAATAGATAGGCCAGAAACTCTTTTTATAGGATTTTTTAAATCTATCTTTTTAGGGGAAGGGGGGGGCGTAGTTTTTTGCTCTTCTATTATCGGGGTTACTTTAGATATTATGGCTTCTTTAGTTTCAGAGGTAGGTGTTTTTTGCTCAGGTATAGTAGTAGCAGTATTACTCTTTATATTTTCAAGGGTAGAACCATTACTTTTGGCACGAAAAAAAGAGGCAGGAGCAATAAACTCTATAGTTTTATTGTGTAATGCTACGGATTCGGGATTTTTTTTTTCTCCATCAAAATTGATAGAGGATAATTTCATTAAAGTAAGTTCTACAAGTAACCGCTGATTTTTACTGGTTTTGTATTTTAAATCACATTCATTAGCAATATTCAGTGCCTGTAAGAGGAAAGAACCTGATGCTTTCTTTGATTGTTCTAAATATTTCTTTTTGGTTACTTCTCCGACTTCTAATAAGGCAATAGTATCTTGGTGTTGGCATACCATTAAATCTCTAAAGTGTGATGCTAACCCACTTATAAAATGATGCCCATCAAAACCTAAAGAAAGTGTTTTGTTGAATAGAATAAGAGATTGCGGAATATTGTGTTCTAAAATATAATCAGTAGCGGAGAAATAAGTGTCGTAATCTAATACATTTAAGTTTTCTGTAACTGCCTTTCTAGTAAGGGTATTTCCGGAAAAACTTACTACACGGTCAAAAATAGAAAGGGCATCTCTCATGGCTCCATCAGCTTTTTGTGCAATGATATGTAAGGCTTCTTCTTCAGCTGCAATACCTTGGCTTTCTGCAATATATTTTAAGTATTCGGCCGCATCTTTAACGGTAATTCGTTTAAAGTCGAATATCTGGCAACGAGATAATATAGTTGGTATTATTTTATGCTTTTCGGTTGTTGCTAAAATAAAGATAGCGTGCTTAGGGGGTTCTTCTAGTGTTTTAAGAAAAGCATTAAAGGCAGATTGCGATAGCATATGTACCTCATCAATAATATATACTTTGTATTTTCCTACCTGAGGAGGAATACGTACTTGGTCAATAAGACTACGAATATCATCAACGGAATTGTTTGATGCGGCATCTAGTTCAAAAATATTAAATGCAAAATCTTCATCATCTTGTTGGTTACCGTCTTGGTTAATTTGCTTAGCTAGTATTCTGGCACATGTAGTTTTGCCAACACCTCTAGGGCCACAAAAAAGTAAAGCTTGGGCTAAATGGTTACTTTCTATAGCATGTAGTAAAGTATTAGTTATAGCCTGTTGACCCACTACATCTTTGAATGTTTTAGGTCTATACTTACGTGCTGATACTATAAATGGTTCCAAATACTTTTTTATTAGATTATATGACTTTACCAAAGTACTAATTACAAATATAAAAATAGCTATAGATTTTGTACCTCATTTAAGTAATAATAGCAACATATTTATCAACAATTGAGTTACATTTGTGCTCAAGCAGGTCTCCTTATCGCTGTTCGTCTTGTGCGAAGAGAGGAAAGTCCGGACACCATAGCGCAGTATAGCGGGTAACACCCGTCTCCCAATGTATTGGGACGGACAAGTGCAACAGAAAGTATGTACAGGTAATGCTGTAGTGAAACCAGGTAAACTCTATACGGTGAAACGTCACGTAAATCAGTGTTCGAGGGCGGCGCGTCCGAGCTGAAGGGTAGGCGGTTAGAGCCTTTGGGTAACCATTGGCCTAGATAAATGATAAGGTTTTGTTTTATACAAAGACAGAATCCGGCTTATGGCCTGCTTTTTTATCTTAGAAATCCGCGGTATTTATAATTCTTTATAAAGCGTTTTCAACACTAATATTACAATCGTGTTTTATTTTAAAATTGCAAGAATTTGCAATGAAACACATTGTGTTTGCCTCTGTATGCAATTCTATAGCTTTTGGTACATGCTTGGAGTTGGTTATCGTTATATTCGGGTGTAGAGTTACGCTAGTAAACTTACCACTACCATCTGTGTTTTCTTCCATTATTCCTGTTGCATTATCTACGTATGACGTTACAATAATATTATGAACCGAGCATAAATGTAAATACCAAAGCATATGGCACGAAGAAATGGAAGATAGGAATAAATCTTCTGGATTATAACGCGTTTTATCCCCTAAGAAAGATGGGTCAGAAGAGCCATGTATTTGGGAATATTTGCCTTCGCCAAGTATAGAATGGTTTCTATTATATGTTTTATAGTTTTTTGTTCCGGAACCTTCGTTGCCAGTCCATTCCACTTTAATGTTGTAATTGTGTTTTTTCATGATGAAGAGAAATTTGGGTTGTTTTTATTTAGAATTTGCTTCAAAAAAACTAAATACACTACCTCCATATCGTCTTTGGTTGGCGAAATTTTTTAAAGAGGATAAGTCTGTGTGTTTGGAGTGTTCTATTATTAATACTCCATCATTAAGAAGTAATTCATTAGAAAAAACCATTTCAGGAATTTTTGTAAAGTCTTCTATAGATAAATCATAAGGGGGGTCTGCAAATATAATAGTGCTTTTCTGTTTTACATTTTCCAAAAAAGAAAAGACATCACTTTTAATAGTGTTAATATTAAGTTCTAATTCATCAGAAATTTTGTCAATGTACTTAACACATCCATAGTTGGCATCTACTGCTGTTAGTTGTGTAGCTCCTCTGGATGCAAATTCGAAACTTATATTTCCTGTTCCCGCAAAGAGGTCTAATAGAATAATGTCTTCTATATAGTACGTATTATTTAAAATATTAAACAGAGCTTCTTTTGCCATGTCTGTTGTGGGTCTAACAGGTAGTTTTTTAGGAGCTTGTAAATGTCTTCCTTTGTGTTTTCCGGAAATTATGCGCATTATAGGGCGTTTATAACAGTGAAATCGATAGATTCACTGTTAGATTCTTCAATAGGATGATACGGATTATTTGGAATAAAAAGTGATATGTTTTTTATGTATTTATAGCAAATACTATAGAGGTTATCATCTTCTTCAATGGAACCAAAGAGTCTTAAAGTAACTGTTTCAGGATCTAAGTGTAGTTGTTCTAGGGTAAAAAGAATATAATAGATGAAGTCTTCTTTGGTGGTAAAATTAAAGCTATTATGTAATTTTAATTTTTTATTAGTAACAACAGTTATATCCATTTGTTGTTCCGAAGCATGAATATAGCACGTTTCTTCTTTTTGAGAATGTAAATTATTTAAAAGTGTGTGTACCATAACGGTGCTATGGTGCTTGTAGGTGAACTCTCCAAAAAGGTCGTAGATATAATTGTTTACATTCATAAAAGGCACGTAAACAGTTACTATTTCTTGATTGTCTATTTCGTCATAAGCTAACAAATCATTAGCCAAAATTTTGGTATTAAAAGTTAAATAACTTTCTAATTCATTAGAATTAAAAAGAGGGGTTGGTACTAAACTGAAAAGGGAATTTTTGTGTATTACTATTACATCAGAGAATTCTTGTTTGTGTATTTGATGCTTTTCGAGAATAGGTTGTAGTTCTTGGAGTAAACTGTACGGGTTTAATTCACTTTTAAATAGGATGTTCTCAGACTGTATAACTTTATTGCTAATAGTGTCTACAACACAAAAAGAAAGTCCATTCAAGCTAACTTGAATGGACAATTTCTTAAAATTTGTATCTGCTCCGATGGCAGTATTATTTATCTGTTTTTTTGTCATATATTGGAGGCCAGTTACCACTTGTACTAACTTCATCTAAAGAGCCAACCTTTATAGTGCTACCATTAACTTCTTCAACACTTGCATGGGAATTTTCACGTTCTAAAAGCGTTTTTGGTTGATCAAATAAAACTACGCTTTTCTCCACTTTTGCTTCAAAAACAGGAGCCTTATAACCGCTTTTTTCTATAATTGAAGATTTCATGGTAAATTTCTCACCATTTGGAGCTCCAGGAACATTCATCATTGTTTTGTAGCGATCATCTTTTTTAAATAAAGAATCTTTAACAGAAACAAAACCTAAAGTGTCTATAATTTTTACTTCTTTTAATACTTCAATACCATAAGCTTCATCCATTTCCATGAAAGAAGAATCTCTTTGTTGCGTTATGGTGTATTTTCCTCTTTCTACAAAATCAATAAGACCTTTAAAGTCATTTGCGTATTTTCCAGTAACTGTTTTGTAAGCTTCTTGCGAATTTTTAATGTCTTTTAACTTAGAAACAACTTTAGCAAAACGCTCTTGTTTTACTTTTTTAAATTCGATTGGCCCGTTAACTGATTGATATATAGCATATCCTAATCCGATACACGCAATCCAAAGTACAATTTGTATTATGGTCTTCATTTTGTAAGTGTTAATTATATTTAGTGGTTATCACAAATCTACAATTTTTTTTTATTCGCAAAAGGTTTTCTCGAAAAAATCCTGATTATATTTGATGATATATGAAATCTATGACTGATGCTTCTTTTTTCGCTTTATTAAAGTCCAAATTCCCTCATGAGCCAACATTAAAACAAATAGTGGCTTTGCAAAAACTTTCTTCTTATGTTTTGTCTAAGGAGAAAAATGAAGTTTTTTTACTACGTGGTTTTGCCGGAACAGGTAAAACAACATTGATAGGAACCATGGTTAATAGTTTGTGGCAAACAGCGATGAAAGCTGTTTTAATGGCTCCTACGGGAAGAGCGGCTAAGGTAATGTCTAATTATTCTAAAACGAAAGCATTTACAATTCATAGGAAGATATATTTTCCTAAAAAACAAAGTGGGGGAGGGGTGCAGTTTGTAATGGCACCAAATAAGCATAGGAATACCATTTTCGTGGTAGATGAGGCATCTATGATTCCCGATACACCTGCGGACTCTAAATTGTTCGAAAATGGTTCTTTGTTAGACGATTTAATTCAGTTTGTGTATTCGGGGCATAATTGTAAATTATTATTAATAGGAGACACTGCGCAGTTGCCACCGGTTCATTTAAGTCTGAGTCCGGCTCTAGATGCCGATAAATTATCTTTAAACTATAATAAAGAAGTTGTAAAGTTAGAGTTGGATGAAGTTGTTCGACAGGCAGAAAATTCAGGAATATTGGTAAATGCAACTCTTCTAAGACAGGAATTAGAGGGGTCTTTTTATGATGCATTTAAATTTAATGTGCAACCTTTTACCGATATAGTAAGATTACAAGATGGTTATGAAATTCAAGAAGCTATAGATACCTCGTATTCCGAAAATGGTAAAGAAGAAACCGCTTTTATTGTTCGCTCTAATAAACGAGCAAATCTTTATAACGAGAATATTCGTAGCAGAATTTTATTTTTAGAAAACGAACTTGCAGTTGGAGATTATATGATGGTTGTGAAAAACAACTATTATTGGCTTAAACCCGAATCGGAAGCTGGTTTTATTGCAAATGGAGATATTATAGAGATTTTAGAAATTTTTAGGTTTAAAGAAATTTATGGCTTCAAATTTGCTGAGGTTAAAGTAGCTATGGTAGATTACCCTAATCAAAAACCTTTTGAAACAGTTTTGTTGTTAGACACTATTAGTGCAGAAACTCCATCGCTTTCTTATGAAGATGGTAATCGTTTGTACCAAGAAGTAATGAAAGACTTTGAGAATGAAACATCAAAATATAAAAAATTTTTGGGGGTTAAAAACAATAAATTTTTTAATGCCTTACAGGTTAAGTTCTCTTATGCCATTACATGTCATAAATCGCAAGGAGGGCAATGGAACACTGTTTTTGTAGAGCAGCCGTATATGCCCAATGGGGTAGATCGAGAGTATTTAAGGTGGCTGTACACTGCAGTTACTAGAGCTAAAAAACAATTATATTTAATAGGTTTTAAGAATGATTTTTTTGAAGAGTAAGCATTTTTTAATTTAAACGAATACTATGACAACGGAAACAATCTTAAGTATTTTTTTAGGAGTAGGTTTAGCAGCATCGGTAGGCTTTAGAGTGTTTTTACCCTTGTTTGCTTTAAGTTTAGCTTCTTATTTTAATATATGGGAACTTAACGAAAGTTGGGAGTGGATAGGGAGTTTAGCAGCTTTGGTAGTTCTGGGGGTAGCCACTCTAGTAGAGATATTTGCATATTTTATTCCCTGGGTAGATAATCTCTTAGATAGTTTTGCAGTACCTTTGGCCGCTATAGCTGGTACGGCAGTAATGGTGTCTACTATAGCCAATTTAGACCCAGTGGTAACTTGGTCTCTTGCTATAATTGCAGGAGGGGGAACCGCAACAGCCATTAAAGGAGCGGGAGCAACAACAAGATTAGCTTCTACAGCAAGTACAGGAGGCGTGGCAAATCCTGTAGTTGCTACGGTAGAAACAGGTACGGCTTTTGCAGTAACTGCGGCTTCTATTTTTGCACCTTATTTGGCAGCAGTATTGGTAATATTAATTTTAATAATCATATTCCGAATTTATAGAAAAATAAGACCTCGGAAAAGCTAATTTAATACCCTATTAAAAGTGAAGATAATAGCAATGATTCCAGCGCGTTACGCTGCATCAAGATTTCCAGCAAAACTTATGCAAGATTTAGCAGGTAAGCCAGTAATAGTACGTACGTATGAAGCTGCAGTGGATACGCAGTTGTTTGATGAAGTTTATGTAGTGACAGATAGTGATGTAATTTTTGAAGCTATTGAAAAAGCTGGTGGTAAGGTACTTAAAAGTATAAAAGAGCACGATTGTGGAAGTGACCGTATAGCAGAAGCTGTGGCTAATATGGATGTAGATATTATTGTAAATGTTCAAGGCGATGAACCATTTACAGATAGAGAAAGTTTGGCAAGTGTTCTAACTGTATTTAAAGAAGATCCTAAAAAAGAGATTGATTTGGCTTCCTTAATGGTAAAGATTACAGATGTAAATGAAATTAAAAATCCGAATACGGTAAAGGTAATTGTAGATAATGACAATCGTGCATTATATTTTTCTCGTTCTCCAATCCCTTACCCAAGGGATAAAGAAATAGAGAGTGTTTATTTTAAGCACAAAGGAATTTATGCTTTTAGGAAAAGCGCTCTTATGGATTTTCAACGATTGCCTATGTTAATGCTAGAGGCAGTAGAGAAGATAGAGGCAATTCGATATTTGGAATATGGTAAAACTATTAAAATGGTAGAAACCACAGTAAGTGGTATTGAGATAGATACACCTGACGATTTAAAAAGAGCAAGAGCAGAATGGAAGTAGATTATAGTACTATAAAAGTTATTGGTTTTGATGCAGATGATACTCTTTGGATAAACGAAACCTATTTTAGAGATGCAGAAGAAGAATTTGCTACATTGTTAGAGGGGTACGAAACTAAAAATAAGATAGATCAGGAGCTTTTTAAAATGGAAATAAAAAATCTAGAACTATACGGGTATGGTGTTAAGGGTTTTATGTTATCTATGGTAGAAGCGGCTATGGAGCTTTCTAATAATAAAGTATCGCAAAAAACAATATCAAAAATATTAGAGATAGGTAAAAGGATGCTTTCTCATCCTGTAGAACTATTAGCAGGAGTAGAAGAGGTGTTGCAAACCTTGCAGTCTAAATATAGATTAATTGTTTTAACAAAAGGCGATTTATTAGATCAAGAAAGAAAATTAGAACGCTCAGGATTATCTAAATACTTTCATCATGTAGAGGTGTTGAGCGATAAAAAAGAAAAAAACTATTCTAATTTGTTAGAGCATTTAGAAATTGAAGTGTCTGAATTTTTGATGATAGGAAATTCTTTAAAGTCCGATGTTTTACCATTAGTTAATATTGGAGCAAAAGCAGTTCATGTTCCTTTTCATACCACATGGCAACATGAGGAAGTAGAAAAGGTGGATGATAAGACAGAGTTTCTAACAATACATAGTTTAGCTGAAATAGTGCCATATTTGTAAGAGTATAATGGAAATTAAAAAAGAAGTAAAAGTGAAGGATGCCGGACGTAACAATCCTTTAGAATATAAGAACTTTCCAATGGTTCCTAGAGTTGTCTTTGGTAAAGGTAGTTTTGTTCAATTGGGTGAAATTTTAATGCCTAAAAGAAAACACTCTGAAGCTCCATTTATTTTTTTAGTAGATGATGTTTTTGAAAATCAGGAATTAGCGGCAAAAATTCCTTGCATTTTTAGTGATAAAATTATTTTTATATCTGCCGAGGAAGAACCTAAAACACATCAGGTAGATGCTATCGTAGATTTAATACGTTCTGAGTTTGCAGAAGAACCATCAGGGATTGTTGGTATTGGCGGAGGAACACTTTTAGATTTATCGAAAGCAGTTGCAATTCTATTAAATAATAAAGGAGGGGCCGCGGATTATCAAGGATGGGATTTAGTTACTCAACCTTCCTTATATCATGTTGGTGTTCCAACAATAAGTGGAACAGGTGCGGAAGTGTCTAGAACTACAGTGTTATTAGGGCCTGAAAGAAAATTAGGAATAAATTCAGATTTCACAACTTTTGATCAAGTATTATTAGACCCAGATTTAACTATTGGTGTACCCAAAGACCAGTGGTTTTATACCGGGATGGATTGTTATATTCACTGTGTAGAGTCATTAACTGGAACATATTTAAACGCATTTAGCCAGAGTTATGGGGAGAAATCTTTAGACCTTTGTAAAGAAGTTTTTTTGGGAGATTTAAATGATGAAGAAGCCAGAGATAAGTTAATGATGGCTTCGTGGCATGGAGGAATGAGTATAGCTTATTCGCAAGTAGGTGTAGCGCATGCGTTAAGTTACGGTTTGTCTTATTTACTCGGAATAAAGCATGGAATAGGAAATTGTTTGGTTTTTCAATATCTAGAAGAATTTTATCCAGAAGGAGTGGTATTGTTTTATAAAATGATGGAAAAGCATAATATTGTTCTGCCTAAGGGAATTTGTAAAGACCTATCGGAAGAAGAATTTAATACCATGATAAGGGTAGCTATGGGAATGGTTCCTTTGTGGGAAAACGCTTTAGGTGAAAATTGGAGAGATGTTATTACCGAAGAGAAATTAAGATCTATTTATCAGAAAATATAGGGGCCTTTAGTTAACCAGGGAAAAGAGCATTTCTTTCCTATTTTATTTTTTTTAGATGCATAAGATTGCAAAATTTATCTATTACAAAATTTTAGGATGGGTCACTGTTGGCGATTTTCCAAAGGTAGATAAATGCGTAGTGGCAGTAGTTCCGCATACAAGTTGGGTAGATTTTTTTCTAGGACTACTTATTCGTAAAGTTTGGAATGAAGAGATTAATTATGTAGGAAAAAAAAGCTTGTTTGACTCCCCTTTTGGTTGGTTTTTTAGATGGACCGGTGGTGCTCCAGTAGATAGGAGTAAAAATAATAATATGGTGAATGCCACTGCTGAGGTATTTAAAACTCGAAAAAAGTTTAGATTAACCTTAGCTCCAGAAGGTACACGTAAAAAAGTAACAGAATGGAAAACAGGATTTTACTATATAGCAATAGAAGCAAAAGTTCCAATAGTATTAGTTGCTTTTGATTTTGGAAAAAAACAAGTAAAAATATCTAAACCATATACACCAACAGGAAATAAAGAAGAAGATTTTAAATCTTATGAATTGTTTTTTAAAGGAGTTAAAGGGATGGTAGAGGAATATAGCTATTAAAACCGTTCAATTAATTTTTTTTCTGGTGTTTTCTCTTCTTTTTTAGTGTTACCAGGAAAAACTAGATTAGTACTAGAATAGGTAGAGCCAAAAGTAATATTGGCATTGTATACTTGTTTTATTGCATCTTCTACTTGATGCGCTGTGAGCTCTTTTAATGGGTGAATAAAAACGGACCAAATTATTTCATCACTAAGGGCGTATTTTACGTCTAAAGCAGAATGAAAATTGGCTACTAAGGAGTTTAGTATTTGTTCTTCTTCTAATTTTTTATATTCTATAATTGGAGAAATAATTCGCATTCGGTTGGCGTTTTCATCGTAAACACATACAAGCATAGTACGGTTGTATATAAACTGTATAGAGTTACTTTTTAAGTTGGTGGTATCTGCAATTTTAGTAATTATTTCTTCTAACTTTTCTGGACTCATATCCTGAGAATAGGCCTTAAAAGTAATAGCAAAAAATAGTATTGCAGGTAAAAAAAACGACTTAACCATAATATTAATTTAGGATTAAGTCGTATAATTTATGAAGAGTTAACAGTAAACTCGTTTTTACTCTAATATCGCGAGTTAATGTTTAGTGGCTTTTTAATTGGTAGTTTATTCTTCCATGGTATGATATACATTCTGTACATCATCATCTTCTTCTATTTTTTCTAATAGCTTTTCAACATCTGCGGCTTGTTCCTCCGTAAGTTTTTTAGTTACTTGCGGAATACGTTCAAAACCAGAGGATAAAATTTCTATCTCTCTAGATTCTAATTCTTTTTGAATAGAACCAAAACTTTCAAAAGGAGCGTAAATTAGAATTCCGTCATCATCTACAAAAACTTCTTCTGCGCCAAAATCTATTAATTCTAGTTCTAATTCTTCTGGGTCTATACCTTCAGCAGGAATTCTAAAATTACATGTATGATCAAACATAAATTCTACAGAACCAGAAGTTCCCATATTGCCATTACATTTGTTAAAATAGCTACGTACATTGGCTACTGTTCTGGTATTGTTATCTGTTGCAGTTTCTACTAGTATTGCAATCCCGTGAGGAGCATATCCTTCAAACAAAACCACCTTAAAATCTCCAAGACTTTTGTCACTAGCTCTTTTAATAGCACGCTCTACATTATCTTTAGGCATGTTTACAGATTTTGCATTCTGTATAACTGCTCTTAGTTTTGCGTTTGAGTCTGGGTCTGGCCCTCCTTCTTTAACGGCCATTACAATATCTTTGCCAATACGTGTAAAGGCTTTGGACATAGCAGACCATCTTTTCATTTTACGTGCTTTTCTAAATTCAAAAGCTCTTCCCATGGTGTTCTTTTTTAAAGGTACAATTACAAATTTAATAAATTTTATTACCGTTGCAAGAGTAATATAGTATAGGTTTAGTCACTTGTAATTATTTGTTCTATGGTATGAGCCAATGTAATATCGTTTTCTGTAATTCCATTAGCATCATGCGTGTTTAGACGAATATTAAGCGAATTGTATACATTAGTCCAATCTGGGTGATGGTTCTGTTTTTCGCATTCAAAAGCTATACGTGTCATTACAGAAAAAGCGTCTTTAAAATCTTTAAACTCAAAAGTGGTTTCAATAGCACCGTTTATATATTCCCAGCCATCTAATTGTTTTAGATTTTCTTCTATTTGGGCATCTGTTAATTTTTGCATTTTGTTTTTTCTTAAAGTTAGATGATAAAATGATGATCGATAATATCTTGGTATGTAAATTGAAGGTTTTTAGGGAGTTTGTTTGTTTTTGGTAAAACAGCCATATAACGCTCATTGTTAGTGGTGTAATTTCTTTTGTAAATAGGACTGAATGTTCCTATTCGGTCAATTACTTCTTTTATAAATTCTTCATGGTGTACAAGGTCTCTGCAGCCTAAGTGGTAAATGCCACTTTTATTCCTGTTAATTAAATAATGTATTTGTTGGGTTAATTTATCATCATTGGTAACATTCATCACAAGGTTAGGAAAAACATCAATAGGCTCATTGTTTAAAATGCTGTTCTTTATGTCTTTAATTCTGGTAGAGGTATTACCAAAAACCATTGGAATTCTTAGTATTGCCATTTTTTCAGCAGGCAACCTTAAAAGCATGTTTTCTATACGAATTTTTAAACGCCCGTAAATACTTTCGGATAAGGTTTTATCATTTTCATAAGAAGGGTACTTGCTATAGGCATCAAAAACATTGGCAGAGGATATAAAAAAAAGTCTGCAATTGTTTTCTTCTAGATATTCCGTAATATGTTGGTGTGCCTGTATTTGAGCTGCAAAGTTTCCTCTAACCGCAGAAATAACTATTTGAGGGTTTATGTTTTTAAGGATGTCATAAATGTCATCCTCTTCCATGTTGTATTTAATAAATTGTTGGTTTTTCTCGAAAGACCTTCTGGCGGAATTATAAGTTGCGTATGTTTTAAAGTAAGGGCAAAGCTCTTTATAAATAGCATTACCTATAAAGCCACTCCCCCCTAATATTAAAATTTTTTTTACTTCCAATTTTAAAAAATTGAGTGCCCTGTTCTAGTTGTTAATTCTTCTAAGGCGGCCATGCCTAATTTGGAATTTCCTTTAGGATTTAAGCCAGGGGACCATGTTGCTATGCAATATGTATTAGGTAATAAGGCAACAATACCACCACCAACGCCACTTTTTCCAGGAAGACCAACTTCAAAGGCAAATTCCCCCGCTTCGTCATAAAATCCACAAGTTAGCATTAGAGCATTTATTCGTTTTACCTGATTTATATTTAGGTAGCTTTTTCCTCTTTGGCATTTACCATGATTCATGAAAATAAAAAATGCGCTAGCCAACTGTTTGCAATTCATTTCTAATGCGCATTGATGAAAATAAAAATCGAGTACAGTATCTACATCATTAATTAAATTCCCATAGGATTTAAGAAGATTTGCGGCTGCATAATTTCTAAAACCGGTCTTCTTTTCGGATAGTGCTACTTTTTCATTGTATCGAATTGTTTTGTCATTCGCTAGTTTTTGAACAAAATTTAAAAAATCTTTTTTAGGATTTTTTAAATGAGAAACCAATATGTCCGCCACTACAATGGCTCCTGCATTTATAAAAGGATTTCTTGGTATTCCATTTTCTAATTCTAAAAGTGACAAATGATTAAATGGGTCACCTGAAGGCTCTACATCTATTCTTTTCCATAAGTCATTGCCTACTAAACCAAAAGAATGAGCAAGCGATAGTACTTTAGAAACACTCTGGATAGAAAAACCTTCTAAAGCATCTCCGGTACTAAAATTGTTATTGTCAGCATCTATAAGGTGAATACCAAATTTATTAATATCAATGGAAGCAAGTTCTGGAATATAGGAAGCAATTTTACCTTTATCTTTATTTTTTTTTGCGGCTTTTGCTATGTTATCTATTATGTTTTGATACCCAATCATTACACTTTGTAAAAAGGTAGCTTAACTACGGTTGCAGGAATGGATTTTTTACGTACCTGAATATTTATTTTAGAACCAATTTCTGAGAATACATTTGGAACATACCCTAATCCTATGCCTTTTCCTAAAGAAGGCGACATAGTCCCAGAAGTTACAATGCCAATACTATTCCCTTGTCCGTCTACGATATCATAATCATGTCTAGGAATACCTCTTTCATCCAATTCAAAAGCAACTAATTTTCTTTTTAATCCATGTTTTTTTTCTTCCGAAAGAGCTTTGCTATTTACAAATTCTTTAGTGAATTTGGTAATCCAGCCTAAGCCTGCTTCGAAAGGAGAAGTAGTGTCATTGATATCATTGCCATAAAGACAATAGCCCATTTCTAATCTTAACGTATCTCTTGCGGCTAATCCTATTGGTTTAATGCCAAATTTAGCACCAGCTTCAAAAACGTTATCCCAAACTTGTTTTACCTCTTCATTTTTACAATAAATTTCAAATCCTCCAGACCCAGTATATCCTGTAGCAGATATGATTACATGTTCTATACCTGCAAAATCCGCAACTTTAAAATTATAAAATTTAATTTCAGATAAATCTATACTGGTTAAGCTTTGCATAGCTTCCACCGCTTTTGGACCTTGTATAGCTAGTAAAGAATACCCTTCCGAGATATTGCGCATATCTGCATTAAATTCTTTGTTGTATTTAGTAATATGGCTCCAATCTTTATCAATATTAGAAGCATTAACAACAAGTAAGTATTGCTCATCTTTTATTTGATAAACAATTAAGTCGTCTACTATACCACCAGTTTCATTAGGAAAGCAGCTGTATTGTGCTTTTCCAATAGAAAGTTTGGAAGCATCATTAGAAGTTACTTTCTGTATTAAGGCTAATGCATTTGGGCCAGAAATTAAAAACTCGCCCATATGCGAAACATCAAAAACGCCAACACCCTTGCGTACGGTTTCGTGTTCTATGTTTACCCCTTCATAAGAAACAGGCATATTATATCCAGCAAAAGGAACCATTTTTGCCCCTAGAGATTCGTGAATAGCAGTTAATGCAGTATTTTTCATTATTTCATAAATTTAGTCGCGCAAATTTATCGAAAATATATGGATACGCTTATTTCGACTGAATTTTTTAATAAAAATGTAATAACAAAAATACTACTGTAATAAGTAGCTTTTTAGTTCTTCGTAAGTTCCTATTTTATGAGAAACTTTTTCTTTATCCATGACTTTCAAGATTTGCGAAGGGATAGGGATTTTAACATCCATGGTTTCTTCTACAATATCTAAAAACTTAACAGGATGAGCAGTCTCTAAGAAAATACCATAAGTATTAGGATTTTCTTTTTGATATTTCTTTAAACCTAAATAACCTACAGCTCCATGAGGGTCTGCAGTATATTCAGAATCTTTATAAATGTCCACCATAGCTTTTTTGGTTTCTTCATCTGTAAAAGAATAAGAAGAAAGGTTTTTAGCTAAATCTTGAAAATTGTCTTTAAATAAATGGCGAATTCTAATAAAATTACTAGGGTCGCCAACATCCATGGCATTAGAGATTGTTGCTGTAGAAGGTTTAGGAGAATATTCTTGTGTTCTCATAAACTCAGGAACGGTATCATTAACATTAGTAGCTGCAATAAATTGTTTTACCGGCATGCCTAAACGTTGTGCCATTAAACCAGCACAAATATTTCCAAAGTTCCCACTAGGAACAGAAAATACAATTTCTTTTCCTTTGGATTTAGCTTCTTTGTAAGCAAATAAGAAATAAAATAATTGTGGTAACCAACGTGCAACGTTTATAGAGTTTGCGGAGGTTAACTGCATTTTGTCTAATAACTCGCTATCTAAGAAAGCATTTTTAACCATTGCTTGGCAATCATCAAAAGTGCCATCTACTTCTAAGGCAGAAATGTTTTGCCCTAAAGTGGTTAATTGTCTTTCTTGAATATCGCTTACTTTTCCACTAGGATATAATATTACAACTTTTACACCTTTAACACCTAAGAAGCCATTAGCTACAGCGCCTCCAGTATCTCCAGAAGTAGCAACTAAAACAGTAACTTCATTATCTTCTCCTTCAGAAAAATAGCCCAAACAGTTAGCCATAAATCTTGCCCCTACATCTTTAAAAGCCATAGTAGGGCCATGAAACAATTCTAAAGTTGCAGTATCTTCATTTAATTCTACCACAGGAAAATCAAAATCTAAAACGGTATCTAATATTCCTTTTAATCTATCTTCAGGGATTTCTGAAGAAACAAATTGTTTTATGGCTTCAAAGGCAATTTCTGTATTAGATAAGGATTCTATGTTTTCAAAGAACGATGCCGGTAATGGTGTTATGCTTTCTGGAAAATATAACCCCTTATCCGGAGCAATACCTTTAATTACCGCGTCTTTAAAAGATACATTTGGAGCTTGTTTATTTAGGCTGTAAAAGTTCATTCTTTAATTTATTATTTTTATCCCTTGGGTATTAATTTTGGATACATGTATGTCAAAATCAATACCAATATTTTTGTATACTTTTTTCATTGCTTCGGCAACTTTTTGTGCGGTTTCTTCTCCTTTGCTAAAAGAAAATATAGAAGGCCCAGAACCAGATATACCGCACCCTAAAGCACCAGCTTTAATGGTTTCTTCTTTAATAGAATCGAAACCAGGTATTAAGATAGAGCGAATAGGTTCTATGATATGGTCTTCTAGAGAACGGCCTATTAAATCATAATCCTCCATAAATAAACCAGCAATTAACCCGCCAACATTACCCCATTGTTTTATACCATTTTCTAGAGAAATAGTAGTTTTTAAAATTTTTCTAGAGTCTGATGTTTTTACTTCAATCTGGGGATGTATAACAGTTGCAAAAAGCTCTGACGGATTCTTTATAGGAACAATATCTAAAGGCGTGTAACTACGCACTAAAGTAAAAGCGCCAAATAGGGCAGGGGCAACATTATCTGCATGAGCAACACCACTAGCTAAACGTTCTCCTTCCATTGCAAATTTTACTAATTCGGTTTGGGAAAAAGGATTTCCAAGTAAGTGGTTCATAGCCCATACTGCACCAGTAGAACTTGCTGCGCTACTTCCTATACCGCTACCAGCTTTAATTTTTTTGTAGATTTCTATTTCAAAACCACCAGTATATTCTGCTTTTTCTAAAAGAGCTAAGCCAGCAACACCCGCAACATTTTTATTGGTTTCTAATGGTAAATTTTGCCCTTCTAGTTTTGTAATTCGTATTCCGGCTTCTTTGGTTTTACGAACAACCATTTCATCTCCAACAGAATCTAAAGCAACTCCTAGAACATCAAAACCACAAGAAATATTTGCAATTGTAGCAGGGCAAAAGACTTTTATTTCTTCCATATTTAAAAGTTTCCTATTCTAATAATATCTGCAAATATACCAGACGCAGTAACATCTGCACCAGCGCCAGCTCCTTTTATAATCATAGGTTGGTTAGGGTATCTTTCTGTATAGAAAAGAACAATATTGTCGCTTCCTTCTAGATTGTAAAAATCATGACCTTTTGGTATTTCTTGTAAACCTACACTAGCTTTTCCATCTTCGTATTGTGCAACATACTTAAGTTTGCTATCTGCGTCTTTAGCTTTCTTATAAATAGCTTGGAAAGAATCTTCATGCTTTATAAGTGAAGCAAAAAAGTCTTCGTTATTTGTTGTATCTAAACTTTCTTTAGGTAAAAATGGATTGTTAACAATATCCTCAATCTCAATTTGGTTTCCGCTTTCTCTTGCTAAGATTAATATCTTACGCATTACATCAACCCCACTTAAATCTATTTTTGGATCCGGCTCTGTATACCCCTCTTCCTGAGCTTGTTTCACAATATCATGAAAGGTTGTTTCATCATTAAAATAATTAAATACAAAGTTTAAACTTCCAGAAAGTACCGCTTGTATTTTTAAGATTTTATCTCCAGAAGCAATTAAATGCTTAAGTGTATCTATAATTGGTAAACCTGCACCTACATTAGTTTCAAACAAGAAAGGAGCATTGTATTCTCTTGCTAATCTTTTTAGTTCTTGGTAATTATCAAATTTAGAAGAACATGCAATTTTATTACAAGTAACTACAGAAATACTGTTTCCTAAATATTTATTATACGTTTCGGAAACTTCTGCACTAGCTGTATTATCTACAAAAATGCTGTTTCTGTAATTTAGAGAATTAACTTTCTCAAAGAACTTTTGCTTATCTGCTTTTTCCCCTTTTGCTAGAGAGTCTTCCCATTTACTAAGGTCAATTCCACTCTCATTAAATAGCATAGTTCTGGAATTAGAAATTCCAATTACTCTAATATTTAATTTTAAATTTTCTTTTAAATAATCACCCTGTTGTAAAACTTGGTTTAAAAATTTGGCTCCTACATTACCAACCCCCATAACAAAAAGGTTCAGTTGTTTTATGTTTTCTTCAAAAAACTCCTCGTGTAGGGTATTTAAAGCTTTTTTAACATCCTCTTTTTTAATTACAGTAGAAATGTTTCTTTCGGAGGCACCTTGAGCAATAGCTCTAATGTTTACATTGTTTTTTCCTAAAGTGCTAAACATTTTACCGCTTAACCCTTGGTGGCTCTTCATATTATCGCCAACAAGTGCTACGATAGCTAAATCTTTTTCCGGGATAACGGGGTTAATTTTTCCGCGTTCTATCTCATATTCAAAAGCTGTATTTACAATTTCTACAGCTTTATCTATGTCGTCTGCAGAGATACCTACACAAATAGAATGTTCTGAAGAAGCTTGTGTAATTAGAACTACACTAATTTCTGCTTGCGATAATACTTCAAAGAAGCGTTTAGAAATACCTGGAATGCCAACCATTCCGGAACCTTCTAGTGATAGTAAGGCAATATTCTCTACACTGCTAATACCACGAACTGTTTTTCCTTTTTCGTTTTTGGATTTTGTTATTAGAGTCCCTTCATTTTCAGGGTCAAAAGTATTTTTAATACAAATAGATATCCCTTCTGTTAATACCGGTTGTATAGTTGGCGGGTATAGTACTTTTGCTCCAAAATGGGAAAGTTCCATGGCTTCTTCATAAGAAATATGAGGAATAGCTTTTGCTTGGCGAACCAATCTAGGATTTGCGGTATACATACCACTTACATCGGTCCAAATTTCTAAAATGTCCGCTTTTACGGCTGCCGCGTATATAGCTGCAGTATAGTCCGAACCTCCACGACCTAATGTAGTAGAATTCCCATTTTCTGATGAGGCGATAAACCCTGGAGTTACAATAACAGTATGTTCACTGTTGGTGAAAAAGTTTTTGCTATTTTTGTATGTCAGGTTAAAATTAACAACCGCTTTTCCGTTTAAATCGTTTGTTTTTATTAACTCGCGACTATCTTTGTATACTGCGTTTAAATCTTCTTGAGCAAAATATTCGCTAATGATATAGGAGGATAATAGTTCTCCGAAACTTACAATTTTATCGGAAAGTTTGGGTGTTATTTCACCTATTAAAAAAGCCCCTTCTAGTAAGGTTTCTAAAGTGTTAATTTCGCTTTTTACTTTGCTTAAAACTGCACTTTGACTTTTTACTGTAATAAGTTCTTTAGCTGTAGATAAATGTCTTTCTTCAATTTCACCTAAAACTTGTTTGTAAGTTGCATCTTGATTAGAAGCTAAGTCAGCTGTTTTTAAAAGTAAATCGGTTACTCCTCCAAAAGCAGAAACAACAATGATGTTTGTTTTGCTTTTGCTATTACTTACAATATTTTTTACTAAACCTATATTATTTGCGTTGGCTACGGAAGTACCGCCAAATTTTAAAACTTTCATTATGTAATGGAATTAACTTGTACTGAATAAGTGAGTTGCGCGTAAAGACGCTTAAAATGGACGTATATGTAGTTGCTTACCCCAATGGGGTAATTGTGCCAATTGTAGTTGTACCATTGGTCAAGGTAGAAAATAATATGTCCGTTATTTTGTCGTACATGATTCTTTGTATGTTTCAAAAGTAGTACATTTGGTTTGCTAATCAAATGTTTCTAGTGATTTTTATGAAATCCTCACTATTTGCTTAATAATTGTATAGAATGAAACTTTTTACTGCCCAGCAAATATATGCTGCTGACAAATTCACAATAAATAAACAAGAAATAACAAGTGACTCTTTAATGGAGCGCGCTGCAATTCAGATTTTTAATTGGATGCATTTGCGTATGCAAGGTGCTCCGGTGAAAATTCATCTTTTTTGCGGAATTGGTAATAATGGAGGAGACGGAATAGCATTAGCTCGCCATTTACAAGAACATGGATATAATATAGCAGTGCATGTTGTTAATTATAGCGAAAAGCGTTCTAAAGATTTTTTAATCAATTTAGATAGGTTAAAAGACCGAAAAATATGGCCTAATTTTATGGATTCGGATTGTGAATTCCCCGAAATTGGTAAAGATGATATAATAGTAGATGCTATATTTGGAATTGGATTAAACAGAGCGCCAGACGATTGGGTTGTGAATTTAATGGAGCACTTACATAAATCCGAGGCTTTTGTGCTTTCTGTAGATATTCCTTCCGGTTTGTATACGGATAAAGTCCCTGCTAATGAAAAGGCGGTAGTAAAGGCAAATTATGTACTAAGTTTTCAGGCTCCAAAGTTGGTTTTTTTCTTACCAGATACCGGAGTCTATATAGGGCAATGGGAGATTTTGGATATAGGATTAGATCCGGAATATCTTATAAGTACAGAGGTGGATTATGAGATAATTGGTAAAAATGAAGTTTTACCATTGTATGTACCAAGAGAAAAATTTTCTCATAAAGGTACTTATGGTCATTCATTAATAATTGGTGGTAGTTACGGAAAAATAGGAGCTTCTATTTTAGCTACTAATGCGGCTTTAAAGATAGGAAGTGGATTGGCGACTGCGTATATTCCAAAATGTGGTTATATTCCTATGCAAACTGCTCTTCCTGAAGCTATGGTTTTAACAAATTCGGAAGAAAATATTACGGATATAGACTTTAAAATTGAACCAGATGCTATTGGTGTAGGAGTTGGTTTAGGTACAGAAATAGAAACTGTAAATGCTTTTTCTAAATTCTTAGATAAAAATAAGTTGCCATTGGTAGTAGATGCCGATGGTTTAAATATACTGTCTGAGAATAAGGAATTATTAAAAAAACTCCCAGAGAATTCTATTCTTACACCGCATCCTAAAGAATTGGAAAGGCTAATTGGTAAGTGGAAAGGAGATTTTGATAAGCTTAAGAAAGCGAAGGCTTTTTCTAAAAAATATGCTTGTGTACTTGTTATAAAAGGAGCAAATACAGTTATTTTATTTAACGGAAAAGGCTATGTAAACACTACTGGTAATCCAGGAATGGCAACAGCAGGAACGGGAGATGTATTAACAGGTGTAATTACAGGTTTACTGGCGCAAGGTTATGATTCTCTGGGAGCTGCAATATTTGGTGTTTATTTACATGGTAGAGCAGGAGATATGGTTGTAGAGCAAGTTGGGTACCAATCCTTAATGGCGAGTGATATTATAGAAGCTTTAGGTGATGCTTATATAGATTTGTTTAAAGCTCCGGAACAGCCGAAAGAGAAAGAAGAGCAACAATAATCAGCTATTATTAAATGGCTTGTACTGTAGAATAGCCAAAGAAAATTTATTCAGACATCTTTCGAAGATTAGTATGCTTTGATTTGGCTTATTTTATTCTTTTTTTAATCCAAGCTAAGGCGTTGTTATATTCAATATAGAATTTCATGGTTTTTTTGTAAAAAAGTTTTTCTATATTAAAATTGTGCATATCTATTTCTTTTACAGAGACTATAGCAAATGCCTTAAGGTTTTCTAATTCTCTTAGGTAACTATATATAGTTGGGTCTATGGCATATGAGTTTTTGCGATAACTTATGTATCCGAAGGGTTTATCTTTAAAATGAATTTCAGAAATACCTATAATTTGATACGCTCTTTCTAATGTAACTGTAGCGCCTTCATCAAAAATAGAAACTATATAATTATCATATACCTGAACTTTTCCTATGTCTAATTGATATTCTTTTACTACAATTTTTTTCTTCGCCAAACCCACTTTCATGTATTATGTGTTACAATATTCTTAGCGAATGTACAGGTAACCTAAAGTTTATAATAATAAATTAGACTAAAGGCTTAAATTTCGTTTATACTGCTTTTTGGTTTAATTAGAGTTAAGAGGAAATAAAAATGGAGTTACAATTTGTAACTCCATTTTTTCAAAATTTATAAGATTTAGTTTTTAAGCTTCCGAAGATTTTTTTGCTTTTTTTATTTTAATAGTAAGTATTTCTTTTTTCTTATCTAGGTCCATAAGAATACTATCTCCTTCTTCTAATTTGGAGTTTACTATTTCTTCTGCTAAGGTATCTTCAATATACTTTTGTATGGCTCTTTTTAATGGTCTTGCGCCGTATTGTTTGTCAAAGCCTTTTTCTGCAATATAGTCTTTGGCTGCTTCTGTTAGGTCTAAGTGGTATCCTATGTCTTTAATTCTAGCGTATAATTTGTCTAGTTCAATATCAATAATCTTATGGATATCTCCTCTTTCAAGAGCATTAAATACAATTACATCATCAATTCTGTTTAAGAATTCTGGAGCAAAAGCTTTCTTTAAAGCGTTTTCAATAACTCCTTTTTGGTGTGCATCTGCTTGCGATTTTTTTGCTGCAGTACCAAAACCAACACCTTGCCCAAAGTCTTTTAATTGACGAGCTCCGATGTTAGATGTCATTATGATGATGGTGTTTCTAAAATCAATTTTTCTACCTAAGCTATCGGTTAAAAATCCGTCATCTAACACTTGTAGCATCATATTAAAAACATCTGGATGTGCTTTTTCAACTTCATCTAGTAATACTACAGAGTAAGGTTTTCTTCTAACTTTTTCCGTTAGTTGTCCTCCTTCTTCGTACCCTACATATCCTGGAGGTGCGCCAACTAATCTAGATATAGCGAATTTTTCCATATATTCACTCATGTCTATACGGATAAGAGCTTCTTCAGAATCGAATAGTTCTTTTGCAAGAACTTTTGCTAACTGGGTTTTACCAACTCCGGTTTGTCCTAAGAAAATAAAAGAACCAATTGGCTTGTTAGGGTCTTTAAGTCCAGCTCTGTTTCTTTGGATAGCTTTGGCAACTTTGGCAACAGCTTCGTCTTGCCCAATTACATTCGATTTTATGAGCTCAGGCAATTCTGCTAATTTATTACTTTCAGTTTGAGCAATTCTATTTACTGGTATGCCACTCATCATAGAGACTACGTCTGCTACATTTTCTTCGGAAACAGTTTCTTTATGAAGTTTGCTGTCGTCTTCCCATTTTTCTTGAGCTATAACGAGGTCTTTTTCTATTCTTTTCTCATCGTCGCGTAATTTCGCAGCTTCTTCATATTTCTGCTTTTTAACAACGCTATTTTTTAGCACCTTAACATCTTCTAGTTGCTTTTCTAGCTCTAAAATTTGTTTAGGAACATCCATATTAACAATATGTACTCTAGATCCAGCTTCATCTAAAGCGTCAATAGCTTTATCCGGAAGAAAGCGATCTGTCATGTATCTGTTGGTTAACTTAGCACAAGCTATAATCGCTTCATCTGTGTACGTTACATTATGGTGGTCTTCGTATTTAGATTTGATGTTTTGTAGAATTTCAATAGTTTCTTCAACCGTTGTAGGTTCTACAATTACTTTTTGAAAACGTCTTTCTAAAGCACCATCTTTTTCAATATACTGCCTGTATTCATCTAAAGTTGTGGCTCCTATGCATTGAATTTCGCCTCTGGCTAAAGCGGGTTTAAACATATTAGAGGCATCTAAGCTCCCAGTTGCACCGCCAGCACCAACGATAGTGTGTATTTCGTCAATAAAAAGAATAACATCATCATTTTTTTCAAGCTCGTTCATAACGGCTTTCATGCGCTCTTCAAATTGGCCACGGTATTTCGTACCAGCGACTAAAGAGGCTAAATCTAATGTTACAACCCTTTTGTTGTAAAGAATTCTAGATACTTTTTTGTTGATAATTCGCAATGCTAAGCCTTCGGCAATTGCACTTTTACCAACGCCAGGTTCTCCGATTAAAAGTGGATTATTCTTTTTTCTACGGCTTAATATTTGAGAAACACGCTCTATCTCTTTTTCTCTACCAACAACAGGGTCTAGTTTATTTTCTTCTGCCATTTGGGTTAAATCGCGTCCAAAATTATCTAAAACTGGTGTTTTGGATTTTTTATTACCTTTTGGGGTAGATGTATTTCCGAAAGTACTCTCTTTTCCTTCATTAGAATCTTCGGAGTCGCTTGGGAAAGATTCTGAGGTAGGAGAGTCTACAATATCATCATCACTAGTAATCATAAATTTAAATTGTTCTTTAACGCCGTCATAGTCCACTTTTAGTTTGTGAAGTAGCTTCGTCGTTGGGTCGTTCTCATTTCTTAAAATACAAAGTAATAAATGAGCAGTATTGATAGAAGAACTTTGAAACAACTTTGCTTCTAAAAAAGTAGTTTTTAAAGCACGTTCAGCCTGTCTTGTTAGGTGTAGGTTCTTTTTGTCTTTTTGTGTGCCACTAGGGTTTGGATTAGATGGACTAAGAATTTCAACCTTTCTTCTTAAATGGTCTAAATCTACATCTAAAGCATCGAGAATGTTAATTGCTTTTCCATTTCCGTCTCGTAATAATCCAAGCATAAGATGTTCTGTGCCAATGAAATCATGGCCTAGTCTTAATGCTTCCTCTTTACTGAAGGCTATTACATCCTTTACCCGTGGTGAAAAATTATCATCCATATAATTATTGTATCAGCTATAAAATTACTAAATCTAGCTTAAACATAAGCAATTACCGTACCTATATTCGTTAAACTATATCTAAATGACGAAAAAAGTACGGAATAGCAAAATTATTGCGTATCAAATTATTAACCGTTAGTATGTGTTAAACTGTTAATAAATTCTTTAATAAAGTGTCTTCTAAATGCTTTGTTGACTTCGATTTTGAGTATATTGGCATGCTTTTTTAACCTTAACTAAAACAATTAGATTCTAAGATGGCAGACGGAGAAAAATTGATTCCTATTAATATTGAAGATGAAATGAAATCGGCTTACATTGATTATTCAATGTCAGTCATTGTGTCACGTGCACTTCCAGACGTAAGAGATGGATTAAAGCCGGTACACAGAAGGGTTTTGTTTGGGATGTATGAATTGGGAGTACGTTCTAGTAGTGCTCATAAGAAATCTGCCCGTATCGTTGGGGAGGTTTTAGGTAAGTATCACCCACATGGAGATACTTCGGTATATGATTCTATGGTACGTATGGCGCAAGAATGGAGTTTGCGTTATATGTTAGTAGATGGCCAAGGTAACTTTGGTTCTATTGATGGAGATAGTCCTGCTGCAATGCGTTATACGGAAGCTCGTATGCGAAAGATGGCAGATGATATGCTGGCAGATATTGATAAAGATACCGTGGATCATCAATTAAATTTTGATGATTCTTTAAAAGAGCCAGTGGTTTTACCTACAAGAATTCCAAACTTATTAGTAAATGGAGCTTCTGGTATAGCGGTAGGTATGGCAACCAACATGCCACCACATAATTTATCTGAAGTCGTGGATGGTACCGTAGCTTATATTGATAATAATGATATTGAAATAGAGGAGTTAATTACGCATATAAAGGCTCCTGATTTTCCTACCGGCGGAATTATTTATGGTTATGAAGGTGTAAAAGAAGCTTTTCATACGGGTCGTGGTAGAGTGGTAATGCGAGCTAAAGCTGTAATAGAAGAAGTACAAGGAAGGGAATGTATTATTGTAACTGAGATTCCTTATCAAGTGAATAAAGCGGATATGATTAAGAAAACCGCGGACTTGGTAAATGATAAAAAAATAGAAGGCATTTCTACAATTCGTGACGAATCGGATAGAAAAGGAATGCGTATAGTTTATATTCTAAAAAGAGATGCAGTACCTAATATAGTATTAAATATGCTATATAAATATACTGCCTTACAATCTTCTTTTAGTGTAAACAATATTGCTTTAGTGAACGGAAGACCGCAACTTTTGAATGTAAAAGAGATGATTCACTATTTTGTGGAACATAGACATGAAGTGGTTGTTAGGCGAACAGAATTTGAACTTAAAAAAGCAGAAGATAGAGCTCATATCTTAGAGGGTTTAATTATAGCATCGGATAATATAGATGAGGTAATTGCAATTATTAGAGCATCTTCGAATGCAGACGAAGCAAGAGAGAAATTGATGGAGCGCTTTAAGCTTTCTGAAATTCAATCTAAAGCTATAGTAGAAATGAGGCTACGTCAATTAACTGGACTGGAGCAAGATAAGCTTCGTGCAGAATATGACGAAATTTTAAAAACTATAGCGGATTTAAAAGATATTCTTGCGAATAAAGAGCGCAGAATGCAAATCATTAAAGATGAGCTTCTAGAGGTTAAAGATAAATACGGCGATGAGCGTAGGTCAGAAATAAATTTTGCTGGTGGAGATTTAAGTATGGAAGATATGATTCCTAACGAGCAGGTAGTAATTACTATTTCTCATGCGGGTTATATTAAAAGAACACCACTTTCGGAATATAAAACTCAGAATAGAGGAGGAGTTGGTCAAAAGGCTTCATCCACGAGAAATGAGGATTTCTTAGAACATTTGTTTGTTGGTACTAACCACCAGTATATGCTATTCTTTACGCAGAAAGGAAAATGTTTTTGGATGCGTGTCTATGAAATTCCAGAAGGAAGTAGAACATCAAAGGGTAGAGCTATTCAGAACCTTATTAATATTGAGCAAGATGATAAAGTAAAAGCATTTATCTGTACGCAAGATTTAAAAGATGAAGAGTATGTAAATAGTCATTATGTTATTATGGCAACTAAGAAAGGTGTGGTTAAGAAAACCTCTTTAGAGCAATACTCTCGTCCTCGTCAAAATGGTATTAATGCGATCGGTGTAAGAGAAGGGGATGAATTGTTAGAGGCTAAATTAACTACAGGAACAAGTCAAGTTTTCTTAGGATTAAAATCCGGTAAAGCAATTCGTTTTGAAGAAAGTAAAACAAGACCAATGGGTAGAAATGCTTCTGGTGTACGTGGTATTACTTTGGCTCATGATAATGATGAAGTAATAGGAATGGTAACCGTTCATAATTTTGAAGATGAACTTTTAGTAGTTTCTGAAAATGGGTATGGTAAGCGTTCTAGTATAGATGATTACCGTGTTACTAACCGTGGAGGTAAAGGAGTTAAAACAATATCTATTACAGAAAAAACAGGGGGCTTGGTAGCTATTAAGAACGTAACGGATTCTGATGATTTAATGATTATTAATAAATCGGGAATTGCTATTCGAATGGCTGTAGAAGATTTAAGAGTAATGGGTAGAGCAACGCAAGGCGTTAAACTTATTAATATAAAAGGAAATGACTCAATTGCTGCTGTAGCAAAAGTTATGAAGGATGAAGATGAAATTGATGAATCGGAATTGTCTGATATAGAGGTAGATGCGGAAGATGGCACGGCAATTGATAATGATAGTTCAGAAGAAACAAAAGAATAATTATAAACAACACTAATATTTTAATTGAGTAAAAAAATGAAAACGAAAGTTATATTATTGGCAGCAATGTCCTTTACCATGGTAGGGTTTGCCCAGAAGAGTGAGTTAAAAGCAGCGGATAAGGCTTTAAAAGGAGGTGACTCTAAGTCTGCCAAAGCATCTTTGGAAGCTGCCTCAGGTTTAGTTGCTAATGCAGATGCAAAAGTAAAGGCGCAATATGAGTTTTTAAAAGGAAAAACTTATGCCGATCTAGCTAAAAAAGGAGATAATGGAGCTTTTAAAGAGGCTGTTGCTTCTTTTAAAAATGTTTTAAAAATTGAAGAAGAAAGTGGCAAAGCTAAATACTCTGCAGAAACAAAACAGCATATGTCTGCTATTACTGCAGATTTAGTTAATTCAGCTGTAGCGGACAACGGAGCTAAAAAGTTTAAAGAAGCTGCTGAAAAACTATATATGAGTTATAAGTTGAGTCCTAAGGATACTTCTTATTTGTATTATGCGGCGAGTAGTGCCGTGAATGGAGGTCATTATGAAGAGGCTTTAACTTATTATAACGAATTGCAAGAAGTTGGTTATGATGGTAGCGGTGTAGTTTATAAAGCTACTAATGTTGCTTCAGGAGAGAGCGAAGAAATGGATAAAGTACAGAGAGATTTAATGGTTAAATCTGGAACGTATAAGGACCCTGTAGATGAGAAAACCCCATCTAAGAAAGCTGAGATTGTAAAAAATACAGCTTTAATATACACACAATTAGGTCAAGATGAAAAAGCATTAGAAGCGTATAAAGCTGCTAGAGTTAATGATCCAAAAGATGTGAATTTAATCCTTAATCAAGCTAATCTTTATTTTAAACTAGGAGATAAGGATAAATTTAAAGAATTAATGGCCGAAGCAGTTGAGGTTGCTCCAGAAAATCCAGATTTGCATTATAATATTGGTGTTATCAATATGGAGCAAGGAAATATTGCAGAAGCAAGAGACGCTTATAAAAAGGCCTTAGAAATTAATCCAGGATATACCAATGCACAATTAAACCTTTCTACAACTTATGTGAATGAAGGTAATGGTTTAATTGATGAGATGAACTCTTTAGGGAATTCTAGGGCAGATATAGCTCGTTATGATGAATTGAAACAACAGAAAGATGATTTGTTTAAAGAAGGAGCTGGTGTTTTAGAGGAAGCTTTAAAAACGAATCCGGATAACCAAGGTATTTTAACTCAGTTAAAAAACATCTATGGTGCAATGGGAGATAATGAAAATTTCATGAGATTAAAGAAGTTATTAGGAGAGTAATTCTTTCATTATTCAATAGTATTTAAAAAGGGTCTCTTACTAAGTAGGGGACCCTTTTTTTGAAGTTTAACTATATTTTAGTTGTTTCTTTCTATAACTATGGCAGAAGCTCCACCACCGCCATTACATATGGCAGCAGCGCCCGTTTTAGCATTTTTTTGTTCTAAAACGTTTATTAATGTAACTAGTATTCTTGCTCCTGAACAACCAAGAGGATGCCCTAGAGATACCGCACCGCCATTAACGTTTACGTTAGAATCGTTTAAGCCTAGTATTTTTACGTTAGCTAATCCAACAACAGAAAAAGCTTCATTAAATTCAAAATAATCAACATCAGAGATAGAGATATTAGCTTTTTCTAATGCCTTAGGGAGTGCTTTGGCTGGAGCAGTGGTAAACCATTCTGGTTCGTGAGCCGCATCGGCATAACTTTTAATAGTAGCAATGGGCTTTAGGTTTAGTTCTTTCGCTTTTTCTTCACTCATTAAAATCAAAGCCGCGGCACCATCATTAATAGTAGAAGCATTTGCAGCAGTAACAGTACCATCTTTTGTGAATGCAGGGCGTAATAAAGGTATTTTCTCTAACCGTACATTTTTAAACTCTTCATCTTCGGTAACAAGTATAGGTTCTCCTCTTCGTTGTGGAACTTCCACAGGGATAACTTCATTTGCAAAAAGACCATTTTTCCATGCTTTTTCTGACCTTTTGTATGATTGTATGGCAAAAGTATCTTGGTCTTCTCTAGTAAACTTATATTCCGCAGCACAGGCATCCGCGCAAACACCCATAGCGTTTTCATCATATGCATCTACTAATCCATCTTTCTGCATACCGTCTATCATAGAGGAAGGTCCAAATTTAACCCCTTTTCTCATATAAGTATAGTGGGGAATAAGGCTCATGTTTTCCATTCCTCCGGCTACAATAATAGATGCATCACCTATTGCTATAGCTTGCGCCGCTTGCATTACAGATTTCATTCCAGAGGCACATACTTTATTAATAGTAGTACAAGGAACAGTGTTGGGTATTCCAGCAAAAATGGCCGCTTGTCTAGCAGGTGCTTGTCCTGTTCCGGCTTGTATTACATTGCCCATTATTACTTCTTCTACTTTATCTGGGCTTAATTTTATTTTTTCTAAAGCTCCTTTGATGGCAGTTGCACCTAATTTTGGGGCTGGTATAGTGGATAATGCCCCCATGAAGCTGCCAATTGGGGTTCTAACGGCGGAAACTATTACTACTTTTTTCATTTATTTAAATTACTTAAACGTTTTCGTAAAATTAAGTAATTAAATAACAAATCAAATGGTTATTAGTGCAATAGGTTAATTAACATTATATTTTTCTATTTTTGATATTCAGAATATCTATATGCGAAAATCTCTGGACAATATTTATAAGAATCAGTCCCATATCTACAAATACGGTTTATATATAGTATCTATTTGTTTTATTGTTTTCTTTTTTCCGAAAGGAGGAAAGTTTAAATATGAGTATCAAAAAGGAAAACCCTGGCAGTTTGAAAACTTATATGCTCCTTTTGATTTTTCTGTAAATAAAACGGATACGGAAATAGCTCGTGAGAAAAAAGAAATTATTGAAAGCCAGATTCCTTATTATAGAGTAAGAAAGGCAATTGAAAAAAGTGTTTCTAAAGAATATGTAAATAGTTTTCTTACTGTTTTTGATAAAGATAATTATAACAGAGAGCAAAGAATAACGTTAGACGAGGTTGGTAGGGAAATTTTAAAAGTTCTATATAGAAAGGGATTGAGCTCAGGTAAAGATGTTAAAGAAAACACTTCGCTTATTTATATAGTTAAGAACAATTCGGCGCAACAGATAGAGGTAGAGAATTTACCTAGCATATTGCAATTAAAGGAGCGTATAAATAAAGTTCTTTCTGAAAAAGGTTTGTTAAGTTTTGAGCCTTCGTATTTTGCTCTATTCGAAAAGATAGTACAACCTAATATTTTTTATGACCAAGAATTGTCGAACAGAGCATTAGAAGATGCATTGTCTAAAATATCTTATACTCGTGGGGCAATAGAACAGGGAGATATTATCATTTCAAAAGGAGAGGTGGTAAAAGCAGATAAGATAAAAGTATTAGATTCTTTAAAGGCGCAGTATGAGTCAGAATTGTGGTCAGATTCTAATTACTATTATATAATTATTGGTTATGTAGTTTTAGTAGCATTGGTTTTAATGATGCTTTTATTGTTTATTAGAAAATATAGGAGTTCTATTTTTGAAAACAGTACCAAAGTAACTTTTATATTTTTCAATATACTTTTATTTGTTTTCATTACAACACTGATGTTGCAATATGAGGAAGCATATGTGTTTGTGGTACCGTTATGTATTTTACCTTTAATTTTAAAAACTTTTTTCGATTCCAGATTAGCTTTAATTGTTCACGTGCTAACAGTTTTGTTATTAGGGTTTATTGTCCCAAATAGTTTTGAGTATCTTTTTTTACAGATTATAGCTGGTGTTGTAACTATACTTACTGTATCCGAATTGTATAAAAGAGCTAATTTGTTTATTTCTATAGGGCAAATAACATTAATTTATATACTTGGTTATTTGGCTTTTCATGTTATTCATGAGGGTAATCTCAATAATTTAGATTGGATAACTTTAAGTTTGTTTTTGTTGAATGGGATGATAACAACAGTGTTTGTTCAGCCTTTAATATATATATATGAGAAAGTATTTGGTCTAGTTTCCGATGTTTCTCTCTTAGAACTATCCGATACCAATTCTAAACTATTAAAAGAGCTATCTAATAAAGCTCCTGGAACTTTTCATCACTCTTTACAAGTGTCTAATTTAGCAGAAGCGGCGGCTAACGAAATAGGGGCGAATGCAATGCTAGTTAGGGTAGGCGCTTTGTATCATGATATTGGTAAAATGGCCAATCCAACTTTTTTCACTGAAAATCAGATAACCAACGCCAATCCTCATGACGAATTAGAGCCTAAAGACAGTGCTAAAATTATTATAGATCATGTTATTAATGGTATAGAAATAGCAAGAAAAAATAAATTACCAGATAGGGTAATAGACTTTATTCGTTCGCATCATGGGGTTACTCTCGTATATTATTTTTATAAAAAACATTTAGACTTGCATGGAGAAGCTGATGAAAAAGATTTTAGGTACCCAGGACCCTTACCTTTTTCTAAAGAAACGGCAATTTTAATGATGGCAGATTCTGTAGAAGCTGCATCTAAAAGTTTAAAAAATCCTACGTACGTGATAATTGATGAATTTGTGGATAAAATTATTGCAGGACAAGTAAATGCAAATCAGTTTTTAAATGCCAATATTACTTTTAAAGAGATAGAAATTATTAAAAAAGTGATGAAACAGAAGCTTCGGAATATATATCATTTAAGGGTAGAATATCCAGAATGAGATAGTTACAAATTAAGTGATAAAAAAAGTAAAAAAAATGTTGGATTATAGTATATGAAAATATACATTTGCATCCGCGTTGAGATACGCACGTTCTTATAAAAAGATTTGGAGAGGTGCCTGAGTGGCCGAAAGGAGCGGTTTGCTAAATCGTCGTACCTAGAAATAGGTACCCAGGGTTCGAATCCCTGTCTCTCCGCAAGAGTCTGCGTGAGATGGCAGATACATAATATAAACAAAGAAACTTAGTACCGGTTGTTTTTTTGTTTTCTACAGAAGTAGAAATACACTCATTATCGGGGTGTAGCGTAGCCCGGTTATCGCGCCGCGTTTGGGACGCGGAGGTCGCAGGTTCGAATCCTGCCACCCCGACAAAAAGGGTATCATTTGATACCCTTTTTTTATTAAACAAATGAAAATCAAGCAAATACATTTTTTTTGATTTCATTTGAATAGCTTTAATATCATAACAAAAGTTACCTATTCGGTTACCTATTTTTAACCGTTTTTTTTCAATACATTGGTAATTCCTTAGCGTTTGACTTTCGCTTCGATTTGACTTTCGTAAAACAAATCGAATATTCACTTAAAGCGAGAGTTTATGGAAACTTCAAGAACTTTTAACATTCATTTTTGGCTAAATTTGGCCAAGAGAAAACAAGATTTTGCACCAATCTATGCGCGTGTAACTGTTGATGGAAAACGTGCTGAAATCAGTTTGAAAAGGCAAACTTCGGTTACCTATTGGGATACTAATTCCAAGAAAACTACTTCAAGAACGCCTGAAGGCAAATCCCTGAACAATTATATAGACCAGGTACAGGCGAAACTATTGGAATGTTATAAGCAGTTATCTTCTGATTTTGAGTTAGTTACGGCAAACGGAATCAAAGCTAGATTTCTCGGGCAGGACGAAAGACATAAGACATTACTGCAATTGATAACCTATCATAATGAAAATATGGTAGGGACTTTGAAGTTTGGGACATTAAAAAATTATTATACGACGGAAAACTACATCAAACTATTTCTTGTTAAAAAAAAGAAATTAAATGATATTTATTTGAAACAATTGTCTCATAGTTTTATAATTGATTTTGATCAGTTTTTAAGAAAAGGACCATCATTGAATAATTCACAGCCATTAAAAAATAATGGTATTATGAAGCATTTGGAACGCCTAAAGAAATTGATGAATCTGGCGGTTGAATTAGAGTGGATGGATAAGAACCCTTTTACTCGATTCAAATTGAAATTTAATAAGCGTGAAAAAGCATTTTTGTCCAAATACGAATTAGAAGCTCTAGAAAATACAGAACTTAAAGAAAAAGGGTATGAAATAGTGAAGGATGTATTCATTTTTGCATGTTATACAGGGCTATCATATATAGATGTTAAAATGTTAGTTGAAGATAATATCACTAAGGGCATTGATGGGAATTATTGGATATTTACACGACGAGAAAAGAACGAGCAGCTGGTAAAAATTCCATTATTAGATAATGCTTGGAAAATCCTTAAAAAGTATGCCTGCCATTCAGAGAATAATAATGGTTTGCTACTACCTGTATATTCCAATCAGAAAGTCAATACGTACTTAAAAAAAATAGCAGACTCCTTGAATATCAAAAAAAAGTTGACATTTCATTCTGCTAGACACACGTTTGCTACTACTGTTACTCTTTCTAACGGTGTTCCAATAGAAACAGTATCAAAACTTTTGGGGCACACCAAACTTTCAACAACGCAAGTTTATGCAAGGGTGTTGGAACAAAAGGTAAGTACTGATATCCAGGACTTAAAAAATAAGCTCGAAGGAATAAATAAGCAGGATGAAAAAAAACCAATAATTGCTGAAAATTATTTTTACCAGACTTAATTATTTTAAAAAAAATGTTTACTAAGTATTAATATTACAGGCGTGGTGGATTATGAGTAGACTCCAAATTTGAAATCTGTCAACTCTAAAATAGTATGCATATATGAGCTCTCAAGGCTATAAATTTTTATGCTCACCGAATAGGTGATTTTTAGAATCTAAATTTTGTATTTTAGTATTAATGATATTAAATACTATGTTTTTGTTGATAAATTGTATACTATAATTTATTTTTTTTAATTTAAATACGATAACATTATGTTAAAATCAATTAGATTATTGTAAAAATTTGTAATTTCGATGTTATGAATTCTTTCTTCAATAAAATAATGTCCGCTTTAATGGCTTTTGTAGTAATGTTTTCTACAATGTCATTTACTGTAGATTTACATTATTGTGGAGATACAATGGTTGATTTCTCGTTTTTCAATGCAGCAGAGTCTTGTGGAATGGATAAAATACAAGAAACTTCTGATTCTGAAAACACATCAATGTCCCAAAAGTCTTGTTGTTCAGACGAAAAATTAATTATACAAGGACAGGACGATTTAAAAGATAATTTTAGCACCCTTACATTCGAGCAACAAGTTTTTGTTGCATCTTTTGTATATTCTTATATCAATCTTTTTGAAGGAAGAACATCTAAGGAATTTCCTTATACAGATTATTCCCCCCAATTTGTCAAACGGGATGTGCAAGTCTTGCATCAGACATTTTTAATTTGATTTATTAGACAGTATTAAATGCGCCAAACGATAACTATCGTTTTGGTCTCAACTTGTTTATTTGATTTTCTGTATTCCAGAATATCGAATCTTTCATAACTGTTTAATTATCAAATCATATGCTTAATAAAGCTATCAAATTTCTTATCGAGAATAAGCTCGTAGCCGTTTTAATGCTCACTCTATTTGTAGGTTGGGGTATTGTAAATTCACCCTTTAGTTGGGAAACTGGTTTTCTACCTTCAAACCCTGTAGCTGTAGATGCTATTCCAGATATTGGTGAAAACCAACAAATTGTCTTCACAAAATGGCAAGGTCGTTCGCCACAAGATATTGAAGACCAAATTACCTATCCTTTAACTACTTCATTACTGGGTATACCAGGAGTAAAAACAATTCGTAGTTCTTCTATGTTTGGCTTTTCTAGTATCTATATCATTTTTGAAGAAGATATTGAGTTTTACTGGTCTCGTAGTCGAATCTTAGAGAAGCTAAATTCATTACCAGCAAATTTGTTGCCAGATGGCGTAAACCCTGCTTTGGGTCCTGATGCCACAGGTTTAGGTCAAATATATTGGTACACGTTAGAAGGACGTGATGAAAACGGAGATGTAACTGGAGGTTGGGACTTACAGGAACTAAGTAGTATTCAAGATTACTATGTTAAGTATGCGCTTTCTGGTGCAAGTGGTGTTTCAGAAGTTGCTTCGATAGGTGGTTATGTTCAGGAGTATCAAGTAGACGTGAATCCTGAAAAAATGCGGCAATATAAAATTGGTTTAAACCAAATTGTAAAAGCTGTAAAAGAGAGCAATCAAGATATAGGCGCACAAACTTTAGAAATTAACCAAGCTGAATATCTAGTTCGTGGTTTAGGCTATGTTAAGTCTATTGATGATATAGAAAATGCAGTCGTTTCTTCTGAAAATTTCACAGCATTACGCATCAAAGATGTGGCCAATGTTACACTTGGGCCAGCAACAAGACGCGGTATTCTAGATAAAGAAGGAGCGGAAGTTGTAGGTGGCGTTGTAGTTGCTCGTTATGGTGCAAACCCTATGGAAGTCATCACTAATGTAAAAGCAAAAATAGATGAACTCAAAGGCGGTTTACCTTCAAAAGTACTTGCAGATGGTCGTACATCTCAACTTACCGTAGTTCCGTTTTATGACCGTACAGAGCTTATAGAGGAAACATTAGAAACACTCAACGAGGCATTAACTCTAGAGATTTTAATTACCATTCTGGTCATCATCATAATGGTCTTCAATCTAAGAGCTTCTATACTCATTTCAGGACTATTACCCGTAGCTGTGCTAATGGTTTTCATTACAATGAAACTCTTCGATGTAGATGCAAATATCGTTGCACTTTCAGGTATCGCTATCGCTATTGGTACAATGGTCGATGTCGGTGTCATACTAGCCGAAAATATGATACGGCATATGGATGACAAAAAACTTCGCCTTAACGAAAACGGTGAGGAATACACCACAAATCAAATTATCTATAATGCTACAGCCGAAGTTTCAGGAGCTATTCTAACAGCTGTTCTAACTACCATAATAAGTTTCGTTCCCGTTTTTACAATGATAGGTGCAGAAGGAAAACTATTCCGTCCACTTGCCTTTACAAAAACAATGGCACTATCGGCATCTTTAGTAATTGCGTTATTCATAATACCACCATTAGCAGCGTACTTATTTAAGAAAAAGAACATTAAAAACTCTTTCAATTATATAATCAATTGTTCTCTTATTGTGACAGGTGTTATAGCAATCATTTATGGGTACTGGCTGGGATTGATTTTAATAGCCTTTGGTATTACGGCAATAATGACTTTAAGAAATGTGCTTTCACGAAAGCGTGCTAGCCTTACAAATATTATAATAGCATCAGCCGCTATAGTAATACTGCTAGCGACATATTGGCGACCGTTAGGCTTTGATAGAAGCATCATCCTCAATCTATTATTTGTATCTATAATCTGCTTCGGTATTCTAGGGGTATTCTCAGTTTTAAGAAGATATTATAACCAGATTTTGAAATGGGCCTTAGCAAATAAATTGCTATTTCTTATCATTCCAGCAACGGTACTTATTTCTGGTGCGTGGATAATGAATAACACAGGGAAGGAATTTATGCCATCACTTAATGAAGGTTCGTTCCTCTTAATGCCCACCTCGCTACCTCACGCTGGTGTAGAAGAGAATAAAAGGGTATTGCAACAACTGGATATGGCTGTAGCTACTATTCCTGAAATAGAAACTGTAGTGGGCAAATCAGGTAGAACAGAATCTGCGCTTGACCCTGCTCCGCTTTCGATGTATGAAAATATGATTCAGTATAAATCTGAATATATGCATAATGCAAAAGGTAAAAAGCAACGCTATAAAGTAAATGAAGATGGATTTTTCATTACTAAACACGGTAATCTTGTTATCAACCCTAATATGGATGTCGATAATAAAAATACGAGCTATGACACGTCAAAATTAAGAGACCCTTTTGCTATTAGTTCTAACCATTTGATTGAAGATGATGATGGTGAATATTACAGAAACTGGCGACCAAAAATTGAAAGCCCTGATGATATTTGGAACGAAATTGTGAAGGTTACTAAGTTACCAGGAGTGACTTCTGCACCAAAATTACAGCCCATTGAAACCAGACTCGTGATGCTACAAACAGGAATGCGAGCACCTATGGGAATCAAAGTGAAAGGTCAAGATTTGGCACAAATAGAAACGTTTGGTTTGCAACTTGAAACTATTTTAAAACAAGCTGAAGGTGTCAAAGAACAAGCTGTTTTTGCAGACCGTATTGTGGGTAAACCCTATTTATTAATTGATATTAAACGTGAGCAGTTAGCACGGTATGGAATATCGATTATGGACGTTCAGCAGGTTTTACAAGTGGCTGTTGGTGGAATGCCACTTACCCAAACTGTCGAAGGTCGTGAACGTTATGGCGTGCGTGTACGCTATCCACGAGAATTACGAGGTAATCCAGACGACTTAAAAAAGATTTATGTTCCAGTAGAAAAAGGCAGTCCTGTTCCTTTAGGCGAGTTGGTAGATATTCGTTACGAGCAAGGTCCGCAAGTCATTAAAAGTGAAGATACATTTTTGATAGGCTATGTACTATTTGATAAGCTCGATGGTTTTGCAGAGGTAGATGTAGTAGAAAATGCACAGGCTTTGTTTAAACAAAAAATAGAAGCTGGCGAACTAACTGTTCCTAAAGGAATTAGCTATCAGTTTACAGGAACATATGAAAATCAATTGCGAGCCGAAAAAACGCTTTCAGTTGTAGTTCCTTTAGCGCTTGCTATTATTTTCTTGATTTTATACTTCCAGTTTAAGTCTGTCTCTACTTCACTTATGGTATTTACAGGAATCACGGTTGCTTTTGCAGGTGGTTTCATAATGATATGGTTGTATGGTCAAGATTGGTTCTTCAACTTTAGTTTTTTTGGAGAGAATATGCGAGACCTGTTCAATATGAAAACTATCAATTTGAGTGTGGCAGTTTGGGTTGGTTTCATCGCTCTATTTGGTATTGCTACAGATGATGGTGTCGTAATGGCAACCTACCTCACTCAAACTTTTGACCGAGACAAACCAACAGACAGAAAAAGTATTAGGCATTCAGCGCTTGAAGCTGCCGAAAAACGAATCCGCCCTTGTCTAATGACAACAGTAACTACAATTCTCGCTTTACTTCCTGTATTAACATCCACGGGAAAAGGAAGTGATATTATGATACCTATGGCTATCCCAATTTTCGGGGGAATGGTGATTGACATTACATCTTATTTTATTGTACCAGTATTGTACAGTTGGAGAGAAGAATTCAAATTAAAAAAAGAAAACAAATGAAAAATATAAAAATCATCATCTGCGTTTTGTTTGTTTCCGCTTTTGCGAGAGCACAACAATTGCAATCCTATATTCAGGAAGCCGAAAATAATAGTCCGGAGATTCAAGCGTATAATCTTCGCCATAATATAGCTGAAGAAAAAGTGAACGAAGCAAATTGGATTCCGAATACAGAATTTAGCGCAGGCTATTTTGTTAGTGAACCAGAAACAAGAACAGGGGCACAACGTACACGGTTTTCTGCAAGACAAATGCTGCCTTGGTTTGGTACGATTACCGCTAGAGAAAATTATGCTAGCTCAATGGCAGATGCAGAATATGTTGAGATTGTCATAGCCAAACGTAAACTAGCACTTTCTGTTTCTCAATCATATTACAAACTGTATAGTATTACTGCAAAACAGAAAGTACTTGACGAGAATATTCAATTATTAAAAACCTATGAAAAACTGGCACTTACATCTGTTGAAGTTGGAAAAGCTTCTGCGGTAGATGTGTTGCGATTACAGATTAGACAAAATGAATTACAACAGCAAAAAGAAGTACTATCTGAAGCCTATTTAGGAGAGCAAACGACTTTTAATAAATTACTTAATCGAGATAAAGCTACGATAGTAAATATCATTGAAGAGTTTTTGTTGCCTGCTGAAGACATCGTGTATGCAGGGAATGCTTTAACTTTAAATCCAGAGTTGCTTAAATATGATAAACTCTATGAATCTATTGAGCAGTCGGAATTGTTGAATCAAGCAGAACGCAATCCTATGATTGGTTTTGGGCTGGATTATGTGCCAGTTTCTGAGCGTCCTGATTTGAATTTTAGTGATAATGGAAAAGATATTTTTATGCCGATGGTTTCCCTTTCTATTCCAATTTTCAACAAAAAATATTCTTCAAGAAGTAAGCAGAATGATTTGAAACAATTAGAAATAACAGCTCAAAAAGATAATCGCTTAAATATTTTAGAGTCCGCTTTCGCGAAAGCGATATCACAATGCAACCAAGCTAGAATTAAATACAATACACAAGAGAAAAACTTAAAGCAAGCTAATGATGCGGAAGAAATTCTTATCAAGAATTATGAAACGGGAACTATTGATTTTAATGATGTGCTAGATATACAAGAACTACAATTAAAGTTTCAAATCAATCAGATAAGTTCCATAACAACATACTATGCGCAAAGTGCGGTAGTCAATTATTTAATAACTCAATAAACAAAAAACAATGAAAAATTTAAGAATATTAACAGTGATGTTAGCAATCGCATCAGTAATCTTTACTACTACCTCTTGCAAAGACAACAAGAAAGAACAAAGTAATGTTAGCGAAGACCATTCAGAAATGAACCACGATAATAGCGATGGTCATCACGAAGGAGAAAAAAAGGAAATAGCTATGAGTGGCAATCAAGATGGCAATGCAGAATCAGTTTTAAAAGACTATTTCAGCCTTAAAGGTGCTTTGGTTAACGATGATAATGAAAAAGCAAAAGGACTTGGTACTACTCTGGCAAAAAGTTTTGGAAACCTTGATACTTCAAAATACTCTGATACTCAAAAAAAAGAATTAAAAGAAATCATCGAAGATGCTACGGAACACGCTGAGCATATTTCAGAAAGTGATATCAAGCACCAACGGGAACATTTTAAAATTTTAAGCAAGGATATTACAGATATGGTTGCTATTACAGGAACAGCAACTAAATTATATGAGCAGTTTTGCCCGATGTACGATGGTGGAACGGCTTGGTTAAGCACCAAAGAAGAAGTAAGAAACCCTTACTATGGTAGCAAGATGTTGAAGTGTGGTAAGGTACAACGAGAAATAAACTAAATGAAGATTCTAAAAGTCATTACAATTATTGCATTGGTCGTTCTTGTGGGTATACAATTTGTACCAACAGAACCTAATCAAAATGATGTAACACCACAAACAGATTTTATGTTGGTCAATGAAGTACCAATTGCTATCCAGAATCAGTTAAAGGTGTCTTGTTACGATTGCCATAGTAATAACACTAGCTTTCCTTGGTATAATAAGGTACAGCCAGTTGCTTGGTTTTTAGAAAATCATATTAAAGAAGGAAAAGCCGAACTTAATTTCAATGAATGGAAAAACTATTCTAATAGGAGAAAAAATAGTAAGCTACGCTCAATTATTAAACAAATTGAAAATGGAGAGATGCCTATGGATAGTTATACGCTAATCCATAGAGGTGCTAAACTGGATTCTCTAGCAAAAAATGAGATTATTAATTATATGAATAATTTGAAAATAAAAAATTAAGTCCTGATTTGGGAAGGTAAATTCTTTGATGGTTGGTTAAAAGACCTTCCCGCATCAGGTACAATATAAGTTATATGAAACATACTTATCACATACACGGAATGACCTGCAACGGCTGTCGAAATCACGTAGAGCAAACACTTTCTAAAGTGGAAGGCGTGACTAATGTTTCGGTAAATTTAGAAAAAGCTGAAGCATCTATCGAAATGGAATCTCATATTCCTATCGAGACATTTCAAAAAGCAATGCAAAATGATGGTGGTTCTTATAGCATACATAAATTGGGAGAACATCATAAAGCGAAAGAACCCAAAGAAGAAAAGCCTAAAAGCAAAGGAGCTGGTACATTTTATTGCCCGATGCATTGCGAAGGCAATAAAACCTATGATAAATCTGGCGATTGTCCTGTATGCGGAATGGATTTAGTAGAAGTACAAAATTTGTCAATTACATCATCTGAGCAATGGACGTGTCCAATGCACCCTGAAATTGTTAAGGATGAAGCTGGAGCTTGTCCCATTTGTGGAATGGATTTAGTGCCTATGCAACCAGACCTTTCCGCAGAAGAGAAGACCTATAAAAAGTTACTTAAGAAATTCTGGATAGCTGTAGCTTTTACGTTACCTATTTTCTTAATCGCAATGAGCGAGATGATTCCCTACAATCCATTATACGATGTAATGGAGCAAAAATCGTGGAACTGGATTCAGTTTGCACTTTCAATCCCTGTCGTGTTTTATGCTACTTGGATATTCTTTGAACGTGCCTATAAAAGTATAATAACATGGAATCTTAATATGTTTACCCTTATCGGGATAGGTACTGGAGTGGCCTGGGTTTTTAGTGTTTTTGGGATGCTGTTCCCTCAAATATTTCCACAAGACTTTTTAACCGATTCAGGAACTGTATACGTTTATTTTGAGGCGACCACCGTTATTTTAACTCTAGTATTACTCGGTCAGGTACTTGAGGCACGTGCGCATAGTAAGACCAATTCTGCAGTCAAGGAACTCTTAAAACTCGCGCCCAATAAAGCCATTAAGGTAGTAGATGGAAATGAAGAGGAAGTTTCCATCGATCAGATAGAGAAAGGAGATATTCTTAGAGTGAAACCGGGTGATAAAATTCCTGTAGATGGTAAAATTACCGAAGGCGAAACTACTGTTGATGAATCAATGATTTCGGGAGAACCTATTCCAGTTAATAAAGTCGAAGATGATAAAGTAAGTAGCGGTACCATAAACGGTAACCAGTCGTTCTTGATGGAAGCCGAAAAAGTAGGTAGCGATACGCTGCTGTCCCAAATCATAAAAATGGTCAACGATGCTAGTCGCAGTCGCGCACCTATTCAGAAACTGGCAGATACGGTTTCAGGCTATTTTGTGCCAGTAGTCATATTTATTGCGGTCATAACCTCTGTCATTTGGGTAATCTGGGGGCCAGAACCTGCGTATGTCTATGGGTTTGTGAATGCCATTGCCGTATTGATAATCGCTTGTCCGTGTGCTTTAGGATTGGCCACACCTATGTCTGTAATGGTAGGCGTTGGTAAAGGCGCTCAAAATGGCGTGCTTATTAAGAATGCCGAGGCTTTGGAAAAAATGGACAAAGTGGATACACTTATCGTTGACAAAACCGGGACGATTACAGAAGGAAAACCTACCGTTGAAAAAGTAGGGTCCTTTGATGAGAGTCGCTTTCGCGAAAGCGAAATTCTACATCTTATCGCATCTCTAAACAGTTCCAGCGAGCATCCATTAGCCGAAGCTACAGTGAAATACGGAAGGGAGGAGAAAACCAAAATATCAAAAACCGAAAATTTTAGCGCAGTAACTGGAAAAGGCGTAGAAGGAACAGTTGCAGGTAAGAAGCTCGATTTGGGAAATGATAAAATGATGGAATATGCTCAGGCCAAAATTACCTCAGAAATGGAAGCCGAAGTGAAGTCATTCCAAAAACAGGGAAAGACGGTTTCCTACTTGGCAGTAAATGGCGATGTTGTTGGCTATGTGGTTATTGGCGATAAAATAAAAGAAACGAGTGCAAAGGCAATCAAAGAGTTACAGGATAAGGGTATCGAAGTAATAATGCTCACAGGGGATAATCACGATACTGCACAAGCAGTAGCATCAAAACTGAATCTTGCGGATTTTAAAGCTAGTATGCTACCTGAAAACAAGTTACAAGAAGTTGAGAAATTGCAGAATGAAGGGAGGATACTTGCAATGGCAGGAGATGGTATTAACGATGCACCTGCTTTGGCCAAAAGTGATGTAGGTATTGCTATGGGTACTGGAACAGATGTCGCTATTGAAAGCGCAATGATAACCTTGGTTAATGGCGATTTGTACGGTATTTTAAAAGCAAGAAAGTTAAGCCATAAGGTGATGCGGAACATCAAGCAGAATCTCTTTTTCGCTTTTATCTACAATACTTTAGGCGTACCTATTGCAGCAGGTGTTTTGTTTCCGTTTTTCGGAATTCTGTTATCACCAATGATTGCAGCCTTAGCAATGAGTTTTAGTTCAGTTTCTGTAATAGCAAATGCGCTCAGACTCAAAACAAAATCAATTAACTAATCAAATACTTATAGAATGAAAAATACTATCATCCTTTTGTCTCTAATCATTTTAGTCTCTTGTAAAGAAACTTCAAAAGAAGCGCAAGAACTAAAAAATGGAGAAGCCACAGAGCAAAAAGTAACAACTGTTGAACCAGTCAAGAAAAAGCCTTTAAGCCCTCATACCTCTGCAATGGCAATGGTAGGTGATGCACATATTCACATAGACTATTCTTCGCCGGGTGTTAGAGATAGAATTATTTTTGGTGGTTTACTGGCGTATGACCAAATATGGCAAGCAGGAGCGCATATGGCAACGTGGATAGAAACCAATAAAGATTTACAAATTGATGGCAAAACACTTCCTAAAGGCAAGTATGGGTTTTTTACAATTCCCTCAAAAGATAATTGGATTATCATTTTTAATTCTAATTGGGAGCAACACGGCAAAGATGAATATGACGAGAAAAATGATGTGTTGCGATTTAAAGTTACCCCTAAAATTTCCGAAGAAATCAAAGAACATTTAGAATACAAAGTAACAAAGACTACCGATAATTCAGGAACAATTAGCTTGAGTTGGGAAAAGGTTCTTGTTGAATTTCCTTTTGAAGTAAAATAAAATGGTCAAAAGAAAAACAGCACTTAAAATAAGAAAAGCGCATCGCTATCTGGGTATCTTTTTAGGTATTCAGTTCTTGATGTGGACGATTAGCGGAATGTACTTTAGTTGGACGGATATTGACGAAATACACGGAGACCATTTTAAAAAAGAAATTCCTGACCAAACCGCATTTTCAGATTTAGTGGGAAGTTCTCAACTAAATTTTCAGGAACCTATTAAATCGTTAGAATTACTTGAAATAGCAGGTACACCCTTTTACTGGATTAATGAGGCTGTGCTTTATAATGCACTTACAGGAACAAAGAAAGAGGAGCTCACAGAACAAGAAGCAATCAAAGTAGCAGAACGCTATATGTTGTCGAATTTAGAATTTGACCAAATAAAGAGAATTGAAACAGTGGGAGAACACCACGAGTATCGTGGAAGGTCATTGCCAGCCTATGAGATTTCATATAAAACAGATGAAAATTTAAAGGCTTATGTGGCGATTAAGAATGGAGCTTTTCAGACTGTACGTCATCGCAATTGGCGTTGGTTTGATTTCCTCTGGATGACACACACTATGGATTATCAAGGAAGAGACAATTTTAATACTATAGTATTAAGAGCTTTTTCACTTTTAGGATTGATAACAGTTCTCAGTGGTTTTTTGCTTTGGTTTACAAGTTCCCCTACAGTTAGAAAAATTAAAAAAAGTTTAAAATGAAAAAGAACATCTTATATCTAGGTATTGCAGTAATCATAGGATTACTTGGCGGATATTTATTATTCGGAAATAGTACGGAGAGTACAGGTCAAGCAGTAGATAATCACGACCATTCAGAGGCCTCTGCTAATCAAATGTGGACGTGTTCAATGCATCCACAGATTATGCAGCCAGAACCTGGCGACTGTCCAATTTGTGGAATGGATTTAATTCCTGCCGAAACTGGTGCGGAAGGTCTTGCTGCCAATGAAATTAAAATGACCGAAAATGCCTTGGCATTAGCTAATATTCAAACCAGTATTGTTGGGAGTGTTGCAACTTCTGACGAAGACGGTATGATTTCGCTCTCTGGTAAGATTGCTGAAAACGAAGAAAACAACGCTGTTCAAGCAAGTTATTTTGAAGGTCGCTTAGAGCGGTTGAATGTTAGCTATGAAGGACAAAAAGTAAATAAGGGACAATTATTAGCTACTATTTATGCACCTAATCTTGTAGCTGCCCAGCAGGAACTAATTACAGCAGCGTCATTAAAAGAATCGCAACCGGCTTTATATAATGCAGTACGTAATAAATTAAAACTTTGGAAACTTTCAGAAAAGCAAATTAGCAGTATAGAAGCTTCAGGAAAAGTGCGCGAGAACTTTCCAATCTACGCAACCGTTTCAGGAACGGTAGCTATGGTAATGGCAGCAGAAGGCGACTATGTAAAACAAGGTCAACCCATTTTAAAAGTGAGCAACCTAAATTCGGTTTGGGCAGAATTTGATGCCTATGAAAATCAAATTTCGCAGTTTAAAAAAGGGCAGAAAATCAATGTTACCACAAATGCATACCCTAATAAGAAATTTGATGCCGTCATTACATTTATAGACCCTGTTCTTAACAATCGCACTAGAACTGTAACTGTTAGAACAACGCTTAAGAATAAAGAAAATTTATTCAAACCAGGGATGTTTGTCACAGGGAAAATAAAAAGGACAATGCAGAATTCCGAGGAATCGTTAAGTATACCTGCCAGTGCTATTTTATGGACAGGAGAACGCTCTTTGGTGTATGTTAAAACAAATCCGAATGAAGCTGTTTTTGAAATGCGAGAGGTTACTATTGGCATTCGTAATGGAGACAATTATACAATTACTACAGGATTAGAAAATGGAGATGAAATAGTCACTAATGGTACTTTTACTGTAGATGCAGCTGCGCAGTTGCAAGGTAAAAAAAGTATGATGAATAAATATGGAGGTAGAACAATGACGGGTCACGAAGGACATTTAGGAATGCAAGAAACTTCGATGGAAAGTAAATCTAATACAGTTCCTATGATGGAAATGAAATTATCAGAAGCATTTCAAAGTGTGTTTCAATCTGCATTACAACCCTATTTTAAAATGGAAGATGCTTTTGTAGTCAGCGATGCAAGTCAAGTTTCTATTTTAGCTAAAACCACGGCAGAAAAACTAAAAGCTATTGGAGTAAATAATTTAGGTAAGATGGAAAAGTCACATTTGTCTAAGAGTGTTGAAATGTTGGGTGCGATTTCTTCTAGTCAAGATATAGAGAGCCAAAGAAAATACTTAGTGATTTTAAACGAAAATATAGTAGTTCTTGCGATGAATATCGAATCGCCTACAGAAACACTCTACGTTCAAAAGTGTCCTATGGCTGATAACTATAAAGGGGCCATTTGGTTAAACCAAAAAAAGGAGATTGAAAATCCATATTATGGTGAATCAATGCTGTCTTGTGGCGCCATAGTGCATGAAATTAAATAAACTTTTACTATATCTAAAAAAAATGCCGTGAAGAATACTTACAAGTCAATAAGCAATAGCTCAGGAGAGAAAGTGCTATTTCTAAAAAGAATGAAAAGGAAATACTTCATTTCCCAACTAATAAATTTTAAATGGTACTTTTTCTAAAAAAGAAATTGAGATTTAATGAATACAACTGTTATAAAAGCGAATATTAAAATAATCAACCATACTGGGGTTTACTGTTCCTAAATTAAAAATCACAAAATGAGTTATTCAAATTTTAAAGACCCTATTGGTTTACTTAAGCGAATGTTGCTTTCTGGAAACAAAACTGCTTATTTCATTTTACTGAGAGAATTTTGCGCTAAGCTAGCTGTACCTTTTGATTTGTTATTGCGAAATTCTGAAAAAAGAAAATTAAATGAGTCGCAAGACTCATCCCTGCCTATTATATTAGTTTTAGGAGGTTCAAGAAGCGGAACGACCCTTCTTTATCAAACTTTAGAACGATATTTAAACGTTAGTTATATTAGTAATTGTATTGCATTTTTTATTAATTCTCCAATATCTGCATTTAAATTGTTTCACAGATTAATTCCTAAAGCAGCAAAGAGTAGTCAAAGCTATTTCGGCAGTGTTCAGGGTTTTGGAGGGCCAAATGACGCATTTTTTTTATGGAACAGATGGTTAGGCGATGATAGAAATTATGCGCCTGAGGATATAAGTGAAGAATCAAAAGTAGAAATGAGAGCCTTTTTCAATTCCTGGTTGAGAACAACAAAAAAACCATTTCTAAATAAGAACAATCGAAATTCACTTTGCGCCCCAATGTTTGACAAGATATTTCCAAATATTTTCTTTGTTGAAATTTATAGAAACCCAGTTTTTGTTGCTCAGTCTATTATTTTATCACGTAGAACGGTTCAGGGGAGTGATAAAATTGGATGGGGGCTGCTCAGCAAAGATTCTGAAATCAATGATGATTCTTTGGCCTATATTGATGACATTTGCCAACAAGTATATGAAGTTGATCAGCTACTTGCGAAAAACAGAGCTAAAATTGATCCCAAAAAATATGTTAGAGTCTCGTATGAGGATTTTTGTGAAAACCCTAGTGCTATTATTGAATTGGTTGGTACTAGAGCTCTAGACCAAACAATATATGATACTAGCCTTGTGAACCTAAAATTTTCAAAGGCATCTAACGGGCAACGATTAACGGATGAAGAATTTAGTCGTATTAAAAGTTGTTTAAAGAATCTTTACAACAAAAAAAATGAATAGCTTAAAATGATTTCATAAAATCACCTCTTTGTTAGTGTAGTATATTTTGTAAAGATAACCTTGTATCTAGCCTATATGTACCAGTTTCAATATGCATAGTTTCAGGTACATCTAAAGAGTAGTTATCTGTTAGGGAAAAAATACTTTTTGTCCTAATCGTGTAAGTATTTTAGCATCTTTGCCTCCAGAGAAGAGTATCATAGGGTTCATGAATTGTGCAAAAACCTACCTAAGTAATTTAGAAAATACTTCTCGATTAGGCTTTTAGTTTGTGTTTTATACATTTTAGAACCAATGTTACTGACTCTTCAACAGAAAGATTAGAAGTGATTTCTAAATCGGGATTTTCAGGAATTTCGTAGGGAGCAGAAATACCAGTCATATTCTTTACTTCACCAGCTCTAGCTTTTTTATACAAGCCTTTGGGATCTCTACGTTCACATTCGGCAAGATCTGTATTGACAAATACCTCAAAAAAATTATCAGAACCAACGGTTTGCTTTATGTTTTCTCTATCTTTTATATATGGAGATACAAACGCTGCTAAAACAATACACCCTGCATCAATGAACAATTTGGATATTTCACCTACACGTCGGTTATTTTCAGAACGATCTTCAGGTGAAAATCCAAGATTTCTGTTTATTCCTTTACGGATATTATCCCCATCAAGTACATATACGTGCATTTTTTGTTTATACAAATGGTTTTCAAGCGCATTTGCAAGGGTAGACTTGCCGGAACCTGACAGACCAGTAAAAAGCACTAGAAAAGAGCCATGTCCATTAAGGATCTGGCGTTGTTCTCTTTTTATTTTGAATTGATATTCTACTAAATTGTTTCCCATTTAAAACTTATTTAATTAATGTAAATAACAATACTTTCGTGATAGGTAATATGAAAAATTCGTTGAAGAGCCCGTTTTATCTATAAGAGTTTATTATTTTAATAATTCAGTATAGAAAAACAATTTATATCTCGATATCGCAGTAGTTTTAGGCTTGATTGTGGAGGCTATCTATTTATTTGGTAAAAATAATGTAGATAGAACTAAATAGGAAATTCTAGATAGTTATAATCATTCAGAAGCATCTGCTAATCAAATGTAGACGTGCTCGATGTACCCGCAAATTATGAAACCTGCCCTATTTATTGAATGGATTTAATTCCTTAGGAAACTGGCGCAGAAGGTCTAGGTTCAAATGCTATTTCAAAAATGAAAATGAATTTACCAAAGGCATTTCAAACAGTATTTCAAGTTGCGTTAAAACTTTTTTTTAATGGAGGACGCTTTTGTAATAAGTGATGCGAGTAATGTATCTGCTTTGGAAAAAAATAGATTTTACAAAAAAATCAATGTTATCGAAACTGGTGATTTAGGTAAAATGGATAAGTCACATTTAGTTAAAAGTATTACAATGTTGGATACAATTTCCTCAAGTAAGGATTTAAAAACCCAAAGAGGTTATCTATTTATTTTAAATGAAGATATAGTTTCCAAAGCGATAAATATAGAGTCACCTTCAGAACCCTTATACGTTCAAAAATGTCCTATGACCAATAGTAATAAAAGTGGAATGTGGTTAAGTAAAGAAAAAGAGATTAAGAATCCATATTACGGTGAAGCAATGCTGTCTTGTGGAAGTACCATTGATTCATTAAAATAAAACTTTGCAACTGAGTTGCACGAAAATATTTTTATATTTGTTGCTTGAAATATTTCGCACTCATATTATCAATTTACTTTTTGGCACTTAACTTTGCAACTTGCAAAGATAATTTAGCGCTTGATAATAAAGTTAAAACAGAAGTTGTAGAAGCTTTTGGTGACGACCATCAGCACCAAGATTCAGATTTATGTTCGCCTTTTTGTATTTGCCAATGTTGCCATATAAATGCAACATATTTTCAATTTGCAGATTTAAAATTTAATTTTCCTTATATATCTACTCAAGATTTTCTTTACTTAAACGGTACAGAAAAAGATTTCACTACTTCAATTTTACAGCCACCAAGGGCATAATTCAGTTTTTTTAAGGATAACTATATCCAATTTCAAGCCTATCATGGCTCTTTTCATTTCGAGTAATTCTAATTTTCATGTTAGAATTATATCGAGAAGTTTAACTGAATTAACACACTTTCTATGATTAATAAAATCATTGATTTTTCAATCAATAACAAATTCATCATTGGTTTGCTAACGCTTACCATTGTTGGAGCAGGTATTTGGAGTATGACCCAAGTACCAATCGATGCTGTTCCAGATATTACCAACAACCAAGTACAAGTCATTACACAAGCACCAAATTTAGGAACAGAGGATATTGAGCAAATTATTACCTATCCTGTAGAGGTTGCAATGAGCAATCTGCCTAATGTTCAAGAAATTCGTTCCATTTCTCGTTTTGGCTTATCAGTTGTTACCATTGTTTTTGACGATGATATGGGAACATATCTGCCACGTCAATTAGTCGCTGAAAAACTCAACGACATCAAAGGACAAATTCCTGAAGGGTTTGGAGAACCTTCTATGGGTCCTATTTCATCTGGTCTTGGAGAAATATATCAATATACACTTAAAGTCAAACCAGAATACAAAGACAAATATTCAGTTACTGATTTGCGTACTATGCAAGATTGGATAGTACAACGTCAAATGGCAATGGTTGAGGGTGTTGTTGAAGTTAATGCTATTGGTGGAAAAATTAAGCAATATGAAGTCGCCGTCGATCCAAATGAGTTGCGAGCAATAGGCTTAACAATTACCGATGTCTTTAAGGCGTTGGAAAACAATAATCAAAATACAGGTGGTGCATATATTGAAAAAAACCATCAAGCTAATTTTATTCGTGGCGAAGGCTTAGTGCGCAGCTTGGATGATATTAAAAAAATCACAGTAAAAAACACCAATAATATTCCTATAACTATTGGCGACATTGCCAAAGTGCAATTTGGTTCTGCTATTCGTTATGGTGCATTAACACAAGATGGCGAAGGAGAAGTTGTAGGTGGTTTGGTAATGATGCTTAAAGGAGCAAACTCAAACGATGTTATCGAGAATGTAAAAGAGCGAGTGGCTCAAATAGAAAAGTCATTGCCAGAAGGCGTGATTATTGAACCTTTATTAGACCGAAGTAAATTAATAGCAGAAACTACTTCAACTGTAGCAACAAACCTTATTGAAGGCGCATTAATAGTCATTTTTGTTCTTATTTTCTTATTAGGAAACTGGCGAGGTGGTTTAATAGTAGCTTCAACCATTCCATTGTCTTTGTTGTTTGCCTTTATATTGATGAATGTATTTGACGTGTGGGCAAATCTAATGAGCTTAGGTGCGATTGATTTTGGAATCATTGTAGATGGAGCAGTAATAATAGTTGAGAGTACAGTATTTCTCATTACATCCCAAGTACTAAAAAAGAAGAGCCTTACAGCAAAAGAAAGAGATAAAGTGGCTTCAAATGCTTCAAAAAAAATGATGAATGCAGCCTTTTTTGGTCAGCTAATTATTCTAATTGTTTTTCTTCCAATTTTGGCTTTACAAGGTATTGAAGGGAAGATGTTTAAGCCAATGGCATTGACTTTCATTTTTGCAATGATTGGTGCAATGGTTCTTTGTTTGACGTATGTGCCAATGATGTCTGCCTTGATTTTAAGAGCACCAAAAAATGACAAACAATCGTATGGCGATAAATTTGTGCTTTGGGTAGAACGTAAATACCAGCCTTTATTAGAAAAAGCCTTAAAAAAAGGAAAACTAATAATAGGTGTTTCTGTTGTTTTATTCGGTATTGCAGTCTTTATGTTTACGAGAATGGGTGGCGAATTTATACCACAACTCGATGAAGGCGATATTGCGTTTCACGCCATTTTAAAACCTGGCAGTTCCCTTACAGAAACTATTGAAACGACTACGAAAATTGAACAAATTGTAAAAACAAAGTTTCCAGAAGTTGAAAAAATTGTAAGTCGAATTGGTGTTGCCGAAATTCCAACAGATCCCATGCCGATGGATTTAGCCGATGTTTTTGTGATTCTGAAGCCAAAAAGCGAATGGACAACAGCCACTACAAAAGATGAATTGATAGAGAAGATGAAAGAAGCGGTTGAAATCGTTCCAGGCGTTAACTATGAATTTACACAACCTATCGAAATGCGCTTCAACGAATTACTAGAAGGTGTTAGAGAAGACATTGCAATAAAACTTTATGGAGAAGATATAAATGTACTGTCTCAAAAAGCAGAAGAAATATCCAAAATTATTGCAGGTACAGAAGGCATTGGCGATATGAAAGCGGAAGCCACAACAGGTTTGCCACAAATGACCATTACGTACAATAGAAATAAATTAGCCCAATACGGACTGCAAATAAATACGTTGAATCAAATTGTTCAATCTGCTTTTGCAGGCGGTACAGCAGGAATTATTTTTGAAGGCGAAAAGCGATTCGATTTAGTGGTAAGATTAAATTCTCAAAACCGAAAGGATATTTCAGATGTACAAAATTTATATATCAACTTACCGTCTGGCACTCAAATTCCACTTCGGGAAGTTGCAGATATAAGCTACAAAGCAGGACCAATGCAAATAAGTAGAGATAACACTAACAGAAGAACCTATGTTGGTATTAATGTAAGAGGACGTGATGTAAAATCTTTGATAACTGAAATAAAATCCAAGTTAGATGCTAAATTAGAATTGCCAACAGGCTATTTTATTAGGTATGGTGGTGCATTTGAAAACTTAGAACGTGCCAGTAACCGTTTGCAAACTGTAGTTCCAATTGCGTTATTACTCATTTTTGTACTTATTTATTTTGCTTTAAAATCGTTGCCACAAACCTTAATGATTTATATCGCAATTCCTATGGCAACCATTGGTGGTGTAGTAGCATTGTGGCTCAGGGATATGCCATTTAGTATTTCCGCAGGTGTAGGTTTTATTGTTTTGTTTGGCGTTGCTGTTCTTAACGGTCTGGTAATGATAAGCGGACTGAATGAACTTAAAGAAGAAGGTGTTACCAATCTTAAAGATAGAATTATTGAAGGTGCAAAACGAAGAATTAGACCAATTATGTTAACCGCTTTTACAGATGTTTTAGGCTTTTTACCTATGGCAATTTCGGCATCAGCTGGTGCAGAAGTACAACGACCTTTAGCAACGGTTGTAATTGGTGGTTTATTAACGTCTACATTATTAACATTGTTCGTTTTACCAATATTATATCATTGGGTAGAAAATAAATCATTCAAGTTTAGAGCAGACAAAAAAGTAATTACAGTTACTGCTATGATAGCTTTTATGTTTTTGTTACCAATAACAGGAAACGCCCAAGAAGTTAACGATACGTTGCCGATTATTTCAATGAATGAAGCGGTTAAATTGTCAAAAGAAAATTTTCCGCTTTTAAAACAAAAGCAATTAGAAATTAGTAGACAAGAGCAGTTAAAAAGTACAGCTTATGATTTTGGTACAACTCAAGTTTTTACAGGAGGCGAGGAAATTAATAGCGGAAATGGTATTTATACGACTATCGGAATTGGTCAAAGCAACATTGATGTGTTTGGTATTTCTGCAAAAAAGCGATTGCAAGAACAACGCATTCAACTAGCTCAAAAAGCGTTTCAACTTTCAGAATTAGATTTAGAATTGGAAGTAAAAAAGGCGTGGGCAAATGCCTTGCAGAGTAAAAGGAATTATAATTTATACAAAGAGTTAGATTCTATATATACCAACTTTGAAAAAGCAGTAGCATTGAATTATGAAGTAGAAGCTATTTCAAGGTTAGAATATTCAGCAGCTAAAAATCAAGCCTTACAGATTCAAAATAAATTTATGCAATCTAAAAGTGAATATGATATTGCGTTGCAACAGTTAAACTTATGGCTGGTTTCTGATACATTCTATACTGTTCCTAATGATTTTGAAATTACTAATGAAATTGATGTTGATGCTTTTAACCTAGAAGAACATCCCTTATATGGTATAGCACAATTACAAGTAACAGAAGCAGAAGCAACATATAAGGCTGCAAGAGCTGATAATTTACCCAAGTTAAATCTTCAAGGTGGATTACAAAACGTAAATGGAAATTCAGGGTTTTACACCTATCAAGCAGGTATTTCAATTCCTTTTTTGTCAGGTACTAATAAAGCAAAAGTTAAAACCGCAAAAATTGATACTGAAATTGCCGAAACGAACATTCAGTTCAAAAAACAAGACCTACAATCCAAGTTTATACAATCAAAAGAGAATTATCAAAAATGGAAGACGTCTTGGTTTTTCTATAAAAATGAAGTGTTACCACTTGTGAAAGAGCAAAAAGTGGGTGCTTTATTTGCCTATAAAGAAGGAGAGATAGATTATACAGGATTTACACAACTCATAAAAGAAGCTATTCAATCTGAATTACAAGCTCAAGAAGCATTAATAAATTATTTAGGAAGTACATTTCAACTACAATATTTTAATAAATAAGAAAATGAAAAACACACGATATATAATCTTAGCACTACTAACAGTTTCACTTTTAGTTGTTGCTTGTGGAAATAAAGAAAGCCACAAAGAAGGCGATGGTCATGCACACAATGAAGATGCAAAGCCAGAAGCTGAAAAAGCTCATAGTGAAGAAGAAGAAGTGATGCTATCACAGCAACAGTTTGATGCCTTAAAAATGAAAACAGACACCTTAGTATTGCGTAATATGAGCGGTTATGTAGAAGCTAATGGCACATTGGAAGTACCACCACAAAACGAAGCGGCTATTACGTCTGTTGTTGGTGCAAATGTGGTATCTATAAAAGTAATTGAAGGCGATAAAGTTAATAAAGGTCAAGTGGTTGCCTATCTATCACATCCTAATATTATAAAAATGCAGACCGATTATTTGAATGCTTTTAGCAACAGTAATTTTTTAAAGAAGAACTATGAACGTCAGCAAAAATTATATGATGCAGGAGTTGGCTCTGGTGCAAGTTTTCAAAAAGCCGAAGCAGAATATGATGCCTCTAAAGCTATGGTAAATGGATTGGAAGCGCAATTGAGGCTATTAAACATAAACACGTCATCTGTACAAAAAGGAACAATTGCTCAAAGTATATCATTACGTAGTCCAATAGATGGTTTTGTCCAAAAAGTTGAGGTTAAAATAGGACAATATGTAGAACCACAAACCGAACTTTTCGAAATCGTAAACACGCATCACGTTCATGCAGATTTAATGGTGTTCGAGAAAGACGTTTATAAAGTAAAGAAAGGTCAAAAAGTGATTTTCAATTTACAATCTAATACAGACGAAGACCTTATAGCAGAAATCTACTCGGTAAGTAAAACTTTTGAAGATAATCCTAAAGCACTTCACGTACATGCTGAAATTGAAAACAAAAAAGGAAATCTAATTCCAGGAATGTATATAAAAGGTAAAATTCAAGTTGAGAATGCAAAAACCAATGCATTGCCAGAAAGCGCTATTATAAAAGAAGGCGATAGATTTTATGTATTTTCAGTAGAAAGAGAAAATGAAGATTGGAGTTTTAAACCTATTGAAGTGCTTTTAGGAGAAAAAGATGGTAATTGGATAGCCGTTGAATTTGCTGAAGAACAAGATAAAGCTACAAAATTCGCTTATAACAATGCCTACTATCTTATTGCAGAAATGAAAAAAGGCGAAGCAGAACACGAACATTAAATTATGCAAACAATTGAACAACTTTTAGAGTCAAAAAATATACGTGTTACAGCAATGCGCTTACTTATTTATAAGTTTCTTGCTGAGAAACAAGTAGCAGTAACATTAAGTGATATCGAAAATGCTTTTGATAAAGCAGATAGAACTACATTATATCGAACAGTAAAGACCTTTGAGGAAAAAGCGATTGTACATCAAATAGATGATGGTACAGGGATTACAAAATATGCGCTATGTGAAAAGGGATGCAATTGTGAGATTGAAACCGATTTGCATTTACATTTTCATTGCAATAACTGCAATGAAACCATTTGTTTAACAGAACATAAAATTCCTCAAATTAAAGTGCCAGATGGATTTGTTTCTGAAGATATAAACTTAGTAGTAAAAGGTATTTGTGATAAATGTAGTGGATAGTATATGGCAATCTATTTTACATCGTAACAATTATATTTTAAATAAAATGCTATTCGGTATGACTATTAAATTTTTATAAAATGTGAAGATAAAGAGCGTAACCATTTACATAATACATTTTTGAATATCAAAAAACTATGATAGTCAAAAATATTAGCTATAAAATACTAACGAATTTCTGAAGTATTATTGCTATTCTAAAAATATATTTAGATTAATCTAAATATATTTTTAAGTACACTTAAATATTTATATTTTTGTGTCCCGAAATAAGCAAGAGTATGAAAATTAGATTTTTTTTTTATAAAGTAATTTGTATCATTACGATGGCGTCCTGTGACAATTTTGTACCAATACTTTCAGAAAATGAAGAAGTGCTGGACGGAGAAATGGTAGGATTAACACTAGCACAACAAGCTGAATTTCTAAGAGGAGATGAAGCATTTGGTGAGGTTTTTACATCGTCAAAGGGGTTAGGTCCCTTATTTAATACTAATAGTTGTATTAGTTGCCATGCAGGTGATGGAAAAGGGCATCCCTTTACTACACTTACCCGTTTTGGGCAGTCTGACAATTCGGGCAACCAATTTCTAAATGTAGGAGGTCCGCAACTTCAACATAGAGCATTACCAGGTTACCAACCTGAAAACATTCCAAACGGTGCAACATTCTCAAAATTCACTCCTCCTGCTGTAACGGGACTTGGTTTTTTGCAATATGTAACCGATGAGGATATTTTGGCAATGGCAGACCCTAATGATACCGATGGTGATGGTATTTCCGGTGTCCCTCATTGGTTGCCTCTTAAAGATTTTGTTATACCTGCTTCTAATGCTATTTCTCAGAACGGAATGTACATACATCGTTTCGGAAAAAAAGCCGTTGCTTATGATTTATTAGACCAAACAGTTGGTGCATATAATGAAGATATGGGCATAACATCCACTTTTAATCTTATAGATACATACAGTGGATTATCTATAGACCCAGAAGTTTCGGATAATACAATACGTGATGTTGTAGCTTATTTACAAACACTTAAAGCGCCCGTACCTAGAAATCAAAACGACCCAAAAGTTATTAATGGAAAATCTCTTTTCAGTCAAATAAACTGTGCTTCTTGTCACACACCTACCTTAAGCACTGGTTACTCTCCAATAGAAACCCTTTCATTCAAAGAATTTAATCCTTACACAGACCTTTTATTACACGATATGGGTGGCGATTTGGATGATGGTTATACTGAAGGAAACGCACTAACATCTGAATGGAGAACCCCACCGCTTTGGGGGCTTGGTTTATCGGAATCGACACAAGGTGGACAATACTTTTTGTTGCATGATGGGAGAGCAGGAAGTATTTCTGAAGCTATTTTATTGCACGGTGGGGAGGCAGAAAATAGTAAAAATCAGTTTGTGAATCTTTCTGAAAACGAAAAAGAAGATTTAATCAAATTCTTAGAATCACTATAGACATGGAACGAAAAGAATTTATTAAAACTTGTGGATTTGCTTGTTTAGGGACTACTATTTTTTCACCACTAATGCAAGGATGTGTCTCCACAAAAAGCATTAGCGCAAAAATTAATGGAGAAGATTTAATAGTTCCTCTATCAAATTTTGAAAAAGACGGAAAAACACTAAAATATCTTGTGGTAAATAATTCGCAACTGCAATACCCTATTTATGTTTTTCGATTTTCAGAAAACCATTTCACAGCTTTATATATGCAATGCACTCATCAAGGGAATGAAGTGACTGCCTACGGCGAAAAATTGGTTTGTTCTGCACATGGGAGCGAGTTTGATAATAAAGGTAATGTAACCAACGGTCCTGCATCAAATCCATTACGTGAATTTCAATTAGAGTTAGACAATCACAATATTTTAATTTCACTGAATAAAGCATGAAACATATAGTTATAGTAATCCTACTTTTAATATCTACATTATCTTTTGCACAAGTAGATACAACCCTATTAAAAAGGCAACAAGTAGACAGTACCAAACAACAACTTAATATGGATGCAGTCTATAATAGACCCTTTTTAAGTTTTGGAAAACTCCCCGTTTCAGTAGGTGGTTATGCAGAAGTAAATTGGCAACATATAGGGACAGATGGTGTATCTGAAGGACATCAATTTCAAATGCGAAGAATGACTTTGTTTGTAGCTTCTTCTATTTCAAAGAAAATTAAATTTTTAAGTGAGATAGAATTTGAAGAAGGAGGTAAAGAGATTGCTATTGAATTTGCTTCTTTGGATGTTGAATTTCATCCGTTATTCAACTTAAGAGGAGGTATCATTATGAACCCTATTGGAGCATTTAATCAAAACCATGATGGTCCAAAATGGGAATTTACAGACCGCCCAATTGCGGCCACACAGATGTTACCCGCAACTTGGAGTAATGCAGGTTTTGGATTGTTTGGAAAGACCTATAAAAATAACTGGATGTTTGGTTATGAACTATATCTTTCAAGTGGTTTTGATGACGCTATTATTGATAATGAAGAGGGAAAAACATTTTTGCCTGAATCTAAAGAAAATGCAGAACGTTTTGTAGAATCAGCAAGCGGAACCCCTTTGACTACTGCTAAGATTGCTATAAGAAATAAGAAATTTGGAGAAATTGGACTTTCCTATATGGGTGGTATTTATAACACCTTTCAAGACGATGGTATTGTACTTAATGAAAAGCGAAGGCTAAATGTTTTTGCTATAGATTACAACACAACCTTAACAAAAATAAATACATTTATTACAGGCGAATGGGTATGGATTAATGTAGATACTCCTGAAACCTATACGCAACAGTACGGAGACAAGCAATATGGAGGGTTTTTGGATATAGTCCATCCCGTTTTGAAACAAAAAATGCTTGGTTGGGATAATGCAACCTTAAATCTGGCTTGCCGATTAGAATATGTAGATTGGAACGTAGGTACATTTAACGAGACTGGTGACAATATAGGAGACGAACTTTGTAGTATTATGCCAGCAATCACTTTTAGGCCAACACAGCAAACAGTTTTCAGGCTAAATTACAGGATACAAAGACAAACAGATATTCTGAACAATGCACCAGCCAAATTAGGTGGATTTAGTTTTGGTATATCTACCTACTTTTAATCTATATTGTACTTTAATTCTGTTATTAGTGTTAAGTCTTGCGGACAAAAATGCACTTCCATTGCATTGATATTTAGAGCATTTTTGTATCAAATTAGAAATTATGTTATTATTCGCTTATCTGATATTATATTTTTTATTAGTCTTTGTGTTAAGGTCTATTTTGCTTTGTAAAAAAACAGGAATAAACCCATTAACGTTTAAAAAAACAGATAATGCTCACGATTATAATGGTAAGGTTTTTAAATTTATCACAGTTTTCGAGCTCATTGTCGTTGGAACTTATGCTTTTAAAAATCAATGGTATGAATACTTACTTCCATTTTGGTATTTAGAAAATCCTACTTTACAAAAGATTGGTTGGACACTTTTGTTTCTATCGTTAATTGTAGTATGGATTTCTCAAAGCCAAATGTCAATTTCTTGGAGAATTGGGATTGATGAAAACAATAAAACTAAATTAGTAACAAATGGGATGTTTTCAATTTCAAGAAACCCAATTTTTCTTGGAATTATGATTGCAAATATTGGATTATTTTTAGTAATCCCAAATGCTTTTACACTATTGATAATCTCATTATCTACAATAAGTATCAATACTCAAATTAGATTAGAAGAAGAATTTTTAAGGCGTGAATTTGGAAATGATTATTTAGAGTATGCAAAAAAAGTAAGACGTTGGATTTAAATCTTTCATATTTGAAGAATTAAATAATAATGAAAAAAAAGAAAGTCAATTTAAGAGATTTAAAACCAGATTTAGAGGGGCAAAATAGTCACGATGATGGTCACAATCATAATAGTTCAGAAAGCGTAGGAAAGTTTAATACTTATTTGCCAGCAATTTTCAGTTTTGTAATGTTAATGATTGGTATTGCAATCGATTATTTCGATATGTTCCCATATTTTAAAGGGTGGATTCGTATACTATGGTATGCAGTAGCGTATATTCCCGTAGGCTTTCCTGTAATAAAGGAAGGATGGAAAAGCATCAAAAAAGGAGATGTTTTTACAGAATTTTTCTTAATGTCTATTGCTACCATAGGTGCATTCGTTATTGGAGAATATCCTGAAGGTGTAGCAGTAATGTTATTCTATGCCGTTGGAGAGTTATTTCAAAGTGCGGCAGTAAATAAAGCAAAGGGCAATATTAAAGCTTTGCTCGATGTACGACCTAATGAAGCTTTGGTAAATCGGAATAATGATTACATTTCTGTAAGTCCAGAAGCGGTTGAAATTGGAGAAAAAATTCAAGTCCGTGTGGGAGAAAAAATTCCTTTAGACGGTATTCTCCTTTCCAAAAATGGCTCTTTTAATACAGCGGCTTTGACTGGTGAAAGCAAACCTGATACGATTGCAAAAGGCGAAAAAGTATTTGCAGGGAGTATTAATTTGGATGGTGTTATTGAAATTGAAACTACCAAAGAGTTTAAGGATAGTTCTATTGCACGTATTCTCAATATGGTACAGAATGCAACAGCTCGTAAATCGAAAACCGAATTGTTTATTAGAAAATTTGCACGAGTTTATACACCAATTGTTGTGTTTTTGGCTATTGGTGTTACTTTCATTCCTTACTTTTTTGTAGATGATTATGTCTTTAGAGATTGGTTATACAGAGCCTTAATTTTCCTGGTTATTTCTTGCCCTTGTGCATTGGTTATTTCTATTCCATTGGGTTATTTCGGAGGATTGGGAGCAGCTTCAAAAAATGGAATTTTATTTAAAGGCGCTTCGTTTTTAGATGCCATGACTAGGATAAATACTTTGGTAATGGACAAGACAGGAACGGTTACCAAAGGAGTTTTTAAAATCAAAGAAATCAAAGCCATTAATTGGGATGAAAAAGAGTTTATGAAATACCTGATGGCTATGGAAGAACAATCCACGCATCCAATTGCAAAAGCCATTTTAGAATATAAAGATGAAGGTACAGATTATGAAGCTTCAGAAGTATCTGAAATCGCAGGTAAAGGTCTAAAAGGTATCGTAAATGGTAGGACTGTTTTAGTTGGTAACAAAGCCCTAATGACAGCCAATAATATTAATGTTGTAGAAGAAACAGAAACTATTGTAGAATCGATTGTTTTGGTTGCTATTGATGACGAATTTACAGGTTATGTTGTTATTGCAGATGAATTAAAAGATGATGCAAAAGAAACGATTACTGCATTACATAAAGTAGGTGTCAAAAATATAATGATGCTCTCTGGCGATAAGGATTCCATTACTCAAAAAGTAGCTTCCGAGTTAAATATCGAAATCGCTAAAGGCGGTTTGTTACCAGAAGATAAGCTAAATGAAGTCGAAATTTTAAAACAAGACCCTAATAATAAGATTGCTTTTATAGGCGATGGTATTAATGATGCACCAGTTTTAGCAGCAAGTGATGTAGGTATTGCCATGGGTGGTTTAGGAAGTGATGTTGCTATTGAAACCGCAGATGTTATTATTCAAACCGACCAACCTTCGAAAGTGGTAAAAGCCATTAAAATTAGTCGTTCCACCCGAAAGATTGTATGGCAAAATATCATATTAGCATTCGGTGTAAAAGTAATAGTGCTGATTTTAGGAGCAGGTGGTTTAGCGACAATGTGGGAAGCAGTATTTGCAGATGTTGGTGTTGCATTGTTAGCAATATTGAATGCGGTTAGATTACAGCGCATGAAATGGATTGATTAAAAGAATTAAAAGGATAAATAGCATAAGATTAATTTTTCTAAATTAATCTTATGCTATTGTTTAACTTGTAGAGCTAATATCTTTTTTAAATGAATTCCGAAAATATAGCTTCAATAGTTGTAGAGTATATAGAAACGCAAAACACCCAATATGCCTTACTTCTAAATGGTGGTTGGGGAACAGGAAAAACATTTTTCTGGAAAGACACATTATTACCATTAATTCAAAAAAAGAATCTTGATTCCATTTACATTTCTCTTAATGGAATAAAAACTATAGATGCGCTACATAAACAACTTTTCTTTAAACTCATACCGTATTTTGATAAAGCGCAAAACAAAACATTAAAAACGTTAGCGGCAATTAGTGGTAATCTTATAAAATCGGCAAGTAAAGCTTTTATAAAGGTTGATCCATCTGATTTGTTTCAAGGCATTGGTTTAGATAATTTTGATTTCTCTAAGAAATTTATCTGTTTCGATGATTTAGAACGCTGTAGAATACCAATGAAAGAATTGCTAGGTTTTATCAATGGTTTTGTAGAACACAAAAACCTTAAATGTTTAATTCTAGCTGATGAGGACAAGATTTTTGAAACGGATGAAAATCAAAAAACAAATTACTACAACATTAAAGAGAAAGTTATAGGGCGAGTCTTAAATTATAAGCCGGAACTTAAAAGTGTAATTCCTAAACTCTTTAATAAATATGAAAATGATAATGCTTTTTTACTGTTTCTAAAAAAGAACGAAAATTATATCTTTCGAATTTTTGACGAGCAGAAAGAAGATAACATCAGGATTATTTCATTCTTCTTAGATAGTCTTCAAAATATTTTCAAACACACTCATGAAATTGAAGAAGAGCTCAAAAAAGAACTACTGTTCTTAATAGCTATTCTTTCTATTGAATTTAAAAGAGGCCTTTTGAAATCTAACGAATCTGAAGACTATAATGCACTAGGTAATACAACACATTTCTGGTATCAAGAATTAGAGTCAGATAAACTAGTGGTCAATCTTTTAAATAAGAAGGAAGAGCAAAAGCCCGAAAAGAAAAAAACTTATGCAGAAACTTTTTACCTGAAGTATGTAAGTAGTAGATTAGAAGATTATCATTTTTATGAGAGTGTTTACACTTATGTGCTATCAGGCTATTTAAATACAGATAAGCTTTCTGAAGAATTAGAAAAAAGAAAGCCAGAACAACCAACAAAGGAACAAGATGCTTTTAGCAATCTTATGAGTTACAATTTTAGGAAGTTCACAGATGATGAGTTTACAACTTATACTACAGATGTATTAAAGTATTTAGAAGAAGGTGCTTATAGTATGTATTCTTATGAGCAATTGTCTGGCTTCTATCATTTCTTTGCAGAAAAAGGACTAATAGACTACACTAATGATGAAATAGAAGAAAAATTATTCGCAGGTATTCAAATTGCTTCTAAACAGAAGGAAATTGATCGTAGGTTTTACAATAACATGATTCACTTTGAAGTAAGCAATCCTATTGTACAACCTATAAGAGATAAAATTATAGAATTGCATACTGCACTTGATAAAGAGTTAGTAAAAGAGGAAAGTAATCAACTTATTGAAGTACTTGCAAAGGAGGAATACGAAAAACTAAACGAGCTTTTTAAAGATAAAAAATTCAACAAAGATTTCATAGCTTATCTAGACGGTCAGGCCTTATTTCAAGCTTTAAATAAAAATACAAATCAGTTTTTAGCCTTATTTGGAAACGAAATTAAAGAAAGGTATAAGCATACTAATGTTAAGATGTTCTATCCTAATGATTATGAATGCCTGTACCAATTGCATCTAGCTATTCAAAAGCATTTAAATGAAAATGAAATTCCAACTCTACGTAAGTTTTTATGGGAGGAGTTAGAAACTTTGCTAGATAATGCATGTGAAGCATTAAAAAAAAGATGATGCCGAGTTAGGTACTTAATTTAAAAGTTAACAAGCCACTCAGCACATTTCCTTACTTTCCATAAAAACTACATTCCAGAAAAAGAGCTTCACTAACAAAGGTCTTAGACATAATTAACGCTTTTTACTCCAGAATTAAATGTTCCTTTCCTGCATAGTGGAACGGGTTAACGATATGAAGGGTAAAAAACGTGAATCAAATCCGCTTAATAGGAAAATCACATTTCATATATAGCCCCACTCCCTTCCATTTTAGACTTCACCTAGTGTTTTAATTCACTTACCGAACCTCCATTATTACCTTTTTTTGTCAGCAAAACAACAACATTCCGTTTTGAACTACGGCATAAACCAGGCCCGCTCTAAAGCGGGTCTCTTTTTTATACGTCTTATCAAACCGGAATATTGAATCACACAGGGCATCAAAAAAAGGTAACAACGAAGGCTCTATGGGAAGTAAATCAAAATATCGAATTATGAAATCATCTCAAAATATCCAAAAAAGGAAGTGGAACTAAAGAAAAATCAAAAAGGAAAACACTCTGGATATACTAAGTAAATCACTTTTAAAATAAATGAATATTAATCTTTTAAATATATAATTATGAGTACTATTAAAAATCATGTACAGTTAATCGGAAATGTTGGACAAGAACCAACGGTTACAAATTTGGAAAGCGGAAAAAAAGTGGCTCGTTTTTCTTTAGCCACCAATGAGAATTACAAGGACAGTAAAGGAGAAAAGCAAACAGATACCAATTGGCATACTGTTGTCGCTTGGGGAAAGGTTGCTGAAATCATCGAAAAGTATGTAAACAAGGGAAAGGAGGTCGGAATTGTTGGAAAACTAAAGACTAGAACCTATGAAACCGAAGAAGGCAATCAACGCTATGTTACCGAAGTGGAAGCCAACGAAATATTGCTTTTAGGTAGTAAGTAAACTTAAAAAGAAAGAGGGCATCACCCGCAAAAGTTCTGCCCTCTTTTTCATTATTAATCTCTAAAGAAAAGAACAATGAAAGACAAAGTTAACGAAATTCAGATAAGTTACAAAGAGCGTGTGCCAGCACCTTTTTGGCAACAAATAAGCTCTTCCCAAGATGCTAATGCATTATTATTTGAACATTGGAATAAAAACACCATTGCACTGCAAGAAACTTTTAAAGTAGTATTACTCAATAATAGTAATAAGGTGAAAGGTATTTATCAATTATCAGAGGGTGGAATAACGGGAACTATGATTGACCTACGCATATTATTTGCCGTAGTATTAAAAACGCTATCTGTAGGTATTATTTTAACCCATAACCATCCATCGGGAAAATTACTTCCTAGTGAAGCAGATAAAAGAATTACGGAGAAAATAAAAAAGGCAGCGGCTCTTTTTGATGTCAAAGTTCTAGACCATTTGATTATTACTCCAAATGGGGAATACTACAGTTTTGCAGATAATTGCCTATTATAATTTTTTAGATTATGATATACTTAAATTATAATAACCTCGATGCAGAAACCCAGCAACATTTGCTATCCGTTTCTAAAGAAGAAATTGAAAATAAATTTGGTACGGATTTAAAAATATATGCTAAAGAAAACCATATGGAATATGAAACTATTCTATATGAGGAAGCCGTCAAAAATTTATATGCATATACCTATGTTTTCAACATTTGAACCAGTACAAGTAAGTGTCAAGACCTTTGATTTTCAAAGGTCTTTTTTTATTGAAAAATGTAGGCGGATATTTCCTAATCTGACATTCAGTTTTAAGCAATACTCAATAATCATACATAATGGTTTAAAAACAGCGTATTAGAGACTAATGCACGTTTCCATTTTGCATCGTAATTGGATACATTTATACAACATGATTAATAAGAAAAAGCAACTGACCTTTCGACAAGCTCAAGACAGGCTTTTTTAGTCCGATTGTTCGAAATTTTTGTTCGCTTGGAGCGAACGAAAAGGAGAAGCAAGAGGGTAACACGCAGAGCGATGTTATGTCTATTTTTTGTTTGTAAAATACTGTTAATCAAATAAGTACAATATTTAGTAGATATCAAGATTTTAGAATTTGCAGCAAACAGCGGCAAAGTCCCTATAAACAGGTGATTTTTTACAGCAAAAAGAATGGGAGAATTTTCAAAATATCATTTTTCGGCTATTAATGTCAAGAAAAAAGTAGCGCTTAGATTCCGGAAATTTTCGAAAGAAATATCCAAATCGAATACGGAAACTTTGGAAGCCATGCTTAACTTTTTTCATTGGAATAGCCTGCATCCTAATGACGATTTGGGGGTGAAGAATGACGGTACAAAAAAGAGAATCAATGCGCTTATAGCTATCGTAAAAAACATTGAAAAACACCAGACCAAACCTACCGCAGCTATGCTGCAAACTTTATTTGAAGAAACCACCAATCTTGAAAAGGAAGAAGAGAGTTTTGATTTTGAAACTCCAAACCTAATAACAGAAAATGAAGAACTCGATTATTACCGGAAGGAATATTTTATAGTGAAAGAAAACTACACTGCACTACAACAGGATATCCAGTATATCCTAAATAAAATACAGTATGTAAAGAGCAACTTTGGAAGTGGGTATTTTAAAGTGGAATTGGACAGGACAACATTGGAGGAATTAAAGAAAAAAATATAGTATGTATATTACTATATCACCACATAAAACAGGTGGAAACTATGCACAGAGTGCAGGAGATTTTGTTGCCTATCTGGAAAAAGAAAACCAAGGAAAGTCGATTGGGAATTACGAACATTTTTTTAATCAATATGGAGAAGAAATTACAGCTGCAGAAGTCATAAAAGAAATAGATGGTAACACGGCAAAACTAAAGAAAACGGAACCTAAGTTTTATTCCATTACGATTAATCCAAGCCAAAGGGAACTCCAACATTTACAAGATTCTAAAACGGAATTAAAAACGTATGCACGAGAATTGATGAAAGATTACGCTAAAGCTTTTAATCGCGAGATAGAAGGACGAGCTGTAACAGTTGATGATATTAAATACTATGCTAAAATAGAACAAGTGCGTACTTATAAAGGAACGGATAAGCAAATACAAGAAAACCAACCGTATGCTACAAAAATATTGCAGCTTAAAAAAACAATAAGAGAGATAAGACAAGGCGTTTCTATTGGGGATATCAAAAAAATAGAAAGCAAAATCGCCAGATTGGAAAAGGAAGCACCACACCAACAAAACGGAAAACGGATTGTTCAAGGCATGCAAAAGGATGGCAACCAAAGTCATATCCATATTATTGTGAGTAGGAAAGATATAACAAACAGGCATAGCCTGTCTCCAGGAAGCAAGCATAAAGCTTCCGAAGTAAGCATGCATGGAAAAATGGTGAAACGAGGATTTAATAGGGATGAATTCTTTAAAAGTTCAGAAAAGACTTTTGATAGGCTATTTCAATACAAACGAAATTATGTAGAAACTTATCCAGCCAGGAAACTGTTTCTTAAAAATCCTAAAGTATACTTTTCCATTCTTTCAGGGCTTCCAGCAAACGAAAAAGCAATGGCCTATAAAATGCTTGCTACATCTGGAGTGCCTTTAATGAATATACCAACCCATAAGGTGCAGTTGGCTTTAAAAGCAATTAAGGCCATAAAAAGAGGAGTGGGTAAAGCCATACAATCGAGTTCTATTGGTATATGAGTTGGTCTTTGCCACATATTATTCTTTATATAGTTATACCGCTATTAGTTATTTTAACTTTTGCCTATGTGTTTTTTCATGAAGAGCAATCTGGAATTTCGGATAAAAAGTATCGAGTACATTTTAAACTGAAACATGGGCAATTCAAAATTGAAAATGTAAAAAGAGGCGCGTCCATAATTGGTTCGGCTGGAAGTGGAAAAACCGAAAGTGTTATTTATAATTTTATGCAGCATTTTAGTAAAAATGAATACTGTGGTATTATACACGATTATAAAGATTTTGAGCTCACAGAAATGGCATACCCACTTTTTAGAAATAAGGAGATTCAATTCTATACAATCTCATTTGATGAAATTCACTATCGAGTAAATCCTATTGCGCCCAGGTATTTGCCTAATGAAGAAAGCGTAAATGAAGTATCTAAAGTCTTGCTTGAAAATTTACTGGAACAGAATCTTTCGGAAGCTTCAGGAAGCAGTAAATTCTTTGCAGATGCTGTAGAGGGCTTATTAAGTGGTTTAATTTGGAAATTAAAAACAGCATATCATGAATACTGTACGTTACCGCATCTAATAGCCTTGTTTCAGTCCATGAATACAAAGAAACTTGTTGCTTTTTTAAGTTCCGATTTAACTGCTAAAGCAATGGCGAGTGCTTTTATCAATGGAATAGAATCCGAGAAGCAAACGGCAGGAGTTAAAAGTACTTTAGCGAATGCTTTTAAAAAAATTAGCACACAAAAATTGTTCCTAGTGTTATCCGCAGATGAAGTACCGTTGGATATTAATAATTCTAAAAATAAGGCAGTTATTTCTATCGTGAACAATCCACAATATGAATCTGCATATTCACCTGTTATTGCGATGATTATGCATACCGTTATTAAACAAATGAGTGTTCGGAATCGAGAATCTTCTTTTGTTTTAATGGAAGAGGCTCCCACAATAAAGCTTTTGAATATGCATCGTATTCCTGCAACCTTACGAAGCTATGATATTGCTACGGTTTATGTAATGCAAGACAAGATTCAGAACGATATGCTCTATGGAGAAAAAGCAAGTAAAGCTATTTTGAGTAATCTATCCTATCAGTTCTTCGGAAAAGTAAATGACCCAGATACGGCGAAGTATTATGAACGTTTTTTTGAGTTGGTAAAGATGGAAACCACAAGTGTCAATAAAGGGTTTAATCTCAATTTTGATACTCGAATTACCAAAGGAGAAAAAGAAGTTTCCAAGCGTAGAGCGGATGTTTTTTTTCGTTTAAAACAAGGAGAGTTTATCACTTTTGCAGATGGCAAAGATAAAAGAGTTCAGTTTAAACTTCAGGACATTCAAAAACAAAGACCCCAAAAAACAAGGTTATACTCTAGCAAGGATTTACAACTAAATCTGGAACGGATTTATAGACAGGTAGATGTCATTTTTAAAAAATAAATCTTTCTAAACCTAAATTATAACTCAAGTGTCTTACAAATTAGTAGTACAATTTTAGGATAGCCAATAGTCCATATAATTCTAATATCTCATACGGAAAGCTATTAATTATGTTAGAATAATGTCAATTAACATTCTATAAGGCATAATTATTGTAGGATTTTTCTAACTAGTGACGCTTTTGTTATGTAAAAAATTTGCCCCCATCTGTTATTCAGTACATAACTTAAAGAAGAAAAATTCTAACCATTATTCTATAAAGTGGAGGCTTATGGACTTAAAATTACACGCAATACAATTAACTCAAAAATTAGAAGCATTAAATCCGGAGGTACCTTATTGTTCTAAAGATACAAATACGATTATCATCCTCTGTCGCAACTTACTTACCAAATTTCATAAGATAGTGGTTGCTAAAAAATTCGAGACTATTGCTTTGGAAATTGAATTTTTTAAGGAGATTAAGCAGGTGCCGTTAAGTAATTTAATTTATTATTCAGAGATACGTTCGCTAGAACTACATTTTCCTCGTACAAATACAAAGAAACAAGAAGATTATATAAGAAACCGAATGGATAAGATTAATAATTTCTTTATTCATAATATTGATTTTACAGAGTATATCGATATGGAGAAAACATATTTAGATGAGCAATATTTTACGAGAAAGCATTTGGATGAGCATATGATTACGCATACCAAGTTCTACTATTTACACCCAGATTTCAATACCAGTCATGATTTATTATTGGGGAAATTTATAGCCTATAAGAGATTAGTACATTATCTCTATACCAAACTAAATTATTTAGAGAATCCTTTAGAAACAGAATATCAAGACTTAAGTTTAAAGCATAACCTACAATGGACTGCAACGAAAGTTGCTCTCACCGAATTGGTATACGCTCTCTATCATAGCGGAGCCATTAATAATGGAAATGTGGAGATCAAAGAAATAGCGGAAGCTATGAGTCAGATATTCCATATGGATTTAGGAGATTATTACAGAACCTATTCTGAAATACGATTAAGAAAGAAAAGTAGGGCTAAATTCATCGATAAGCTCTCATTTTCTTTATCCTCTAAATTAGAATCGGAAGACGAATAAATAAGATTATCATTTTCCCAAGTTACACCCAATTCGGGAATTCCGCAATAAATACAATTTAGCGATATTTTATATAATTTGATTTTTAGCATTCCTATAATTACATGTTAAATAGCCCTAAACAGGCTTAAAATATAAATGTTAATTTTTTACCCATGTCGGGTGTAACTTGTGAAAAACTCCCAACAAAACCCTCCAATTTTGTAGAACGAAAGTCAAATCGAAGCAAAGTCGTCATTAAACGGATGAACCTTGGCGGCTTTGTTTTTTAAAACAGTTTTACAAATATGGGAGCAACAATTATTACCACCGAAGATCTTCGCGAGTTTAAAATGGCATTACTAGAGGATATAAAACAATTATTAGATAGCCAACCGAGTCATGCAAAGAAGAAATGGCTAAAATCTCCAGAGGTGAGAAACTTATTAGGAATATCTCCAGGCACTTTGCAAAATCTACGAATTAATGGAACATTACCCTATACCAAAGTAGGAGGGGTGTTGTATTATGAGTATCAAGAAATTATGCAGGTTTTAGAAAAGAACAGAGTTCACAACAAATTCTAAAGCACTTTGGAGGGGGTAAATTATAGGGTCGAGTGTAAAGAAACAGTCCTGTGGACTGTATTAGAGAAGGAGCCAGCCGGCGCGTTGGCATCATATTTCCAATAGATTATGGAAGATGTAAATTATATAAAACATTTAAACAATGTCTTCATGCAATTCTCTAAAGATAGTCGCTTAAATCCAACACATATAAGTTTGTATGTGGGGTTATTTCAAATTTGGAACACCAATTTTTTTAAAGAAGAATTCTATGTGAATAGGGCAGAAGTAATGGAAATTTCAAAGATTGGTTCTAAGTCTACCTACCATAGGTGTATAAAGGAATTAAGTCATTGGGAATACTTACTATACACACCTTCTCACAATCCATTTAAAGGGAGTAGAATTAAGATGTTCCATTTTGGGACAAGTACCGAACAAGCTCTGTACCTAAGTCGTACCAATATCGAGACAAGTGCTGGACAAGCATTGGTATCTATAAACAAACATATACAAACTTTAGAAAACAATAAAAACAACAACAAACGCGGAAATTTTAAAAAATTAAATTCTCAGAATTCTGAAACCGAAGAAAAACAAAATGCAACTGTTCCATATCAGGACAACTTAAAGACTAGTACCGATAAAAATTACGATGAACCTCTGTGAGCGTCGGATTCATAACCCGAAGGTTTTTACACGATGAAGAAATTACTAAAACCACATATCATTGTTGAAGGAGTTGTACAATACTCGTTGGGTAACATACATGGAAATCAAATTATCTATGATTTTGATAAAATGTTGATTTACCTGAATGCAAAAGGAAAACTCTTGTTTGGTTCTAAATTCAAAATCTTTGATGAAGACCGAGAGATTCTTTTTAAACTCTGCAATTACTTTATTCAGGACGAAACCAATTGCAAAAAGCTAGGTATAGATACAACTAAGGGAATTCTTTTAACAGGCCCTGTTGGTTGTGGTAAAACTAGTTTAATGAAATTGTTACGGCATATGGTACCCTACCAAAGGCCGTATAAAATTATCCCTACCAGAAACATTGCTTTTGGGTTTAATCACATTGGCTACAAAACTATTGAAGATTATGGAGATAGTCAATTCTTTTGTTTTGATGATTTAGGAGTAGAGCCAATGGGGAGACATTATGGAAAAGATTGTAATGTAATGGGGGAAATACTACTTTCTCGTTATGATTTATTTTGTCACTCGGAGTGCAGTCGAAGGGTAAAAACCCATGCCACAACCAACCTTAATGCTCAAGAGTTAGAAGAGCGTTATGGTAATCGTGTTCGTTCTCGTATGAGACAGTTATTTAATTTGATTGCTTTTGATAGGGGGAGCTTGGATAAGAGGAAGTGATTTATTCTTCGGTAAGTCCTTCAAATAAGTCGGAAATGTATAGATTCTCCCTCTCTAGCATTTCCTCGTGTTCTCTAGCTTCGTCCGCGTAATCGCTCATATCCATTTTAGCTTCTTTCTTATCCATATAGGCAGAATGCTTTTTCGATAAATCATTTATCTCATCATTTAATAGATATTCAAATTCCTTTTCAATTTCCTTTAAATCTTCTATGAGACTTTCATATTTAGAAGTCACTGTATTTTCAATCTCTTTTTCTACAATGCTATAAAGTTTTTCCGAAAAATCATTGGTGTTAACATATTCTTGAAACTCATTTGCGAAAATGGTATTTAGTCTAGAAAAGTCTTTGAGAATATCTATAGAATCAATTTGCTCCGCAAACTCTTTAACAAGCTTTTTAGCATTATTTTCAATGGTAGTACTTTTTGTTTTTGATAATAAACTTATATAAGCCCATCTTACACTATAATTTGTGAGTTCAGGTTTTAAGGTTTCTTCAAATTTTTTAGTCACAAAATCTTCTAATATTTGATTTGAAACACTTTCTAATTCTACTAGTATTTGGTTAAGAAACAAGAGCCTGAAATTTGGATTTTTATACCACTCAAACCTATCTGAATTGGTGTAATTAAGTCTGTAAATTATTGAAGTTTTGAATAAGTCAAAATCAATAATAATTTTATCTATGTAGGCCTTAAGAATAATTTTATCTAATGTTATTCTTCTTTTGTATACACTTTTCTTTTTTTCAAAAGTAAAAATCCTGAAGAACTGACTAACAAATGAAAATGACCTTATTAAATCAAGTATTAATATATTTTTTCCTTCAATGTAATTGATTAGAAAATCTTGTATTGACGGATTCTGAAACTCAATTGCAATTTTATTAAAAGAGTCCATTCTTGTGATTATAAAAGTGTTCTCTAGCTCTTTTATAATGCGTCTGAATTCAATGGAATCAATAGCAAGTTTGTATTTTGTATTATTTGCCGTTATAAAGGAATTAACTGTTATTTTTAAATCCTCTAACAATACAGGCGTACCCAAGGTAGATAATACTAGCATTACCACTTGGGAGCCTTTTGAAATAGTGTTTTCAAAAGCATGCTCCCATACACTTGTTGGATTATTAAAGAAGGAGACTAAAGTTTTTGAAAACTCTTTAGGGTCACTATTTTTCCAAAAATGACTTTTAACAAACGTTTCAATAATTCTTGGATTATAACTTTTATGTTCTATTAATGTAAGGTACGTTTTCGTTTCAATCAAATTTTTCAAAAACGCTAGAGGAACGTTCGCAAAGAAAAGATGATTGTACAATATCATTGCCTTAATCTTTCTAGTGTATTTTGAAAGATCCAGAGTACACTTCGCCAATTCTAAGGATGAATCATCAAGTAGTTCAAAAGTATTTCTAGCTTGTTTTAGAATATATTCTCTTGTTGCAAGAATTAAAATCTTGTTTTTGGATTTTTTTATTCTTTCAATGAACTTTATAAGCTTGCTATCTTCATTCACTGCAAGACCAGTTTCTAAAAAGTTTCTCCCTAAAAAATCATCAAAGAAAAACACTTGTTTCTTACCGTCTTGATAATAAGAATATGCATCATTTATACTTTCTGAGATATACACAAAATCGTCAAACTCTTGTGCAAGCAATCTATAAACTAACATTCTGGACAAGGTGGTCTTTCCAATACCCGGTATACCAGATATGATAACATAATTGTTATCCTTTAATATTTTAAGAGCTTCTTTATGGCTATCGTTCTGTACGTAAATTCTAAGGACTTCTTTAATTTCATCTAATTCAAATTTAGATTGATTGTAAACGGTACTATTAACCAACCGTCTTAGAATATTTGTACTAGATAACCATAATTTATAATATTTTTCTTCAATTTTGGGATGTATTCCAAGAAGGTTATTAAGGTCATCCTTACCTAGAATATCTTCGGTAGACTTAATATATGGGAAAAAGAGATTTTTAATGTATTTCTTATTCAAGGGTGTCAGCCCAATACTTGTTGTGAGTATGTATCTATTTGGGGCAAGTTTCTTGACATTTTCAATTTCTTTTTTAAGCGTTGATTTTAAGTTACTAAAGCGTGTATATCGTTTAGCTTGTACAATAATGTTATTATCATAGCATGAAGAAGCTCTCAAATCTACACCGCCATCTTGACCTGAAGTAAAGCTTTCAAAGTAGAAACCTAACTTTTCTTGCAAAATGTCACGTGAAAGGTTTTCAAATTCAAATGAGGAAAGATTTAAAAAAGTATATTCATTCATTTAATAATTAATTTGTTTTACCCAGAACTTTTGATTTTGGCACCCATTCCACAAGCATCTCTAAATTAAACCATCCCATTGTATGCATTGCGAAAGCCGTAAATAATAAGAAAAGAAATATTAGAACAATATAAAGAACTACAATAATTGTTCTGAGTTTTTTTATTTTATTTTTTATTTTTTTAAAATCTTCTTTAAAATCTTCGAAAATTAATTTATAAGAATCTTTAATACTTGTTTCCTCATTTTGGACATCCTGCTTTAAACATTTCACGTTATAAGAAGTCATTCTTAAAATTAAAAATGCAACAATAGAATATAAAAGATAAGCAACAAGAATAAGTAATAGTATACCAGGTTGTTCTTTTACTTTGTAACTAGCAAAGATTGTTGCAGCAAATGTTAGTGGGAATGAAACTACTTGTTTTCCGACAGAAGCAATATTTTTATCTAAACTTGCAAAATATGATTCACGCTCAGTTTTGAATTCTGACTTAAGTTTATCAAATGCAAAATTAGACACATAAGTTTCATAATCCCTTCGGGCTAGGCTAAGTAGAGTTGCGGATGTTTTTAATATTTCACTGTATCTTAATTTTTCCGGAGTATTGTGTACTCCACTGATGATAATTTCTTTAAAGAATTGAATATATTCTTTTTTTTTAAACTCTTTATTAAGTTTTGTTCTAAGACCAGATAAATTCACATTATGAAAATAATCTTCTTTAGGTGTGCTATAGCCTACATTAAAAACACCATTTTCTTTACTTATTATGGTGAATACCTTATCTGTTTCACTTTTATAAGGCACCAATTCTGGGGTTGTTAAGAAATCATTTAAAATTTGTTTGTACTCATGTAGATTGTATATAAACTTGTTGTTTTCTAAGTATGATTGATTAATTTGTTTAATTATACTCTTTCCCTCTAATTTTAGTATGATAATTACACTTTCGTTATATTTTTCTTTAATAGAATACCGATTTATAAAATCGATTTCATTAAAGTAGAGGTAATGGTTTTTTAATAAAACACTAGATAATACAATTTCAACTTGATTATTTGGAAGTAACACAGTTGTTTTAAAAACCTTTTCTATAAGGTTGAATTCAGCAACGTCTAATTTTTTAGTAAATTTCAACAATAATGTTCTTCCATCATAAGAAACGAAATTCTGTTCTTTCATACTTCGAAAGAAGGTTAAGAATTTTTGTATATCTAAGTGTTGACTGTTAAACATCTATTGATTGAGCTTTTTGATATTTGTTTGATATAAGAGCTGCTAAATCTTTTGAGTGAATAACAACTTTATTTTCGAGTACTTGTACGTCTTCATCATTTATTTTATCATAATCAATATCAATTTTAATACCTTTTACTGACGCTCTGATTGTTATTAATGACTTCCATTTAGCGGAAGTAACTTTAAATTCAGGATCTAAAATAATATTGTTTGCATCCGCAAAGTCTTTCATTGCAGATTTGGAACCTTCTCCATAAAAATGAGTGCTTATGTCATAAATATTGACACGATTTCGCTTGTTGGTTCGAACATAGTCATATACTTGTCGTTTGAAATCTGCTCTTTCGATTTCGTTACCATTGACATCTTTTGGAAGGTCAATTGTTTTTAAAATTGTAATAAACCTATCTGTGTTTACAGCATTTTTGATTAATCCTTCTGCTAATATCCATTCTTTAAAATATTCTGAAACTTCTCCATCTGACTGGGTAGTAATTAAGGCTAAATAGTTCCTGTCATCTACTGAGGATTTATAAATATTGTGATTTATCCTTGTTGCCATGGCTATTTTTTCAATATTGATATTTTCAGAGCTATCAAGTTTAAAAAGTTCTCCATCCTTAATTATGTTAATACCTGATTTTTTTCTTAGCAATACAATAGCTAAATATCTATCTTTACTTATTGAGTAGTCACAAAATAAATAATATCCACCTTTTGCAAAAAACTCTTTTTCTACTTTCTCACGTAGAAGGGATAATGAGTTTGAAAATGTAATGAAATTATTATCATTTTCTGAATCTAAGTATTCTTTTAATGTATTAGTGAATAAATTGGTTTCACCTTCTTTAAAAGTTGCGTTTTTTAAACTTGGACTGGTGCTAATTGATTCATGAAGCTCTGATACTAATTTTTCCGCAAATTCATCAACTTCCAATAATTTTTTTGAAGACTCAATTTTTGCTAAACTTGATTTAGGCTGTTTTTCTAAAAAATGAACAATTATTCTTTGTATGGCTATTGACATTTAGTGTTTTATTTTAGTTTGTAGCAATAGATAATTGTAAATTTAATGATATTTCAATCGTTTACAGTAATCTTTTCTTACAATTATAAAGAGTTAAATTAAAATAGTATTACATAATAGTCAATTCCTTTTAAGGAAAATATAAACTTAAGATTGTATTTTTCTAGATTTTAATTTTCATCTAAATTCTTTAAAATATAAGTGTTTCATTATTTCATATACACATCTCACAATCTCAACAAAAAACTCTTTCATAATGCCGTATTTAAATAATTAGTAATCCCTATTAAAATGGCCAACGCCATAGCCTGACTGTTTTTAGGTTTCAAAAAATAGTCCCCTTCATCTGCATGGGTAATAAACCCCATTTCCACAAGTACCGCTGGAAAAACAGAAACTGTTTCCCGAAGTACCTGGAAATTAGCAAATTTTACGCCTCGTTTTTTAAAGCCTAATTTTTCAGTGCTTTCTTGGAGTATGGATAATCCTAACGCAATAGATTTCTTGGTATACAAATTATCTGTTGTATGCACATAAACTTCCATTCCTTTAGAATAGTTTGGGGAAGCATTACAATGTAAAGACACGAATGTATCTGCATGTAATCTTTTGGCCAATTGCGTTCTATCGGATAAAGAAATTAAAGTGTCTTTATATCGGGTTAAGTAAATATCAAAATTATCCCTGAAAAATGTTTTATTAAGTCTAATCATCTCTTTAGCAATATGTAAAACCACTTCTTTTTCTAGAATTCCATGTATACCGATAGCGCCAGTATCTTTTCCGCCATGTCCAGGATCTATAACAATCACTTTTTGTTGTCCAAAAAGGAAACACATTTTGAGTAACAAAAGCATAAAGCTGACTTTTTGGAGCATCTTTTTCCAAGGTATTTTCATAATCGAGAGGATTTTAGTGCTGGTTTTCAATAAGATTTGATTCGTTTTATTCTCCTTTAAAAGCAAAACAATTCAAACAATATTATTTATGTAAAATATTGATAATCAGTTGTTTAAATTCAAATATAATGTATTTTTATTACAACGAAAATGTATTAAAATTTAAACTATTTGAGCATGAAAAAATCAATCTATCTAAGCGCATTTTTATTATTCATAACCAACTCCATTTTTGCACAAATTGGAGGTATTGAAGATTCTGTTACCGATGTTTCAGATACTATAAGAGCCATCTTTCCCATAATTCTTGGAATCATTTTTTTAATAGGTTTTCTATTTAACGCTGGACATTTTTTTGGTGAAAATGCAGATTTAAAAAAAGGTATCACCCGTGTATTAGTATTTGTACTTATTGCAGGCGCAGTAGTAGGGATTTTCACTTACCTAATCGGCATCGTAGTCTAAGGTCGCTAAGCGACATTAAGTATGAATGTATTATGAAAAATGATGTTGTATGAAAAATGTTGTTGTATGAAAAAATACGAAGTATATAAAAATATTAGAAAACGAGCGGTAATTATGGGTTTGCCTATATCGCTGTTTGCTTTAATGATGACATGCGTAATTGGCTCCCTTTTGTTTATCATTTTCTCTTTTAGTTTTCTAGTTATTATTTGTGTTTTCGTACTTAATGGAGTCTTGTATATAGCATTAATACATTTTACCAAGAACCCTTCGCTATTGTATTTTAAAAAGGTGTTTCCTAAAACCATCAGTAATAAAAATGCCTGCATCGCTAGTGTTCTAAAAGGTCATTCGGTTCTCAAATAACTAAAACTATTACTCTATATGAAAAGACTAAATCTATCCGCATACCATCCGATTATAGATATCCAAGGCAACATAATATTCGCTAATAATGGGAATGTTGTTCTTGGTTATAAAGTAGATTCTCCCGAGATCTACAGCCTATCCGAAAAAGACTTTGAAGATATGCACGGTTCGTGGTTTCAGGCTTTTAAATCCTTACCCACAAGCACAGTTATCCATAAACAAGATATTTATAAAAAGGACGAATATTCGGAAGATAGGCTGCCTAATTGTACTTTTTTACAAAGGGCTACAAATAGCTATTTTAAAGGGCGAGAATACCTAGTGCATTCCAGCTACCTCTATTTTATTTTGCCTTATAACAAAGCTTTGAATGCGGCAAAGTTTACTAACCCATTTCGGAAAATAGAGAATGGTATTTCTAAAGAATTAGATACGAATGTTCAAGAGTTTATTGGCTCTGTAAAGGATGCCGTTTCTTTTGTCAATAATAGCCGAAAAATGGCACTAAAGCCATTAAACGAGAGTGAAATACTAAATGTATGCGATGCCTACTTTAATGGATTTAATCAAGGTTTTGATACGGATGTACAACTGAAAAAAGAGAATATTGAAATTGGAAACAACCATTTTGATGTTCTAGCCATCAATAGCGAACTCTGTTTTGGCGATGTAGTACAGAGTAGTAAAACCAATGATAAATTCACTTCCGATGATTTTGTATTCCATCAAGGTTTTATGGATGGATTAGGATTGAATCTGAATGAAAACCATATCCTTAATCAAATCATCTATCTAGATGATAAACACAAATGGCGCAAGCTACTAGATAAGAAAATTGAGGAGCTGAACAAGAGCTCCAATTTTGGAACGCAGAACAAAGTTATTCTAAAGAAGATTGAAGACATTGTTGCTAAAATCAATGAAGATGATAATGCAAGAATTATCAGAGGACACCTTAATATTATTTTCTGGTCTCGGGAAGCCCGAGAGCTAAGTACTATTGCCTCCAAAATAAAGACAGAATTTAAGGAATTGGATATTGTTCCTTACTACCCAAAAGGGGAGGAGCGGAAACATTATTTTCTGAATTCCTATTGTTGTTTTTCTTCTAACTTCTCTAATGAAGATCTGTATGTAACAGATTTAAAACATGCCTTGTGTTTGTATATTAATAACACCAATTATAAATCGGATGCAACAGGAATCCTATTTAATGACCGGCAGCATAATATACCGGTACTCAAAGATGTTTGGGACGAAAAGAAAAAGCGTATCAAGGCCAGAAATTTTGCCATTTTCGCTCCAACAGGAGAAGGGAAATCTTTTTTAGCCAATAATATATTGCGCCAATACTTTGAGGATGGCGTTCGGTTAGTGATTATAGATTTAGGAGGCTCGTATTCCAAGTTTGCCAAACTCTATCCAGATGATCATATAATTCTACGCTACGAACAGGGAAAAAACTTGGGGATTAATCCATTTTATATTTCTAATGAAAGTGATTTAACACCAGAACGATTAGAAGATTTAGCTGTTTTTATATTAGAGCTATTGGCTTCTGGTAAAGAAACCACGAAAGCCGAAGAAGTAGCCGTTAAAAAAGTATTGCTGCATTATTATGCTACCGTTAGAACAGGGCATTCCTTAGCTACTTTATATCAATTTGTAGATACGAAAAAGGATATCCTTATGGAGGAAATCAAAGTAAGAGAAACGCATTTCAGTGTCTACAATTTTCTACACATCCTTTCGGAATATGTGGATAATGGATTATATAGTTTTCTGTTCCATGTAAATGAAGATCAGACGTATAAAATAGAAGACAAGCGGATGATAGTTTTTGAATTGGATGAAGTAAAAGATAATAAGGAAATCCTTTCGGTAATGTTAAAGCTAATTAAGTCTGCCATACAACGAACCATTTGGCGCAACAAAGCAGAAAAAGGCATCATACTTTTTGATGAATTCGCCAAGCAGTTGAAATTCGACAATGTATTGGAAAGTGTAGAATTCTACTATCAAGCGATCCGTAAACAAAACGGAGCTATTGGTATTATTCTACAATCTATTAATCAACTCCCTAATAATTCTACTTCGGCAAGTATTCTAGAAAACACCCAAGTGATTTATAGTCTGAATAATGAAAAAGGCTACGAAGAATTAAAAAAGAGACTTAACCTGTCTAGTCATGATTTAAATCAATTAAAATCCATCCGAAATAATCTTACTGGAGAACGAAAATACACGGAGATGTTTATCAAAATAGGAAAGGATAGCAACATTTTTCGATTAGAAGTTCCAAACGAAGTGTATGCTGCATACCTAACCGACGGTAAAGAAAGCGAGGCCATAATGGCCATTTATGAGGAAACTCAAAATATGGAGACCGCTATCAATGAATTTATAGAAAAGAATTATTAATTAAATCCAGGCAATGCCTGTTAAAATCTAAAAATTATGAAACAGAAAATGAAAACATTAGGAATAGTACTGACTTTGACATTAATCCTTTTATTGCCTGGCCGTGCTACGGCCCAAGGGGTACCGGTGTATGATAATACCAATTTTATCAGCTTTATTAAATCCCTATTAGAATCAGGGAAACAGACCTCACAATTATTAAAAACAGTAAAATTTTTAAAACAACAAAAGGAAAATGTAGACAAGGTAAATAATGTAATAAAACAGTTGAAGGCAGTGAAGGAATTGGCCAGTAACAATCAAAAATTATTTGATATGGTACAGGTGGATTTACGTGAGATTTTTAATTCGCCCTATATAAAACCCCATGAAGTAAATAGGATATCCGAGTCCTTTAATGCTATTATAGAAAACTCTATGGAAGGTATGGAGTATATAGACCAGATACTCTCCAATGGCAGCCTAAAAATGACCGATGCTGAGCGTGCAGAAGTTTTAAAAGCAAAAGAGTTAGAATCTAAAGAAATGGTGGCAGAAATAGAAGCAAAAACCAGACGTTATCGAGAGATTATTTCATTTAGAGAAATGCAGTCCATTATCAACAGTAGAAAAGCAAATTACTAACGGATGTCGGGTCTAGCTTTAAGTATAGGATTAGAATATGTAGATACGGTATTTACCACGATTAAGAATAGTGATTTTTCGCAATACACCATGACAGGAATGAAAACCCTTGCTATTCTGTTTTTTCTAATTAATATCTTAAAAAAATACAATGAAGGCGTAGCGAATAATGAAGGCTATACTTGGGGATTAACCCCAGCAGAATTAGCCAAGAATTTTGCAGTAATTATTCTAGTTATTTTTTCTACCCAGGTATTGACTGTTTTTGATACTATACTGGTAGCCATTGAAGGGCAATATAGAGATACGGCTCCAGCACTCCTCCCGTTACAACTACAAGATGTAGATTTAGAGCAGGATGTGGGTGCTTTGGAAGCCGCCAAAAAAGCAATGGCTATACTTTATGAAGCCTTGGTAACCCCATTGTATGGTCTTAAAATGTTGTCCTTTATTGTAGCTATGTTTTTATGGTTGCTAGATCTATTTATCTATCCATTGTTTCTGTCTGAACGCTATTTTTTATTAGGCATAATGCAGGCATTTTTTCCTTTGGTGATTAGTCTTGCCGTATTTGAGAAATTTAGAAGCCTAGCGTATAATTTCTTTAAACTCTATGCAGGAGTATATATGTTGGTACCCGCCTTTTTTCTGGTAAATGTATTTGTCAATAATCTCTATACAGAAATCAATACTAATTTTTGGAGTAGTCTTTTTGGTACGGATTGGGGAAGTAACTTTTTTGCACCATTACTACAATTTGGCTCTATAGGGTTTATAGTGCTATTAAAATTTAAACTCTATAGGAGAGCGACCTCTTTCGTCTTTAAACTTTTTTCAGGCGGATAAATACTCCCTTTGAACATGAAATAATTAAAAGAGTAAAACCAATATGAAAACACCTTATAAAAATATATATACTATTCTACAACAAAATCGACTTATCGTATTAACAGTCGTAATAGGAGCAGTACTTACCAGTATCGTTTCTATTTTGATGGTTGTTAAGTTGCACAAGGAAACTGTTAACAATGCCTTTGTGGTAAATACAGATGGCAGTGTAATTCCTTTACAACTGGTTTCGCAACACGAAAATTTAGAAGTAGAATTACTGGCACATCTAGAACTTTTTCACACCTATTTTTATCATATCGATGCCAGTAATTATGAAAAGCATTTAGAAAAGGCTTTGTGGTTGGGAGATAGTTCTGTAGATGCTTTGTACCAACAAAAGAAAGCAGACGGCGTATACAACCGCATATTGCAGTATTCTTTGATACAAAAGGTGTTGCGCATAGATTCAAGAATAGATATTACACAAGAGCCATATCGCTTTGAAAGTACTACCATTTTTGAAATTAATAGAGGAACTATAACAGACACCTATGAATTAACCACTTCAGGAAATGTAATGCATGTAGATAGGAACTTTCCTAATAATACCCATGGGCTTTTGATTACCAATTTTTTTGAAAACAAACTAAAGAAAATCTCTAACGGAGAGTAGAAGTTAAAAGGCATTTAAAAAAGGATGATTATGAAAATAGAAAAAAATAAAATAGTCTTTGGGCTAGTCTTATTATGTGTGGTTCTTTTTATTGGCGTCTATACCACAATGATTCTAGGAGAAGAGGAAGAGCCAACTATCGAAGGCAACAAAATACCAGTCCCAAAACTGGAAGAGACACAAGAGGAATATGATTCTAAATTAGAAGCCTTAGATGCATTAAAAGAAGTAAGAGAGAATAATGCTCCTAGTATATATGATGAGCGATTATTAGATTCTATGGGAGTCTATGACGCGGATTTTTTAGATAAAGAAAAGATGCGAATGGTAGATAGTATCTATAACCAAGGTCGTATTAATTATACCGATAGAGGATATCGCCAAATAAAACAAAAACCTATTATATCTCCTAAAATAATAGAAAAGGATACAACAGATAATGATGGTATTGCAGAAAGTGAAACGAATGTTGCCGCCAAAGAGCGTAGTCTGGAGCATCAGCTTTTTTTTGCATCGCACCCGATAGCAAACCAAGCAATGCATACCCAAAACACGGACGCCTATATTTATGTACGTGTAGATGGGAGGCAAACTATTAAGAACAATTATCGCTTGCAAATGCGACTGACTAAAGCTGCTTATATCAATAATATTTTGGTGGAAAAAAACGCACCTATTTATGGTTTTGTAAGTTTTAAAGCAAACCGAACTATGATAATCATTGAAAATATAAATCATAAGCCAGTAAAACTTAAAGCTTTTGACTTGCAGGATGGGAGCGAGGGAATCTATGTGAAGAATAGTTTTAGAGCAGAAGCAACCAATGAAGTTATTGGAGATTTGGTAGATGAAATAAATATTACCGGTGTGCCACAAGTTAGTGGTGTTAGAAAGATATTCCAGCGGAACCACCGAAATGTAAAAGTGACGGTAACCGATAATTACCAACTTATTTTAAGAACCCCGAAACAAACATTAAGCCAACTTTTTGGAAAGCCCATAATGCCCAAGTATTAAAGGCTTTTAAAAAGCACTTATTAAAACACCATCTTATAAAAGCCCTTAAAGGGCACTGTTTAAACTTACTTTTATGAAAAAATATATTATTATTTTATTAATTATCTGTTCAACTTCAATGTTAGCACAACAATCGTTAGATACTATTTATGCTAATGATAAAAAGAATGTAGCTCTTTTTTTTCCTAAGCCTATTCGCCAGGGAATTACTGGAGCTACCCATTTTGTATTTACCTACAATCGTGAAAAAGAACAGTATTTTGGATTACTCCAAGCACAGCCTGGAATAGAAAGTAATCTGCTTACAGTTACAAATAATGGAAAGGTGTATTCGTATATTTTAAAGTACGCTGAAGAATTGCCTAAGTTGAATTATTTTATTCTTGAAAAGGAAAGTATTGGAAACGAAATACCTAAAGTTTTGCCGGCAGTAAAAGAGAAGAAAGTAACCCATTTTGAAAAAGATAAAATGGATTATTTTTATAGAGCTTGCACCTATGTACTTAATTCTAAGTATGAGACTCTAGCCACTATACGAAAAAAAGGTATGCAGTTACAATTGCAAAGAATGGTTTACGATGGTGATGAAGTATATCTGGCTATTGAAATCAAAAATACCTCAGAAATAAATTTTGATGTGGACTATATTAATATCTATGTAACTAATGGAAATGCCAAAAGAAAATCTTCGTATCAAAGCTTACAGCAAGAAGTAATATACAAACATAAAATGCCAAAATCTGTTATGAAAGGCTTACATCAAAGATTCGTTTATGTACTTCCTAAGTTTGTTTTAGGAGAGAATGAACGATTAGAAATTGAATTGAAAGAATTAAAAGGGAATAGGAAGGTAGTTTTGAATAAAGCGTTATGATTCTTTGGCCAGACATGTATTCAAGCTAAGTTTATTTCTTCACTAAAAGCGTCTTAAATAGATGCTTTTTTTATGTCTAAAATGTAGCTATAATATTCCAAAATATTTGATTTAGTTTATTTAATATTTTGTATTATCTTAGTACAATCATAAAGAAATAGAATCAAAGCAAAAGTTACCTATTCGGTTACCTGTTTTGAAAAATAAAAGTAACTATTTGATTATTAATGATATATGAGATGGCCGTTAGTTCTGCCACCCCGACTTAAAAGCCTTCTATTTATAGAAGGCTTTTTTTATGTCTATAGCTTATCATCCAATCAAATGTAGCAACTCTAGTAATTATTGGATGAGGTAATACATTTTTGAGTGAAGCTACATAGAAATTCAATTTTTACTTGTCATAAAATACTATTCTTTTTTATAAAATACGCACAGCTTTTGATTCTTAAAAGGAACCCACCCATGGTTTAATCTGAAGTGGATTGCAGCTAACTAATTCAAAAAAATTATTTGATAAAGGATTGCAGCTTTGACTATTACTACTATAACATATAATATTTCCATTATATGTTTACATTGTTTTTTATTCCTATCAAGGTTTTTACAATAACTTCTTTTTCATACTCTAAGTGCGTTAGGCAATGGAATCTAATGGAAGTATTCTTATGGATTGTAAAGTTCAGGTAGATTACTTTGTGCTTGTAGATGTAGAAAAGTAAAACCGGTTGTAACTATAACCTATTAAGTGGAGTTCTATAACGTGTTCTTTTTTTGTTTGTAGGAATATATAATTAGTGAAAACGGATTTATATCGATATTTAAGCTTATGTTGCTTTTTTTGGTTTTCACACACATACTTACCTAAGTCTACAACATTTGTAGGAAAAAGCTTATAATTTAAGATAAGTTAGCGTTTAAATGTAAAATAATTCAATTAAACTTTAATTTATGAAACTTAACAAACTGCCTCTTAAGAGGATCCCCCTAAGTGTTATTATTCTATTATTTGCTTGTTTCGGCTTACAGGCACAATCCAAAAGTCTTGTTGTAATAGATTCTGATTTTGCAGATAAACAACAAGTCATTAGTTCTTTAACTTCAGACGAAGTTTTGTTACAATTAACGAATTCTAATAACCCCTGGAGCGATATTAGAAGCGAACTAGAGTCTAATTCGACTATAAAGACAATTCATCTTTTTGTAAATGCATCCTACAACTCTTTACAAATGGGAGGCATAACTTACAACTTAGATTCGGTTAGTTCGGAGTTTGAGCTTAGTATGTTAGAAGGTCTTTATCAAGGCGAGCATATTCAATTACTTATGTACAATTGTAATTTAGGTACAAACACAGATGGTTTGGCATTAATACAAGCAATTGGAGAAAAGGCATATTTTAATATAGGTGCTTGCACAAGTTGTACATCTATTTTTGATGCAGCATTTAATTTTGACTATTGGTCCTTAAGTGCGTCAACAACCAATTCCATTTTAACAAAGTAAAATCCCCCAAATGAAGAATATATTTAAAACCACCTTAGTGTGGGTATGCTTGGTATGCGCCAGTGTATCCTTTGCACAAACTGTAGATATGGCAGTGCAGCAGGGTCCAAACATAGATGTTATGGTCACTGTTGGTTCTGCGCAATTAGATTTAACACCTTTTGAGGATGATTTAGAAGCATCCTTAATTGGAAAAGGAATGCCTTTAGGAAAACTTCGTGTAGAAGCATTTGAAAGGAGTACAATATCATCTGATCAGGCAGATGCAGCTGATATTTTTAATAGTTGGAGTAAAATGAACTTCAATGGAACAGAACCACCAAATCACCCTTCTTATTCGGGAGACTATTTTACTTTTGATGGCGGAACTAATCGAATAATTGCTGATTTTGTAGGAAGAAATACATCTTATGGATGGGGTTTCGCAATGTATGACCCTATCGGAGATATTTCTGATGGTACTCTTTCCGCAACTTGGGGACTTTCAGAAGCTCCTTATCCCCATGGAGAAGTTGGTTTTATTTTTAGAAAAGTAGACAGCCAAAATTTTTATGCATATATAATTGATAACCACTCTGCTTGTGGTAATATTAGTGGTTATGGTTCTGATGGCGATCCAGCAGAAGCAATTTTAAAAGTGGAAAACGGTACGATTACAGTTTTAGCCCTTAATACTAATAGTGGAAGCTCAGGAAGACCGGCGAGTTGGGATACTAATAGATCAGATATGTTTGCGGCCTATTTCAATGGACAGGCAATTGATTTTAAAGTGGAAATGTCAGGGAATGATATAAAAATTTCTAGAAAAGGAGGCGGAGGTAGTGCTGGTACTGGATGGATAGAAGCGTTTGACATAACGGACAGTACTCATGATGCTGGTAGTTATGGTTTTTATGTACATGAACAATCTGGTGCATATTTTGAAGATATTGCTATTGAAAAATTATCATTAAGAGCTTTTAAAGATGTTCTAAGAGAGCCACAATGGAGAAATAGTGCTTTACGTTTTAATGTGAATTTGGACGATTTAGAAGTTGCAGATTTTGATGTGGATTCTGACTTATCCGAAATTTTAATGCGTACCATTAATGAAGACATTCATTATATAGGCTGGGGTGTTAATGCTAATAAAGCCCAGTTTGAAAGATTTGTTACGCAAAACAATCAAAAAGGAACCTTTGTAAATAGAGACGAAACAGCATATAACGATTGGATAGACCAAATTGCACAATATATATACGATCAGTATGTTTTTGGCACCGTTAGCGCAGGAGAGTTTTTTATAGCAGGTACTTCTATTGAAATGGATATTACGCCAACGGAATTAAAAACAAATACAGCTAATGCTACCTATCCTAACGGAAGATGGAAAGTTAGTCATGACGAAACCTATTTTGATAATGATAGTGGTAAAGTATCTTGGCATGATTTATATTTAGAAGATGTTCCAGAATTTTATGAAAAACCTGGAGAATATACTTTTACTTTCCAGGATTTACCTACAGCACCAACAACATTGTATTTTCATAGAAAACCAGTGGCAAGTTTTGCTTACAATCCAATTACAGGTGCGTTAACCAATAATTCATACGATTTAGATGGAGGTGCTAACAATGGTATTGCAAATTCCGAATGGAAGTGGAAATCCGTAGATGCAGGATCTACAAATGATTGGACAATAGGGCAATTTAACCCTTCTGGTCAGCCAGATGGTCAATATTTAATAATGCTTACCGTACAAGATCATCAAGGAACGTATAGTTCTCCTTCAAGTATTTATGTAGAAAAAACGTCAGCCACACCTGGTAATGATGATTTGCCTTTAGCACAATTTAATATTCTACCAGATGTGTTAACAACATATACCGGGGCTATGACAATAGCAATCGAAAATAACTCAGCTGATCCTTATGGAAGAACACTCACTGCTGAAGAGTGGATTGTAACACAACGAACGTATGATAATGACAATAATCCAACAGATGTTGAAGTGTATAATTCTACCACACCAATGACTGATTTTTCTGCATATAATACAGAAAGTGCAGAGTATATAATTAGTTTAAGAACACAAACAGATACAGGGGTATGGTCCTTACCATTTTATAGAACGTTAAACATAATTCACGACGCGTCTAACCCTACAATTGCGGCTTCGCCAGCAAACGGGAATGTTACTACAGAGGATAATATTACCTTAAGTTTTTCAGATGAAGGTTCGGGTAGCGGTTTTGATGTACAACGTTATGTATTAACACAAAGTGCTACACCACCTGCAACCGATGATGTTAATTGGAGTTCATGGAGTAATAGTCAATCTAAAGATGTTTCTTTCTCAAGTGGAGGTTCTGGTTGGTATATTCACGCTGAGGCTAAAGACAATGCAGGTAATACAGGGGCAACTTCTTTTGGTCCATATAATTTAACCTTAGTAGTGGGAGCGGAAGATGATTTGGCTCTGACGAATGAGGATAATACTTCTGACCCTATTAATGTATTGTATAATGATACATATGACGGGGGACAAAGCGTTACAATTACCATTGATACACAGGGAACAAAAGGAATTGCAACAGTAGATGGAAGTAATAATATTATTTATGCTCCAAACGAAGATGCGTATGGAACAGATACTGTAATTTATCAATTAGATAACAACGGAACAATTGTTACAGGTACACTTACAATGTCTATTCAAGCAGAAGATGATTTACCAATTGCTGTTGTAGATAGTTTTAACGTAGATGAGAATGATACTTTAAATAATGATGTTTCAACTAATGATGAAGAAGTTGATGGGGATCCATTAGTATATCATTTAGTGAATGGACCTTCTGATGCAACCTCATTTACATTTAATAATGACGGAACATTTACCTACCAGCATAATGGTTCTGAAAACTTAACAGATACTTTTACGTATAATTTTGAAGATGCAAATAACTTTTCTAGTACGGTAACCGCAACCCTTAATTTTACTCCGCAGAACGATGCTCCTACAGGAGGAAACATTTCTGTAGATGTGGTACAAGATGTAGATTTTACTTTTACACCAGGAGATTTTACATTTAATGATGTAGATACAGGAGATCAATTTAACGGAATTCAAATAATTTCTTTACCGTCCGTTGGGAAAGGAGTATTAACATATGAAGGTAATCCAGTTTCTGAAAATGATTTAATAGATGATGTAACAAAGTTAATTTATGTTACAGAGGCAGGAGAGTTTGGAACCAATTACACGTCTTTCTCCTTTAAAGTAAAAGATTTAGAGGATGAGGTTAGTACCGCAACATATACCTCTAATATTGATGCGGATGAAGATACAGATGGTGATGGAGATGGTAACAGTACAGATCCAGATGATGATGGCGATGGTACACCAGATGTTGAGGATGCTTTTCCATTAGATAATACAGAAGATACCGATTCCGATAATGACGGAACAGGAGATAATGCAGATGATGACGATGATAATGATGGTACACCAGATGAAGAGGATGATTTCCCATTAGATGCCAATGAAGATACCGATACGGATAATGATGGTACAGGTGATAATGCAGATACCGATGATGATAATGATGGTACACCAGATGTTGATGATGCTTTTCCATTAGATGCCAATGAAGATACCGATACGGATAATGATGGTACAGGCGATAATGCAGATACCGATGACGACGGTGATGGTACACCAGATGTTGATGATGATTTCCCATTAGATGCCAATGAAGATACCGATACGGATAATGATGGTACAGGCGATAATGCAGATACCGATGATGATAATGATGGCACACTAGATGTTGATGATGATTTTCCATTAGATGCTAATGAAGATACCGATACAGATAATGATGGTACAGGTGATAATGCGGATACCGATGACGACGGTGATGGTACACCAGATCTTGAGGATGATTTCCCGTTAGATACCAATGAAGACACCGATTCCGATAATGACGGAACAGGCGATAATGCAGATACCGATGACGATGGTGATGGTACACCAGATGTTGAGGATGATTTCCCATTAGATGCCAATGAAGATACCGATACGGATAACGATGGTACAGGTGATAATGCGGATGACGATGATGATAATGATGGCACCCTAGATTCTGAAGATGATTTTCCACTAGATCCTACTGAGGATACCGATACGGATAACGATGGTATTGGAGATTACGCCGATACCGATGATGATGGTGATGGAAATATAGATACCGATACCGATGGTGATGGTTTAGGAAATAATATTGATTTAGATGATGATAACGACGGTACTTTAGATTTTGAAGATGCTTTTTCAACAGATCCAGCAGAAGATACGGATACCGATGGCGATGGAACAGGGGATAACGCAGATTTAGATGATGATAATGATGGGTATTCGGATCAAGTAGAACATAGAGAAGGTACAGATTCTAAAAATTTCGCCAGTACACCTGAAGATACAGATTTAGATGGAATTTCTGATAGTGTTGATACCGACGATGATAATGATGGAGTTGTAGATACTGAGGATGTATTTCCTAAAATAGCAGAACCTACATTAGCACCAGCTGAAGCATTTACCCCTAACGGAGATGGTATAAATGATAGTTGGGTTATTCCAGGAATAGATAATTATCCTAATTCCAATGTAAAAGTTTATAATCGATGGGGGCATGAGGTTTTTGCTACAGAAAGTTATAAAAATGATTGGAATGGAAAATACAAATCTAATTCAGAAAAACTTCCAGCAGGATCCTATTTATATGTAATAGACTTAGGTAATGGTACAGCACCGTTACGTGGTTGGATGTTTATTAATTACTAATGCAAAACCCCCAGATAATGAAACTAAAATTAATATATACAATAATCTTGTTTGCTTTGGCAACGGTAAGTTTGTCTGCACAGCAAGAACCTAATTATACATTTTATAGGTATAATATGAACTTAATAAATCCTGCTTATGCAGGAGCTAATGAAGGTACCGATTTAGGGCTAAATGTACGCAGCCAATGGGCAAGTGTAGAAGGAGCTCCAGAAACTCAAAGTGTTATTTTCGGTACACCTTTACGTAAAAATGTAGGTATTGGTGCATCTATAATAAATGATAGAACTTTTATAGAAAATCAAACCTCTATTGCTTTAGATTTTTCTTATAAACTTAAATTAAATGAAAAGCATGACTTATTTTTTGGAATAAAGGCTGGGTTTAATTCCTATAAAGCAAATACTGCAGGTTTAATGACTTATGGAATTCAGGCAGATCCTTCATTAATGAATATTGATGGCAGTTTTAATGTTAATATTGGAATAGGAGCTTATTTAAAGAACGATAAGTATTTTTTAGCCTTGTCTATACCAAGAGTTTTAACGCCGGATAGATTAGAGTTTGATAATGGTTTAGCAAAGATTGGTATGGATAAAATGCACGTATATTTAGCGGGTGGATACGATATTGCGCTTGCAGATAAGATTGTATTAAAACCAACAGTACTATTAAGCTATGTGGAAGCATCTCCTTTATCTTTAGATGTTACGACACTTGTAGAATTTAATAATAGATTCGATATTGGTGTAGGTTACAGATTAGATGAAAGCATAAGTGGCATCCTCATTTTTAAAGCCAGTAAATGGATGGATATAGGGTATGCCTATGAAGCAGCTTTTGAGAGTCCAGTTAGGACTATTGATAATGGTACACATGAAATATTACTTAATTTAAAATTGTAGAAGTAAAGTTTATTTGATTTTTTTATAGTAATGAAAAGACCGTCTAAAGAACAAAATTTAGGCGGTTTTTTTGTCCCTTACTTTGGTTTTGTGTTGCATAACTTTCGGAAGTTACGAAAAGGGTTTCGTGAAATTTTTGTAAATGTATTTATGAGTTTATGTTGTTTATTGTTAAGTGTTTATATTGTTGTTTTTGAATTATAATAGATTGTTTTTATTTCTATTTTCTGTTTAGTTTGCTAGAATTATTGAAAATCAAAAAGTATTTATTTAAGTTTAAAAGGATTATACTCATTTGTCTTGTTATGAAGTATATGTTTTATCAAAAAAAAAGAATAAGTTAAAAATAATATAATCGTATAGACTTATGATTTCAATAATGGAAAATGCAGATTGGTGGGTCTTAGGAGCCTATTTTGCAGCATTAATAGGTGTTGCAATATGGGTAATACTTCAAAAGAATAAAGACACCGCTGATTATTTTTTAGCAGGAAGAAATGTAGGTTGGTTTGTTATTGGTGCATCTATTTTTGCATCCAATATTGGTTCAGAACATGTAGTAGGTTTAGCGGGTACAGGGGCAGAGTCTGGCATGCCAATGGCACATTATGAGCTTCATGCTTGGATTGTTTTGTTGCTTGGGTGGTTGTTTTTGCCATTTTACTTTAGAAGTAATGCCTTTACAATGCCAGAGTTTCTAGAAAAAAGATTTGACTCTCGTTCGCGCTGGTTTTTATCTGTTTTCTCTTTAGCTGGTTACGTAATAACCAAGGTCTCGGTCACGATTTATGCCGGCGGTATAGTAGTTTCAGAACTATTAGGTATTCCTTTTTGGTATGGGGCTATTGGTATTGTTGTATTTACAGGAGCATATACGGTAATAGGAGGAATGAAAGCCGTTATTTATACCGAAACTTTACAGACAGTGGTACTTATTTTAGGATCCGTAATTATTACTTATTTAGGATTACAAGAAGTAGGAGGGTGGGGAGTTTTAAAAGAGACTGTTGGGACAGACCATCTTAATATGTGGAGACCAATAAATGACCCAGATTTTCCTTGGACAGGGATGTTATTTGGAGGAACAATAGTTGGTATATGGTATTGGTGTACGGATCAATATATTGTACAAAGAACCTTAGCTGCTAATAATATAAAAATAGGAAGAAGAGGGGCTATTTTTGGGGCATATTTAAAAATACTTCCCATATTTATTTTTTTAATTCCAGGGATTATAGCTTATGCACTTTCTATACAAGGGGTATTATCTTATGAAAAAGCCGATCAGGTATTTCCAGTTTTAGTAAAAACACTTTTACCAGTAGGTTTAAAAGGACTGGTTGCTGGTGGTTTAATGGCAGCTTTAATGAGCTCTTTAGCGTCTGTTTTTAATTCCTGTTCAACAATTTTTACGATTGATATTTATAAGAAATTGAAACCGCATACAGAGGAGAAAAAATTGTTAACTATTGGGAAGGTCGCTACGACTATAGTTGTTATATTGGGTATTATTTGGATTCCAATAATGGAGAAAATTGGAGGAGGCACTCTCTATCAATACTTACAAAGTGTACAATCTTATATAGCTCCCCCCATAACAGCGGTATTTATATTAGGAGTTTTGTGGAAAAGAACCAATTCGCAAGCGGCAATAGTTACATTATTTTCGGGCTTAGTTGTAGCAGCATTGCGAATATTAGCAGAAATTTACCAAAATAGTTTATCTGGAGTCCTTCTAGAATTTGCTACTATAAATTTTGCACATATGGCTATTTTTATGTTTCTGTTATCTATAGTTATTTGTATTGGAGTGAGTTTGGCTACAAATCCGTCAAATTATGCGGCTATTACTGGGCTTTCGTTTGGAACTTTAACCGAAGATGATAAGCGTTTAAATAAAGAAAGTATTAGCACTATAGATATTATTTTATCGGTCGTATTAATTGTAATTGTTATCTCAATTTTATCCTATTTCGTAGGATAAAGTTATTTATATAGTTCCCCTATAAATAGAGTAGTTGTTTGGCTCCTTCCTAGTAGTTTTTTTTGTTGAGATAAGTTTGGTTAGAAAATAATATGCTATCCTTTATGATTAATGTTATTGAAGTTATTTTTTCTTTGTAGTTAGACCTTCTCTTTTTCATTTAAGGTGATATATGTCATGTTATTAGTTTTATATCTGAAGTAAATTTGAGATATAACATTAAAATTAATCAATATGACTATAGATATTCAATACGTGCAAATGCCAACAAGCGAAAGTATGAGTAATTTTGTAACTGAGAAGCTGAAAAAAATAGCATCTAAATATGATTGGTTAATTAGAGCAGAAGTTTTTTTTAAATTAGAAAATGACAGAAGTGGAAAGGGTAAAGTTTGCGAAATACAATTAAGTGCTCCCGGACCAAGACTTTTTGCAAAAGCTACAGATGTAAAGTTTGATAAAGCTGCTATTAAAACCATTCACGAATTAGAAAAACAACTTTCTAAACGCAAAGAGGCATTTAGTCATCATTAGTTAATGGCAATTTTATCTTTTTTTATCCCAAGAAATGCTCAAGACACCTCGTGCTCCATTTACATCGTAATTAACGGCTTTATCTTCTGGATGCAGTATTCTTAATGTTGCCATAGTTGCAATTTCAATATTTTTAGAAGAATTGCCATGACATTGTAAACACATAAAATTTGTTTTTATTGGATAGTAAAAATGTATTTTATCCTTTCCTTTTTCTACTATGGGAGTAATCTCTTTTTCTTCGGATACCAGTTTTTAAACGTATTAATATGTTTCAATTCTATTGCATTAGCCATATGGTTAGAATTTCTGGGTTTATCAGAAACACGTTTAATATTAGCGTTATTTAATCTAGTTATACTATCTGTTAGCGTAGTGGCTTTTGCATTACAAAATTCAACAGCACCAACGGTTCCTTTTTCTTTTATAGTGTGCATTAAATTTTTTCGCAATTGAGTTTTAGTGGATTCTTGCCTACAATGTTCGTTGAGCTATTTGGGTTGTTCCATAGCATTTTTAAACTCTCATCTTTACAATAGGTAAAAAGCAACATTGCAAGAGAGAAATATATAAATTTCATAACATATTTATTTAGATAATTTTCCGGTAGCGCAGCTTACAAAAGAAGCGGCTTTTGCTAGGATAGAGTTTTCCGAATCTATTGTTGGGTAACCTAGAGATTGTAGCTTGTTTTTTATTATTTCTTGGTCTTCTTCCTTACGATATGAGAAAGAAACGGTAGAGTTGTTTGGGTTTACTAGGACTTCTGTAATATTATTTAATGTGTTTAATTTGTTGGTAATGGTTTTTGCACAACCTTCACATTTTAAATTCTGTACTATAAAAGACGTTTTCATGTTTTCTATTTTAATCGCTGGGCGATAGCCCATTTGGGTTTAATTCCCCGACACTTGCGTTGAAATAATAAAAGGTGTTCCTATTTAATATCTCGTACCCTTGGGTCTAGGAAGTTTATTTAGTTGAATAAAAAAAGGAAACAACGGGTTCCTTATTTTATAACTGTGTCGTTGGGCTGATGTATGTAGATGTTTTTAAACTCGTTTTTTTTATATCTGCAAAGCCCCCTATAACATCTGCAAAATCATCCCAGCCTCTTTGTTTTAAAATGGAGGCTGCAATCATACTTCTATATCCTCCTGCACAATAAAGAATAAATGGTTTTTCTTTAGGTAATTCTGCTAAACGTTGGTTAATTTCATTTAAAGGAACATTTATTGCTCCTAATACATGTTCTGAGTTGTACTCGCTTCTTTTTCTTATGTCTACTATTAATGGCATTTCGGCTTTATATCCGACTTCAAACTCTTTATTTGTAATTCTATTAATTCTATCTATTTGTTTATGAGATTTTTTCCAGCTAGGAAATCCTCCCTCTAAAAAACCAATAGTATTATCGTAGCCAACACGAGATAATCTAGTAATACTTTCCTCTTCTCGGTTAGGATAAGTTATTAATAAAATTTCCTGTTTTACATCTGGTATCATTTCACCTACCCACTGTGCGAAGTTTCCATTTATTCCTATGTTAATACTATTTGGAATATGCGCTTGTGCATAATCGGTGGCGTCTCTAGTATCTAATAAAAGAGCTGCTGTTTCATTAGCTACAACTTCAAAATTGATTGGGTTTAAAGGTTTTTTTGCCCTTGCTAAAACAGAATCTAAACTGTCATACCCTTTTATATTCATTAGTACATTTTGAGGAAAATATGCAGGCGGTTTAGATAAACCTGTAAGCACTTCTTTAATGAATTCTTCTTTTGTCATATCAGCGCGTAAAGCATAGTTTACTTTTTTCTGATGACCTAAAGTATCTGTAGTTTCTTTGCTCATCATTTTGCCACAAGCAGATCCAGCGCCATGATTTGGGTATACCGTTAATTTATCAGATAGAGGCATAATTTTATTACGTAAAGAATCAAACAAATGCCCCGCTAAAAGCTCCTCTGTAAGTTCGGATGCAACATGTTGCGCCAAGTCTGGTCTTCCTACATCGCCGATAAATAAGGTGTCTCCAGTAATAATTCCTTTCTCATTATTATTTTCGTCAATTAATAAGAATGAAGAACTTTCCATGGTATGACCTGGAGTGTGTAGCAGTTTAATTTTATAGTCTCCTATTTTAAATATTTGATTATCCGTAGCTATTAAGGCATTATAATTTGGATTTGCTGTAGGTCCAAATACAATAGTAGCTCCTGTTTTCTTTTGTAGGTCTAAATGTCCGCTAACGAAATCGGCATGAAAATGAGTTTCAAAAACATATTTAATTTTGGCATTATCTTTCTTAGCTCTATCTAAATATGGTTGCACTTCTCGCAGTGGGTCAAATATTGCGGCTTCTCCATTATTTTCAATATAATAAGCTGCGTGCGCTAAACATCCTGTATAAATTTGTTCTATTTTCATGATAATTGGCGTAGTTATAAATGCTATAAAATTAGGTTTCTAGAAAAAAGTACACTGTAACTTTGGTTACATATATAATGTAAGAACATTGTCCTGTTTCGATTAAGTAAGTAGTTGTTTTAATTTGGCAAGTAGTATTAATTCTGATTTGTTTTTTCCAGAAAAGGAAGAAGCAATATCATCTGCGGTTTTCCATATTATTTTATTAATATCTAGAGTAAAAAATGTTGGATGTTCTTTATAAAAATCTAAGAACTCTTTGTAATAGTACTCGCTTTCTTTTTCTTCTAAATGAAGCCAGTCGAAAACAATTTCAATTTGAAAAGCGGCATCTGTTCCGTATGCATCTTCTGTGTTATCTAAAGGAACCCAATACTTTCTAACATCTTCTTTTAATTTTTGTACTTCATGAGAATTTACTTGTTTATCTGCCATGGCAATTGCATAAAACAATTTTCCTAGATTTTGATAAAAAGCATTGCGTATTTTTGGGTTATGTACCATAAGTGCATGTATTTTTCCAAAAACAATTCCGGAAAGAACGTTCCGTTTTGAACAGATTTACTCGAAAAGGTTTAAGGGTATTACCTCAAAATTATTATATCTGTTTTTTTTGGGAAATGATATTAATCATACTAATAGAATTAAAAATTATATTTTTTTGTTAACTCTAAAATGTTTTCCATTATGATAAAGAAGAAACTTGTTTTTCCTGTTTTGTTATTGCTGATTTTGGCACCGTTAAAATCTGTAAACTCTCAGGTTAAATTTAAAAAAGATAGTAATCCTTTTGTAAAGCATTTATATACTGCAGATCCTTCGGCACATGTTTTTAATAATCGTTTGTATGTGTACACATCGCATGACGAAAATGATGCTGCCTATTTTGATATGTTAGATTGGCATGTATTTTCTTCAGATAATTTAGTAGATTGGGATGATCACGGAGCTATTTTTAGCATTGATGATATTGCATGCGCAAAAAAATGGGCTTGGGCACCAGATTGTATAGAACGTAATGGCACTTATTATTTTTATTATCCGGTAGAAAGGACAAAAATTGGAGTAGCAATTAGTGATTCTCCTATTGGTCCTTTTAAAGATGCAATTGGAAAACCATTAATAGATAATACGGGACAGGTAGAAAAAATAGGACCAGAACCAATTGACCCGGCAATTTTAATAGATAATGGGCAAGCATATATGTTTTTTGGTTGTAGAGAGTTAAGAGCGGTGAAATTACAAGATAATATGACCGAGTTAGATGGCGATATTAGTACTGTTAAAATTAATGGTATTGAAAACGATAAAGAAAACTTCGGTGGTTTTTATGGTGAAGGACCATGGGTTTTTAAAAGAAAGGACACTTTTTATTTTATATATTCCAATGGGTGGGGAAAAGAAAGCACCTTGGTATATGCCACAAGCAAAAAACCTTTAGGACCGTATGATTTTAAAGGAGAAGTTATGGATCCAGTAGATTCGTGGACATCTCATGGATCTATAGTAGAGTACAATAGTAAATGGTATATTTTCTATCATAATATGAATTTATCTGGGGACAATTACAGAAGGTCTATTTGTTTTGATGAGATTACTTTTGCTGAAGATGGTAGCATAAATAGACTTGTTTTTCCAAAGAAAAAAAAGGGAAAACAGAAATAATAGTAGCTTTGTTTTTTAAAACGGAAGCCTAATGTAATAGTATACTCCTCAAAAAAAGAGATGGATAATTAATAAAAAGATTTTATAGTATTTACAATTTCTTGCTTAGGAACAACACCCGATTGTCGCCAAACTTGTTTTCCATTTTTAAAAATGAGCATTGTAGGGACGCCACGTACTTGGTATTTTTGAGATAGGGTTTGGTTTTTATCTACATCAATTTTAATAATTTTAACGCTATCTCCAAGATTTTCTTTTACTTCCTTTAAAATAGGAGCTAAAGATTTACAGGGACCACACCATTCTGCAAAAAAGTCTATTAATACAGGAGTGTCCGATTCAATAATTTTTTGAAAGTTACTTTTCATAGTATAGTACTTATTGCAAAGGTAAAAAAGGTTTTTTTTGTAACTGATGAATGTCATGGTTTTTTAATTGTAATGCTGTTATATTTATTCAATAATCCAGATAGACATACTCTGAGAATTGAGTTAAAATTAGAATTAATCGCTTCATATCGCTTTTCGGAGATTGTTAATAGGTAGTTTATTTGTTAAGTAGTATTTGACATGAGAAAAGTTTTGGTTCCTACAGATTTTTCGGAAAATGCATTTAATGCGTTAAAATATGCATGCCAAATTTTTAAATACGAGAAGTGCGAATTTTTCATTCTACATGCCTATGCCGATGAAGTATATGCTATTGATGTTAAAAATGAAAGGTTAGTATTAGAAGAAATAAAAGATAAATGCTATCAAGAAGTATTACTAGGTTTACAATTAATAACTGAACAAATAAAAGAATATTCCCCTAATCCTAGACATATATTTAAAACAGTTCCTGCATTTGAAACTCTCGTTGACGCGGTTAATGATTTGGTGAATCAAGAAAATATGGATATTGTTCTAATGGGAACAAGAGGAGGTACTAATGACCGGAAAATTACATTTGGAAGTAACGCTTTACGCGTACTTAAATTTGTAAACTGCCCTGTATTAACAATACCAGAAGAATATAAATATTATCCTCCTAAAGAAGTTCTTTTTCCTACTAATTATTTAATTCCGTATAAGAGAAGAGAATTAAAACTATTGTGCGAATTAACAGGTTCGTATAGGTCTACAATTCATGTTTTATATATTAATGCAGAAAGAAAATTATCCTTAAGACAAGAGGATAACCAAAAATTTATGAAGGAGTGTTTACAGAAACCCAATTTAGTTTTTGAAACTATGGCTATAGAAGATAAGTCTATGGCTATATCTAAATACATTGTTCACAAGGATATAGATATGTTAGTAATTGTTAATTCCAGGCATTCTTATGTAGACGAAATGTTGTACGAATCTACTATAGATAAATTAGGATTACATATAAAAATTCCTTTTTTAGTATTACAAAACTTAGCTCGATAATCTTATTTACATGTTATGAAAAATATTTTAGTTCCCACTGACTTTTCTAATAATGCATATAATGCTTTTTTTCATGCTACCGAACTTGTAAAAAATAGCGAATGCACTTTTTATTTATTAAATGCTTATCCAGAAGATAAATCTTTATGGAGCAAAGGAGTTGTAAGTCAATTAACAGAGCAGTTAGAAGAAGACTCTATTGTTGGCTTAAAGAATACATGCCATAGAATAAAACTAGATTATAATAACCCAGAACATAAGTTGAAAACGATTTCTAAAAAAGGAGATTTGGTAAAAAGTGTTTGTACAGTTATCGATGAAGAAAATATAGATTTGGTGGTAATGGGTAATCATGGATGTTCAGAGTTAAAGGCAATTTTCTTAGGAAGTAACACTTTAAGGGTAGTAGAAAATGTTAAAAATTGCCCTATTTTAATAGTACCGAAGGAGATAGAATTTAGTATTCCAAAAGAAATAGCTTTTGTTACAGATTATAGACGCCCATTTAATGCAGAAGTATTAAAACCATTGCTGACCTTGGCGCAATATAATTCTTCTAGAATTTGTGTAATGCACGTTAATAATGAAGGTAAATTAACTAAGGAGCAGCAAGCAAACAAAAACTTTTTGGAAGCGTTTTTAAAACCTTTGAAGCATTCCAGTCATTGGATGCCTAATTTTTCTACTAAAGCAGATGTAATAAAACTATTCTTAGAAGAATTAGGAATAGATATGTTAGCAATGGTACAATATAGCCATACGTTTTTTGAAAATGTAACTCACGAACCCGTCATTAAAAAGGTAGCGTATAACTTAGATATTCCTTTTTTAGTAATACCCGATAGAAAGTAATTTATAATTAATGATGTTCCAAAATGTTTTCTAATTCATTCTTTTTACTTCTGCTCATAGGAATTTTGTTATTACATATTTCAACACTATTACTACAGAAGTTTTCTATTTTTACGACATTTACAATGTATGACTTGTGTATTCGTACAAATTGATTGTCGGGTAATTTAGTTAAAAAATCTTTCATAGTAGAGAGTACTAGTAGAGATTTGTCACTTGTAATTATTTTGATATAATCTCCTAAAGCTTCAACCCATTTTATTTCGTTTAAAAACACTTTTACCTTTTGTAAATTACTATTAACAAGAATATATGGTTGCTCTTGAGAGGCTCCTGCGATTTGATTTTTTAATTTTAAGACCCTGTCTATTGCCACAAAAAAGCGCTGTTTATTTATGGGTTTTTGTAAATAATCTGTAATAGTATAATCAAAAGCCTTTAATGCATAATCCGCTTTACTGGCAATAAGTATAACTTGAGGCTTGTGTTTTAAACCTTTCATGTTTTCTAGTTCTTCTAAAAAATCGAACCCACTACTAATAGGCATCTCTATATCCAAGAAAACCAAGTGTACTTTATTAGAGATTAAGTCTTGTTGAGCAACAATACCATTGGGATAAGTTTCTACTAAATTTAAATTAGGGTGCCTATCTATCATTTTAGAAATAGACAAGCGTTGCGTAGGAGAGTCATCTATGATAATGCAATTTAAAGCCGAGTTAGTCATCGTTAGTGTTTTAAGTTGTCAATGGATAAAACAATATTATAGTTTGTGATTAGGAAAAAGTAATGTTCTATGCAAAAGGCATGTGACTTTTAACAAATCTGTGACAAATACCCCATATACAAAATGATATTTATCATTTACAAAAAGAATACTATTGTAATAGATAATAGAATAAAACAAGAACCATACCACGATAAAGTTTAAGCAATAAGATTCCCTAAGGAAGACGTTTTTTTAGGTTAAAAACGAAATTTTTGTTTTTTTGATGAAAAAATTACGAAAACCCTTTCGAAAACTTTCGTATAGTACGAAAATATTTGTAATTGCCCGATATGCTTATTATAACGTGGTTTTTTTAATTTTTGTTGAGAAGTTGTTTATCTCTGTAACAAATGCTTAGAACTTTTAAAATATGCGTTTTAGTACGTCTTTGAATTATATTTGAAAGGGGGCAGACGTCAATTATAAATTATGAAAATAAATACATCAGAATATATGTATTATGTAGGTTTAGATATAGGAAGCTCATCTATTAAAATAGCTTTGGTGGATGTAGAAACAGGAAAAAGTTTAGGAGTAATACAAGAACCAGAAACCGAAATGTCCATGTTTGCTTCTAAAAATGGTTGGGCTGAACAGAAGCCCGAAGACTGGTGGGAATATGTTTGTAAAGGAATACGCCGTATAAAGAAAAAGTACAATGTTTCTAGAAAGCAAATAAAAGGAGTAGGTATTTCATACCAGATGCATGGTTTGGTTGTTTTGGATAAAGAAGGCAATCCTCTACGTAAATCTATAATCTGGTGCGATAGTAGAGCTGTTTCAATTGGTAATAGAGCTTTTAATGAAATAGGAGAAGATAAGTGTGCGCAATATTTATTAAACTCTCCTGCGAATTTTACGGCATCCAAATTAAAATGGGTAAAAGAGAACGAACCAGACATATATAAGAAAGTTTATAAATTTATGCTTCCGGGAGATTATATAGCGTATAAGTTTTCTAATATTATGAATACTACTATATCAGGATTATCGGAAGGAATACTATGGGATTTTAAAAAGGATAGTGTGGCTGATTTTCTGTTGAAATACTATGGGGTCTATAGCCATTTAGTACCAGATATTGTAGATACTTTTTCCAATCAATCGCAAGTAAATGCGCAAGGAGAAAAAGAAAGTGGTTTAGCAGCAGGAACTCCCATATTTTATAGAGCAGGAGACCAACCGAATAATGCACTTTCTTTAAATGTATTAAATCCTGGAGAGGTAGCAGCTACTGGAGGGACCTCTGGTGTGGTTTACGCAGTCACAAATAGTTTATCTGGAAAAGAAAGTTCTAGAGTAAATAATTTTGCGCATGTAAATTACAAAAAAGGCGAGGACCCAAGAATTGGTAAGTTATTATGTATAAATGGCGCGGGAATACAATATCGATGGCTGCTAAATAATTTAGCCGTTTCTTCATATGAAGAGATGAATATTTTGGCATCTGAAATATCGGTAGGCTCCGATGGTGTTTGTGTAATACCGTTTGGTAATGGGGCAGAAAGAATGCTAAATAATAAAGAAATAGGAACTAGAGTAGTAAACTTAAATTTAAATAATCATACTAAAGCACATATTTGTAGAGCCACATTAGAAGGAATAGCCTTTTCTTTTGTCTATGGTATGAACATATTAAAATCAGACGGTATTAATGTAAATGTAATACGCGCTGGTAACGATAATCTTTTTAGATCCGAAATTTTTGCAAATACCATAGCTACTTTAATAGAGCACGAAATAGAAATATACAACACAACAGGGGCCATAGGAGCTGCAAGAGCGGCGGATTTGCATTTGGGAGATTTTAAGAAATTTAGTAACTCTATTTTGGATAATGATTATGTAATGACATTTACGCCATTTAAAGATAAAGAGCTTTATATACAAGCGTACGCAAACTGGAAACAAGAACTAGAATTAATCACGAATAAATAAACACGAAAAATAAAAATGGCATTACTAGGAGATAAAGAATATTTTAAAGGAATTGGAGAAGTTAAATTTGAAGGAAAAGAATCGGATAATCCATTGGCATTTAAATATTATAATCCAGAACAAGTTGTGGCTGGTAGAACAATGCGCGAGCATTTTAAATTTGCCATAGCATATTGGCATACGTTCTGCGGACAGGGGTCAGACCCTTTTGGCCCAGGAACTCAGAATTTCGCTTGGGACCAGTCCTCTGACCCAATACAGGCAGCTAAAGATAAAGCAGATGCGGCGTTTGAATTTATAAGTAAAATGGGGTTCGATTATTTTTGTTTTCATGATTTCGATTTAATTCAAGAAGCGCCAACATTTGCAGAATCAGAAAAAAGAATAGCTATAATTACAGAATATATAAAAGAGAAAAAAGCAGCTTCTGGTATTAAGCTACTTTGGGGAACGGCTAATTGTTTTTCTAATCCAAGATACATGAATGGTGCAGCTACCAATCCAGACTTTACTGTCATGGCAAGAGCAGGCGGACAAATAAAAATGGCTTTAGACGCTACTATAGCTTTAGGAGGAGAAAATTATGTTTTCTGGGGAGGTAGAGAAGGGTATATGTCTCTATTAAATACAGATATGGGACGTGAATTGGATCATATGGGCCAGTTTTTAGGAATGGCAAGAGATTATGCACGAGCACAAGGGTTTAAAGGAAATTTCTTTATAGAGCCTAAGCCTATGGAACCAATGAAACATCAATACGATTTTGATTCTGCTACAGCTATAGGATTCTTAAAAGAATATGGCCTTGAGAAAGATTTTAAAATGAATATTGAAGTTAATCATGCAACTTTAGCGCAGCACACTTTTCAGCATGAGATGGAAGTTGCCGCTAGGGCAGGAATGTTAGGTAGTTTAGATGCCAACCGTGGCGATTATCAAAACGGATGGGATACCGACCAGTTTCCTAATAATATACAAGAAACAACGGAGGCAATGTTGGTATTCTTAAAAGCAGGAGGTCTCCAAGGTGGAGGAGTTAATTTCGATGCAAAAATTAGAAGAAACTCTACGGATATGGAAGATGTTTTCTTAGCGCATATTGGAGGAGCAGATACTTTTGCAAGAGCTTTATTAACCGCAGATGCTATTATTTCTAATTCTCAGTATGACGCTTTAAGAGAAAAAAGATATGCTTCTTTTGATAGTGGAAAAGGAAAAGATTTTGAAGACGGAAAATTAGACTTTACAGACTTGTATAAAATTGCTCAAGAAAATGGGGAGCTAAAATTACAGAGTGGTAAACAAGAATTATTCGAGAATATAATAAATCAATATATTTAAATTTTAGAAAAGCAGTTAAGGGGCTTTCTTAGCTGCTTTTTTAAATTTTTATTTGAGTGAACCTCCCTAGGAATAAGAAAAACAAAGTAAATAGTTCTGATTATTTAAATATTGCTATGAAAAAAATAACACTTAAAGATATAGGAGAGCATTTTGGAGTTTCTATTTCTACGGTTTCAAAGGCGGTAAGAGACAGTCATGAAATAAGTAAAGAACTTAAACTTAAAATTCAGACTTATGCTAAGGAAAAGCACTATAAACCTAATAAATTAGCTTTAAACTTATTAAATAAAAGTACAAGAACTATTGGGGTTGTAGTTCCTAATATTCTTAATTATTTCTTTATTCAAGTACTATACGGAATAGAACAAATAGCGAATGAAAAAGGGTATAGTATAATCAGTTGTGTTAGCGACGAATCTAATGAAAAAGAAGGGAAAACATTAGAGGTTTTGGATGCTGGAACAGTAGACGGACTTATAATTTCGTTAACCGACGATTCTAGATTAAACAAAAACATAGGCTATTTAAAAGAAATAGCGGAAAGTCAAATCCCATTGGTTCTTTTTGATAGAGTAACAGATTTAATTGCATGCGATAAAGTAGTTGTAGATGATTACGAATCCGGATTTAAAACCACAGAATATTTTATAAATATTGGATGTAAAAACATAGCAGTGGTCACTCCAATTAGCAATTCTAATATCGGGAAATTAAGAATCGAGGGGTACAAAAAAGCCCTACTTAAGAATAACATTTTGTTTGATGAAGGTATGATATTGAATATTGGACCCAAACAAGATTTAGATTTAGAAATGTCTTTTTTGTTAAACTATAAAAAAGTAGACGCTCTTCTTTGTTTAGATGAAATTACGGCGGTTCAAGTACAAAGTATTGTAAAAGAAAGAGGATATAGTGTTCCTGGAGATATTTCTATAATTGGGTTTACTAATGGTCAACTTTCTCAATACGTAACACCTGCAATGACTATGGTTAGTCAACATGGAAAGTATATTGGTGAAATGGCTGCAAAAATGCTGATTAAAAGAATAGAAGAACCAGAAACTTACAAAGCTTATGAGACTAAAGTAATAAAGACAAGCTTGATAGTTCGCGAGTCTACAAGAAAATTAGAAAAGTAGATTTCTAAAACCATTTTATAGTGGCATTTGTTAGTTTTTTCTTTCTTTCTGTGTATGGTGGATATAATAATTCCGTGGCACTAACGGTATGTTGCTTTAGAATAGAACGCATGTTTGAGAACTCTTGAAAACCATAAAAACCATGAGCTTTTCCTATGCCGCTGGTATTACTCCCGCCAAACGGTAAATGGTGGTTAGAATATTGTAAAACAACATGGTTTACGCAGCTACTCCCAGCCCTAGTATTTTTTATAATATATTCGGTATTTTTTTTATTTTGACTAAAAATATAGAGTGCAAGAGGTTTGTCTTTTGCGTTTATATAATTAATGGCTTCCTCCAATTTTTCATAAGTAAGAATTGGTAAAATAGGACCAAAAATTTCATCTTCTAGCAATGAGGCGTCTTTTGGAAGGTTAGTAATAAGGGTAGGAGAAATGTAATTCTCTTTTTCATTAGTTACACCTCCAAATGCAATAGTGGCATTTTTATCTTTGGCATCTTCTATATGTTGTAATAATCGAGTAAAATGTTTAGAATTAATTATCCTACAGTAAGATTCGGATACCTGCGCATTAGTACCATAAAAATATTCAATTTGTTTTTTAATGGCTTTTACAAATTGTTTTTCTACTTTTTTAGAGATTAAAACATAGTCAGGAGCTACACACACTTGTCCGTTATTTATAAATTTTCCCCAAGCAATACGTTTGGCAGCTTTTTCAATATTTGCGGTTTCATCAATTACGGTAGGCGATTTGCCTCCAAGCTCTAAAGTAACAGAGGTTAAGTGCTCTGCAGCAGCTTTCATTACTATTTTTCCAATACTAGGAGATCCTGTAAAGAAAATATGATTAAAAGGTAGTTGTAATAATTCTTGGGAAACCGTAACATCCCCCTGTATTAAGGTAATTTCATTGGGTTTAAAGAGATCTGAAATAATATCGCCCATAATTTTAGATGTTTCTGGGTAATGTTCCGAGGGTTTAATAATCACAGTATTACCTGCAGCTATAGCAGAAACTAAAGGGGCAAAAGTTAAATTTATAGGAAAATTCCATGGAGATATTAACAGACAAACTCCTTTTGGTTCATAAAGAATATAGGAGCTAGAACCTAATAAGGATAAAGGAGTGGTAACTTTTTTCTTTTTAGTCCATTTTTTTAAATTTTTAATGGCAAATTTTATTTCTCCGATTACCGGATAAATTTCTGTTAGCTCTGTTTCTACTAGAGGTTTTTTAAAATCATGATAAAGGGCATTACAAATTTTTTCTCGATGGGTACTTTCTAAAGCACGTTTTAATCGTTTTAGTTTTCTTATGCGTTGCTTATAATTAGAATTGGCAATATTCTGCTGATTACTTTTTTGTAAAGTATATGTTTCTAGAAACTTATTTTTTAAATTACTCATAAGAATACAGCCATGAAATTATTTATACTTTACAAGATAAAAATAGTTTTTGAAAAAAAAGTATTGTTTTTTGTCGATATGAAGCAAGTAGAATGCTTATAATAATAAGTACCTTATACGAAGTAAATTTTAATATAAAGGGACTATGGAAGAATTAACATTGTTTTTTGCCAATTTGAGTAGCCCTCAAAAGTTAGTTTGGATAGTATCTTGTGTGTTACTATTTTGGACTTTAGAAGGTTTGTATCCGTTACGTAAACTGCAATATACTAAATGGGAACATGCACTTCCTAATTTTGTGTTTTTGGGTTGTACCATTGTTATTAATGTTCTTTTTGGAATACTAACTGTAGGTGTTTTCCTTTGGTTAGAAAAAAGCAATTTTGGGTTGTTAAACTGGTTTGTGTCGCCCACATGGTTAGAACTAATAATTAGTATTTTAATCTTAGATTTTATTGCACAGTATATAGCCCATTTTTTGCTACATAAAATTGGTTTTATGTGGCGTTTTCATATGGTTCATCATAGCGATACTCATTTAGATGTTACCTCCGGAACAAGGCATCACCCAGGAGATTTTTTGATGAGAGAGTTTTTTGCGTTAATAGCTGTTGTTATTGCAGGGTTGCCATTTGCTTATTATGTAATTTATAGGATAATTACAATTTTTTGCACTTTCTTTTCACATGCTAATATTTCATTGCCATTATGGTTAGATAAGGGGATAAGCCTTCTCTTTATATCTCCAAATATGCATAAATTTCATCATCATTTTGAACGCCCTTGGACAGATTCTAATTACGGTAATATTTTTTCTATTTGGGACCGTGTTTTTGGGACATTTGTTTACGAAGACACCACTAAAATTATATATGGATTAGATGTTTTGGAGGATAAAGATGCAAATGACGTACTATATCAATTTAAATTACCTTTTAATAAAAAAATTAAAACGGATTATTAATTTCAAAAGTAAGAAGTTGCCATAAAATATAAACGAATGTCAATAGACTTACATCTGTTGTTTATCTTATGTGCAATACAGTTTATATCAATTATTAAATTAACAAACAACTAACAAATGCAAATTAAAGAATCATCTAAAATTTATGATGTCATCATTGTAGGCTCTGGAGCTGGTGGTGGCATGGCCACAAAAATTTTAGGGGATGCAGGTCTAAAAGTTGCTGTCGTTGAGGCAGGCCCTTTTTTTGATCCCAAATCCCCGGAACAACAAACACAGCTGAAATGGCCGTATGAATCTCCTCGACGAGGAGCAAGTACGGTAAGGCCATTTGGCGATTTCGACAGTGCTTATGGAGGGTGGGAGATTGAAGGGGAGCCGTACACAAGAAAAAATGGAACAAAATTCGATTGGTTTAGATCCAGAATGCTAGGGGGTAGAACCAATCATTGGGGACGTATTTCTTTGCGTTTTGGCCCAGACGATTTTAAGAAAAAAAACATTGATGGGCTAGGAGATAATTGGCCTATTGGGTATGATGACGTTAAGCCATATTACGATAAAGTAGATAAACTAATTGGTGTTTTTGGTAGTAAAGAAGGACTCCGTAACGATCCTGATGGTTTCTTTTTACCAGCTCCAAAACCTCGATTGCACGAGCTATTTTATATAAAAGGAGCAAGAAAAAGTAATATTCCTGTAATTCCCTCAAGAATGTCAATGCTTACAAAGAGAATTAATGAGGAACGTGGGGTTTGTTTTTATTGTGGTCAGTGCTCCAGAGCGTGCCAAGTATATGCAGATTTTTCGTCTGGCACATGTTTAATATTTCCTGCTCAAAAGAATGGCGGACAAATAGATCTTTTTGTGAATGCAATGGTTCGTGAAGTTACTACAAATGACGAGGGAAAAGCAACAGGAGTTTCGTATATAAATAAAGAAGACAGAAAAGAGTATAAACTAAAAGGTAAAGTGGTTATACTTGCTGCTTCGGCCTGTAGTTCTGCAAGAATATTATTGAATTCTAAGAGTAAGCAACATCCTAATGGATTAGGTAATGGGAGTAATATTGTTGGTAAATATCTTCATGATTCTACAGGTGCAAGTAGGTCTGCTTTTATACCCGATCTTATGAACAGAAAAACTTATAATGAAGACGGCGTAGGAGGTATGCATGTGTATACGCCATGGTGGTTAGATAATAAAAATTTAGATTTTCCGAGAGGATATCATATAGAACAATGGGGAGGTTTAGGAATGCCAAACTATGGGTTTGGATTTAATCCTAATGATTTAAATAAATATCTAGGAGAAAAAGTAGGAGGCTATGGAGAGAGTTTACGAACAGATGTGAAAAAATACTATGGGTCTGTAGTAGGGGTTTCTGGTAGAGGAGAATCGGTAGCTATGAAAGATAATTATTGCGAAATAGACCCAACGGTGGTAGATGAATTTGGGATACCGGTTTTAAGTTTTCATTACAAATGGTCCGATTTTGAAGTAAAACAAGCAAAACATATGCATGAGACTTTTGAAGAAATACTTCATAATATGGGGGGGCATGTATTACAAGAAAGGCCTAGCAAGAAAGAGCAATATGGATTATTAGCCCCAGGTAGAATAATTCATGAAGTAGGCACTACTAGAATGGGCGATGATGCAAAAACATCTGTAGTTAATCAACACCAACAATTATATGAAGTAGATAATGTGTTTATAGTCGATGCAGGTCCATTTGTATCACAAGCGGATAAAAACCCTACGTGGACAATTTTAGCACTGTCTTGGAGAACATCCGACTATATCATAGAGCAATTGAAACAACAAAACATCTAAAGAAATGGACAGAAGAAAAAGTATAAAATCAATTATTTTAGGTTCGGTTGCTGGTGGATTGGCTGTAAATGGCTGCAAACCAGGGAAGGAAAAACCTTTGGTTGAATCTACTGTTGAAGTTAATGAAAAACACTTTGGTAGAACTCCAAAAGAAAAAGAATTAATTGCAGAGCTAAATGCCAAGGAATTTTTTAATCTTCATGAAAAAGAAAGTTTGGGCGTTCTATGTAATTTAGTATTGCCTGCCAATGCAACAATTGGAGGAGCGATAGAAGCAGAGGTGCCAGACTTTATAGAATTTATGGCAAAAGATATTCCAGAATATCAGCCTACGTTAAGAGGTGGTCTTATGTGGTTAGACCATAAGAGTAATGCAGATTTTCAAGCTGAATTTAAAACCATAACAGAAATACAGCAAAAAGAGATATTAGATACTTTAGCGTACCCAGATATCGATGTTCCGGAAAAGGAAAGACCTTTAGAAATTCAATTTTTTTCTTTGGTTAGGAATCTTACTTTAACAGGGTATTATACAAGCAAAATTGGTATTGAAGATATCGGGTATAAAGGTAATATGCCTAATGTATGGGATGGTGTTCCAGAAGAAGTTTTAGCGGAGTATAATGTATCTTATGAGGAAGAATGGTTGGCCAAATGTGTAGATCAAAGTAAACGATCAATTATTGCTAAGTGGGATGAAAATGGTAATTTAGTAACTTAAATAAAAGAGAAATAAGAATGAAAATTAGTAAAAAATACAAAGCAGTACTTGTATTAGCTTTAGGATTTGGAACTTTACAAAGTTCAGCGCAAGAAATAGGTATTCAATTATGGAGTTTAAGAAATCAGTTTAAAACAGATATTCCAGGAACTCTAGCTACAATAAAAGATTGGGGAATTACTAAGATTGAAGGAGGAGATAGTTACGGAATGCCTTTTGATGAATTTAACGGACTTCTTAAAAAGAACAATCTAGAAATGGTTAGTATCGGAGCACCATTTAAAGATTTAGAAGATTCTCCAGAAAAAGTAGTAGAAAGCGCTAAGGCTTATGGAGCAAAGTACGTTATGTGTGCTTGGGTGCCTCATAACGAAAATGATTTTGCGATAGCAGAAACCAAGCATGCAACAGAAGTTTTTAATAAGGCGGGGAAGTTGTTAAAGGAAAACGGAATTACTTTAGCTTATCATGCGCATGGATATGAGTTTAGACCTTATAAAAACGGAACTCTTTTTGATTATATGATGGAGAATGCGGAACATTTTACTTTCGAAATGGATTTGTTCTGGGTGCAACATGGAGGAGAAGACCCATTGGCTTTAATGAAAAAGTATCCAGAAAAAGTTACACTATTACATTTAAAAGATATGGCTAAAGGTGTTGTTGGTAATAATACAGGTAGTGAAGATAGAGAAACTAATGTGGTTTTAGGAACAGGACAAATAGATATTGCTGGTGTTGTTGCAGAGGCTAAAAAGCTTGGAGTAGAATATATGTTTATAGAAGACGAATCTTCTAGAGTGGTAGAACAAGTGCCACAAAGTTTAGAGTATTTAAAAGGTTTAGACTAAAAAAGTATAAATTATCATTAAAAAACCAATTTCTAATCGTACTTAGAAATTGGTTTTTCTTGTTATATAAAGTTCTAAAAATATATAGTACCTTTCTGTTTTAATAGAAAATCTAAATAGTAAAATGAGAATATTAACCGTTCTATGTTTATGTATTTTTTTCTCATGTAAGGAGAAAATAAAAGAAACAAAATCTTCAGAAAAATTAGAAACAGCTATAATTGATAGTATTAAAGAAGAAAAGCCAATCACTATTATAATTCCAGAAGAGCAAAAATTAAAATTGTTTAATGCTGTAGCAGATTCTACTTTTATACGTTTGGCAGATTATAGTAATGATTTTGCATATGACATGCGTTATGCTACAGAAAATAATTTTTTAAAAGCAAAGGTGTATGATTGTGCAGAATGTTATACAAGAGTAAAAACGGCAAAAGCTTTAATAGCAGCAAATAAAGAATTTCTTAAAAGAGGCGTAAAAATAAAGTTTTTTGATTGTTATAGACCAAATTCTGTGCAGTATAAAATGTGGAAAATTGTTCCTAATCCACAATATGTAGCAAACCCTAAAAAAGGTTCTATTCATAATAAAGGAGGTGCTGTAGATATTACTTTGGTAACTTTAGAAGGAGAAGAACTAGATATGGGAACAGATTTTGATTTTTTTGGAAAAAGAGCGTATCATGATAATTTAGATTTACCAAAAGAGATATTGGAGAATAGAAAATTACTAAAAGAAACCATGGAAAAACATGGTTTTTGGTCCATTAGGACAGAATGGTGGCATTATAATTTACGAGCAGCTAGTAATGATAAAATAGCTGATTTTAAATGGGAGTGTAAGGATGTTAATTAAACTTCAAAAATATTTAATGGTGTTTATATTTTTTGGATTTTTTGGATTTTTTGGTTGTGAATCAAATAAAAATATAATAGCGTTATGGCCAGACGATAAAATTCCAAATCATATAGAAACTAATATAGAAGAAGTACATGAGCAAACTAATATTCTAAGAATAAAAAACGTTCAAAAACCTACTATAGAAGTATTCTTACCAGATGAATCTATTGCTACAGGTAAAGCCTTATTAATTTTTCCAGGAGGCGGTTATGGTTTACTTGCTTACGATTGGGAAGGAACTGATATTGCTAAATTTTTGAATAAGCATGGCATTGCAGGTATCGTGGTTAAGTACAGGTTACCATCAGATAAAACACAAACCAAAAAACATAAGGTACCGCTAATAGATGCGCTACGAGCAATGCGATTGGTGCGAAGTAGAGCAGATGACTGGAGAATTAACAAAAATCAGATAGGTGTGATTGGGTTTTCTGCTGGAGGCCATTTAGCATCCACTTTAGGAACCCAGTATAACAAAAAAGTTTATAATCCAATGGACAGTGTGGATAATTTAAGTGCAAAACCAGATTTCATGGCTTTAATTTATCCTGTAATAACTATGGGAGAAAAAACACATAATGGGTCTAAAAAAAACCTGTTAGGAGAGAACCCATCCGAAGCCTTGGTTAAAAAGTATTCTAGTCATCTTCATGTTAATGAAAATACACCCGCAACATTTCTTGTCCACGCCATAGATGATAAAGCTGTACCAAGAGAAAATAGTGAGTTTTTTCATACGATGTTATCAGTAAAAGGGGAAGGGAAGTCTATTCTGCATCTTTACGAAAAAGGCGGGCACGGGTTTTCATTAGGAGAAAAAGATGTTCATTTACGAGTATGGACAGACCGTTTGCTAGAATGGTTAGAAAGTTTGGAGTAAAATATTCCTATAAAAAAAGCAGCATATGATACTATATACTGCTTTTTTAGTATGAACTTTAAAATAAATACCTAAAACTCGTAGGCACCTATATCTATAGATTCGCCATTAATTTTTCTTGGCTCTACACCATTTGGAAGTTTAAATTGATATTCTAATTTTTTTGCGTCGGCCGGAATTTCCATACCAGCGTCAATTGCCTTAGAATTATTTTGAAGTAAGTAAGCTTTAGAAGAGTCTAGTAAGAAATCTTCATCGGGAATCATCATTCCTTCTACCTTTTCGAATAATAGGCTGCTATTTCCACATCTTTTTTGGTCTTCACCAGTATATCTAGTGCTATATGAAGCTCGGGTTGATGTAGTAATTAAATTGTTAGAAAATACTTCGGCCGTTCCAGAATTTCTTAATATACTCACGTGTATGTCTGGATCGGTACTATCATTTTGATAATATAGAATGTTGTTAAAAGCTTTTAATTTTCCTTCACAAAAAGTAAGGTCAAAAAACATTTTTCGATAACTTAATTTATTATTTCCTTTTAAAACAAAAGTATTATTATAGCAGTATAATGTACCTTTTCTATTGCCTTTACCATCTGGTGTTGCAGAATCTACATCATTTCCGTAATGTAAAATAGTTCCAGCACCAGTAGCACTGCCTTCTATAATGTTACCAGCAAAATAGGTTGTTTTAAAGGAAGGTAATTGCGGAAAATAGTCTACTGCATTTTCTGTTTCAGCAAGGTTAATTTGTCTTCCCGCAGGACCAACAAAACGATTATACATAATAACATCTCCGGAAGATCTACTTTTATAATTTCCTCCAGTAGACCCTTCTCTAATAGGACCAAATTGATTTCCTGTAGAAACAAAGCCCTCTGCTTCTATATAAATATTATGCTGGCGATCTACTTTAAACGTACCATTTTCTTTAATTATATTATTATTTAACCTAACATCTATTAATGGGTCTTTAGGGCTATTGTATGCTCCGAAAATTCCATTACCATTATTTATAATTATACAATTGTTAACTTCTAAATGAGCACCTCTCATATATATTCCAGAAGCAGCTCTTGAAAAAGGCTTTAAATTTTCAGTCCCCATTTCGTATGTTTGCTGGGTGTCGTCTTCCTTATATTGGTTTGCACCTTGTAATTGTAAGTTACTAACAGTAATGTATTCAGGGTGGTTATCAGAGGTGCCGTTTATAATAATCATACCAGTATAAGCTGTGGTTGAGTTAAAATATGGGTGTAAATTAATAGGTCTAACTCTAGAATTTTTACCATCTAGTATTGGTAGTTTCCCCTTTTCATCTGGAACTCCGCAAACACAAATTGGTTCATCCTTAGTACCTTTAGTACTAATAATTAAACGCTCATAATAGGGTTCGTTTTTAGCATAAATTCTTATAGCATCTCCTGGGCCTAAATTTTCGGTGGGGACATCAATTATTTTTTCATATTCTTTTCCAGGACCAACTTCGTAGAGTTTACCGTTTCCTTTAGCTTCGCATATATTTATAGCTTCACTTAAAATAGTAGGACTAGAATTATCGACGGTAGTGTTTATTTCATCCTTGCTACATGCAATACAAAATAGTAGTATACAGGCAGAACTCAATTTTTTTAGGTAGTATTTCATAGGTATTTTGGGTTTTAAAGAATAACAATAACGGATAGCATAAAATCATGTTGTGTTTAAAACGATAATTTCTTTAAAAAGAGAGTTGATAATCTAGGAGACTTCTTTATTTTTGTACATTATTTTCGGGATGTAGCGCAGTCCGGTAGCGCACTCGGCTGGGGGTCGAGTGGTCGCAGGTTCAAATCCTGTCATCCCGACTAAATAAATGTTTCGGTTTTCGTAGAAAGTAAACTTTCTTAAGAAAACTGGAGCTTTTGTTTTATAATATAGTGAAGCTTTATTTGCATCAATGGCTGTTTAGGATTATCTATATCCTGTCACCCTGACAAAACGGGTTCTAAGTAGAATTTAAAAATAGCTAATAAAATGATTTTCAGTGAATTGAATATTTTTTAATTTCATTTGATTGTCTTTTATATCACAACAGAAGCTTACCTATTCGGTTACCTATTTTTAGTCGAAATTTTTCACTACTTCGGTAACTCCATTGTGTTTGACTTTCGCTTCGATTATTTTAGTATTCAAATCAAGAAATAGCTTAAAGTAAATTTAGTGGTGTACCATAATGGATATGGCACATCCTAATTTTTGGTAATTGAAAGCCCTGTTTCAGGTATTCAAAATCTGGAAACGAAAAGGCGAATATTTTGACTAGTAAGGGGGGGATAAAGTTAAAGAGATGTTGTTAATTTGGATATTTAATTCATAAGCCTAAAAAATGAGTAGTTTGTGAGGTAATTTATAGGCTTTTAGGACAACTAGTTTGAAAATTTTGCAGTTAAAAATGGTTTAGCCCTGTAAGTACATTTTATTTATGTAAATTTATTATTCTCTTATGAACCGCGATTTTATTCATATCAAAGATTTTGTAATTCTTGTAGAGGAAGCAAATGCAAATAAAATAGAAGTTGATTCATGCTACTTCGATGAACCTCTTATTGCCGTTGCTTTTTACGGCTTGGGCAATGTTGATTTAACCGTAAAATATGGTCAAGAACGCAAGATTTTTCGCAATACTAAAGGACTTGCACTTTCTTTTTATGCCAATCAAGAAGTTGAATTTGAGCATACTGTTAGCCCTGGTAAAAGCCTAAAGTGCCTTGTTGTGGCCACAAAACTTTCTAGTTTAGAGCAACTACCTAATGAGGAAGGCGAATTGTTTACTGACCTTTTACATGAATTGGCAAATCCTAAAGATCATTTTGTTAAAGGTCCAAGTTTCTTTATGACACCTGAGATGGAAAACATCGTTGATGCCATTTTTTTAAATAACTATTCAGGCAAAACCAAAATGATGTTTTTCAGAAGTCAAATTACTGCCTTGCTATCTCACTTTTTTGGTCAATTAGCTCTTAAACAACAAAAAGCCTCGAAACTAATACACAGAGAGCAACTAGATAAAGCGAAAAATATCCTCTTGGAAAATTTGGAAAACCCACCTTCGCTTTCAGAACTTTCCCAAGCTATTGGATGTAATACTACTAGACTCAAAAAAGAATTTAAAGCTATTTTTGGCGTTCCTGTGTTTAAATACCTTCAAAATGAAAGGCTTGCCTCGGCACATAAACTCATTAGTGAAAATGAAGCTACTGTACAAGAAGCTGCATGGCAGGTTGGGTATGACAGTCTAAGTTCATTTTCTAATGCCTTTGCTAAAAAATTTGGCTACAGGCCTAGCCAAATAAAATAGATTGTTTAATATATAAATTAAAATAGTCAGCGTCATCTTAGTCAATAGTTACAACCGTCATACTGAAAAAAAAATATATGGGTTGACCCGTACACCAGAAGATGGTGCTGAAAATTGAAAGCAACGTTAGTATATCCTAGAATAATTGCACTAAACAATTGCGGTAGCATGAATATAGTAATTATATTTATTAAAAATAACTATAATAAAACTCTTGTTTTTCAGAACTTTGAGTTTTTTTTATGAATAGTTGAGTAAGTATGTTACTTGCATAACCCGTACCTTCAATAATACTCCCGTTATCATATTTAAGAAGATTCCAAATGGTTTCAGAATTATTTTCGAATTTATCTTACCCAAAAATTAGACTTGAGATTATTATATAGACTGCTATCAGATTTTTCATCTTTTGATTGTTGTTATATGAATTGATGAATGAACTCTTAGGGTGTGATGAGGACCTGACATATTTTTGTATTCTGACTATTTCACTTAGTTGCTTTTTTTTGATGTTCTTTAAAAAGTGCAATTAGGATTACTCCCAGAATAATTATTACACTTCCTATTGCTATACGTTTTAACATTTTACCCTGTTGCATTGTAAATAAAAGGGCATCTACCTTTCCGGTATGTATAAAAACCCAGTCGCTTGCAATTCTTGTTGCAAAATCAGTACTGCCCGTTGTTAAAATAATAATACCATCATTTGCTATAGGGTTGTATCGAAATGCTGTATTTATAGGAGGATTGTTTTTTCCATCGTGACCTATTATAAAGGCACCATTTTCTATCTCTGCGTAGAGAAATGTACCCAGTCCGTAGATAGGAGCCCCAAGGGTTTTTGTTTCGACTTGACACATCATTTTTTGGTATTCAGCTGACAACGGTTTTTGTTTGCGCTTGTCGTCATTGAAAAAATAGAAGAGCTTTTCTAAATCGGCCAAAGTGGTATAAAGCGCACTGGCAGCTTGTGCTGTATAGTACCGCTGAGATGCTTTCGAACTGTCTGAATTATAGAAATTACATAGTCTATTTCGGAAGGTTTCATCTCATTCATAAAATGAGGATATCATTTGTAAAGGTTCAAAGATTTCGGTTTTCATATAGGCATCAAAAGTTTGCCCTGTTACTTCTTCAACGATGAGTTGCAATAAGGTAGATCCACCGCCTGAATAAATCCACTCAGTTCCTGGTTCGGTACCTACGACTGTTCTACCGTTGCTTCCTGGGTCTACATCTTTAGCTTTGGTTAGTGATGTTTCCAATGACTGAACCCCTTGATTATTCTCAAAACCAGCATAACCTAATCCGTCTGTTAAGCCTGCGGTGTGGCTTAGCAATCTTCTTATGGTTACCTCATTATTATCAAAATCACTTTCGGGTAATTTCCATCTCGTGAGATAACGACTAACAGGAGCATCCAAATCTAATTTTCCTTCTTGTACAAGTCGCATTACGCCAATAGTAGAAACAAATTTAGATAACGAAGCTACTTGAAAAACGGTGTTTCTATCTACAGTCTTACCATTTGAGTGAAAAGATTCCTTCGTTATCTTTCCATCTTTGAATACTCCAATAGCCATACTTCCGACGAACTCATTCTGAAGTTCCACTTGTACTGAGGAGATAAATTTATTAGGCTCATTTTCCTGAGTAAATGGTGCGTACCACCAGCCTTTATCTGTGCCTAAGAAAATCACTATCACCCATACTGCTATGAGTATAAATGATAGAAAAGAATATTTCAAAAATCGTTTCATAACTATTTTTTAATAATACTTCCAAAAACCAAACCTAAGCCAGCTCCAAATGCTATCCCTATTGCAATATTGTTGGTTAAGATACCTACGCTAATCCCGATTCCTGCTCCGAAAATCAATCCTAATATCATTTTTTTTTCATCTGTTTTTTTCATGGTTCTTTAGGCGTCAGATGGAATTCGTCAATAATCATTTCGATAGGTATCAAATTAACTGTTAAGGCTCATTTTATTTTATCTTTTTTTTGGCTGTGTTAGGCGCATGACATTAACACAGCCTTTTTAAAGCTATGTTTTTATACTAAACTTTTTTGTTTCCAAATACCTGTTGCTGCCACTTTTGCTGCATACTCGGTAAAGTCGATGGCTTTTCTACCTAGGACTTTTTCAACATCATAAGAAACTTCTTGGTTATCTGGATTTCCTAATACTTCTTTAAATAGGTAGCCGAATAGCCATACATAAGAATCCGGTAATCCAGCTTTTTGCATTCCATCCTTAAACTCCTCAATAGAAATAGGTACGTATTGTATGTGTCTGTTAGAGGCGTCCGCCATAATCCCGACAACTTCTTCAAAAGACCTCATTTCTGGACCTGTAACCGTGATGGTTTGTCCGTTATAAGAATCATCTACCAAAACTTTAGAGACTACGTCTGCGATATCATTTGCATCTACAAAGGGAATTCTAGCTTCTGGCATAGGCAGTGCAACGACACCATCTAACACAAAATCTATAAAGGCACCTTCGCTAAAATTTTGATTAAACCAAGAGGCTCTTACCAAGGTATAGTCTAAGCCAGAATTAGCGACAATCTGTTCACAGGCTTCGGCCTCAGTCTCCCCTTTACCAGAAAGCAATACTACCTTTTTTAAACCAGCAGTTATAGCTTTTTTCGTTAAGATGGTTATTGCTTTTTTCGATCCTGGCACTGCCAAGTCTGGATAATACACGATATAGGCTCTATCCATACCCTCTAATACGGCGTCATAGGTTTCTTGATTTTCCCAATCTAAACCAGGATTTGTTTTATTACCCACAATGCGAACGTTGTATCCAGATTCTTTTAAGTTTTTTGCAACTCGGCTACCTGTTTTTCCAGTTCCTCCGATTACTACGATGTTTTCTGTTTTCATTTGTATTTGTTTTTAAATTGATAAATAATTGTACTTCAACCTTTGAAGTCTTTTTTGATTCTATTTTTGAAAATTTGATATGGTTCTTTTGGTATAGACTTTAGCAAACCAATACAGTGCAGATATGGCAATAAACTCAAGACCTATCAGCCAAAAGCCCAAGTCTGTGAAGAATTCGTAATGAGAATCTCCGTATGGAATAATAAAAAGAGGTACTGTTATCAATGCATCCAGAATGGCTGCAATTAAAAAGAATGTTAATCCAACCCTGTATCCTTGGGTATGATTGTCCTTCTCATAATACTGCCTTGCTCCATACCACACCAATGGTATTACTGCAATGAATAATGCAGTGTTTGCTTGTTTTGCAGGGTTTTCTAAGATTGGTAAGAAAAACGATATATTGTATACGCTCACTCCAATAATCCAGATAATAATTCCAATTCTTATAGCTCTAAAATATTTCATAACTGTTCGTTTTAGATTGATTGTAAAATGAAAGTGGTCTTACTTGACCTATATGTACAAATTGCTCATTTGCCAAATAATGAAGCTCTTTATGAAAGAGTTCATTTCGTTTAAGGAAACGAATCACCTTCTCTTTGGTTGAATGGCTACTTTGTAATCTTAAAACCTTATGATTATCCTCTAGGTCAAAATTCCATTGACCAGTACCCACGATAACATCCAAATGGGGTCGGATAGCTAGAAGCTGTATCTTTTGAACATACGTAGAGAGTAAATAAAAATCTGTTTTCATAATTTCTGCATTTAGATTATGATTGTTTTGTTGCTTCTAATTCCTTTATCGAAAGCATTAAAATTTTGAATAAATCAATCCTATAAGCAGTAGCGAAAAGGATGTGAAAGAAGCAATGGTACGCTGAATATGCCAGCGGTTCCAAGGCTGCTCAAATTTGGTTCGCAACTCTTTGAGCTCAATTGCCGAAAGACTTTCGAGTACTGTTTTATCTAACATTTCGTTAAGCGGCACATTTTTGAAAACCGTTATAAGCCCAATTCCGGCTAAGAATAAAATAGCTGCGAGCATATAGGACCAAAATATCGTTGGACTTGAATTGCGATGGAAAAAAGCGTTAATGAACAGCAGTACTACTGGTCCAAAAAAGGTGATGAGAAAACTACGGTTAATAATGGCTCTATTCATTGCTTGAAAAGATTGTAAGAAACCCAGGTCGTCTAGTCTTCCGATTCCCGGCGTTATTGCGTTTGACCATGTAAAACATAACCCTGCGGTAAGTCCGGTAAATAAGATGCCTAGCATCAGTACGATAATTTTAAAATTGATTTCCATTTTGATTGTTTTTTGTAGATGATATCCAGGTTAATAAATCTTGATATTCTTCGTTAGTGAGTTTAGTTTTTTTGCCCTTTGGCATTCTTTTTTTGATGAATACCTGTTTGTATACATCTTGTGACCAAGCATCCATATTTTCCTGAGTAAAAACGCGTCTGCGATTACGACTTTTATGGCATATATTGCATTTATTAGTAAGAATTTTAAAGGCTTTATCCTTGGTAGAATTAGTACTTGCCACCTCGGTGTATGCGATGGATTTGTAATCATCGGTCGATACCATATGCTCATCAAGTTCTACCATATGCGTTAAGCAGATTCCGACAATTAGTTTGATTAATACATTCATCTTTTTTCGTTTACTAGTTAATGCTGGTACAAATTTGCGCAGGTACACTCTCAATCATTTATTCGAACGGAAGTATCATTTGTTCGAAAAGTTCATTTCACAAGAACCTGGATTGAAATACTTAAAGTCTCTAGAGGAAATCAGAAACTGCTTTTCAACGAGTCCCTAGAGGTTAGTAGCAATAGTTTTTATCAAAGCCCTTTAGAAAATGAAGCGATTTTATCTTTCAATTCCTTTCTTAAATTCTCTTCAATAATTTCTCCTTCTTTAAAATTGTCATAAAAGGATGGCAGTGAATACGTTTCTAAGATTTTTGCTCCTAGAAATGGAAAATAGTTGCTTGCTAATTGTAGTACGTTTGTTCCCCCTCTTTCCCCAGGTGAAGTAGTCATTAGCAGCATAGGCTTTTCCTTCCAAATTTTCATATCTATCCGCGATAGCCAGTCTATGATATTTTTAAATACTGCTGCATAAGAGCCATTATGTTCCGCTAATGAGATTATAAATGCGTCTGCTGAATTGAGAATTTCATCTAATCTCTTCACCGTTGTGGGTATGCGATTCTCTGCTTCATAGTCAACCCCATAGATAGGGAGAACATAATCATTCAAATCAATGTTTAAGATTTTTGCATCTTCCAAAAGAGTAGCTGCATACTTTATTAGCGTTTTGTTTATTGAATTTTGACTGTTACTGCCTGCAATTGTGATTACTTTTTTCATAATTATAATTTTTGATTTATAATGGATTTTGATTTAGATGACACAAATTTGTGCAGATATGCTACCAATCATTTATTCGACCAGAAGTATCATTTGTTCGAAAAGTGCATTACCCGAGAATCTGGATTGAGATACCTGAAGTTTTGATAAGCAATCAGAAACCCTTTTCTAATCTTTTACTGCTGTGGGTATGCCATTCTTTTCTTCAAAATCAACATCGTGTATTGATAGGGTATAATCATTCAAATCAATGGTTGAGATTGCTACATCTTTCAGAAGAGTAGCTGGATACTCTGTAAATATTTTGTTGATTGAATTTTAACTGTTACAACCTGCAATTGTGATTGCTTTTTTAGCATTACTGTTTTGTAGAGATTATTGTGTCGATTGACCATTTTCCACTTCCATTAACTAGAACTATTAGCGCTAAACCAATGATTAGTAGTGAATATTCAAAACCTTCCCCTACTTGGTTACCAAACCAATTCATAAAAAATCCGTGCTCTAGTTGGGTTGTGAAAATGATACCTAAGAACATTCCAATGAGTGACAATGCCCAAAACCGACTAAAGAGACCGAGTATTAAGGAAATAGAGCCAAAAAATTCAATCATTATTACTGAAAATGCTACTAAACTGGGCAGACCCATTTGCATAGTGAACATTTCTATAGTCGCTGAATATCCGTAACCTCCAAAGAGTCCTAATAGTTTTTGTGCACCGTGAGGAAATAATACCAAACCAAGGGTTAAACGAGCAATACTGAACCCCGAATAGGGATGTGTTGTAATTATTTTTTTTAATAGATTTTTCATGATATTTAAGATTTATAGTGTTTTACGGTAGTACATTCCGAAAGAGAATTTTTGAATAGGTTTAGGTCCGTATTGGTCGCAATCTAACCCAAGACCAACTTGATGTCCTTTGTAAGATGCGCCTAAACGTATTTGCTGGAAACTTCTAGAGTGTATTTTAAATTTGTCCCAAACCGTTAGAAGCTGTCCGTTGAGCCACAACGAAATCTTTGCACTTAACGGTCTACTCAATTGAAATTGCGCGAATATTTCTGCGAGGCTTGCATTTTTCTTTACTGAGTAAGCTACTGTAGGAATAAGTACGAATAAAGCTTTCGAATTTTTCAGCGTGAATTTGGCCGAAAATCTTTCTGAAAATCCTCCAAAGCTATTGTAGTACAAAGAAGGGCCTAGAGAAATACTCTTGTTAAGGTTAAAGAATAAGGTAGGTTGTGCTCCAACTTCATCAAAAATCTGATTTTCTTTTTTCCTGAATTTATGAAAGAAAGCAAGAGTAGTTATGCTTAAGTTGTTACTGTCATTAATTGAATAGTTGGAGAGTAATGTAAAGTCTGTTTTATCAAAACCTGAAAATAGCTCTATTTGCGTAAATTGTGCCTGTAAAGAGCTTACTAAACCAATTATAAATACCCCTGATATGATTCTGATTTTTTTCACACTTCAAAATTCCGATAAGAAAGTGTGAAAAAAAATGAACTAGTTTAAGACTTTTACATACGGTTAACCTTTGAGATAATTTTACTCATAAATTCTGGGGTAATTCCTATATATCCTGCTAAATCTTTTTGAGTTATTCTATTAATAATTTGAGGGTATTTCTTTTTGAATTCAATATATCTCTCTTCCGCGGTTAAGGATATCCCGTAGTTCGAACGCCCAATATAACTTATTAAAGACTTTTGATATAGTATGCGGTAAAACCTTTCGAATTTCGGAATCTCTTGAAACAGCAAATCATAATTTGCTCTAGAAATTCCAAGTAATTCCGAATCTTCAGTTGCTCTAATATAATACCTTGAAGACTTTTTGGTCATAAAGCTCGACAAATCACCAGTCCAATAATCCTCAATAGCGAACATTGAAATGTGTGGAGCCCCATCATCATCTAAGGTATAGACTTTCAAACATCCCTTGGTGATGAAATATTCATATTTAGCAACCTCACCCGCTTGCATAAGAAAACCTCTCTTTACTACCTTAACTTCAGTCAGTAAAGAAATGTATTTCTGCTTTTCTAACTCGGTTAAATTTATAAACCGAGATACATTGTTAAGGATAAGCGTATGTGATTCTTTAAAATTCAATTCTTTCTATATTTATAGAGCGTAATTTAAAGAATTTATCGAAAATAGAAAAGAGATTATTTTGTTAGGAATATTCATATATCTTTATCATCTGTGTGTTGATTTATTATTATAAAACTATAGTAATTGGTATCTCCCGTAACGATATGGTGAATGACATACATACAATGCTTTAAAAAATGTATAGAGCGCATATTAGTAACTTTACCTTATAAAGATTAATATTGTTTGAGTTACATTTTCTAAAGACTGTAATACGGTGTACGGTTTTAAGTAATAATTTGCGAAATATTGAGATTAAATGCACCATTAGGTATGTTTATAATTCTACTGTAGCGGATGAACTATAGTTATTTTCTGTATTTTTTCTTTTGAGATAAAAGAGAAAGTTGTTTTTTTATATTGGCGAATACTACAATTTGGAAATTGATTTATTAAGTCCTTTTTTAGCTGTCTTCTCATACTGTTAAACATAAAACAGAAAATTACCTCAAAATTTATGAGGTGTTTATAGACTGTACATCATCTTATTTTAATAAATTTATAAATAGCTCAGACAGGCGAAATAATAATAGCTAATAAAAGAGATAGCACGTTAAAATCTCTTTAATTTAAATATAAAAGATTATAATGGGAATCATTAGAAAGACGAAATCAGTAAAAATTTTGTTGAAGGAATTTGATGAAAATTCAAGTGCTGTTTCTGTCGTTTCTTTAATAGAACGCTTGAGTTCACAGATGAATAAAACTACAGTGTATCGTATTTTAGACAGGCTTGAGGATGATGGATTTTTACATTCGTTTTTAGGGAAAAATGGTCATAAATGGTATGCGAAATGTATTAATTGCTCTTCCTCTATACATCATGATGCTCATGCACATTTTCAATGTTTACGTTGTGGTAAAGTAGACTGTTTAGATACAAATTTTAATATTCCAAAAATACCAAATCGTAGGGTAGATGTCTCCCAAGTATTATTACAAGGAAGTTGTGAGCAATGCTTAGAATAGGTTAAAGCGTAGAATGGATTTCGGTTTATTTTATAATCCAGATTTAAGTGTATCAAAGTTCGTTTCTGAAAAAAAATAGTCTCTAATCTTTGTCCTAAGGAATATAAGTCATTTCTTCATGTTCCACTGTAGACAAATAAAGAAGTTCACAATTAGAATCAATAATGATATTCTGCACTACAAGCTTTTTTTTGTATTCGTATTTTTTTTGAAAGTCTGAAAGTTGGGTTTATTAGCAGGATTTAGGCATAGAAGAAATCAGTTATGTTGAACCCTGTTTCCGGTAGTATTATTTTAAAAATGATACCCCTATATTATTTATTTTGTTATCTACGTATTTTTAGAACGCATCTGCAGATGAGGGGGGTATATACTTGCGGAAAAAAGGTTGCCCCTGATTATTTAAATTTGTTTTTTATCTTTTATCTACGCAGCATTTATCTGTATTACAATTACAGTATTTTTTATTGTAAAGATGTAGAAATATCAAAGCAAGGGCTGGGACATAAATAACAGCCTCTGCTAATGGGAATACCCCCATTTTTTCATTTAATAAGACGAATAGCAATGTAAACCAACTGATCCATAACATTGGTTTAATCCATTTTATAGATGTTGTTTTCGTGGACCAGTAGATTGCAAAGAAAGAAAGAATTAGGAAAAAATAATCCATAAATTTCCACCAAGTAGGAGGTGTGTGGCAGCAGATTGCGGAACCAGCTTGAGCTATAAATATAAATGGAGTCGCCATACAATGCACAAGGCATAAGGTACTCGCAAGAGTTCCTAGTATATCAGATTTTTGTTTTACTAGTATCATAAAAATTCTTTAATGCAACTTAGTTACAAAAGTAATTAACAATAATTTATAATGCAACTCGGTTGCATTATATTTTACCTTATTGCATGAGGTAGAAATAATATGAAAACAGTCTAATTACCATATAGCATAAATAGGGTAGAAGGTGCATTTTAGCTGTTTGTTCAGTAATTTTTCTTTTTTAGATCTATTATTAACTTCTACTAAAGACATTCTTATTTGTAGTTTTTTTCAATGAGCAGAGAATACTGAGTTTTGAAGTTGTAGGCCTTTTTTTAAGATATTTAAATAAAAAAGCCCCCAAAAAACACATTTCATCAATAAAAACCTGTAAATATTCATTAGTCTATTAAATTAGTAGGAATTATTTTTTAATGAACTTAATTACTTATTTTTGCATGTAAATTTTTTTAAATGTCTGATATTACAATTACGATAACCGATAGAGAGGGTGTAGCACATAAAATACAAGCACCTACAGATATGAACATGAACGTAATGGAGGTTGTTAGTGCCTATGAACTTGCTCCTGAGGGAACTATAGGAGTTTGTGGTGGCATGGCTATGTGTGCTTCTTGCCAATGTTATGTATTAAGTGATACAGAATTGCCAGAAATGCAAGATGAAGAAGAAGCAATGCTTTCTGAAGCTTTTGATGTTAGAGAAAATAGCAGATTAGGTTGTCAAATTAGAATAACCGAAGATATAGAGGGCCTTGAAGTAGAATTGGCACCAGAAAGTTAGGAGGTTATTGATAACTACCACCAAACTAAAAACATTTTTTTAATGGTACCATTTTTTTGTTTAACCCAACACATAGGAGAAAATTTCTTTTCGACATAGATTTGCGAAATATCTTTAAAGGAAATAAAATTTAACCATTTTACATGGGTGTGCGGAATTATTAACCAATCTTTCTTTGATGGAATATAAAACTTGCATTCCCTAAAATTATCCAGTTGATTTTGGCGAATATAAAAACCAACAATACAATCTGTATTTAATGTTTTAAGATGTAGATTTTGCTTTGAAAAGGGTACAAATAATTGAGCTTTAAAACATACTTGTTGCGAAATATCTTTGGAATGCATTTTAAGTTTATTTAAATAATTTTCGCATTCTATTGTATATAAAAGAGGTAATTGTTTATTTTTAAGTTTTTGTAGTTTTTCTTTTAAAGAGTCTTTTCTATTAGGACCAATACAATGTTCTATTTCATTTTCTCCAACAGCACTATCGTATAAATAAAATTTATATACAATTTCTAAATGAATAGGAGTGTTGTTTTTAAGAAGCAAACAATCTAATTCTCCCAATGTAGTTTTATCTTTCTGAATTTGAATATTTTCTGCCAATATAGAAATGTCTTTTTGTTGTTTTAATTCATAAGAAACTAGGCATTCAACATATTTTCCTAATCGTAATTTTTCATTAATATAGAAGCTAATTTTATCAGGTTCTGAATGTATTTCTATTTGAAATAGATTAAAAACAGAATTACCTTTCCATAGGGGAGCCGTTTTTAAAAAGCCTTCATATCGTTTTTGAATCACACTTGTTTTTTGGTTTTGGGATAGTTAAACAGTTCAAGAAAAATAATATTTTAAGGAAAAAAGAAGGTATTACGTAATTACGGAAAATTAGAGTATAACCTTTCACTAGATATGTTGTTGCTCGTAGTTTTATTAAGTTGTTGGCAACACGGAGATATAGTTAGGCTCTCGCGTTTCCGTTTAGTCTAAGTTAAAGATAGATGTTTTGATTTGTTTTTTACTTTTAAAATGTCAAATTAAATAGATTTAGCAATCGTATAAAATTATTCGGAACATCTTTTATGGCTATTAAAACATTAATTACTGGTGTCCTAAGTTTGTAATTTATCGATTTAGAGTAGATATAATCAAAGAACAAAAGAGAGTATTAAGGTTACTATATAATTCCTCCGTTATGTTGTACTAATAGCCATGGGTTTCTTGAACTTTTAGGGTTATTATTTTTTCTTTTCCGTATTTTGGATACTAATTATCAGGAAATGGAAAGCTATTGTTTTTGGTATTGTAAATAACTATAACTCATGATTTTCGCCAATGTCTTAGTTTTTTTTGAGCGGAAACTTCAACATAAGTATAGGTCAAATAGGATGAGCTAATTATTAATACTAACAATATAGATAACCAAAGAATTTTATATGGTATACCGGGTACTATATTGGGGTTTGAAGGTATAAAGTACAAATCCAACCACATCAACCACAGGTATATCCAAAATAAATGTATTAAATATACGGAGTAAGAAATATTACCCAGAAAAAGTAACGGTTTAGAATTCAGTATTTTAGAAGGTAGTCCTTTGTTTAGAGAGGCGCAAAGAATAAAAGCTCCAAAAAAAGGAATAACTATTACATCGTAAAAATCAAAATGTAAAACGGATAAAGAACATAAAAGCATTGCGTAAAATAACCAATCTTTACTCCATATTGATACTTTATTGAATAGAATGGAGTACGCCTGATATACGTTTATACCAATTGTAAAGCCGAAAATACAACGAAGTGTTCCTAACCCATAAAACTCATCAATACTTAGGTTGGGGTTCTGATTAGCAATAAAAATGAATCCCAATAAAGCCAATATTAGAGCTAGAATATGTATTAGATTCTTACCTTTATTTAACAATGGAATGAGTCCAATTGCAAAAATGTAGGTCCACCATTCAGCTGCAATGGACCAAGATCCTACATTCCAAACAGGACTATTAATAATTCCGCTAGTTTGTAAAAAAAACAAATGAATAAAAAAATCTGACACAGTTCTAGCCCATTGCCATTTTTCAATTGCATATACGGGGTATAACCAGAATAGCACTATTGTTTGCAAAAGAAAAAGTAGCATTACAAAAACATGTAATGGGTAAAGACGTGTAAACCTAGCCCATAAATATTTTTTTATAACCGTTTTGGTTTGGTTTTCTAGTCGTTGACCATATACATGGCAAATAACAAATCCGCTAAGAATAAAAAAAAAGTCTACCCATAAATAACCATTAGATATTATAGATGAATAATTTGGATTTATTAATCGAGGAAATCCACGAAGCATTAGCCAAATATCGTAATGGAATAATACAACTAATAAAGCAGCCAATCCTCTTAATGGGGTTAGAGATGAAATGTAATTAACAGATTTGGATTTCATAGTTTACTTGTTATTTAAATTACATGTTGCCTAATGTTGGTTTATCTCATTAACTCAAATTAAGTTTATGAGAATTGCATATTTGAAGAATAAAAAAGAGATTGCTAAGAATTAGCTCTATTAAGAAACTTTTCGTAATTATTATTTTTTCTGGCCGGTGGTATACAGCAATTCTTTTTAGATTTTTAAATCATTCATTATTATTTTCAAATAAATCTGCCATTAAAGATTTATATGTGTAAATTAATTGAATGAAAATGACAAAAAAGTTGAACAAGTTCAATCGTACAAAATATTTTTTACTTTTTAGAATCTCAACTTTTTTGTGGTATAAATGGCAAAGAGCATTTAACATTAATACTGTAGTATAAAATTATCAAAACAAATATTCGATTTAAATAAATTATAGAAATTTTGTAATGTATGGGAGTAAGGTTAATTTTTAGTCAACCTATTTCAGAACGATGCACTCCTGTAATAAGTTCCATATCAGCAATAATGTCTTGTTGGAAGTCTTTTAGAAACTCTAGTTCTTCGATCTTTTCCTTTAATCTTTTAATTTCATCGTTTTTACTCATGCCAGTATTTTGTTGAACTAAAGTACTGTATTTTCTTAACCAATAAGAAGTAGTAGTTCTAGGAACATCATATTTTTTAGACGCTGAGTTTGTAGATATTTGACCATTGAGGATTTGGTCAACAACTAAAATTTTAGTGTCTAAATTTACTTTTTGATAGCTTTTTTTTCGCCAGTTTTCTTTTTGGGTTTTCATAAGTGACTATAATTAATTGCTTAATTTTTAGTTAACCTATTTCAGGAAAGTACATTTGTCAACTTGCGGACAACGGTTTAGCTATGAACTGTACGGGAGCAAACCAGCGTTTACTTTCCGCCACGCACATAGCGAAATCTTTTTGTTTTGTTTTTTCTTTTCCTGTCCAAAGCAAAATCCCAAAGATTTTGCGAACATCATAAAAATAGGCAAACCCTGCGACTATTCCCGAAGCCCGTATTGTTTATAGGTTTTGTTAGGCAACGTATTTATTCAATCACTACCATTGGATAAGTGGTATTAACAAAATCCATTTCAGTTTGATTTAGTCTTTCAAATGGTTTTTTAAATTTTGATTCAGCTAGTTCCATTCTTAACTGATTTAATTCTTTTCTTATAAGTTCACTA